>NZ_JAUXOV010000070.1 GCF_030684215.1 Pseudotabrizicola sp.
GAGGCGGGCTTACTCTCTGCTCTGTCATGGAAGCCTCCTGTCTGATGATTGAGAAGGCCCCAATCGTCAGGCAGGTCAGGCAGATCGCAAAATGAGCGACATTTGGGGGCGTCTCACGCCATCAGCCAAATGCGCCAATGCTGCGGAACGGCTTCGTCCATGGGCCGAGCACGACTTTAAACCAAAACGCCCTATTATTCTAAAGTCGCACCCCACACCTTAACAACCCCTTAGGCCCCAAACCCTAACCTGTTGAAATCCCTCACCCCAGCCCCCTGTAACACAGGGGCAACACGCCTCCCCCTTGCATCCTTGCCCCCTTCCCGCTAACCCGGACTCGCATAATCCAAGGGGACGCGTGATGGACCTGACCAACCTCCGGGGCAAGTATATTGAGGCCGTGGCCGGCGCCACGACCGAGGCCGGGCTGGAAGAGGTCCGGCTGGCGGCTCTAGGCAAGAAGGGCGAAATTTCAGGCCTGATGGCGACACTTGGCAAGATGGACCCCGATCAGCGCAAAGCCGCCGGGGCCGCGATGAACCTTTTGCGGGACGAGATCGACGCCGCCCTGCGGGCCAAGAAGCTCGCCCTTGGCGACGCGGCGCTGAATGAGCGGCTGAAATCCGAATGGCTGGACGTGACGCTGCCCGCCCGCCCCCGCCCGCGCGGCACCGTACACCCGGTCAGCCAGGTGATGGAAGAGCTGACCGCCATCTTCGCCGACATGGGCTTTGCTGTTGCCGAAGGTCCGCAGGTGGAATCTGACTGGTACAACTTCGATGCGCTGAACATCCCCCCCGAACACCCGGCGCGGCAGGAGCATGACACGTTCTTCATGCACCGGGCGACAGGCGACACCCGCCCGCCCCACGTGCTGCGCACCCACACCAGCCCGGTGCAGATCCGCGCGCTGATGGACCATGGCGCGCCGATCCGGGTGATCGCGCCGGGCCGGGTCTACCGGATGGATATGGACCAGACCCATACCCCGATGTTCCATCAGGTCGAGGGTCTGGCGATCGACCGTGATATAAGTATGGCCAATCTGAAATGGACGCTGGAAGAATTCTGCCGCGCGTTCTTCGAGGTGGACCGGGTGGAACTGCGGTTCCGTGCCAGCCATTTCCCCTTTACCGAACCGTCAGCCGAGGTCGATATCCGCTACTCGGTGGTGGGCGGCCAGCTGCGCATCGGTGAGGGCGACAAGTGGATGGAGATTCTGGGCTCGGGCATGGTGCACCCCAAGGTGCTGGCTGCGGCCGGCGTGAACCCGGATGAATGGCAGGGTTTTGCCTTTGGCCTGGGTATCGACCGCATTGCCATGCTTAAATACGGCATCCCTGATCTGCGGGCCTTTTTTGAATCCGATTTACGCTGGTTGCGCCATTACGGGTTTGCGGCGCTTGATATGCCGGATCTGGCAGGCGGTTTAAGCCGCTGAACCAATTACAGTGGCTGAACCAATATTTCGGCCACTGTCCTAAATCCCTGTGCTGCAAGCACAAAACACAGTGCAGCTATCCCGAGCAACAGGATAAGGGGCCAATGGTTTCTGGCCTTGTGGTTCTTTGGTTTTGTGAGCATCGGGTCCATCATGGTGACGGGTCTACACCGTTGGATAAGCAAGAATGTGGCGAACTGTCGTTGTTTGAAGCGACAACCCGTTTCCATCGGGGAAACCCTGCCCGCGTGGCTTCCCCTTGTGTTTGCTTTGCGGTAAGGCCAAAGCCAAGAAAACCAAGGGACGATTGCGATGAAATTCACCCTCTCCTGGCTCAAGGACTATCTCGACACCGAGGCAAGCATTGACGATATCCTCTACGCACTGACTGATCTGGGGCTGGAAGTGGAGGAGGTGGTGAACCCTGCTGCCAAACTGGCACCGTTTACCATTGCCAAAGTCTTGCATGCTGAACAGCACCCTGATGCGGATCGTCTGCGGGTTTGCCGTGTTCTGACGGATGAAGGCGAAAAGCAGATCGTTTGCGGTGCCCCAAATGCGCGCACTGGCATCACTGTAGTTCTGTGCAAACCGGGCGATTATGTGCCCGGGATCGACACCACGCTTGGTGTCGGCAAAATCCGCGGTGTGGAATCACATGGAATGATGGCGTCAGAGCGTGAGTTGGAGCTGTCAGACGAGCATAACGGCATTATCGAATTGCCGTCGGGTGAGGTCGGGGACAAGTTCATCGACTGGCTGGCCGCGAACCGTCCCGGCACGGTGGACCCGATGGTGCACATAAAGGTTACGCCGAACCGCCCGGATGCCTTGGGAGTGCGCGGCATTGCGCGCGATCTTGCCGCCCGTGGGCTTGGCACGCTGAAGCCGCTGAAAATTCCACAGATCGACGGCCAGTTTGATTGCCCGGTTCAGGTGCAGATTGACCCGGCGCTGAAGGCCAAAGGCTGCCCGCATTTTGCGGGGCGGCTGATCCGTGGTGTCACCAATGGCCCCTCGCCGGACTGGCTGCAACAGCGGCTGAAGGCGATTGGCCTGCGCCCGATTTCGGCGCTGGTCGATATTACCAACTTCTTCACCTTTGGCCTGAACCGGCCGCTGCACGTTTTTGATGCGGCCAAGGTCAAAGGCATGTTGCGCATTCATCCCGCACAGGGCGGCGAGGAGATGTTGGCGCTTGACGGCAAGACCTACACCCTTCGCGAAGGCCAGATGGCTATTTCTGATGACGTGGGCGTGGAATCACTGGCGGGGATCATGGGCGGCGAGGTGTCAGGCTGCACGCCAGAGACCACCGATGTTTTCCTTGAATCCGCATGGTGGGACCCGATCACCATCGCTGCGACCGGCCGCGCGCTGCGGATCAATTCCGACGCGCGCTATCGGTTTGAACGTGGTGTGGACCCGGCGTTCACTCTGCCGGGGCTGGATATGGCCACGCAAATGGTGCTGGACCTGTGCGGCGGCACGCCAAGCCGAATTGCCCAAGATGGCGTGCCGATTGATACAACCCGCGCCTATCGCCTGACTCCGGCGCGTGTGATTTCATTGGTGGGGATGGATATACCCGAGGCCGAGCAACGCGCCACGCTGGAAGCTTTGGGCTTTGTGCTGGATGGCAAAATGGCCACCCCGCCAAGCTGGCGGCCTGATGTACTGGGTGAGGCTGATTTGATTGAGGAAGTGGCACGTGTCGCGTCGCTGACCAAACTGATCGGCAAGCCGCTGCCGCGCGCTGTTTCGGGCGTGCCAAAGCCCATTCTGACGCCGCTGCAACAACGCGAACGTACCGCGCGCCGCACCATTGTGGCTTTGGGCTACAATGAATGTGTGACCTATAGTTTCATCGATGAGACTGCTGCTAAACTGTTTGGAGGTGGAACAGACACGGTGCGGGTGGAAAACCCGATCTCGTCCGAAATGAGCCACCTGCGCCCTGATCTGCTGCCCGGTCTTTTGCGGGCTGCGGCGCGCAATCAGGCGCGCGGCTTCATGGATATTTCTTTGGCCGAAATCGGCCCGGCCTTTACTGGGGGGGAACCGGGCGACCAACACCTGCAAGCCGCCGGCTTGTTGGTGGGGCAATCGGCGCCGCGTGATCCTTTTGGCAGCCGCCGCCCCGTTGAAGTGTTCGATGCAAAGGCCGATGCCGAGGCTGTGCTGGCGGCCCTTGGCGCACCTGCGCGCGTGCAGATTACCCGTAAGGTGGCAGGCTGGTGGCATCCGGGGCGGTCGGGCGTGATTGGCCTTGGCCCCAATGTTATGGCGACCTTTGGCGAAGTTCACCCCAAGGTGCTGGCTGAAATGGGGCTCAAGGGGCCTGCGGTTGCCTTTACAATTCTGGTGGCCAACATCCCGTATCCAAAGGTGAAAACCCCAACTCGCCCGGCACTAACCATCAGCGATCTGCAAGCGGTGGACCGTGATTTCGCCTTTGTCGTCGACAAGGGCGTCGAAGGGCTGACGGCTGTGAACGCGGCCCTTGGCGCAGACAAAACGCTGATCGAGTCGGTGCGGATTTTTGACCAGTTCACCGGCGAAAAGGCTGAGGCGCAGATGGGCGCGGGGAAAAAATCCCTTGCCCTGACCGTGCGCCTTCAGCCGACAGAGAAAACCCTAACAGAAGCCGAGATCGAAGCCGTATCGGCTAAGATCATCGAAAAAGTCTCTAAGGCGACGGGTGGTACGCTGCGCGGCTGATCGGTGTGGACGAATGTGTGCCGCCCCCTTTAACCGGGCGCGGCATCATTTATTTTCGGGGTTTTGACCGCCACGTTGCCAGCCATGCCCCAATGCTGCCAAAGAACCCCTTGGCCCGGTCACGTGCGGCGTCCGCCTTTGCGTCCACGGCATCCCATGTTTCTGACGCCTCCTCCAACGCCGGATCAATCGTGCGTTCCCGGAATTGGAGCCAGATCCGACGAATCATGAACAAGACCCCGGCAAGGAAAGTCAGGATGACGATGTTCAGCCACGGGACCATCGTCACATCCGGCCCTGCCACCCGCTTGATCGACACGGCGTTCGGGAAAATCGTGAAGAACTGGTTGCGCCAACCATAGTGGCGAACAGCAACCCAGATTGGTGCCGCATCCGTTGATGAAACCTCTTTTGCCTGCGTTTGCAGCCCAAAGCTGTTAATCTTGAAGTAGGGTGGCCAGCCCCAGCCTGTGTCTTCGTTGCGATACTCCATCGTGCGGCCATTGGGGTAGACCGCGTTGATGAAAAACACATCGCGTGAAGTGGAATTGGCCATGCCTACCTCTGACCTGCTCCAGAAAATAGAGTTCTCGCCAATATCGACGCGGCGGTTTTCAGACCCGACAATGCGCACGATATCCGTTTGCGGCAGGGTATAGTGCAGAAAGGCAAACACCAGCGTCGCCAAGGTCAGCCAAAAGCCCCATTTCACATAACGCATTGTCGCCTCACTGAAAATTCAGGATATAAAGCGTTACCACAATGGCAACGGTCGGGATGATGTAGATGAGCCACAGCAGGTTCTTCTTCAACCCCTTCTCATACAGTGCCATGCCTTTTTCGATATAGGCACTGCGGTCGCCATCGATACCGCCCGCGTCGAACCGTTTTTCCAGCCGCTCGCGCCGGACAGACCGCATGTATATCCTCATTACGAAATATACGATTGTCAGGCCAACATAGCCCACGACCGCAAGTCTGATCCAGCCAATGATCATCCGCGCATCCTTGCCGATTTACCCCATGGACCGACAACCGGTCCGAGATCACGCGCCGGTTTCGGGTCTGGCCGGTGGCGGTCGTCCATGCCCGGTTCCGGGCCGAACAGGGCATCGCGCGCGCCCTGCTTGTCCACCACATACTCACGCTCCAGAAAGTCGGCCACATATTGCCGCTTGCGATCGGACCAACGGGCATAGCTGGCGTAGAACAGTTCTTTATGAACGATATACATTTGCCGCACATCCATCGGTGCAAGTTCAGACAAAAGCATATTCACCAGATCGCGGTCTTTATGGGGTCTTGAGCGCAGGGTGTAGAAATAGGCCGGATGTTCGCTGGTAATGCGCGGCCATGTGCCCCCGGCTTCAATCCAGCGAAGCAGCGCTGCCAGCCCCTGAAACTCCATCGGCAGGCCGCTGCCAAGACGGTGGGCGATGCTGCGCAGCTCGGTCCGGCGCGCGTCGCCGATGTCAAGGTTCAGCATATCCGCCGCCTCGACCAGAATGAAATCCATCTTCTGCCGGATCACCGCCGCCGCATCCATCCCACGCGCCTGCACGATGGGTTCGGCCAGCTCATTGCGTTCCAGCCAGTCGGCAATCTGGTTGCGTTGGGTCTGATCAAACACTGGGGCAATCGGCACAGCACCAAGGCTTTCGCGGGGCAGGGTCGAGATGAGGGCGGGAAATGCCACATCGCGGAACACATAAAGCCCGCCGAAATGGCTGGTCCAGAAATTCGGCTGCTCAAAGGCCATCTGCGGCAGCGCAATCGGCACCCGCGTCACATCGCCGGTTTTCTGGGCTAGGGTGATCATGTCGGCAATCAGCAGATCATCGCGCCAGCCATCGGGTTCTTGGCGGAACCGCTCGATCAGCCGTGCCAGTTTTGTCGCATCGGCGACATGCCCGCCGATGGTGTCCGCCTCTACCGTGATGCGGCGGATTTCCAGTAGTTTGGCTGGCGTCGAGATTTCAAACACCGAATTCTGCAACTCCCCGGCCACAGCATCACGGGCGGTCAGAGCAAAAAGCTGTGCCTCGTTGGTGTCGATGAACTGCCGAATGATCCCACGAGCGGTGGAGAATTTGGCATTGAGCAAAGGCGCATGTTTCTGCGCCGTGGTCAGCAGAATAAACTGCCGGTTGGCGCCATTGGGATTGAGGTAAAGATCATCCCCCAACTCAGCCCCTATTTCGGGGGAATAACCCGAGATGTCGATGTGAAAATCGGTAAGCCCGGTTTCCCGTCCGCACAGATGCTTCATCGCCCGCTTGTAGCGGTCGATGAGGGCGGGGGAGGATACCTCGATCAGGTTGCCGAACATCAGGCCTTTTTCAATCAGCCTGCGCATCGGACCATCTCGCCATTTTCTGTTCACAAATATCCTGGGGGTCCGGGGGCAAAGCCCCTGGGTATCTCCGGCAAAGCTCGGTCATGATTTCCCCTCCAGATACCGCCGCTTGGCCTCTTCGGTGCGCTGGTAATCCCGAACCATTCCCTCAATCGCCACCTCATCCGACTTGTCGGCATAGCGGAATTCGCTATCGGCGTAGCGGTTGATCTCTTGGATCACCATATCCACCGTGATCGGCGTGGTCAGGCCGCGGATCATGGTCAGCTTTTCGTCATAGGGTTTGAAAAGGAACAGGTCGGGGTTTTCCATCCATTCATCCGGCAATTCAAAATCCATCGCCCGCACCTTCACCGCATCAGTGATGTTCTTGATTGCGCGGCCGGTGAAACGCGGATCGGCTTCCTGAATGGCTTTCAGATAGCGGCCAATTTTTGCGATGGTGTCCAGCGGGCCAAGGTCGGCGGCCATCTTGTCCCAGACTTTGATCAGCCCGTCTTCATGCGGGCGCGAATGGCCTTCAAAACTGGCGGCTACGGCCTTTTTTATCTCTTGTGCTGCAAACAACTCGTGGTCGCCCAAGGGGATCGCGTGGTTGCGGCCCATCAGCAGCGACAGGATATCAATGTAGTCCTCGCGCGTTTGCGGGCCATCGACAAGGAAACGCGCACCGGCCCGTTGGCGCAGGGCGTCATCCACATTCTCGGGGTAATTACTGAACATGCCAAAGGTGCAATTGCCGCGCACTACCGTGCTTGCCCCGGCAAAGGCCTGCATGAACACCGCCGTCACCTCTTGCTGGCCTGCGCTTGACTGCCGGTCGCCGCGTTTGCCCGCGACCTGATCAATATCGTCAATGGTGCCAAAGCCGATCACGCCGGGGTCCAGAACATTGTCAATAAACGCCTTTGCGTTCTGGCCGGATTTGCCTTGGTAGCTGTCAATCTGGTCGATCGAGAAGTTCTGATAGCGGAACGGATAGCCCGCAACGGTGCAGTAATCGTTCAGCAAGCCCGCCATCATCTGAATAAGGGTGGTCTTGCCGGTGCCGGGCTTGCCGTCGCCCATAAAAGTAAAGATGAACCCGCCCAATTCGGCAAATGGGTTCAGCTTGCGGTCAAAGTCATAAGCCATCAGCATCTTGGACAGCCGCAGCGACTGGTATTTGGCGATGTGGTTGCCGACCACTTCATGTGGTTTTTTGAACTGCATGCTGATCGCGCTGCCCTTCGTCATGCGGGCGGGTTTGAATCCTGCGATGGTCAGGCCGTCTGTCTCGACCTTCCAGCTTGCGCTGGTAAATGCCTCCAGCCGGGGGGCGGTCTGGGCGCGCAGGGCGACTTTCTCCATCAGCGCTTCGGCAAAGGCGGCGACGGTGGCGGCAAGACGCGGCTCGTCGCTGGCAAAGGTAGCGATGTCCTGATCCAGTTCCCAAAGCACACCTTGCAGGGCGAGGGGGGCGTTGTCGGTCAGGATTTCATCAACGGTGCCGACCTCAACCGTGGTCGTGCCAAGGTGGGGTGCCAGAAGGAACGCGGTGGCATTCGCAAAGGTGTACAGGGTCAGCAGCGCCTCGGCCGACAAAAGTTCCGTGAATTCAGCGCGTTTCAGGTCGGGCAGGCGGCCTTCGAGGTTGGCTTTTTTCAGCTCTCCCAAGGGGGACTGGGCGGCAATGGTCTCCCCCGTCGCCAGTGCTATTGCCAAAGCCCGGCGCAGCGAGTGCAGAACTGATGCCTGCATGGGTGACACAAGGCCATCTGACCCCGACTCAACCCGTTCTACAATCCGCACGCCACCGGGGCGGGTGGTGGGGCGGGTCACAAGGCCCGGTGTGGTAGAGCGGAAGCGCGGGCGGCTGCCAAGGCCGGGCGAGCGCTCTTCCACCCGATCGGGTGTCATCGCTTTGCCTAGCCGCGGCGCGTGATCAAACCCGGTCAGCAAGGCGAGGGCCGCGTCATACTGGGCGCGGATCGTCTCTTCTTTCAGCTCCATCGTGTCGCGTGTGGACATGTCTACCCCCTACCGTGTTGCAATGATGCGCCCACCTGCGCCCACCACGAATTTGCGCACATCCCGAAAGCCGGGCGGATTGAGCTCGGCCAACGCCTGATAGGGCCGTTCGGGCAACACCACCATGCGTTCCATCCGCGTTGTCCCAGTGTCAGCCCCTATGCCGGCAAAGGGATCAAGGGCAAAGATCTGGCGTTCCACTGTGCTAAACCAGCCGTCCTTGATTTGTTCGACCCGATCAGAGTTCAGATCTTCAACCGTCCAGACCAGCGCCCAATCCTGACCTTCGGGTGCCATCGCATTGGCCAGAACGTCAGAGATCGGTCCCGATTGCAGGGTGAAGCTGTGTGAGTACATCGGGCCAAGGTGGAGGCGTCGCAGTCGCTTGGGGTGCAGCGTGTCAAAGTCGGTGTCAAATCCTTGGGCGATGGTCAGCAATTTCAGCCCGGCCATCGATTGTGCCATCAGATGATGCTGCGCCCTTGGCCAGCGGCTGTCATCATTGGGAAGCGGTCGCTTGCCGCTGTCTTCAAGGTCCAGCAGATAGACCACGGGCAGATTGAGTTGCGTGTCATACACGGCCCAATGCACCAGATACTGACGGCGCCCCTTTTTGTCGGCGATCCACTGGGCATCTGGATCGTTGCGGGCCAGAAACAGCCCGCCTTGTGCCAAAGCCTCGTAATACATGCGCTGTGACAGCGCGAATTGTAGGTCGGTCGGCAAGGCAAGGTCGCCCACAATCCGGCGGATCATCCGTTCTTTCAATTCCTCAACCGAGGCACTGCCCGACAGGTGTTTATCCGCCTGCGCGGCATCAACGGCCATCATCATCAGCTCTTGCACGACCGGAAAGCCGCTTTCATGCCGATCAAATGTCAGGCGCAGCGGAGAGTCTGAACGCCCCGTCATCAGATACTTGCAAGACAAGGCCCGGAATGTCGTGGCCAAAGACGTCAGATATCGCCCCAAGACGCGAGCCTCGGTGCGTGTCAGCGTGCCTTCGGATTCCAGTTCGCCCGCAACACGGGCCAGATGGCCAGAGATACGGTCAAACTTGGCAAAATAACGCCGCGCAACAAGCGTGTCATACAGCTCTGTGTGGTCGTTGGTCAGCTGCGCCTTGACTTCGTTTGTCACCTATTCGCCATACGCATTCTTGTCGTGCTTTTCGACAATCGCAGCAAAGCGGCGGTTGAACCGCTCGTCTGCTTTGGCCTTTTGCTCAAGGATCTTGCGGGCAAAGACCATGTGACCCTCATGCGCCTCCAGCATGCCCGCCATCCGGTCATTGGTGGCAGAGCCGATGGCGGCCATGGCGGCCTGCGCCTCTTGGTCGGTCTTCACGCCAATTTCGTTGATACGGTGGGCCACATCCTGCTGCTGCGCGGTCTTCAAGCTGCTGGACAGCGCATCATAGAGCACCACGCGCTGTTTGGTGTCGGTTTGCAGTTTGTTGATCAGGACAAGCTGGGTCGCGGCCTGATTTTGCAAGGAATCCATCCATGTCTTGCCCTTTTCGATATAGCGTTCAAGCGTTTGGCTTTTCGCCAGCTTGACCTGTTCATCCTGCACCAGCGCGTTGAAACGGGTGTTCACCTCGGCCAGTTCGGTTTCCAGTCGGGTGCGGGCTGTGGCATCCTGTTCGACGCTGATCTTGTTTTCCAGCTCGATGATCCTTGGGTCCATCGCCGCAATTTCGACGCGCACTGCTTCCAGTGCGCCAACTGTGTCTTCACGTTCCACCAAAGTGGCCGACAGGTTAGATTCAACGCTGGCCTTTTGCCCGTTCAACAGATCAAGCTGGCCCTGCAGCAATTTGACGATCACATCAGATTTACCGATCAGATCCTGGAGCTTGTCGTCAATGCTGGCGGTGCGCATCCGCTCCTGCCGCATCGCTTCAGACTTTGCGTTGCTGAAGATGCCGATAAAGCTTTCCATCCCGGTTTTCGACCGCATTTCGTCGAAGTCTTTGGAAAAGCCCGCTGTCACATCATCAAGCCCCATGATCAGCTCGGCGATATTGGCGGTCATCAGATCGGTGTGCTTATGCACATCTTCCAGCGTGGCGTTTTCGATGTCGATGGCGGCCTCACCCGACTCAAGCTTCTGCCGCGCGATCTCAATCCGGCTGGTGACTGCACTGATCTTGGCCTGTGCTTCGGCCACCTGTTTCTGGCTTTCCTGAATTTGAGCGTTGAAATCGGCCATTATGTCTGCCCTCCGCTGGAGTGTGTCACAGTAATCATATGGGGAATGTAAATATGAATTACATTGCCCGCCAAGGGGAAAGTGGTGTGCAGAATAAAATCTCTCGCGTCACGTTCGCCCACAAGTCAGGCCCGCTTATTCTTGCCGCAGTCGATGCAAGACGCCAAGACCTTATCGGCGATAGGCAAAGGGAAAGGGCGCGTCGATGGCTGATCGACGCGCCCTTTCAAAAGACAGGCTGCGCTGGGTTGCGGACGCTTACTCTGCTGCTGTTTTCAAGGTGAAGTCGTAGCCCGACACGCCTTTGGGCTCGAGGAACTCTTCTAGGCCCCAGATCCCACCCTCACGCGCGCGGCCCGATTGCTTGACGCCGCCAAAGAACGAACCTGCACCACGCGACTTGCCGTTCATCTCGACCATGCCGGATTTCAGCACGTGGCTAAGGCGGTTCGCGCGGGTCGGATCGCCCGACTGGACATAATTGGTCAGGCCATAAGGCGTGTCATTTGCAATCTTGACGGCTTCTTCTTCGGTTTCAAAGGGTATGATCGCCAGAACCGGGCCAAAGATTTCCTCGCGCTCGATCGTCATGCCGGGCTTCACATCGGCAAAGATCGTCGGTTTGACGTAGAAACCACGGTTGAATCCTTCGGGCAGGCCGGGGCCTCCCGCCACCAGACGAGCACCTTCGTCGATGCCCTTCTGGATATAACCCTGAATCTGTTCCCATTGGCGTTTGTTTACCACCGGGCCGATATGGGGCCCAGCCTCCTGCGCGGGGCCGACCTTTATGCTGTTGGCCACTTCTGCTGCGCGCGCAACGGTCTTGTCATAGACGCTGCGCTCGACCAGAAGCCGCGATGGCGCGTTGCAGCTTTGACCGGTGTTTTCCATCATGTGCAGCACAGAGCGTTCGACCGCTTTGTCGTCAGCATCAGCAAACAAAAGGTTGGCCCCTTTGCCGCCCAGTTCCAGCGTCACCCGCTTCAGCGTCTCGGCAGCGGCTTTGGAAATCGCCTTACCTGCGCGGGTTGATCCGGTGAAAGAGATCATCTCAACATCGGGATGGGTCGAAAGCTGGCTGCCCACGCCGGCGCCATCGCCGTTCACAAGGTTGAATACGCCTGCGGGGATTCCGGCATCGTGGCAGAATTCCGCAAACAACATCGCGTTCAACGGGCTTTCTTCCGACGGCTTCAGTACGCAGGTGCACCCTGCCAGCATGGCGGGAATGGCCTTAAGCGCAATCTGGTTGACCGGCCAGTTCCATGGCGTGATCAACCCAACGACGCCAATCGGCTCCATGATCACGGCAGAGTTGGGGGCCTCGGGGCCAAGCGGGCGGACCCATTCGATTTTCTCAAACGCCTTGAGGAAGTTCTTGGTGTGCCATGGCAGACAAGGGGCCTGATCGGACAACGAGAAATCAATGGGCGCCCCCATTTCCACCGAAATCGCCTCGGCAAACTCTTGCAGGCGGGCGTTGTATTGGTCAAGGATCGCAGCCACCAGACGGGCGCGCTCTTTCGGAGGCGTCGCAGCCCAACCCGGAAAGGCAGCCTTGGCGGCGGCAACGGCGGCATCGGTGTCAGCCTGATCGCCCAGCGAGATCACAGCGCAAGGTTCTTCGTTTGAGGGGTTGATCACCTGATAGTCGCGGGAAGCCGCCGGGGCGACCCATTGACCATTGATGTAGAAATCACGCTTCGTCAGCATTGCTTTTCTCCCGTCTGAAATTTGATCATATGGTGAACCGATGGGGCGCATACTGCAAGCTGCATAGCGACCTGTCGCGTGGTTGCTATGACGCGTTCTGACCATTCGTTTCGTCAGATTGACCGATGCGCCGTTTCGCGCGCAATCGGATTGCAGGGCTGAACGTTCCTCCGACAGAGTAATCCGGCGTCTTTTGTCCTTGTTTTCCCTGTCATTCCGCAAGGGGGATGAAAAGACGTTCTGAACCGCATAGGTAAGGGGCCAGAAACGAAGGAGTTTTTCATGTCGATCCGTATCAATGATATTGCCCCCGATTTCACCGCCGACTCGACGGCAGGAAAAATCAGCTTCCACGACTGGGTGGGCGACAGCTACGCCATTATCTTCAGCCATCCGCGCGACTTTACCCCGGTTTGCACCACTGAATTCGGTGCTGTTGCCCAGTTGGCGGGCGAGTTTGCCAAACGCAAAACCAAGGTTATCGGCGTGTCAGTCGATTCGGTCGAGGATCATGGGAAATGGAAGCGTGACATCGAGGCGGTTTCGGGCGCGCCCGCAGATTTCCCGATCATCGACGATACCAGCCTGACGGTTGCAAAGGCCTATGACATGCTGCCCGCCGAATTTTACCTGCCGACCGAAGGCCGGACTCCGGCGAATACGGCAACGGTGCGCACGGTCTATATCGTGGGGCCGGACAAGAAAGTGCGGTTGACCATGACCTATCCGATGTCGGTCGGGCGCAACTTTGCCGAGATCCTGCGCGCACTGGATGCGGTGCAGGCCACCGATGGCGTGCCGATTGCGACCCCAGCCAACTGGGTTCCAGGTCAAGATGTGATCGTGGCCCTGTCGCTGAACGACGATCAGGCCAAAGAGAAATTTGGCGCGCTAGATATCAAGCTGCCGTATTTGCGCTTTGCCAAACGGCCGGTCTGAGGTCAGGCAGCAGAAAAGAAGGCCCCGGATAATGTCCGGGGCCTTTTGCTATTGCGGGTAGTCGTCGCCCCATACCTTTGCAGCCTCGCGCCGCAGGGTCGCGCGTTCGGCCTGTGATAACCGTGCAAGCGCCGTCTGCGCGCATTTGGTCTCGTTCAGTGCGCGGGTCCAAAGCTTGCGCAACGATGTCGCGCTCCAGGGCAAAGCAGCTTGCGCAGCCCATTCCCGCACCGGAGCGGGCAGGCCATCATGATCGGCCATGGCGTTGCCCGATCGCCAACGGGCGCGAGGAGATGTCAGGTTGCGCATCATGCCGCCTGCTGCCGCCGCCATGTCGGGAACGGATCGGCAAGGCCTTCCCACAGATGAGGGGCGTAATCCGTGGCCTCGACCAGTGCCGCATCCAGTGCAGCTGTCAGTGCCGCCTGATCCAGGCCCGCACCGATGAACACGATCTCTTGGCGCCGGTCGCCCCATGGCTCTTGCCAGTGGCGCGCCACTTCGGCCAGCGCATCCGGGTGGGTTGGCCACCGCTCCTGCGGGACCGAGGCCCACCAACCGCCCAGAGGAGACACCGAAGACACCGCTCCGGCCAGCGAGAACTCGGCAACCCAATTGGGGCGTGTGGCCAACCAGAAATGACCCTTGGCCCGGATCACCCCCGGCAGGTCACCGTTCAGAACCGCATGAACGCGCGCCGGGTCAAACGGACGGCGAGCGCGGTAGACGAACGAGCTGATGCCATATTCCTCGGTCTCTGGAGTGTGATGCTCAAAGCCATACAGCTCTTTCGCCCAAAGCGGATGTTCCTGCGCACGGTCAAAATCGAACAGGCCGGTGCCAAAGATCGCATCTGCATCCACGCGGCTGTGGTTGGCTTCAATCAGGCGTGCATCGGGATTCAGGGCGCGAATGATTTTGCGTGCGGCATCCACCCGCTCGGAACCTGCATCGCTGCATTTGTTCAGGATGATCACATTGGCAAATTCGATCTGGTCGGTCAGCAGGTTGACCAGCGTGCGTGTATCCTCCTCGCCCATGACCTCGCCCCGGTCGGCAAGAAAATCATGGCTGGAAAAGTCGCGCAGCAGGTTGATAGCATCGACCACCGTTACCATCGTATCCAGTTCCGCCACGTCGGACAGGCTGTCGCCGGCCTCATCGCGAAAGTCGAACGTGGCCGCGACCGGCAGGGGTTCGGCAATGCCGGTAGACTCGATTAGCAGATAGTCAAAGCGCCCCTCGGCCGCCAGCCTGCGCACTTCGATCAAAAGATCGTCGCGCAAGGTGCAACAGATGCACCCATTGGTCATTTCCACCAGCTTTTCTTCGGTGCGCGACAGATCCGCCCCATCTCGGATCAGATCGGCGTCGATGTTCACCTCGCTCATGTCATTGACGATGACTGCCACGCGGCGACCGTCGCGGTTGTTCAGCACATGGTTCAGCAAGGTGGTCTTTCCGGCACCCAAAAAGCCGGACAAGACGGTGACGGGAAGACGGGCGCGCATAATTGATCCTTTTATGTAATAGTATAACATATTTATACCACGTGACGCGCCGTCTCAAGCCGAAATACTTGAACATCGTTCAAGCTTGCGATAAGGGGATGAACAATGTTCATGGAGATGCAGATGCACACCATCGCCGACACGCGACAGCTTTCCCTCGATGGGATCATTACGACAGACCAAGCCCGCATCATCGAAGCCCGCGCCCGAGAGGCGATGGCTGGAATGGCGATCAACACCCTGCTTTGCGCCGGTATTCTGGCGGCCACGTTTGGAACGATCTTCTGGCTGGCCAGTGCGCCCGCCGTAGCCCTGCTTGGTACGGGCCTTTTGGCGGCGGGGCTGGTCATCCTTGCAAAGGGTGGGGATGTCTATCGAATGTTCGGCAACGCGGCCGCCCTGATCGGGGCCGGGATGCTGATTGGGGGCGCGGGCCTTGAACTGGTGGGCAAATACCATGACATCGCGGCGGCCGTCATGATTCCCGGCGGGGCGCTGGTGGCCGCAATTGCTGGTCGAGCCCTCATGATGGGAGGACTGACCACGCGCTTTGTTCAGGGGGCCATCCTTCTGATGGGAGTGGCCTTGCACCTTGGTGGCGTCGGGATCTTGGTAGAGCAAATGCCAATCGGTGGGTGGTGGATGGTTCTTGTCTATGGATATGCCGCTGTCATCCTCGCGTTTGCCGGTTGGCTAACAGATGTGCGCCTTGTCACGGCGTTTGCGCTGATCCCGTTTGCGCAGATGCTGGACACGGGAACAGTGTATTTCCGCGCCGTTTATGTCTTCATGTCACCGGAACCCACGCTGAGTATTCTTCAGCTTTCGATGTTGCTCGTGGCGATGGTCTGGATCGGCAGCACCGTTGCAGAGCGCACGGCGCGACACACCCGCATCCTTGCGACCATGGCCTTCATCGTTGCGAACCTTTGCGCTTTGGTCGGGTCGCTCTGGGGCGATGTCGTGGGGCAGACACTTTGGGGGCCTGGCCAATCATGGCACAGCGACTTATCCTATGACGCCTATGCCGCGCAACAAGACGCTTTTATGGCGACCGCGCTGGAAATCTCTCCCGCCGTCTATTCGATCCTCTGGGCCTTGGCCTTGATTGTTATCGTGGCTTGGGCGGCGCATAGCAACCGCCGCGCCCTGTTCAACGCGGGCGTCACCTTTGCCGCGATCCACGCCTATACCCAGATGTTTGAAAGCTTTGCTGATGAACCGCTGGCCTATGTGATTGGTGGTTTTGCCACGATCCCGCTGGCATGGGGCATGTGGCGGCTGAACCATTGGTTTACGACCCGCAGCGCTTGAGTGTGCAAACGGCCAAAGACTGGCGCTTGATATTGCCAATCTTTCACATCAGGCGGCGGCTCTTTTGGGGTAAAGCACAACTTTTGCCCCGATTGGCACCATGTCGTACAGCTGCTGTATATGTTCATTGGGCAGACGTACGCAACCATTCGACACCGCCGAAGCGATTGTCCACGGTTCGGGGGTGCCATGGATGCGCAGAAACGTATCACCGCGGCGCTCGTCAAACAGATACAGCGCCCGTGCGCCCAGCGGGTTACCCGGACCACCTGGCATGCCATCGGCGTATTTCGCATAGGCGCCGGGATTTCGGGCGATCATCTCTTTGGTTGGGGTCCAGCTTGGCCACTCCTTCTTGGCCCCGACTGTGAAACTGCCGGGCTCATACAAATTGCCACGGCCCACACCGACAACAAACCGCACTGCGCGGCGGGGTTCGATCAGCCAATACAACGAAAACGTATTCGGATCGACAAGCAGTATACCCGGTTCAAACGTATCACGCAGTCGGACGATCACCGGCTGATGTTCGGGTGGCACCACATAGGTTTTCAGGTTGGGCTTGGTCTGAGAAAGCGCCGGGCTGGCCAGAAGTGCGGCCGAAGAAGATAGAAACAGGCGGCGGGTTAGGTCAGGCGTCATGCGGATCATCCCAAGTTAGCGTTTCCCTACGTTTGCCACAGATATGATTCGAGGGAAGCCACTGTGGCCATAATCACGCGCATGTGTAGCCGGTTGACCGCGGATGAAGGCCCAAAAGGCAAAAAAGCCCCGGCGTTTGCCGGGGCTTTTCCAGAGGTCAGACCGAGCCAATCAGGCTTCGGACGACTCTTCTTTTTTCTCTACGACTTCTTCGCCGGTTTCCTGATCGACCATCTTCATGCCAAGGCGCACCTTGCCACGATCATCAAAGCCCAGAAGTTTGACCTTCACTTCCTGGCCTTCTTTCAGGATCTCGTTCGGGTGGGTCAGGCGCTTGTTGGCGATCTGGGACACATGCACCAGACCATCACGCTTGCCGAAAAAGTTCACAAACGCGCCAAAATCGACCAGTTTGACAACCTTACCGGTATAAACGCGGCCTTCTTCCGGCTCTGCCACGATCGAATAGATCATGTCATACGCGCGCTTGATGGCGGCGGCATCGCTGGAGGCGATCTTGATGATACCGTCGTCGTTGATATCGACCTTGGCACCCGACGTTTCCACGATCTCGCGGATGACCTTGCCGCCAGACCCGATCACTTCACGGATCTTGTCGGTTGGAATCTGCATCGTCTCGATCTTCGGGGCATACTGGCTGAACGCCTGAGCCGAGGTCAGCGCCTTGGCCATTTCACCCAGGATGTGCATCCGGCCATCTTTTGCCTGCGCAAGCGCCTGCTCCATGATCGCTGGGGTGATCCCGGCAATCTTGATGTCCATTTGCAGGCTGGTGATGCCGTTCGCAGTGCCAGCCACCTTGAAGTCCATGTCGCCAAGGTGATCTTCATCGCCAAGGATGTCGGTCAACACAGCGTAAGAGCCGTCTTCTTCCAGGATCAGACCCATGGCAACGCCAGCCACCGGTGCTTTCAGAGGAACGCCCGCATCCATCATCGCAAGCGATCCGCCGCAGACCGATGCCATCGACGACGAGCCGTTGGATTCGGTGATCTCGGACACAAGCCGGATGGTGTAGGGGAAGTCGGTTGCCGCAGGCAGAACCGCCTGCAACGCGCGCCATGCCAGCTTACCATGGCCAATCTCACGACGGCCGGGCGACCCCACACGACCCACTTCGCCCACCGAATAGGGGGGGAAGTTATAGTGCAGCAGGAAGTTAGAGCGGCTGTTGCCGTGCAGAGCGTCGATGATCTGCTCATCTTCGCCGGTGCCAAGGGTGGTCACGACCAGACCTTGGGTTTCGCCACGGGTGAACAGCGCAGAGCCATGCGTGCGCGGCAGGATGCCGGTTTCGCAGTTGATCGCGCGGACAGTTTTTGTGTCGCGGCCATCAATACGGGTGCCGTTCTTGACAACATCGCCACGCAGGATCGACGATTCCAGCTTCTTGATCGCCGAGCCAAGGTTGCTATTGGCAAGGTCTTCTTCGTTCAATGCGCCCTTGATCGCCGCAACCGCATCAGAAATCGCGGTCGTGCGCTCTTGCTTGTCGCGGATCGCAAAGGCGGCGCGCATCTGGGTTTCGCCAGCTGCTTTCACGCGCGCATACAGGTCGGAATAGTCTGGTGGCGAGAAATTGAATGGCTCTTTGGCGCAATCTTCGGCGAAGTCGAGGATCATGTCGATCACCGGCTGCATCGCGTCATGGCCGAACTTTACCGCGCCCAGCATTTCCTCTTCGGTCAGCTCATAGGCTTCCGATTCCACCATCATCACGGCTTCTTTGGTGCCGGCGATGACCAGATCAAGGCGCTGGTCGGGATTGTTGCGCAGGTTCTGCATGTCTTCGACATCAGGGTTCAGCACATAGCCGCCATTGGTGAAACCAACGCGGGCGGCAGCGATCGGGCCCATGAACGGCACGCCAGAAATCGTCAGCGCGGCCGAGGCGGCGATCATCGCTACAACATCGGGTTCGTTGACCAGATCGTGGCTAAGCACCGTGCACATCACCAGAACTTCATGCTTGAAGCCTTCGACGAACAGCGGCCGGCACGGACGGTCAATCAGGCGCGAGGTCAGCGTTTCCTTTTCGGAAGGCCGCGCTTCACGCTTGAAAAAGCCGCCGGGGATCTTGCCAGCGGCGTAGTATTTTTCCTGATAGTGCACGGTCAGCGGGAAAAAGTCTTGTCCCGGCTTTGCCTGCTTGGCAAAGGTCACGTTGGCCATGACGCTGGTATCGCCCAAAGTGGCGATCACCGAGCCGTCGGCCTGACGGGCAACCTTGCCGGATTCCAGTGTCAGGGTTTCTTCGCCCCACTGGATGGATTTACGAGTCACGTTGAACATCTATCGTTCCCTATATGGAAGCACCCACGGCCCCTGCCGTGTCTTCCCTTTGCATGGCGGCCCCATTGCCGCCGCCCCCCAATCCTTTGCATGCGGCCGGGGGCGGGCCTCACGTCGCAGATTTTGGGGCATTACAGGAAAACCGGCGCTTTGGGAAGCGGGCTGTTGGGCAAGGGGAGGGCTTTGCGGCTGCGGTCTGCCGCCCGGTCAATCAGCAACTTGAGTCAAACTTGCCAGATCAGCGTTGATGCCATGCGTTCGCACCCAAAACAAAAAGCCCCGCCAAATGGCAGGGCTTTTCAAAAGTTTTAACGCTGATCAGGCCAGAGCAGATTTCGCCTGCGCGGCAATGGCGTTGAACGCCTCTGGCTCATGCACGGCCAGATCGGCGAGAACCTTGCGGTCCACTTCGATGCCAGCCAGCGACAGGCCGTTGATCAGGCGCGAATAGGTCATTTCCATATCGAACAGACGCACGGCAGCGTTGATCCGCTGGATCCACAGGGCGCGGAACTGGCGCTTGCGAACCTTACGGTCACGGGTCGCATACTGCTGGGCCTTGTCGACGGCCTGCGTAGCGGTGCGGAAGTTGGTCGAGCGGGCGGCGTAATAACCGGCGGCTTTCTTGATGACCTTGCGGTGGCGTGCGTGGGTGACGACACCAGATTTAACGCGGGACATGGGTGTCTCTCCTTAGCGGTCGTAGGGCATGTACTTCTTGACGATTTTGGTGTCCGCAGCGGACAGCAACATCGTGCCAGAAGCATCGCGAATGAACTTGGTCGTACGCTTGATCATGCCGTGACGCTTGCCGGCAACGCCAGCTTTGGCCCGACCGGACGCGGTGAAGCTGAAGCGCTTCTTCGCAGCGGATTTGGTCTTCATCTTGGGCATTTCGATCTCCAATCGTCATATGCGCGACTCGGCATGCCTAAGTTGGCCGGCCCCGCAGGCTTTCCAGAACGGCTCCTATAGGGGGGCGCTGCCTTGGGCGCAAGGCAAAAGAGTCAGTTCACGAAGCGGCCAATGACGCGAAAGAAGATATCGGGGATTTGCGACAGTGCGATGCCGCCGGGCTTTTGGCTGAGAGCGATGGCAACAAGTGTGCCGCCAATCAGCAAAATGATGGCAGCCGCCCGAGGTGGGCGGCTGTCAGCGAAAGCTGCAAATATCGAGGGGATGCACAGGACCAGAAGCGTGGCCCCTATGACGAACATCAGATCTGAATCCATCGCCAACCCTCTAAGATACATTAGAGCGCGATTATTCAGGATCGGCCTTGTAAATCAACCGTTCATCACACGGAGCGACCCGCAGGATGTTGGTTGTGCCCTGTACGTTGAACGGCACGCCTGCGGTCAGAACGATCTGATCCGTTTCGGTCGCAAACCCGTGTTGGCGCGCGGCGCGGACAGCCGAAATAACAGCGCCTTTGAAGCGGTCCTGTTCTTCTGTGATCACGCAATGCGTGCCCCAGGTCAGGCACAACCGACGCGCGGTATTCATCAGCGGGGTCAAGGCGATGATCGGAACGCGGGGGCGTTCACGTGCGACAAGGCTGACTGTGGTGCCAGACTGCGAGAACACAGCAATTGCCTTGATATCGGTCGATTCCGCGATTTCGCGTGCAGCTGACACAATGCCATCTGCCACGGTAGATCGGCTGACGCTGCGGCTGGCCTCAATCACCTGACGATATGTCGGGTCGCTTTCGACCGAGATCGCTACGTTGTTCATGGTGGCAACAGCTTCAATCGGGAACTTCCCGGCAGCAGATTCGGCCGACAGCATTACGGCATCGGCACCCTCATAGATGGCGGTGGCGACATCAGATACCTCGGCACGGGTGGGCATCGGGGATTCGATCATCGATTCCAGCATCTGCGTCGCGACGATCACCGGTTTGGCGGCGGCGCGGGCCTTGCGGACCAGACGTTTCTGGATCGGTGGCACCGAATAGACCGGTAGTTCAACACCAAGATCGCCACGGGCAACCATGATACCATCGGACACGGCGAGGATTTCGTCGTAGGCTTTGACGGCTGCGGGCTTTTCGATTTTCGACAGCACCGCGGCACGGCCACGGGCCAGCGCCTTTGCCTCGATCACGTCTTCTGCACGCTGGACGAAAGACAGGGCCAGCCAGTCGACGCCCAGTTCACAAGCGAATTCCAGATCCTTGAGGTCTTTTTGCGACAGCGCTGCCAGCGGCAGAACCACGTCGGGCACGTTCACGCCCTTGCGGTTGGAAATCGCGCCACCGACGGTGACGGTGCAATTGGCGAAATCCTTGCCGCATTCATCCACGACCAAACGGATCTTGCCGTCATTGACCAGAAGCGATGCCCCTGGTTCAAGGGCCGCAAAAATCTCGGGGTGCGGAAGCTGCACGCGGGTGGCGTCACCGGGCGTGGCGTCCAGATCGAGGCGGAATTTGTCGCCATCGGCCAGATCATAAGAGTCGGCTGTAAATGTGCCGACCCGCAGCTTTGGCCCCTGAAGATCAGCCAGAATGGCGATGGGCCGTCCGGTGTCGGATTCGACCTGCCGGATGATGGCATGGCGCGCACGGATATCGTCATGCGTGCCATGGCTCATGTTCAGGCGGAACACATCTGCCCCTGCCTCAAACAATGCGCGGATCATTTCATAGTCATTAGAGGCCGGGCCCAAAGTGGCCACGATCTTAACGTTCCGAAGGCGTCTCATGCCTTGTTCCTTCTTCAGTTATCACTTCGTGGTGGGCCACGGGTGGGAATAGAGCAATCGGGCGCGCGGGGCAACTGGCGCTTTCAGCTCATAGGGCTTAAACGGTTAAAAGCATGGCGGGGTAAAGAAAGCATGACAGTAATTCGCCCGGAAATCAGGCATGAGGCCTTTGAAGTCCTTGGTGCGGGACGTTCCGGGCCTTGGCTGGTGACCTGTGATCACGCGACAAACCGGGTGCCGGACTGGTTGGGTGGCACGCTGGGGATCGCCGCCGAGGATATGGCGCGGCATATTGCCTACGACGTGGGCGCGCGGGGCCTAGCGATTGCGCTTGGTGCGGCGCTGGACAGTCCGGTAATCTGCTCAGACTTCAGCCGGTTGGTGATCGACCCGAACCGTGGCGAGGATGACCCGACGCTGGTGATGAAGCTGTATGATGGCACCATCATTCCCGCCAATCGCCATGTTGGTGCGGCAGAGGCAGAGGAGCGGTTGCACAGACTCTACCGACCCTATCACGATGCCTATGCGCAGATTGCCGAGGGGCGGGCCATTCTGGCGATCCATTCTTTTACGCCGTGCCTCAAGGGGCGTGCGCCCCGGCCCTGGCATATCGGCGTGTTGCATAGCCCTGAAGATGAGCGGCTGTCGCTGGCGGTGATTTCTGGGTTGCAGGCGGTGCCTGAGTGGTGCGTGGGCGACAACGAGCCATATTCCGGGCATCTGCCGGGCGATGCGATCGACCGGCATGCCTTGCAGTCGGGGCGACACAACACGCTGATCGAATTGCGCAATGATCTGATCGCCACTGAGGCGGACCAGACAGAATGGGCGCAGAGATTGGCCCCTATTCTGTCTGCGGCGCTGAACCAGGTGGTGAGGGCGGGGTGACAGTGCCCGATGTCTGCGGCACTGTCTTTCAAGAGGAGACGCATAGCATGGACGACACCACACGTATCGAACTGGAAGCTGCTGCCTTTCGCGCGCTGATGCACCATTTGCTGGAAAAGCGGCCCGATGTGCAGAACATCGACCTGATGAATATGGCCGGGTTTTGCCGTAACTGCCTGAGCCGTTGGTATCAGGAAGCGGCGAACGCGCGAGGTATCGAAATGGACAAGGCCACCGCGCGCGAGATTGTCTATGGAATGCCTTATGACCAATGGGTTGCCGCGAATCAGACAGAGGCAGATGCGGCAAAACAAGCTGCATTTTCCGTAGCATTCGCGAAGAATGTCGGATTCTCAACCGAGGGGTGAGCAGAATTGTTTCTGTTCTCGAATTGGTCGTTCAATTCTTGCATGCCGAGCGGTAAGTTTTGTCGATTTCGGCAACAATAGGGCAAAGGTTTGACAGGAATAAGATTTTGCCATCCCATCCGAGAGAAATAGAGTCTTTCGAGTGTTCTTAAGGGGTGTGCTGTTATGGAATTGCTTTTGCTTTTTCCTGTTTTGTTGCTTGCGGGTCTTCTGATCGGGGGAGGCGGCTCGGGCGGGGGCGATGCTCCCGATCCGGCAGATGACGCGACCGAAGGTGATGACACGATTTCGGGCACCAACCGGGCCGATATGATTGACGGTCTTGGCGGCGATGATCTTCTTAGCGGATTGCGCGGCAGTGATACGCTGCGTGGGTCTGAAGGCGATGACAGTCTTTTTGGCAATGGCGGCGCGGATTTGCTTGATGGCGGGGCGGGCGATGACCTGCTTTTGGGTGGGGCCGGAGCAGATACGCTGCTGGGCGGCGACGGGCTGGACCGCATTTTTGGCGGTGGCGGCGACGATCTGGCGCGCGGTGGAGCGGGTGCCGATGCTTTGTCGGGTGGCGATGGCGATGACTCATTGTTTGGCGATGGCGGCAATGACACGCTGCTAGGCGGTGGCGGTTCTGACAGCCTGTTTGGCGGCGCAGGCGATGACCGACTGGACGGTGGCTTGGGTTCAGACAGCCTTTGGGGTGGCGCGGGCAATGACACGCTTTTAGGTGGCTTTGGCGATGATGCCCTGTTCGGAGGCGAGGGTAGCAACCGGCTGGAAGGTGGCGATGGGGCCGATACCATCGCGTCGGTGTCTGGCGCCGATACGGTCTTTGGTGGCAACGGCAACGACCTAGTGTCTTTCGAGGGCACTTCGGGCATTGGCTTTGCCAATCTGGGCAATGGCAGCGACACCTTGATTGGGGCCGCAACCGATATCGTGATTTCGGCTGACGGTGGGTCTGGCGATGACGTGTTGGTCACAGGCGGCGGCGCTGACACGCTGTTCGGTGGGGGCGACAACGATTATATCTTCTCGGGTGGCGGCAACGATCAGGTTTACGGCGGGCTTGGCAATGACACGCTGAACGGCGGGCTTGGTGATGACCTGCTGGACGGCGGGCCGGGGGATGATCTGTTCATCCTTGGCACCAATGGCGAGCGTGATCCTGAGTTGCTTGAGATGGGCTTGCACATCGGGTCCGACACGATTGTCGGCAACGCGGGCGACGACAGGCTGGAGGTGCGCGGCATGGGCGCAAATGTGGTCGCGTTCATGGGCGATGGCAACGACAGCTATGATGGCTTTGTCACGGCGGCCTCGGTGGCCGCGCATGGCAGCGTGACTGTCTACGGCGGCAATGGCAACGACACCTTGTTGTCCGGTGGCAGCGCTGACCAGTTGTTTGGCGGCGATGGCGATGATGTGCTGAGCGGTGATGAGGGATCCTTCATATCGGACGGCGTACGATTTGACGTCAGCGGGCCGGATTCACTTTATGGTGGCAACGGCAACGACCGGTTGTTCCTGAGGGATGGCGATATCGGCACAGGCGGCGCTGGGGCTGATACCTTTGTCGTTGATTACTATGACACCGTCAGCGAGGGCGGTGAGGTGATCCTTCCATGGGATAATGTCGCGGTCCGGATCACGGATTTCACCCCCGGCGTCGACAGGATCGAGATTGCCCTTTTGGGAACACCTGCGGATTCTTCGCCCGAACTGTTCGCGGTGGATGGTGGCACGATGATCCGTTTTGGGTCGGATGATGTGGTGTTTCTGGCGGGGGTTGCGCCCTCGGCCATTCCGACCGGAGATATCGTGATATTTCCAACCTGAGCAAAAAGGCGGGCCAAGGCCCGCCTTTTTTCATCCGTTGTGGGGGCTGCCGGTTACACGGCGGCTTTGCGCATTTCGTCCAGATACAGCTCGCGCAAGCGGGTGGCGACGGGGCCGGGTTTGCCGGTGCCGACGGGTTTGCCGTCGATTTCCACCACTGGCATGACAAATATGGATGCGGCGGTCGAAAACGCCTCATCCGCGCCTTGTGCTTCCTCAATCGTGAAGGGGCGTTCTTCCACCTCGAACTGCGCCTCGGCGGCAAAGCGCAACACGGCCACACGGGTGATGCCGTGCAGGATGTCGGTGGAGAGCTGACGGGTGATGATGCGGTTGCCCTTGACGATATAGGCGTTGTTTGAGGTGCCTTCGGTCACGGCACCGTCTTCGACAAACCAGCTGTCATCGACCCCGGCTTTTTTCGCCATCATCTTGCCCATGGACGGATACAGAAGTTGCACCGTCTTGATATCGCGCCGGTCCCACCGCAGATCGGGGATCGAGATGACCTTGAAGCCGGTTTTGGCGGCGGGTGCGTCGGCAAGGTTCGGGATATCTTGGGTGAAGGCCACGATGGTCGGTGGCAGATCAGCGGGCGGGAACACAAAGCTGCGGTCGCCGGGGTTGCCGCGCGTGACTTGCAGATAGATCATCCCCTGATCGATGTTGTTCAATGCCACCAGTTCGCGGTGCATGGTGATCAGGTCTTCATCTGAACAGGGCGCGGCCATATCCAGTTCACCAAGGCTGCGGTGCAGGCGTTTGATATGGCCGTCAAAGTCGATCAACTTGCCATCCAGCACCGACGTGACCTCATAAACGCCATCGGCCATCAGAAAGCCCCGGTCAAAGATCGAAACGGTGGCTTCGTGTTCTGGCAGGTAGTGGCCGTTGACATAAACGGTGCGGGTCATGGTGTTATCCCCATAGGGCCGGATTTGGCGGGTGAATGCCGTGCTCATTGAACAACAGCGGGTTATCGCGGTCTTGGGCCAGCAAAAGCGGTCCGTCAAGGTCTGTGAAGGCCACACCTTGTGCAAGGAGGGTGGCGGGGGCCATCGCAAGGCTACTGCCGACCATGCAGCCAACCATGATGCCAAAGCCCATCTGCTGAGCTTGGGCTTTCAACGCGAGCGCTTCGGTAAAGCCGCCCGATTTGTCGAGTTTGATGTTCACCACGTCATACTTGCCGATCAGTGCGGGCAGGCTGGCGCGGTCATGGCAGGATTCGTCAGCGCAGACCGGCAGGGGGCGGGCCATTTCGGCCAGCATGGCATCTGCCCCGGCGGGCAGAGGTTGTTCGACCAGCGCCACGCCCATGGCGACCAAGCGGGGGGCAAGGTCGGCGTAGACCTCGGGCGTCCAGCCTTCATTGGCGTCGATGATCAGGGTGGATTTTGGCGCACCTTTACGGACAGCCTCGAGCCTTGGCATGTCATCAGGCGTGCCGAGTTTGATTTTCAGCACGGGTCTGTGGGCGTTTTGGACAGCTTGTGCTCGCATGGCGGCAGGCGTGTCGAGCGACAGGGTAAAGGCGGTGATTACCGGGCCCGGGGCGGGAAGGCTGAGCAGATCCCACACCCTGACGCCCTTGGCCTTTGCCTCCAGATCCCACAGCGCGCAGTCAAGCGCGTTGCGGGCGGCACCGGGTTGCATGTCGCGGGCAAGGGTCTGCCGCGTGACCCACGGGGCGGCGGCGGCAATCTGGGCCATGACGTCCGTGACGGTTTCACCGTAGCGGGCATAGGGCACAGCCTCACCGCGCCCTTGGTGTCCGTTGCGGGTGATCGTGGCGGTGACCACCTGTGCGGTGGTTTTGTACCCGCGTGAGATGGTGAAGGTGCGGGCAAGGGGGAAGCTGTCGGCGGTGACGGTGATCATTCAGAACAACGGAAATGTCGGGATCAGCCCGTAATCTTTCAGCATCTCAGATGCTTCTGCCAGTGGGATCAATGCCAGAAACACCAACGCATCCTGTAGGTTAACCCTCAGGGTGCGAACATTGAAGGTCACTTCGCCCTCGGTTCGGAACAGTGAGGGTTGCGGAATGATCCGGGGCACGCGGGCGGCATAGGCATCATAGGCGGGGCCGAATTCGGCCCGCAAAAACGCCTCTTCCTTGGATGCGGTGATCGACAGGATGGTGAAGAACAGGGCGGTCATGGCCACAGTCAGCACGATTGACCCCAGCATCATGCCAAAGCCCGCCACGCCGATGGTGGAAAACAGATACAAAGGGTGGCGCATCATTGAATAGGGGCCATCCTGCATCACCATCGCGTTCTTGCGTGCGCCAATATACAGCACTGCCCAGAACCGGCCCAGCACGGCCAGGATGATCAAGGCGATACCGGTGACCTCCATCAGTTCAAAAATCCAGTGCTGATCCATCCAGACAGATTTGGAAAAGAGTATCAGCGGCAGGGTGCCCAGAAAGGCAATGCGCAAGGCGGCGATGCGCAGCTTCTGATTGACCGGTGCATGTGTAGCGGTGGCGGTGGACATGGCGTGCATTCCTGTTGCGTGGCTGGCGCGAAATGGCGCCCGCATCCGGGGGACTGTCAAGAGCAGCAAAGTGGCATGGGACAAAGCGTGCCGAATGCTGCATCTGCAAACAAGGGATTGCGAGCGCGAGCGCAATAATCTATCGCTGCGGTGCAGAGTCATGAAATTAACTTACCTGAGGCCCCTGATGAGCTTTCGCATCCAGCCCACTCCGCCCGCACGTCCAAACCGCTGCCAGTTGTTCGGCCCCGGTTCGCGCCCGGCCTTGTTCGAGAAGATGGCGGCGAGTGCGGCGGATGTGATCAACCTCGATCTGGAGGATTCGGTCGCCCCCAGTGACAAGGATGCTGCGCGGGCCAATATCATTGCGGCGATCAACACCGTGGACTGGGGCACGAAAACCCTGTCGGTGCGGATCAATGGCCTCGACACGCCATTCTGGTATCGCGATGTGGTGGACCTTTTGGAACAGGCCGGCGATCGGTTGGACCAGATCATGATTCCCAAGGTTGGCTGCGCGGCGGATGTTTACGCGGTTGATGCGCTGGTAACAGCAATTGAACGCGCCAAGGGGCGCACAAAGCCGATCAGCTTTGAGGTGATCATCGAAAGTGCCGCCGGGATTGCGCATGTTGAAGAGATCGCGGCGTCTTCCCCGCGCTTGCAGGCGATGAGCCTTGGGGCGGCGGATTTTGCGGCCAGCATGGGGATGCAGACCACTGGCATTGGTGGCACGCAGGAAAACTATTACATGCTGCGCGAAGGGGTTAAGCACTGGTCGGACCCATGGCATTGGGCGCAGGCGGCGATTGTGGCGGCCTGCCGCACGCATGGCATTCTGCCAGTAGACGGGCCGTTTGGCGACTTCTCTGACGACGAGGGCTTTCGCGCTCAGGCGTGGCGGTCGGCCACGCTGGGGATGGTGGGCAAATGGGCGATCCACCCCAAGCAGGTGGCGCTGGCCAATGAAGTGTTCACCCCATCCGAGGCGGCAGTGACCGAAGCGCGCGAAATTCTGGCCGCGATGGAGGCCGCGAAGGCGCGCGGAGAGGGGGCGACCGTGTACAAGGGCCGTCTGGTGGACATTGCCAGCATCAAGCAGGCCGAGGTTGTAGTGCGACAGGCGGAAATGATCGCCCGTTGACGCTGCGTCACATCGGAATCGTTGACAAGCTGTCACACAGTGGTCAAAGGTCAGTGAACAGTGCCTGAAATACGGGCGCTTTGAAAAGAATACCCGCGCCACGCATCAGGGGAGAGGAGGCCCCGCGTGGCAACTGGGGAGGATGCACGCCCCGAACCAGCGGTTCGGGGCGCTGCTGTTTCCGGGACCTAGGGATGCAGCTTTGCGTCTTTCAACACACTCAACACACGGCGCATCATCCGGGCCGCTTCGAGAAATGCGCCTGGCACCGGCTCGATTGCCTGCCAATGAAATACATTGTCCGATATACGCACATACATCAGCCGATAGGTCAGGCCGGTGTTCGCGTCTTCAATCAAAAGCATGCAGGACGAAAAAGTCACCCTTTCGGGCCGGATGCAGTCTACGGCATAGCGAAAGCCGTCAGCGTCGGGATTGGCTGTCCGCGCAATCATGCGGTCGGAGGCTTTGAACGGCGGCTCACGTCTGTCAGTCGCGAGCGCGGTGGTCATCTGGCCTGCCGGCTGGGAGGGATGTGGCCGTGCCAGGTCTTTCGCACCTGCCATGCTGTCCCAGTCGGGGCGATGGGTGAAGAAGTGCATCTGGCCGATGTTGTTCTGTTCTTGCATCGCATGAACCACGCGCAGATCGCGGCGGGCGGGCGTTGCCGATGAATTTTTGCTTGAATAGAAACTCACAGACATCGCGGCAAAGGGGGGTTGGCCCAACTCGGCTGGGATGCAAAAGAAATGCGGCGCTGCGGGCTGTGCGCGCAGCCCGGTTTCGTTGGAGATATAGGTGGGCGACATGTCCGCAATCAGCCTGAGGCGCGCGGCTCCGTTGGCGGGAACGGTCAAAAGGTAATTGCCCAAACTGACCTGCGCCATCGCATAACGCTGGCAATTGGCCAGCCGTGCGACCTCGGCAGCGTCTCGCGCGGCTTGCTGGGCGGGAACGACCAGTTTGCAGTGACCCAACGCCAAGATCGGCACGCCGAGAACCGTCAGCACAGCCAGCAGCCGCACCGTCCGGCCAAAGGTGGCAAGCGTGTCTTGCCACAGGGGCCGGGCGGGTTTGGGCGGACGGCGGAACATGTCGGGGACGCTGACTTTTCAATCTGGCAAGATCAAGGCGAGCAGAAAGCTGCCGGGCTTGGTTGCAAAATCGGGGCCTGCGGGTCATATATCGGCAGCCCTGTCTGGAGTTCGCGATGAATTATCTTGAGTTCGAAAAACCCCTCGCCGAAATCGAAGGCAAGGCCGAAGAGTTGCGCGCGATGGCGCGTGGCAATCCGGGGATGGATATTGCCAAGGAAGCCGAGGCGCTGGACAAGAAGGCCGAGGTGATGCTGCGCGATCTCTACCGGGATCTGACGCCGTGGCGCAAATGTCAGGTGGCACGCCACCCCGAACGCCCGCATTGCAAAGATTATATTGAGGCGTTGTTCAGCGAGTACACCCCGCTTGCAGGTGACCGGAACTTTGCCGACGATCACGCGGTAATGGGCGGGCTGGCGCGGTTCAATGATCAGCCGGTGATGGTGATCGGCCATGAAAAGGGCAATGACACCAAATCCCGGATCGAGCGGAATTTTGGCATGGCGCGGCCCGAAGGCTACCGCAAGGCCATTCGACTCATGGATATGGCCGACCGGTTCCGTCTTCCGGTGATCACCCTCGTAGATACGCCCGGCGCCTATCCCGGCAAAGGTGCCGAGGAACGCGGACAGGCCGAAGCAATTGCGCGCAGCACGCAAAAGTGCCTTGAGATCGGCGTGCCGCTGATCTCGGTCGTAATTGGTGAAGGCGGGTCGGGTGGTGCTGTGGCATTTGCCACCGCGAACCGGGTCGCGATGCTGGAGCACAGTGTCTATTCGGTGATCTCACCCGAGGGTTGCGCCAGCATTCTGTGGAAGGACGCCGAAAAAATGCGCGAAGCCGCCGAGGCGTTGCGTCTGACTGCGCAGGATCTGCAAAAGCTGGGTGTGATTGACCGCATCATCAAGGAACCCACGGGCGGTGCGCAACGTGGGCGGCGCGATACCATTGAAGCGGTGGGTAAAGGGATTGAGGCGATGTTGAAAGAGTTGTCGGGCAAAAAGCCCGAAGCGCTGATCAAGGATCGCCGGTCGAAGTTCATTGAGATGGGATCAAAAGGACTGGCGGCATGATCATATTGGCGTTGGTGCTGCCGGCTAGGATTCTGGAGACCGGCTGGGCTATCGTTTGAAGTATTCTGGTTGCTTTACCCAGGCAATGCCGAGGGGGCTGACCATTATCGATTGACTGGCCAGTTTCTGGCTGTTGTCGATGGCGATGAAGGAATTGCCTGTGGGCACCGCCTATGCGGTCTGGGTGGGGAATGGTACGCTTGGCACTGCGATTCTGGCGGTGATGCTGCTTGGCGAGCCGATCAATCTGGTGCGGGTGTTGGGATACTGCTGATCCTTGCCGGGATCATTGCGCAAAAGCTGACATGATTGATGCATTGGGGTCGGCAACGGCCAAAAACAGCTTTGGTTCGGTCGCTACCACATGGTTTGTGCTGCGCGCGCAGGCCATGCTTCATCATAGGTGGTACCGTCCACATCGCCATTGGTAATGTCGCGCAGCATGTCGCCTACGGTAGGCAGGCCCGCCGACTGATCGCCCGACGTCCACAGCGCCGAGCGGATCAGGGCGCGGGCGCATTGGGAATAAACCTCGGATATCGCAATGACGATGACTGTGCGTGGCTGTTTGCCGTCGCGCGCGAACCGTGCACACAATCCGGGGTCGGCGGTGACAATGGCGGTGCCGTTGACGCGCATGGCGTTGTGGCTACCTGCCACAAGAAACACCAAACTTACGCGCCCGTCACGGACAATATTGCGAAGGCTGTCGATGCGTTCGTTGCCTTGCCAGTCGGGCAGGGCGAGTGTGCTGTCATCCAACACGGTCACGACCGGGCCATTATCCCCACGCGGGCTGCCATCGGTGCCTTCTGGCCCGACTGTGGAAAGGATGCAAAAGCGGGCGCGTTCGATCCATGTGCGGTACGTTGCGGTCAGGCGCGGAGCTACTTTGCGGGTCGCCGCCGCGCCGGGGTTGCCATACATCGCGTGCAATGCCCCAAGATCGGTGATTGCGGTCATGGCCGGGCCTTTGTGAACCCAGCCTCGACCAGCAATGCGTTGGAGGTGGTCTCGATGTCATGCTCCAGCCGTTTCATGAACTCCCCCACTGGCAGACCGGGCTCGATGCGCGGCAGGAAGTCGACGACACAGGTGCCGGGTTTGCGCAAAATGCCGCGCTTTGGCCAGAACACACCGATGTTGGTTGCAACCGGCACGCAGGGCTGGCCGAGTTGCTCATAGAGCAGGCCCGAGCCAACCTTGTAGGGCTTGATCATGCCGGGTGCGACGCGGGTGCCTTGGGGATAGATCACCAGCTGTCCGGGGTCGGCGGCAGACCTTGCAACATCGGCCTTCATCTTGGCAATTGCAGCACCGCGTTTGCCGCGATCGACAAAGACGCAGCCGATGCGCATGGCATATTGACCTAGAAACGGGGCGTAGATCAGTTCACGCTTCATGATGAACTTGCCACGCGGGATGGCATTGAAGATCACCAGAATGTCGAAAAAGCTTTGGTGTTTGGCGGCGACGACCACTTCATCCGTGGGGGGCGTGCCGCGCACTTCGACTTTTAGCCCCAGCATGATCCGGGCGGTAAAGATCACCCAGCGACAATAGCTGTGGCAGGCCGCAAATGCGCCTTCGCGCGAAAAAAGCGCCCAAGGGGCGAAAACCACGGCCAGAATGAACATGGCCAGATACATCTGGACGTTGAACAAAAACGAAAGAATCCAGCGGACGGCAAGCATCAGGTCAGCCCTTTCAGGGTGCGGAAGGCAGCGTAGCGCGTGGCGGCAAACGCCACCAGTGCCGTAAGCGGTGGTAGCAAAACGGGCAAGAGCCAGCCCAGCCCCTGAAAGCCAAGCCCGGTCAGAAAGGCCCCTGCCTCATCCGCGCGCGGCAACAGCGCGACGCCGATCATGGCGATCAGGGTGCCAATGCCGGCCCCGGTCAGCGCGCGCAAGGTGAAGCGGCGGACAAACGCGCGCACGATGTAGGCGTCCTTGGCCCCGACCAGCCGCAAGACACGGATGACAGGCAGGTTGGCTGACAACGCCGCGTTGGCGGCCAGCGTGATCATCGCAGCCGTTGCCCCGGCGATCAGCAGCAAAGACAGCCCGCCCAGAAGACGCAGGCGTTCAGCGGCTTGCGCCATGGGTCTGCGCCAGCGCGTGTGGTCATCCAGCACCGCGCCGGGGGCCTCGGCCGACAGGCGCAGGCGTAGGCCCTGACTGTCATAGCCTGGTGAAGCCTCTGTCATCTCGATCAGGCGGGGCAGCGGCAAAGCATCGACGGGAAGGTCGGGGCCGAACCACGGCTCCAGCAGCGCACGCTGTTCAGCGGTGTCAAGCGCGCGGGCAGAGGCAACACCGGGTGTGGTAGAGAGCAGCGCAAGCACGGTCGCAACCTGCGTATCCAGTTGTTCGGGCGGGGCAGAAATACGGATGGTGGCGGTGCCCGCAAGCGCACTTGCCCAGCGTTCGGCCAGTCGGCCCGAGGCAAGCGACAGGGCAAGCGCAAACACCGCCAGAAAGGCCATGGCGCCTGCGGTGAATGACGTCAACTGTGCGGTGAAGCCCGAAGGCGGCACCACGCGATCGGCCTGACGGTCGGGAGCAAGCAGGGCAGGAAGGGTCAGTTTCACAGATCGGCCCCCGCAAGTTGTATCCGGCGGTTCTGAATGCGCAGCACCCGCGCGGCAAGCTGTGATTTCGCCTGCCGGATCAGGTTCATATCATGCGTCGCAACAAGGATCGTCTTGCCCATCCGGCTGAGTTCAACCAGCAGGGTCAGCAGCCGCAGCGACATTTCCCAATCAAGATTACCCGTTGGTTCGTCCGCAAGGATCACATCCGGGCTCATGATGATGGCGCGGGCAAGGGCGGCGCGCTGGCGTTCCCCACCCGACAATGACGGTGGCAGCGCATCGGCAAGTTTGCCAAGCCCGACCCAATCCAGAAGCGCGGTCAGATCTTGCGCATCGCCGGTGCGGTTGGCGACGGTAAGCGGCAGTGTGACATTGGTAGCCAGCGGCAAATGGTCCAGAAACTGGCAATCCTGATGCACCACGCCGATGCGGCGGCGGCTCATGGCGACATCATCGCGTGTCATCATGCGCGCGTCACGATCAAAGATCGAAACCCGCCCGGCTGTGGGGCGCAGTTCGGCATAGGCAAGCTTCAGAAAAGTTGACTTTCCTGCCCCCGATGGCCCGGTCAAAAAGTGGAATGACCCTGGCGCAAGCCGCAAGGTGACATCGGACAGCAATTCGCCCCCGCCATAGTTGAAGCCCACATTCTCAAACGCGATCACTTGCAAGCCCCCCATGGCACGGCTGCAGAATTGCGCAAACTGCAGGCGGATACAATCGCGGCGGGGAAACGCCAGGCCCCGGCTGTTGCGAAAATGGCCACAAACTCTTGGCCTTGAGCAATATCGTTGCTACTGTCCGTTTAAAATCCGGGAGAACCGGGAAAGGGTATGCCCGATGCGCCTGATCTGTCCGAATTGTGACGCCCAGTACGAAGTTGATGCAAGCGCCATTCCCGAAGCCGGGCGCGATGTTCAGTGTTCAAATTGTGGGCATGCTTGGTTTCAGATCCGCGAAGTTTCCGCTGAAGACTTGAGCGATCATTTGTATCGTGAGCCAGAACCGGAGCAGGTGGCCGAAGTCCCGGCAGCTGTGGCCCAGACCGATGCAGAGGATGACACTGGCGAGGACGAGTACGAAGAGACAGCCCCAGCGCCTCCTCTGACCGGGCCTGCGCCGGTGCAACGTGTTCTGGACGACAGCGTGCTGGCGATATTGCGCGAGGAGGCCGAGCACGAAATGGCGGCGCGCAGGGCCGAAGCGGTAGGGGTTGAGATGCAGGGCGATCTTGGCCTGCCTCCACCGATGTCACCGGTTGTGGGGTCGGCCGCCGCTGCTGCGGCCGAGTCTGCATCCGCCCGGATGGAAACTGACAAGCGCATAGCCGCGATGCAAGGAGAGCCCGCCGGATCGCCACGCGCTGCTGCGCGCCGCGATTTATTGCCCGATATCGAAGAAATCAACTCCAGTCTGCGACCGAACGATGCTTCGGTTCACCGTGAGGCCGCGGTCGTGGTCAATGAGTCCGCAACAGGATCAGGATTTCGGTCGGGGTTTGTTCTGGTTCTGATTTTGGCGGCAATTGCGGTCGCGGTCTATGTGATGGCACCGCAAATATCGGCGCAGATACCCGGCGCTGCTGATGCGCTTGCGTCTTATGTGGCGATGATCGACTCATTGCGGTTGTGGCTGGATGGGTTGATGCGGCGCGCAACCGGTGCGCTCAATGGTCTGACTGGCAGCTAAGGGTCTGGCGTGACGCCGCGTTGCGGGTGACAAGCCCGCATGCTGCGCCCATTCTGCGGCCAAATTGCCGGAGGATACAATGACCACTTACCCCCATTTGCTTGCGCCACTTGATCTGGGCCATGTGCGATTGCGCAATCGCGTGCTGATGGGATCAATGCACACCGGGCTGGAGGAAACCGGCGACTGGGGCCGTGTTGCCGCCTTTTACGCCGCGCGGGCGGCTGGTGGAGCGGGTCTGATTGTGACCGGCGGTATGGCCCCCAATCGCGAGGGCGGCGTGTTTCCGGGCGCTGCGGGGTTGTTCACTGACACCGATATCGCCAATCACCGCCGGGTGACGGACGCCGTGCATGATGCGGGCGGGTTGATCGCCATGCAGATCCTGCACGCCGGGCGCTATGCTTACGGCAAGGAATGCGTGGCCCCTTCGCCGGTGAAATCCCCGATTTCGCCCTTTGTGCCGCGCGAACTGGACGCTGACGGCATCGAGAAGCAGATCGCAGATATTGTCATCGCCGCCGTGCGGGCGCGCGAGGCTGGCTATGACGGTGTAGAGGTGATGGGGTCTGAGGGCTATTTCCTGAACCAATTTCTGGTGCGCCACACCAACCGGCGCGAAGATGACTGGGGCGGGTCGTATGAAAACCGGATGCGTCTGCCGATAGAGGTGGTGGCCCGTGTGCGCGCGGCGGTGGGGCCGGATTTCATTCTGATTTACCGGATCAGCCTGATCGACCTGATTCCCGATGGGTCCACATGGGATGAGGTGGTTTTGTTAGCCCGGCGGATTGAGGCGGCGGGTGCCACGATGCTGAACACGGGCATCGGCTGGCATGAGGCGCGGGTGCCGACGATTGCGACATCGGTGCCGCGTGCCGCGTTCACATGGCTGACTGCGCGACTGCGCCCGCATGTAGGGATTCCGGTGATCACCTCGAACCGGATCAACACGCCCGAAGTGGGTGAGGCGGTGCTGGCGGCCGGGCAGGCCGATATGGTGTCCATGGCGCGGCCTTTCCTTGCCGATGCCGATTTTGTGGCCAAGGCGGCGGCGGGGCATGCGGATGAAATCGCGCCCTGCATCGCCTGCAATCAGGCCTGCCTTGACCACACCTTCAGCGGGAAGCTGACCAGCTGTCTGGTCAACCCGCGCGCCTGCCATGAGACAGAGCTGGTTTATGCGCCTGCGGATGTGCTCAAGCGGGTGGCGGTTGTCGGCGCTGGCCCTGCGGGGATGATGACGGCGCTGGTGGCGGCCGAACGTGGGCATAAGGTGACACTGTTTGACCGCACGGATCGGGTGGGTGGGCAGTTGCATCTGGCGGCCTCGGTGCCGGGCAAAGAGGAATTTCGCGGGTTGATCGCGTGGTTCACCACCATGCTGGAGCGGTCATCGGTGACTTTGCGGCTGGGACGGGACGCGGTGCCGGAGGTGCTGGCCGGTTTTGACGAGGTGGTGATTGCCACAGGCGTCGCCCCACGTGATCCGGGAATTGAGGGCCAAGAGCGCGCGCTGAGCTATATTGACACATTGCGTGGGGCAACCGTGGGCAAGCGGGTTGCGGTGATTGGTGCGGGTGGCATTGGCTTTGATGTGGCTGAATATCTGGTACATTCCGGTGAAAGCCCCACTGAGGACTTCGCGCTGTGGCGGCGCGAATGGGGCGTGGGTGATCCGGCAGAGGTGGCGGGTGGTCTTTCCGAGGCGCGGCCCGAAGCCCCCGCGCGTGAGGTCTGGCTGTTGCAGCGCAAGGCGGAAAAGCCGGGGCGGGGTTTGGGCAAAACCACGGGCTGGATTCATCGCGCCGCTTTGGCGGCAAAGGGCGTCAAGATGCTGGGCGGGGTGAGCTATAAGGCCATCACCGACGCGGGCTTGCTGATCGAGCGCGATGGGGTGGAGCAGCTTTTGCCAGTGGATGACGTGATCCTGTGCGCGGGGCAAGTGCCCGAGCGCGGGCTGGCCGGTGCGCTGGTGGCGGCGGGGATGACCCCGCATGTGATCGGTGGGGCCGATGTCGCAGCAGAACTTGACGCCAAGCGCGCGATTGATCAGGGCGCGCGGCTGGCGGCGCGGCTTTAGAACTTGTTGGGGTTGCCGGGCAGGATGGTGCCCGTGCCCTCATCGCCGGCTGTGCCGACCCAGACCACATTGCGGCCATTGACCCGAACGGCCCAGCAGCTGGCCGGGTTGCCATCATAGCCAAAGCACATGCGGTTGTCCCTGATTGACCATTCGCCACTGTAATCGGGGCCGCGTATTGCGCCGTCAGGGGCGTAATACTCGGTAAATCCACCCGAAGCGACCATAGACCCGCGCACGGTATTTCCAACGATGCTTGCCCGGATGGCGTCCGCCGAGGCAAGGTCTTGCGCGGCAGCGGGCAGGGGCAGCAGGGTAGCGAGACACAGCAAAATGCGGGCGGTGATCATCGGGAACCTCCTTGGCTCGCTCAAAGGTTAGCGCAAACGTGGGTGGTTTCAAAGGCCCGGAAAGGTCAGGTTTTTGGCACCGTGACGCGCAGCTTTTTTGCGAGTGCAGCGAGGATGGCGCGCCCGTCCGCTGTCCATTCGGCCTGATGCGACAGGAACAGCACAGCCTGACTGGCGTGGATATCCGCATCCGACAGGATCTTGAGGTGATTGGCGCGCAGGGTTTCGCCCGATGAGGTGATATCGGCAATTGCCTCTGCGGTCAGATTCTTGACCGTGCCTTCGGTCGCACCCTGAGAATCGACAAGCTGGTAATCGGCCACGCCATGCGTGGTCAGAAAATCGCGCACAAGGCGGTGGTATTTGGTGGCGATACGCAGACGAAAGCCGTGGGCCTTGCGGAAGGCCGCCGCGACTGCGTCCAGATCATCCAGCGTGTCCACGTCGATCCATGACACCGGGACGGCGATGATCAGATCGGCATGGCCAAAGCCAAGCGGGGCCAGTTCGGCCACTTGTGAAGGCCAGTCGGCCAGCTTTTCGCGCACAAGATCTGACCCGGTAACGCCAAGGTGGATGCGCCCGGCAGCCAGTTCGCGCGGGATCTCGCCCGCCGACAGCAGCACCAGTTCGACGCCGTCGATGCCATCGACCGCGCCGGAATACTCGCGCTCTGCCCCCGCAAGGCGCAGGGTCACGCCGCGTGCGCCGAACCAGTCAAAGGTTTTCTCCATCAACCGCCCTTTGGACGGCACGCCGATTTTGATCATGGCCCGTCTCCCAAGATCTGGTCCCCCATCAGGCGGGCCATCAGCCCGGCGCGGATCACACCGCCGACAGCGGGAATGGATTTGCCCTGACCCAGAACGGCGGTCAGCGCATCATAGCGCCCGCCGCTGGCAACGGGCGGCAGGGTGGGGTCATCGGCGTGAAAGCTGAAGACGAAGCCATCGTAATACTCAAGGCTGGTGCGGCCGTGGCTTGCCTCAAACGGCAAGGTTTCGGTGTCGATGCCATGGGCGGCCAAAGCGTCCAGACGGACGGCAAACCGGTCCACCGCCGGGATGATGGCGGGCAGCATCGGCGCGATGCCGCGCAGGTGGCTCAGTGCGGCGCGTGAGGGCGCCTCCAGCGACAGCAGGTCGTAAAGCAGCGCCGCCTCGGGCGCGTTGAGGGGGGGCGTCTGCGCGTCTTCGGTCAAGGCTTGGGCGCGGGCGGCGATTTCGGCCTCACTGCGCAGACCGGTGAAGGTGCCCGCCTGCGCGATCAGATCGGCGGGGGAACCTTTGGCTAGGCGATCCAGCAGGTGTTTACGCGCCTCTGGCAAGGGCGCGCGGCCCGAGAAACGGTCAAGCAAAGCGCGGAAACGCTGCGGCCGCCAGATGTGGCGCAACAGCGCCTGCTTGCGGCGGTCTGTGGTGGCAAGTCCGCGCACGGCGGCCATCAGAATGCCGATGTCGCCGGTGACCGGGCGCAGGGTCAGGCCATGGTCTCGAAGCACCTGTGCGATAAGAGCGAACACGCGGGCGTCAGAGTCTTCGGGCATGTCGCGGCGGAAAATCTCGATCCCGGCCTGATGATATTCTGACGGGCGGTCGCCGGCATGGGTCTGTTTGCGGAAGACCGCGCCGGAATAGGCATAGATCGCGGGGTCTGCGCCGCCCGCCATGTGCTGCTGCACGACCGGCACGGTAAAATCGGGGCGCAGCATCATTTCGCCCTGCACCGGATCAACCGTCATATAGGCGCGGGCGCGGATGTCCTCGCCGTACAGGTCGAGCAGGGTTTCGGCCGGCAACAGAATATCGGCCTCGACCAACGTGGCCCCCTGATCGGTGAACCACGCGGCGAGGCGGTCGGAAATGGCACGCTCGGCGCTGGGCTTTTGCATCAGCGGATGTCCAGCATCCGGCGCACGGCGGCCACAAGGTCGGCGCGCGGAACTTCGACCTGCGCGGGGCGGTCTTTCCATTCCTCAAGCGTGGCGTTTTGCGCGATTTGTGCGCCAAGGATCAGGTCTTTGAGGATGACAGTCCCAGATTCCGCCTCGTTCCCGCCTTGGATGATGGCGATGGGGGAGTGGCGTTTGTCGGCGTATTTCAACTGGTTGCCGAAGTTTTTCGGGTTGCCGAGGTAGCATTCGGCGCGGATGCCAGCGGCGCGCAGCTCGCCCACCATGCCCATGTAATCGGCCATGCGGTCGCGGTCCATCACGGTGACGATGACGGGGCCAGTGGTGTCGGCGCTGATGCGGCCCTTGGCGTGCAGGGCGGCGAGCAGGCGGTCGACGCCGATGGATACGCCGGTGGCGGGGACAGCTTGGCCGGTGAAGCGTTTGACAAGGTCATCATACCGCCCGCCGCCCGCGACGGAGCCGAACTGGCGCTTGCGGCCCTTTTCGTCGAGGATTTCAAAGGTGAGTTCGGCCTCATACACCGGGCCGGTGTAGTAGCCGAGGCCGCGGACGACGCCGGGGTCGATCACGATGCGGTCGGGGCCGTAGCCTTGGGATTGTACGATGTCTAGAATTTCTGCGAGTTCATCGACACCTTGGTTTCCCACAACAGAATTTCCCACTAGCTGGCCGAGAACGCTAATGACTGCGGTGTTTCTGTAGTGAGAACCAACGTTCTTGACGTCTTCGTTTGCTCCAAACAGCGCTGCTGCAAGCTTCTGCGCACTTACGGTTAGGCCATCTCTTGCCAAATCAAGATTGCTTTGTCCGTCGGCGGAACTTGCCGCGTCCCCCATTGCCACTAACTTGGAAATTTCCGCAGCACGTTCATCCGCCAAAGAGCCAGCGCGGACAAATCCCATCACAACTTCGGCCTGTTCATCAGAAAGCCCCGCTCCCTTGGTGAAGTCGCCGCTCTCATCCTTGCGCCCCTCGCCCAGAAGTGCCCGCACGCCTTCGGCACCCAGACGGTCGATCTTGTCGATGGCGCGCAGGACGATGCCGCGTTCGGCGTGCTTGTCGTCGCCGGACAGGCCCGCGACTTCCATCACGCCGTTCAGCACTTTTCGGTTGTTGACCTTGACCACATAGTCGCCACGCTCGATCCCCGCTGCCTCCAGCGCATCCGCCAGCATGGCGCAGATTTCGGCGTCGGCGGCGACGGAAGGAGCGCCCACGGTGTCGGCATCGCATTGGTAGAACTGGCGGAATCGGCCCGGGCCCGGCTTTTCGTTGCGCCAGACCGGCCCCATTGCATAGCGGCGGTAGGGGCTGGGCAGGTCGTTGCGGTATTGCGCGGCGACGCGCGCCAAGGGCGCGGTGAGGTCGTAGCGCAGGGCCAGCCAATCGGAGCCATCTTCTTGCCACGCGAACACGCCTTCATTCGGGCGGTCTACGTCTGGCAGGAATTTACCAAGAGATTCAACGGTTTCCACCGCGCTGGTTTCCAAGGGATCAAAGCCGTAGCGGTGATACACCTCGGCGATCTTGTCCAGCATGGCTTTGCGTTCGGTGACTTCGGCACCGAAGTAATCGCGAAAGCCCTTTGGGGTTTCGGCGCGGGGACGGCGGATTTTCGCGTCGGACATGGCTGTTGGCCCTTCGATCTTTGCCGGGCTTGCTGTAACGGATGGGCGGCATGGCGGCAAGCGGCACAGGTGGATGATGGATCGGTTGGACAGCATGGAAGAGCGGATGGCGCATCTGATCCGGGCGGTGGATGATTTGTCCGACGTGGTGACGGCGCAGCGCAAGGAGATTGACCGGCTGACGCGGCTGGTCGGGTTGCTGGTGGAACGTGAGGCAGACCGCGAGGCCGGTGCAGGCGACGCCCCCGCCGCCGATGTCAGGCCGCCGCATTGGTGAATTTGCGCGTCGATTACCCGGCGCTGGCGATCACGCTGGGAATTGGTGCGACGGGCGGGGTGCTTGCGGCGGGTTTGGGGCTGCCGCTGGGCTATCTGCTGGGGTCGCTCTTAGTGGTAGGGGTGACGGCGGCGATGGGCTGGCGGCCCTTTGGCCGGGGTGTCACGATGCCAATGCGGCTGCGTATGGCCTTTGTGCCAGTGATCGGGGTGGCGATTGGCGGGGCCTTTACCCCGCAGGTTGCGCGTGAGGCTTTGGGCTGGGGCGGGTCTTTGCTGGCACTTTTGGTGTTTGTGCCGGTCGCGCATGGCTTGGGCTATGCGATCTTTCGCAGGAGCGGGTTGCGCCCGGTGGATGCGTTTTTCAGCGCGCTGCCGGGCGGGTTGATTGAAAGCGTGCAACTGGGCGAAGAGGCCGGGGCGGATGTGCGGCTGCTGACCGTGCTGCAATTTTTGCGGCTGATCCTGACCATCATTGCGGTGCCGCTGATCTTTCTGGGCGTGACGGGGCATTCGGTCGGGTCGGCTGCGGGAGTGCAGATGACGGGGGCCGATGTGGCGCTGACCCTGCGCGATGTGCTGGTGCTGCTGGCCTGTGGTGGGCTGGGGGTCTGGCTGGCGCGGCTGTGCCGGATTCCGGCGTGGATCATCACCGGGCCGCTGATCCTGTCGGCGCTGGCCCATGTGATGGGCTGGGTGGAGGGTGTGCCGCCGGGCTGGCTGATCGCGCTGACGCAGGTGGTGCTGGGCACGGGTCTGGGCGCGCGCTTTGCCGGGGTAACGGGGGCGATGCTGCGCCGGGCCGGGCTGTTGGCCACGCTGAACGGTGCGGCGGTGATGGCGCTGGCGTTTGGCTTTGCGCTGGTGCTGCACGAGCTGGTGGGCCAGCCGATTTCAGCGGTGTTTCTGGCCTTTGCCCCCGGTGGGCTGGCGGAAATGAGCTTGATCGCCCTAAGCCTTAACATGAGCGCGATTTATGTGACGGTGCATCATGTGGTGCGGATTGCGATGGCGGTTTTTGCCGCACAGATCGGGGCGCGCTGGTTTCTGAAGCCCTAGGCGGGCTTCTGGACAGGCGGGGCCTTGCGTGGCACTACAGGCGCGACCCAAGGAAGGCCCACCCGATGGCTGACAGCACACCGAACGCATTGACCCCGGACGCACATCGCCGCGCCGCGACACGTGTGCTGCAGATTGAGGGCGAGGCGTTGTTGACGCTGGCGCAGGCGTTGCCCGGCGATTTCGCCGGGGCTGTCGCAGCGCTGCTGGATATGCGGGGCCGGGCGGTGCTGTCGGGCATTGGTAAATCAGGTCATGTGGCGCGCAAGATCGCGGCCACTCTTGCCTCAACCGGTACGCCATCGCTGTTCGTGCATCCGGCCGAGGCGAGCCATGGCGACCTTGGCATGGTGATGCCGGGTGATATCTGCATCCTTTTGTCAAACAGCGGTGAGACGTCGGAACTGCGGGATATGATCTCGCATTGCGCGCGCTTTGACATTCCGCTGATCGGCCTGTCGCGTGACCCAGAAAGCACGCTGATGCGGGCGGCAGATTTTCGGCTGACAATTCCCGATCTGGCTGAGGCTTGCGCCATTGGCATGGCCCCGACCACATCGACCACGCTGATGATGGGCTTGGGCGATGCCCTGGCCGTGGCCTTGATGGAGGCGCGGCGGTTTGAGGCTGAACAGTTCCGCACCTATCACCCCGGCGGCAAGCTGGGTGCGCAACTGACGCTGGTGCGGCAGGTGATGCATGCAGAAGTGCCCTTGGTGCCGCTGGGCGCGCCGATGCAAGAGGTGGTGCGGGCGATGACGGCGGGTGGTCTGGGGGTGACCGGGGTGGTCGATGCCCAAGGGCTTTTGGCGGGCGTGGTGACTGACGGCGATTTGCGGCGCAATATTGTTGGGTTGCTGGACCGGGAGGCGGGCGATGTCGCCTCGCGCAGCCCTAAAACCGTGGCCCCGCAGACCCTTGCCGCCGAGGCATTGGCGATTGTGAACAAGTTGAAGATCTCCGTGCTGTTTGTCTGCGAAGACGGGCGGCCTGTGGGAATCGTGCATCTGCATGATCTTTTGCGCATTGGCGTGATGTGAGGGAATGATGGACCAGAAAACCGTAACTGTGGGCGACATTGCCATCGGGGGTGCGGCACCGATTGCGCTGATCTCTGGCCCTTGCCAGTTGGAAAGCCATGCTCATGCCCGCATGATCTGCGAAGGCCTGCTGGAGGCGTGCGCGCCCACCGGCACCAAATTCATTTTCAAGGCCAGTTATGACAAGGCCAACCGGTCGTCGTTGGCTACCAACCGGGGTTTGGGGGTTGAGGCGGGCTTGCGCATTCTGTCGGATATTCGCGCCGAATATGGCGTGCCGGTGCTGACTGATGTGCATGAGGCGGGCCATTGCGCAATCGCAGCGCAGGCAGTGGATGTGTTGCAGATTCCGGCGTTTTTGTGCCGCCAGACCGATCTGTTGCTGGCGGCGGGGGAAACCGGGTTGGCCATCAACATCAAAAAGGGGCAGTTTCTGGCGCCTTGGGATATGAAAAACGTGGCCGCTAAGGTTGAGAGCACCGGAAACCGGCGGATCATGCTGTGCGAGCGGGGCACGTCGTTTGGCTACAACACGCTTGTGACCGATTTCCGGGGCCTGCCGACCATGGCCGAAACCGGATGGCCAGTGGTGTTCGATGCCACCCATTCGGTGCAGCAACCCGGCGGGCTGGGTGGCAGTTCGGGTGGGCAGCGGCAGTTCGCGCCGGTGCTGGCGCGGGCGGCCTGTGCAGTGGGGGTGTCGGCGCTGTTTATCGAAACTCATGAAGACCCCGACAACGCCCCAAGCGACGGGCCGAACATGATACATCTGTATGATATGAAGGCGCTGATAGGCACGCTTTGCGCCTTTGACCGTTTGACAAAGGGGCTGTGACCATGGACGCTTGCATCGTTATTCCAGCCCGTTTTGCCAGCACCCGTTACCCCGGAAAACCGCTTGTGGCGCTGACTGGGGCCAAGGGCGTCGCGCGCAGCCTGATCGAACGCTCGGTCATGGCGGGGAGGGCGGCCTCTTGCGGCCAGATCCCGATATACGTGGCCACCGATGATGACCGCATTGCCGATGAGGCGCGGCGTATCGGGGCGGATGTGATCATGACCTCGGATCAATGCCGCAATGGCACCGAACGGGTGGCCGAAGCGGTGGCTGCAGCCGGGATCACGGCTGATATCGTAGTGAACCTGCAAGGCGACGCGCCACTGACGCCCGCGCATTTCGTCACCGCTCTGATTGATGCGATGCGCGCCGACCCCGAGTGCGGCATGGCCACGCCGTTCCTGCGCTGCGACCCGGAGACTGTCGAAAACCTGCTGATGGACCGTCGCGCTGGCCGGGTTGGGGCAACGACGGTTGTGGCTGACCGGGGGGGGCGCGCGCTGTATTTCTCCAAGGAGGTGATCCCTTTCACCAACGGACGCGGCATTGTGAACGGCAAGGTGCCGGTGTTCCACCATGTTGGCGTCTATGCTTATCGCCCTGCCGCTCTGGCCGCCTACCAAAGCTGGGAGCCGGGGCCGCTGGAGGGTCTGGAAGGGCTGGAGCAGTTGCGGTTTTTGGAAAATGGCTATCCGATCAGGATGGTCGAGGTTTCTGCCCCCGGCGCGGTGTTCTGGGAGTTGAACAACCCAAGTGATGTGCCGCTGATTGAGGGTTATCTGGCGCGGATGGGCTGGGATTAACTTTGCGAGAAGAGGGCCGTTTCCGACCCTCCCCCGAATAAGCTTTTTGCAATCATTACTCGTCAGGCAGGGTCACTGTTCCTGCCTCTACCGCTGCGGTCAGTTCGTCCTGATCGACCGCGCCATCACCATTGGCATCAATGACCACAAAGATATCTTCCGTCAGATCCGGCAAGAGCACTTGAAGTTCGGCCAAAGACCATGCGCCGGATCCATCGGTGTCAGGGATCTCGGGCAAGGTTGTTTGTGCAACGGCGGCGGTCAGACCAAGGCCTATTGCAGGGGCCAGAAGAAGGGCAAGGTGTTTCATGGTGTCGTCCTTTATCACTCTGGCAGGGGCTGAACTGCCCCGGCACCGAGAGAGGTATGAGGGGTGGGGAAAAAATTCCATACTTGCCGAACTTGTTGGTTTAACAGAGGCGCCATGCCGCCAAAGGGGCGATTATTTGGAACAGTATTCCGCCCATGCAGTTTTGTGCGGCAGATTTCTGCAGCGTCAAGCAAGGTCGTTGCGCGGATTTCCGGCAATTCAGGCCGGTGGACAGAGTACCAGACCTGACCTATGTGCAGAGAATGAATTGGGATGAAGAGATTGATGCTGCCGGGCTGTTGTGCCCGCTGCCGGTGCTCAAGGCGCGCAAACGTCTGCTGGGCATGGCGCCGGGCCAGGTGCTGCGCGTTTTGGCGACAGATCCCGCCTCAGTCATCGACATGCCGCATTTTTGCGGCCAATCTGGCCATACGCTGTTGGCGACTGATCAGACCGGCGATCTGCACGTCTTTCTGATCCGCAAAGGGTCAGCCTAGCGCGGCCTGCAATACCCTACTTTGACCCGCGCCCAATATCCAGCCTTCCTCTGGCTGGGCATCCGGGGCTGTCAGCAAGCGTTCTCTGTCGTTTGGCGTCAGCCGGAACAGCGATGTCGCCAAAAGCCGGACCTGCGCCTCATCCGGGACCATGCAGGTGTCGGCGCAGTGGCGGCGGACAGCATCAGCCAGTAGCGACGGGTAAACTTCGGCAAACACAATCGGGGTGGTTGGTGGGTCGAATGGCCAGACTGAAACCTGACCTGCGAAATGCTGTCGCAAGCGTTCCAGCACGGGCAGGCCGGTCAGCACCTGTGCGCCGACCGCGCCCGCCCCCGCTAGTTGCCACACCGGCTTTGGCGAAGATCCCGGCCCGCGCGCTGCAAGGTCGGTGACGCGGTGCGTTGCCAGACCGGGCGGAAGGGCGGGTTTCAGACGGGGTAGGTCATTGATTTGCACCTTCTCGCCATTGCCCCAGAACGGACCGTCCCCGGAAAAATGGCGGTTCATCTGGGCCGCGATGTCTCTGTAATTGCTGACATTCTCTGGTGTGTCCTTGATGCGCTCGGTCAGCCAGCCCCACCACGCCAAGGCGGTCGTCTGCCCGGTAAGCTGGGGGATGAAACCAGTTGGCGCGCCAAAGGCAAAATCCGCCCCCAGAAGGAGCCGATGTTTTTTCTCAATCGCGTCGTTGATAAGCTTGGCAAGTGCGATTTCGGCAGTGTACCTGGTGGCAAAATTCGATGCTGCGCAGCCAAAGGCCGAGGCAACAGCCAGCCAGATCGAATCCTTTCCACGCTTTGGCCCCTTGGCGGCTGACCAGTCCAGGATCGCGATACGGTCAAAGATCATGGCGTAGGCGCGCGACGGCCAGATCGTCAGGGGTGTTGATGTTGAAGAACGGGTCATCAACCGTGTCGAACAGTGCCGGCCTTGCCCCGTGTTGAAGTGCCCAACTGATCACTTTGCGCTGGCCAGCCAAAAGATCGCGGCGCAGCGAATGGCGCAAACTGACCGGCCATAGACCAAAGGTGGGATGCCAGTCGGGGGCATCTCCGGTCGCTGCAAGGCTGAACCCTGCAGGCCCATCTGCCTGTTGAAGGCGCAAAATCAGATCGGCGGGAAAGAACGGCGTGTCAGCGGCGACCGTGACAACCCTGTGTGCGCCCAGAGCAAAGGCCCAGTCCATTGCAGCCAATACGCCAGCCAATGGGCCGGGAAATCCGGGCAGTGGGTCGGGCAATACTGGCAGACCAAAGCCGGCAAAGCGTGTCGCATCGCCGTTCGCGTTGATTGCCAAACGACCTGCCTGCGGCATCATACGGGCAATCACATGCTCGATCATGCTTTTGTCGCCGAGCAATCGCAGCCCTTTGTCTTCACCACCCATTCGTTGTGAACGCCCGCCCGCCAGAATGACGCCCGGTGGTCTGGCCTCTTGCATTATTGGTTCCATTGCAATGCTGCGCTTTCGCGATGTGATGCCATCATGTAAGCATGGTCCGCAGGTTTCAATGGGTGGAGTGTAGGACAATATGCTGGCATTTGTATCTGCACCCGACCGGGGGGAGGGCGATCTGCTTCTCACCCATGTGGCGCGGCGACTTATGATCGCAGGAATTGCGGTGGGCGGCGTGGTGCAGGTCAATACAGAGGTTGATCCCGACCGCCCGTGTCAGATGGATCTGCGACTGCTGACCGATGATAGTCTATTTCGGATCAGCCAAAGCCTTGGTCTCAATTCGACCGGTTGCCGATTGGACAGCTCAGGGCTAGAGGAGGTAGTCGGTCGGGTTAGCGCAGCCGTGTTGGCTTCACCGCCGCAAATCTTGATACTGAACAAATTTGGCAAGCAAGAGGCCGAAGGGCGCGGGTTTCGGTCAGTGATCGGTCAGGCAGTGGTGTCGGGAGTGCCGGTCCTGACAAGCGTTTCCGCCAAAAACCTCAAGGCATTTGAACTTTTCACGGGTGGAGCAGCCACTGCGCTGGGGCAGGATGAAGATGCTGTCATTGCATGGTGCATGTCAGGTTTTTCGGCGGCAAGACAGCTTTAGCAGTGGACAGGTCGGGCTGTGCGCCCTTTCATGGTGGTGTCATCGCAGAGACCATCGGTGCCGTTTGCAAAAGTGCTGCGATGGCTTCTCGGGTAGCTTTGCTTTGGCCCAACTGCGCTAAGCTGGCTTGCAAAGGCGGTGCGCTGGCCTGTGTTTCATCAGTCCCGATCAAGTTAGCAACTGTACCCCAGGGTTCCGCAGGCGAGTTTTCGTCTGCTTCTGCCGCGGAGTTCGATGGGGTTGGCCAGTTGCGTGCCCAACGCTGCGCCCGAATTGCGCCTTCCCTGTCGCCTGCCGCCTGATAGGTCGAGGCAGCCGAGTCGTAATCCCCAAGGGCGGCGTAAGAGGCGGCGACCAGATCGGGATCGGCATCTGGCAACTGAGTGGCAAGGGCGCGCAAAGCAGAGCGCGCATCGCCATTGGCCAAGGCGATCCGGGCCGCAAGGTCCGCGCCAATATCGTCGGACTGCGCCCAGTCTGATGCGGCATTGGGCAGACCAGTATCAAGCAACCGTTTTGCAATCATGGTCCGGGTCGCCAAAGGAAGCGTCGCGCGTCGCAGAGGATCCAAACCAACGGCAAAGGTCAGCAGTTGCGACTCGGCCCCCATTTCGCCAAGCAACATCCAGACATCCTGTTCCAGAACGGCCGTACCCTCTGCCCGGGAAAATGCATTTTTGAAATCCCCCGCCAAAGCGGCGCCATGGCTTAGCGCTCGGTCAAGCTGTGGCTTGAACGTACCGCTGCCATTCTCAAATGCAAAGGCCTCTAGTGTCAGAATATCATTTCCTTCTAATGGTTTGCGCTGTTGAAATCTTGCCTCAACCAATGTCAACAAGGCGGCCATTGCAGTTTCGCCCGACGCCGTGGTAGGTAGCGCCGCTTCAGCAGCAATCGGGCTACCGCTGTACAGGGCCTGATCTGCTGTCAGGAGACTGACAGTCGGATCACCCACTGGTACCGCCCGCTCGAAAGACTGCCTGACTACTTCTGCATTCGCGCTGTCGCCTGATCTTTGCAATCGTTTTGCAACCTCAGAGCCGAACAGGGAGCGAAGATGTGGAGGAAGCGACAGGAAGGTCCGACTCGCAGCCACGCCGTTTACATGGAACAGCGTTTTGTCGTCCGGTGCGGCCAACAGGGCCCATAGTGCCACAGCGGTATCACAGCTTTGCATGGCGTCGAACGGATTTTCCGGCGGTCGTTCACTATCAACGAGATAAGACAGGCCGATCCGAAGTGGGTCCGCTTGTCCGGCAGGCAAGAACCTGGTCAAGAGCAGCCGTGCCTCAGCACCAAAGCCGAAATAAAGGTGCGTATCCACCGCGTGCAGGACCATTTTCGGTTCCGGTACGTCAAATTCCGTCAACAACGCAGATCGTGCTTGGGCGAGTTCAGATCCCGGGTTGTCGGTTGCCGCCCATGGTCCGGCAGTGAGGTCAGCGGCCTTCGGGCACACCTCTCCCCGAACCATCAGGTCAGGTCGAGCACCTTCTTTCGTTGAAATTTCAATGCCTGGCAGTTCATTTAACGCCACACGTGCATTTTCGGGCAGAGTATCGGCGGACGAGGCAATCGTGGGGGAAGGCCGTTCCATTTCGACCACGCCCTGCGTTGCACCGCGCCCGACTTCATCAATCAACATGCTGCGAAAGTCCTCCAACCGCAGGTCATTTTCCATTCCCGTCTTGGCAGCAGTTAGGTCTGCCGCTGCTTGCGCCTGTGCTGGTCCGGCTTGGGCCAACCAATCATATGTCTGATCAGACTTGGTCGCCTTGCGAGGGCGAGGCCGCTGTGCAGCTTGAATCGGGGGGGCCTTTGTTCCGTCTGCCAGTGCGAGTTCAAAGCTGGACCCTTCAGGGGGCCGCCCAGCCCTTATGTCGACCACAAGAATTTTTGGCGTCAGTTCAAACGGAATGGCATGGCATTCACAATCTATCCCAAGCAACAATGCTCCGCTTTCCGGGTCAGCCCAGACCGAGCGAAGCCGGTCCTTGCTGATCTTTTGATAAATAGAGGAGACATCATAAGATAAAGTTGGTCCGGTAATCTGTAAACCATAGCCCGCTGGGGTACGACCAAGAGTCCAATCAACCGGTGTTGGAAAGATAAACACAAGCCGTGTAAACGTGCCGTGCTCACCCGATCTGACCGATACGCTTTGCGCTTGGGCTGGTCCGGCAAGGAAAATCAGCAAAACGAGTAGCAGTTTCATGCTGCCTCCTGTTTCAGGCCGCGCAGTGCTTCTTCCAGATCGCCAAAGCTGGGGCGAACAGAATGAGGTGTGTTCTGGCGGCCAACTTCGATACAGATGTTTGCCGGGTGGTTGTGCAGATTTGCGATCAGAACTTCACGAATCAATTGGTAAAAGTGGGCGTCTTCATCGACAACTGCTTTGACGCGACTTGCAAAGGGCCCGACTAGTCCATAGGCTAAAAAGACGCCCAAGAAAGTTCCGACCAAGGCACCGCCAATCATTTTTCCAAGAATCTCAGGTGGTTGATCAATGGATGCCATTGTCTTGATCACACCCAAAACAGCGGCAACAATTCCCAGCGCAGGCAGAGCATCTGCCATGGATTGAAGCGCATGGCTGGAGTGGAGGGCGTGGTGCTGGTTTGCCTCCATCCTTTTGTCGAGAACTTCTTCGACCTGATGCGGGTCGTCATAGTTCATAGAAGCTGCGCGAAATGTATCGCAGATCAGCTCAACCGTTTCATGGTCTTTCTGAATTTTCGGATACCTTCCGAAGATCGTGGATGTGCTGGGGTTCTCAACATGCTCCTCCAGTCCGACCGGGTTTGAACGGGACAGACGGATCAGCTCAAACAGCAGGCACAACAGGTCGCGGTAGTCAGCCGGTTTCCAATGGGCCCCCTTAAAGACTTTGCTGATGTCTTTTGCAGTGTGCTTCACCACTGAAATATCATTCGAAATCAGAAAGGCGCCGATTGCAGCTCCCCCGATCATCATTATTTCAAAGGGGAGCGCTTTCAGGATGATCCCCATTTTGCCGCCCGCCAGCATGTAGCCGCCGAACACCATCAAAAAGATCACGCCAATGCCAATGAACCCAAACATCCGGTTCCAATCCTGTTTCTGCTATGCCCGATTATCGCACCCAAGGGTAAAGAAAGGCTGATCTACTCTTTGGGGGCCGTCGCATTGCGCCCTGCAATCAAAACGCTGATCGTGTAGGCTGTTTCGGGTTTCATCCCCGCCAGAATGGCGGCCGCGGCATCTGGGCGCATCCGGCCCAGAAATCCGGCGGCAAATTCTTGCGCCATGGTTTCAAAAATGGCTGCTGCCTCGGCAGGCTTCATGGCCTCATATACAGCGGTGAGGCGTTGCAGATCCTTTTCCGCCGCGCCATCCGCTATCGCGAGCGTATCGCGCAGGCTTTGTTCTGTCGTTTCCAGCTCAGCCAGCCGGGCGGTGAGTGCAGCATCGGCAAGCGACAGGGCGGCGAATCGATCCTGCAACGCTGCCTCACGCGCGGTGAGTGTTGCATCACGGTCCCGCAGCGCCTGAACCAAAGCAGCTGGAGGCTCTGGGCATTGGGTTGGCTCTGCGCTTTGCGAGGGCGAATCGCTGGTCTGAAGCGCCAATGCTGCACCAATACCATGGCCAAGGCGCAACGCACCCGAGGCCGCAAGAATCAAGGCAAGCAACGCAAGGGTTCCGCGTCCGACCAAAACATTGCGCATCTTCATTCTGCAACCCTCAGCCCCGTACGATCCGGGCGACGGCGGACAAAACGAAGCCGCCGGTCGTCGTGGGTTTCATCGTCTTCCGGTACTGGGGGCTCGGGTAAATCGTGCAATGAAGCCAGTATCAGATCCAGCCGGGCGGCTGCGGATTCTGCCCTGCGCACCTGATCTTCCAGCCCAGAGAATGAAGTCTGCGCCGATCTGCGCGCGCCTTCCAAAGCCTTGGTCATATCGTCAACCTGTGCTGAAAGCACCGCAATGGCTCCCCCCATCCCGGTTTCCAATGTGGTGAACCGTTTAAGTCGGCGCGACAGAACAAGGCAGTAAACCGCAGCCGAAAAGGCACCGGCTGCAAGTAGAAAATCAGCGATCAGGTTCATCGCGTTCCCCTTCAGTTCAGGACAAATTCAGAAATAAGCAGATCGCGCACCCGGTCTTGGCCGGTCACAATCTGGATTCGGCGCAGCATCTGTGCCTTTAGCCGCATCAGAGCTGCGGGATCTTCAAGCTGCACCAGTTCCACCGCACGCAAATAGCTGTTGAGAACATCAGAAATGCGCGGCAGCAAAAGCCGCACTTCTGCAACATGGGGTGACTCGACTTCCAGTTGCGACGCGAATCGCAGGTGCTTTGCCCGCGACTGCGGCCCGAGGCTAATCGTGATGGGATCGACCGGAATAAATGCGATGTCAGGAAGGCCCTTCGCACCGGCCCCGGTTGGTGCATGCCCATCCGACGCAGCAAGGATAAGCCCGGAATAGGTGGCGTAAAAGCCGCCACCGCCCAAAGCCAAGGCTCCGATCAGCCCTATCAAAAGGGGTAGCTTGCTTTTCTTTTTGGGTGGTTCTTCGGTCTTTGTGTCAGCTTGTGTCATCGCGTGCTCGCATTTCTTCTGCAAGATCGAAAATAGAACAAAGGTCACTAACCGATTGTTAAGCCGCGTCCTTCATTGATCAGTCCAGCGCAGGCAGAGGTCTGCAAGACGGAGGACTGGTGTGAATAATCTCGTTTCCTTGTGGCAAGGGCTGACGCTGGCCAAACGGGTTGTACTGGTGGTGGCGACCGTCGGGATGTTTTTATCGGTGCTGGCTTTGGCGCGGATAGGGCAGTCCGGAGGGCAGAGCTTGCTTTACGCCGGGCTGAACGGGCGGACGGCTGGCGATGTGATCACGGCTCTGGATCAGGCAGGCGTCGCCTATGAGGTGCGGGGCGAATCAATTTATGTGCCAACTGCGTTGCGCGATGGGTTGCGGATGCAACTGGCTGCCCAGGGTTTGCCTGCCTCTGGCGGGGCCGGGTATGAACTTTTGGATGGTTTGTCGGGTTTTGGCACGACCTCGCAGATGTTTGACGCGGCCTATTGGCGCGCAAATGAGGGTGAACTTGCCCGCACCATCCTTGCCATGCCGCAAATCCGGGCTGCGCGGGTGCATATCGCGCAGGGCAATAAAAGCGGATTTCTGCGAGATCAGACGCTTACAGCCAGTGTGACAGTGACGACTGCGGTGGGTTCATTGTCAGCCGAGCAAGCCAATGCGCTGCGCCATCTTGTGGCGAGTGCGACCGGCAATTTGAAGCCAGATGATGTGTCGGTGATTGATTCCGTGGCGGGATTGATCGCAGGGCACTCTGAAACTTCGGCATTGGCTTCGGGGGATGCCCGGGCGGTTGATATCAAACACAATGTCGAGCGTTTGCTGGCTGCCCGCGTCGGGCCGGGCCGGGCAGTTGTAGAGGTGTCGGTGGATATCGTGCGCGACCGCGAGGCGATCACAGAGCGCACATTCGATCCGCAAGCACGGGTTGCAATCTCATCAGATACCGAGCAACGCAGCGACACATCAAAGGATGGCCAAGCTGATGTAACCGTTGCCTCGAACTTGCCGGACGGCGATGGTGCGGGCGGCGCATCGGGTGAAAGCAAAAGCAACAGCAGCCGCGAACGCGTTAATTTCGAAGTGTCGCAAACCCAACGGGAGCTGCTGCGGGAGCCCGGCGCCATTCGCCGCCTGACTGTTGCGGTTCTGATCGATGGCCAGCAGGAATTGGCCGCCGATGGCACACGCACATGGCAAGCCCGGTCCGAGGCGGAACTCGCCGACCTGCGCGAGCTTGTCAGCTCAGCTGCGGGTCTGGATGAAGCGCGTGGCGATGTCCTGACCTTGAAATCGCTGGAATTTCAGATCGGCCCGACTGAAGGCGTTTTGGCGGAGGCGAGCTTTCTACCACAGTTCGGGCCGGTGGATGTAATGGCAGTCTTTCAGATCCTGGTGCTGAGTTTGGTCAGTCTTGTGCTTGGATTGTTTGTCCTGCGGCCACTTCTGACCCAGCGTATGACAGAGCCTGCGTTGACGGGCATGGCGGGCGGCGGGCTCACCCTGCCTGGTCCGGTTGACATGGATGTATCCAGGGGTCTGACAGGCGAAATTTCTGAAGGCTTTGATTTGCCGGATCTGCCTCTCGTGAGCTTTGACGACACAGGCCTTTACAGTGAGCCAACCAATGATCCTGTAGCCCGGCTACGGCGCCTTATTGAGGAACGCCAAAGTGAGTCGGTGGAAATTCTGCGCAATTGGATGGAAAAAGAAGAGGAGCGCAGCTGATGCCCCCCCTGAAGCTTGAGGTTTTTGAGGCGCCCTCACGGCAGGGAGGCGATCAGACCGTCGTTATGGATGGCGCCGCAATTGAAGAAGCCCGATTGCAATCTTATGAGACTGGCTACGCTGCCGGATGGGAAGACGCGACAGTGGCAAGCCAGGATGAACAGACCCGGATCGGCTCTGAACTGGCCAATAACCTCCAACAGATGGCGTTCACGTTTCAGGAAGCCCGCACGCATGTCCTGAAATCTATTCAGCCAGTGCTGACCCAACTTTGTACGCAATTGCTTCCCCCGCTCGCGCAGGGTGTGCTGGCCCCGGTCGTGCTGGAAACCATCATGCCGCTGATCGATGATCTGGCTGAAACTCCGGTACATGTTGTCCTGAACCCCGCTGCCCGCCCGGCGGTGGAGCGGCTATTGTCTCAGGCTGCGGGCTTGCCATTGGTCATTGTCGAAGAACCGACGCTGGGTGAGGGCCAGGTCTATCTGCGGCTGGGCGACGTGGAGCATCGTGTTGATCTAGACCACGCAGTCGCTGCTCTGACCACTGCGGTGCATGATTTTTTTGAATATTCTGAAAAGGATGGCGCTGATGGATGATGCGACCGATACAAACCCTTTTGCTCAGATTCCCATAGAGATCACGATATCGGTCGGCAAAGCCCGCCCGCTCGTGCGGGATCTTTTGAAACTGGGGCAGGATGCGGTGTTGCCGTTGGATCGGCGGGTGGAAGATCCGGTCGAACTATACATCGGTGACCGCCTTATCGCGCGCGGCGAATTGCAGGAACTGGAGGGCGAACAGGCAGGGCAACTGGCAGTGCGGCTGATCGAAGTGGCCAATCTGCGTGGTGGATTGTAGGGGCGCGGTGGTGGCCTTCCGTCTTCTGGTCTTGCTGGGGCTTCTTTCGCTGGTCGCCGCACCGGCAACAGCGCAGGAGCTTTCCATTAACTTGGGCGATGGCGGGTCTCTGTCCGCTAGGTCTGTTCAATTGATCTTGCTGTTGACCGTATTGAGCCTTGCGCCGGGACTTGCGGTAATGGTGACCTGCTTTCCCTTTGTGGTGACGGTGCTGTCGATCCTGCGCCAGGCCATTGGGCTCCAACAGGCGCCACCCAATATGCTGATCGTCAGTCTGGCGCTGTTTCTGACGTGGTATGTGATGGATCCGGTCTTTACCACGGCCTGGGTAGACGGGCTTGGTCCTCTTAGCCGCGAAGAACTGGAATTGGGGCCTGCCATTACACGAACATTGGCACCCTTCCGCGAATTTATGGCGGCGCGACTGGACCCTGCAACATTTGCCCATCTGGCTGAATTGCGACCCGGCCCGATGCCCGCCGCCTTGCCCGATGCGCCGCTATCGGTGCTTGTCCCTGCCTTCATGCTAAGCGAGATCAAACTGGCCTTTGAAATCGGTTTTCTGGTGTTCCTGCCATTCCTGATCATCGATCTGGTGGTGGCGGCAGTGCTTATGTCGATGGGCATGATGATGGTGCCGCCCGCGATCGTCTCACTGCCCTTCAAACTGGCATTTTTTGTGGTCGCAGACGGGTGGAGCCTGATCGCGCAGGCCTTGGTCCGGTCGTATATGTAGCGAACTTACTGCGCTGAAAGCGCCGTAAGGATCGCCTTGGCGCTGTCGCTGTCCCATTCTGCGTCGCCAATCAGACGGGCCACTTCTTTGCCCTGAGGGTTCAGGATCAGCGTCACCGGCAGGGCCATCACGCTGGCCGACCGTGACAGTTGCGATTTCGGATCGCGCAGGATGGGCAGGTTGACGATACCGGCCTCGGTATAGAATTTCTGAATACCCGGCACGGCATTGCGACCCGTCGCTACCGGCACCACAGCAATGTCGGGCAAGGCCAATTGCAGACGGTCAAGTGAGGGCATTTCATGCCGACAGGGCGCACACCATGTGGCCCAGAAATTCAGGACAACCCATTTACCATGAAAGTCTGCAAGGGATTTCTGCTCGTCAGCTGCATCGAACAGGGCCACATCTGCCAGTGCGACAAGTGTAGAGTGCAGGGCGAGTTTTTTCATGTCGCCATCGCGCATGGCGGCGATGTCGGCGGCCACCGGATTTGCACCAAGCGCCAAGGCCGTATAAAGAACAGCCAGAGATTTCCGTAGCATCATCCCTCCGAAAGCCGCATCCATGACCGCACCCGCAGACCCAAAGACCGCCAACCAGATGTGGGGCGGGCGTTTCGCCGAAGGGCCGGACGCGATCATGACGGCGATCAATGCCTCGATCGGGTTCGACAAACGGCTTTACGCGCAGGATATTGCCGGGTCGCGTGCCCATGCGGCGATGCTTGCCACTACAGGTATTTTGACACCTAGCGATGCGGAGGCGATCGGGGAAGGCCTGCTCACCGTGTTGTCAGAGATTGAAACGGGAAACTTTCCGTTCCGCACCGATCTGGAAGACATTCACATGAATGTGGAGAACCGTTTGAAAGAGCTCATCGGTGCGCCGGCTGGGCGGTTGCACACGGCGCGGTCGCGCAATGACCAGGTGGCGGTCGATTTCCGCCTTTGGGTGCGCGACCAATGCGATGCGGCAATTGCGGGGCTGACGGCGCTGATGCAAACCTTTGTCGCGCAGGCTGAGGCGGGGGCCGATTGGGTGATGCCGGGCTTTACCCATCTGCAAACCGCGCAGCCGGTCACATGGGGGCATCACATGCTTGCCTATGTCGAGATGTTCGCCCGCGACCGCTCGCGCTTTGCAGATGCGCGGGCGCGGATGAACGAATGTCCGCTGGGTGCCGCGGCTTTGGCGGGGACGGGTTTTCCGATTGACCGGCACATGACGGCGCAGGCGTTGGGGTTTGATCGTCCAACAGCCAACAGCCTCGATTCGGTCAGCGACCGGGATTTCGCGCTGGAGTTTCTAGCGACCTCCAGCATTTGCGCGATGCATCTGAGCCGGTTTGCCGAAGAACTGGTGATCTGGTCCAGCGCCCAGTTCCGTTTTGTGCGGCTTTCGGACAAATGGACGACGGGCAGCAGTATCATGCCGCAGAAGAAAAATCCGGATGCGGCGGAATTGCTACGCGCCAAAATTGGGCGGATTCTGGGGGCAACGGTGGCGCTGTTCACGGTAATGAAGGGCCTACCGCTGACCTATTCAAAGGATATGCAGGAAGACAAGGAACAGGTCTTTGACGCCGCCGATACGCTGATGCTTGGCCTTGCTGCCATGACCGGGATGGTCGGCGACATGACCGCCAACCGCGTGGTTCTGACGCAGGCTGCGGCAAGCGGCTTTTCTACCGCAACTGATCTGGCCGACTGGCTTGTGCGCGAACTGGGCTTGCCATTCCGCGACGCGCATCATGTGACAGGCACGCTGGTGGCCTTGGCCGAGGCCGAGGGATGTGATTTGCCCGACCTGACACTAGAGCAGATGCAGGGCGTGCATGTGGGCATCCGAGAGGATGTATTTGATGTGTTGGGGGTCGAAAACTCGGTCCGCTCGCGGCAGTCTTATGGTGGCACCGCACCCGATCAGGTGCGCGCGCAGGTGGCGCGTTGGAAGGAGATTTTGGCATGATCCGATTCATCGGGGTGCTTTTGACAGTCGGTGTGCTTGCGGGTTGCGGAGCAGATGGCCCGCCAGAACGTCCATCTTCTGGCGTAAAAGTGACGGGTGATGCCCGGATCGGCGTCGTTCTGAACTGACGACTCTGGCCAAGACTGGTGCAGGCGCTAGCTGGTCGGTCGAGAAGGGGGCGCAGATGGCACCGATACGCATGACTTATCTGGCACTTGCCATCTGGGGCGCGGTGCATCCGATGTATTGGTTTGTCCGCTACATGCGCGAGACGGGCACGGGCCTGTCGGGCCTGATTGATGCTTGGTATGTCAATGCGTCCACCACGGGTCTTACGTGGGATCTGACCATTGCCGCGATCGCGCTGACAGTCTGGATCGTGGCGGAAACGGCGAAGCGTAAGGCATGGCGCAACCTTATTGCCATCCCGGCCATTTTTTGCATTGGTGTCAGTTGTGGCTTGCCGCTCTATTTGTTTTTGCGCACGCGCTGAGGCTCAAGCGGCTGCCCGCTATAGTTCCGTTTGAATTTGGTCGCGGCAAAGGCTAGATGCTGGCGCGCACAAGGGGCGGGGTTGCGGGGCACATGGATCATTTTCTGTATCAAAACGGGCTCCTTCATGCCGAAGATGTCGCGATTGCCGACATTGCGGCCACGGTTGGCACGCCGTTTTATTGCTATTCCGCAGCAACACTGACAAGGCACTATCATCTGTTCACCGAAGCGCTGACGCCGCTGCCGCATCTGGTGTGCTTTGCGATCAAGTCTTTGTCGAATGTCGCAGTGCTGAAGCTGTTGGGTGATCTGGGCGCGGGTATGGATGTGGTGTCGGGGGGCGAATACCGCCGTGCGCGCGCTGCGGGTGTTCCGGGGGAACGGATCGTGTTTTCCGGCGTAGGTAAAACACGTGAGGAGATGCGGCTGGCGCTGACCGGGGGGATCCGCCAGTTCAACGTGGAATCGGAACCCGAAATGCGGGCGCTGTCCGAGGTGGCTTTGTCTTTGGGCGTGGTGGCCCCGATCACCATCCGGGTGAACCCGGATGTCGACGCCAAAACGCATGAGAAGATTGCCACCGGTAAAAGTGAGAATAAATTCGGCATCCCCATCGCCCGCGCGTCCGAGGTTTATGCCGAAGCCGCGGCGCTTAAGGGGCTGCGCGTTATCGGGATTGATGTGCATATCGGCAGCCAGCTAACGGAACTGGAACCGTTTGAGCAGGCCTATCTGAAGGTTGCCGATCTGACCCGACGGTTGCGCAGTGAGGGCCACTCGATTGAGCGTCTTGATCTGGGCGGCGGCTTGGGCATCCCCTATGCCCGCTCAAACGAGGCGCCGCCGTTGCCCACGGATTACGGCGCGCTGATCAAGCGGACCGTCGGCGATCTGGGCTGTGAGATCGAGATCGAACCCGGTCGTCTGATTTCCGGCAATGCGGGCATTTTGGTGTCTTCCGTCGTCTATGTGAAGCACGGTGAAGGCCGGGACTTTCTGATCTTGGACGCGGCAATGAACGATCTGGTGCGCCCTTCAATGTATGGTGCGCATCATGACATCGTGCCGATTGTCGAACCCGCGCCGGGGCACGAGTCACAGCCCTATGATGTGGTTGGCCCGGTATGCGAGACAGGCGATACCTTTGCAAAGCAGCGCGCTCTGGCATCGTTGGCAGAGGGCGATCTGATCGCGTTTCGCAGTGCGGGGGCCTATGGTGCTGTGATGGCATCAGAATACAACACAAGGCCACTTATTCCGGAAGTTCTGGTCAAAGGGGATCACTTCGCTGTCATTCGGGCACGTCCGACCTTTGACGAAATACTTTCGCGCGATACCATCCCTGCGTGGCTGTGACACTCCGTCCGGCCGATGGAAAGGCTGGCATGGCGGTTTCCGGGTCAAATGATATTCTGAAAAGCATCGCAAGACCGTTGCGGCTGACCCATTTCGGCCTTTGGGCGGAACGGTTGACGCGGGCGTTTTGGCCGTTGTGGACATTGGTTCTTTCGGTGCTGGCACTGCTGGCTTTTGGCATTCAGGACCATGTTTCGCTTGATCTGGTCTGGGGCGGGGCCGCGATTACACTGATCTTGGCGGTGCTGGCGCTTGGGCTTGGGCTGCGCGCGTTTCGGGCGCCGACGCGGGCCGAGGCTTTGGTGCGACTTGATTCGCGCCTGCCGGGGAACCCTATTGCGACCCTCGCGGATGTGCAGGCGATCGGTGCAAGCGATCCGGCATCCTTGGCCGTGTGGCGCGCGCATCAGGCCCGGATGGCGGCGCGGGCGGCGCACGCGCGGGCGGTGGAACCGGATCTGCGGCTGTCGTCTCGAGATCCTTTCGCTCTACGCTATGTCGCGCTGACGGCCTTTGTCATGGCGCTGATGTTTGGCTCTTTGTGGCGGGTGACTTCGGTGGCAGCCCTTGCACCGAGCGCGGCGGGGTCGCTGGCGGCGGGGCCAACGTGGGAAGGCTGGGCGCAGCCGCCCACCTATACCGGCAAGCCGACGCTATACCTGAACGATGTGACAGCCGAGGCTGTAGAGGTGCCGGTTGGCACTCGGATGCAGTTCAGACTTTATGGTGAGGTCGGCGCGCTGACGCTGACCGAAACTGTGTCAGGCACTGATGCGGCCTTGGTCGATGCTGCGCAAAGTGTTGCGCGGGACTTTGTGCTGAACACATCAGGCACGGTGACCATCAACGGTCCGGGTGGGAGGTCATGGGCCTTTACCGCCAAGCCCGACATTGCGCCGACGATCTCGACGGAAGGCGAGATCGGGCGTGAAGCGGACGGACGGTTCCGTCAGGGGTTTGCGACCAGCGATGATTACGGCGTGGTTCAGGGTCAGGTCAGCATAGCGTTGGATTTGTCCGGCATAGACCGCCGGTTCGGGCTGAGTGCAGAGCCAGAGCCGCGTGATCCGGTGGTTTTGGATCTGCCTATGCCCGTTACCGGAAACCGTGCGGCATTTTCGGAAACGCTGATCGATGATCTTTCACAACACCCGTTTGCCAATCTGCCGGTGGTGATGTCGTTTTCAGCCACAGATGCAGCAGGGCAAGTCGGGCAAGCCGCGCCCTTGACCGTCACACTTCCCGGCAAGCGGTTTTTTGACCCGTTGGCGGCCGCTTTGATTGAAATGCGGCGTGATCTGCTTTGGACGCGCGAGAATGCACCCCGGTCGGCGCAAGTACTCAGGGCTGTGACCCATCAGCCCGAGGGATTCATCCGCAACCAGCGTGCATACTTGCGTCTGCGCGTGGTGATGCGCCAGTTGGATGTTGGAAAGGCCAGTCTTACGCCAGACGTGCGCGACGACATCGCCGAGGAGTTGTGGCAAATTGCGCTCTTGGTGGAAGAAGGCGATCTGGCCAGCGCAATGGAACGCCTGCGCCGTGCTCAGGACCGCTTGGACGAAGCGATCCGCAATGGCGCCAGCCCGGAAGAGATTGACCAGTTGATGCAGGAAATGCGGCAGGCACTTGCCGATTACATGCAACAACTTGCCGAGGAGGCGGAACGTAACCCCGACAGCCAGCTTTCGCAGAATATGGAAGGCATGGAGATGTCGGGCGACCAGCTTCAGGAAATGCTGGATGAATTGCAGCGTCTGATGGAAGAAGGCCGCATGGCCGAGGCGCAGGAACTGATGGAAATGCTGCGCCAGCTTATGGAGAACATGCAAGTCACCCAAGGTCAGGGCCAGGGACAAGGCCAGGGTCAGGGCAATCAGGCGATGCGTGAGCTGGGTGAGACGCTGCGCGACCAGCAGGGACTGTCCGATGATGCCTTCCGCGATTTGCAGGATGGCCAGCCGGGTGGTGAGCAGGAGGGGCAAGAGGGCGAAGGGCAGGGCGGCGAAGGTCTTGCGCAGCGCCAGCAGGAATTGCGCGACCGTCTGGGCCAGTTGGGCCGGGGGCAGTTGCCGGGCGAGGGCAGCGAGCGTGGTGACGCGGGCCGTCAACAGATGGACCGCGCCGGCCGCGCAATGCGCGACGCCGAAGACGCGCTGCGCCGGGGCGATCTGCCGGGCGCGCTGGACCGTCAAGCCGAAGCCATGGAAGCCCTGCGCGAAGGCATGCGCAATTTTGGCGAGGCTTTGGCCGAAAACCAGCGCGAGCAGCAGAACGGGGCCGATCAAGGCGACGCCTTTGGCCGCGCCGACCCCAACAGCCAGCGCGACCCCTTGGGTCGCGAGCCCGGCGATTCTGCGCGCATCGGGTCTGACCGCAATATGTTGCAAGGCGAAGACGTGTATCGCCGCGCGCAGGATCTGCTGGACGAAATCCGCCGTCGTACCGGTGATCAGCAGCGGCCAGAGGCCGAGCGTGATTATCTGCGGCGCTTGCTGGATATGTTCTAGACGGGCGGGCGGCCCTTGATGGGCCGCCAGTTTAGCGCAGGCGCAGGTCGGTTTTGGCGTCAAACGCCATCATCTGCGCCGCATCAAAGCTGACAGCCACTCGGTCGCCCAATCGCACTCTTGGGTCTTCGCGCGACTCGATCACCAACTTTTCGCCGGTTTCGCCAGTGACATGCAGATAGCTGACCCCGCCAAGTGCTTCGGTCATCTCGACCTTGTGCGTGGTGCCTTCGGTCAGGGTCAGGTGTTGCGGCCGGATGCCAAGTGTTACCGGCTGGCCGGGTTTAGGCAACCGCATCGACAGGCTGACCGGGCCATTCAGGCCGGGCGCCGTCACGCTGCCCGGCGCAGCTACCTGTGCCGAGACGAAGTTCATCGCGGGGCTGCCGATGAAACCCGCCACGAATTTGTTGTCGGGGTCGTGATAGAGGTCCAGCGGTGCGCCGACCTGTTCCACCCGACCCGCGCGCAGCACCACAATCTTGTCGGCCAGCGTCATCGCTTCGACCTGATCATGGGTGACATAAATCATCGTGGCCCCTATTTCGCGGTGCAGACGGGCAATTTCCACCCGCATTTCCACTCGCAACTCGGCATCAAGGTTCGACAAAGGTTCGTCGAACAGGAATACTTCTGGCCCGCGCACAATCGCACGACCGATCGCAACCCGCTGGCGTTGGCCACCAGACAGCGCCTTTGGCTTGCGGGTCAGATAATCACCCAGCTTCAGGATACGGCTGGCCTCGGCCACTTTGCGCTCAATTTCGGGCTTGGGATGGCCAGTCATTTTCAGGCCAAACCCCATGTTTTCAGCCACGGTCATGTGTGGATAAAGCGCATAGGTCTGGAACACCATCGCAACGCCGCGCTCTGCCGGGTCGGCGTGGGTAACATCGCGGCTGCCAATGTGGATAGCGCCGCCTGAAGTTTCCTCCAGCCCTGCCACCATACGCAAAAGCGTGGATTTACCACACCCCGATGGTCCGACAAAGACGCAGAACTCACCGTCCTTCACCTCCAGATCCACGCCATGGATCACCTGAGCATCACCGTATTTCTTGACCACGCGGTTCAGCGTAACGCCTGTCATTCCCGTATCCTCCCCTTAATTCTGATCCGGAAAACGCCAGTTTTCCGCTTCGGCTGCGATCTGCGTGGCGCAGTCCGTGATTCGAGTGGCTTCTGCCTCCAGCGTCGCAAGCGAGCTGCGCGCCGTGGTTGATGTCACCGACAGTGCCCCCATCACTTTGCCGCTGCGTGCGAGAATCGGTGCGGCACAGCAGATGATTCCCGGCTCATGCTCTTCGCGGTCAAAGGCATAACCAAGGGTGCGAATCGCCGCTAACTCGGCACGCAGCTTGCCCGGTGTGTCGAGCGTGTGATCGGTAAAGCGGTGAAACGACTGGCGCGAGATTGCGGCTTCGACTGCATCATCGGACATGAAGGCCAGCATCGCCTTGCCCACCCCGGTGCAATAGGCTGGGCCAACCTTTCCGGCCTGCGAAAACATCTCAACCGGCTTTGCCGCATTGCGCTTGTCGACATACAAAACTTGCCCCTGATCCATCTGGGCAAGGTGAACCGTTTCCCCGGTCTGGGCCGCTAAGTCACTGATAAATGGGCGCGCCAATGGTGCAAGTGAGCTTTGCGTCCAAGCCGTATGGGCCAATCGCACCAGTCGCACCCCCAGCGAATAGGTGCCGCGATCTGTGTCATAGGCCAGCATGCCCTGATGCGTCAGCGTCTGCAAAAACCGGTAAAGCGTGGCTTTGGGATAGGGCGATTTTTCCAGCAGATCGGAAAAGCGCACGGGGTGGCCATGGCTGGAAACCATGTCGAGCACATCAAGCGCTTTCCCGACCGTTCCGTCGGAGTGTCCTTCGCTTCCCATTCATTCCTCCCGCAGCGTCCCTGTTGACAGCCATAACGATACCCGACATAGTTTTCAATATTCAAGACTAAGTTTCAAATAATGGAACCAAACGGGAGGAAACCATGGTCCATCTTGCAAAGGGCGCTCTGGCCCTGACGGCGGCTTTGCTGTTGTCCACTGCCGCATCGGCGCAGCAGCGTGTGCTTAAATACAATGCCGATTACGACCCGATTCCGCTGGCAGCGATGGAGGCGCTGATTGCGGACTTTGAGGCCGCAAATCCGGACATCGACGTCCAGCTGAACAACTTTGACCACGAAGGCTACAAAACCGCGATCCGCAACTTTCTGACTGCGGATGCCCCCGATCTGGCCAACTGGTATGCGGGCAACCGCATGGCTCCGTTTGTTGCGGCTGGTCAGTTCATGGATGTGAGCGATGTGTGGGAATCGGCGGGCCTTGGCGACGATCTGGCCTCGGCCAAGGCGTCGATGACCATTGATGGCAAGCAGTGGGGCGTGCCCTATACCTATTACCAGTGGGGCATTTATTTCAACAAAGACGCTTACGCTGCGGCTGGCGCAGAGGTGCCAACAACCTGGGCTGAGTTCGTTTCCAACTGCGAAAAATTCGCGGCAGCGGGCGTAGATTGCCTGACTACCGGTTCAAAGGCCCTGTGGCCAATTGCTGGAATTTTCGATTATCTCAGCCTGCGGACCAATGGCTATGAATGGCACATGGACCTGACCGCCGGAAAGGTGGAGTGGACCGATCCAAAGGTCAAAGCCGTGTTCGCTGAATGGGCAAAGATCTTGCCCTATACTACCGCGAACCACGCGGCGATTGACTGGCAGGATGCGGCGGCGCTGTTGGTACAGGGCAAGGCAGCCAATTACGTCATGGGCAACTTTGCCGTCGGCACCTTCAAAGAAGGCGGCATGACCAACGAAAACCTTGGCTTCATGATCTTTCCGGAAATCACACCGGGCATTCCACGGGCCGAAGAAGCACCGACCGATACGATCCACATTCCGGCTGGTGCCAAGAACGTCGAGGATGCCAAAGCCTTCCTCGCCTTTGTCGCCAGTGCCGAGGCGCAGACCAAGTGGAACACGGCGGTTGGTCAGTTGCCGACCAACAAGAATTCGTCCGTGCCTGCGGATGATCCCTTCCTTGTTGCCGGGTTCGAAGCTCTGTCGGGTGCCTACGCTCTTGCGCAGTTCTTCGACCGCGACGCACCTGCCGAAATGGCCAAAGTCGGGATGGAAGGGTTTCAGGAGTTCATGGTGAAACCTGACAACGTTGACGCCATTCTGGACCGTCTCGAAAAGGCTCGCGCGCGCATTTACAAGTAAGCGCAAAGGCCGGGGTGGCGCGATGCTTCCTCGGCAAACCGGCTCCGGTGTGAACACACCGGGGCCTTCTCACCCCGGAAGATGAGGGCGTGCTATGTCCGCACTGTGGAAAGCCAACCAGCGCAGAATTGCGCCGTGGCTGTTTCTGGCCCCCGGCCTGTTCATGTTTATGATCTATGTGATCATTCCAATTTTTCAGTCGATTTGGGTCAGCTTTTACGACTGGGATGGGCTGGGTGCCGCGCGATGGATCGGCACCGCGAATTACATTGAACTGGTTGATGACGACGCGTTCTACACCTCGTTGAAAAACAACGTGATCTGGCTGGTGCTTTACATGCTGGCGGTGCCCGCCGGGCTTATGATCGCGATTTTTCTGAACCAGACGATTTCGGGGATGCGGCTGTATAAGTCGCTGTTCTTCTTTCCGTTTGTGATCTCACAGGTTGTGGTTGGCCTGATGTTTTCGTGGTTCTATGCGCCTAATTTCGGGCTGTTCTACAACCTGCTGGAATGGCTGACCGGCAAGGGCACAGCCGTTCTGGCCGATGATCGCTATGTAACTTATGGGATTATCGCAGCAGGGCTTTGGCCACAGATTGCCTATGTGATGATCCTGTATCTGACGGGTCTGAACAACGTGGCCCCCGATCAGGTAGAGGCCGCACGGCTGGATGGTGCCAAGGGCTGGCGGATGCTGTGGTATGTCATCCTGCCGCAATTGCGTCCGGCGACCTTTATCGCGGTCGTGGTCACGGTGATCGGCGCGCTGCGCAGCTTTGACTTGGTGTCGATCATGACCAACGGCGGCCCCTATGGGTCTTCGCGCGTGCTGTCGTTTTACATGTATGAGCAGGCGCTTAGCGAATATGGCTACCGTATGGGATATGGCGCTGCGATTGCGGTGGTGTTGTTTGCTATCATGATGATTTTCATTTCGGGCTTCATCTGGAAGATGTGGCGCGACGAAACGGAGCGTTAGGCCATGTTTCCCCGTCCGATTACCCAGCTTTCAGCCCCCATTCAGACGCTTTATAAAATCGCCGTGCCGGTCGCGCTGTTCTTGTGGCTGCTGCCGCTACTGGGTGTTGCACTTACCTCGGTGCGGCCGGCGTCTGATCTGGCGCAGGGCAATTACTTTGGCATGCCCTCGGCGCTTGCGTTTGAAAATTACGCGCTGGTGTTCAAGAACACGCCGATGCTGCAATACATGCTGAACTCCTTCTGGGTGACGATCCCAACGGTCATCGGGGCGATTACCCTGTCATGCCTGACCGGGTTTGCCCTGGCGATTTACAGATTTCCCTCGAACCTGATCGTGTTTTTCATGTTCGTGGCGGGCAATTTCGTGCCGTTTCAAATCCTGATGGTCCCGGTGCGAGATCTGACGCTCAGCCTTGGGATGTATAATACCTGGTATGGGCTGGCGCTGTTTCACATCGCGTTCCAGACCGGGTTTTGCACATTGTTCATGCGGAATTTCATAAAATCCCTGCCGTTTGAATTGATCGAGGCCGCGCGGGTCGAGGGCGTTGCCGAATGGCGCATCTTCTGGTTCATCGTGATCCCGCTGATGCGCCCAGCGATTGCGGCGCTGTCGGTGCTGGTCTTCACCTTCATCTGGAACGACTTTTTCTGGGCCACCGTGCTGACCACCAGTGCGGCGACGCAGCCGGTAACGGCGGGTCTGTCGTCGCTGAATGGGCAGTGGATTGCGCAGTGGCATCTGGTGTCGGCAGGCTCGATTCTGGCGGCCTTGCCGCCGGTGCTGATGTTTTTTCTGATGCAGCGGCATTTCATTGCCGGTCTGACACTTGGGGCGGTGAAGTGATGCAGTGGCGGATGGATGCTGGGGAGCAAACGCTTGCCCTGACGTCGAATGGCGGTTTGCCAATGGTGATCTATTGGGGCGCGCGGCTGCCCGACGACGAAGATCTGGCGCAACTTGCCGCAAGCGCGCGCCATGACCTGACCGGCGGCATGATCGACCAACTGCCCGCGCTGACGCTGTCGCCAGAGTCAGGCCGCGCCTTTGCCGGGCAACCAGGGCTGATCTGCGCCGAGGCTGATGGCACTCCGCTGCATCCGGTGTTCAGCTTTGACCGCGCAGAACACAGTGCGTGCAGCCTGTCGCTGATCTGCAGCGCAATGGGTCTGACACTTGCCCACCGGATCACTGCGCAGCCGACCGGGGTTTTCACGCTGCAAACCGTCCTCGAGGCTGATCGAGATATTCGCCTGCACTGGCTGGCGGCACCGGTACTGCCCGCGCCGCAGGCGGCCGACACCATGATCGACCTGCATGGCCGTTGGGTGCGGGAATTCCATCTGAACCATGTGCCTTGGGCCCCCGGCATTCGGATGCGGGAAGCGCGCACGGGCCGGTCAGGGCATGAGCACCCACCCTATCTGATCCTGCCCGAAACTGGTTGCACCAATACCAGCGGCAGCGCATTTGCTCTGCATTACGCATGGTCGGGCGGGCACCGGATGGTCGCAGAGGAGTTGCCAGACGGCCGCCGTCAGGTGCAGTTCGGAGCGACGACAGGGGCTGAGACCCAAGCCAAGCGCCGTTTTGAGACCGCCGAACTGGTCGCACTCCATTCCACCATCGGCCTGAATGGCATCGCCGCGGCCTTTCAACGCGACACGCGTGATCGTGTGGTGAAATGGCCAAACCCGGCCCGCCCGCGTCCGGTGCATTACAACTGCTGGGAGGCGATCTATTTCGACCACAGCCTTGCCGACCTGTCCGACATTGCCGATCGCGCGGCCGCCTTGGGCGCAGAGCGGTTCGTGCTGGATGACGGCTGGTTCGGGCGGCGCGATGATGACACTACGTCGCTGGGCGACTGGACCATTGACCGCACCAAGTGGCCCGATGGGCTACAGCCGTTGATTGCGCATGTGAAGTCGCTGGGGATGACTTTTGGCCTGTGGTTCGAGCCGGAGATGGTGAACCCCGATTCCGACCTGTTCCGGGCGCACCCCGACTGGATGCTGGGTCCGGTAGATCAGGTGACTGGGCGGCATCAACTGGTGCTGGACTTGTCGAAACCGCAGGTCCGCGATTACTTGTTCGATGCCGTGTCGGCCATTCTGGCCGGGCATGACATCGATTACATCAAGTGGGATCACAACCGCCTGCTTCCGGTGGTCGATGCGGTGCAGAGCCATGGGGCCTATGACCTGTTCGACCGTCTGCGGGCCGCGCATCCGGGTGTCGAGATCGAAAGCTGCGCGAGCGGAGGCGGGCGGATTGATGCCGGCATCCTGGCGCGCACGCATCGGGTCTGGCTGTCGGATTGCATCGATGCGGAAGAGCGGTTGCGGATGCAGCACGACGCGGCGCTGTTCCTGCCGTCTTGCGTCACGGGCAGCCATGTCGGCGCTTTGCACAGTCACACCACTGGCCGCGCCCTGCCGATGGCATTCCGCGCATGGGTCGCGGCGCAGCGGCATTTTGGGTTCGAGATGGACCCGCGCAAAATTTCCGGCGCCGATGCCGCGGTGCTGAGCGAGGTGACGGCGTGGTACAAGGCCAACCGCGTGTGGATGATGGCGGGCACGATCCTGCGGCTGGACAGCGCAGACCCGACCGTGACGTCGGAAATGCAACTTGCCGCTGATGGCGGGCGTTTTGTACTGTTTGCCGGGCAGAACGCGCAGACCGTGCAGATACTGCCGCGACCGTTGCGACTGACCGGGCTTGACCCTGCGGCTCTCTATCGTATCACCCTCCGCAATGCGGGGGACGCGCCGCCGCAATCGCGCGGACCCAATGCGTTGAAAAACGGGCCGCTGACTCTGTCCGGGCGCGCGCTGATGGGGCAAGGCATATTGCTGCCTGTGGCATGGCCCGCGACGATGTGGGTGGTTGAAGGAGAACGGCTGTGACCCCAGACTGGATTGCGGTAGACTGGGGGACATCCAACCTGCGGGTCTGGGCGATGGGGTCCGAACGGGTTCTGGCCTCGGCCGCGTCGGAAGATGGCATGGGCCGCCTTGCGCGCGACCAGTTCGAAGCGTCGCTGTTGTCGCTGATTGCGCCGTGGCTTGGGGTTGATGTCACGCCTGTCATCGTTTGTGGTATGGCAGGCAGCCGTCAGGGCTGGCATGAGGCGCCCTATCGCGCGGTTCCCTGCACGCCCTTGGACCGGGCGGGGTTGGTGCGGGTAAAGGTCGCTGATGCGCGGGCGGCCGTCTACATTGCCCCTGGTCTGAAACAGGCAAAGCCCGCCGATGTGATGCGCGGTGAGGAAACCCAGATTGCGGGCGCGCTTGCCTTGCATCCAGCCTTTGACGGGGTGATGTGTTTGCCCGGCACCCATTCGAAATGGGCGCAGATCAGTGCGGGCGAAGTGGTCAGCTTCCAAACCTTTATGACGGGCGAGATGTTTGCCCTGTTGGCAGAGCACTCGGTGCTACGGCATGGCATGGCAAGCGGTGGCTGGGACGATGTAGCCTTTGACCTAGGTCTGTCGGATGCCCTGTCGCGCCCTGACCGGATTGGTGCGCAGCTGTTCACCCTGCGGGCCGAAGGGTTGATTGCCGACCTGCCCGCAGCACAGGCCCGCGCCCGGTTGTCGGGACTGTTGATCGGGGTCGAACTGGCGGCCGCCAAGCCCTATTGGCTGGGTCAGCCAATCACCCTGATCGGGGCCGAGGCGCTGTGCCACAGCTACGCCCGCGCACTTGCCACACAAGGGGTAACCGCGCGCATCCTGCCCGCAACCGAATGCACTCTGGCTGGCCTTGCCAGTCTTGCCCGTCAGTTGGAGACAGCCATATGACCCATCGCAACCTCATTGCCATTCTGCGCGGTATAACGCCGCCCGATGCGGTGCCGGTGGCCGAAGCGCTGATTGCAGCCGGGATCACCCGGATCGAGGTGCCGTTGAACTCACCCGATCCGCTGGCCTCCATTACTGCCATGGCGCAGGCGACGGCGGGGCGGGCGCAGATTGGTGCGGGCACGGTTCTGACACCTGCCGATGTTGCAGCAGTGCAGGCGGCTGGCGGCACACTGATCGTGTCGCCCAATTGCGACCCGCAAGTGATCGCAGAGACAAAGGCGCGCGGCATGGACTCGTGGCCCGGAGTGTTGACGCCTACCGAGTGCTTTGCCGCTTTGAAGGCCGGGGCGGACGGGCTGAAGATATTTCCAGCCTCGCTGATCGGCCCCGAAGGTATCAAGGCGATGCGTGCCGTGTTGCCGCGCGCCACTCCGGTTTATGCGGTCGGGGGGGCTGGCCCACACAACTTTTCGGATTGGATCAACGCGGGGGCGGATGGCTTTGGCATCGGCACCGCGATCTATACTCCCGGCCTGTCGGTCGCCGAAGTCTCCGCTCGCGCACAAGCCATTGTCAAAGCCTATGACGAGGCCACGGCATGACCGTGTTTGACGCGACCCCATGCATTCTTGGCGAAGGTCCGCTTTGGCACCCCGGCAGGGGTGAGCTGTTATGGTTCGATATTGTGAACTGTCGTTTGCATTCGGCCAGCCGCCAGTGGGATTTTCCCGAAATGGTCAGCGCCGCGGGCTGGATCAGCCAGGATGAGGTGCTGATCGCATCTGAAAGCCGCATTTTCCGGTTCAATCTGGGCAGCGGGACCGAAGAAACCCTTTGCGCGCTAGAGGCCGACAACCCAGAAACCCGGTCGAACGATGGCCGCGCCGACCCGATGGGCGGGTTCTGGATCGGCACCATGGCCAAGGCCGAGGCGAACGGTGCAGGCGCGTTCTACCGCTTTTACAAGGGCGAATTGCGCAAGCTGTGGGAGGGCATCACCGTGACCAATGCACAGTGCTTTGCCCCGGATGGCCGCACCGCATACTTCAGCGATACGCCGACGCATCAGGTGATGCGCGTGGCTTTGGATTCCCACGGCTGGCCTTGTGCCACGCCCGAGGTTGTATTGGATTTCACGGCGCAGGGCTGGTATCCCGATGGCGCTGTGACCGATGCCGCAGGCAACCTGTGGATCGCGTTCTGGGGCCGGGGCTGCGTGGAAGGCTACACACCCTCGGGCGAAAAGTTGCAGACCTATGATTTCCCTTGCCCGCAGACCACTTGCCCGGCCTTTGGCGGCTCGGATTTCAGTCAGCTTTACTGCACCTCTGCCGCGCGGGATCTGACCAACGACAATCCCGCAAATGGCCAGACCTTTGCCGTAGACACGCCCCTGAAGGGCCGCGCCGAACCGCGCGTCCTGCTCTGACCCCCTTAGCCCTGGACCAAACCCATGAAGCGCACTCTTGGCGTCTGCTATTACCCCGAACATTGGCCGGAACCTCAGTGGGAGGAAGACGCCGCCCGCATGGCCGCACTTGGCCTGACATGGGTGCGGATCGGTGAATTCGCATGGGCCAGAATGGAGCCTGTGCCGGGCGCCTATGACTGGGGCTGGCTGGACCGGGCGATTGAAACGCTGGGGCGGCATGGGTTGCAAGTGGTGCTGGGCACGCCCACGGCCACGCCGCCACGCTGGATGATCGACCGCCATCCCGATATGCTTGCAGTGGATGCGCAGGGTCGCCCGCGCGGCTTTGGCTCGCGCAGGCATTATGATTTCTCTCACCGGGGGTATCGGGGCGAGTGTACCCGGATTGTGCAGGCGATGGCCGAACGCTATGGCCGCAACCCGCATGTGGCTGCATGGCAGACGGATAACGAATATGCTTGCCATGATACAGTGTTGTCTTATTCGCCAGCAGCACTTTCGGCGTTCCGTGATTGGTGCGCGCAGCGGTATCAATCGACCGACGCGCTGAACCGGGCTTGGGGCAATGTGTTCTGGTCAATGGATTATGACCGCTTTGACAATATCGGCTTGCCCAACCTGACCGTGACCGAGGCGAACCCGGCGCATGTGATGGCGTTTCGCCGCTTTGCCAGTGATGAGGTGGTCAGCTTCAACCGCCTGCAAACTGAAATCATCCGCCGCCATTCCGACGCGCCCATTGCGCATAACTACATGGGCCGCGTGACCGACTTCGACCACTTCGACGTCGGTGCCGATCTGGATATCGCGTCATGGGACAGTTACCCGCTTGGATTTCTGTCGGACCGGCTGGAGGCCACGCCTGACCATAAGCGCCGCTTTGTCCGCCAAGGTGATCCTGACCTGCAAGCCTTTCACCATGATCTGTACCGGGCTGTCGGGCGCGGGCGGTGGTGGATCATGGAACAGCAGCCCGGCCCGGTGAACTGGGCGCCCTACAACCCTGACCCATTACCCGGTATGGCAAGGCTTTGGGCATGGGAGGCGTTTGCGCATGGGGCCGAGGCGGTGTGCTATTTCCGCTGGCGGCAGGCCCCTTTTGCACAGGAACAGATGCACGCCGGCCTGTTGCGCCCCGACAGCGTGGCAGCCCCCGCGCATGACGAGGCGGCGCAAGTCGCGCGCGAATTGGCGAGCCAGCCCGAACAGGGCACCGCATTGGCCGATGTGGGGCTGGTGTTCGATTATGCTTCGGCGTGGGCGTGGCAGACCCAGCCTCAGGGCCGTGATTTCGACTACTTCCGGTTGGTGTTCCACATTTACAAAGGGCTGCGTCGACTTGGCCTGAACGTCGATATCCTGCCACCCGATACTGCTGATCTGTCAGGCTATCCGCTGGTGATGGCGCCCGGTGTAGCCACGCTGTCTGACAGCCTTCTGGCCGCTTTGGCTGCGCATCAGGGGCAAAGCATTATTGGTCCGCGCAGCAACGCAAAGACAATTGAATTTGCAACGCCCGTGCCGATGCCACCCAACCTGCCGGGGCTGAACGCCACTGTGATGCGGGTTGAAAGCCTGCCACCTGATGTTCCGGTCCCGCTTGCGGCGGGAGGTAACCTGCGGCACTGGCGCGAAAAGCTGGACACCACAGCACAGGTAATCGAGCAATCGGCCGATGGTTTCCCCGCGCTGATCGTCGCGGGGGGGCTGCACTATCTTGCGGGCTGGCCGGATGATGTGGCGCTTGACCGTATCCTGACCGCAGCGTGCCATCGTGCGGGGCTGAAAACCACCACGCTGCCCGATGGACTGCGCCAGCGCAACAGCAACACGCACCGCTTTTGGTTCAACTACAACCCCGATCCGGTGGAGTGGGAGGGCATCACCGTGCCGCCCGCTGGGGTGCATTGGCAGGCGCTCTAGCGGCCTTTACTTCGTGCAAAGACCGGATCAGAACGGCCTCGCAATCTGTGTGAGGCCGACATGTTCGAAGTGACTGCCGATCTTGTGGCTCTGCTGATCCTTGCGGCCTTTTGGGCCGGTTTTGTTGATGCCATTGCGGGGGGCGGCGGGCTGATCTCGGTTCCCGCTCTGCTGTTGGCGGGGGCCAGCCCGGTTGAGGCGCTGGCCACCAACAAGCTGCAAGGCACCTTTGGCGCAGGGACAGCGATGGTCAGCTATGCGCGCGCGGGGCATGTCCGTCTGCGTGATCAGGCCGGCATGGCCTTGGTCAGTCTGGCTGCGGGGGCATGCGGCGCGCTGGTCGCGCATCTGATCCCGGCCGAGGTGCTGCGGGTGATCATGCCGGTGATACTTGTCGCGGTGGCGCTGTTCTTTGCGCTGAAACCGGGCCTGAGCGATCAGGACCGGGTGCAGCGGATGGGTCCGGGGGTGTTCACCTTTACGGCTGTGCCTTTGATCGCGGCCTATGACGGTTTTTTTGGGCCGGGGACGGGCAGTTTCTTCATGCTCGGCTTTATCCTTTTGGCGGGGTATGGCGTGCTCAAGGCGACGGCCCATACCAAGCTTTTGAACTTTTCCTCGAACCTTGGGTCGCTGGCGGTTTTTGTTTTCTCGGGTGCGACGTGGTGGGCGGTGGGGCTGGCCATGGCGGTCGCTCAGGTGGCGGGGGCCGCACTGGGCGCGCGGCTTGCGATGCGGGTCGGCGCGCGGCTGATCAAGCCGCTGCTGGTCACCACATCCACCCTGATGGCCGCCCGTCTGCTGTGGCAGGTCTGGGGCTGATGTAACACAGGGGGAAGAGTCTTGAGTATAATAAATTCAATGGGTTGGCGCTGTTGGGTTAAGGTTTTTTAACCTTTTCCCACGCGGGCCTGCAGATGGCCCGGACACATATACCTCATTCAGCAGCCGGTGCGGCTCTGCCGGGGAGAGCGTTCAGATGGGCGGTTTGAGGCCATTTCGGTGTTTCAGATTATCATCCAAGTCGGCGCGCCCAACAAGCTGTTGCCCCTCTCAGGCCAAGACAAGCAGGCGGCTGGGCCGGGCTGTCATCTGCCATGAACCATCAGCGCGACGACAAGAGCTTCGGTGTTGTTAAAGTAGATTGGATTATTGGTCAGTTCCTTGATCAGGGCTGAGCGGCGAGCTTCCGGAACGTCGGCAAGGTTCATGGCACCGGTCAGCTCGGGCCCTCCGCCTAGCATGGCTTGCCTCAAGATCATTGCCTGATGCGCAGTGACAAAGTCTGACACCTGTGCGCGGCGGGCGTCATAGTTGACATTTGACAGCGCAGACCCGACCGACGTGACGGGCCATGTCAGCGGGTTCCCAATATGGTTTGCTTCGGTGGAACAGCCAGCCAAGAGCAGTAGCGGTATTGAAAAAAGCAGCTTTGGCACCGGTTTTCCTGTGTCTTCAGGTTTCTTGATCGATACCATGTAAAGAGAGGACGATGTCGCCTGCAATGGTCATGTAGGAATGACGATACGACGGCGCGCGATCTGTAAAACCGACGCTCAAGTCAGTTATTTCTGCAATCGCAGTGAATGACCGAGAGGTCCGCATTCCTGCCGTTCACACGCAAGGCTGATTGGCACTAGCCGCCGTTCCGCGCTCCTTCAGGTTCGGATCACAAACCCGCGCGCGATGTGGTTTCGGACGAACCAGATCATCGCAAGGCCGGGCAACAGGGAAAACACGGTCATTGCCATCACCAGCCCGATGTCGGTTTGAAAGGTGAAGAGCGCGTTGATGGCCATGGTGATGGGTTTGCCTGCAGTGACGGTGAGGATGCGGGCGAAGACCACCTCTACCCATGAAAAGATAAAGCAGAAAAACGCGGCGACGCCGATGCCGGGGGCGATGGCGGGGATCATGTGGCGTAGGAAAAAGCTGGGCAGCGAGTGGCCGTCAAGGAAAGCGGTTTCGTCAAATTCGCGCGGAACGGCGCGGATGAAGCTTTCCAGGATCCAGATCGCAATCGGCAAGTTGAACAGGCAATGCACCAGTGCGATGCCGACGGGGCTGTTGATCAGGCCAAATTGCGCGAACAGGATAAAGATTGGCAGCGACAGAACGACAGGGGGCGTCAGGCGAAAGGCCAGCATCAGGAACAGAAAGTGCCGGTCGCCGACAAAGCGGTAGCGGGCAAAGGCATAGGCAGCAGGCAGGCCCGCAATCAGGCACAGCGCCACATTCAGCAGCACATAGATCAGCGAATTCATCAGCGCATCGACCAGCGCAGGATTGGCAAAGATGTTGCGATAGTTGATCAGGCTAATGCCGCCCACCTTCACGCCCTCATGCGGCAGGGTGGCGGTAAAGCTGAGCAGGATGGTCTGCGCCAATGGCAACAGGATGAACATTGCCAGTGCGACAAGCGCCGCCGCGCGCAGAAGGATCATGCGCCAACCTCTGGCTGTTGGCGTTTGCGGTGGTCGGTGACCGCGACAAAGATGCGCACCACAGACAGCACGATCAGGAAATACACCATGGCCAGCGCTGCGGCAGAGCCGTAGCTGAAGCCCTTTATCGCCTCGCCCAGATCGAGCGACAGGAAGGTGGTGGCGTTGTTTGGCCCACCTGCGTTGATGGCAAATGCCTCGGTATAGATCATGAAGCTGTCGACAAAGCGCAGTAGGATCACGATGAACAGCGCTGAACTGATCCGGGGCAGCTCTATATGCCGAAACAGCGCCCAGCGGGATGCGCCATCTATCGCGGCGGCCTGATAATAGGCGCGCGGAATGCCGGAGAGACCCGCATATGCGAGGATCACCACAAGGCCCAGCCAGTGCCATGTGTCCATCACCAGCAGCAGCGCCCATGTGTGCAGAGCTGTGAATTTGTAGTCAAATGTGATGCCCAGGGTGACCATCGCCCGACCGGCAAGGCCGGTATCAGGGTTGACCAGTGACAGCCACATGATCGGGATCATGTTCCACGGCACCACCAGCGGCACCGCGACCAACAGCAGCATGAACAGCCCCACGCGCCCCGAGCGCACCAGAAGCAGCGCGATTGCAATGCCCAACGGCAGTTGAATGCCAAGGACCAGCGTAGAAAACAGCAGGCTGCGGCCAAGGCTGGCGTGAAAGCGGGTCGAGGTGATGATGGACTCATACCACTCGGTCCCGATCCAGTGCAGGCTGTCGAGCGTGAAGATGTCGTGAAACGAGAAGTTCAGCACGGTCAGCAGCGGCAAAAGGCCCACAAAGGTCATGACCGCAGCCGCCGGGATCAGCAAAAACCACGCCCTGTTGTCGTGAGATTTCATCTGTGCCCTCCCCGATCTGTACGCTGTGCAGGGGCGATGGTGTTGGGACTGCGCGCAAGAGGCAAGCACAAAGGTGATCTGGGCTATTTGCCTGTCAAATTCCCATGTTGCGCCCAAATGATGTGAAATGGCCAGAAATTTAGGCGAGTGGGCTGGTCGTGAGACACTTTTCGGACGACCTGACTTTCACATTTTCGTTAACATGTGGGGATGGGCGGTGTGCTGCCGCCCCAAGCTGACGCGTCAGATCAGTGTGAAACACCAACAAAGGAGTATGGATATGCCGGGGAAGATATTGGTTGCCGTGGATGGCAGCGACGCGGGTGCGCGGGCTTTGGCCTTTGCCCATTCGCGGGCGAAGCGTGAGGGCTGGTCACTGATGCTGGTGCATGTGCTGGAATGGTCGCCCTACACCTTTCTGACCGCGGAGGAGTTGGAAGAGCGCCATGCGCGACGCAAGCAGGAACTTGCACGGGCCGAGGCCGCGATCATCTCGCCCTTGGTGGCGGCGTATCAGGGGCAGGGTGTCGAGATTGAGACAGCCATCAAATACGGCCATGTGACCGAGACGATCTGTGATGTCGCTACCGAGATCAGGGCAAGTGAGATTGTCACTGGGCGGACCGGCAATTCAGGCGTGATGTCGCGCGTTTTTGGCTCTGTTGCGGGCACGCTGGCGCAGATTGCACCGGTGCCTTGCACCATCGTTCCGTAAAAGGAGTTCCAGATGACACGTTTTATTACCCATCTTTTGGCGGCTTTCGCGATCTTTGCCGCGGGTTCGGCGCGGGCGCAGAGTATTGACGAAACAGTGAACGAAATTTTTGCCGCCTCGACCGGGTGGTTTGTGAGTTTTATCTTTGCTCCGATCCCCGGCACAGGATTTGCGTGGATTGTGGCGTGGCTGGTGATTGCGGCGTCGGTGTTTACTCTGTATTTCGGCTTTATCCAATTTCGCGTCTGGCGCCATTCTATCCAGTTGGTAAGCGGCAAATATTCTGACCCAAATGACGCGGGTGAGGTCAGCCACTTTCAGGCGCTGGCAACCGCGCTGTCCGGCACCGTTGGTCTGGGCAATATTGCCGGGGTGGCGGTTGCTGTCACCATTGGTGGAGCAGGAGCGACGTTCTGGATGATACTGGCCGGGCTGCTTGGCATGGCATCGAAGTTCACCGAATGCACTTTGGGTGTGAAGTATCGCAACGAGTATCCTGATGGCACGGTCTCGGGTGGCCCGATGTATTACATTACCAAAGGGTTTGCCGAGCGTGGTCTTCCGGGCGGCAAGATACTTGCGGTCATGTTCGCGATTTTCTGTGTGTTGGGGTCGCTGGGTGGCGGCAACATGTTTCAGGCCAATCAGGCGCATCAGCAATTGGCGAGTGTGCTGGGGCAATATCCGGGCTGGATCACCGGGGTGATCTTTGCCGCCATCGTCTTTGCCGTGATCATCGGTGGGCTGAAGTCGATTGCACGGGTGACCGAGCGTGTCGTGCCCTTGATGGGCGTACTGTATGTCGGTGCTGCGCTGATCATTCTGGTGATGAACTACGACATGATCGGCTGGGCCTTTGGTCAGATCATCAACGGGGCCTTTACCGGCAACGGGATCGTCGGCGGCATGATCGGGGCGCTCATCCAAGGGTTCCGGCGGGCCGCGTTTTCGAACGAGGCGGGCGTTGGCTCTGCTGCTATCGCCCATTCGGCAGTGCGGACCAAAGAGCCGATCACCGAAGGCTTCGTGTCACTGTTGGAGCCGTTCATTGATACCGTGCTGATCTGCACCATGACAGCGCTGGTCATCATCATCACGGGTCAGTTGACCACGGATGCAGCGACGGGGCTGTATATTTTGGGCGAGAATGGCCAGATCGTCACCGCGTCGGGCACGACGGGTGTTGGCCTGACCTCGGCTGCGTTTGGATCAGCCTTGCCCTGGTTCCCATATGTGCTGGTGATCGCAGTCTTGCTGTTCGCGTTTTCAACCATGATTTCTTGGTCTTACTATGGGCTGAAGGCCTGGACCTATCTGTTCGGTGAGGGCAAAAACCAGGAGATCTCGTTCAAGGTGATGTTCTGTGTGTTCGTGGTGATTGGCGCTGCTGCATCGCTGGACCCGGTGATTGACTTCTCGGACGCCGCGATCTTTGCGATGGCCGTGGTGAACATTATCGGCCTGTATTTCCTGATGCCTGTCGTGAAGCGCGAACTGAACAGCTATCTGGCGCGGCTGGAATCGGGTGAGATCAAGCGGTTCAAGTAAGGCGTTCCTGAAAAGCAAAGGCCCGGACCCGACAGGTCCGGGCCTTTGGCCTTACTGGCCCCAGTCAGCGCCCTGCATTTCGCGCAATCGGCTGGCGGTGCGTTCAAATTCAAAACTGCCGGTGCCTTCGGTGTAAAGCCGTTCGGGCTCGTCTGCGGCGGAACAGATCAGGCGCACGCGGGCTTCATACAGCGCGTCAATCAGCATGACAAAGCGTTTGGCCTCATTGTAGTTGCTGGCCGACAGTTGGGGGATATCCTCAAGGATAAGCACGCGGACGGCGGCGGCGATGGCAAGGAAATCAGCGGCTCCCAAGGGGCGGGCGCAGAACTCCCAGAAGGTGGCACGGCCAACGCCATTGGCAAAGCGGGGGATCTCTGCCTCGCGCCCGTTGACGGGCAGTTTCAGGGGCACACCTTGCATGCCGCCCGTCAGGTCGGTCCATATCGCATCAATCTGCGCACGGGCCTTGCCTGCGGGGTGGAAATAGACCTGCGCCCCGGCAAGCCGGTGTTGGCGATAGTCGTTGGGGCTTTCCAACTCGTGCACGGTCAACCGGTCACGCAGCATGGCGATAAAAGGCAGGAACAGTGCGCGGTTCAGGCCGTTGAGATACAGGTCTTCGGGCACGCGGTTGGATGTTGTGACAATGACGACGCCAGCATTGAACAGCTTTTCAAACAGTCGCCCCACAATCATCGCATCTGTGATGTCGGTGATCTGCATTTCATCAAAGGCCAGCAGACGGGTATCTTTGATGATGGCATCGGCCACCGGCGCGATCGGATCTTCGACACCTTCCTTGCGTGCGGCGTGGATGCCGTGATGAATGTCCTGCATGAAGGCGTGGAAATGAACGCGGCGCTTTTTGTCGATGTCGGTCGCGTCGAAAAACAGGTCCATCAGCATGGATTTGCCGCGACCGACCCCGCCCCACATGTAAAGTCCCTTTGGTGGGGTAAGTGGTTTGGCGAACAACCCGGCGAACAACCCGGTGCGGCGAGTGGCGTTTTCTTCCAGCCAGGTGCGCAGCGAGTCCAGTTCCGGCAGCACGCCATGCTGCGCCGGGTCGGGGCGCAGGGTGCCCGCCGCGATGCGGGCGTCGTAAATCTGGAGCAGGCTTTGGCGCATTAGCGCTGTATACATCGGTATGCTGTGAACGGGCAACACTAGGATTGTGCGGATTGCAGCTTGAAGCACAGATTCAAAACGGTTTGACTGTGGTAAACGGTGTAGGGGACGGGTATGGCGGAATGGTGGCGCGGGTCGGTGACCTATCAAGTCTATCCGAGGTCTTTTCAGGATTCCAACGGCGATGGCATTGGCGATCTGGTCGGGATCACCGCGCGCCTGCCGCATCTGGCCGCTCTGGGGGTTGATGCGGTCTGGCTAAGCCCGATTTTCAAAAGCCCGATGGCAGATATGGGCTATGACGTTTCGGATTATACCGACGTCGACCCGTTGTTCGGTGATCTGGCGGCGTTTGATGCGATGGTGGCGCAGGCTCATGCTCTTGGGCTAAAGGTGATCATTGATCAGGTGATTTCACATTCGTCGGATCAGCATGCGTTTTTTCGCGAAAGCCGGCAAAGCCGCGATAACCCGCGCGCCGATTGGTATGTCTGGGCCGATGCGAACCCCGATGGCAGCCCGCCGACCAACTGGCTGTCAGTGTTTGGTGGGTCGGCGTGGGAGTGGGATGCGCGCAGGCGGCAGTATTATTTGCACAACTTCTTGCCCAGCCAGCCGGATTTCAATTTTCATAACCCGGCGGTGCAGGACTGGGCACTGGAGGTGCTGCGGTTCTGGCTGGAACGTGGGGTGGACGGGTTCCGTCTGGACACGGTGAATTACTATTTCCACGATGATCAGCTGCGCTCGAATGGCCCGATGCCGACGCGTGACAACCGCCCGCCGGTGAACCCCTATGACTTGCAGGATCATGTGTTTTCCAAATCGCGGCCCGAAAACACAGGCTGGCTGGAGCGCATGCGCGCGCTGACAGATGAATACCCTGACCGCACCATGGTGGGCGAGGTGGGCGATGCAGCGTGGCGCAATGTGGCGATCATGGCAGAATATACCCAGCCGGGGCGGCTGCACATGGCCTATAGCTTTGACATGCTGGGGCCGGAATTCACCGCAGGCCATTTCCGTGAAAAGATCGAAGGCTTCTTTGCCGGTGCGCCCGATGGCTGGCCGATGTGGGCGTTTTCCAATCATGATGTGATCCGGCATGCCTCTCGCTGGGCCAGTCACGGCGCTCCCGATGCGGTGGCCAAGTTGGCGTCGGCGATGTTGCTGTCGTTCGAGGGCTCGGTTTGTCTGTATCAGGGGGAGGAGGCCGGGCAGGTTGAGACGGAAGTGCTTTTTGAAGAACTGACCGACCCGCCGGGGATACGGTTCTGGCCCGACTACAAGGGGCGCGATGGCTGTCGCACGCCGATGGTCTGGGACGCGTCGGAGCATGGCGGGTTTTCCGAGGTAAAGCCGTGGTTGCCGGTGAAAGCGCCGCAGCTGGCGCGCAATGTGGCGGCGCAGGACGGGGTGCCGGGGTCGGTGCTGGAGTTTTACCGCGAGATGCTGGCGTTCCGGCGCATGACCCCCGCGTTGCAGGTCGGGCGGACCCGGTTCTTTGATTTGCCCGAGCCGGTGCTGGGGTTTGCGCGCGGCGACGGCTTGGCCTGCGTGTTCAACCTGTCCGCTCGCCCGGTGGTGCTGACTGCCACCGGCGCTTTGATAGACGGCGCGCCCTGCCATGCCGCGCATCTGGACGCGGGGCGATTGCTGCTTGGGGCCAATGGCTTTGCCTTTCTGCGCCCCGACGGCGGGCTTGGCCTTAGCGCAGGGTAAACTTGCGGTGGATGCGCCCGACGACCTGCCCGGATTTCAGTGCGTAATCCGGCTCGGCCCCGATGTCGGTGAACCCGAGCCGGGCGTAATAGGCCAGCCCTGGCACATTGTCGGCGCGGATGGTGGCGAAAATCCCGGCGATACCCTTGTCGAGGCACAGCATGCTGGTTTGCGCGAAAAGAGCGCCGCCCGTGCCTTTCGCCTGAACGTCCGGGCTGACGAAGGTGCCAATGTGCGGGTCTCCGTCATGCCAGCCAACCGCCTGCCAGCCGATGATCTGCGCGCCGACTTCGGCAACCACACAGGTAAGGGTGTCGGGACCGTCGATGTAATCGTGGCACACGGCGTCAGGTTTTTTTTGGTCTTCATGCGCGGTGGTGCCGCCAATGGCGATGATGCGGTTAAGCAGGTCAGCCATGGCGGGCGCATCCTGCGGAATCGCTGCGCGGACGATCATGCTGCAAATTCTTCGCGCCGGTAGCCTTGCAGATACAAAAGCGCGGTCAGATCACCGTGGTTGACGCGCAGATTGCATTGAGCGGCGACCGATGGCTTGGCATGCAGCGCCACGCCTGCGCCCGCGTTGGTCAGCATGGCAAGATCATTGGCGCCATCCCCCACGGCGATGGCATCGTCGGGCGTGATACCCAGCCGGGCGGTGATCTCTAGCAGCGCATCAAGCTTGGCTTGTTTGCCAAGGATCGGATCTGCGACATGGCCCGTCAGTTTCTCGTTTTCGATCAATAGGGTATTGGCGCGATTCTCGTCAAAGCCCAGAACGGCGGCAATGTGCGCGGTAAAGGCCGTGAAGCCGCCCGACACCAGTGCCGCATATGCACCATTTGCGCGCATCGTGGTCAGAAGGGCAAGGCCGCCGGGCATCAGGGTGATACGGTCGCGGATCACGCGGGTGATGGTATCGGCAGGCATGTCGCGCAATAGGCCCACACGCTCACGCAGGGCGCTGTCGAAATCCAGCTCGCCATTCATCGCGCGGGCGGTGATGCCCGCGACATAGCTGCCCACCCCCGCCTCATCCGCCAACTCGTCAATACATTCTTGCTGGATCATGGTTGAATCCATATCGGCGATAAGCAGGCGTTTGCGGCGATTCGCGCCAGGCTGCACGGCAAGGTCGATGCCCAAGGGTTGCAGGCCGGACCACACGTCCCATAGATTTGCGGGAACCGCTTCCAGTGGAAATTCCGCCGCCACACCCGGATCAAGCCAGATCGCATCGCCGCCGCCCCACGCGTTGCGCAGCGACTCCACCGTCGCGCGGTCAAGGACAGGCGTTTCCGGGTTGGTCAGCAGGGTGGCTGTAAACATGGGCAGGGTCCGTCTGGCAGGGGCGTCGTTTTCGCGCGGTGATGCGCCGCATTACGACGATTTTCCCTCTTGTGCCAGAGGGGGCGGCTCTGTAAACGCGGCAGCGGGACACCCTTCCCCAACGAAGGGCATTTATCTGTGAGGATACCATGGCTGATCTGATCGCCCCGGCGTTGCGCCCGGCAAACCCGCGCTTTTCTTCTGGCCCTTGTGCCAAGATCCCCGGCTTTTCCCTTTCGATGCTTGACGACGCGCCGCTGGGCCGCTCGCATCGTGCCGCTGTCGGCAAGGCAAAGCTGCTTGAAGCCATTGACCTGACCCGTGAGATTCTGGGTGTGCCTGCGGATTACCGCATCGGCATCGTGCCTGGTTCCGATACTGGCGCTGTGGAAATGGCGATGTGGTCACTGCTTGGTGCCCGCCCGGTTGAGATGCTGGCGTGGGAGTCGTTTGGGGAGGGTTGGGTGACCGATGTGGTCAAGCAACTGAAGCTGGATGCGGTGGTCAAGAAAGCCCCTTACGGCCAGATCGTTGATTTTTCGACCGTCGATTTTGACAAGGACGTGGTGTTCACATGGAACGGCACGACCAGCGGCTGCCGCCTGCCAAATGCCGATGGCATTCCGGCAGATCGCGCCGGGCTGACCATTTGTGATGCCACCTCGTCGGCCTTCGCGATGGAGATGGACTGGGCCAAGCTGGATGTGGTGACGTTCAGCTGGCAAAAAGTGCTGGGCGGTGAGGGCGCGCATGGCGTGCTGATCCTGTCGCCCCGCGCGGTTGAACGGCTGGAAAGCTATACCCCCGCATGGCCGCTGCCCAAGATTTTCCGCCTGACAGCCAAGGGCAAGCTGATTGAGGGGATTTTTGTGGGTGAAACGATCAACACGCCCTCGATGCTGGCGGTGGAAGATTACCTTGTGGCGCTGAAATGGGCCAAATCGGTGGGCGGTCTGCAAGGGCTGGTTGGCCGGGCAAGCGCCAATGCGCAGGTGGTCTGGGATTTCTGCGCCGCGAACCCATGGTTGCAAAATCTGGCTGAAACGGCTGAGACTGCGTCGACGACCAGTGTTTGCCTCAAATTTGCCGACGCGCGGATCACCGATGGTGAGGCTTTTGCCAAAGCGGTGGCCAAGAGGCTGGAAAAGGCCGGGGTTGCCTACGATATCGGCGCGTATCGCGATGCACCCGCCGGTTTGCGCATCTGGTGCGGATCGACGGTGGAAACCGCCGATGTGGCCGCGCTGATGCCTTGGATCGCCCATGCGTTCGAGGCCGAAATCGCAGCAATGGCGCAAGCCGCCTGATCGGGATGGCGGGGTGAACCCCGCCCAACCCCCCATTTGTAGGGCGGGGTTCACCCCGCCACCCCCTTCCCTTTCAAGATAGGTTCCATAATGGCCCCCCGCGTTCTTGTTTCCGACGAACTTTCCGAAACCGCCGTTCAGATCTTCCGCGACCGTGGGGTCGAGGTGGATTACATGCCCAAACTGGGCAAAGACAAAGATGCCCTGCTTGCCGTCATCGACCAGTATGACGGGCTTGCCATCCGCTCTGCCACCAAGGCCACCGAAAAGCTGCTGGCTGCGGCCACTCGGCTGAAGGTTATTGGGCGCGCCGGGATTGGTGTCGACAATGTCGATATCCCGGCCGCGTCGAAAAAGGGTGTGATCGTGATGAACACGCCGTTTGGCAACTCGATCACCACCGCTGAGCATGCCATCGCGATGATGTTTGCCGTGGCGCGTCAACTGCCCGAGGCCAATGCCAGCACCCATATGGGTAAGTGGGAAAAGTCCCGCTTCATGGGCGTGGAACTGTTCAACAAGACCCTTGGTGTGATCGGCGCGGGCAATATCGGCGGCATCGTCTGTGATCGCGCCCTTGGCCTGCACATGAAGGTGGTCGCCTATGATCCCTTCTTGTCGGAAGAGCGGGCGATCCAGATGGGTGTCACCAAGGTTGAGCTGGATGAGTTGTTGGCGCGGGCTGATTTCATCACTCTGCATGTGCCGCTGACCGACAAGACCCGCAACATCCTGAGCCGTGAGAACCTTGCCAAGACCAAGAAAGGCGTGCGTATCATCAACTGCGCCCGTGGCGGTCTGATCGATGAGGCGGCGCTGGCCGAGGCGCTGCAATCAGGCCAGGTGGCCGGTGCCGCTTTGGATGTGTTTGAGGTGGAACCGGCAACGGAAAACCCACTGTTCAACCTGCCCAACGTGGTGGTCACGCCGCATCTTGGGGCCTCGACCAGTGAAGCGCAGGAAAACGTTGCGCTGCAAGTGGCCGAACAGATGTCCGACTACCTGCTGACCGGCGCTGTCACCAACGCGCTCAACATGCCGAATGTCACCGCCGAAGAGGCCATCGTCATGGGCCCCTGGGTCAAGCTTGCCAGCCATCTGGGGGCCTTCATCGGCCAGATGACCGACGAGCCGATCAAGGCGATCAACATTCTCTATGACGGCCGCGTGTCCGAAATGAACATCGCCGCGCTGAACCAGTCGGTGATTGCGGGCGTGCTCAGGGCGCAGAACCCGGATGTGAACCTCGTCTCCGCCCCGATCGTGGCCAAGGACAAAGGCATTCAGATATCGACCACCCGGCAGGACAAATCGGGGGTGTTTGACGCCTATATCAAGGTGACGATGGTCACCGACAAGCGTGAGCGGTCGATTGCGGGCACCTGTTTTTCCGATGGCAAGCCGCGCTTTATTCAGATCAAGGGTATCAATATCGACGCCGAAGTGGGCGAGCACATGCTGTATACCACAAACGAAGATGTGCCGGGGATTATTGGCCTTTTGGGCATGACGCTGGGCAAGAACGGCGTGAACATCGCCAACTTCACCCTTGGCCGCTCGGCCATAGGCGAAGATGCCATCGCTCTGTTGTATCTGGATCAGGCGATCAACCCTAAGGTCGTCGATACATTGGAATCCACAGGCATGTTTTTGCGCGTCAAACCGCTCGTCTTTGAAGGCGCATAAGGACAGAAGGCTCTTTCCTCATTTTCTGTCTTCAAATATTCCGGGGGTCCGGGGGCAACGCCTCCGGGCTTTCCGCATTCGAAAGGCCCGACCATGCAGACATATGCCATTGGCGACATTCACGGCCACATTGACCTGCTCAAGGGCGTGCATGACCTGATCGCCAACGACATGGCCCGGCATGGTGCGGGGCAGGTGGTGCATGTGGGCGATCTGGTGGACCGTGGGCCAGACAGCAAGGGCGTGGTGGATTACCTGCGCCAAGGCATAGCCGATGGGCAGGACTGGGTGGTGCTGAAGGGCAATCACGACCGGATGTTCAGCCTTTTCCTCGACGATCCCGCAGCGCAAGACCCCGGTTTGCGCTCGGTTTACAGCTGGCTTCACCCCCGTCTGGGCGGAGCGACGACGCTTGAGTCTTATGGTGTCGCAAACGCGGGCGACCGTCCGGTTGCCAAGGTTCATGCGGATGCTCTCGGTCTTGTTCCGCAAGCGCATATTGATTTTCTGGCAAACCGCCCGACTTTTCACCGTAGCAATGGTGCGATCTTTGTTCATGCCGGGGTGCGACCTGGTATTGCCATCACCGATCAAGATGAAGACGATCTGGTCTGGATCCGTCAAGGTTTTCTGGACCACGACGCCCCGTTTGAGGCATTGATCGTTCATGGTCACACTGCCATCGATACTCCGACCCATTACGGCAATCGGGTCAATATTGATTCCTCCGCCGCCTATGGCGGACCGTTGTCTGTGATTGTGGTTGAACAGGATACACAGGTGTTTCACCTGACCGCAAAAGGCCGGGTGCCGCTGCTGGATTGACCAGCGACTGTGACGCTCGGGGACAACAGCACCAAAAGCGCGGCAGCCCGCTCGCGCATTCCTTTTGGACAGAATATCTGGCTAGCGGCGCAATTCTGGCAAGCGCCGATACAGGCGCAGGCCCAGAAGCGCAGAGGTCGCGGCGACGGCCGCCAGAATGACGAAAAACCCAATGCCTCCGAGGGGTTCCAGCAGCGGGGCCAGCACCACAGGGGCCAGAATGCCGCCGACCAGACCCGCCGCAATGATGGTTGGTGCCGTGCGTGGGTCATCGCCCATCAAACGGCTTGCGGCGACATAAAAACCGGGGAAGAACAGCCCGGCCGAAACGCCCAGTGCTACGAAAAACACGCCTGGGCTGACAAAGGCTGCAAGGCTGGCAGAGATCGCCGCACCCGCCATGGCACCTAAGTAAAGCGCGAAGGGCGGAGCAAGGTGGGCGATGAAAATCAACAGCGTTCGCGCGCCCAGAAAGGCCACAAAGAACGCGCTGAGAAGTTGCGCGGCGGCAATTTCGGAGATGCCAGTTTCGATCAGGGCGCTGGGGCCAAGACCGATCAGGGTCGCCTCAATCCCGATACCGGCAACGGCAAACAGTTGAAATGGCAGCATTGGACGGAACGGGCCGGTTGCCCCGGCCTCTGGTGGTGGGGCGGCGCGTCCGGCAGGGCCAGCGCCCAACCAGACAACCCCGGCAAACACGGCGACAAGTCCGAAGGACAAGGCCGGGTTTGATCCCAGCCAGACATAAATCAGCGGGGCGGCAATGGCACCGATGCCAAAGGTGGCATTCACCAGACTGACCATAGCGGTGCCGCGTATGCCGAATGCCCGCAAGATGCGGGGATTGAACACAACCGCGGCCAAGCCATATCCGATGCCAAAGATTATTGCTCCGGCAAAGGTGGCGGCTGTGCCAACACCGGCTGCAATCAAGGCAAGGCCAATGGCCATCGTGCCAAGCGTGATGCGTGGAGAGATGCCTTTGCCCCAACGATACATCATGGCCACACCGACTGCACAGCCGATCCAATGCGCCGAGATCAGCCATCCGGCCTGTGCCGTGTCAAGCAAGAGGGTCCGGCCAAAAGCGGGAAGTGCAGGGCCATAAAGGGCTTGCCCTGCCCCCATCATGACAAAGGTGGCGATCCCTACCAATAGCAGGCCAGTGTTTGCCCGTTTCACATCTTGCATCACGGCCTCGGATGGGTTTGCATCTGCATTCCTTCGCTTGGCGCGCAGGGAGTGTCAATCGACGCTGCGTTATCTTTCCCCGTTGCGGAAATTACCGTTAGACTTGCTCAAATTTCAGGAGGTTCCGATGGCCAGCGACTCGAATGATGTGTTTGTCCTGTCTGCAACGCGCAGCGCGATTGGTGGGTTCGGCGGGGCGCTTGCCTCGGTGCCGCCGATTGATGTGGCGGCGCAGGTGATCGGGTCTGCTTTGCGGCAGGCCGGGATAGGTGGCACGCAGGTGGGCCATGTGGTGATGGGCCATGTGATCAACACCGAGCCGCGCGACATGTATCTAAGCCGGGTGGCGGCGATGCAGGCGGGGATACCCGAAACCACGCCCGCGATGAATGTCAACCGGCTGTGCGGGTCGGGCGCGCAGGCGGTGGTGTCGGCGGTGCAGGCCTTGATGCTTGGCGATTGTGCCGTTGCGGTGGCGGGTGGTGCCGAAAGCATGAGCCGGTCGCCCTATATCCTGCCTTCTGCGCGCTTTGGGCAGAAGATGGGAGACACGAAGGCGTTGGACATGATGACCGGTGCGCTGACTTGTCCGTTTGGCACCGGGCATATGGGGGTGACGGCGGAAAACGTGGCTGCTCAGCATGGGATCAGCCGCGCCGCCCAAGACGCTTTTGCGCTGGAAAGCCAGAAGCGGGCCGCGCGCGCGATAGAAGGCGGGCTGTTCGCCAGCCAGATCACACCGATCAAGGTGGAAACGCGCAAGGGCGTGGTGGAATTTGCGGTCGATGAACACCCCAAGGCCACCTCACTGGAGGCGCTGTCGGGGTTGCGGACCGTGTTCCAGAAGGACGGCACCGTGACGGCGGGCAATGCCAGCGGCATCAATGATGGAGCGGCGGCGATCGTCTTGTCGCGCGGGCTGTTTCCGGGGGCACGCCCGCGGGCACGGGTGATGGGCTATGCCCATGCGGGAGTGGACCCACGGGTGATGGGGATTGGCCCGGTTCCGGCAGTAGAGGCGTTGTGTGCCAAGTTGGGTATGAAGCCCGGCGATTTCGACTTGGTTGAATCAAATGAGGCCTTTGCCGCGCAGGCGATTGCGGTCAACCGCGAGCTTGGGCTGGACACCACGCGCGTCAACCCCAATGGCGGGGCGATTGCACTGGGCCATCCGGTCGGGGCGACCGGGGCTATTCTGGTGGTGAAGGCGCTGCATGAGCTGGAGCGCACGGGCGCGCGCACAGCGCTGATCACCATGTGCATCGGTGGTGGGCAGGGTATTGCACTGGCGATCGAGCGGGTGTGAAGTTTGGAGACTCACACCGTGCGCGGGCGGATCTTTCGGATGCGCCCGCACGGCAGTATTTTTGCCAAGATGAAGTCTACAGTGCAAACGGGTGGGGGGCGTGCTGTGGCGTTGGTCAGTGCAGCCGCACCTTTGCACGGGCCGAGCGGCCTTGGGCGTCGATCACTGACAGGCTGACAAAGCCGGTGCCGGGCAGGGTAAGCATCGCTTGTCTTGCGCGGTCTTGTACCACGACCGGCACGCCATCGGCCAGCCATGTGAACGGCCCTGTGCCGCCCGCAACCTTGACCATCAGGATGCCGTTCAGCAGTTCCACCTCGGCCCCGTCGGGGGGGAAGGCAACGCTGGGTGCGGTCGTGTCGCCGGTGAGGGTGTCGCGGGGGCGAAAGCGTTGCAGTGGTTGCGGCAGTTGAGTGTTTGACACCAGCAGCGTGGCGGGTGGCGCAGGCGGTTGGGGGGCCAGCTGGGGCGCGATGCGGGTAAAAGCCTGAAACAGCACGGGGGCGGCAAGGTCTGCACCAAAGACGCCGGGCACAGGCGTGCCATCGGCGCGGCCCAGCCAGACGCCGACGACATGGCGGCCATCATAGCCGATGGCCCATGCGTCTCGGTGGCCATAGCTGGTGCCCGTTTTATAGGCCAGCCGGTTGGAGGGCGCACCGGGGGGCGGCGCAAGGCCAGCGAGGATGTCGCCAACCTGCCAAGCGGAGCCGGTGGACAGCAGGCGCTGCCCCTCGGCCCTTGTGCCATCCATCCGCCATGTCAGCGGCAGGGCGACGCCGCCGCGCGCGATGGCGGCGTAGAGTTGCACCATGTCGGTCAGGCTGATGCCGATGCCGCCAAGGCCGATGGCAAGACCGGGTTGGCCGCCGGGGATAACCGCGCGAATTGCGGCCTTGTCGAACGCGGCCAGCAAGCGGGGCGGGCCCATGGCATCCAGCAATTGCACGACGGGCAGGTTCAGCGACAGTTGCAGCGCGTCACGCACCCGGATCGTGCCGCGAAACTGGCGGTCAAAGTTTTGCGGGGCGTAAGTGCCAAAGCGCTGGGGCCGGTCTTCCATCATCGTCTCGGGGTGCGCGAGGCCCTGATCAAAGGCGAGGCCGTAGATCAGCGGTTTCAGCGTCGAGCCGGGGCTGCGCAGGGCAGTGGTCATATCGACAAAGCCCGCGCGGGCGTCGGCCTGAAACGCGGCGGACCCGACAGAGGCAAGTATTTCGCCGGATTTATGGTCGGCGGCGACAATGGCGATTTGCAGACGCTCGCCTTGAGTCGCAATCACGTCTCGGGCGAGGAATTCGAGGCTGCGTTGCAGGCTGGCTTTCAGCGTCAGCTGGTGGCGGGCGGCGATGGGGTCGTCGCTGCGCGCGCGATCGGCCAGATGCGGGGCAAGGGCGGGGAAGGGCTGGCGTGCGTTCGGCACTGGTTCGGTCAGCGCCCCTTGCGCCATGTGATCCGGCACGATGCTATCGCGCAGGGCGCGGGCCAGCACCCGTTCGCGGGCGGCCACCGAGCGGGCGTGAGCGCGGTCGGGGCGGCGGGATTCGGGGGCTTGTGGGATGGCGACCAGCAGGGCGGCCTGGGCGGGGGTCAGACGGCGTGGTTCCTTGCCGAAGTAGGCGAAGGAGGCAGCGCGGACACCTTCGAGGTTGCCGCCAAACGGAGCGAGGTGCATGTAAAGCTGCAAGATCTGGTCTTTGGTCAACTGCCGTTCCAGCGCCCATGCCACGCGCATCTGACGGAACTTTCCTGCCATTGCGCCGGTGCCTGAATCCTCGAGTAAGCGCGCGACCTGCATGGTCAGGGTTGACCCGCCCGAGATCACTCGGCCATTGCGCAGGGCTTGGGCGACGGCGCGGGACATGGCGCGCAGATCGACGCCTGCGTGGTCGTAAAACCGCTTGTCTTCATAGGCGATGAGCATGGCGCGGTAGTCTTCATCAACGTCGCCAAGGTCCACCGCCATGCGCCAGCGGCCATCTGCGACCGTGTAGGCGCGCAAAAGGGTGCCGTCGCGGTCCGTCACTTCAACCGAGGTTTCCAGCGCGAGCGGGGGAAGATGGGTGGCGGTGATCCAGTCGTCAAAGCGGTCGCGGGCCAGTCCGGTAAGGAACAGGCTCGCGGCGAGAGAAAAGGCGATGCTTGCACGCATCACTCGGCAATCGTCACCCGGCCCGTGTCGGAGCGGGCGCGGAAGGAGGGGCGATACATGTCTTCTACCGAGGCTGCAGGGTGGTGGAATTCCCCCGGTGAGATCGCGCGCACGATGTAGCCAAGGCGGAAGGCATTGCCATTGGTGCGGTCGATTGCGGTAAGGAAGCGGTCTTGCCGGAATTCACTATGCGCGACATCGCCTTCAAGGTTCAGCCATTCCAGATTGGCCAGAGCGCCGCCCGAGATCAGGTTGGGGTTGTCGATTTCAAACCCTGCGGGCAGGGGATCGGACACCATCAACCGGGCCTCACCTTTGCCAAATGGTGTCACCTCTAGCACCGTGACCAGTCGGTCGCCGGTGCGCAGCGTGTCAAGCGTGGTCGGCGCGCCTTCCGTTGTGTAGTAGTTGCGGGTGATGGCATAGCCGTTGCCGCCTGCCGGTTCGGGTTCAACCGGGGTGCCGAAAGCGGTCAGGGTCAGCAGGGTATCGGCGCCGCTGTTTTGTACGATGGCGGGGCTGCTGGCTGCGGTCAGCACCTTGACCAAGGGGCCGGTCATGGCCGCACCGTTAAGGGTGATGCCATCAAGGCCGGGGCGGTCGATCAGTGCGTTGGTGGCCATCAGCGCCCACGTTGCCTCTTGGGTCGACAGAGTGGCGGCATTGGCCGAGATGCGGGTGATGAGGGCCTGCTGGTTGATGGCTTGGCTGCCGGATTCGACAGCAAGGGTCAGGATCGCGGCAGAGTCGCGGAAGTTGGTGCCATAATCGGCGCGGAACGTCTGTTCGGATTCCGTTGCCATCAGCGCTTGCACCCGGGCGCCTGCGCGGCGGAACATCGCATCGGCGCGGGGTTGGTCGCCGTAGCTGGCCAGTGCTGCGCCCAGTTGCGCCTGAGCCAAGGCAGTGCGGAAGGCGTCGCCTTTGACATCGGCAAAGTAGCGCAGATCACCAATGGCGGCAGCACCTTCGCGGGCAAGAACCATCAGCGCATAGGCAAGCGCCTCGCCGCCGCCGTTGGAGTTTGCGTCAAAGTCGGGGGCGTAGTTGACCTGCGCTCGAAGGGAATCCAGCGCAGAGCGGAAGGCGCGGTCTGGCACTGCATGCCCCTGCGCGCGAGCGCGGCTAAGGAAATCGGTGACGAAGGCATCAAGCCAGAGATCACCGCTGCTCGCCGACCACAGGCCAAAGCCGCCCTCGGTGCCTTGGTTGGTGAGGATCTCGGCCACCGCCTGTTCGATACGCTGGCGGATGTTGTCGGCACCCTTCAGGTCCATCGCTTGGGCGACTTGGTCGAAATACAAAAGCGGCAGGGCTTTGGAGGTGATCTGTTCGGTGCAGCCGTAGGGGTAACGGTCAAGCGCAGCCAGCAGGCCGGGTGCGTCCATTTGGGCCAAGGGGCCGATGGCCATGCTGGCCTTGGCGCTTGCGGGGGCAAGGCCGGCAAAGATGGTGTCATCCAGCGTCAGCGTTTGGCCTTGCGCAAGGGTAAGACGGGTGGTGCGCGCAACCTCGGGGTCGTTTGATTGCACCGGCAGGGTGAGGGTTTTGGCCAGTTGCTTGCCGTCTGGAGTGGTAAGGTTGACGGTGATGGTCTGGATGCCCGTCTCGTCAGCGGTGACGGGAACGGCGAAGACGGTTTTGGCCTGATCGCCAAGGTCAAAGCCGGATGGAACGGGGCCAAGGGTGACGCCGGCTGATGTCACGTCCAGACCCATGCGGCCCGATGGGCCGGTGGCGTGGACGATTTCGAGCAGCATCCGGCTGGTATCTCCGGGGGCCATAAAGCGGGGCAGGCTGGCTGTCACGACAACCGGATCGCGCACCAGCACATCGACATTGGCTTGGCCGACGGCTTTGGCGGACCATGCCACAGCCATGATTTTCACGCTGCCGTTGAACGAGGGCAGGGTAAAGGTGGTGCGGGCGTAACCATCTGGTCCAACCTGAAGTGGGCCGGTGAAATAGGCGACCAGTTCTTCTGTGGGCGGCGGCGCTTGCAGCCGGGCCTGCGCGCCCGCGTCACCGCCAGAACGGACAGTTCCCTGCGCGCCGTTCAGCCCATCGATCAACCGGCCATAAACGTCACGAATGCCCACACCCAGCTTGCGCTGGCCGAAGTAATGCGCGGATGGGTCCGGCGGGGCAAAGGCGGTAAGGTTCAGGATGCCCTGATCCACCGCCGCGATGGTAACCCAGGCAGGTTCGTCCTGTGCCAGCCCGGCCACGTTGATAGCCACATCCAGCGGGCCGCGCGGGGCGGCCTCGATCACGGTTTCGATCGTGACATCCAGCTTGCGCGCACCGGGATCAATCGCGGCATAGGCAAGTCCAAGTGCGCGGGCGGGGTTGCGGCCTGCGGCCACATCCATCGGGCGCAGCACCGATGCGGTGACATAAACGCCCGCGCCCCAGTCGTCGGTGACGGGCAGGGTGATCAGGTTTTCGCCCTCGGAAACCTCGACCGCCTGCATGGCGATCAGGCGGTTAGACAACACGGTGATCAAAGCGGTGCCAGCCGCGCGCGGAACGATGCGCAGGGTGGCAGTGTCGCCAGCTTTATAGGCGGCTTTGTCGAGCGAAAGTTCCAGCGTGTCTGGGGTGGAGGTTACATCGGCGGGCGCATACCAGCCCGCATAAAAGGTGGTGGAGGTGACAGCGCCATTGGCGGATTTCACCCGCAGTTCGTATTCGCCCCATTGCACCGGGGCAACAATTTCGACGGCCTGCACCCCAAGCTGGGCAGTGCCTTCGGCAGTGATGGTGCGGGAAACCACAGGCTCCCAGTTCCAAGATCCATAGCTTTGATACCATTGGTAATTGGTCTGGATACGGGTAATCTGCCAGTCCACCGGCATATCGGCGGGCTTGCCATCGGGACCAAGGCCGATCAGAGCAAAGCGGGCCTCGGTGCCCTCGGCCACCACGCCATCAAACAGCGGTCGGGCGCCGATCATCGGGGTGGTAGGGGTCAGAAGTTTGGCAATCTGACGTTCTACCGGGCGGCCTGATCCTTCGGCAATGCGGACGGTAAAGCGCGCCTCAAGCGGTTGTTGAGGCGCTTCGGCGAAGGGGAGGGCGGGCGCTATGATGGCCACACCGGATACGTCCGTGCGGTCGCCACCAAAAGATTCCATCCGTGCGCCAAAGGGTTCGTCATGCGGGCCGAAGACATAGTCGGTGAAGCCTACGATTTCCTTTGCGGCGCGCAACAGCACCTCGCCCTCAATCGCAAGGTCAGCGCCGGGGGCACCGAACAGGTAGCGCGCCTTGACGGTCAGCTCTGGCGAGTCGCCAAGGCGCAATTCGCTTGCGGCCAGCGACAGATCAAAGTCGATGCGTTCGGGCAGAAAATCCTCGACCAGAAAGGTGCGGCTGGTCAGCGGGTCGGCATCCGGGTCGGCCAGCACCTCCAGCCGCCAGACGCCACGCGGGGCGGTGCCTGCGATGGGAAGGGCAAAGACATGGCCACCCGCGCCTGCATCTTCGACCAGAGCGCGGGAATACTCCACGCCGTCGGGTCGTTTCAGGCGGGCGGTCAACGGCAGGCCGGGCACGGCTGCGGCGGTGCTGTCGCGCGCAAGGGCGGTGGCATAGACAGTTTCTCCCGCGCGGTACGCGCCGCGATCAGTGGTCAAGAACACATCGACCGGCGGGGCTGCCGGGCGGCCTTCAACCCCGCGATCTGAAAGATCGAATTCCGGGTCTGTCAGTGACAGAAACGCAATGTCATCGCCGCCGTCGCGCGCCACAATCAGCGCGGGAGCGGCGCCGCCAGTGCCTCGGGTCAGCCCTGCGTCAAAGCGGGCATAGCCCATGGCGTCTGTCGTGGCGGTGGCAAGAACCTCATTGGCGGTCGAAATCAGCTCCACCGTTGCCTCTGCCCGTGCGCCCGCAGTGCCAAGGCTGCGGACAAAGACATGCAGGCCATCGACGCCCGACAGGGTGGTGAGGCCAAGGTCAGACACCACAAACCATTGCCATCCGGCAGCCACGTCATATGGGTCTTTGCCGGGGATCGCGGCCTTCAGCGCATATACGCCAGCGGGTTGGCCCTGTAAGGCCTCGGTCAGGGGCAGGCGGGTGGTGACATCGCGGTTCACATCCAGACCAACGGTTGCGTTGCCCGTCCATATCTGTGCGCCGATTTCACCGTTGAAATAGCTTTCCTGCCAGTTGGAAATTGGTTGGCTGAAATAGCCATTCTGGAACGCGCGCAAAAGGTTGCGGTCGGTCACGCGAAACAGCGTCAGGTCAAGTTTGTCGGTGTTGACGGTTTCAACCGGAATGGCGGCGCTTTCGCCCTTTGGCAGCACATAGGACCGGCCCGGAAAGCGCACACCGGCGGCACGGTCGCGGACATAGGCGGTGATGGCGACAGATTTCGCCATATCCTGCCCGTCGGCTGCGGGCAGCCCCTCTCGGAAGGTTACGGTATAGCGCGCGCCATGGACCAACCCTTCGACACACAAAGTGCGGTAGCCGTCAGAGGTGACGGTCAGCCCCGATTGCGGCAGCTGCACGAAGGTTTCATAATCTACCCCGGCCTTGACCAGATCTTCTGAAAAGCTGGCGCAGATGCGCGGGCGCAGGGAATCGGCCTGCACCTCATGCTCAGTGATGCGGAAACCGTATTTCCCGATGGCGGTTTCAAGCGCCGAGGCCGTGTCATCGCGGGGTTGCAAGGATTGCGCAAGACGCAGGGCGCCAACTGTATCGCGACCCCGACCAAGGGCTTCCAATGCCTCGCCCATGGTCACAAGTATGGAGTGGCGCAAAGGCGCGGCTTCGGCGCGCAGATAGCTGTTGATGGCAGCCTGAAGCGCCTGTTGGCGGAGTGCGCGTTGGCCGGATGCATTGCGGCTGCCTGCCTTGAGCGACAGGCGGGCATATTCAAGCCACCCATCGGCCGAGTCGGTCAAGGCAACGGCGGCCCCGGCAAACTGGACTGCGGTATCAAAGTCGCCACGCGCGTCAGCGTCTGCGGCGGCGCTGAGGAAAACGTCGGCGTTGGAGCCATTGGCCGGGTAATTGCGGCCAAGTCCTTGGGCTTGTGCAAGAGCATCCTGGCTGTCCCGGTCCGAAATGAAACGCAGGTCGTCGCGACGGGCACGGGCGCGATCAGCAGCGCCCGGTGCTGCGCGCAGAATCTGTGCCGATATTGCCCCAAGGTAATAGCTTGCCTCGCCTGGGTTTGCCTTTGGAAAACACGAGCCGTTGCGGGTGTTGAAGGTAAACGCGGTGCATTGTGCGTTGCTCAGACATGCGCGCTCACACGCCTCAGCCGTGGTGTCAAACAACTGGGCGATGTCGCCGCCGGGAAGATCGGTATCTTGCGCCAGAATCGCGCGCTTTTCAGGGATCAACGCTCTGTCTTGTGCCAGAGCTGGAATGGCAAAACCCAGCGAGGCCACCACTAGAGGAGCCAGAATCAGTGCTGAAAACCGCATATCAATATCCCTTATCTGAACGCGGGCATGATGATCTGACAGCCCCTTGGGCGCAAGCATCACCAATCCGCTGACACGATTTGTCATGTTAATCCGGCGTTCATTTTGTTGCCGTTATGGTCCGGCGATGGCCCTGCGGCAGAAAGCGGAACGGGGAACGGGTCGGAATGGATATGACAGAGCGACTGGCAAAAGAACGGCGCGCGCGGCTTGCGGCGGAACGGTTGCTGGAACAGAAAAGCCGCGAATTGTTTGCTGCCAATGAAAAACTGGCAATGCATGCGCGCGTGCTTTCTGACCAGATCGTTGTTCAACGCTCGGTCATGCGTGAGGCGCAGTCGGAGGCGGAGGCGTTGAAAGGCCAGAACGCCCAGTTCGTGACTGCGTTGGAACAGGCGCACACCCTTGCCGTAATGGCTGAACGGCGGTTGTGGGACTCGATTGACACGATTCGTGATGGTTTTGCCGTTTTTGATTCTGGTCTGAACATGGTGGCAGCGAACCGGGCATATCTGGGGGCGTTTGCTGGCCTCAATGTGGGCCCTGGCATCAGCTATCAGGCGATTTTGCAACTTGCCGCCGAGCGCGCTCTGGTCCGGTTGGAGGGTGACAGCCCCGAAGACTGGGTGGCGCGGATGCTTGCACGGCTGGAGGATGAGGTGGTCGAACCTGTGGTCCTGCAATTGGCCAATGGCAATTACCTGCGCCTGATGGACAGGCGCGCGCGCGATGGCGACATGGTCACATTGGCGATTGATATAACCGAACAGATGCGAATTTGGGCCGCGATTGAAGCGATCCCCGATGGTTTTGTGCTTTTTGACAGGGAGGACAGGCTCTTGACCTGCAACCAACAGTATCGCGACATCTACCCGGAAAGCGCAGATATTCTGCGCCCCGGTGTGACGTTTGAGGACATCTTGCGCCAGGGACTGGCACGCGGCAAATATGCCGAAGCGGTCGGGCGTGAGGCAGAGTGGATGTCGGAGCGTATGGCCGCTCATCGCGCTCCGTCATCCATCAGCGAACAGAAGATCTCGAACGGGCGTTGGCTGCGTGTGCTGGAACAAAGCACTCCTGATGGCGGGCGGGTTGGCTTGCGGGTCGATATCACCGACTGGAAAGACCAGCAGGCCGCGCTGGAGGCTTCACGGCTGCAAGCCGAGGCTGCAAACCGCGCCAAATCGGCGTTTCTGGCCAATATGAGCCACGAGATCCGCACGCCGATGAATGGGGTGGTGGGGATGGCAGAATTGCTCTGCGATACCCAGCTCTCCGAGGAACAGCGCCTGTTCGCAGAGACCATCCGCTCGTCCGGCGAAGCACTTCTGGTCATCATCAATGATATCCTCGACTACTCCAAGATTGAGGCTGAGCGGCTGACACTTCACCCGGAACCTTTTGATCTGGAGAGAACAATCCACGAGGTCGCAATGCTTTTGCAGCCGCGTGCGCGGGCCAAGGGCATTGATCTGATGATTGACTACGACATGTTCCTGCCCACCCGCTTTGTTGGTGATCCGGGCCGTATCCGGCAGGTGTTGACCAATCTGATGGGCAATGCGGTGAAGTTTACCGATCAGGGTCATGTTCTGGTGCGCGTGGTTGGACCAGAGGGGGGCGAGGGCGTGCAGCAGGTGCATGTGACGATCGAAGACACCGGGATCGGGATTTCGCAAACCAATCTCGAGCACGTCTTTGGCGAGTTCAATCAGGTCGAAGATCAGCAAAACCGCAAGTTTGAGGGCACGGGCCTTGGTCTGGCCATCACCAAACGGCTTATCGAACGGATGGAAGGCTCGGTCTGGGTCGACAGTGTTTTGGGCAAGGGGTCTTGTTTTGGCTTCCGGATCCGGTTGCCGGTTTCGGAGAAGGTTCCCGGTGCGCGGTTGCCCATTACCTTGCGCAGGGCACTTGTGGTGGATGACCAGTTCATCAACCGCACCATTCTGGAACGGCAACTGACCCCGTATGGCATTTCTGTCACCTTGTGCCGGTCGGGTGCAGAGGCACTGGCCACTCTGGCGCGTGACAGCGGGTTTGATGTGGTGCTGACCGATCACGACATGCCTGAAATGGATGGGCTGACACTCGCGCGCAACATCCGTGCGGCCGGACATCACACGCCCTTGGTCCTGCTGTCATCAAACCCCTTTGTTGCGCGGGACGCAGGCGCGGATCTTGCGGCAATCCTGCAAAAGCCATTGTTGCGGGCAGATCTATATCGCCACCTTCAGGCGCTGTCGGTAACTGTTGCCGCAGCACCGCTGGCCGGACCGCCCATGGCGCTTGGCCCGCGTCAGATGCGGGTTTTGGCGGCAGAGGACAACCGGACAAACCAGCTGGTTTTTGCCAAGATGGTCAAGGACATCGACATTGACCTGCGCTTTGCCAACAACGGGCGCGAGGCGGTTGAACAGTTTCAAAGCTGGAAGCCGGACCTGATTTTCATGGATATCTCCATGCCGGAAATGGATGGGCGGGAAGCTGCGCGTGCGATCCGCCTGATCGAGGATGGCCGTAGCCATGTGCCGATTGTCGCGCTGACCGCACATGCGATGGATGGGGATGGCACCGAAATACTAGCCTCCGGTATGGATAAATACATGACCAAACCGCTGCGTAAATCGGCCATTCTAGACGTGCTGGAGGCCTATTGCCCGGAAGAGGTGCGCCCAGTGGGGGCGGCCGCTTAGGCCGCCTGCTGTGCGGGGGCCTGGCGCAGGAAAACCATTTGCCTGTCGCTGGACCTGTCTGGCTGGTGGCGATATCCGCCAACGCCAAAACTGCGCAGGTCAGCGGGATCGGTGATCTGATGCTCACACACGTAGCGCGCCATCGCGCCACGGGCGCGCTTGGCCCAGAAGCTGACGGTTTTGGCTTGCCCGTCCCGATCTTCAAGAAAAACGGGGGTGATGACTGGTTGATGCAGGACCATGGGATCAACAGCGCCAAAATACTCGACCGAGGCGCAGTTGAGCACTGCACGTGCCCCCGAGTCTTTGGCAAGCGTGTTTAGCGACTGTGCGATACGCTGGCCCCAAAAGGCGTAAAGGTCTGCCCCACGCGGATTGGCAAGGCGGCTGCCCATCTCAAGCCGATAGGCCTGAATGGCATCAAACGGACGTAACAGGCCGTAAAGACCGGAAATGATACGCAAATGCCTCGCCGCCCATGTCAAGGCGGGGGCAGACATCGTGCGGACCTCAAGCCCCTGATAGGTGTCGCCTGCAAAGCACTGAACCGCCGGATAGATCGTACCGGGGGCGGGCGTTGCGCTGAAGGCGGCGAAACGGTCGCAGTTCAGACGGGCGAGGGGTTCAGAAATGCGGCTGAGCTTGCGCAACTGATCCACTGACAAATCGCGGGCGAGGGTGGCCAGTTCAAGCGCCTGCGCCACGAACTCAGGGTCGGTCATCTGGTGTCCGTCAGGCAGCGCCTGTGGAACCTCGTTCAGCTTCTTGGCGGGGGAGATGACGGTCAGCATGAGTAACCCTTTTGTTGACCACAGAAGATATGGTGTGTGGCGGCTGTGTCCAGAGCATCGCGTCAGGCGTTGCGCAGAACGTCCAGAAAAGCCGTGCCAAAGCGTTCGATCTTGGCAGGGCCAAGATCACCCACCCGGTCAAGGTCTGAGAGGGTCGAGGGTCGCGCCTCGGCGATGCGACGCAGGATGCCGGGCGACAGGCTCAGCGGCTTTCCGGTGCCGTCGATCCCGCGCAGCAAGGATAGCTGCACCTCGGCCAAACGATCATACACAGCGCCCGAGGGTTTGCCCGCAAGGCGCATTCTGGCGGGGTGAAGCCCCTCGGACGCCCCGTTGATGACGGCCAGGAAGGCCGCGCCGTAGCTTTCCAGCTTTTTCGCGCCAACCCCGGTCACGCCCGCCATATCATCCAAAGTCGCGGGCTTGCGTTCGGCCATCTCTATCAGAGTGCGATCAGGGAAGACGACATAGGCCGGCACGCCCGCCGCCTCGGCCATGGCGCGGCGTTTGGCTTTCAGCGCGGACAAGAGCGGCGCATCTTCGTCCGCGACCAGCGTTTTGACGATGGTGCGAGGGATGGCAGAGGTGATGGTATCGCGCCGCAGTGAAATGCTCGCCTCGCCGCGCAGGATCGGGCGGGCGTTGTCGGTCATTCGCAGGGCGCCAAAACGGTCGGGATCGGGCCGCACCAGATCTCGGCCCATCATCTGGCGGAACACAGCACCCCAAGCGGGTTTCGACAGGTCGCGGCCCACGGCAAAAGTGGGGAGTTGGTCATGCCCCTTTTCGCGCACCTTGGCGGTGGCATTGCCGGTAAGAATGTCGATCAGATGACCTGCGCCGAACCATTCGCCGGTGCGCAGGATGGCGGAAAGTGCTTTGCGCACCGATTCAGTCGCGTCGAACACCTCCACCGGACGGTCGCACAGGTCGCAGTTGCCGCAGGGCGTGGAGGTTTCGCCGAAATAGCCAAGCAGTACCTGGCGACGGCAGGCGGTCGCCTCGGCCAAACCCAGAAGAGCGTTCAGGCGGCCATGGTCGGCGGCCTTACGGTCGGGCGGCGCGGCGCCTTCATCTATCTGGGTGCGGCGCAGGCGGATATCGTCGGGGCCATACAGGGTGAGGGTTTCCGCCGCCGCCCCATCTCGACCCGCGCGGCCGATTTCCTGATAATAACCTTCGATGCTTTTGGGCAGATCGGCGTGGGCAACCCAGCGGATATCGGGTTTGTCGATGCCCATGCCAAAAGCGATGGTTGCCACGACGATCAGCCCGTCTTCTTGCTGAAAGCGGATTTCCACGCGGCGGCGCTCTTCTGCCTCCATCCCACCGTGGTAGTGGCAGGCAGAATGACCAGCCTCACGCAGGGCTTGCGCCAGCACTTCGGTACGGGCGCGGGACGCTGTGTAGACGATGCCGGACTGGGTTTTACGCGCGGCGGCAAAGCGCAGGATCTGGTCGCGCGGCTTGTCTTTGACGGCAAAGGCAAGGTGGATGTTGGGCCGGTCAAAGCCGCGCAGAAAGGTTTCAGGAGCCACGCCATCAAACAGCCGGGTGACGATTTCGGCGCGGGTTTCCTCATCCGCGGTGGCGGTAAAGGCGGCCAGCGGTACGCCAAGGACGCGGCGCAATTCACCGATGCGCAGATAGTCTGGGCGGAAGTCATGACCCCATTGCGACACGCAATGCGCCTCATCCACAGCGATCATGGTAACGCGGGCGCGGCGCAACAGCGACATGGCCCCGCCCGAGGCAAGGCGCTCGGGCGCCATGTAAAGCAGCTTCAGCCGGCCTTCGTCGATGGCAGTGAAAACATCTTCAGTTTCGGCGTCGGTGTTGCCAGAGGTCAGCGCCCCCGCCTCTACCCCAGCTGCTTTCAGCGCGCGAACCTGATCACGCATAAGGGCGATCAGGGGGGAAATCACGACGGTCACGCCGTCACGGCACAGCGCGGGAAGCTGGAAACACAGCGATTTGCCGCCGCCCGTTGGCATGATGGCAAGGGTGTTGCGGCCTGCCATAACCGCTTGCACGATCTCTTCCTGTCCCGGCCTGAAATCGGGAAAGCCAAAGACTTGCTGCAAAAGCTGGTGGGGGTCGTGCATCGGGAGGATCAGAACCCGCCCGTGGCGACCAGTCGTTGCAGGAAGAAGATCACGATCAGCACGATCAGCGGCGCAAGATCCAGCCCGCCCATATTTGGCATCATGGCCCGGATGCGCGAGTACAGTGGGTCAAGGATCCGGTTCAGCCCGTCCCATATCTGGGCGACTAGCGGCTGGCGCAGGTTCAGCACCTGAAAATTGATCAACCAAGACATGATGATATGCACAATGATGATCCATTGCGCGATGTTCAGGATCAACAGCAGGGTGTCGCGAAGCGCAATCATTGGGGTGACCTTATCCGAAGGAGACTAGGGGTTGTGGTATTCGTATCGTGCGTCCCCGCGAAGGGCAACCGCCTTCCGCTGCGTCTTGCTTGACGTTTGCGTAATGCCGGGGCAGCAGGGGGCGGTCAGACCGGAGTAGGCCGCACATGTATCCTTATGCCCGAATGTTCAAGGAATTGTTCAAATTCCGCAACGCGCCCAGGTTGGGTGTGTTTGATACCCATATCAGCCATCACATCTGCTGGCCTTGGGATATCGACCCGTGGATGGAGCTGAACAACGGCCGCACGCTGACCCTGTATGATCTGGGGCGCATTCCGCTGGGGCAGCGGATGGGGCTGCACAAGGTGCTGAAGGCGCGTGGTTGGGGGCTGGCGGTTGCAGGCAATACCACGCGCTACCGCAAGCGGGTGAAGATGTTTCACCGGGTTGAGATGCGCACGCGGATCATCGGCTGGGACGCGCGGTTTTTGTATATTGAGCAGTCAATGTGGCGGCGGGGCGAATGCACGTCGCACATCCTGATCCGGTCGGCGGTGACGGGGTTGGGCGAGCGTGGCAAAGGCGGGATCGTGCCGCCAGCCGAGCTGGCGCGGGCCTTTGGTCTGCCGCCCGAAAGCCCGCCCCTGCCGGAATGGGTGCAGGCGTGGATCGCGGCGGATGCAGCGCGGCCTTGGCCCCCGATGCAATAACGCCCGTCTTGCGCCCGTCATCCTTTTGAGGCTTGATCCTGAAAAGGCCGATGACAGGGCCAACTGGGGGCGGGAATGACTGCGGATAAAAAGCGGATCTGGGGTTGGTATTTTTTTGATTGGGCCAGTCAGCCCTATAACACGTTGCTGTTGACGTTCATCTTCGGACCCTATGTCGTGTCGGTCGTGGGCGATGGCACGGCGGCGCAGTCGATCTGGGGTTACGGTATCGGCACGGCAGGGCTGATCATTGCCGTGCTGTCGCCGCTTTTAGGCGCGGTCGCTGACAAGTCGGGCGGGCGGATGGCGTTCATCTGGCTGTTTTCGGCACTGTATGTGATTGGCGCGTGGATGCTTTGGTATTCGGCGCCCGGTGATTTCAACGTCTGGTTTGTGATGCTGTTCTTTTGCATCGGCCTGATCGGGATGGAGTTTGCCACCACTTTTACCAACGCCATGCTGCCAGATCTGTGCCCGCGCGCCGATCTGGGGCGGATTTCTGGCAATGGGTGGGCGTTCGGGTATCTGGGTGGCATTGTTGCGCTGATCATCATGCTATTGCTGCTGGCAGAGAACGCGTCCGGGCGGACGTTGCTGGGTATTCCGCCGATCTTGGGGCTTGATCCGGAAACCCGCGAAGGCACGCGGTCTGTCGGGCCCTTGGTGGCCATCTGGTATGCGGTGTTTATGATCCCGTTTTTTCTGTGGGTGAAGGAACCGCGCAAAGCGGGTGCGATGGCGATAGGACAGGCCATGCGGGCGGCATGGCCAGAGCTGAAATCGACACTGGTCCGGTTGCCGCAGCAGCGCAGCCTGTTTGCCTATCTGGGCTCGTCGATGTTTTACCGCGATGCGCTGAATGGCATGTATGTCTTTGGCGGCATTTATGCGGCGGGGGTGCTGGGTTGGTCTGTCACCAATGTCGGGATTTTCGGCATCATCGCGGCGCTGACCGGCGCGATTTTTGCCTGGGCAGGCGGCAAGATGGACAGCCGGGTGGGACCAAAGCCGGTGATCATTCTGAACGTGACCCTGTTGACGGCAGTGGCCATCGCGGTGGTGTTTGTCAGCCGGGATTCTGTGTTTGGCGTGCCGGTTGGGCCGGACAGTATTCTGCCGGACGCTGGGTTTTACATCCTTGGCGCACTGATCGGCGCGGGTGGCGGATCGCTGCAGTCGTCCAGCCGCACGATGATGGTGCGGCAGGCCGAACCGGGGCGGATGACAGAGGCGTTCGGGCTGTATGCTCTGGCCGGTAAGGCCACATCTTTCATCGCACCGTTGTCGATCGGTGTTGTTACCGATCTGACGGGAAGCCAACAACTTGGCGTGACTCCGCTGATCGGGCTGTTCCTGATCGGGCTGTTCCTGTTAGTCTGGGTGAAACCAGAGGGAGAGTACGCATGATCCGAGCCGTGATTTTGGCAGCAAGTTTGTGCTTGCCCGGCGCGGTGCAGGCGCAGCAGCTGGCCAATCAGCTGTTTGGCGCGCATGCCGCCCCCAGCCAGCAAAAACCGATGCCGGTGGGATCTTATGCCAAGGGCTGTGCGGCGGGCCTGGTGGCTTTGCCGGAAAGCGGGCCAAGCTGGCAGGCCATGCGCCTGTCGCGCGGGCGCAATTTTGGCCACCCAGAGATGATCAACTTTCTGGTCGACCTGAGCCGGACGGCGCAGCAGATTGGTTGGGCGGGGCTGTATATCGGCGATATCAGCCAGCCGCGCGGCGGGCCGATGACCAGCGGTCACGCCAGCCATCAGATCGGGCTGGATGCCGATATCTGGCAACTGCCGCCCCAGCGCCTGAACCTGACGCGGAGCGAACGCGAGAACATTTCATCAATTCCGGTGCGGTCGGCAGACCAGAAATCGGTGACAAAAAATTGGACTGCGCGGCACCATGCGGTGATGCGGGCGGCGGCGTCTGACAGCCGGGTGGACCGGATCTTTGTGGCCGCCTCGGTCAAGATCGAGATGTGTAAAACCGCAACGAAAGCAGATACGCCGTGGTTACAGAAAATCCGCCCAGTGGCGGGGCATGACACCCATTTTCATGTGCGACTGAAATGCCCGAAAGGTGCGCGTTTGTGTCAAACCCAGACTCCCACGGTTTCCGAGCTGTCCAAAGGTGGCAATGGCTGTGACGAAACTCTGATGTGGTGGGTGACCGACTACCTGAACCCGCCCAAGAATACGACGAAAAAGCCCGTGGACCCTGACACGCCGCGGGCGCGTCATCCGCGCCAGTTCACGATGAAGGATTTGCCTCAGCAATGCCAGGACGTTCTCGCCTCGCGGTAATCGCGGCGGCGGCGCTGGTTGCCTTCGGGCTGCAAGGAAGCGCCAATCCGACACAACAGCCGGGGTTTCTTGGCACGTTTCGCTGGTCAGTCGCGGACCCTCGTTTTGGCGGGTTCTCGGCCATTGACCTGTCGGCGGACGGCGTGCAGTTCACGGCATTGAATGACAGGGGTGCCTTTGTGCAGGGCCGTTTGCGCCGGGCAGCAAATGGAACGATTTCGGCAGTTGAAATGGGGCCGATTAAGCGGTTGAAATCCAACACGAACGAACCGATTGCGATCGGGCGGAACGACAGCGAAGGCATTGCAGTGGCTGCTGACGGGACGACCTATGTCTCGTTTGAGGGGGTTGCGCGCGTGCTGCGCTACCGTGATCTGGACGGTTTGGCTGAAAACTTGCCGACACCGCCAGAGTTTGGTGCCTTTCCCCGCAATGCCGCGCTTGAGTCTTTGGCGATAGATGCAAAGGGCGTGCTTTACACGATCCCCGAGGAGTTGCCGGGATCAAAGCGCATTCGCCTGCTGACGGGGCAACCGGGCAACCCGGACGGACCAGATTTTCCGGTTTGGCGGTTTGCAAACGGGACATGGACTCAGCCGTTTGATCTGCCGCGCGATGGAGTGTTTTTGCCAGTCTCAGCCGATTTCGGGCCAGATGGCCGGCTTTATGTGCTGGAACGGTCGTTTCGCGGCATCGCAGGCTTTGCCAGCCGGGTCCGGTCATTCAAGGTCGGAGCAAAGGCATTGACCGATGGCAGGCTGCATTTGCAGACACCGACCGGCCAGCATGGTAATCTGGAAGGGCTTTCGGTCTGGCGCGACCGCAGCGGGGCGATCCGGCTGACGATGATTTCAGACGATAACTTTATATCGCTGCTGCGCACCGAGATTGTGGAATACCGTCTGATGGATTGACAGGCGCGCGTTGCTGCATTAGGGCAGCGCGTCCCCAATCAAGCGGGGGGCAAGTCTCCGCGACCTTGCATAAAAAACGGATCACATGATGCAAAAACTTCTGCCTGGCGTAATTGCCATGGCCGCGATTGTCGTGGCCTCTAATATCCTTGTACAGTTTCTGTTTGGCCAATGGCTGACGTGGGGGGCCTTTACCTATCCGCTGGCCTTTCTGGTGACGGATCTGACCAATCGTCTGTATGGCGCGCAAGCGGCACGGCGGGTGGTGTTTACCGGCTTTGCCGTGGGTGTTGCCTGTTCGCTGATCGGCACGCAGATCATGGGCGAGTTCGGCCCGCTGGTGACATGGAGGATTGCCATCGGGTCTGGGGTAGCGTTCCTGACCGCGCAATTGCTGGACGTGGCGGTGTTTGATCGCTTTCGCAGTGGTGCGTGGTGGCGCGCTCCTCTGGTGTCAACGCTGATCGGATCGTCCGTCGATACGGCGCTGTTCTTTTCCATCGCGTTTTCGGGGGCCCTGGCGGGGCTGGAACCGGGCAATGATGTGAGCTGGGCCAACGAGGTTTTGCCGGTGCTGGGGCTTGGTCCGGCAGCACCCTTGTGGGTGTCGCTGGCGATTGCAGACTGGGGTGTAAAGCTTCTGCTCGCTTTGGTGGCACTTTTGCCATTTCGGCTAATTGTCAGAAAATTGACCGCACCGATTGCGTAAAAGCATTTGACAGGCACAAAATCTGTGTCACGCTACCCATATCGGCAACACATTTGAAAGGAGGTGATCCAGTGTCTAGAGTGATATTGGAGAGACGTGTCGGGACAGTCATGGGGGGTGTTTTCTAGGGGCAACCCCTTAGTCAACGAACCTTTGATTGGGACAGGTTACCTAACTGGCCCATCTCCTTGAACTCGGAAAGGGTTGCCGCACTCCGGCAACCCTTTCTCGTTTGCAGATTTTGAAGAGCTGAGCGCGCTATGCGCGCATTCTTTTTGTCTCGTTGGCGCCTGCGCGCCGCCTCGGATGTTTGCGCGCCGCGCGGGGATATTTAAGAACAGAAAATGGACAGGGCTTTCGTTGTGGCTGGCCTTTGCTATGGTGCGGGCATGTTGCAGATTACAGATACAGTGTCGCTGGCCGACTGGGAGTTGACGGAGACCTTTACCCGCTCGCAAGGACCGGGGGGGCAGAATGTCAACAAGGTTGAGACGGCGGTGGAATTGCGGTTTGAGGCCGAGCGGTCGCCGCATTTGTCGGGGCCGGTGAAGGCACGGCTGAAAAAGCTGGCCGGGCGGCGCTGGACGCTCGACGGGGCGATTTTGATCCGGGCGGAGGAGACGCGGAGCCAGGCCCGCAACCGGGAATTGGCGCGTGAGCGGCTGGTGGAGATGATCCGGCAGGCGCTGGTGGCACCCAAGCGGCGGGTGGCGACCAAACCGACGTATGGTAGCACCTTGCGGCGGTTGAAGGCCAAGGCGGTGCGTGGGGATGTCAAGGCCGGGCGCGGCCGGGTGGAGGGGGATGATGACTGAGACGCTTGCGGCCCAGAGCTTTGAAGTGCGGCGGGCGCGGCTGATGGGGCCGAATGTGCCGACCTTTTACCGCGCGCCAGTGCATATCGTGCGCGGGCAGGGGGTATGGTTGTGGGATGCAGACGGCAAGCGCTATCTGGATTGCTATAACAACGTGGCCCATGTCGGGCATTGTCATCCGAAGGTGGTGGCGGCGATTGCCGGGCAGGCTGCAGTTTTGAACACCCATACCCGCTATCATCATGGTCTGGTGCTGGACTATATCGAGCGGCTGGTGGCGACGCTGGGGCATGGGGTTTCCCAGGCGATCATGGTGTGCACCGGATCAGAGGCGAATGATCTCGCCTTGCGGATGGCGCAGGCGGTGACGGGCAAAACGGGGATTATTGCCACCGACAACACTTACCATGGCAATACGGCGGCGGTGAGCCAGCTTTCCACTCGCCGGCCGCCGATTGGTGGGCGTGCGCCAAATGTGCGGCTGGTGCCGTCGCCTGACACGCTTGCGCCTTTGGGTGACAGTGCTGCGGCGCAGCCTGCGGCATTTGCGGCGCATGTGGCGCGGGCGATTGAGGAGCTGGAGTCTGCGGGGTTCGGGTTTTCTGGGCTGATGCTGTGCCCGGTCTTTGCCAATGAGGGGTTGCCTGACGTGGGGCCGGGGTTTCTGGACCCTACGGTTGCAGTGGTGCGTCGGGCGGGTGGTTTGATCCTGTGTGATGAGGTTCAGCCGGGGTTTGGTCGGGTGGGCAGCCACTTCTGGGGGCATGATCTGTTGGGCTTTGCGCCGGATGTGGTGACGGTTGGCAAGCCGATGGCGAACGGGCATCCGGTGGCGGCCTGCCTTGCGCGGCCCGATGTGATGGCGGCCTTTCGTGAGGCGTTTGGCTATTTCAACACCTTTGGCGGTAATCCGGTGTCGGCGGCGGCCTGTCTGGCCACGCTGGATGTGATTGAGGAAGACGGGTTGCAGGCGCGGGGGGCTGCGACCTCGACCTACTTGCTGGAGCGGTTGGGCGATTTGCGGCATGGCCGGATTGTGAATGTGCGCGGGACGGGCATGTTCTTTGGGGTGGAGTTCGGCGGTGTGGATGCGGGCGAGTTTGCCGCTGATCTTGTGGAGGATATGGTGGCGCGCGGGTTTTTGCTGAACCGGATTGGGCGCGGGGGGGCGACGCTGAAGATCAGGCCGCCGATGGTGTTTGGGCAGGCCGAAGCGGACCTGCTGGCGGATGCCCTGCAAGCGGCGATGGATGCGGCATGATCGAGGCGGAGGACGCGGCGGGCCTGTGGGGGGGCACAGTGGTGCGCCCTTTGCGGCTGCGCGAAAATGAGGTCTATGAGGTTTCGCTCGCGGGCAGGCGTGCGGCGTTGCGATTGCATCGCCGGGGATATCAGTCGGCGGATGCGATCCGGTCAGAGCTGTGGTGGTGTGCGGAACTGGCGCAGCTGGGTTTGCCGGTGCCAGCGGCTTTGGCCTTGCCGGAGGGTGGGCATCTGGCAGTGCTGACGGGCGGGCGGATGGCGTCTGTTGTGGATTGGGTTGATGGCGCGCCTTTGGGGGAGGCGGGGGTGCCGTTGGGCGGATCATCGGCGGATCAGGCGACGCAGCACCATACCTTGGGGCAGTTGGTGGCGCGGGTTCATGCGGCGACGGATGGGCTGCCCTTGCCCGACTGGTTCACGCGGCCCTGCTGGGATCGTGACGGTCTGGTGGGGGAGGCGCCGTTCTGGGGGCGGTTCTGGGAGCATCCTGCGCTGAGTGCTGCTGAGGCTGGTTTGCTGGCCGAGGCGCGCGCCTGGTTGTCAGAGCGCTTGGCGGTGCAGGCCGGGCCGATGGGGCTGATCCATGCCGATGTGTTGCGGGAGAATATTCTTGTGAACGGGCATTCACTTTCCATGATCGACTTTGACGACAGCGGCTTTGGCTATCGGATCTATGATCTGGGAACCGTGCTGTCGCAAAACCTGTATGAGCCTGCTTATGATGATATCAGGGCGGCGCTGTGTGAGGGGTATGGGTTGGCTGACACAGGGCTGGTCGATGCGTTCACTTTGGCCCGGACGCTGGCCTCGGTTGGTTGGGCGGCCCCGCGCCTGCCCACGGACAGCCCGGTTCATGCCAGCCACATTGCGCGGGCGGTGATGTTTGCGCAGCGCTGTCTGGCCTAGGGGGAATCGGTTGTCAGGGCCATTGTGAACGGATAGTCAGCGCATCTGTAACGCGGGCGTGACGCTCTGGTAACAGGTAAATGACATGACGGATCAGCCGCCCCCGCCGATCAACCAGTGGAAAACACTGGACAAGGATCTGGGTCGTATCGTGCAACTGGAGCAGGCGCTGGTCTATATCAGCCGCCCGATGATTGCGATCAGTCTGGGTATCCTGTTCATTTTGATCTGTGCGGTTTCGGCGATCATTCTTGCGGGTGGGTCATCTTCGACGGTCATTCTGGTGACGGCGGCGGCGTTCGGTGCCTATATGGCGCTGAACATCGGTGCGAATGATGTGGCCAACAACATGGGACCAGCGGTTGGGGCCAATGCGCTGACCATGGGCGGTGCGCTGATCATCGCGGCGGTGTTTGAAACTGCTGGCGCGTTGATTGCTGGTGGCGATGTTGTCTCGACCATCTCAGGGGGAATTGTATCGCCTGATGCAGTGGCCGATCCTGACACGTTTATCTGGGCGATGATGGCGTCGCTGCTGGCGGCGGCTCTGTGGTTAAATCTGGCAACATGGATTGGTGCGCCGGTATCGACCACACATTCCATTGTGGGCGGTGTGATGGGCGCAGGGATCATGGCTGCCGGTTTTGGGGCGGTGAACTGGCCGACGATGGGACAGATTGCGGCAAGCTGGGTGATATCGCCGCTGTTGGGTGGGTTGATTGCGGCGTTGTTCCTCAGCTTCATCAAGGCATTTATCAATGATGTGCCGGATAAGATCGGGGCTGCGCGCAAATGGGTGCCGGTGCTGATCGGCGTGATGGCGGGCGCGTTTTCAGCCTATCTGGCGGTCAAGGGGCTGCGGCGGATTGTTGAGATAAACCTGACAATGGGCCTGATTTTGGGTCTGGCTATCGGGGTGGCGGCGACGCTGATCACGCGTCCCATGGTGCGGCGGCAATCCGAAGGGCTGGAGAACCGCAAGAAATCGCTGAAAAAGCTGTTTGCCATTCCTTTGGTGGTGTCCGCCGCTTTGTTGTCCTTTGCCCATGGGGCCAATGATGTGGCCAATGCGGTCGGACCCTTGGCCGCGATTGCCCATGCCGTGCAAGAAGGTGGAAATGGCGCGCGGGTGACGATTCCGCTGTGGGTGATGATCATTGGCGCGGCAGGCATTTCTTTTGGGTTGGTGCTGTTTGGCCCCAAACTGATCCGCATGGTGGGCGGAGAGATCACCAAGCTGAACCCGATGCGCGCCTATTGCGTGGCACTGTCGGCGGCAATTACGGTGATTGTTGCCAGCGGGCTGGGGCTGCCTGTCAGTTCGACCCACATCGCGGTAGGTGCAGTGTTTGGCGTGGGGTTTTACCGCGAATGGCATGCCGAGCGAAAAGCGCGGCTTTTGGGGATCGAAAAGGGTAAGCCTGTGGCCCCGGATGAACGCAGCCGTCGCAAACTGGTGCGGCGGGCGCATTTCCTGACCATTGGGGCGGCTTGGGTGGTCACAGTGCCGATGGCGGCCATGATGTCCGCGCTGATCTTTCTGGCACTGAAAGCGGTTTCCTAAACCACCACGTCCATCGGGGCCTGTTCGCCCACTTGAAACACCCGTTTGTAACGGGCGATCTCATCTGGCGGGCCCATTGCCTTGTTAGGGTTGTCCGACAATTTGACCGTAGGCCTGCCATTTGCTGAAACTGCCTTGCACACCAGACTGAATGGCGCGAGCGCATCATTTTCCGCAAGACCGCGGAAGTCATTGGTCAGCATGGTGCCCCAGCCGAACGATACCTTTACCCGGCCGACGAACTGGGCGTGCAGTTCGGCGATTTTGTCTGCGTCCAGCCCGTCGGAAAAAATCACCAGCTTGCCTTGCGGGTCTTCGCCACGCTCTTTCCACCAGCGGATTGCGGTTTCCGCGCCCGTTGCCGGATCGCCCGAGTCGATGCGGATGCCGGTCCATTTCGCCAGCCACTCAGGCGCGCGGGCAAGGAAGCCCTCGGTGCCGTAAGTGTCGGGCAGCATGATGCGCAGATTGCCGTCATGCTCTTCATGCCAGTCGGCCAGCACCTGATAGGGGGCTTGGGCCAGTTCGGCGTCAGTGTTGGCGAGGGCGGAGTAGACCATCGGCAGTTCATGCGCGTTGGTGCCAATCGCCTCGACTTCACGCCGCATGGCGATCAGACAGTTTGAGGTGCCGATGAACTTGCCCTCCATGCCCTCAATCAGGGCCTGCACTGCCCAATCCTGCCACATAAAGGAATGGCGGCGACGGGTGCCGAAATCGGCCAGCCGCAGCCCGTCAATCTGGCGCAGCTTCTCGATCTTGGCCCAAAGCTTGGTCATGGCGCGGGCATACAGTACCTGCAGTTCAAACTTGCCCATGCTGCGCAGCACCGCGCGCGACCGCAACTCCATCAGTACGGCAAGCGCGGGGATTTCCCACATCATGACCTCGGGCCATTTGCCCTCGAATGTCAGTTCATACTGGCCGTCATGCTTTTCGAGATGGTAGGGCGGCAATTGCAAGCCTTCGAACCAATCCATGAAATCGGGGCGAAACATCTGGCGTTTGCCATAGAACGTGTTGCCCCGCAGAAAGGTGCTTTCGCCGCGTGACAGGCGCAGGGTGCGGATATGATCCAGTTGTTCGCGCAGTTCACCTTCGTCGATCAGATCGGCAAGGCGGATGCTTTTGGTGCGGTTGATCAGGCTGAAGGTGACGGTGGTATCGGGGCGATTGCGAAACACCGACTGACACATCAGCAGTTTGTAAAAATCGGTATCCAGCAGCGACCGCACAATCGGGTCGATCTTCCACTTATGATTGTGGACGCGGGTGGCGATATCGACCATCTGGCAGCTCCTGCACGGCACTTTGGGCCGTTAAATCAACTGGGCGCGGCGCTGTCCAGTTATGTCAGCGCTTTTCAGCCTTCCAGCCGGATGCCTGCGTCTGTCATCCGTGCTTGCATGGTGGCAAGGCTGCCCTCCAGATCAATGGCGCGGCACAGGTCCATCCGCACGGTCACGTCATAGCCCAAACGTGCTGCATCCAGTGCGGAAAAGGCCACGCAAAAATCCGTGGCCAGCCCGGTCAGCACCAGCCGCGATATGCCCCTGTCGCGCAAATAACCGTCAAGTCCGGTCTGGGTGGTCTGGTCATTCTCGAAAAACGCGGAATAGCTGTCGATTGCGCGGCGAAAGCCTTTGCGTAGGATCAGATCGGCGCGAGTCATGTCCAGACCCGCATGAAACGCGGCCCCCTCGCTGCCCTGCACGCAATGGGTGGGCCACAGAACCTGTGGGCCATAGGGCATCTTGGTCAGGCTGAACGGTGCGGTGCCCGGATGGTTCGCCGCGAAAGAGCTGTGGTTGGCCGGGTGCCAGTCTTGGGTCAGCACCACGGCGGCAAATTCGGCCATCAGGGCGGTGATACCGGGCACAATCGCATCACCTTCCGCCACCGCTAACGCACCGCCGGGGCAAAAGTCGTTTTGGACGTCAATGACGATCAGGGCATCGGTTGCTGGGCGCATTTGTGTCTTCCTTCTGGCAGTCGTGCAAGTGGACGGGATCGACTGCACGCTGTCAATTGCCAATGGGCAGCGGCAAGCTGTCGCTTGATCCGGCACAGCACTTGGCCTATGCCGCGCCCATGTTCACCATTGCCGCACTCTACCACTTCACTCGTTTTCCCGACTATGCTGCCTTGCGCGGGCCGCTGATTGATCTGTGCGCGGCACAGGGCGTCAAAGGGTCGCTGCTTTTGGCGGCAGAAGGGATCAACGGCACCATCGCAGGCACCCGTGCGGGCATCGATACGGTGCTGGCCCATATCCATGCCTTGCCGGGCTGCGCGGATATGGAGTGGAAAGAAAGCTTTGCCGATAAAATGCCGTTTGGCCGCATGAAGGTGAGGCTGAAGCGCGAGATCGTGACGATGGGCGTGCCGGATGTGGACCCCAAAGCGCGGGTGGGTCACTATGTGACTGCCGCCGACTGGAACGATCTGATCAGCCAACCTGATGTGGCGGTGATCGACACCCGCAATGATTACGAGGTGGCGATCGGCACATTCGCAGGTGCCGTCGACCCCGCCACCCGCAGTTTTCGCGAGTTTCCGCAGTGGTGGGAAGAAAACCGCGACCGCTTTCACAATAAGCGGATCGCGATGTTCTGCACGGGCGGCATCCGCTGCGAGAAATCAACCAACTATTTGCTGTCGCAAGGGGTCGAGGATGTGTTCCACCTCAAAGGTGGTATCCTGAAATACCTTGAGGACGTGCCGCAGGATCAAAGCCTGTGGCAAGGCGAATGCTATGTGTTCGACTCCCGCGTGTCAGTCGGTCACGGGTTGATTCCAGGTCAGAATGACAGCTGCGGCGCCTGTCGACGCCCGGTCACGCCTGAGGGCCGCGCGCATGCCGCCTATGAACGGGGCGTGTGCTGTGCCGCCTGCGCAGGTGAATATCAACCCGAAGACCGCGCCCGCTTCCGTGAACGCCAACGCCAGATGGACCTTGCCCACGCACGGGGCGAAACCCATCTGGGCGGCTGAGTTTCATCTTGGCAAAAACACTTAGGGGCTGGCGGGGCAGTGCCCCCTTACCACAAAGGCCAAGCCTTACCCGCCCCCGATCAGAACGCCCGCCGCAAACACCAGCGCGCCACCCAGAACCACCTGCATCGCCGCGCGCAGGAATGGCGTGTCCATAAACTTGTTCTGAATCCACGCAATCGCCCAAAGTTCGATAAAAACCACAACCATCGCGACAGAGGTTGCGGTCCAGAAATCGGGGATCAGATAGGGCAGGGCGTGACCCATGCCACCGATGGTGGTCATCACCCCCGAGGCCACCCCGCGCTTCCACGGGCTGCCACGCCCGGACAGCACGCCATCGTCATGCGCGGCCTCGGTAAAGCCCATCGAGATGCCCGCACCCACGCTTGCGGCAGTGCCGACCAGAAAGGTCGTCCAGGTATCCTGCGTGGCAAAAGCGGTGGCAAAGATCGGGGCGAGGGTAGAGACAGAGCCATCCATCAGCCCGGCCAGCCCCGGCTGCACCCATGTCAGGATGAACTGCCGCTTGGCAGCCCGGTTTTCCTGATCTTCAGAGTCGGGGTCAACATGTTCGGTGATCAGGGACCCGGCCTGTGTCTTGTGGCTCGATTCCGCTGCCGCCAAATCGCCCAGCAGTTTGCGGGTGCCCGCGTCTGACGTGGCTTGGGCAGCCTTGAGGTAGAAGATTTCGGCCTGCCGCTCCATCGCTTCGGCTTCGCCGCGGATGGTGTCAAGCGACAGGTTTTCCACCAGCCAAACGGGACGCCGGGCATAGAAACCGGCGACATGCTCACGGCGGATCAGGGGGATTACCTCGCCAAAGCGCTGGCGGTGCAGTTCGATCAGGCGGCGGCGGTGGTCATCTTCTTCCACGGCCATGCCGTCAAACGCGCGCGCTGTGGCCGCATAGGCACCGCGCAGGCGTTCCGCATAGCTACGGTAGATGCGGGCGTCGTCCTCTTCGGAGGAAATGGCAAGGGCCAGAACCTCTTGTTCCGAGAGGTCAGAGAATCTGCGGCGATGTGTCAGGGCAGAGAGCATGGCTTCACCTTTTAGAATAATTCTAAACTATCCGCGCCGCAATGATGTGCAAGAGATAATAATGAACTAAGCAGTTCATTTTTCGCTTGCGTGAGAATACTTGTGAGTCCATATGAACTGAACTCAAAAGTTCAATTTCAGGAGTTTTCCATGCGTCCCGTTCTGTTCGCCCTTACCGTTGTTTTGACAGCCGCCCCTGCCTTCGCCTTTGGCACTGTCGTGGATTTGCCAAATCTGACCTGGCCACAAGATGCTCAGACCAGCACATCTACCAAAGGCTGTGAAACCATTTCCCAGCCAGCCACCGACGAGTGCAAGTAACCTTGTCCCGATGGGTGGCTTGCTGTCCTGCGGCTTCCTGACCTATGGTCGGGAAAACGGGGTGAGTATGGCTCAGGTTGTGGAACAGGTGGTGCGCCGGGGGCGCAAGTTTGATCAGGTGCTGGCAGGCGCCCGGACAATCTTTCTGCGCGACGGGTTTGACGGTGCCTCGGTCGATGACATTGCGCGCCAAGCAGGTGTCAGCAAGGCCACGCTTTATGCCTATTTCCCTGACAAACAGCTGTTGTTCAAGGAAATCTGCTCGCAGGAGTGCCTGCGCCAAACCCAAGAGGTTGAGGCAGAAATTGATCCGGCGATGACGGTCGAGGCCATGCTGATGCTGGCAGGTGTTCGAATCGCCGGGTTCCTGATGTCCGATTTTGGGCAGAACGCCTGTCGGCTGGTGATCGGTGAAGGCGCGCGCTTTCCTGAATTGGCGCGGGATTTCTACCGCAACGGCCCTGCATTGGTGCATGATCGCTTGGCGCATCATTTGCACCATCTGGCGCAAAATGGTCAGCTACAGATCGACGATCTGGATCTGGCGGCAGATCAGTTCATTCAGCTGTGCAAAGCGTCCATTCTGGAAAAGCTGGTGTTCCGCATGGACCACCATCTGCGCGAAGACCGGGTCCGCCAATCGGTTCAGGGTGCGGTAGAGATGTTCATGGCGCGTTATGGGGTGCAGCGCGGCTGAGTCTGCGCACCCGCGCTGTCGGCCCCCTAGGGTCGCAGACCAGCAGTGTTTTCTGAGGCGCTGCCTGAAGCCAGTTTCGCCACGATTTTTCCGGTGTCTGCGAAATCTGAAATCCGGCACGTGAAGCTTCTGTATTCAGCAAGGTGATTGCAACCCCGTCTGCCCCTGAAACCGCAAGCCGCGAAACCACCCATTCTGTCAGGTCTTTGGTGTCCTTGGTGGCCTTCGGCGGTGGGGGAGGCTGCGGCTGCGCAACGTCAAGGTGAGTGAACTCGGTGCAGGCGGCGCGGAAGGCTCCGGGTGTCTTGCCCTCTCCCATACCGATCAGGCGATGGCCACATTCGCGCAGTTGATTGGCCAGATAAGAAAAATCCGAGTCACTTGAAGCGACGATCAGAGTTTTAATATTGTCCTTCAACGCCAGTGTCATCGCTTCCACCGATAGCAGCAGATCGGCTGCATTCTTGCCGGGACGGGTGGTGATCAGCCGAAACCCATGGTCTGCCCAAGCTGCGATCGCTTCGGGTTTGCCATAAACACGGCGGATCATAGGGTCGCCATAGCGACGGGCGTTGGTCAGGATCGCCCGTGCGTGGGTGAAGGACAGGTTTTCCCCATCGACAAGAACGGCGACGGGCGGTTTTTGCGGGGACAGGTCCATCACGGCGACTCACATTGCAGTTTGTGAGAACAAAGCAAGCAAATGCGGCTGTCGTGAGGCTCTTTGTAGCCTCTACCCGTTTTCGCGCAAAATCGCACCAGCAAGGTAAAGTGAGCCACAGATCAGCACGCGAGCTGTTGGGTAGGTTGCCGAAATGGCAGACAGCGCGTCAGACACGGAAGGGGCGGCATGAGCTACCAGTCCAGCGGCAAGGGCCGCGTCGCGGGTTGTTTCTGCGGGCAGCGTGTTCTTTTCGCCGGGGATGGAAACGGCATGCAACCCTGCGACATGCGGGGCCAGCGGCCGCATATACCCTGTCACGTCCTTGGTGTTCAGCATGCCGCAAATCAGCCAAGTGGGGCGTTTCGGCATCCGGGCAAGGGTCGCGGCGATTGCCTTGCCCCCAGCCGGGTTGTGCCCGCCGTCGAGCCACAGCTCGATGTCGGGGGCCATATCGACCAGCGGGCCATGGCGCAGGCGCTGCATCCGCGCGGGCCAGACGGCAGTGGTGATGGCGGCTTCACACGCCGACTCATCCCGGCCAAGGGCGCGCAGGGCGGCGATGGCGGCTCCCGCGTTCTGGATCTGATGCGGGCCGGGCAGGTTGGGCAGGGGCAGATCCAGCAGGCCGGACTCGTCTTGGAAAATCAGCCGGCCCCGGTCTTCAGCCACATGCCAATGCTGACCATAGGCAAGGATCGGCGCACCCATGCGGGCGGCTTTTTCTTCAATGACGGCCAAGCCTTCGGGGCTTTGTGGGCCGACGATGACCGGCACAGCGCGTTTGATGATCCCGGCCTTTTCGCCCGCGATTTCGGGCAAGGTATCGCCAAGGTATTGCTGATGGTCGATGCTGACCGGGGTGATGATGGTAAGCCGCGGGTGATCGATCACGTTGGTTGCGTCCAGTCGGCCGCCAAGACCCACCTCAAGCAAGGTAAAATCGGCAGGGGTGCGGGCAAAACCCAAGAGGGCGGCGGCGGTGGTGATCTCAAAAAAAGTTATGGAGTCCGGGCCATTGGCCTGCACGCATTCATCAAGCAGGGCGGTCAATGCAGGTTCACTGATCAGGTCACCCCCCAAACGGATGCGTTCATGAAACCGCGCCAGATGCGGCGAGGTATAGGCGTGAACGGTGGCACCAGACGACTCTAGCCCCGCACGGATCATCGCTTGGGTGCTGCCTTTACCGTTGGTGCCGGCGATGTGGATCACTGGGGGCAACTGGCGTTCGGGGTTGCCAAGCGCGGCCAGCAGGCGGTGCATGCGGTCCAGCGTAAGGTCGATGACCTTGGGGTGCAGGGTCATCATCCTTTCAAGGATGGCGTCGGAACCTTGCGCCAAGATCAACCTGCGGCGGGTGCTGGCGGGACGGGCGCGGGTTCGGGTGCTGTGGGGGCGGGCAAGTCACCTTTGACGGCGGGGGACTGGCCGGTGAGCATGCGCAGAATGTTGGTCAGCTCATCGCGCATTTGCTTGCGATGCGTCACCCGATCCAGCATGCCGTGATCCAGCAGGTATTCCGCGCGCTGGAAGCCTTCTGGCAGCTTTTCGCGGATGGTTTGCTCAATCACGCGGGGCCCGGCAAAGCAGATCAGCGCATTGGGTTCCGAGATCTGGACATCACCCAGCATCGCATACGAGGCCGTTACCCCGCCTGTTGTGGGGTGGGTCAGGACAACGACATAGGGCAGTCTCGCCTCTTTAAGCATTTGAACTGCAACGGTTGTTCGTGGCATCTGCATCAATGACAAGATGCCTTCTTGCATCCGCGCGCCACCGGCGGCGGAGAACAGGACCAAGGGGCGTTTCAGTTTCACGGCGCGTTCGGCGGCGGCCAGAATGGCGTTGCCGACATACATGCCCATGGAGCCTGCCATGAAGCTGAAATCCTGTGCCACGGCGACAATCGGGGTGCGGCCCATCTCGCCCTCGGCGACCAGCATCGCCTCTTTTTCGCCAGTCGTTTTCTGTGCGGCTTTCAGGCGGTCGGGGTACTTCTTCTGATCCTTGAAGTGCAGCGGGTCGACCACGGGTTCAGGCACCTTGACTTCGGTGAAAATACCACTGTCAAACAAGGCCTTGAACCGGTCACGCGGGCTGATCGCCATGTGGTGATCGCAGTTGGAGCAGACGTTCAGATTTTCCGCCAGCTCGCGGTGGAACAGCATTGTTCCGCACTCAGAACACTTCGTCCACAGATTTTCCGGCACTTCCCGGCGCGAGAAGAGCGAGTTGATTTTCGGGCGGACGTAGTTCGAAATCCAGTTCATGCGGGCGTGCCTTTCGGGTGCCGATCTTTGCGTTCAGATAAAGCGCCGGGGGATGAAATGCAATCGGCAGCGTCGTATGGATCGTGTCTGGCGCGGGTCTGGTTCACGTATGGCAAGTGTCATGACGTTGGTGCGCAGGGCAAGAAGCGGTCAGGGCAGGGTAAAGGCGGTTGCGGGCAGGCGCATAATCAGGTTGGGGTCGGGGCAGATGGCTTGCCAGACATCCCACAGGCTGCTGTGCCCGACGCCGTAGAAGTTGCCGTTCGCCTGATCCAGCATGTCGGTCATGATCTGGAAGTGTACATGCGGGGCCCAGCCGCCATTTTCAGGCCAGTCACCAAGGTCGGCAATATGCTGGCCCGCTGCGACCTGTGCGCCGGGTTGCAGCAAGCTGGGCAAGGTGGCGGCAAGGTGGCCGTAAAGGGTGTAGAACGGTGCGCAATCAGACTGGTGTTCCACAATCAGCGTGTGGCCGTAATCCAGTGGGTCGGCGTTGTAGGTCAGGTGCAGGACGCGGCCCGCCAGCGGTGCATGGACGGGGCTTCCGGCGGGGGCGAAGACATCTATGCCCAGATGCCGGGTGCGGCGTTCGGGGCTGATCGCATCGGCGAATTGGGCGGTGCGGTAGACTGACCGATCCTCGCCATAGGTGCCAATGCCGTAGGGCACGTCTTTTGCCGCAAACCACGCGTCAAAGTTGCGGTCGGAAAACGGCGGCATATCGGGGTGTTCGTCATTGGTCAGCAGGGCAAGCGTGCGGCTGTTGGCAACATCGGGGCGGAACAATGGTTCGGGTGTCAGCGCGCGCAGATGGGTGATGATCCGGGGGGCGGAGGGAATCGCAGGCTGGCCAAGCCCGGCACGCAGGATCGCGCGCAGCAGGCCCTGATCCGCAGCGCGCAGACGTGTGGCGACGTGTGGCGGGCTGGCGGCTATCAGGGTGGGCAGGTCTTCTGGCGCAGCCCCGCTGCGGCGCAGCGCGGCATAGAGATCGGGCTGATCGGGGATCGGGTGCATGGCGGCCTATAGGTAACGGGTGAAGATATAGACCGCGCCGAACAGCACGGGCTGGTGGATCAGATAGATGGCAAGGCTGTGTTTGCCGGGCCAAAGCGCTGCACGTGTCACATTGCCGGGTTGCCAATGGCGCAGCCTGTCCCATGCCCCGGCGCGGGTCATCAGCTTTGCGGTGGCGATGCCCAGAAGGACCGGGCAGAGCCATGGCAACAGCGGTTCATAATCTATCATCGGCGGGATTTCAGTGGACAGGCCAAGCCAGACCCAGTGCGGGGCGTTGAACACCTCGGACCGGGCCAGATGCGGGGCGGTGAAAGCTGCGGCCGCGATGGTGACGGTCAGGATCACGGGCGCGCGCAGGAACAACAGGCCGATCAGGCTGCCGGCGGCGATGGCATGCAGGATTCCCCAGCGGATGAATTGCGCGCCCATGGTGTAATAGGTGGCGATGGTGACAAGCGCCGCCGCCGCAGCGACCATGGCAAAGCGCCACCAGAATGCGCTCCAGCGGATGCGTTTGTTGTGGGCCAGCCAAAGCGACACGCCTGCCAGAAACAGAAAACTGGAGGCGATGGCGCGGGCGATCAGCGGCCATGGGCCCTGAAACACAAAGCCCGGTGGCAGATGGCCAAAGAGCATCAGATCAAAGGTAAAGTGATACCCCGCCATCGCCAGAAGGGCGAGCGAGCGGGCAAGGTCGATGGCATGGATGCGCTGTGCGGTCATAAGCCGACACAGTATCCAAGCCAGCGGCGGTGGAAAGCCCCGATGCTTTGGCGGGTTTGTTGGCGGGCAATAAACTGCGTTTTGGGCAAGGGCGTTTCGGGCCGCGCTGTCTGGTGTTGGGGCTGCGCTTGTTGCAAGTGTAGGGCGGGGTTCACCCCGCCTTGCCCGGCACATATGGCGGGGTGAACCCCGCCCTACCCCTTTGGCATTGGCCAATGACATTCGATTACCCCTGTGTCCTTTGCTTTCGCGGCTTGCCCCCGCTGGTTTCGCCCATTATCCAAATGCCAGCCAGTCAAAGCGGGAGGATGCCCATGTCCACGAACACGCGTTTCGATAAATCGAAACTTCCCAGCCGTCATGTGACCGAGGGTCCGGCGCGTGCGCCGCATCGGTCGTATTTCTATGCCATGGGCATTACCGAGGAAGAAATTCACCAGCCTTGGGTTGGCGTGGCCACCTGCTGGAACGAGGCCGCACCGTGCAACATCGCGCTGAACCGTCAGGCGCAGATCGTGAAGCATGGCGTGAAAAAGGGTGGCGGCACCCCACGCGAGTTTACCACCATCACCGTGACCGATGGTATTGCCATGGGTCATGAGGGGATGCGGTCGAGCCTTGCATCGCGTGATGCGATTGCCGACACGGTGGAATTGACGATGCGTGGGCATTGCTATGATGCGCTGGTCGGTCTTGCGGGCTGCGACAAGAGCTTGCCGGGGATGATGATGGCGATGGTTCGCCTGAACGTGCCGTCGGTGTTCATCTATGGCGGGTCGATCCTGCCGGGCCGCTATCAGGGCCGTGACATCACCGTGCAGGATATGTTCGAAGCCGTGGGCCAGCATCAGGCTGGCAACCTGTCGGATGCGGAACTTGAGATCATGGAGCGTGTGGCCTGCCCGTCCAGTGGTGCGTGTGGCGCACAATACACCGCCAACACCATGGCCTGCGTGTCCGAGGCCATCGGGCTGGCGCTGCTGAATTCATCTGGTGCGCCTGCACCTTATGAGAGCCGCGACCAATATGGTGAGGCGTCGGGTGTGGCCGTGATGCATCTGATTGAAAAGAACATCCGCGCGCGCGACGTGGTCACGCGCAAGTCGTTGGAAAATGCGGCGCGGGTTGTGGCCTGCACCGGGGGCAGCACCAATGCAGCGCTGCACCTGCCCGCAATCGCGCATGAGGCTGGCATCGATTTCGACCTGTTCGATGTGTGCGACATCATGCGCGACACGCCCTATTTCGTCGATCTGCGCCCGGGCGGCAAATATGTGGCCAAGGATCTGTACGAGGTGGGCGGCGTGCCTGTCGTGATGAAGGAACTGGCCAAGGCCGGGTTGATGCATCTGGACTGCATCACCGCCAGCGGCAAGACGATTGGCGAAAGCCTTGAAGAGATCACGGGTGTGGCCGATGGCCGGGTGATCTATCCGGTGGAAACGCCGATCACCAAGACCGGCGGCGTTGTTGGCCTCAAGGGAAATCTTGCCCCTGATGGCGCAATCGTCAAAGTTGCGGGCATGAGCGAAGCGGAGCAGGTGTTCACTGGCCCGGCGCGTGTGTTCGAGTGTGAAGAAGACGCTTTTGCCGCGGTCAAGGCCCGCAGCTACAAGGAAGGCGAGGTTATCGTCATCCGCAATGAGGGCCCCGCTGGTGGGCCGGGCATGCGCGAGATGCTGTCTACCACTGCCGCTTTGTCGGGGCAGGGGATGGGCAAGAAGGTGGCTCTGATCACCGATGGCCGCTTTAGCGGTGCGACTCGCGGGTTCTGTGTGGGGCATGTGGGACCAGAGGCGGCTCATGGCGGGCCGATTGCGCTGCTGCGTAACGGCGACATGATCACGCTGAACGCGCTGACCGGCGAATTGTCGGTGGCGGTGTCGGACGAGGAACTGGCCAAGCGCAAGACCGAATGGAAAGGCCCGCGCGAGACGCAATATGCGACGGGTGCTTTGTACAAGTTCGTGAAGCTGGTGGGCGGGGCGCGTTGGGGGGCTGTGACCCATCCGGGGGCCAAGGCTGAGAAGCATGTATACATGGACCAGTAGGCTGGTCCTGCTGATGGGGCTGGCGCTGAGCCAGCCCCTTGTCAGCATGGCCGACGTGCCATTGCCAAAGACGGTCATGTTACGCGCGCAAGACCTGACTGTGCAGGGGGCAGCGGGCTATTGTCCTGATCCGGCGACACTGAAACAGACGGATGGCGCTGTGGCGGTGTTGTTGGGCAGGTGCAACGATCAGACCTCTATCGCGCCAGCGATCATCACCATTACCTTTGGCCGGGCCGGAAGTGCTGCTGCCATGGCGGCGGGCGGGGCAGAGTTGGCTGCATTTTTCGCGACAGAGGCCGGGCGCAAATCCCTTAGTCGTCGTGGACGAGCGGCAGATGTGTCGGTGACCTCGGCGCGCAGTGTGGGAGATGTGTTCCTGTTCCGGGTGGCAGACCGGGGAGAAGGCACCTATTGGCGCGGCATGACGGCCCTGAAGGGCCGCACGGTCAGCGTGAAGGTCTCGGGCCCTGATCTGGACGAGGCGACGAGCCGCAAGCTGGTCGAAGACACCGCAAAAGCGCTGCGTCGCGCCAATCGCTGAGTGCCGGTTGCCGGGCTATTGTGATTGCACCCGTCGCCTCGCCTGCAAAGTGTGTGGAGTCTTAGGATTTTTCCGGCAATAAAGGGAATCGTTTCCGCGCCGTCAACAATCGGCGCGGGTTACCGGGTAGAGTTGCGGAAAAGCATATGGCAGGCAGGTTTGACGCGTTTCTTGATCGGGTGTTGCAACGCCGGATGCAACGCCGTTGGGGCGCCGTGGCTGAACGTGCTGCCAGTTTGGATCTGGAGCAGCTCAGCACTTTGCGCGGACGCGCACGCGCGATCCGCCGTCAGTTGGACCGGGTGATCCATGAGGCCGAGCATCGGCTGGCGTTGCCGGTGATCGGGTCCAACGCGATGCGCCGCCCGTTGGGCACGGACTGGTCATGGCGGCCAGCGCTGTGGCGGGGGCCTATTCCGGTGCCGGGTTTTTCCTCGGTGCCCGGCCGGGCGCTGGTTTGCGAGGGTGCGACGGTGTTTCACGATTGCCGCCGGAGTGAGTTGACCGTGCGCCAGATCCGCAACACACGGCAATCTGACCTTGCGCCCTTTGGCTTTCGGATGGACGTGTTCCGCTTTGACGGCTCGTTTCTGAGTCTGGTGCTGGATCTGCCGCCCGAGGCCGCGTCCGGGTTGAAGCTGCGCCATCTGATCCGGCTGGATGTGATCGTGGAAATGGAAAAACCGTTGGAGATTTTCGCGCGGCTGAACATCAAGCACGGGCCCAATGTCGAGCAGATTGTGCGTGAGTTGCCGCTTGGTGACGAGGAAGTGATGGTCGAATTCGACCTTGCCTATACCAAGGTCAGTGAAAAGCGGGTGGAGCGTTTGTGGGTGGACCTGATCTTTGAAGGTCCGGAGATGAACCAGATCATCCTGCGCGATGTGACGTTCAGCCGTCGCCCCCGCGCTGAATTGTAAGCGTGGGCAAGTGTGAGGCAGAGATGATCGAAAAGCGATTGACCAAGACCCGTATCCGCGCCGGCATCTGGGAGGGTGTGCTGAGCGGTGGGGACACGTTGCCCGCGCTTGAGGTGCTGTTGCTGGAGACCCCGTTGCCCGGCGTGAGCGTTGAGCCCGTTGCGGGCCGCGCCGGGGAATGGGCGGTGCGCGTGCCCATTCCGTCTGCGGTGCTGACAGACGGGGTGCAGACCTTCCTGATCCGCGAGATCGGTAGCACGGAGACTTTGGCACATTTCACAATCATCACCGGCGTGGTGCTGGAAGACGACCTGCGGGCCGAAGTGGATTTGCTGCGGCAGGAGTTGGACATGCTGAAACGTGCGTTCCGGCGGCATTGTCTGGAAACCATGGACTGAGCCCGTGACAGGCGTGATCTGACGGAGCGGGCGTTCCGCCCGCGCGCGGTATGTCGGGCCGCAGCTTGCGCCGCGATCCCTCCGGCGGGGGGGCGTTGCCCCCCGTCGCGCGAAGGGCGCGACTCCCCCCCAGGATATTTGTGAACAGGTAAATGAGAGCGGGTTGTGGTTACGCTGGGTTTCTGAAAGCTTGCAGGGGACTGTGGCGAAAGGGCGACGATGCTGCCGATCCTTCTGAAAACCCTGCCGTTCTTTGCTCTGATCGGGTTAGGCTATCTGGCTGGGCGCACACGGTTCTTCAGCGCCGAGGCGACGGCGGCGCTGACAAAGTTTGTGTTTTATTTTGCGCTGTCGGCGATGCTGTTCGGCTTTGCAGCCAACCTGTCGCTGGGGGAGATTTTCAACTGGACCTTCGTCTTTGCCTATCTGTCCGCTTCGGTCGTGGTGTATCTGCTGGCAACGGGTGTGGCGCTTTGGCGCGGCGTGTCGGTTGAGGAAGCTGCGGTTGAGGCGCAATGCGCGGTGATCGGCAATGTGGGCTTTCTGGGCGTGCCGATGCTGGTCTTGCTGCTGGGGGCTGCGGCGGCGGGGCCGGTTCTGTTGGTGCTGGCGGTGGATCTGATCGTGTTTTCGAGTGTGATCACGCTGGTGATCACCGCGCGGCGCGAGGGGCGGATGAGCCTTGGCATTTTCCGGGTGCTGGCGCTGGGCCTGTTGAAGAACCCGATGATTGTGTCAATTGTGCTGGGGCTGTCATGGGGGGCCACGGGCTGGGTGGTGCCGGGGCCGGTCAATGAGTTCATGACCACGCTTGGGGCTGCGGCCACGCCGGGGGCGCTGTTTGCGATTGGTGCATCGCTGGCGGGGCGCAGTGCTGAGCGGGTGCAGGTTGCGGCGTGGCTGGCGGCGGCCAAGCTGGTGCTGCATCCGGCGGCGGTGGCTGTGGCGGCTCTGGTGATTTTTCCGGTGGAGCGGTATGCGGCAGGCGTGATGATTGCGGCCGCCGCCCTGCCGGTGGCGGGCAACGTGTATATTCTGGCTGCGCATTTCGGCGTGGCCCCGCAACGGGTTTCGACGGCGATCCTTTTGTCTACCGCGGCTTCGGTGCTGACGGTGACGGCGGTGATTGCCTTGGTGAATGGAGGGACGTGATGAAGACGGTATCTGAGAACAGGGCGTTTGGTGGCGTGCAGGGGGTGTATTCGCATGCCTCTGCCGCGACTGGCACCGAGATGACTTTTGGCCTGTTCCTGCCCGAGGGGGCCGAGGATGGGCCGGTGCCGTTGGTCTGGTTCCTGTCGGGGCTGACCTGCACGCATGAGAATGCGATGGTGAAGTCGAACGCACAGCGCTGGGCGGCGGAGGCCGGGGTGGGGGTGGTGTTTCCCGACACCTCACCGCGTGGGGACGGGGTAGCGAATGATGCCGCTTTTGATCTGGGGCAGGGGGCGGGGTTTTATGTGAACGCTACGCAGAAACCCTGGGCGCCGCATTTTCGGATGTGGGATTATGTGACGGATGAGTTGCCGCGGTTGTTGTTCAGCGCCTTTCCGCTGGCTGAGGAGGCGCAGGCGATCACCGGGCATTCGATGGGCGGGCATGGGGCGCTTACCATTGCGATGAGCTTTCCGGGGCGGTTCAAGTCGGTGTCGGCCTTTGCGCCGATCTGTCATCCCACGGCGGGCGACTGGGGGCGCAAGCAGTTTGCGGCCTATCTGGGCCGCGATGAGGCCACCTGGGCCGGGCATGATGCCACGCTGTTGATGCGCAAGCGCGGGTTTGACGGGCCGATTCTGGTGGATCAGGGCACGTCGGACCAGTTCATTGATCTGCTGAAGCCCGAGGCATTGGCCGAGGCGATGGCGGCGCGGCGGCAGGGTGGGGCGGTGCGGCTGCAAAAGGGCTATGATCACAGCTACTTCTTCGTCTCGACCTTTATGGAGGAGCATATCGGGTTTCATGCCAAGGCGCTTTATGGCTGATCAGCGATGACGCGGTTGTTCATTGATGCCGATGCCTGTCCGGTGAAGGCCGAGGCAGAGCGGGTGGCCACGCGGCATGGCGTGAAAATGCTGGTGGTGTCGAATGGTGGCATCCGGCCTTCGCCCAATCCTTTGGTGGAGAGTGTGTTCGTGGCCGCCGGCCCGGATGAGGCCGACAAGTGGATTGCCGACTCTTGTGGTCCCGGTGATGTGGTGGTGACGGGCGATATCCCTTTGGCGGCGAAATGTGTGGCTGCGGGGGCGCGGGTGCTCAAGCACAACGGCGAGGAATTGGGGACTGCCAATATCGGCATGGCACTGGCCACCCGCGATCTGATGCAGGATCTGCGCAGCGCAGATCCGTTCCGGCAGGGCGGCGGGCGGCCGTTTTCCAAGGCGGACAGGTCGCGGTTTCTGGATGTGCTGGACCGCGCGCTGCGGGCGGCGAAGGCACAGAGCGGGGGTTGAAACTCTGGTTCGGGCAGAGCTCTATGGCCATGACGGATAGACCAAAGGTGTGCGATGACACGACCCGAAGCAGTGGTTTTCGATATCGGCAATGTGCTGATGCACTGGAACCCTGAGGGGTTTTACGACAGGCGGCTGGGTGAGGCCGGACGGCGACGGCTGTTTGCCGAGACGGGCATCGAGGAGATGAACGTGGCGGTTGATGCGGGTGCGCCCTTTCGCGCGACGGTCGAGGCGCATGCGGCGGCCCATCCCGATTGGGCCGAGGATATTCTGTGCTGGTATCACAACTGGATCGAGATGGCGGCTCCGCGCATTGAGGGGTCAATCGCGTTGTTGCGGGCATTGCGCGCCAAGGGGATTCCGGTGCTGGCCCTGACCAATTTTGGCGACGACAGCTTTGCCTATGCCCAAAGTCAGTATGATTTCCTGAACGAGTTTGACCGCGCCTTTGTGTCGGGGCGGATGGGGGTGATCAAGCCGGATGCCGAGATCTACCGGCAGTTGGAAGACGCGACCGGGATCACGCCTGACAGGTTGATCTTTACCGATGACAAGGTGGAAAACATTGATGCGGCGGCGGCGCGGGGCTGGCGGGTGCATCTGTTTGTCGGCTGGCAGGCTTGGGCTGCGCGGCTGGTCGATGAGGGATTGCTGACGCAAGCAGAGGCGGGGTTATGACAGTGCAGATCATCGGGCAAGAGGTGGAGCCGCGGTTGACATGGGACGGTCTGACCGCCGCGCTGGAGGCCGGGCATCGGCGGCCAAGGGCCGAGATCCGCGATATGGTGTTGTATCGTGGCGGCGATACGCTGCTGAACCGGGCTGCGTGGATTGACGGCCTTGGACAGTTGGTCAAGGTGGCAACCGTGTTTCCGGGCAATGGCGGTCATGGATTGCCGTCTGTGAACGGGGCGGTCACGCTGTATGACGATCAGACCGGGGTGCTGACCGCACTGGTGGATTTTCATCTGGTGACCAAGTGGAAGACGGCCGGTGACAGTCTTTTGTCGGCCAAGCGGCTGGCGCGCAAGGACTCGCGCCGGATTTTGCTGGTGGGCGCGGGCACTGTGGCGCGGTCGATGATCAGCGCCTATTCCAGCCTGTTTGCGCAGGCCGAGTTCACAGTCTGGAGCAGGAACCGCGCCACGGCGCAGGCGATGGGTCATTCCGTGGCCGATGATCTGGAAACCGCAGTGCGCGCGGCCGATATCATCTGCACCGCTACCATGTCACGTGAGCCGCTGGTGATGGGGGCCTGGTTGCAACCGGGGCAGCATCTGGACCTGATTGGCGCCTACACGCCCGCTATGCGTGAGGTGGACGACGAGGCGATGGCGCGCGCTCGGGTGTTTGTTGACAGCCGTGCCACGACGATTGGCCATATTGGCGAAGTGATTGAGCCGATCAAAAGCGGCGCGATATCAGAGGCAGATGTGATTGCCGATTTCTACGACGATCCGACAAGCTATGTGCGGCGCTCGGCGGATGACATTACGATCGCCAAGAATGGCGGTGGGGCGCATCTTGATCTGATGACCGCAGATTATATCTCGCGGGTGGCGAACGCAGGTTAGCGGGGGCCAGACTTTGCGGGGGCCAGTCTTTGCGGGGGCAGACTTGATTGACCGCGGGTTCGAAAGGGGTAGGGCGGGGTTCACCCCGCCTTGCCTGCCACAAAAGGCGGGGTGAACCCCGCCCTACCCCATCCGAATGGCCGAAAGACATGTGACATCACAGGATCGGCAAAACCCCGCAATGTTTGTGCATTGCAGGATGCAAGACCGACTTGGCGCCATTATATTGCAATTATGAACCGTAGAACCGCCATATTGGCCCCGCTCGCCCTTTTCGCGCTTGGCGCCCCGGCTTTCGCCGCCCGGATCTCGCTGGCCGATCTTTCTGCCTATCTGAACGGTCTGACGACTGTGCAGGCTGATTTTACGCAAGTGAACAGCAATGGCACCATTGCTACCGGAAAGCTGTTTATCCGTCGGCCGGGCCGTATCCGGTTCGAATATGCGCCGCCGGATCGCTCTTTGGTGATGGCGGGGGGCAGTCAGGTGGCGATATTCGACCCCAAGTCGAACCAGCCGCCCGAGCAATACCCGCTGGCCCGCACGCCGCTGAACCTTATTCTGGCGGCGAATGTCAACCTTGGCCGGTCGGGCATGGTAGTGGCGCACCGCGAGGTGGAAAACACCACGCGCGTGGTGGCGCAGGACCCGCAGAACCCCGGTTACGGCACGATCGAACTGGTGTTCACCGCCGGCCCGGTCGAGTTGCGTCAGTGGATCATCACCGATGATGTCGGGACCAAGACAACGGTGATTTTGGGTGAGATGAGCAAGGGCGGGTCAATTCCGGCCTCACATTTCGACATCACCGCCGAAACGCGCAAACGCAACCTGTAAACGGCTGCGCCTGACGCGTATCGGCGGGCTGTGTCACGCACCACACTGCGGCGCGGGTCGATCAGATCCGCCCGCAGGATGCGAGTTGTTGGGCATACATGCCGGACCGCCGTTCCACACGGGCGGCCACATCCACCAGCCAGGGTTTTGCCAGATAGCTTTGACGGGCATAGCCGGTGCGGCCTTCGTGATAGGCAAGATACTGGTTCTGGGCGTCGGTCTTTGAGATACCGAGGCGCTTTTGGGTCTGGTCCATATACCAGCCCATGAAATCGGTGGCGTCAGAGATTCGGTCACGGCGCGCACCGCCGCGGTTCTGCTCTTTCTGGTATTCCTCCCAAGTGCCATCCAGAGCCTGAGAATAGCCATAGGCCGAAGATTGCCGCCCCATCGGAATGATCCCCAGCGCAAACTGGTGCGGGGTTTGGGCATTGCCGATGAATTTCGATTCCTGATGGATCGTGGCCATCTGAACATGAATGGGCACACCCCATCTGCGTTCAGTTGCCTGCATGGCACGGAAATATTGTGGACGCTCACGCACAATGGCGCAGGCGTTTTCCAAATCACGGGGCGCCGAAAATTGACTGCTTCCACCGCCACAGGCAGCCAGCAACAGCAACAACATCGACGCACGGAGAAGTCTGCTCATCTGCCCCTCGCACGTTTTTCTTATTAACGGCCACAGTAGGGCAAAAACGCTGCGGGGGAAATGGGGCACAATGCCCCGTCATAACAGAAATCCGAGAGTTATCGGCAAAGTGATGACCGCAAGCAGGGTGGAGGCAATGACAAGCCCCGCCACCGCATCGGCATCGGCCCCGTATTTCTCGGCCAGCATATAGGACGTGACCGCGACCGGGGTGCTGATCTGTACCACAAGAACAGCAAAGGCCACCGGGTCCAGCGCAAAGAACCGGCCGATGGCCACCGCCACCGCCACGGTCAGCCCGCCGCGCATCACGGACAGCCAGACCGCGCGCCCCAGCCGCCCCGGTGTCAGCCGCGCAACCGCCACACCCAAGGTTATCAGCATCATCGGAATGGCAATCTGACCCAGCAGGGTCAGCGAGTTTGTCAGCCAGACCGGCGTTTGCCAGCCCTGCCACAAGAACAGCGCGCCCAGCAGGGTCGCCGCCATCGCCGGCTCACGGATGACCCGCAGCACTGACCCGCCGCCCGACACCAGCCAGATGCCGAAGGTAAAACTCCAGACCATCATTACTGCGAAGATGACAACGGCATAGCCGAGGCCCGCCTCGCCAAAGGCAAACAGCGCCAGTGGCAGGCCGACATTGCCGGTGTTGCCAAAGATCAGCGGTGCCAGATAGGTGCGCCGATCAAACCCCAACACCTTTACCACGCCCCACAAGATCAGCGTCAGCGCACCGTAGGCGGCAATCGCGGCCAATGTCACGGCGGTCAGCGCGCCTGGGTCCAGTTCGGTTTTCATCAGCGCGGTAAAGATCAGCGCGGGCACCGACAGGGTCATCGACAGGCGGGTAATGAACTCCATCCGGTATTCGTGGCCAGTCCGAACCCACAGGTAGCCGATGGCCCCAAGCAGACCGACCGGGGCCACGATTTCCAGCACTGTCAGGATAAGGACCACAGTTTGTTTCCCCAAATCAACGCCTGTCATGTGGACAAGACACTGCCATCGGGATTAATAACCATCATCAGGGGATGCAATGTGATGCTGAGATTAACACCGAAATACCACCTTGGTCAGGTGCTGCGGCATCGCAAACATCCGTTCCGGGGTGTGGTGTTCGATGTGGATGCCATGTTTTCCAACACCGACGAATGGTATGAAAACATCCCCGAGGAAAGCCGCCCGTCAAAGGACCAGCCGTTTTACCATCTGTTGGCCGAAAATGACCAAAGCTTTTACGTCGCCTACGTGTCCGAACAGAACCTTGTGCCGGACGAAACCGGGGAGCCTGTCGGCCATCCTGATCTGGGCGATTTGTTCGGTGACTTTGAAGATGGCCGCTACCCGTTGCAGTTTCAGTTGAACTGACCCGTCATCGTTGCCCGCCGCTGTTGATTGATCGGTAACCTTCTGGGGTTAGCCTTTCGTCAGGACCCGGAGGGCACGAATGCAACTGGACTGCACCCAAACCCAAGATCTGATGATCGTTCATGTGCGCGAAACGCGCATTGATGCGGCTGGCGCCATTGATTTCAAGGACAAGATGCGCGACCTGACTGCGGCCAGCCAGTGTCGGGTGATGCTGGATCTGTCGCTTGTCGGCTTTATTGACAGCTCTGGTCTGGGCGCAGTGGTTGCTGTGCGCAAGTCATTGGGCCCTGACCGCCCGTTAGAGCTTGCCGCGCTGACCCCGGCGGTGGAAAAGGTTTTTCGCCTGACCCGCATGGATTCCGTGTTTATCATTCACCGTGATATTCCGGCCCGTGCAGACAGCTTTCGTGATGTCGTCTAACGCCATCGGGGGCCGCACCCGTATCGTTATCGCCTCTGACCCGTTGGCCGTGCGACAGGCGCTTTGCGCGTTGTTTGATCGGCTGATGGCTGGGCGGATGGCGGAAGATGCCCGTGACACGGCACAGATTGTTCTGGCAGAAGCGCTGAACAATATTGTTGAGCACGCCTACGCACAAACGCCCGGAGAGATCGAGGTGACGGTAGATGTCTCGCCCGGCGGGCTGACCTGCTGGATCATGGATGCCGGTCTGCCCCTGCCGGACAGCGCCTTGCAAGATACTTTGCTTGTGCAGCCGCAGCCCGGCGACGATTTGCCGGAAGGTGGCTTTGGCTGGCATTTGATTCGCACCTTGTCCGATGATCTGGATTACCGGCGCGAAGGGGGACGAAACTTTCTGACATTCCGAATCTCGGCGCAACAATATTCGAATTGACCGGGGCACTGTTTCTTACTGCCAGATTTGACGCGAAAGCGCCCAAATTTCCCCCTAAAACTGACGCACTGTGCGTCAATATAAAAGGGGTAGCTGCATAAAGCTTCCCTCGGCGCTGCGGATAATTGCCCCCGCCCAGTTCGTGGCGCCGAGGTTTTCTATGCTGTTTGCACTCTGCGCCCGGTGTGACTAGCCTGCCCCTGAATGACAGGGGGCAAAATGCGCGATTTTCATCTTCCGGGCCGATCAGCCGTTTATGCCGAAAATGGGGTTTGTGCCACGTCGCACCCGTTGGCGGCGCAAGTGGCTGTGGATGTTCTGAAATCCGGTGGCAATGCGGTGGATGCCGCCGTTGCGGGCGCGGTCTTGCTTGGATTCTGCGAACCTCAGATGACCGGGCTGGGCGGCGATTGTTTCGTGCTGCTGAAGCCGGCCGGAGAAGAACGGGTGCTGGCGCTGAACGGGTCTGGCCGCGCGCCCGCCGGTTTGTCGGCGGCACAGATGCGCGACCGGGGCCTGTCGGCGGTGCCGTTGCGCGGGGTTGAAGCGGTGACACTGCCCGGTGCGGTGGATGCGTTCTGCACCTTGGTTGCGGATTGGGGGCGCCAGCCCTTGGCGCAAAGCCTTGCCCCTGCGATTCACTACGCTGAAGCTGGCGTGCCTGTCGCGCCGCGTGTGGCGTTCGACTGGGCCGATGATGCGCCAAGCTTGCAGGGGCGGGCGCGCGATCTGTTTTTGCTGAACGGTCAGGCCCCGAAACCCGGTCAGATGTTCCGGGCCCCCGGTCAGGCCGAGGTGCTGCGCCGTATCGCACAGCAAGGCCGCGCCGGGTTTTACGAGGGCGAAGTGGCTGATGACATGATCGCAAGCCTGCGCGCCCTTGGCGGCACGCATACGCTGGACGATCTGGCCGCCACCCGCTGCACCTGGGGCGAGCCTGTGCAGGGGCCCTACAAGGGCATCGACCTGTTGGAGCATCCGCCGAACGGGCAGGGCGCTACGGCGATTTTGCTTCTGAAAATCCTGTCGCATTTCGATCTGGCCGCGATGGACCCCTTTGGCGCGGCCCGCGTGCATCTAGAGGCAGAGGCAGCAAAGCTGGCTTACGATGCGCGCAACCGGTTTATCGCCGACCCCGCCGCGCGGATTGACCATATGCTGTCGGATGATACGGCGGCAAAGCTGGCGGGGCTGATCCGTGCTGACCGCGTGATTGCAAAAGCCGCGCCGCTGACCGAGGCGATTCACCGCGATACGATCTATATCACGGTCGTTGACCGCGACCGGATGGCCGTTTCGCTGATCTATTCGGTGTTCTGGGGCTTTGGGTCTGGCATGGCCTCGGACAAATTTGGGTTGAATTTCCAGAACCGCGGCGCTGGTTTCACCCTGACCGCAGGCCATCCGAATGAGGCGGCGGGTGGCAAGCGGCCGATGCATACGATCATTCCGGGGATGGTGATGCAGGGTGGGCGCGTGACCATGCCCTTTGGCGTGATGGGCGGTGGGTATCAGCCAGCGGGCCATGCGCGGCTGATCTCGAACCTGTGCGATTTCGGGATGGACCTGCAATCGGCCATCGACGCCCCGCGCAGCTTTGCCGGGCCGGACGGGCTGGAGCTGGAGCGCGGTTATGGCGAAGGGGTGCGCGCCGAACTGGCGGCACTGGGGCACCATATTGTCACGCCTGATACCCCGCTTGGCGGCGCGCAGGCCATTGTGCTAGGGGCGGATGGCGTGCTGGTCGGCGGGTCTGATCCGCGCAAGGATGGCATTGCTCTGGGGTATTGAGATGAGCGTTGATTATGACGGCCTGCGCAGTGCGATCCTGTCGCTGACGGCTGGCGAGACGGATGCGGTGGCGCTTATGGCGACGGTGGCTTGTGAGGTGCATCACCACCACCCGTTCAGCGACTGGACCGGGTTTTACCGCGTGGTGGCCCCGGAACTGCTAAAGATCGGGCCGTATCAGGGCGGCCATGGTTGTCTTGTGATTCCGTTTTCGCGCGGGGTCTGCGGGGCTTGCGCGCGCACTGGGCAGGTGCAAAACGTGCCGGATGTTGACGCCTTTCCGGGGCATATCGCCTGTGCATCGTCAACCCGGTCGGAACTGGTGCTGCCAGTCTGGACCGGGGCAGGGGTGTTGCTGGGCGTGCTGGATCTGGACAGCAACACGCCTGCGGCCTTTACGGCGCAGGATGAGGCATTTTTCACCACCCTTCTGGCGGATGTGTTCCGCGACGCTTCCTGAAAGGCACTCTTATGGCACAGATCACATTGTTGGACGGGGGAATGGGGCAGGAACTTATCGCCCGCGCGGGGGATGACCGCTCTGCGCTGTGGGCCACGCGTGCGATGATCGACCATCCGGGTCTGGTGCGCGAGATCCACGCCGAGTATTTTGCCGCCGGGGCATCGGTTGCCACCACCAACACCTATAACATCCTGCATGACCGTCTGACCAAGGAAGGCCTGGACCACCTGTATCACGCGCTGCATCTGAGTGCGCTGCTTCAGGCGCATGAGGCGCGGGCCGAGCATGGCCGGGGCATCATCGCCGGGTCGATGGGGCCTTTGGGTGAAAGCTATCGACCTGACCTGACACCTCCGGTCGCGGTTTCGGCGGCGCTTTATGCCGAAAAGGCGCGACTGATGGCGGCGCATGTCGATGTGATCTTGTGCGAAACCATGTCCTCGCTGGACCTTGCGCGCGGGGCGTTGCAGGGGGCGCAGGCGGCGGGGATGCCAGTCTGGCTGTCGGTATCGGTGGATGACCGCGACGGCAGCAAACTGCGGTCGGGGGAGCCTGTGGCGGCACTGGCCGAGGTGATCGCAGAGCATCCTACAGCCGCGGTGCTGGCCAATTGCTCGATGCCCGAGGCGATGCTGGCGGCTTTGACCGAGCTTTCGACCATGGGCTTGCCCTTCGGGGCCTATGCCAACGGGTTTTCCGAGATTTCCAGCCTGCCGCTGCCGGAAAGTCATGACGCGCCCGCTTATACCCATCGCCACGACCTGACGCCGGAGAAATACGCTGATTTTGCGATGCAGTGGGTTGATCTGGGGGCCACCATCGTTGGTGGCTGTTGCGAAGTGGGGCCGGCCCACATCCGGCATCTGGCCGCCCGCCTGACAGCGGCGGGCCATACCATCTTATGACGCGGCGCATTGTCCCGGATCATGCGCCCAGCCTGATCCCCGATTTCAGCTATGACCCGCCAGACGTGCCGCTGTCGGTGCTGCATGAGGACAAGCAGATTCTGGTGGTCGAGAAGCCCGCCGGGTTGCTGAGCGTGCCGGGCAAGCTGGAGGGGCGACAGGATTGCCTGATCACCCGGCTTCAGGCAGAATATTGGGATGCGCTGGTGGTGCATCGGCTGGATTGCGACACTTCGGGCGTGATGATCTTTGCCCGGACCAAACAGGCGCAAGCCTTTCTGGGCCAAGAGTTCGAGCAGCGCCGGGCGCGCAAGACCTATGTGGCAAGGGTCTGGGGCGCAATGAAAGATGAGAGCGGCCATGTAGATTTGCCGATTGGCAGCGACTGGCCGCGCCGCCCGCGTCAGATGGTGGACCCTGAAAACGGACGCCCCGCGCGCACCGACTGGGAGGTGGTCGGGCGGTCAGAGCTTGAAACGCGGGTGCAGTTGCATCCGCTGACCGGGCGCAGCCATCAGTTACGGGTGCATATGCTGGCGCTGGGGCATGTCATCATCGGTGACCAGATTTATGCGACCGGTCCTGCGCGTGAGGCCCCGCGCCTGATGTTGCATTCCGAGACATTGCGCCTGCATCATCCGGCCACGCAGGAACTGGTAACCTTTGTCGCCCCGGCGCCCTTCTGAGCAAATCTGCTTTCCTCTGGCGGGGTTAATGGTCTAAGCATTTGCCATGAGATGGACGCTTCCCAATATCCTGACGGTGATGCGCCTGATTGCAGCCCCCGGCGTCGCGATCATGTTTTTGTATTTTCATCGCCCCTGGGCAGACTGGTTTGCGCTGACCCTGTTCATCGTGGCGGCAATAACCGACTGGTTTGACGGTTATATCGCCCGGCGCTGGCAACAGGAATCGAAGTTTGGTGCCATGCTGGACCCGATTGCCGACAAGGCGATGGTGGTGATCGCGCTGGTCATCATAACGGGGTATTCGGGGATGAATCCCTGGCTGATACTGCCGGTGACGCTGATCCTGTTCCGCGAAGTGTTCGTCTCTGGCCTGCGCGAGTTTCTTGGGGCAAAGGCCGGGCTTTTGAAGGTGACAAATCTGGCCAAGTGGAAAACCACCGCGCAGATGGTGGCGATTGCGGTGCTGTTTCTGGGCACCGGGCTGGAGCATCTGGAGGGCATTGCACGGCGGGGGATGACAACCGAGCAATATGCCGATCTGGTCACGCGCGGGCTGGCCGACCCATTGCGGTCTTGTGGCGCGCGGGGGTGCTCGTCGATGGCCACGCTGGTTGGTTTGTGGATGATCTGGATTGCGGCTGCGCTGACAATGATGACCGGCTGGGATTATTTCCGCAAATCCCTGCCGTTTCTGAAGGATGACAAGCCGTGAGCGTCGAGGTCTTGTATTTCGCATGGGTGCGCGAGCGGATCGGCCTGCCCCGCGAAAAGGTGCAGACCGATGCGGCGACCGTTGCCGACCTGATCGCCGAACTGGTCGCGCGTGAAGACCGCTATGCGTTGGCCTTTGCTGATCTGGCCTCTTTGCGGGTGGCGCTTGATCAGGAGCTGTCATCGTTTGATGCGCCCCTTGCCGGGGTGCGTGAGGTGGCCTTTTTTCCGCCGATGACCGGGGGGTAAGATGCGGCTGTCTGTGCAGAGCGCGCCGTTCGATCTGGGGGCCGAGTCGGTTGCCTTTGCCAAAGGCGCTGCGGGGGCCGGGGCGGTGGTGACCTTTACCGGCATCGTGCGCGACAATGGCGGAGCGCTGGCCGCGATGGAGATCGAGCATTACCCCGGCATGACCGAACGCGCGATTGGTGCGATCATGGATCAGGCGATGGCGCGCTGGTCGCTGGCAGACGCGCTGGTGATTCACCGCCATGGGCGGCTTGCGGGCGGTGAGATGATCATGATGGTCGCCACCGCGTCACCGCACCGGGCAGATGCCTTTGCAGCGGCAGAGTTTCTGATGGATTACCTTAAATCCCGCGCGCCGTTCTGGAAAAAGGAACTGGGGCCGGATGGGGCCACTTGGGTTGCGGCCAAGGATGAGGACGAGGCGGCCCTGCTGCGCTGGTAGCGCTTGTGGCTTTTGGGGAATGCGCTCCGCGCGGGAGTATTTGACAAAGCAGCAAATGCTGGTGGCTTTCTTGCGCGGCAGCGGCGTGCTAGGGCTGGCGGTATGGAACAATTGCCCAGCAAAGAGCAGATCCTGCAATGGATCACCGAGAACCCCGGTCTTCAGGCCAAGCGCGATATTGCAAAGGCCTTTGGCATCAAGGGCGCGGCGCGGATCGAGTTGAAACGCATATTGGCGGAGCTTGAGGATGAGGGGCATGTGGCCAAAAAGGGCCGCAGCTACCGTGACCCGGAAAGCCTGCCCCCCGTTTCGATTCTGGTGATCACCGGGCCAGATGCGCAGGGCGATGTGTTTGCCCGGCCGATGGAATGGGATGGCGAGGGCGAGGCCCCGCGTGTGCTGTTCATTGCCAAGAAGGGCGACCCGGCGTTGGCGGCGGGCGACCGGATTCTGGCGCGGTTGTCGCCGGTGGATGTGGGCGAGTATCAGTATGAGGCGCGGCTGATCCGCCATATCGGGACCAACCCGTTGCGGGTGTTGGGCGTGTTTCGTGCGAATGCCGAAGGCGGACGGATTGTGCCCATCGACAAGGGTCAGGACAAGGAATGGCGCGTCGGGCGCGACATGACCCTTGGGGCCAAGGACGGCGAGCTGGTCGAGGGTGAGGCTATCGGGCGGCGCAACATGGGGTTGCCGCAAGCGCGGGTGACGGCGGTTCTGGGCGATCCGTCGGGGCCGCGCGCGGTCAGTCTGATTGCGATTCATCAGCACGGCATTCCTGATCAGTTTCCTGATGCGGTGATTGCCGAGGCGGACCGGGCAGAGCCTGCGGTACTGGCCGGGCGCGAGGATTTGCGTGATCTGCCGCTGTTGACCATTGACCCTGCGGATGCGCGCGACCGCGATGACGCGGTTTACGCCGAGCACGACGCCGAGCCGGGCAATCCGGGCGGGTTCATCGTTTGGGTCGCGATTGCGGATGTGGCCTATTATGTGCGCCCCGGATCGGCGCTGGACCGTGAGGCGCGCAAGCGTGGCAATTCAACTTATTTCCCCGACCGGGTGGTGCCGATGTTGCCGGACATTTTGTCGGGCGATTTGTGCAGCTTGCATCAGCATGTGGACCGGGCCTGTCTGGCGGTGCGGATGCGGCTGGATGCCCAAGGCGCCAAGGTCAGCCATCGTTTCGTGCGCGGGATCATGCGGTCTGTGGCCAGTCTGAGCTATGAGCAGGTGCAGGCGGCTGTGGATGGCAGCCCCGATGCGGTGACAGAACCGCTGCTGGAGCCGGTGCTAAAGCCGCTTTACGCCGCCTATGCTGCCACCAAACTGGCGCGGGCCTTGCGCCAGCCGTTGGATCTGGACCTGCCCGAGCGCAAGATCGAGCTGTCGGATGCGGGCGAGGTGAGGGCGGTGTCGTTCAAGGAGCGCTTTGACGCGCACCGCTTGATTGAAGAGTTCATGATCCTTGCCAATGTGGCGGCAGCGGAAGAACTGGTGCGGCTGAAGCGGCCGCTGTTGTTCCGGGTGCATGAAGAACCGACGCCGGAAAAGCTGGACAATCTGCGCGAGGTGGCCGAGGCATCAGGCTTTGTGCTGGCCAAGGGGCAGGTGTTGCAGACGCGGCATCTGAACACGTTGCTGGCGGCGGCGCAGGGCACCGAGTTTGACGAGTTGCTGAACATCAGCACGCTGCGCAGCATGACGCAGGCCTATTATTTTCCGCAGAACTTTGGCCATTTCGGGCTGGCGCTGAAGAATTATGCGCATTTCACCAGCCCGATCCGGCGCTACTCCGACCTGATCGTGCACCGGGCGCTGATTGCCGGGCATCGCTGGGGCAATGACGGGTTGTCGGTGCAAGACGTGGAAACGCTGGAGGAAACCGCCAAGCTGATTTCTGACAGCGAGCGGCGCAGCATGGCGGCGGAACGCGACACGACGGACCGTTATCTTGCGGCCTATCTGGCCGACCGGGTGGGCGCAGATTTCACCGGGCGGATTTCAGGCGTGCAGCGCTTTGGCCTGTTTGTGAAGCTGGACGAAACCGGGGCAGATGGGCTGATCCCCATTCGCAGCATCGGGCGCGAGTTTTTCCATTATGATCAGGACAGTCAGACCCTGACCGGGGCTGATAGCGGCATGACGATTGGGATTGGCCAGCGGGTCACGGTGCGGCTGGCCGAAGCCACGCCTGTCACTGGCGGCATCACGCTGGACCTTTTGACCATTGAAGGCGGGGCGATGCCGAAAACCGCACAACGGCGCGGTCGGTTCAGCCCGCGCAAGCCGGGGCAGGCGGTGGCAAAGGACAGCAAGCTGAAACGCAAGGTGCTGCGTAAACGGCGCTAGGGCTTGAGGCGGCGGCGGTGTGCAGGGGGGATACGCAGCTCGGCGCGGTATTTCGCGACGGTGCGCCGGGCAAGGGCTGCCCCGTCTGTGCAAAGCGCCTGCGCCAAGGCATCATCTGACATCGGCTGTGCCGCGTCTTCAGTTGCGACCAGCCGGGCCAGACGGGCGTGCAGTGCGGCGGCGGCGGTATCGGCCCCCATGTCGGACGAGAACAGGCGGCGTAGCCACCATGTGCCGTGTGGTGTGTCCACAGCAGCCCCCGCGACCACACGACTGACCGTGGATTTGTGCAGCCCGATTGTTTCGGCAAGGCTTTGCATTGTCAGCGGTCGCAGGGCCGAAGGGCCGACATCCAGCGCGGCGCGCTGATGAGACAGAATGGCCTGTGCGACGTTCAGCAAGGTGGTGTTGCGCGTCTCGACCAGCCGGATCACTTCGCGCGCCCGTGCGGCACCTGACGCGTCGGGGTCTATGGTCAGCGCGGGCAGGGCAGAGTGGTTCAGGGTGATTTGCCAGCCGCCTTCGCCTTGACGCGCGATCAGATCTGGTTCGCGCAATGGGCTGGCAATGGCCGCGAAGCTGGCCCCCGGTTTCGGGTTGAAGCTGCGGATCAGCCGGAACCGCACCAGAATCTCGGCCTCGGAGGTTTGTGCCGCCCGTGCGAGTGTAGCCCAGTCGCCTGACGCCACCAGATCAAGCCGCGACAGCATGGTGGTCAGGATCGGGTCTGTCACCTCGGCGTCGATGGCTTGCAGGCGCAGACATTCCGCCAGATCGCGGGCAAAAAGGCCGGGCGGGTCGATGCGGTGCAGCCGGGACAGGACAGGGCTGACGGCATCCACCGACAGGCCCAACTCGGCGGCTATGTCTTCAAGGCGGCGCCCCAGCCAGCCAGATGGTTCCAGCGCATCGGCCAGTGCAAGCGCGATTTTGCGGTCACGTTCGCCAGAGACAAGAGCCGGGATGGCGCTGACCACATGGGCCATCAGGCTGGGGCCATGTGCGGCAAGGGTGGCGACCTCGTCCGGACCGCTATGCGGCAGGACGCCTGACCAGCGAGGCAGCCAGTCGCCTGCCCCCGGAAACACCGGGCGCAGCACAAGAGCCGGAGTTTCGGCGGCCTGCTCCTCCAGATACCTGATCAGGGCGGCGGCATCGGCGCGCAGCACGTGCAACGCTGTTTGCAGCCCCAGACTGAGGTTCATCCGATGGGTCTGCGTGATCTGCAGGTTGGTGCGTGCCTTCATGGCGGCAGCTTACGGTGCTGCGCAAAGGTCGGGCAAGGGCCTGTCTGACAGCGGTGGCACTGCGCAACACAAAGGGTTGTGCCGGCAGCCCTCGCCCTTGGAACAGCAAGCGCGTAGGGTTGGGGCGGTTCCGATGAAAGGTCTTTGTTGATGCACATGCCCCCGCTTCCCCTGACACGCGACATTGTGCTGATCGGCGGCGGGCATAGCCATGCGCTTGTGCTGCGGATGTGGGCGATGGACCCTTTGCCGGGGGTGCGGATCACGGTGATCAACCCCGGCCCGGTTGCGCCCTATACCGGGATGTTGCCGGGTGCGATTGCCGGGCATTACACGCGTGATGCCATGATGATCGACCTTGTGCGGCTGGCGCGGTTTGCAGGCGCGCGGGTGATCCTTGACCGGGCCTGCGGGATTGACCGGGCGGCTGGCAAGGTAGTGCTGAAGTCCGGGCGGTGGCTGCGTTATGATGTGGCATCGGTCGATATCGGGATCGCGTCGGATTTGCCGGATGTGCCGGGATACGACGAACACGGGGTCGCAGCCAAGCCACTTGGGGCCTATGCCGCGCGGTGGGAGGCGTTTGTGGCGGCGTCCAATGCTGCGCCGCAGTTAACCATAATTGGTGCGGGGGTCGGCGGGGTCGAACTGGCGCTGGCGTCGGCGCATCGGTTGCTTGCGATGGGCAAAACGCCCCGGATTACGCTGCTGGACCGGGGGGCAGAGGCCTTGCAGGGCGTGTCACCCGGAACAAGGCGTAACCTGATTGCGGCGATGACGGCGCATGGGGTGTCGTTGCTGACCGGGGTGACGGTGGCGGAGGTGTTGGCCGATGCGGTGGTGCTGAGTGACGGGCAGCAGCTTGGGTCAGACTTTACGCTGTCTGTGGCGGGTGCGCGACCGCAGGACTGGCTGACCGGCACCGGGCTTGCGCTGACGGAGGGGTTCATCGATGTGGGGCCGACACTGCAATCCTCTGACCCCGGGATCTTTGCGGTGGGGGATTGCGCGCATCTGACCCATGCGCCGCGCCCCAAGGCAGGGGTCTTTGCGGTGCGGGAGGCCCCGTTTTTGCTGCATAATCTGCGGGCAGCGGTGTCGGGTGGCACGATGCGCAGATACCGGCCGCAGCGCGATTACCTGAAGCTGGTGTCTGTGGGCGGCAAAACGGCGGTGGCGGACAAATTCGGGTTGCGCTCTGGCGGGGCATGGCTTTGGGGGTTGAAAGACCAGATTGACGCGAGGTTCATGGCAAAGTTTGCCGCGTTCCCGGCGATGGCCCGGCCCGTTTTGCCGCAGCCGCATGCCCTTGGGCTTGCCGAGGCGGTGGGCGACAGGCCAATGTGCGGCGGCTGTGGGGCCAAGGTGGGTGCGGGCGCTTTGCGGGTGGCGTTGGCGACATTGCCCGCCACGGGCCGCGTCGATGTGCTGACCGGTGCGGGCGATGATGCCGCCATTCTGCGCATCGGTGGGCAGGCGCAGGTGATTACCACTGACCATTTGCGCGCGTTTAGCCATGACCCGGCGCTAATGGCGCGGCTGGCGGCGGTGCATGCGCTGGGCGATATATGGGCGATGGGCGCGGATCCGCAGGCGGCACTGGCACAAATAACCCTGCCGCGTCTGTCCGAGGCGCTTCAGGCCGATATGCTGGCCGAAGTGATGCAGGCGGCGGGGGCGGTTTTTCGCGCGGCCGGGGCCGATGTGGTCGGCGGGCATTCGTCGGTGGGCGATGAGCTGACGGTGGGGTTCACCGTGACCGGGCTGCTGGAGGGGCCGGTGCTGCGCAAGTCCGGGGCGCGGCCGGGGGATGCGATTGTGTTGACCAAGCCTTTGGGCACCGGTGTTGTTCTGGCGGCAGAGATGGCGATGGTGCAGCCCGATCTGACCGGCACCGGCGGATTGATGATGGGCGAGATCTGGGCCGCCTGTATGGCCAGTATGGAGCAGCCCTTGGCACGTGCGGCGGCCATCCTGCGTGAGCGGGCAACGGCGATGACCGATGTGACCGGCTTTGGACTGGCGGGGCATCTGTGGGAGATGCTGGAGCCTGCCGGGCTGGGGGCCGATCTGTCGCTGGCGGCGTTGCCGCTGCTGCCGGGGGCGGAGGGGTTGGCGCGACAGGGTGTCGCCTCGACCCTTGCGCCATCAAACCGGGTGGCCGTGGGCTGGCAGGTGGAGGCGGTTGCGGGGCCGCGGCTGGACCTGTTGTTCGATCCGCAGACCTGTGGCGGGCTGCTGGCAACGGTGCCGGCGGAATGGCTGCGCCCGATGTTGGTTGACCTGACGCGTGCGGGTGAGCATGCGGTGGTGATTGGGCATGTGACCGCCGGGCCGGGGCGGATCGTACTGCGCTGAGAGCAAGATGGCTGATGGCGCGGCTGTTGTGGCAAGCGTCGGATGCGCTCCGCGCGGGAGTATTTCAAGAGCAGCAATCCGGCAGGGGTCAGCTTTGGTGGAGCGCACTTGCGATGCGGCGGGCCAGATCGGGCAGTTGGTCCTGGTCCAGCGTGGGGGTGGTGAGTTCGGTCATGGCCTGTGTGCTGCGGGTCCGGTGCTTGGCGTAGCGCGGATCATAGTGATGCTGCATCAGGCCTGACGCCAGGGCAGTGAACTGATCAGTTTGGGCCAGATCCTGCCACTCTGCGATGCGTTCGGCGGAATGCGAGGGGCGCAGTTGATGCAGCGCCGCGTCCAGTCGTGCGCTGTCGCTGACAAGATCGGTGTAGGCATGCGACAGGTAGCGGGCGCGCGCGTCCAGCGGGGCCGAAATCGCGATGCGCGGGGCCTGCACCATGGCCCGCCACAGACCGGCGGGCAGGCGCAGGTCGCCGATTTTGGAGCTTTCCGCCTCGACCACGACGGGGCGGGCCGGGTCAAGCCGGGTGATGGCAACGGCCAGCTGGCCCTCGAAGCTGCGTTGCGATGGCTGCGGACCCATGGCGCCGAACAGGGAGCCGCGGTGGTTTGCGAGGCCCTCAAGGTCGATCACCTGCACGCCTTGGGCAGGCAGATGGTTCAGCACTTCGGTCTTGGCGGTGCCGGTATTGCCGTCCAGCACGATCAGCGGGCAAGGAAAGGGCTGGTCATACAGCGCCTGCACCACCAGGCTGCGCCATGTCTTGTAGCCGCCGCTGATCACCTGAACCCGCCAGCCGATCTGCGACAGGATGGAGGCGAAGGAATTGGAGCGTTGCCCGCCGCGCCAGCAATAGACCAGCGGTTGCCAGCTGCCGGGCCGGTCCGCCAGTGGCCCCATCAGATGGGCGGCGGCGTTCTTTGCCACCAGAGCGGCGCCGATCTTGCGCGCGTCAAAGGGGGATACCTGTTTGTAGATGGTGCCAACGCGGGCGCGTTCAGCATCATCCAGCACCGGCAAAGAGATTGCGCCGGGCAGATGGTCGTCGGCATATTCCGCAGGCGCGCGCACGTCGATGATGTCATCAAAGCGCGAGGCCAACACATCGGCCAGTGAGGTCAGTTCTATGGCCATTACGCCCCCTGTTCAGGACGCAGCATTAGCGGGTTGATGGCGGGGCGCAAGGCCGGGTGCGAGGTGCTGGCGACGGAATTTGTCACAAGATACCCTAGTCTCAGGCCAAGGCTGCCACGCGCGCATGACAGGGGCATGTCAGCAGATGGTCGTTGACCATGCCCGTTGCCTGCATGAAAGCGTAGACAATCGTCGGGCCGCAAAAGGTGAATCCTTCGGCCTTGAGCGCCTTTGACATGGCTTGGGAAACGGGGGTCTGTGCAGGCACTTGCGACAGGCTTTCCCATTGGTTTTGCTGCACGGTCCCATCCTGAAACTGCCAGATGAAATTGGCAAACCCTTCGCGCTGTTCAATCCGCTGATAGGCGCGCGCCGATTGAATTGTGCCCGCGATCTTGCCCCGGTGCCGGACGATGCCGGGGTTTGCCAAGAGGCGGGTTATGTCTTCCTCGGTCCAAGAGGCAATCAGATCGGGGCGGAACCCGTCGAATGCCGCCCGAAAATTATCACGCTTTTTCAGAATGGTGATCCAGCTTAGCCCGGCCTGAAACCCGTCGAGGATGAGTTTTTCCCAGAGCGTCCGGCCATCCCGTTCCGGGACGCCCCATTCATGATCATGATAATCCACATAAATCTGCTCTGTCCCGCACCAGCCGCAGCGCAGCGCTGTCTGAGTGTTCATTATTTGTCTTTCGCTGGCCAACAATTCCGACAATTGGAACAAAATGTGAAACTTTACGCAAGCTTTACCCTTGTGGCGGCATCAAGGCACTTGGGTCGGCATAAGGGCGTGCATCATGGAAAAGACAGTTCTGAGTCAAGATGTGCCCTTTGCCGAAGCCAGCCCGTTGGCCTTTGCTGTTTCTGAGAATGACCGTCAGACGATCGCTATGGTGCGGGATGCGTTGCGCACCGGGCGTTTGCGGCTGGCGTATCAACCCATTGTGCTGGCGGCGGACACGAATCGCATCGGGTTTTACGAAGGGCTGATGCGGGTGCTGGACCCATCGGGCCGCGTCATTCCGGCGCGTGACTTCATGGGCGCGGTTGAAGCCCACGAAATCGGGCGGGAAATTGATTGCTCTGCTTTGGCGATGGGGCTGGCAACATTGGTTTCACAACCCCAATTGCGCCTGGCGGTGAACATGTCGGCACGGTCCATCGGCTACCCGAAATGGACGGCGATTCTGCGCAAGGCCCTGCGCATTCACCCCGGTCTGGGAGAGCGGCTGATTCTGGAGATCACCGAAAGCTCGGCCATGCTGGTGCCCGAAATCGTTGTCGCTTTCATGGACAACCTGCAAGCCGAAGGGATCGCCTTTGCGCTGGATGATTTTGGGGCGGGCTTTACCGCCATTCGCTACCTGAAGGATTTCTCCTTTGATATCATGAAGATTGACGGTGAGTATATTCGCAACATCCATTCAGACGCTGACAATCAGGTGGTTGCCGCCGCCCTTCTGGCGATTGGTAAACAGTTCGACATGCTTTGTGTCGCGGAATCGGTCGAAACGCTGGCCGATGCAGAATACTTGCAGGCTTTGGGTGTCGATTGTTTGCAGGGGTATCTGTTCGGGGCACCCACAGTCAGGCCGGAGTGGGCTGTTTCTGGCCGCAAACAAAGGGCCTGACCCCACATTCCTGACGCTGCGTCATATCTTGCGCGCAAGAATCTTGCGCTTTGTGGCATGGGAGCTTAGGTCGGAGGGGAAGGCAGGGGAAGGGACCTCTGCCGCCTTGGCCAAGGGAGAGAGATCACATGACCAATGTCGTAATCGTTGCTGCGGGGCGGACCGCTGTGGGCAGCTTCAATGGTGCTTTTGCCAATGTGCCTGCGCATGACCTGGGCGCCGCCGTGATCGCAGGTGTTGTGGAGCGCGCCGGGATTGACAAGGCCGAAGTGGAAGAAACCATTCTGGGTCAGGTGCTGACTGCCGGCCAAGGCCAGAACCCCGCACGGCAGGCACATATCAAGGCCGGTCTGGCGAAAGAGGCCAGTGCATGGTCGCTTAATCAGGTCTGCGGCTCGGGTCTGCGCGCAGTGGCGCTGGGCGCGCAGCATGTGCAGCTGGGCGATGCGCGCATCGTCGTTGCAGGCGGTCAGGAAAACATGAGCCTTTCGCCCCATGTCGCGCACCTGCGCGCCGGGCAGAAGATGGGCGATCTGAATTTCATCGATTCGATGATCCGCGACGGGCTGTGGGATGCGTTCAACAGCTATCACATGGGCCAGACCGCCGAGAACGTCGCCAATCAGTGGCAGATTTCGCGCGACATGCAGGACGAATTCGCACTCGCCAGCCAGAACAAGGCCGAAGCCGCGCAAAAGGCCGGCAAGTTCGCGGATGAGATCATCGGCTACACCGTGAAGACCCGTAAAGGGGAAACGGTGGTCGATCAGGACGAATACATCCGCCACGGTGCCACGCTGGATAGCATGCAGAAACTGCGCCCGGCCTTTGCCAAGGATGGATCGGTGACGGCGGGCAATGCATCGGGGTTGAACGATGGCGCGGCCGCGGTTTTGATCATGTCGGAAGAAGAAGCCGCCAAGCGCGGTCTGAAGATCATCGCGCGTATCGCGTCATATGCGACTGCCGGGCTTGATCCGTCGATCATGGGCGTTGGCCCGATCCACGCCTCACGCAAGGCGTTGACCAAGGCGGGCTGGTCGGTGGGCGACCTTGATCTGGTAGAGGCGAATGAGGCCTTTGCCGCACAGGCGTGCGCTGTGAACAAGGATATGGGCTGGGATCCGTCGATTGTGAACGTGAACGGCGGCGCAATTGCCATCGGTCACCCGATCGGCGCTTCGGGCTGCCGCATCCTGAACACGCTGCTGCATGAGATGGCGCGGCGCGATGCGAAGAAGGGTCTCGCGACTCTGTGCATCGGTGGCGGCATGGGCGTTGCCATGTGCCTTGAGCGCTAAATAATTCGTCGCTGCACCTGCACAATGGGCGCGCAATAATCTTGCGCGCCCATTGGCTTAACGATACCTATATTTCAAGAATGCCAGAATTAGGAGGATACTATGGCTAGAGTTGCATTGGTTACGGGGGGCTCGCGCGGGATTGGTGCGGCGATTTCTGTCGCGTTGAAAGCCGCCGGTTATACCGTTGCCGCGAATTATGCGGGCAATGATGAGGCCGCGGCCGCTTTCACCAAGGAAACCGGTATCCCCACCTATAAATGGTCTGTCGCCGAATATGACGCTTGCGCGGCTGGCATCAGCCGGGTGGAGGCCGAACTGGGCCCGGTCGACGTGTTGGTCAACAACGCGGGCATCACCCGCGATTCGATGTTCCACAAAATGACCCCCGGCCAGTGGAAAGAGGTGATCGACACCAACCTGACAGGCCTGTTCAACATGACCCATCCGCTGTGGTCGGGCATGCGCGACCGCAAATTTGGCCGGGTGATCAATATCTCATCGATCAACGGGCAAAAAGGGCAGGCGGGGCAAGTCAACTATTCCGCCGCCAAGTCGGGCGATCTGGGCTTTACCAAGGCTCTGGCGCAAGAAGGCGCGCGCGCTGGAATCACCGTGAATGCAATCTGCCCCGGTTATATCGGAACCGAAATGGTGCGCGCGATTGATGAAAAAGTGCTCAACGAGCGCATCATCCCGCAAATTCCGGTCGGCCGTCTGGGCGAGCCCGAAGAAATCGCGCGTTGCGTGGTGTTCCTTGCGGCAGAAGATGCCGGTTTCATCACTGGCGCAACGATCAGCGCGAATGGTGGCCAGTTCTTCGTCTGAGTCGATCTGACAAACTGAAAGGGCCGTCCCAAGTGGGGCGGCCCTGTTCTGTCAGGCTTTTGCCACGTTGCCCACAACAGGCTTGCGACGGAAAAAGCTGATGATGCTGCGCATCATGTCTGCCATTGCCTGTGCACGCAGAGCGCGCGCTTCGCGCATGATGGCGTCGTGATCAATGTGAACTTTTGTTTCCAACATCGGACATTTCCTTTTGGATCTGTCCTCCCTGCATTAAAAATGCCTGTTGTGTCAGAACATTGCAACCTGAGAGTCCATGCGTTTTCTGCATTGCCGCTGCCCGGAAAACGCAAGCGCGGGCTTGACCTTAAGCCGTGGCTGGCATCTGTTCCGCACCGATTGAGCATCGCAAAGGGGCGGTATCGTGACGCAAAGCATGGCCACCGCCATCGGGTTTACAGCTGTTCTGATGTGGGCGCTGCTGGCGCTGTTGACCATTGGATCGGCCCCGGTACCGCCGTTTTTGCTGAATGCCTTGTGCTTTGGCATTGGTGGATTGATCGGTCTGGTCTGGACCGCGCGGCGTGGCTTTGGCGTGTTGCGCGGCGTGTCGTGGAAGGTTTACGCCTTTGGCACGCTGGGCCTGTTTGGCTATCATTTCTTGTATTTCACCGCGTTTCGCATCGCGCCAACGGCTGAAACCGGGCTGATCGCCTATCTGTGGCCGCTGTTCATCGTGCTGTTTTCCGGCCTGTTGCCGGGGGAGCGGTTGCGCGGCCAGCATATCGTCGGCGCGCTGGTGGCTTTTGCTGGCGCGGCCCTGATCGTGCTGCGCGGCGGGGTTGATCTTGGTGGGGCATCGGCACCCGGTTTGCTGCTGGGTTTTGGCTGCGCGATCACCTGGGCGGCTTATTCGGTGCTGTCGCGACGTCTGGGAAATGTGCCGACCGAAAGCGTGACGGTGTTCTGCCTTGCCACTGCTGCGCTGTCACTGGTGGCGCATCTGGCGCTGGAACAGACGGTCTGGCCCGCGAACACGCTTGGCTGGCTGGCCGTGCTGGCACTGGGGCTTGGCCCGGTGGGGCTTGCGTTTTTCACCTGGGATATCGGCATGAAAAAAGGCGACATCCAGCTTTTGGGCGTCGCCTCTTATGCTGCGCCTTTGCTGTCAACGCTGGTGCTTATCGCCGCCGGTATAACGCCCGCCACCCCTGTCATCGGGGTGGCGGCGCTTTTGATTGCCGGGGGCGCTGCGCTGGCGGCACGCGCAAGTGCCAGCGCGCCCAAATCGTTGTAAGGTCAGGCCTGCGCGAGGCGGTTGATTTCTTCCTTCAGCTTCATTTTTTGCTTTTTCATATCGGCGATCTTCAGTGCATCCGTTGCCGGGCTGCGCTGCTCACGCTCCACCATGTCCGAGAGGTGCTCATGCTTGCGGCGCAGTTCCTGCAGGTGCGAAGCAACGGTCATCTTAACCCTCCTTTGGTCAGTTCCAATATGACGATTGCATCACAAGAGTTGAGTCGTGTCGCCATAAATCGACCGCTGCACAGCAGCGATTACAGCAAATTCAGCGAAAGCGCGCCAAAAGGTCGCTGCCATTGCGCAGAACTGCGCTCGCCTCTGGCGTGTAATTCTCGCGGTCGCCGTCATGGGCCAGACCGGTATGCAGCACAAAGGGTGCCAGCAGGCGAAACGGGGCGCGCCCGCCTTTGCGGGCCTGAACGATAATGCGCTGTGCCATACGGCCCGCGCGGGGGGCCAGCGGCAGCACTGCGATAGAGCCAAGTTTGGACATGCCGCGCAGCACGTCGGGCAAGCCATCGGTGCCGCAGATCAGTGTCAGCCAGCCGCGCGGGGCCAGTCTGCGCGCGCCGGCTTGCACCCAATCGCCCAAGGGCAGATCGACCTGCATCGCGCGCGCGCGTTCGGGCAGGGGCGATGGGGTGCCTGCGGGCGGGTAATAGGGCGGGTTCATGATGACATGGTCAAAGTCCATCCGCAGCGCGGCGGGGATTTGAGACAGATCGCCGTCATGCACCTGCATCGCCAGCCCATTGCGCGCGGCATTGCGGCGGGCAAGGTCGGCGTAGACGGGCTGCACCTCCAGCCCCCAAAGCTGCGCGCCGGGCACGCGCGCCCCAAGGCAAAGGCTTGCCGCCCCTGCGCCGCAGCCGATATCCAGCACACGATCGCCCGCCAGCGCTGGACAGGCGGCGGCCAGTAAAACCGGGTCGGTCGCGGCACGATAGCCTTTGACGGGCTGCAACAGCTGCAAGCGGCCGCAGAGGAACTTGTCATCCGTCAATTCAGCGTCAGTGAACATTGCGGTGCAGCATCCTACTGGCCAAGGTCGATATCATTGTCGCGCATCACAGTCCGGGCCATGAACAGATCCTGATCGCGCACCATCAGGCGGCGCGGCAATATGCCAAGGCTGCCGTCAAGGATGCTCATGTGGACGTCCATTTCAAACGTCGCTATACCCTCGCCCTGTAGTAGGGTCTGTGCATAGGCGATCACTGTGATGTCGTTTGTGCGCAGTAGCTCTTTCATACGCCCAGATTTATGGTCTTTTCCATGAAAAGGCGAGAGTGGAGCGGACAGGGGATGAGTTTGGATCACATGGCAGCAAAGCAGGCCGCGCAAAAGCCGCAAGAACGGCTGTCTGCATGGCTGGCAAACGATATGGATGCCGTTAATCTGCTGATCCGCGACCGCATGGCCAGCGAACATGCACCACGCATTCCGCAAGTGACCGCGCATCTGATTGAGGCCGGGGGCAAGCGGTTGCGCCCGATGCTGACTTTGGCGGCGGCGCGGCTGTGTGGCTATGACGGGCCGTTTCATGTGCATCTGGCGGCGACGGTGGAATTCATTCACACCGCCACGCTGTTGCATGATGATGTGGTCGATGAAAGCCGCCAGCGGCGTGGGCGGCCTACGGCTAACCTTTTGTGGGACAACAAATCCAGCGTGCTGGTTGGCGATTACCTCTTTGCCCGCAGCTTTCAGTTGATGACCGAAACCGGCAATATGCGGGTGCTGTCGATCCTGTCCAATGCGTCCGCCGTGATTGCCGAGGGTGAGGTGTTGCAGCTGACCGCCGCGCAGGATCTGCGCACGGATGAAAGCATTTACCTGAAAGTGGTGCGCGGCAAGACCGCCGCCCTGTTCTCTGCCGCGACAGAGGTGGGCGGCGTGATCGCCGGGGCCACGCCCGCACAGGTGCAGGCGCTGTATGAGTATGGCGATGCGCTTGGCATCGCCTTTCAGATCGTCGATGACCTGCTGGATTATGGCGGCACTGACGCGGCCATCGGCAAGAACACCGGCGATGATTTCCGTGAGCGTAAACTGACCCTGCCGGTGATCAAGGCCGTGGCTCAAGCCACGGTTGAGGAACGCGCGTTCTGGGAGCGGGTGATCGAAAAGGGCGACCAGCGCGATGGCGATCTGGAGCAGGCCCGCGCGATCATGGCCCGCCATGGCGCGATGGAGGCGGCGCGTCACGATGCGCTGGCATGGGCCGCCCGCGCCCGCAACGCACTGGATGACCTGCCCGCGCATGATCTGCGCGACATGCTGGCCGATCTGGCCGATTATGTGGTCGAGCGGATCAGCTGAGCATTTGCGCCGGGGCGACCCACCAACCGGGTTGCGCGGCCTGAACCGCGCGGGCGGCAGCGCTGGCGGTCAGGCCATCGGCGAACAGCCCGAAGCAGGTGGCCCCAGACCCCGACATCCGCGCAATCAGGCAGCCGGGCTGCGCTGAAAGCGCGGATTTGACGGTGCCGATCATCGGGGCAACGGCCAGTGCTGGCAGCTCCATGTCGTTGCGCATCATCTGCAAGAACGCGGCAAGCTCGGCGGTGGACCGCAGGCGCGGCATCTCGCGTGGCATCGGCGGGTTGTCCTTGCGGGACAGGCCGCGAAACACATCCGGGGTTGCGACGGCGACCCCCGGATTGGCCAGCACCAGCCAGCCCGTGGGCAGCGGGGGAGCCGCGATCAACCGTTCGCCCACGCCTTGCATCCGGGTGGCACGCCCCGTGAGGCAGACCGGCACATCCGCCCCAAGGGTCAGGACAGCGCCAGCATCGGGCAAGTTCTGCCCGCCAAGCCGCGCCAAAGCCCGTAGCGTGGCCGCCGCATCGGCAGAGCCGCCCCCGATGCCAGAAGCGACGGGCAGGATTTTTTCAAGGGTGATCGCAGCAGTCGCGCCCATCAGCCGCGCCGCCCGCAGAACAAGATTGTCGTCACCGACCGGCAAAGCCGCCGCCTGTGGACCTGTGATCTGCAACGACAACTGGTCTGAGGCGTGCACATGCACCCGGTCGCCCACATCGGCAAACACCACCAGACTGTCCAGCAGGTGATAGCCGTCTGCGCGTTGCCCGGTGATGTGCAGGGTCAGGTTGATCTTGGCCGGGGCAAATTCGCTGTGACCTGCCTTGGCTTCAGTTGCCATTCGCCACCGCTTGCAAAGACGGTGCGCCTTCTTCGGCCAGAACGGCATCCAGCCCGATTTCCAGCTTGCGGCGGATGCGGATCGCGTCTTTCTCTACGGGGTCAAAAGACAGCGCGCGGCGCCACTGGAACCGCGCTTCGAGCTGGCGCCCGACGGCCCAGTACACATCGCCCAGATGGTCTGTCACCACCGGGTCTACAGGTTCGAGCAGGCTGGCCCGTTCCATCTGTGGCAAGGCGTCTTCATAGCGGCCAAGCCGGAAATAGGCCCATGCCAGGCTGTCGATGATATAGCCTGCGTCGGGGCGGGCGGCGACCGCGCGCTCGATCATGCCAAGCGCTTCTTCAAGGTTTTCACCCCGGTCAACAAAGCTGTAGCCCAGATAGTTCAGTACCTGCGGCTGATCAGGGTTCAGCTCCAGCGCCTTGCGGAAATCGGCTTCGGCCTTGTTCCATTGGTCGGACCGTTCATGCGCAACCGCACGCGAATAGAACAGCCCCCAATGCCGTTCGGTCGGCTCTGACACAAGACCGACCGCGACATCATAGGCTTCCGCAGCTTGCTCAAACTGTTCATTGCGGCGCAGGGCATCACCGTAAGCCATGTGAACGATCAGCAGTGCCGGATGGCTTTCCGTAAGGGCCTTGAGCGCGGCGAGGGCTTCGTCTTTCTTGTCCATCGCCAGCAGGGATGCCGTGCGCCCTATCTCGGCGGAATGAAAGCTGGGGTGATCCTTTGGCAAAAGGGCGTAGGTTTCGCCCGCCAGTTCGGATTGGCCCAACTGTTCCAGCAGCCCCGCCGACAGCAGCGTGGCATCTGTATGGGCCGGGTTCAGATCAAGTGCAGCGCGTGAATAAAGCAAGGTGTAGCCGTCTTCGGCCTCGCCATTGAGGGCGACGGCGACGGTGAAGAACACTTCGGCAATGCCATCCTTGGCACTGCGCACCACGTCAAACGCCAAAGGCGTGCGCGCAGAAAGTTGGGCGCGCAACGCGATCATTTCCGGCTCTGGTTCGGTGCCGAAGCTTTGGTCCAAAAGCGCCAGGGCATCGTCGAATTGTTCCAACTGGCTCAGCATCTGCACATGCGCGATGATGCCACGGCGGTTGACCACCAGCGGGCCTTCGGCGCGGCCTGACAGAATATCGTCGGCGCTTTCAAAATCGCCCACAGCTGCCAGCGCCAAAGCCTTGTGATACAGGCCAAAGGCCTTCAACCCGTCGGTCCTTGCAATCGCGTCAAAGGCGGCGGTTGCCTCTGACATCCTGCCCGTGCCGAATTCAGCCCATGCGCGCACCAGATCGTCCATCAGATTGCCGATCTTGCGCGAGTCGGGCAGCGCAAGAATGGCTTCGTAATTTTCGGCCTGCGTGTCGCGGACCAAAAGCGCCATGCTGGCCCCGATGCTGCGGCCCTCAAGCTCGGTCAGGCGGGCGGCGGATTGGCCGGCTTTCACGAAATCGCCCACACCGATATATGACAGGATCGCCCCCTCGAGCAGCCCAAGGTTATCGGGGTCGCTTTCCAATGCGCGCGAAAACCAATGCGCCCCTTCGCGGAAATCGCCCTGCGAAGACGCCGAGCGCGCCGCAAGATAGGCCCCCGCGTCGCCCGGTTCGGCACTTTGCTGGGCGTCAGGGGCAGGGTCGGTCTGCGCGGGCAACGTGCCCGGATGCAGGGAAACAAGGCCCGCCAGCAAAAGGGCAGTCAGGCGGGGCGGCAGGGCATGGGTCATTGGGGCACTTTTCATCTTGGCTCGGTCCAAAGCTAGCCCCCGCCAGCGTCGCTGGCAATGGCAGCGGGGCGCTACAGGCAATGATCGCGCAATTGTCAGATCCAGCGCAGAACGGCGATCACCAGCGCAGCCAGAACCGGCAGACCAAACAGGATCAGCGGTGCATTCAGCCATTGCCGCGAGGCGGCCACGCTTAGCACCGGGTAGGTCACCGGCCAGCGCCCGGTCTGCGCGGCGTATGCCAAGGTGCTGACCGCGATGGGCAGGCGCACACCGAACAGATGGGGGGCCGGAAACGGCCAGCCGGGCCGCAGCAATCGCTGTTCGTCGCGGTGGTGAAACCGGGGTTCATACCCGGTCAGGTCCACCCCGAACTCTGCTGCAAAGCTGGTCATGAAGGCGGCAGCGTTTTCGCCGTCAAGCGAAAGCGCGGCCAGCACATCAGCCTGTTGCAGCGGGCTGAGCCGCCGCCCGAACCGGGCTTCGATGAACATTACAATGTCTTCTCGCCCCGGTCCGTTCATGCTGGGTCACATATTGGGATAGTTCGGACCGCCCGCGCCCTGAGGCGTGGTCCAGACGATGTTTTGCGACGGGTCTTTGATGTCGCAGGTCTTGCAGTGAACGCAGTTCTGGAAGTTGATGACAAAGCGTGGCTCTTTGCCATCTTCGGCCACCACCTCATACACCCCCGCCGGGCAATAGCGCTGCGCAGGTTCGGCATATTTCGGCAGGTTGACCGCGATGGGAACCGACGGGTCGCGCAGTTTCAGATGCGCGGGCTGCGCCTCGTCATGGTTGGTGAAGCTGTAGGCCACGTTGGTCAGCCGGTCGAAGGACAGCTTGCCATCAGGGCGCGGATAGTCGATGGGCGCGAAATCCTTGGCCAGCCCGGTAGCGGCGGCATCAGATTTACCGTGCTTCAGCGTGCCAAACAGCGAAAAGCCGAGCGTGTTGGTCCACATGTCGATGCCGCCGCCAAGCAGGCTGGCAACAAGGCCATACTTTGACCACAAGGGTTTGACGTTGCGCACCTTTTTCAGATCGCGGCCAATCGCGCCACCGCGCACATCGGTTTCATAGGCCGACAGCTCATCGCCCTGACGTCCGGCCTTGATCGCGGCATGCGCGGCCTCTGCTGCGGCCTTGCCTGACAGCATGGCATTGTGATTGCCCTTGATGCGCGGCACGTTGACCATGCCGACCGAACAGCCCAGCAGCGCCACGCCGGGGGCCACCATTTTTGGCATAGACTGATAGCCGCCCTCGGAAATCGCCCGCGCGCCGTAAGCCACGCGTTTGCCGCCTGCAAGCAGGTCGGCAATCATCGGGTGATGCTTGAAGCGCTGGAATTCCATATAGGGGTAGAGATGCGGGTTTTCGTAGTTCAGGTGGACCACAAAGCCGACGTAGACCTGATTGTTTTCAAGATGATAGATGAACGATCCGCCGCCCGCATTGCTGCCCAACGGCCAGCCCATCGTATGCGTGACCGTGCCTTCGCTGTGCTTGGCCGGGTCAATTTCCCAGATTTCCTTCATGCCAAGGCCGAATTTCTGTGGGCAATGCCCTTTTGACAGATCGTATTTGTCCATCACCTGTTTGGCGAGGCTGCCGCGCACGCCTTCGGACAGGAACACATATTTGCCGTGCAGCTCCATGCCGGGCTCATAGCTTGGCCCCGGCTCTCCGGTCGCGGGGTCGCGGCCAAACTCGCCTGCCACCACTCCTGCCACACGGTCGCCGTCGAAGACCAGTTCCGAGCATGACATGCCGGGGAAAATCTCGACCCCAAGGCCCTCGGCCACGCCCGCCATCCAGCGGCAGACATTGGCCATCGACACGATGTAGTTGCCGTGGTTGTTCATCAGGGGCGGCATCGGGAAGTTGGGAATGCGGATCTGACCCGCAGGGCCAAGCATGTAGAAATTGTCTTCTTTCACCAGCGTTTTGATCGGCGCACCCATGCTGTGCCAGTCGGGCAGCAGCGCATCCAGTCCCGACGGGTCGAGCACCGCGCCTGACAGGATATGCGCGCCAACCTCAGAGCCTTTTTCCAGCACCACGACCGACAGATCGCTGTCCAACTGCTTGAGTCGAATGGCCGCGGACAGGCCCGCCGGGCCTGCGCCCACGATAACCACGTCATATTCCATCGTTTCGCGCGTGATCTGGCTCATCTATCGTCTCCGCTCGCCGGGCCGGGCCCGTATCTGACTTGGGTGATTTTGCTGGTATCGTCATTGCCCCAAGGCTCGCCCATGGTCAACCATAACGCAACATCACGTTTCCGCATTGCAGCATTGCCGCAATATTCTTGCTTGTTGGCGACAAGCCGCCGCCCGGTTGCGCCATCTCCTCTTGCATTTCATGCCGTCATCCGTTTGGGTGATATCCAGTTAGTGACGGGCCATGGCCCCCGACAGGGGCCGTGGCCTCCCTTTTCGTGGAAGATGACGATGGAAAAGATCCCGATGACCCGCGGTGGGTATGATGCTCTGGATGAAGAGCTGAAAATCCTCAAATCGGTGGAGCGCCCCGCTGTGATCCGCGCAATTGCCGAAGCCCGCGAACATGGCGATCTGTCGGAAAATGCCGAGTACCATTCGGCCCGCGAAAAGCAGTCCTTTATTGAGGGTCGCATCAAGGAGCTTGAAGGGATTTTGTCGCTGGCCGAGGTTATTGACCCGACCAAGCTGTCAGGCTCTATCAAGTTCGGGGCCACTGTGGTGCTGGTCGATGAAGACACCGACGAGGAAAAGAAGTATCAGATCGTAGGTGAGACCGAAGCCGATATCGAACGTGGTTTGCTGAACATACGCTCGCCTTTGGCCCGTGCCCTGATCGGCAAGGACGAAGGTGACAGCGTCGAGGTGAAGACCCCCGGCGGGGATCGCAGTTATGAAGTGGTAAGCGTTCGTTACGTCTGATCCCCCGGAACGGAACGAGGCGACCATGCCCGACAAAACTGATAAAAACGTTGATCTTGGGGCAATTGCCCGCAGCGAAGAGCCAGGCTTTTCAGCAGCTGAAGTTGTGGCATCTGGTCTGGCGGTTGTCTGGGTCGTGGCCGTGGTCGTCTTTGTGCTGCGCGCGCCAGAAGGCACCGGAACGCTGGGGCTGGTGATGACGCTGCTGGTGGTCTTTCTGCCGCTTGCGCTGATCTGGGCGGCGGTGACGACGCTGCGCTCGGTGCGGGTGCTGCGGCTTGAGGCTGCACGGTTGCAGGCCTCGGTGGATGCAATGCGCAACGCTTTTATCAACAGCCAGCAGTCTGGTGCTGCGGGCCTGCGGCCATCGGTCGAGAAAAAGCTGGATGACATCGCGCGCCAGACCGAAACCGCATTGGCCACCTTTACCTCGCGGCGTGATACGGTGCTGACGGTGCCATCAGCCGACCGCAAGGCCGCGCTGATCCCGGCGCCGACACCTTTGCCGGGCGAGGAGCAACCGGGTCTTGCGCTTGGCACCCCGGCCGAGGCGCTGCGTCCGCCTCTGTCGGTCGCGGACTTCATCCGCGCGTTGCAATTTCCGGAAAACCCAGACGACCGCGAAGGGTTTCGTGCGCTGCGTCTGGCGCTGGAAGACCGCGACGTGGCAAAGCTGATCCGTGCCGCCCAGGATGTGCTGACGCTGATGAGCCAAGAGGGCATCTATATGGATGACCTGCGCCCTGACCGCGCCCGGCCAGAACTGTGGCGACGCTTTGCGGCGGGGGAACGGGGGCGCGGCGTTGCGGCGATTGGCGGCGTGCGGGATCGGTCATCGCTGGCGCTGACGGCCGGGCGGATGCGCGAAGACCCGGTGTTCCGCGATGCAGGCCACCACTTTCTGCGCACCTTTGACCGCATGTTCCAGCAGTTTGAAAAGAACGCGACGGATGCCGAGATTTCAGACCTTGCCGATACCCGCACCGCCCGCGCGTTCATGCTGTTTGGCCGGGTGATGGGAGTGTTTGACTAATTGCGGGGGGCTGCGGCCCTGCGCAAACGGTCGTTGATCGCGCGGCCAAGCCCGGATTCGGGCACCGGGGCAAAGGCGATCCGTCCGCCCGGACCCGCCAAGGCATCCGCATCGCGCAGAGTCTGAAACAGTGCCGCCGCCGCCTCTATCAGATCACCACCGGGCGAGAGTGACAGGGCGGCACCCTTGCAACCGGGCCCAAAGCCCACCCAAACCTCATCCGCCTGTGGCGCGGTTACGGCCAGCCGCACCCCGGCCTCGGGTGCGTAATGGCTGGCCAATTGCCCCGGCGCGTTGGGTTTGTGCGCGTCCCCGCCCATGCAGATTGGCCCCAGCATCGCCTCTAGCGCCTCAAGTGGCACCCCACCGGGACGCAGCAGCGTAGGCGCACCGTCCAAGCCAAGAATGGTTGATTCCACCCCCACAGTGCAGGGGCCACCGTCGAGGACCGCGTCAATCCGCCCGGTCAGTCCTGCCCGCACATGATCTGCCCGCGTGGGCGATACCCGGCCCGATGGGTTGGCCGACGGCGCCGCCAACGGCCCGCCAAATGCCCGCAACAACGCTTGCGCCACCGGATGCGCCGGGCAGCGGATGGCCACCGTTGACAAGCCTGCGGTGACCAGTGGTGACAGCCCGGCATCGCTGCGCAACGGTAAAACCAGCGTCAGCGCGCCCGGCCACAACGCCGCCGCCACCGCGCGCGCGCGGTCATCAAACACGGCCAAGGTCTCGGCCATCTCCAGTCCGGTCACATGTGCAATCAGCGGGTTGAAGGTGGGCCGCGCCTTGGCTGCGAAAATCTGCGCCACCGCAGTCCCATTGCGCGCATCGCCCGCCAGCCCGTAGACCGTTTCCGTAGGCATAGCCACCAGACCGCCCGCCCGCAAAATCGCGGCGGCACGTGCCACGCCTTCATCCGAAGCCATAAGGTCTTGCGTAATAAGTATCATGTGACGCAGCGTAGGGCTTGAGAGGTCGGCCCCCATGGCTAACCTATGCACATTGCCCATACTCTTGCCCGCCGTCTTTGCCAAGGCTGGCCGCCCAGACCCGAGGTTTCGATGCCCTACCGCGCCCCAATGTCCGACCTGCGATTCCTGATGGATCACGTTGTTGGTTTCGCTCAGGTTGCTGCGACTGACCGATTTGCCGAAGCCACCCCGGAAACGGTCGAGGCAGTCTTGTCCGAAGCGGGCCGTCTGGCGTCCGAAGTGCTGGCCCCGGTCAACCGCTCTGGTGACAAGGTGCCTGCGCGTCTGGAAAACGGCGTGGTGCGCACGTCACCCGGCTTTGCCGAGGCCTATCAGGCGATGGCAACGGGCGGTTGGGTGGCGATTACGGCTGGGGTGGACCATGGCGGCATGGGGCTGCCGCTGACGTTGGCCAGTGCTGTGAATGACATGTTTTCCGGGGCTTGCCTGTCGCTGCAACTGAATCCGTTGCTGACCCAAGGCCAGATTGAGGCGCTGGAGCATCACGCCAGTGATGAACTGAAAGCCCGGTATCTGCCCAAGCTGATTTCCGGCGAATGGAACGGCACCATGAACCTGACAGAGCCGCAGGCCGGGTCTGACGTCGGCGCACTGCGGTCAAAGGCCGAACCCAATGGCGATGGCAGCTATGCGATCAGCGGGCAGAAAATCTACATCACATGGGGGGATTCGGATTTTCAGGCCAATACGATTCATCTGGTGCTGGCTCGTCTGCCCGATGCAGCCCCCGGCACTGCGGGGATCAGCCTGTTTCTGGTGCCGAAATTCCTGCCAGATGCTGCGGGCAACCCTGGCCTGCGCAACAGCCTTACGGTGGTCAGTCTTGAGCACAAGCTGGGCATCCACGGCAGCCCGACCTGTGTGATGCAGTTTGATGGCGCGCAAGGCTGGCTTGTGGGGGCTGCGCACAAGGGCATGGCCGCGATGTTCACCATGATGAACAACGCCCGGCTGGGGGTTGGTCTGCAAGGCGTTGGCGTGGCCGAGGCCGCGTATCAGCAGGCATATGATTACGCCATGACCCGCCAGCAGGGCCACACCAGTGACCCGCATACGCCCACCATCATCGGCCATGCCGATGTGCGCCGGATGTTGGCCACGATGAAGGCACAGGTGTTTTCTGCCCGTGCCATCGGTTTGTCATGTGCGGTGGCCATCGACATGGCCACTGCAACAGGCGAGGCAGATTGGAAAGCCCGCGCGGCGTTTCTGACCCCGATTGCCAAGGCTTATGGCACCGATGTCGGCGTTGCTGTTGCATCCGAGGGCGTGCAGATTCACGGCGGCATGGGGTTTATCGAAGAAACTGGCGCGGCCCAGTTCCTGCGCGATGTGCGAATTACGTCGATCTATGAGGGCACCAACGGCATTCAGGCGATGGATCTGGTCGCGCGCAAGATGATGGACAACGGCGAGGCCGCGTTCCGCCTCATCCGCGAGATTGAAATGGGGGCGCAAACCGCCCGTGCCAGTCTGCCCGATATTGCTGAAGATCTATGGCAGGCCTGCGAAACGCTGCGCGAAGCGACAGAAGCGCTGTTGACGCAAGGTATGACCGACCGTTTTGCTGGGGCTGTGCCCTATCTGCGGGCGTTCGCGCTTGTTTTGGGCGGGCATTTCCACCTTAGGGCGGCATTGGCAGAGGGTGGCACTGGCCCGCGCAGCGCATTGGCGCGGGTTGCGGTGAAGCGATTGCTGCCTGAACACCTTGGTCTGCTGGTGCAGATGCGCGAGGGCGCGGCTGATCTGTTCGCGCTGACCCCGGAAGACTTTGCGGCGTGACCTATGCAGGGGTGACAGGCATTGCCCATCCTTTCCCCGAAGCTCCGGCCGAGGGGGAGGCGACCGAAATCGCCCCCGGCATCCTGTGGATGCGCCTGCCGCTGCCGATGGTGCTGGATCATGTCAATGTCTACGCACTTGATGATGGGGACGGCTGGACGCTGATTGACACCGGTATGGCCAGCACCCGCAGCCGTGCGATCTGGCAACGGCTGCTGGATGGACCTTTGGCGGGCCGCCCCGTGCTCCGGGTGATTGTGACCCACCATCACCCCGATCACGTCGGTCTTGCCGGCTGGTTTCAGCAGCAAGGCGCGGCATTGCTGATGCCCCGCACCGCTTGGCTTTATGCCCGGATGCTGGTTTTGGACGAACAACCCCTTCCCGCCGCCGAGGCCCAGCTTTTCTACCAACGCGCCGGAATGCCTGCCGCCATGCTGGCCGAACGCGCGGCGCAGCGCCCGTTCAACTTTTGCGATATCGTGGCCCCCTTGCCGCTGGGGTTCACCGCGCTGGCCGATGGTAGCACGATCCACATGGCCGGGCGCGATTGGGACATTCGGTTTGGCTCTGGCCATGCACCGGATCATGCAACCTTTTGGTCGGGTGATCTGATCCTTGGCGGCGATCAGTTGCTGCCGGGTATTTCCGCCAATATCGGCGTGTACCCGACCGAGCCCGATGCTGACCCCCTGGCTGATTGGCTGGCCAGTTGTCGTGGCTTTCAGCCATTGGCCCTCGACAGCCATCTGGTGCTGCCCGGCCACAAGCTGCCCTTTACCGGGCTGCCTCTGCGCCTGACCCAGATGATCGACAATCATCTGGGCGCGCTGAACCGTCTGCTGGGCCATCTGGCACAGCCCCACACCGCCGCCGATTGCTTTTTGCCGCTGTTCAAACGCGACATCACCGGACCCGCCTATGGCATGGCGCTGGTTGAGTCGGTGGCGCATCTGAACCATCTCTTGCACCAGAGGCAGGTTTCACGCCACCTTTCCGATGAAGGGGCATGGCTTTGGCAAAGGGGGTAACGATGGAAGATTCGAACGAGAGGCTGCCAGCGAAGGCATCCAAGGACGCTCCATCCCCCAAAACCAAAAGCGAGGCCGAATGGGCCTATGAGCGCGTCATCCAGTATCTGCGGAACTTCGAAGCACAGCTCGACAACGCGCATGAGGTGGCGCTTGGCTTTACCGGATCAAACGCGGGGGTTCTTCAGATCGAGGGGCTTGGTTTTTATGAGCCCGACATCGTGACCTTCTATGGCATCGACGAAGAAGGGTTGAAAACCCAATTGATTCAACACGTCAGCCAGTTAAATGTGATCTTGCGCGCAGTGCCCAAGCGCCGCTCTGCTGAACCGCCGCGCCGGATCGGCTTTCACATGCCAACCGGCTGGGTAGGGGGAGAGTCAGGGGACGGGTCGGTGTGAACAGCCCAGAATACCAACATATCACAGTCAAGTTTGTCGCGCATCCAGCCTCGTGACAGGCCGCGATGAATCGTTTATCAGCAGGAAAAGACCAACACAGGAAGTCGCATCATGGCCGAACACAAGCATGGCAGCATGGATACCACCACTCAGGAAAAGACCTTTGCCGGCTTTATCCGCATGGTGACCTGGGGTGCTGGGATCAGCATAGCCATTTTGATCTTCATGGCTTTGGTCAACGCCTGAAAGACATGCACATGGTTCGCCTGATTCTCGCCTTTGCGGCGATGTTATTTCTTGTTGCCTGCGGGGCAGAGCCTAAATGGGCCTCTGATGAAGCGGTGTCGCAAGCGCGCTATGTGCACAACGGCCCGCCGTCTGTCACTCTGTTCACCGTGTTGTCTACCCGTGACGGGTCTGGCGCGCATTCCGGGCTGATGATCAACGGGTCTGAGCGTATCATTTTTGACCCGGCCGGCACGTGGCAGCATCCGCAATTGCCCGAGCGCAATGATGTTCATTTCGGTATGACACCGAAGATGGTGGCGTTCTACATCGACTATCATGCGCGCGAGACGTTTGATGTGATTGAGCAAACGATCATCGTGTCGCCCGGCGTGGCGGAGTTGGTGGCGCAGCGGGCAAAGGCCTATGGTGCCGTGCCAAAAGCGCAATGCACCAAGTCGATCTCGGCGATCCTGAGCGAAGTTCCGGGCTTTGAATCGCTGCCCTCTACCTGGTATCCGGCCAAGTATATGGAAGCATTCGCCAAACTGCCCAGCGTTACCAGTCGCAAGATCACCGATACGGATGCCGACAACAATCACGGCGTGTTGCTGGTTCAGGCAGGCGATCCGCGGGTTCAGTAGTCAGATCCACAACACCGCATACAACGTCACGCCCCCCGCAAGGATCGCCCCGATCACGCTGCGTGTGGCAATTCCCACTGCAAGTGTTACGCAGGCCGCCGCCAGTCGCGCGGGGTCGGTCTGACCTGCTGTTGCGGCTGGCCATAATACCGCTGGCGCGACCAGCCCCGGCAGGATGGCCACAGCCGTATAGCGCAAGGCGCGGCGCAGGCCTAGAGGCAAGGGGCGGCTTCCCAGCACGCCCAGAAAAGACAGCCGTATCAGATAGGTGCCAAGCCCAAGGGCAGGCAGCACGATCCAGAATGTTGCCGGATCAATCTTCATGACCCTGCCTCCGGTTCAGCGCAACCTCGGTTCCGGCACCTGCTGCCATGGCCAGCACCGCCGCAATCAGCAGCCCGGTGCCGTAAGGCATGACCGCCAGCACCAGCGCCGCCACGATCGACACCGCCGCCGCAACCACATGCGGAATTGAGCGCAGCATCGGGGCGCAAATGGCGAGAAAGGTAATGGGCACTGCGAAATCCAAGGCATAGGCCTTGGGAATCGCCTCGCCGACCACGGCACCGGCAAAGGTGGCGATGAACCATAGCGGCGCAATTGGCGTTACGGTGCCGAAAAAGAACGCCACCTTGTCAGCGAGCGGCTGATCGGGCCTGCGTTCAAACTCTATCTGGCTGGCGGCAAAGCTTTGATCCACAAGAAAATATGCCATCAGTGCGCGCGTGCCAAACGGGGCCGCGCCTAGGTGCGGGGCCATGGCCACCGAATACATCACCATCCGCAGATTGACCGCCAGCGATGTGGCCAAAACGATCAGCACCGGGGCCTGATCCTGCATCAGTTGCACAGCGGCAAATTGCGAGGCCCCGGCAAAGACGCTGAAGGAAAACAGCATCACTTGCAGCAGATCAAGCCCGGCTTCGGTTGCGACCACGCCAAACAGGAGCGCAAACGGCACCACCACGATGACAAATGGTGCAGAGGCAAGGCAGCCCCGCAAAAATGGAGATCGGATGGGGGTCATGGCTTTGGCCTTTACCGGGCGTTGTTGACGGCTTAGGCATTTTGAGAGCGACTGAAAAGGGGCAAACAGGGTGCAAGTCAGGCTTGGTCTGCCGGATCAGCTGAAACCAGAGGCGGCCAGGCTGTATTGGCAGGCCTTTGGCGGAAAACTTGGCCGGGTGATGGGGCCAGAGGATCGGGCGCACGCGTTCTTGCTGCGGGTGATCCGTGCCGATCATTGCATCTGTGCCGTATCGGATGACGGCGCCTTGTTGGGGATTGCCGGGTTCAAATCGCCGTTTGGAAGTTTTGCGGGCGGTGAATTGAGCGATATGCAGGTCGTTTATGGCCGCGTCGGGGCTGCATGGCGCAGCAACCTGCTGCGCCTTTTGCAAAGTGATATCGACAATGATCGCTTTCTGATCGACGGAATCTGTGTCGCGCGCGAACAGCGCGGGCAGGGGATTGGCAGCAGCCTTGTCGCCGCCTTGATGCGCGAAGGGGTGGCGCGGGGCTATCCCGCAATCCGGCTGGAGGTGATCGACACCAACATTCGCGCGCGCGCTTTGTATGAACGCTTTGGCTTTGCGCCATGGCGCAGCGAAACGCTGGGGCCGTTGCGGCATGTCTTTGGCTTTTCCCGGTCTGTGACCATGGTGCGTGCACTGCCATAGCAGTTGATAGCGCTTTGGTTGCGATAATTCCCCCTTTTTTATGGTCGTATCTGTGGCATAACCAATGCGCTTGTGGTCGACGCATGGGTGGAAAGGCTGTCAAAAAGGCGGCCGCACAAAGGGGATATGTGGATATGCTTAACGAATTCAAAGCCTTTATTGCCAAAGGCAATGTGGTTGATCTTGCGGTTGGTATCATCATCGGTGTGGCGTTCACGGCCATCGTCAATTCGCTTGTGGGCGATTTGATTAACCCGATCATTGGTCTGATGACTGGAGGTCTCGATTTCTCCAATTTGTTCATCGACCTGTCGGGCACCAATCCGGCGTCGCTGGCCATCGCGCGTGAGGCGGGTGTGCCCGTCTTTGCTTACGGTGCCTTCATCACCGCCATTATCAATTTCCTGATCATCGCTTGGGTGGTGTTCCTGTTGGTCAAAGCCGTCAACAAGCTGAAAGAGGCAACCGCGCGCAAAGAGGCCGCCGAGGCTGCTGCTGCGGCACCGGCTGGCCCGACCGAACTGGACTTGCTCAAAGAGATCCGCGACTCGCTGCAACAGCGCTGAACGCATAACGATAGAAAAAAGGCCCCCGTTTTCCGGGGGCCTTTTTTATGTCAGATCTTCATCGCCTCATCCGCAGTGATCGACGCAAGGCCCAATGCCTCACCCACTGCGGCATAGGTCAGATGTCCGGCATGGGTGTTGAGCCCGGCTTTCAGATGCGGGTCATCGGCACAAGCCGCCTTCCATCCCTTGTTCGCCAGCGACAGCAGAAACGGCAACGTGGCATTGCCGAGGGCCTGCGTAGAGGTGCGGGCCACTGCGCCGGGCATGTTTGCCACGCAATAGTGGATGATGCCATCCACATCATAGATCGGGTCTTGATGCGTGGTGGCCCGGCTGGTCTCAAAGCAACCGCCCTGATCAATTGCCACATCCACAATCGCGGCCCCCGGCTTCATCGTGGCCAGTTGCGCCCGGCTGACCAGCTTGGGCGCTGCTGCGCCGGGGATCAGCACGGCGCCGATCACCAGATCCGCCTCGGTTACGGCCGCTGCTGTTGCGGCCCCGCTGGCATAGGCGTTGCGGAATTGCCCGCCAAACACATCATCCAGATAGCGCAGCCGGGTCAGTGAGCGGTCAAGCACCACCACATCCGCCCCCATGCCCGCCGCGACACGCGCTGCGTGCGTGCCGACCACGCCGCCGCCGATCACCACGACCTTGGCAGGCAGAACCCCTGGCACACCGCCCAGCAGAACGCCGCGCCCGCCATTGGCCTTTTGGAGCGTCCATGCGCCAACCTGTGGCGCAAGCCGCCCCGCCACTTCTGACATCGGTGCCAGCAGTGGCAGACCGCCTGCACGGTCGGTCACGGTTTCATAGGCAATCGCCGTCACACCCGATTCCAGCAGATCGCGGGTCTGGTCCGGGTCTGGCGCAAGATGCAGATAGGTGAACAGGATCTGCCCGTCGCGCAGGCGCTTGCGCTCTGCCGCTTGGGGTTCCTTTACCTTGACGATCATTCCGGCCTCGGCAAACACCGTCTCGGCATCTGGTGCGATCTGTGCCCCGGCGGCGATGTAGTCGCCATCGGCAAAACCAGAGCCAAGACCCGCCCCGGTTTCCAGCAGCACAGAATGGCCATGCGCCACCGCGTCGCGCACCGCATCGGGCGTCATGCCCACGCGAAACTCTTGTGGTTTGATCTCTTTCGGGCAACCGATTTTCATGATGAGTCCCTGTTGGTTTATTGGTTATACTCTCCAGTGTTGCGCCGATTGGCCGTCACTTCTTTGAATTTTCCGCGACAGTGGGTCTAGATTGGCGTAGAATACTTCGCAGCACCCCACTTTGGCGAAAGAAACCACCAACTCCATGGATCTTGATGCAACAGACCGCCGCATTCTGAACGTGTTGCAACGCGATGGTCGCATCACCAATGCAGACCTGTCAGAGCGGGTGAATCTTTCGCCTTCGGCCTGCCACAGAAGAACGCAGCGGTTGGAAGAGGAGGGCTATATCGCGGGTTACGTCGCCTTGCTTGATACGCGCAAGATCGGACGGCTGACGACGGTATTCGTTGAAATCACCCTGCAAAGTCAGGCCGAAGACCTGCTTGACGCGTTCGAACGCGAGGTGGCGCGGTTGCCTGACCTGCTGGAATGTCATCTGATGGCAGGCACGGCGGATTATCTGCTGAAAATCATGGCCGAGGACACCGAGGATTTCGCCCGCATCCACCGACAGTTCCTGTCGCGATTGCCCGGCGTGCGGCAGATGCAGTCCTCTTTTGCGCTGCGCACCGTGGTGAAAACCACTGCAATTGCTGTCTAAAATATCCGGCAGAATCTGTCTGGATTTTGGATTTCTTAAAGGGTCCGCGCCTAACCTCCTGACAACGGATGAGGTTGCGATGAATGTCACGCTTTCCCTTTTGGCGGTGCTTGTCACCCTGCTTGGCCCACTTGGTCTTGTCATGTCGGCTGCCCCTGTGGCCGGACAGCCCGTGTTGGTGATCGTGCCGCCCTGGGCCGATGCGGGCGCCATTATCGCGCAGGCCGGGGGGCAGGAGATCTCGCCCTTGCGTGCAGCGATGGCCACGCTGGCCTATGCCGAGGCCCCTGATTTCGTTCAGCGATTGCATCAGCAGGGGGCCTGGGCCGTCCGCAACGGCAGCTTTGACACCCTTTTCTGCGGAAAGTTCCTATGACCTATTCCTTGAGTGAGCTGCGCCAAAGTCAAGATCGGGCCTGTCGCGCTCTGCTGATCGCGGCCAGTCTGATGCTGCCTGTTGTGATGCTAAGCGCCTTTCTTGTCGGCGCAGGGCTGCTTGCGCCCGTGCTTTCGGCATCGTTTCTGGCGATTGGTTGGCTGGGCCAAAGCAAGGGGGATCTGACTGCCCGGCTTGGCGTCAGCTTTGGCGTGATCGGTCAGGCCATCGCGATGACCGCTGCCTTTGCCGGGCATCCGTGGCAGCTTGACATGCACATGACCTTTTTTGCCGCGCTGGCGACCCTGATCCTGCTGGTGGATATCAGGCCGATTCTGGCAGCGACCGGGCTGATTGTTCTGCACCACCTGTCGCTGAGTGTGGTGATGCCCGGCCTGATCTACCCATCAGCCGATGTTGCGGACAATATCGCGCGCACGCTGCTGCATGGTGCCACGGTCGGCGTGGAAACTGCGGCGCTGATTGCGGCGGTCATCATCCGGCTTCGCTTGCATGCGCAGGCGGATGAAAAGGAACGGGAACTGACGCTGGCCCGCGAAATTGCCTCTGACATGCTGGTCAAGGCAGAGGTCGCCCGCGATCAAGCTGACCTGCAACGGCGCGAGGCCGATCAGATGCGAGAAGCTGCCGAAGCCGCGCAAGAGCGTATCGCCACGCAAAGCGCCGACGCCGAAGTCGCGCACCGGCTGGCGCGCGAGATCGACGAGAAGCAGGCCGCACACCGCGCAAAAGTTCTGGAGGAACAGGGGCTTATCGTAGCCGCCTTGTGTGATGCGCTGGATCGTCTGTCGGGTGGCGATTTGACGGTGACGATCACAACCGACTTCCCGCCCGAATTTGGGAACCTGCGCGATGACTTCAACACCTCGGTCGGCCGTCTGCGGCAGGTGATTGCGCAGGTGGCCGAAGTCTCGGGCTATGTTCAGGAAAAGGCGGCAGATATCCGCGGCTCGGCCGAAAACCTGTCGGTCCGCACCGAACGGCAGGCCGCCACGCTGGAGGAAACCTCGGCCGCGATGGTCGAGTTTCTTGCCAGTGTGCGCCAGTCCGCCCATATCGCCTCGAACGCCGAGGCGTCCACAGCCCTTGCGCAAAGAGAGGCACTGGGCGGCAGCCGCGTGGTGGAACAGGCGATTGCGTCGATGCAAAGCATCGCGGAAAGTTCGCAAAAGATTGCCCGGATCAACTCGGTCATCGACGAAATCGCGTTTCAAACCAATCTGCTGGCGCTGAACGCCGGGGTCGAGGCGGCCCGCGCGGGCGAGGCGGGGCGTGGCTTTGCGGTGGTCGCGTCAGAGGTGCGCGCCCTTTCGCAACGCTGTTCCGACGCGGCCAAGGAAATCACCGGTCTGGTGCAGGAAGCTGGCCTGCACGTCCGCGAAGGGGTCGATCTGGTGGGCCAGACTGGAACCGCACTGACGGTCATAACCCAAAGCGTCGCCGCCGCGGCCAAACAGGTTGCGGCCATCGCCAGCACGGCCAGCGACCAATCCCGCTCGCTGAGCGAGATCACCGCAGCAATCAACGATCTGGACAATGTGACCCAACAAAACGCGTCGATGTTCGCGGAAACCACGGTTGCCTGCCAGTCGCTGGACGAAGCCACCGAGTCGATGATCGACATGGTCAGCCAACTGAACGTCACCCTGCCGGAGCGCGCGCCGGTTGCCTATCGGCGCAAGCTGGCCTGACGCACCCCGGCGACCGGCAAAAAGAAAAACCCCCGGCCTTGCGGACGGGGGTTGATCGTGGGGCAAGGGCATACAGCCCCCACCCAGCATTCCAAGAACGACTTAAACGCCGCCTTCGCGCAATGCCTTTTTGCGCGCAAGCTTGCGCGCACGGCGAACGGCTTCGGCTTGCTCGCGCGCTTTTTTGACGGAGGGTTTCTCGAAATGTTGCTTGAGCTTCATTTCGCGGAACACGCCTTCGCGCTGGAGCTTTTTCTTGAGGGCCCGAAGGGCTTGCTCAACGTTGTTGTCACGGACGCTGACCTGCATGTGGTTGTCACCACCTTCCTAGGTTAGAGTTGCACTGTTTGTGCAGGCAGGCTGCGCTATAACAAAGCCAATAGCCCCTGTCCACCGCCATGACGGAAGGATGACGACATGACGACCGAGAACACGACCCCCACGCCCGCAGATCGTGTGCTGGATGCCGCTTTGCTGCATGTGCCCTTTGATGGATGGTCCGAAACCACCCTGCGTGCCGCGATTTCCGAATCGGGGGTGCATGATGCGCTGGCCCGGTCGCTGTTCCCGCGCGGCGGGGTTGATCTGGCGCTGGCCTATCACCGCCGGGGCGATGCGCTGATGCGTGACCGGCTGGCCGCGACCGATCTGGCCGCGCTGCGCTACCGCGACCGGATCACCACCGCCATTCGCCTGCGTCTTGAACTGGTCGAAGACAAAGAGGCAGTGCGCCGGGGCACCACTTTGTTCGCCCTGCCGATCCACACCGCAGATGGCGCCCGCGCGATATGGGGCACGTCGGATGCGATCTGGACCGCGCTTGGCGACACCAGCCGCGATATCAACTGGTATACCAAACGCGCTACGCTTTCGGCAGTCTATTCGGCCACCGTGCTGTTCTGGCTGGGCGACGACAGCATCGGCCATCAGGCCACGTGGGATTTTCTTGACCGCCGGATCGAAGATGTGATGCGCATCGAAAAGGCCAAAGCCGCGATGCGTGATAACCCGGTTGCAAAGGCATTGCTTGCCGGGCCGATGAAACTGATGGAAAAGATCCGCAAGCCCGATGTTCCCGATGATCTGCCGGGCAAGATGATGGACCGTTTCCGCTGAAAGGCCACTGATGACCCTGTCCCATACCATGCGCGCCGTTGAAATTTCTGAACCCGGCGGGCCAGAGGTTCTGAAACCCGCGACCATGCCAGTTCCGGTGCCGAGCCATGGCCAGATCGTCATTCGTGTGGCCTATGCCGGGGTCAACCGTCCTGATGCCCTGCAACGTGCGGGTCTTTATGCACCCCCCGCCAACGCCTCGCCCCTGCCGGGGTTGGAGGCGTCGGGCACGGTGGTTGCGTTGGGGCCGAACGTGATCCGCTGGAGCATCGGTGACAAGGTTTGCGCCCTGCTGCCCGGTGGTGGTTATGCCGAATATGTCACCACCCATGAATCCCACGCTTTGCCCGTGCCGCCCGGCATGGGCATGAAGGAAGCCGCCTGCCTGCCGGAAACCTGCTTTACCGTCTGGTCAAACGTGGTGATGCGTGGCGGTCTGCGCGGCGGCGAGCGTTTCCTTGTTCACGGTGGTGCGTCCGGCATCGGCACCACCGCCATCCAGATCGCCCGCAGCCTGGGCGCGCGCGTCTTCACCACCGCAGGCACCGACGACAAGGCCCGCGCATGTGAGGCACTGGGGGCCGAGCGCGCCTTTAATTACAAAACCGAAGATTGGGCGACCGAAGTCAAGGCCGCAGGGGGGGCCGACCTGATCCTTGATATGGTCGGCGGCCCGTATCTGCCGCGCAATATCCGCACGCTGGCCGATGATGGCCGCCTTGTGCAGATCGCGTTTCTGCAAGGCCCCAAGATCGAGCTGAACTTTGCCGAGATGATGATGCGCCGCCTGACCATCACCGGATCAACCCTGCGCCCGCAATCGGATGCCGCCAAGGCCCGCATCGCGCGCGAGGTGGAAACCCACGTCTGGCCGATGATCGCCGCTGGCCACTTTGCCCCGGTGATGGACAGTGAATTTCCGCTGGAGCAGGCTGCTGACGCCCACACGCGTATGGAAAGCTCGGGCCATACCGGCAAGATCGTGCTGAAGGTCGAAAGATAGGCGCGGGCGCTCAGCCCGCGTCACGCGCTTCGGATGAGATTTCGGGAATATCGGTGCGTTCTGATGCCTCTGCCCCGGTCAGCAGGTCCACGGCGCGGTCAGCGGCATCCTGAAACGGTTCCAACACGGTATTGGCGCCAGCATCCAGCAAGGCCTGTGTCTCTGTCGCCCCGTGCGAAGCCATGGCGATCTTGCCAGAGAACCCGGACGCGCGCGCCAGTTGCATAAGCGTGTGGCGGGTATCTTCGTGGCTTAGCCCGGTCAGATGCACTGGCACTGTCGAAACGACCCAATTTGCCTCGCGCAAGGGCAGTTCGGCCAGAAACTCCGGGTCTGTCGCATCGCCAAATTCGGCGTCCAGGTCTAGTTCGCGCCAGCGCTTCACGGCCTGCGGGTTGAAATCCACTCCCAAAACCTTGATGCCGCGCTTTTTCAGCCGCATGCCGATTGCCGTGCCAAACCGCCCCAGACCAAAGAGGATGATTTCGGGCCGTTCGCTTCGATTGGTGCTGTCGTCGCCTGTTTCGCGCGGGGTGCCCTTGCGCTCAAACACCCCAAGATAGGGCTCGAACACGGCATAAAGCGTGTGCGAGAATGTGATCATGTAGGTCGAGGCCGCAATGGTGACCAACCCGACCATGGTCACCAGCCCCAAGGCGTCATCCGGCACATGGCCGAGGCTGACACCCATCGCCACAAAGATCAGCGAAAACTCACTGATCTGCGCAACGGTCAGCCCGGCCAGAAAGCCGGTGCGCTTGCGATACCCCATGACCCCCATGATGACCAAAACGATCAGCGGGTTCCCGATCAGCACAAACAGGGAAAAGATCACCGCCCCAGTAACATGCGTGCCAAGCAAAGACAGATCCAGCGTGGCCCCGAGGGCGATGAAAAAGAACAACAGCAGGAAATCGCGCAACGGGGCCAGCCGGGCGGCAATCGTTTCGCGGTAGTTGGTCGAGGCCAGTGCGACCCCGGCCATCAGTCCGCCCACCTCTTTGCCCAAGCCCACGGCATCCCCTATAGCGGCAAACAAAGCAGCCAGTGCAATCGCAAAGATCACCAGCAGTTCGGGCGCTTGTGCCAGCCGTTCGGTCAGCGGATTTGCGGCAAAACGGATAAACAGAACCACCGCCGCCACCATGGCCAGACCCGCGATCAGGACGGTCCACACCGACCCGCCGCCATCTTCCGCGCCACCGATGCCAATGGCCGACAGCACGATCATCGCCAGCACCACCACCAGATCCTGCACGATCAGGAAGCCCAGTGCGATCTGGCCATGCAGCGAGTCGATCTCGCGCTTGTCGGACATCAGTTTCACAATGATGATGGTGGATGAAAACGTCAGCGCGATGGCTACGTATAGGCTGGTGATCTGCCCGAGACCAAGTGCAAGGCCGATCAGATAGCCAAAGAACGCGGTAAAGGCGACCTGGCCCAAGCCTGTCACCACAGAAACCGCCCCCAAAGAGCGGACCATTTTCACATCCAGCTTTATCCCCACCAGAAACAACAGAACTGCGATTCCCAGTTCGGACAGGATCTCAATCTGTTCGTCTGAATGCACCAGATTAAGCGCTGATGGCCCCGCAATCAGGCCCACAGCAATAAAGCTGACTATCAGCGGTTGCCGCAAAAGCGTGCCGACAATCCCGATCCCCGCCGCCATGACCAACAGAACGGCAATTTCAGCAAAAGGCGTCATTGTCAGCATTCGTGGTCCTTTCAAAGCCCGTCGAGATCAGGTGCAGGGTTTGGGGCGGGCGTGTTCAGATACCAACGCCAGACCCCTGTTTGCAATCTGTTCAGGATTGCCAATAGCATTCGTTCGGCCAATGTGACCGACAAAAGCGCAGTCAGGATTATTTCTCGTGTATTACTGCGGGAATTTACTGGTCGGAGCGAGAGGATTCGAACTTCTTACAAATCCATAAATCCCTTATTTTGTTGACGTTTTGTGGAATCTCCTTGTGAAAATGGCCGATTCTACCATACAAAATACCATACAGTTACCATACACGGACCCTCAGATGACCGCCCGAAAGAGGAAGAACGTCGACCTAATCGACCACGTCACCAAGACCTCAAGCGGCGCATACAAGTACGCCCGCCGGGTTCCGAAAGACCTTGTGGAAGTCTTGGGCCGCACAGTCTGGGACTATTCTTTGGGTTCCGACATCAACAAGGCCGTTTCCCGAGGGCTGGCTTACACCCAAGAGCATGACGAACTGATAGCTAGGCTTTCCACCCCGGAAGCCAGAAACGGGTTCGCCGCCCGGCAGGAGTCAGAGGTGGCAGCCGTTGCGTTTTCTTTGCCTCTACAGCTAGCGGCGCAAGCCCGCGCGCCTGAGGCAAGCGAAGACGTCAGATTGGCGGCTGACGCCGCCGCATCGCTTATCGCCCCCGGCCTGAGAGTCGACGTGTCCGCGTCCGTCTGGCGGCGCACAGAAGAGGCCATGCAGCAAGCCCGCGCCTTGCCCGCCAAGGCCGAACGCGACAAGCTAGCCCTGTTCGCGGCTTACGCCTTCGGTGATCGGTCCTATCTGGACGAACAGGCAGTTGATGACCCTTTCGGCAACATGCTTGTGGAGACCCTGCAACCCAGCCGCCCCTTGGACAAGACCGGCGGCATGTTCTGGGATGCGTACAAGGCAGCGCTGGACGCCAGACTTGCTGAATTGACCCCAGAGACCCGAGTCGACACGTCGCTGTGCATCAAGGAGTTGATGGACGTTTACGCAGCGACCAAGCGCCCGCAGACCCGCCGCGCCTACATAGACAAGGTGCGCCGCCTCACCGATGCACAGGGGAACCACCCGCCCGCGTATTACACCAAAGAACGCCTGCAAGAGCATCGCGACCTGTTGCTGAAAGACGGAGTCAGCCCGGCAACTATCGCCAAGCATTTCGAGACGCTCAAGACGCTGTGGCGGTGGGCCGTTCGCGAGAAAAGCGCCCTCGCCGGGCTGACCTTTCCCGACATCGTCATGCCCGACATCACCACGACTGTGGAGGATACACGGTGGCAGGCGTTCGATGACGATCAAATCAAACAGGTTTGGCGCTTGCTGAATGATGCGTGGGGGCCGGAAGCAGAAAGCGGGCTGTCACAGTCGCGCCGCGCCGCCTTCCTCATGGGCTTCCGGGTTCTGCTGTACACGGGGATGCGACCTGTAGAGTTGTTCCACCTTGGACCGGACAGCGCGAAGAACGGAGAACTGCACATTAGGTACACCAAGACTGGCACGCCCCGGCGCATTCCCCTTGCTGCGGCCCTTTCGAACCTGCCGGAATTCCTTGTGAAAGGTGGCTTCGCAGCAGAGCTTGAGGCAGGCAAGACCGCAGTCCGACAAGGAAAGGTCTATGGGCAGGCAACCAAGCCCGACTCGCTAGCGCGGGCGTACACTACGGCATTTTCAACAGTGATCCGGTCGGGCGGTTTTACTAATGACCGGCACGTACTCTACAGCACCAAGGATACCCTGATTGACCGCTTGCAGCGCCAAGGCATGACAGATGACGTCATGCGCGGCATCATCGGGCATGTAGGCGGGCAAGGCAAACTGCGGCACTACAAGACGCCCTTTGGGCAATCCAAGCATGGTATGGCACAGATGCGGGCAGCGCTGGATGCGATAACTTACTGGTGAGACCCGCTGACGCGGAAAAGCGTCAAGCCTGAATATCGACAACGCCACCAAGCATGGCGGCTGACACTGCGCGCGACAGAGAGACGTATTTGCTGCGTAGCTAGACGCTGCCCGACGCGTCCTCATGCGGGAAATATTCCCTATCTTCGCCGCCTTCCTGAATGGTGTCCCGGCAAAGTCAGCTTGAAGCTGAACTTGGCCGGAACCCTTCCCCCAAGGTCGGCCCAAAGTTAGCTTGAAGACGAACTAAAGGCTTGATTTTGAACAATAAAGATTCGACTCGCCTGCCTTTTTTAGGTTAGAAGACATTTACAGGACAGGCAAATCGGACAGAAAGGGCAGATCATGGGCGAGTTGATCGGTTACGCGCGAGTATCCAGTCGGGGACAGTCGCTCGACGTCCAAGAAGTTGCCCTTCGCAACGCGGGCGTCAGCCCGGAACACCTTTACACTGAGAAGGTAAGCGGGCGCAGCCGCGACGGCAGGGCCGCGCTGGCTGAGCTTCTTGGGCGCGGTACTCGCAAGGGCGACACTGTCGTATGTACGCGCCTTGATCGCCTAGCACGTTCAACGCGCGACCTTCTGGAAATAGCAAAGACCCTTGAGGACAAGGGCGTGCACTTGCGCGTTCTTGAACAGCCCATTGATACCAGCACCGCCGCAGGCAAGCTGTTCTTCACCATTCTTGGGGCGTTCGGAGAATTTGAAGCCACGATCAGGACAGAGCGCCAAAGAGAAGGCATCGACGCTGCGCTTGCAAAGGGCGAAGCCAGCCCCTTTAAGGGTCGACCGGCGACCATAGACGCGGGTAAGGTTCGCGCATTGCGGCAGCAAGGAAAAACGCCAACATATATTGCTAAATCGCTTGGTGTGGCGCGGTCATCTGTCTACCGGTATCTGCTTGAGCAAGGCTCAATTTAGGGCCTGTAATCCATTCGGTCGTCACCGACTCTACAAACGCCTATCGGATGACGCTCGCCATCCGGACAAGTGACATGCTGAAATTTTTGACAGGGTCCCAAGAGGGTATATCACCCTGCCTTTTTCCCCGACACAGTAGCTGCGGGCACATATGCAACTAGTCTATTTGGTTGCCATCGTGGCCAATAACTCGCAGAACCGTCGTGCCTTATTCAGCAGCTACGGGCACTTGCAAAGCCGCGTCACCGGATAGTGCGCCCGCGACAACTCGTGCAACCGCCTCTGCGAGCAATGGCGGCACTGCATTTCCCAATTGGCGATACTGAGCGCTTCTAGAACCAGCCAGCCTATAGTTGGCCGGAAATGTCTGAACGGCGATGCACTCATCTATCGTCAACCTACGAAGACGCTTGGGGGCTTCCCCAACTCTTGGCTCGCCGCCAGCCATCAGGTGGCGGTGGTAGGTTTCAATATAGCTCTCTTCGCCATCAAAAATCTCTGCTTCATCAACGATAGGCGTTTTGTTTCCACCCATAGAAGCAGGAAGGGTCGTCGCCCATTTTGATGGAGGCAAGGGTCGACCTGCCCCGTTGAACATCATCCCTGCATATGGTGACTTTCGCATAATGGGCGCACGGGCGAATGTGATCTTAGCTGCGCAGGTTCTTGAATTTCCAGACGTGCCAGCACGCCCTAAGTCGCGAATGATATCAGCAACTGTTCTTGGTTTTCTGACTTGGGCTAGAAGGGCTGCTTCGATCATGTTCTGAAGCTCTGTATCAGACCCAGCAAAAACCTCCTTATGCAGCCCAATCAAGAACATGCGTTCCCGGATTTGAGGGACGCCATAATCGGATGCGTTCAGTATGATTAGGGCAATGCGATAGGCCTTGCGACCGCGTGCAAAAAGCGCATTCCTTACGCTTTGCCACTTGGTAAGAACAGCAAGAGCCTTCACATTCTCACAAACGAAGGCCTTGGGTTGCAGCAAATCCACCACGTCAAAGAATGAGTGGATTAGTTGACTCCTCTCATCGTCAGGGTCCATTTTCCCGGCAACGGAAAATCCCTGACAAGGTGGACCACCAAAGACCAAGTCAACCGCCCGTCCAGCCACCAGTTCAAGCGGGTTGATACTGAGCAAGCTTGCTTGGGCGATGCTATCACCATGATTTAGTCGGTATGTCGCGCAAGCGTCAGGGTCAATGTCGTTGGCGAACAGGATGTTGAAGCCAGCATTGGCAAAGCCAATGTCCATCCCTCCGGCACCGGAGAAGAGCGAGACAGCCGAGAAGGCGTTGCGCCGGTCCATCTTGCTGTGCCCTCCCGCTGGCATTCTTACATCATTTAGTTACCGATACCCTACCGTCCACAAGAAATCTAGCCCAATGTGACTTATAGTCCGTGGACGCATAATCTACATAGACGCTACCGCTAGGTGCATGGAAACATTGGATTCAGCCCTTGTTCAGGCCTTCGCGAGCAACCTCAAACGGCTGCGGACCAAGGCGCGGCTGACGCAGGAAGAGTTGGCATTACGTGCAGGACTTGACCGCACTTACATCAGCGGTTGCGAACGTGGCGTCCGCAACCCGTCCTTGCTGTCCGTCGAGAAGATTGCAGAAGCTCTGAACGCGACCGCCACTGATCTGCTGGGAGGCGGTAAGGATGTTTGAACTCCGAGCGGCAGTGCGCGGAATTCTGTTGCCCGTGGCATCAGCAAGAGAAGCGGAGTTCTTGGCGGAGGTTACCCGGCTACTGGAAATTGCCGGAGTCACGGACGACAAGGCTAGCTGGATTTCTCTGCAACTGCGACGCTGGCAACGTGACGGCGCACCGACGCCCGCATTCCGCGCATTTGTCCGTGATCTTCTTTTTCTTGCAGACCGAGACCCAAAGACATTCATTTTTGATAGCCTTGAAGGTCCGAATGGAGCTGCATATCAGAACGCTTCCCGGCTTGCGTCAGCGAATTTCTTTGACCTTCATGCAGCGCTTGTATCTGCCCACTTGCTTGACCACGACTCAGCAAGACAAATCTTGTCGCATTCTGGGATGATAGCGCGGCTTGCTGTTGAAGAGAAAATGACGGCTTCTGAAATAAGCCGATTGATTGCAGTCAGAGACAACCGCTTTTCTCTCAATTGGCGTGCTGTTCAAGCCATACTCACAAAATTCGGGTGTGCACCGACCCTATCACTCCCAGCGTCAAATGAAGTATTTGAGGATGATATGTCCGCAGAGCCAGCGCTATTTGGCGATTTGGACATAGAAGGCGGAATCGAGCGTGTTGCAGAGGTAGCCAAAAGTCTTGGGTGTGCTGGAGACTTTTCTGCTTGGCTGTCGGACCTCTTCATAAATGATCTTCACCATCCTTATCTGCTTCTGCTGCACTACCAGCTCCTGATTCAGGCTCGCTTCGACCATGCTGTAACCTACGCATATGAATTCAAGCCGCGCGGACAGATTGCGGATTGGCTGACAGAGAAGTACATCTCATCGGGCATTCCCGTGGCCAAGAACGCTTTCTTGAACAATGCCAAGGCTACGCTTCGCTTCGATCAGGTGTGGGTGACAGGTCGCACTGATAGCCCTCGTTCTGCGACCGCACTGGCAAACATTCTGGAGACGATTGAGAATCTTGGCTCACTGGCGAAAGACGAACTTGCTGCGCAGATTCGTGGACTACTGCACCGCTACATCCGCGTGGAGTCAGAGAAAAACAACGGCGATATTCCTCATAGGATTCCCGTTTTGAATGTCGCTCAAGCGACTACTTTGCTGAACGCTACTGGTAACGGCAACACCGGCACAAACGGAATTCTGGAACAGCGACTATTGGACTGCTACGGTCTGATGCACCACACGGTGGCAAACGGTTGGACTCCGAAGGGGTTACGGGACTCAGTTTTTGCCGCGAATACCTTCCGCAAGAAGTTTGGGGACGTCGAGTTCGAGCGCCCCGTTAGACCCAACCCTGAAGTGGTTGCCTATGAATCGCATGGTGGACGTCTTACTCTTCCCTATGTTCTGGATCACTTGGACTCGTTTGCCTCTGTTCTGGCCCTGCGAGAAGAGGAGCTAACCAGTATCGCGCCACTTGCAGACTGGCGCTTTGAGGTTGTGTTCGTTGCACACGTTTTTGATGCAGCCTTGCCGCCCGTTCGCGTTGTCAGGGGCGTCAATGTCGCGGTCCGATACATAACCTTTGCAGCGGCTGCGCTTGAACTGGCAGCCGCAAATGCGACGGCATCTGTCAACTCTCACATAGTGGACGCGCTTAACAATGGCTTCATTCACCCTCAGGTAAGGCAGCGCGCTTTGGGGATGATCGCGCCCTAGTTGGCCCCAAGAATCAGCTAGTTCCTGGCAGTTCCAAAACCCGGATAAACGGTAGGTCAGACAAGCTGAAGCCAACTTTCCTCTACCATACAAAAACGGCGCTGGCACCATACATGCGGCCGCGAAAATCTTCTTAAGTATTTGAAATTATTCGGGAAAAAATTGGTCGGAGCGAGAGGATTCGAACCTCCGACCCCCTGCTCCCGAAGCAGGTGCGCTACCAGACTGCGCTACGCTCCGACCGTGGGGAACGCCGTAAACTTTTCGCTTTTGCTTTTCAAGAGGGCGGCGGCGTTACTCTGCCCGCCTACGGTCACCACGTTTCAAGAGCAGGCTGATGCGCGGCATCAACCCGGTTTCGGGACGTGATTTGTTCGACAACACGGGGCTGTTTTTCGACACGCTGCCGGTGCCTTCGCGCAAGACGATATAGATGCCCGACGCGATGATTACCGATGTCCCGACCAGCGTATAAAAATCTGCCGCCTCGTCAAACAGCAGCGCCCCATAGATCACGGCCCAGATGATCTGCGAATATTGCATCGGGGCCACGATGATGGCGGGGGCGGTGCGATAGGCGGAAATCGACAGCATGGCGGCGATAAATCCTAAAAAGGCAATCACCCCGGTCAGCGCCAGATGCTCCAGCGGCATCGGGACATAGACAAAGGGCATCGCGGCCCCGGTAAGAATGAAGGTCGCGACCATCGGATAAAGCATCAGGACGGCCGAGCGTTCCTCGGCCCCGATCTTGCGCACGATGACAGAGGTCAGCGATCCGGTCAGCGCCGCCGACAGCGCCGCCAGATGGCCCCATGACAGCTCGGCCGAACCGGGGCGCAGCACGATCAGAACCCCGATCAGCCCGACCACAACCGCGATCCCGCGCCGGAACCCCACCTTTTCGCCCAGCATCGGAATGGCCAGCACTGTGATCAGCAGCGGCATGGCGAACAAGATTGCATAGGTTTGCGCCAGCGGCAGCACGGTAAAGGCATAAAACCCTGCCGCCCCGGTCGATACGGCCGTCAGCGACCGCAACAGGGACCACCACGGATGGCGTGGAATCAGGTTGCCATCTGTGCGGTCGCTCATCAGCATGAAGGTGATGATGGGAAAGCCCAGAAGCCCTGAGAAAAAGATGATCTGGAACGAATTATAGCTTTCGCCCAGATACTTGATGACAACATCATGAGTCGCATAAAGCGCGAATGCGAGCAGCGCCAGCAGCGCACCTTTCAGATTGTGACCCATGCTATCTCCTTTGCCAGCAGGGGCAGAACGCCACACCTGTTTGCGCTGGCAGCTTTGGCAGAAAGCGGGCCAAGGCTCAAGCAGGGTCGGCAACAGATCGCGGGACATAGTTCCGCCGCAGCCGTCGGATACCCCGTTTTTGATCAGCTAAGTGCGGAGCCTGTGTGTTGAAACGTGTTCAGACAGTTCCGGGGTTGGGGGCGGCGGCGTTGGTTGGCCTTGCCCTCTTTTTGTGGCCCTGCGGTGCTCAGGCGCAATCCGCCGCCGATCCAGTGCCCACTTTTCTGACAGCCATTCGACTGAGCACCACGGCGACGCGGTTTGACCGCTCTGACGTGGTTCTTGATCGCTGCGTCATTCGGCATCTCAAATCCGACAGCGCGATCTGCGCGCGCGGTCTTCCACACTCTTTGTGGCAATATGAAACGGTCGTTGAGCTGCGGTCGCTGGCCGGGGCGACCGTTTCGGACGGGCCAGCGATTCGGGATGGCGCTTATCAGGCGGATCGGCTGATCATTGGCCTTGCCCCTGCAGTTCAGGAAATGCTTTTGCGCGCATCGGCAAATTACATGGATCTTTTTGCAACGTCACAGAATGGCGTTTTGCGTGATCTGCCTTGGCAAAGTCCCGCTGCGCGTGAGGCTGGGTTTGAGTCGTTTCTGGAAGGGCAGGTGCGTGATGCCGCCCCGATGTACACGGTGGCAACCGCCTGCGATGGAACCCGCTGGCTTACCCTGCCCAATCGTGACGCTGTGATCTTGCACCATCCTATGCCGCCGGGGGCTGCGCTGTCGGCCCTGCGCTACGCTTTGCACCAGTGTCGTTGACCTGTACGGCCAACGAGCAAGGCCCGCACCAATTGGTGCGGGCCTTGTTCATCAACCATTGGGCAGTGCTTACAGGCTGGCGTCCAGCGCCGCGATGATGGCATCGCCCATCTGGGTGGTGGTGATCGGTGTGCCGCCGTCCGGACCCATCAGATCGGCGGTGCGCAGCCCGTCGGCCAGCACCTTCTCGACAGCCTTTTCGATGCGGGCCGCATCTTCGCCCATGTCGAAGGAATAGCGCAGCGCCATAGCGAACGACAGGATACAGGCGATGGGGTTGGCTTTGCCCGTGCCCGCGATATCGGGGGCAGAGCCGTGGACGGGTTCATACAGTGCTTTGGGCCGGCCGTTGGCCATTGGCGCACCAAGGCTGGCCGAGGGCAGCATGCCCAAGCTGCCGGTCAGCATCGCGGCGCAATCTGAAAGCACATCGCCAAACAGGTTGTCGGTGACGATCACATCAAACTGCTTGGGCCAGCGCACCAGCTGCATTGCGCCATTGTCGGCATACATATGCGACAGCGCCACATCGGGATATTCCTTGTCATGGATTTCCTGCACCACTTCGCGCCACAGGATGCCGGATTCCATGACATTGGCCTTCTCCATCGAGCAGACCTTGTTGGCACGCTTGCGGGCCAGTTCAAAAGCCGACCGCGCCACACGGGCGATTTCGCTTTCGGTATAGCGCTGGGTGTTTATGCCCACCCGCTCATTGCCCTCTACGAAAATGCCGCGCGGCTCGCCGAAATAGACGCCGGAGGTCAGTTCGCGCACGATCACGATATCCAGCCCGGCCACGACGTCTTTTTTCAGCGACGAGAAGTCGGCCAAAGCGTCAAAGCACTGTGCCGGGCGCAGGTTGGAAAACAGGTCCATTTCCTTGCGAAGACGCAGCAGGCCGCGTTCGGGCTTTACGCTGAAATCGAGGTTGTCATATTGCGGACCACCCACGGCACCCAACAGCACGGCATCGACCTCTTGCGCCTTTGCCATGGTGTCATCATGCAGTGGCACGCCATGCTTGTCATAGGCGCAGCCGCCGACCAGATCTTCGGTTACATCAAAGGTGACGCTGCGCTTGGCGCCCATCCAGCCGATGATTTTCTTCACTTCGGCCATGACTTCAGGGCCGATGCCGTCACCGGCGAGGATAAGAAGGGAAGGGTTGGCCATCACAAAGGCTCCTGTCTTGGGGTTGGCTGCGGGGTAGCCAATGGGCCGCACAGGGTCAAGCGGTCCTTGGGGAAAGCGGGGGGTCAGGGTGTGATTTCTACCCAAATCGGGTGATGCCGTGCGCCTTCTGGCGTGGGGGCGTGGCCTGAAGCGGTGACCGCGATCCCGGCCGAGGGCAGGATATAGCTGACCCGCAGCGACCCGAGCGTGCCACCGTAGTCTACCGTGTCGCCCATAAGCACATCTTGCAGCCGGGGGTCCGCCAGCAAGGCGCGGATTGCGGCCGGGTTGCCATTGCCTTTTGCGGGGTCCACATTGGCCTGTCCCAGCAGCACAAACGGCGGCTGTGGGGTTTGCGGGCTGTTCAGCAAATGCAACCAGAACGCGGCCTCGTCATGGTTGCGCCTTGTGTTGCGCAGGTCGGGCCCGTCAAAGGCGGGCGGGGTGGCATGCCATGTCAGAAGATGCAGGTGGCGCCCATCCGGCAGCACAACGGCGGTATCGTGATGGCCGGTCGAAGACAGCCGCAACATATCTGCTGCACCATCGGGCAAGGGCGGCACATCAGCCCCCGGCAGATCGCGCCACAGCAACCCCGAATGATCGGCACCTGCGCCCGCATCAAGCGGCAGCCGCGACAGCACCACCATGCCGCCTTCGCCTGGAAACCGGCCATAGGCGATGGCGTCACGCGGCTCAAAGCTGCGTCCGTTGCCATCAAGGTCAAATCCGCTGGGAATGCCGGTATTGGGGCGCAGTGCGGCAAGATGAGGATAGGGTAGCGGCAAGGCCGAGTTCAGCGCCGCCAGCGCCAACCCGCCTGCATCATAGTCAAACCCCGAAAGCACCAGCAGATCGGCGTTCAGGGCCGCAATCGCGGCTGTTGCCGTAGTCAGGTCAGTAGACTTTCCCGCCACCAGATCGCGCAAAAGCAAGCCCGGCCCGGCCCGGTTCAGATCGGTGTTCCAATAGGCAACCCGAAGCGTCTCGGCTTGTGCCGCTGCGCTCAGCGCAATCAGAAGGCCCGCGAGGCCCGCGCCATAGCAATTTCGTCCCTTGCGCCCTGAATGCGGCGGATCTGGCGGATCATGTCGGCAATTCGGCCCATGGCGATGCCGCGCATGAACAAGCTTGCAGGAAGAAAGGCCCATGCTGTCATTGTCCAGATCAAGGTTTGCGAGGCTGTCATGCTGTCCGGGTTGACGCCAGTTGACGACAGGCTGACAACAAAGGGAATGATGAATGGTAACAAAAAGCCAAGGGCGATGTTGATGCGCGCGTCACGCTCCAGCCGTTCAACCATGTCCCCGGCGGTCGGATCAAACGTGGGCAGATTGACCCAGACGTTGAACACCCGGTTCCGCATCGGCCAGCTTCCGGCCTTGAGCATCACGACAAATACGCTCAACGATATCAGCGAAGTGATATAGGCAAGCCCTGCGGCATCCCGAACCGCCTGCACCTGTTCGATGGTTGCGGTTTCGGCCAGCATCAGCTTGGCCAAGCGCACGGGTGAATAGGGGAAATCCATGGAGCGTCCGACAAGATGGCCTATCGCTTGCACCAGATCGGTCAGGCTGGTGGATTGCGCCCGGCCACTTTCCATCACCGAAAGACAAAAGACGGTGAAAAACAGCATGCCCAAGCGCACGCGGTTGAATGGTGGGGCATCGCGGAATTCGATCAGGCTGGGCGCTTCGGCATTGTATTCAACAAAGGTCAACAGCCCGGCAAACAGCGCGACCAGCGCGGCCATCTGTTTGGCATCGCTGGAGACATCCGACAAAAGGACAGAGGGCGTAACCACCACAGCCATGACCAGCATAGCTCTTATGAAAGCCCCCGAGAAACGCGAGACCACTGCTTTTCTACCTTCCATCCGGTCGGTCCCGATACTGTGCCGGGCCCTTGTTCCGAAGATCTCCCACCATTTGTGGCGGGTTGCCTCAATCTTGCCCAATTTGTGCCTTCTTTCGCTTCGGCCCGCAATCGCCTGATATGGTTTGATTAAATATTGTGGCACATTCACGGTGAATGTGTCGCCAGATTGCATCAAGAAAGAGGAAACAAAAAGGCCGCCCTGTGGGGCGGCCCAAGATGTTGTGGTTCAACGCGTGTCAGGCCCAAGGGCGCAGGGTGGCGGCGGTTGCTTCATAGCTGTCGATGGCGGCGGCCTTTTCGAGAGTGAGGCCGATATCGTCCAATCCGTTCAGCAAACAGTGCTTGCGGTGGCTGTCCACGTCAAAGCCAAAGCTCTGTCCGTCCGATGTGGTGACCGTCTGCGCTTCCAGATCGATGGTCACGCGGGCGTTTGCCCCTTTGCGTGCATCGGCCATCAGCACATCGACAACATCCTGCGGCATCACGATCGGCAGAATGCCGTTCTTGAAGCAGTTGTTGTAGAAGATGTCGGCAAAGCTGGTGGCGATCACGCAGCGGATGCCGAAGTCGAGCAAGGCCCATGGCGCATGTTCGCGCGACGATCCGCAGCCGAAGTTATCGCCTGCGATGATGATCTCGGACTGGCGATAGGCGGGCTGGTTCAGCACGAAGTCAGGAATTTCCTGCCCGTCTTGCGTGAAGCGCATTTCGTCAAACAGGTTCTTGCCAAGGCCGGATCGCTGAATGGTCTTCAGGAACTGCTTGGGAATGATCATGTCGGTGTCGATGTTGACCAGCGGCATGGGGGCCGCAATGCCGGTCAGGGTGGTGAATTTGTCCATGGGATGCCTCTGGTGATCTGCCGGTGGTCCGGGCGGAGAGCCCCGGGGCTCTGCCCCGGACCCCGGGATATTTGGGAACAGGAAATGATCAGACAGCTTCGGTCATCAACTCGCGCACATCGGTCAGGTGGCCGGTCAACGCTGCCGCCGCTGCCATCGCGGGCGACATCAGATGCGTGCGACCGCCACGGCCCTGACGGCCCTCAAAGTTGCGGTTGCTGGTCGCGGCACAGCGTTCACCCGGCGCCAGTTGGTCGGGGTTCATCGCAAGGCACATTGAGCAGCCTGCCAGACGCCATTCAAACCCTGCGTCGATGAAGATCTGGGCCAGACCTTCTTCTTCCGCCTGCGCCCTCACAAGGCCCGAGCCGGGGACGACCATCGCGCGGATGCCGTCTTTCTTCTTCTTGCCTTTCAGGATGGCGGCCGCCGCCCGCAGATCTTCGATCCGGCCATTGGTGCATGACCCGATGAAAACCGTGTCGATCTTGATATCGGTCAGGTTCATGCCCGGAGTCAGGCCCATATAGTCAAGGCTGCGCTGCGCCGCCTCGACCTTGCCGCCGGTGAAGTCGCTGGCCGCAGGCACGGTGCCGGTGATCGACAGCACGTCTTCGGGGCTGGTGCCCCAGGTCACGACGGGAGCGATATCTTCGCCCCTGAGGGTCACCACTTTGTCCCAATGCGCGCCGTCATCAGAGAACAGGGTTTTCCAGTAGGCGACGGCCGCTTCCCATTTTGCGCCCTTTGGCGCATGCGGGCGGCCCATGCAGTATGCGAATGTCTTTTCGTCTGGCGCGATCAGACCGGCACGTGCGCCGCCCTCAATCGCCATGTTGCAGACGGTCATCCGGCCTTCCATCGACAGTTCGCGAATGGCTTGCCCGCAATATTCGATGACATAGCCGGTGCCGCCAGCGGTGCCGGTCGCGCCGATCACCGACAGGGTGATATCCTTGGCGGTCACGCCGGGCATCAAAGACCCGGTGATTTCCACCTTCATGTTCTTGCCCTTGCGCTGGATCAGCGTCTGGGTGGCCAGAACATGTTCGACTTCGGAAGTGCCGATGCCATGCGCGAGCGACCCGAAGGCCCCATGCGTGGCGGTGTGCGAATCGCCGCAGACCACGGTCATGCCGGGCAGGGTCCAGCCCTGTTCAGGCCCGACAATATGCACGATACCCTGACGCACATCGGACACCGGGTAGTAGTTGATCCCGAAATCCTTGGCGTTCTTGTCAAGAGCTGCCACCTGAATGCGGCTGTCTTCGGTCATGGTTGCGGCATTGGCGCGGTCCAGCGTGGTGGGCACGTTATGGTCTGGCACGGCGATGGTCTTTTCAGGCGCGCGCACGGTGCGGCCCGTCATGCGCAGGCCTTCAAACGCCTGCGGGCTGGTGACTTCGTGCACCAGATGGCGGTCGATATACAGCAAGCAAGTGCCGTCTTCGGCGCGGTGGACGACGTGATCGTCCCAGATTTTATCGTAAAGGGTACGCGGAGCGGTCATGGCTCTCACCTTATTTTATTTTGGGATGGCTTTTGAAAGGGGGCTGCAACGGGTGGCGCCGAACGGGCGCACGGCCAGTGTCAAAGGCGTGCGAGCACGCTGCGGGTCATGCCGAAAAAGCGGGCAGGAAGCCGCGCATGGTCGGTGATGTTGAAATAGATGAACCCGGTCATGGCGCGCTTGATACGCCCAAACGCGGCGTCAGGCAAGGTTCTACGGCACGGCTGGTCCGTCTTCGCTTGCGCGTCGCGTCAATCAGGGCTATGCCCGCCCGCTTGCCCGATTTGTTGAGGTTGCGCCACAAGGGTGCTACCCTGAGGGCTACCCCGGCGCCGGGGGTGGATCGGCGCGTCAGATGGAGGACGATGTCCTGTCTCACTCAGATCCTGCGACCGGGCTTCCGGTCGGACCCCGGGCCAACCGCATGAGCGGCCCGGATTATACACCCGAACAGCTGCTGGAAGCGGTGCTGGCATCGGTAGACGATGACAAAGCCGAAGGCATCGTGCAGATTGATCTGCGCGGCCGGTCGGACGTGGCTGATTACATGGTGATCTGCTCGGGCCGGTCTTCGCGTCAGGTGGCGGCGATTGCCGAAAAGCTGGCCGACCGGATCAAGCAATCCTTTGGCATTCTGGCCAAGATGGAAGGCAAGGAAACCGGCGACTGGGTGCTGATCGATACCGGCGATGTGATCGTCCATGTCTTCCGCCCCGAAGTGCGCGAGTTCTATCAGCTTGAAAAGATGTGGCTGCCGTCGGGCGACGCATTGCGCGGGTCGATCGTTTAAGCTTCATGCGGGTGCATTTGTGCGCCGTGGGCCGGTTGCGATCCGGCCCGGAGCGGGATCTGATCGACGACTATGTGACACGCTTTGACCGCTCTGGGCGGGCGCTGTCGCTTGGCCCATTTTCCGAGCATGAGGTTGAAGACAAGCGCGGCGGTGGTATGGCGGCGGAGGCGGAGCTTTTGGCCCGCGCCCTGCCATCCGGCGCGTTGATCGTGACACTGGATGAGCGCGGGGCGCTGGTCAGCAGCCCCGAATTTGCCTCGATGCTGGCTCGCTGGCGTGACGACGGTCGTCAGGATGTGGCCTTTGTCATCGGCGGTGCGGATGGGATCGACCCCGGTTTGCGGGCGCGGGCGGACGCGTCTGTCAGTTTTGGCAAGATGGTCTGGCCGCATATGCTGGTGCGGGTGATGCTGTGCGAACAGCTGTACCGGGCGGCGTCAATTCTGGCCGGGGCGCCCTATCACCGGGCGTAGATCGCGCGGCAGGGTGCGGGTGCCTCTGGCGGGAGTATTTTTGCCAAGATAAATGGGCTTAGCGCGTGCTTGCCCATCGAAGCTGGGCTTTGGTTTCCACTGCGCAAGGCCTTGCGGCACGGAGGCGGCTGAGTGCGGCGTCAGGGTCTTCGCCACCATCGGCCAACAGGCGCAGTACGGCCATGCCGGATCGTCCGCAGCCGCCCATGCAATGCGCCAGCACCCGGCCCCCTTGCGCCAGATGGGCGCGGGCCTGCGCAGAGGTATCGCTCCAGAGCGCCGCAGTGTCGGCCTTGGGAGTGCCGAAATCCGGCACTGGCAGATGCCGCCAGTCTATACCTGCCGCCGCCAGATCGGCGGGCAGTGTTGCGGCGCCTTTGGTGGCCAATTCCAGCTTTGAGGTCATGGTCAGGACAAGACCGGGCCGCCAGATCAGCAGAGTTTCAAGATCGGCTGCATAGCCGCCGTTGCGGCCCGGCATCGGGCAAAGCGCGAGGGTGCCGCCGAGGGCCGGGATTTCTGCGATCTCAAGGGTCATATCATGGGCCTTCGGGTGGACGTGGGCTGCGACAGCGCCTAAGTTGAGGCGAGTGTGATCCCCCCGGAAGGCAGTATGTCCGACAGTCCCGAGAAATCCTATCAGGTTCTGGCGCGGAAATACCGCCCCGCCACCTTTGCCGATCTGATCGGGCAGGAGGCAATGGTGCGCACCCTGAAAAACGCCTTTGCCGCCGACCGGATCGCCCATGCCTTTGTGATGACCGGCGTGCGGGGGGTGGGCAAGACCACCACCGCGCGGATCATTGCCAAAGGGCTGAACTGCGTGGGGCCGGACGGCTCTGGCGGGCCGACGACAGAGCCTTGCGGGGTGTGCGAACCGTGCCGTGCGATTGCCGAGGGGCGCCATGTTGATGTGATGGAGATGGACGCAGCCAGCCGCACGGGCGTGGGCGACATTCGTGAGATCATCGATTCGGTACATTACCGCGCGGCGTCGGCGCGCTACAAGATCTACATCATCGACGAAGTGCACATGCTGTCGACCAGCGCGTTCAACGCGCTACTCAAAACGCTGGAAGAGCCGCCGGCGCATGTGAAGTTCATCTTTGCCACCACCGAGATTCGCAAGGTGCCGGTTACGGTGTTGTCCCGCTGTCAGCGGTTCGATCTGAAGCGGATCGAGCCAGAGGTGATGATGGCCCATCTGTCGCGCATTGCCGGGCTGGAAGGTGCATCGCTGGCGGCGGATGCCATGGCGCTGATAACAAGGGCCGCCGAAGGGTCGGTGCGTGATGCCATGAGCCTGATGGATCAGGCGATTGCCCATGGCGCGGGCGAGACGACGGCGCTGCAAGTGCGCGCCATGCTGGGTCTGGCTGACCGGGGGCGGGTGCTGGACCTGTTCGACCTGATCATGAAGGGCGATGCCGCGACCGCGCTGACCGAGATTGCCGGGCAATATGCCGATGGGGCTGATCCGATGGCGATCTTGCGCGATCTGGCCGAAATCACCCATTGGGTGTCGGTCATTAAAATCACACCAGAGGCCGCCGAAGACCCGACCACCCCGCCGGATGAACGGGCGCGCGGCCTTGAGATGGCGCAACGCTTGCAGATGCGCAGCTTGAGCCGGATGTGGCAGATGCTGCTCAAGGCGATTGAGGAAGTGGGTCTTGCCCCCAATGCGATGATGGCGGCGGAAATGGCAATCATCCGTCTGACGCATGTGGCCGATCTGCCTGACCCCGAAACGCTGATCCGGCGTTTGCAGAACGCGCCTGCACCCATACCGGGTGGTGCTCCTGCGGGCGGTGGCGGTGGCGGCACCGTGCATGGTGCAGTGCTGCGCGCGCCATCGGCACCGATGCGCGGGCCGATGATGAACAGCGCAGGGCAGGCGATGGCGCTGGCAACCGAACAGGTGGTCTATGGCAGTTTTGAAGCTGTGGTAGAACTGATCCGTGACCGTCGTGACATGAAGCTGCTGTATGAGGTTGAGGAAGGCGTGCGCCTTGTGCGCTATGCGCCGGGCCGGATCGAATTTGAACCGTCGCCAAAGGCCGGGTCTGACCTTGCCGCGCGGCTGGGGCAGCGGTTGCAGGCCTTTACCGGCCAGCGTTGGGGCGTGTCGGTTGTGTCAGACGGCGGTGCACCGACACTTGCTGAGGCGCGTGATGCAGGCAGGGTGCAGGCCGAGACCGAGGTGATGCAGACCCCGCTGGTGCAGGCGATACTGGCGGCCTTTCCTGGGGCGAAGATTGCCGAGATTCGCAGTGCAGAAGATCTGGTGCAGGCGGCAGCGATAGAGGCCCTTCCAGAAGTGGAAGATGAATGGGATCCTTTCGAGGATGGTTAAGAGGATAAGCAAATGCTGAAGGGTTTGGGCGGTCTTGGCGATATGGCCGGGATGATGAAAAAGGCGCAAGAGATGCAGGTCAAGATGGCCGAGATGCAAGAGGATCTCGCGCGCATTGTGGTTATCGGCGAATCCGGGGCGGGTCTGGTGCGGGCGCGGGCAACCGCCAAGGGCGAGTTGACCGGGCTGGAGATTGACCCGTCGATCTTTGTCGCCTCGGAAAAGGAAGTGGTTGAGGATCTGATCCTTGCCGCCGTCAAGGATGCGCAATCCAAAGCGGCTGAGCGCAGCCAGACGGAGCTGGCCAGACTGACCGAAGGTCTGGGCTTGCCTCCGGGCATGAAACTGCCGTTCTGACACATGTCTGGCCCCCCGCGCGAGATTGAGGCCCTGATCGCGCTTATGGCGCGCATGCCGGGGCTGGGGCCGCGGTCTGCACGGCGGGCGGTTCTGCATTTACTGAAGAAGCGCGATACGGTGATGGCCCCCTTGGCGCAGGCGATGGCCACTGTCGCGCTGAGCGCGCAGGATTGCCGGGTTTGCGGCAATATCGGCACCAGTGACATCTGCCCGATCTGCGATGATATGCGCCGCGCGACGGGGGAAATCTGTGTGGTCGAAACCGTGGCCGATCTGTGGGCGATGGAACGGGGCGGCGCGTTCAAGGGGCGCTATCATGTGCTGGGCGGCACGCTGAGCGCATTGGATGCGATTGGCCCCGACGATCTGCGCATCCCGGATCTGGCTGAACGGGTCCGGGCTGAGGGGGTGGCCGAGGTGATCCTTGCGCTGAACGCCACTGTCGATGGCCAGACCACCGCGCATTACATTGCCGATACGCTGGCGCCGTTGGGGGTGCAGATCAGCAGCCTTGCGCAGGGTGTCCCGATTGGTGGCGAGCTGGATTATCTGGATGACGGCACCATCGGCGCGGCTTTGCGGGCACGGCGGCGTGTTTAGAGCAGATGCCAAAGTTTCTGCAACGCGCACTTTGTTACCCAAATCTGCCGTGGCTTGGGGCGTATTCGCTTTGGCAGAGTGATTGCAAAAAAGCCAAACTGCGTGATCTTAAGTGTCGCAGGTTGATCTTAGGCACTGGACAGCCACGCGTATTTCGACAAGCTGAAAATGCCGGGTCGGAACCAGCACTCGTATCACTCAGATGCGGGCTTTCGCCCTCCGACCCGTACTCAACGTGTAATGGCATCAGAGAAATCTGGCCAACCTATTGGTGTGAAATGCAAGTTGTTTACTTGAACGGCAGGCGTCTGCAATTGACGTGGCGTGAAATGCAGGGGCAATTCCGCCATCCGCTGTTTATGGGCATGATGCTGATGATGGCGCTGTGCATTGTCGTTATCGGTCCATACGACCACTTGCTGAACTTTGACGTCCTGCGCCTCACGATTTTTTACGGAGTGTGTTTTGGCAGCTTTACGGGCCTTTTGTACTTTGCGCTGAATCTGTGCCACCGTTTCGAATGGCGCGCCTATGGGCTGTTTACGGTTGGCTTCGCCGCGCTGGGGGCCACATTTTTCGGCCTGGCCGCTGCGATGGTTTTGGGGGCGCCGACGCCTTCGATCAGCGACATGGCTCTGGTCGCCGGATTTAATCTGGTATTCTGTTTTCTGGGCGAAGTCTTGCTGTCGATCTTCATCATCCCCCGCGTTCTGGCTGATCTTCGGGGGCGAGCGGCCAACGACATTCTGGCAGAATTTATCGCTTCTGAAGCTGGGTCTTTAGGACCATCGGCCGGCCCATCTGGCCCGGCCATTGCGCCGCACCCCGGTCTTTCTCCTGAGATGCCAGCCCAGATTAGTATCTTTGGCCAGTCTTTTGATCCCAAACGCATCTTCATGATTGAGGCCAAGGAGCATTACATTGCCGTCTTCCTGACGGATGGGACAGAGTTGTTGCTGCGGGGGCGCATCGTTGATGCGGTGGCGGCGATCCCGTCTCAGCTTGGGCGGCGGGTTCACCGAAGCTATTGGGTTTCTGCGGTCGCGGTAGCAGCCCTGCGCCCGGAAAAATCAGGCTTGCAACTGACGTTGACCGATGGACAAAGCGTGCCCGTTGCCCGGTCGCGGATCCCCGAGATCCGTCCATGGGTCGAAACGGTCTTGGCGACCGCAAAACAAAAAGCACCCAAAAAGGTGCTTTCTGCCTTGTCCTGATAGATTTCTGAACGATCAGCGACGTGGATCGTCGTCATCCTCGTCGTCATCGTCATCCTGTTGCGGCAAGTTGAAAAAACTTTCGGCATCCGAGAAATCAGCAGGCTTTTGTTCTTTTTCAGGGCGTGTGAAGGCTTCAAGCCCCGACGGGATCTTGGGTTCTTCCGACATGCCCAGCGACTGTTCAGTCGACACCAGCTTGCGACGTTCGTCATCGCTCATAACCACGCCATCAGATGCGCGACGGCGTACGGCGGCCTGAACAGCGGTGTCAAGTTCGGACTGCTTGCACAGCCCCAAAGCAACGGGATCAACCGGGCTGATGTTGTTGATGTTCCAATGCGTCCGCTCGCGGATCGCCTGAATTGTCGGCTTGGTGGTGCCAACCAGCTTGCCGATCGCGCCATCCGACAATTCGGGGTGGAATTTAACCAGCCACAGGATCGCGGCGGGGCGGTCCTGACGTTTCGACAGCGGCGTATAACGCGGGCCGCGACGTTTTTCTTCGCCAACAGCTGCCGCGTTGAATTTCAGCTTCAGCTTATAGAGCGGGTCGTTCTGACCCTTTTCGATCTCGCCTGCGTCAAGCTGGTTGTTGGCAACCGGGTCAAAGCCTTTGACGCCGGGAGCGACATCGCCATCGGCAATGCCTTGCACTTCCAACTCATGCATGCCGCAGAAATCAGCGACCTGCTTGAATGACAGGGTGGTATTGTCCACGAGCCAGACGGCGGTGGCTTTTGCCATGAGCGGCTTGTTCATGCCCAACTCCTTTACAAATCTGTCCCGTGCCGGGAAAACGGCTACAGGCCTTGGCCTGCGATTTCCACGATGTCGGGGAATTCTAGGCTCATATAGGCGGTTTTGACCGGAAGGGGAAGCGAAAATGCGGGGGCTATGGTGGGCGCTGGCGCTGATCTGCGCAGGCGCTGGGGCTGCTCGTGCCGAGGGTGAGCGGGCGGGCGAGTTTGATTATTATGTGATGGCGCTGTCATGGTCATCCAACTGGTGCACGCTTGAAGGTGACGCCCGGCGCGATCCGCAATGTGACCGGGGCCGGGGCACGCCCTTTGTGCTGCACGGGCTTTGGCCGCAATATGAACGCGGCTGGCCCAGCTATTGCCGGACCGGGGCGCTTGATCCGTCGCGCGGTGACACGGCAGCGGTGGCTGATGTATTTGGCGGGGCAGGGTCCGCGTTCTATCAGTGGAAAAAGCATGGGCGCTGCTCGGGCCTGCCCGCCCGCGACTATTATGCGCTGGCACGCAAGGCGGTTGCGTCGATCAACATTTCGCCTGTTTTCCCCCGCATCAACAAGGATCTGAAAGTTCCGGCTTCGGTGATTGAGGGCGCGTTTCTGGAAGCGAACCCCGGACTGACCCGTGATCAGGTCACCGTTACCTGCCGCTCTGGCATGATCCAGGAGGTCCGCATCTGCCTGACGCGCGATCTTGAACCGCGCCGCTGCGGTGCGGATGTGATCCGTGATTGCACGCTGCAAGACGCGGAACTGAACGCGGTGCGCTGACACTGCAACGCAAAACGCGCCCCCGGACGGGGACGCGTTTTGCGGTCAGTCTGCCAGATCCGATCAGGTCTCTGGCACCAGAATTTCACGCTTGCCGACATGGTTGGCGGCGGTGACGACCATCTGTTCTTCCATCTGTTCGACCAGTTTCGCGGCCTTGTTATAGCCGATCCCCAGTTTGCGCTGAATATAGCTGGTTGAGCATTTGCGGTCCTTGGCTACAATCGCAACCGCCTGATCATACAGCGTGTCATCGCCGCCTTCACCGGTCGACAGGCCCAGCACCACGTCGATATCGCCGACCGAATCCTCATCCGGGCCTTCTACCACGCCCGACATATAGACCGGCGGGCCGAATGATTTCAGGTGGTTGACGATCTCCTCGACTTCTTCATCGCTGACAAACGGGCCATGGATACGGGTGATCTTGGCGCCGTTGCCCATGTAAAGCATGTCGCCCATGCCCAAAAGCTGCTCGGCCCCTTGTTCGCCCAGAATGGTGCGGCTGTCGATCTTCGAGGTCACCTGAAAGCTGATCCGGGTGGGGAAGTTGGCCTTGATGGTGCCGGTGATGACATCGACCGATGGTCGCTGGGTTGCCATGATGAGGTGGATGCCAGAGGCGCGGGCCATCTGGGCAAGGCGCTGGATGCAGGCTTCAATCTCTTTGCCCGCAACCATCATCAGATCGGCCATCTCATCGACGATGACCACGATATAGGGCAGGGCCACGGGGGCAAATTCTTCGGTCTCGAACACCGGCTCGCCGGTGTCTTCGTCAAACCCGATCTGAATGGTGCGCTTGAACATCTCGGCCTTGGCCAATGCCTCACGCACGCGGCCATTATATCCCTCGATGTTGCGCACGCCCATTTTGGACATCTTGCGATAGCGTTCTTCCATCTCGCCCACGACCCATTTGAGGGCCACAACCGCCTTTTTCGGGTCGGTCACAACGGGCGAGAGCAGATGCGGAATGCCGTCATACACAGACAGTTCCAGCATTTTAGGGTCGATCATGATCATCCGGCATTCTTCCGGTGACAGCTTATACAAAAGCGACAGAATCATGGTGTTGATGGCAACCGATTTGCCCGAACCCGTGGTCCCTGCGATCAGCAGGTGGGGCATCTTGGCAAGGTTGGCGACAATCGCATCGCCGCCAATGTCTTTGCCAAGCGCCAGCGGCAGGCGCATGTTGCTGTCGCCAAAATCGCGGGCGGCGATGATTTCGCGCAAGACCACCTTTTCGCGGGTTGCGTTGGGCAATTCGATCCCGATCACCGACCGCCCCGGAACGGTGGACACCCGCGCCGACAGGGCCGACATCGAGCGTGCGATGTCATCAGCCAGACCGATCACGCGGGATGCTTTCAGGCCCGGCGCAGGTTCCAGTTCATACATCGTTACCACCGGGCCAGGGCGCACGCTGACGATCTCACCCTTGACCCCGTAATCATCCAGCACGGATTCCAGCATCCGCGCGTTTTCTTCCAGTGCCTCATCCGACAGGGCAAAGCGCTCTACCGTGGAGGGGCTGGACAAAAGCGAAAGTGGCGGCAGTTCATAGGGTTGGTTGACCACCTCGTCAAACCGTAGCCGAGGCTGGCTTTCAGCCATGGCCTGCCGCGACGGCGTCAGCGGCTTTTTCACCACATGCTGCACGACGGGTTTGCGCACCTCGGCCACCGGGACGCGGGGCGGCAAGGGTGCCGGATCATAGTCTGGTTCATAGTTGCTGTCTGGCTGCCATCCATAATCACCTTCGTCTTCATAGGCAGGTTCGGGCGGCAGATCGGGTGTGAAGATACTGTCGTCATTTTCCCAAGCATCAACCTCTGGCGCGGGCTGATAGGTACGGGGCAAGGGTTGAAAGTGCGGGGGCAGAGGCGGCACGACGGAACTGCGCGCGATCTGCGCCGAGGTCAGAGGCGGCTCTGCCGGCAGGCCAGAGGCGCCCATCGGCGCTTTGCGGGTGTCGGCGATCAGCGGCTGAGGCCCACGCAGCCGCTGGGTCAGGCTGCGGGCTACGGGCGGTTCGCGGCGGGCCTGTACGGCGGTGGAAACCGGATTCAGCACCGGGCCGGGATGGCGCATGCGCGAGCGGATTGCATCGGAAATCCGGGCCTTGATCCGGTCATCATTCGGGGCCAGATCGTCGGAAAACTCCGGCAGCACAGGATCGATCAGCTCCGGCTCTGGTTCGGAGCGGCGCATCAGTTGCGGCATGCGTGCCAAAAGCCCTGCCTTTTCGCGCGGAGGTGCATAATGGGCGGCTTCGGCCATTGGTTCGGGATAGCGCGGATCGGCGCGCAAGGTGCTGTGCAACGCCGATGGCCGGCCCCATTCGGCGGCATTTTGGGCGGATTTCACCCCAGTTTCTGCCGCCGCGCGGTGAATGGATGCAACGCGAGCGCCCATTGCGGGCGCGGTCATCATGGGGGGGTGTTGCGCGTCATCCCAGTCTTGCGACCGGGTGGCGGCATGATAGGCAGCTGCCTCGGCCTTTGTTGCTTTGCGTTCGGCCAAAGCTTCTGCCGCGCGCGAGGTGCCGCGCCCTGCCAACCCAAGAACCGTATCATAGGCAAAGATCGTCCCCATCGCCAGAAACCGGCCAATCACGCCCAGTTCCGTCAGGGTAAATCCTGTCACCCACAGCCCCATCACCAACAGCAATCCGCCAAGGATAAGTGAAAACAGGGTGAGGCCGACGCCGGCGCTGACCGGGGCCACGCCCAAAAGCGTGCCAAGGATGGTGTCGCCAAACAGGCCGCCCAGACCAAAGGAATGAGGCCAGCCTGCGCCCGGCACCAGCGTGGCTGCAAACACCGATGCAAGCGCCACCGCGATGACCGCAAACACGATGCGCCCCACGGCGCGATCCGCCCCACGATGCAACACAAAGCGCACGCCCCAGACCCCAAGGATCAACGGCAGCATCCACGCGCCCTTGCCGCCAATGATCATCAGCGTTGATGCCACCGCAGCGCCAAACCGGCCCAGCATGTTGTTGGCAGGTTCATCCGTTGCGACCATCCAGCCCGGATCTTCGGGGGAATAGCTGCCCAGCATCGCGGCAAACAGCACCGCGCCCAAAAGCAGGGCGAGCCCGACCAACTCGCGACCCCGGCGTTCAAGCATGGCGGCGGTGTCCTGATCCAGAAGAGGGTCGCGTTGACGCATATTGATGGATGCCATGACCTTACCTGTCCTCAATCGTAGAGGCAGTCACGAAGGCGGATCAGCCCGTGCTGCAATTCTGTTTGTGGGGCGACCAGGGCCACCCGAATATAGGCTTTTCCGGGGTTTTCGCCCCCGACATCGCGCGACAGATAGGCACCGGGCAAAACCCGCACGCCTGTCTTGCGCCATAATTTCAATGCGGCGGCTTCGCCATCGCGCTCAGGCACTGGCAGCCAAAGAAAGAACCCGCCTTCGGGGGCCACGCGGTTGTGCAGGCCGGCAAACACCTCATCCGCCATGCAGAACTTGGCCTGATACAAGGCGAGACTGTCCGAGACATGCGAGTCGTCCGCCCAAGCAGCCTCGGAGACACGCTGAATGGGCAAGGGCAAGGGCGCACCGGCAAAAGCGCGCAACTGGCGAATGCGGGCCATGCTGTGCGTCCCGGTGGCGACAAAGCCAGACCGCAGCCCCGGAAGGTTCGACCGTTTTGACAGCGAATGAAACACCGCCACCCGCTCTGGGTCGGTGCCGGTGGCTTGCGCCACCTGCAAGGCACCGGGCGGCGGGGCATCGCGCCAGATCTCAGAATAGCATTCATCGGCAAAAATACGAAAATCGTGCTTTTCTGCCAGTGCCATCAGCCGTGCCAGATAGTCGGCGGGGGCCACAACCCCCTGCGGGTTTGCGGGCGAGCATAGATAGGCAACCGTCACCCGGTCCAGCACGTCGGGGGGCAATGCCTCATAATCCGGCAGAAATCCTGTCTCGGCGGTGGCGGGCACATAGACCGGCTCTGCCCCCACGGTCAACGCGGCCACGGCATAGACCTGATAAAACGGGTTCGGCATCAGAATGACCGGGCGTTTGCCAGCCTTGGTTTCCGGCGACAGGGCGATGGCCGCATTGAACAGGCCTTCACGCGTGCCGTTCAGCGCCATGATCTGATCGGGGTTCAGGCTAACGCCATAGCGCCGCTGCACCCAACCAGCGATGGAGGCTAACAGGTCTGGCGTGCCATCATTGGGTGGATATACCCCGAAACCATCCAGATGCTGTGCCAGCAAAGGCCCGACAAAGGCGGGCATCGGGTGGCGTGGCTCGCCAATGGTCATGGCAATGGGATCACCGCCGGGCGCGTGACTGTCCAACAGCTTCCGCAAACGCGGAAACGCATAATCCGGCAGGTTCGAGAACCGCTCTGGAAACGCCATATCTGCCTCATGTTCAGGGTCGTATCGCCCTGTTTTTTCTAACGATAGCCACTCACGCGGGCGCGGTCCAGAAAAAGCCGCGACTGCGTGGGGTTAGCCACAAGGGATTGTGTCTTTTTCGCCCTTATGCTGCGCGCTGGTCCCTCCCTTGCGGTCGCTTCCGGCTAGCGCAGCGCGCGCTCTGCTGCGGCCCCCAGCCGCAACAGGCGCTCTTCCTGCAATGGCCCCGCCATCAGGCTGATGCCGCACGATGGCTGCGAGGTTGGCAACGTCAGCGCACAGCCCCCCATCAGATTGCCAATCCGCGTGTTGCGCAGGGCCAGCAGGTTTTCGGTAACGTAGTAGGCGTCATCTGTGATCAGCCGTGCGGCATCGGGTGGCAGAATGGGCGCAGTTGGCACAAGAACCGCATCATAGCCTGCAACCGCGTGGGCCCAGACCGCGCGCAAATCATGCAGCCGCCGCCACGCTGCCACATAATCCGCTGCCCTGAATGCCGCGCCAGAGCGGAACCGATCCAGAATGGAGGGAAACATTTTATCCGGCGCGGCCTCAATCACCTTGCCCCAGATGCCATAGGCCTCGGCGGTGAACAGGATTGGCGACAGCAACATCGCCTCGGTCAGTTGCGGCACAGTGCCGCGCTCGATCCGCGCGCCCGCCCGCGCCAGTCGGGCCAAAGCATCGTCGAACCCGCGCGCGGGCTCGTCGCGCAGATCATCCAGCGCCACCGTTTCCAGCACCAGAAACCGCGCGCCTGCCAGGCTGGCCCCTGCCAGATCCGCCGCCCGCCCGCCCTCCAGTGCGGCCAGAAGCAGCGCGCAATCTTCGACCGTATGGGCCAGTGGGCCGACGGTATCGAACATCTCGCACAAAGGCACGACGCCCTTGACCGACACCCGGCCATGCGTGGTCTTTAACCCCACCAGATCATTCCACGCCGCTGGAATCCGCACCGATCCGCCGGTATCCGACCCGATCGCCGCCGGAGCCAGACCGTAGGCCACCGAGGCCGCCGCCCCCGAAGACGACCCGCCCGCCACCGCCGCCTCATCGTTGATGCAGGGCGGAGTCGCCGTCACCGGGTTCAGCCCCAGCCCAGAAAAGGCCAGCTCGGACATGTGGGTTTTTCCAAGACAAACAAGCCCTTGCAGCGTGGCCATGCGCAGAACCTCGGCATCTGCCAAAGGTGTGCGCCCGCGCAGCAGGGCCGACCCCGCCTCGGTTGCGCGGCCTGCGGTGTCAAACAGATCCTTCCAGCTGACCGGTACACCGTCGAGGATACCGCGCCGCAACCCTGCCTTGGCGCGGGACGCTGATGCCATCGCCTCGGCCCGGCTGCGGTTGGGCATGACACGGGCGTAAATCCGGTCACGCAGCGGGTGGCGATCAATGGCATCAAGCTGCATTTCGCACAGTTCCACCGGGTTGACCCGGCCTTTGCCGATTTCAGCCCCCAGTTCCGCTGCCGTCATATTTGCCCAAGTCTTTGCCATGCACCCGCCCCAGCCCGATTTGCAGCCACGCTAGCGGCAAGGCGGCGCATGGACAATTCCGATCTTTGCCCCATAGTTCACACCATGACTTATGACAGCGATATCCTGATTGCCGGGGGGGGATTGAACGGCCCGGCACTGGCGCTTGCCCTGGCCCAAGGGGGGCTAAGCGTGACGGTGGTCGATGCTCGGCCTGCGACCGTACGGGCCGAGGCTGGCTTCGATGGGCGCAGCTATGCACTTGCCATCGCGTCCAAGCGCCTGCTGACGGCTATTGGCGTCTGGGGCGATGTGGCCGACCGGGTGCAGCCGATCCTCCAGATCAAGGCATCGGACGGCATCGCAGGGCAGGGCGCGGCCCCGTTCTTTTTGCACTTCGACAGTGCCGAGATAGAAGAAGGCCCGATGGGCTTTATGCTGGAAGACCGTCACCTGTACCGTGCGTTTCTGGATGCGATGGGCAGCACGCGTGGCGTAACCCTGCTGTCGGGTGAAACCGTTGTGGCGCAGGACACGACGCCGCAAGGCGTCAGCATTACCCTTGCTTCTGGCAAAACCCTGACAGCGCGGCTTTTGGTTGGCTGCGACGGGCGCGGCTCGGGCACCGCGGCACGGGCAGGCATCCAACGGGTTGGCTGGGGCTATGGCCAGACCGCGCTGGTCACGGCGATCCGCCATGAAAAGAACCATCAAGGGATCGCCCAGCAATTCTTTATGCCCGCTGGCCCGCTTGCCATCTTGCCGCTGCCGGGCGGTTACCATTCCTCGATCGTCTGGAGCGAGACCGACAGCGCCGCCGCCGCGATTCAGGCGCTGGAGGATGCTGATTATCTCGCGGTGCTGCGCCCGCGCTTTGGTGACTTTCTGGGCGAGATCGCACTTGCCGGTGCGCGATTTACCTATCCGCTATCTCTGAGCCTTGCGCAGAGTTTTGTGGCCCCGAGGCTGGCGCTGGTCGGCGACGCCGCGCATGGTGTTCACCCGATTGCGGGTCAGGGCCTGAACCTTGGTCTGCGCGACGTGGCGGCGCTGGCAGAAGTGCTGGTGGACGCCTCGCGTCGGGGCGAAGATATTGGTGCTGCAGATGTGCTGGACCGCTATCAACGCTGGCGGCGCTTTGATTCTACCACCCTTGCGCTTGGCATGGACGGCGTGAACAGGCTGTTTTCAAACGATCATGGTGCCCTTCGTCTGGCGCGCGATCTTGGTATGGGCGCGATCAATGCGCTGCCCGGATTGCGCCGTGGGTTCATCCGTCAAGCGGCCGGCCTGACCGGAGATTTGCCGCGTCTGTTGTCTGGTCAATCTTTGTGACTGAAATGTCGGGGCCGTCGCAGGTGGCATCGAGCCACCCGCGACGGGGTTGCCATGCAAGGCGGGTGCGGCTGATCACGGCTTCGAACGTCTGCGCCTTTGTCGTTGTGGACGCCTCCGGCGGGAGTATTTTACAAGCAGCAATAATAGCTTAACCCCGAATTAAGGTTAACCTGTCAACTTGGTTGGGCGGTACAGGGAGGAGTCCCGATGACCGCAAGCAGCAAGTCGCCCCGGTTGCGTGGAAAGCTCTTCCTGCGCACTGGACCGGTGCCGTTGGCCGGGGTGCGCTGGCCTTGAGATTGCTGCTTTCCAAATACTCAAAATACAACCGTTCCGCTGCGAATGCGGTGGGTCAGTGTGGCGGCCCGCGCCGGGCCGGTCAGTCTGCGAGATGGGACCTGAAGGTCTGCACCACCTGTTCATAGACCGCGCGTTTGAAGGGAACGATCGACTCGCACATGTCGCGCGCGCCGATCCATTTCCATGCAGCGAATTCCGGGTGATCGCGGTCAATTGTGATCTGATCGTCATGGCCCAGATAGCGAAACAGGAACCACTTTTGCTTCTGGCCGCGGAACTTGCCTTTCCAGACTTTGCCCAGAAGGTCAGCGGGCAGGTCGTAGGTTACCCAGCCTTTGGTCTTGTCGATGACCTCGACCAGATCGCGTGTCACGCCAGTTTCTTCCCACAGCTCACGAAAGGCTGCGTCGCGGGGAGCTTCTCCCTCATCTATGCCACCTTGCGGCATTTGCCAGGCAGGCGAGGGCGAATCGATGCGTTGGCCGGTCCAGATCTGGCCAACGCGGTTTATCAGCACCACCCCCACGCATGGGCGGTAGGGTAGGGATTCGGGATCAAGGGTCATCAAGGTCCGCCGTTTGGCTCTGCTTCCTGTTGTGCAAAAGATCATCTTTTGCACAACAGGAACAGGGTGGTTATTGTGCCACAGCGGCAAGCCCGCGCAGGATATCAACGGCATAGGCCAGTTGGTAATCTTCATCGCGGAGTTTGGCGGCTTCTTCGGTACGGGCACGCTCGTCTTCGAGCAGTTTGCGTTCATCCTCGGACATCGAGTCGTTCGACAGGGTGCCGCGCAGGTCTGCTTCGGATGTTGGGCGACGGGTGGCGCTTGCCGGTTCTTCCGGTGTTTCGGTGGCGGTCGGGTCGCGGCGTGGTTGGTTGACCACGATGTCGGGCATGACGCCCAGTGCCTGGATCGAGCGGCCTGAGGGCGTGTAATATCGCGCCGTGGTCAGGCGCATGGCACCTTCACCGCGCAGCGGAATTACGGTCTGCACCGAGCCTTTCCCAAAGCTTTTGGTACCGACCACAATCGCGCGGCGATGGTCTTGCAGCGCACCGGCCACGATTTCCGACGCCGAGGCAGAACCACCGTTGATCAGCACGACCATTGGCTTGCCTTCGGCCAGATCGCCCAGTTTGGCGTTGAACCTTTCGCTGTCACGGGTCTCGCGGCCACGGGTAGACACGATTTCGCCCTTGTCCAGGAAGGCGTCTGACACGCGGATTGCCTGTGTAAGCAGGCCGCCGGGGTTGTTGCGCAGATCGACGACAAAGCCGTTCACATTTTCCATGCCGCCCAGTTCGGAGACTGCTTTTTTAAGGTTTTCTTCCAAACCGGAATAGGTCTGGTCGTTGAATGTGGTCACGCGCAGCACGACCGTATCCCCGACCACGCGGCTGCGTACCGCCGTCAACTTTATGGTGTCACGGATGATTGACACGTCAAACGGCTCTGCCACATCCTTGCGGACCACGGTAATGATGATTTCCGACCCGACCGGCCCGCGCATCATTTCAACGGCAGCGTCAAGCGTCAGGCCCAAAACGGATTCGCCGTTGACATGGGTGATGAAATCGCCAGCTTCGATCCCGGCCTCATCGGCGGGTGTGTCGTCGATGGGGGAAACCACTTTCACAAAGCCGTCTTCCTGCGTTACCTCGATGCCGAGGCCGCCGAATTCCCCACGGGTCTGCACCCGCATGTCGTCAAAATCCTTTGGCGCAAGATAGTTGGAATGCGGGTCGAGTGATGTCAGCATCCCGTTGATCGCGGCTTCGATCAGCTTTTTGCTGTCAACTTCCTCTACATATTGCCCCCGCACCCGTTCGAAAATATCGCCGAACAGGTCAAGCTGTTCATAGACATTCGCGTTGCGGGCGTTTTCCTGCGCAATCAAAGGGGCCGCGAATTGTGTCGTAAGGACGACCCCGGCCACTGTGCCGCCGATGGCGGCCAATACGAACTTTTTCATAGCCTCGTCCTTATTCCCTCAATGCTGCGAACCATTCGGCCGGATCGACCGGGTCTGCGCCTTGTCTAAGCTCCATATAGAGCGTTTCCGTGCCTTGCACGCCACCACCTTCTTGCGCGGCGGCCAGAAATTCAGCAACCCCCGGATCACCCCCGCCCATCAGGCCAAGGGCTGCTCCGGGGGCAATAACCTCACCTACCTGACCATAAACTGTTCCCAGCCCAGCTAGGATCAATAGATAGCCTCCTCCGGGCTCCAGCACGATCACATTTCCGTAGTCCAGAAGTGGACCCAGATATCGGATGGTTGCGGGCCACGGCGTTGTGACCAAGGCGCGGGGCCGGGTGGCCAGTGTCAGGCCGGGACGGCGCACGCCTGCTGCATCCGATTCCATTGACCGGCGCAGAAGGGTTCCAAGTACAGGCAGGGGCAAGCGGCCCTTTGCGTCTGTAAAACTGCTGGTGTCACGTTCATCAAGGGCAAGGCCCGATGCAAAAGCCTCTAGCGTATCGGCGCTTTGCAGCAATCCACGCAGCGTTTCCGGGTCCTCGGTGAAGCGTCGGGGCAGTTCGGTTCGGTCAGAAATGGCCTGTGACAAAGCTGTGCGCGCGTCTTGCGCCACCGCCAATCCGCCAATCAGAGTTTGACCTGCTGCCTGTTGCAGCGCGCGCAGGTCGCGCAATTCGGTCAGTTCGGCGTTCAGCGTTTCGGCTTCGGCCTGAAGCGCCGGGGTTACATCGGCCAGCATCATACCTGACCGAACCGTGCCCAAAGGGCCAGAGGGATGCAGCAGAAGCAAAGGGCCGGGGCGGCTTTCCATCTGGCTCAGCACGCCGATCAGTTGCGCCACACGGTCTCGCTTGGCCTGAAATTGCAGTTTCAGGGTGGTTTCGCGCAGATGCGCCTGCCGCAACGCTTCGCGCAGGGCGCTAAGGCCGTTTTCATAGGCGCGAATAGTCTGGGTCAGTGCAGAGACCCGGTCACGCGATGTTTTGGCCTGCTCCAACGCTGCCACTGCCGCTTGCAAGTCAACCGAGGCCGATATCGCTTGTTCAGCCACACCCTGCGCCAAAGCGGGAGTGGTCAACAGCAGCAGGCCAAGTGCGGCAGCGCGGATCATGTCAGAAGGCTTACTCCGGTCATCTCGGGCGGTTGTGGCAGCCCCATCAACTGCAACACCGTGGGTGCAAGATCAGCCAAACGCCCCCCATTGCGCAAGCGCGAACCTTCGGGTGCGCCCATCACGATCACGGGAACCGGGTTCAACGTGTGCGCCGTATGAGGGCCATTGGTCAGCGGATCCCACATCTGTTCGCAATTGCCGTGGTCCGCCGTGACGATCATCGCACCGCCGCGTGCCCTTAGTGCAGCGACAGCGCGGCCCAGTCCGTCATCAACCGCCTCACAGGCGGCAATCGCTGCAGGTAAAATCCCGGTATGCCCCACCATGTCGGGATTGGCGAAATTCACCACGATCAGATCGTAGCCCGCGTTGATTGCGCCGACTAGTTGATCGGCCACTTCCGGTTCGCTCATCTCGGGTTGCAGGTCGTATGTTGCCACCGATGGCGATAGCGGCATGAAGCGGTTTTCGCCGTCAAACGGCACCTCGCGCCCGCCGTTCAGGAAAAACGTGACATGCGGGTATTTTTCCGTCTCTGCCAGCCGGAACTGGGTTTTTCCGTTTGCGGCCACCCATTCGCCAAGGCAATTCACGATCACTCGCTTTGGAAAGGCTGTGGCGATATAGCCGTTATGCGCGTCGGAGTATTCGACCATTCCGAGCATGGCCGACCATGCAGGGCGCAAGCCTGTGTCAAAGGCGGCAAACCCCGGTTGGCCAAATGCCGCCAGAATTTCCCGCGCGCGGTCAGCGCGGAAATTCAGGCAAAACAGCCCGTCACCATCTTTGGCACCCTTATAGTCAGCAATCACCGTGGGGGCGAGGAATTCATCCGTCTCGCCCTTTGCATAGGATTGCGCCACCGCCGTCACGGCATCTGGTGCCGCTTCGCCTGATGCGTGGACCATAGCGCCATAAGCCCGCGCCACTCGGTCCCAGCGGTTATCGCGGTCCATTGCCCAGTAGCGGCCGGTGACTGTCGCCACATAGGCTCCTGCTGGCAATCCGGCCACCAGTTGCGCGATGAAACCCGCAGCTGAAGAAGGTGGCACATCACGGCCATCGGTCACCGCATGAAGGGCAACAGGCACACCCAGATCGGTCAGCGCCTGGCACGCGGCAAGCACATGGCTAATATGCCCATGCACGCCACCATCGGACACCACGCCCACCAGATGCGCGGTTCCCGCCTTGGCCTTTACCGCCTCTGCAAACGCAAGAAGGGAGGGGTTCGCGGCGAAACTGCCATCTTCCACGGCCAGATCAATCGCGCCCAGATCCATCGCCACCACGCGCCCCGCGCCGATGTTGGTATGGCCCACCTCGGAGTTGCCCATCTGCCCGGTCGGCAGGCCGACATCCGGGCCAAAGGTGGTCAGGGTGCTGTGCGGGCAAGTGGCCATCAGGGCATCAAAGTTTGGTGTCTTTGCCAACGCAGGTGCGTCCCATTCGCGCACCGGACCGATCCCCCACCCGTCAAGAATGCACAACACGACGGGTTTTGGAATGCTCATGGCGTGGCCTTCTACGTTGGTCTGGCGCGTTCATAGCCTTTGCGCGCGCATCGGGCAACAGTCCGCCACCGCTCTTGCGGGCGGACCCAACACGCTGGATGGAACGATTCAACGTTGAAGAAAATGGGTGAGAGGCTGGACAACGACCCAAGCGGGGCTCGTTACGGCTGCTTCCTTCCGGACCTGACCGGGTTGGCGAGGCGCTCGCCCGCGCCAACCTCTCAAGCGGTCAGATAGGGTAGGGCAGCGGATTCTGCAAGCCCCCAGATCATCACCTGCTGATCATCAAGCGGCCGTTAGCCCCAGATTCCGGCCCAGCGGGCACCGTCAGTCAGGCTGGTGGCGACATGGTGGGCGAACCGACCCGATGCCGGGATCATATCGGGCACCTGCACCACGGTCATGCCCGCGCTGAACGCGGCTTCGGCCCCCGGTTCGCTGTCCTCAAACACCAAACAGCGGGCGGGATCTACACCCAGCCGTGATGCGGCCAGCAAATAAGGTTCGGGATGCGGTTTTGGCGCGGATACATCGTCGCGGGTGATCACCGCATGGAAGGCCGGTCGCAAGCCAGCCTGCACCAGACGCGCCTCTGCCGGGTCGCGGCGCGAAGACGTCACCAGCGCCAGCGCATGCCGATCACGCAGGCCATGCACAATTTCGGATGCGCCCGGTTTCAGCAGCAGATCCACCGCCTGTGCCGCCAAAAAAGCGGTTTCCCAGGTCTCGTTCAGGCTGTGTATGTCAAGCCCCGGAAAACGTGCAAGGATCATCCCCGCCGAGGTGATCTGGTCGATGCCGACAATGCTGTGCAGCAGGTCTTCAACATCATGATGGCCCTGTGCCGCAAAGGCGGCAGCCCCGGTCTGCACCGTCAGACGTTCACTATCGACCAGCGTTCCATCAAGGTCGAAGAATACAGCATCAAACACAGCTTGCCCCTTATCTTCGCAAGGCCGCGGGCCCTACATATGCCGCTGAGGTATCAGATCAGCCCCGGATGAGGAAGCCAGAGCCGGGGTTAAAGCGTCAGCCTCAGACGCAAGAAGCCATCTTTGGTGCGCAACAGTGGTGTCAAAGACAGTTGGGGATGTTCGTCAAGATGATGCTCGGCCAGTGGGCTTGTATCGAAGACAACCGAGGTGTCAGGCATTGGCCGGAACCGCCAACCGGGCGCTGTGGGTATCATTGGCGGGCCTGTGCCGGACAGCGTGCGCGAAATATGGGCGATCAGAATGTCGCGGTTTGCCGTTTGCTCCTCAAGCACGACACGGCAGCTGTCTAACTTGGCATAGCCGCCGTTGCCAGAACCGCGATAGCTGTTGGTGGCAAGGATGAAGTCCTGCGCCGGATCAAGAGGTGCGTCGTTCCAGCAGAGGTCGCGAATGCGCTGCCCGCCCTGATCTGCTGGCGGGGCCGAGAGGTCAATTTCATAGGTTAGACCGACAATGCTGTCATGGACAAAGGATGGTATTTCCGGTCGGAACAAAGGTTGATCTGACAAGCCAAGAGCGATCTGGTGATAGCCGCGCGCTGAATTTTCCAGCCAGTTCCGCAGCTCGGCGCCTGTAATCTGCAATGCCATGATGGTGTTGGGGTGAACATAAAGGTCAGCCGCATGGCCCAACAAAATATCACCTGGCGGGATAAAAGAGTAGTTCTCTGGCCCGCCGATTCCGCCCACTTTGAACGGAGCAGTTGCTGACAGGACAGGCAAATGGGCCAGTGGCCCGCCGGACAACCGCTTTGCCACATAGTCCATCTGCGCCTGATTGATCATCTGAACCGACGGACAATCTGTGACCATCGCAAAAAAGCTGTGAATGGCGCGCGATGTCCGGCCAATCGGCTTGCGTGCCCACGCGCGCGTTGCTTTATGTGCGGGGCCGACAAGCGTGGTCAGGCTTTGGTCGGGCGCCACCAACCCCACGGATCTGCCTTCGGCATCGCGGCTGAAAATCGGACGCGCTGCAACCCGCTGCCCGTCCACACGCCAGCCAGTGTCGGTCCGAGCCAGATCAAGGTCGATCACGCCAAGATGCGAGCCGAAAAAGCCAGGCATCACGGCGGGCTTGCCATGCAGCGTTGCAGCTTGTGCATCTATGCCAATAGCCGGCGGATGCGCGCCGGTGCCGGGAAATACGCCATGCACATGCCCCATGATCAGGGCGTCTACGCCGTCAATTTGCGCGATATCCAGCGCGCCCTCTTGTGGACCGCTGCCATCAGAGGCAGGACCAATTCCGCAATGGGCCAGCACCACGATTACATCTGCCCCGGCGGCGCGAAGGGTAGGAATGTGGCGGGCCACAGAGTCGGCCATTGGCAGCATGTGCGCCATGCCATCTATCGCCTGCCTGTCCCAGATTTCGGTCTGCGGCGGCAACACTCCGATGACCCCCAGCCGCACCTGATGCGCATTGCCGGTTGTGTCGGTCAACGTTCGTTCAATGATCGCCCACGGTTGGAGGCGTTCGGCCAGCGGGCTTTCAGGCAGGGCGACGGTATTTGCCGACAAGACCGGAAATGGTGCATCTGCCAGTGCGGTCGTCAAAGTTTGGATCCCGTGCGAGAATTCATGATTGCCGATATTCACGGCATCATAGTTCAGCTGGGTCATCGCCTGCACCATCGGATGCGGCCGCAACTCGACGCGAGCGACGTAATCACCCAGTGGGCTGCCTTGCAAAAAATCGCCATTGTCCAGCAGCACCGACCCCGCGACCTCTGCTCTGGCTTGCGCGATCAAGGTCGCTGTCAGGCAAAGTCCTTTGCGCACACAGGGGGTATCTGCATGGTAGTCGTGACCAGACAAGTGCATGTGCAGATCGCTTGTCGCAAGAACTCGCAGCTGAACGCGTGCGGGGAAAACGATGGAACTCTCGTCCTTTGAAGGGTTTGTCTTAGGGCATCCTGCTGTCATGGGATGTGATTGACTCGTTGATCCAAAAACTAAAAATTTGAGACTGATCGTATTGGGATACCCTTAAGTTGAGGAGGATCAACTAGCGAAATCAAATCTGACAGCCTGATATCCCTAGAGTTGTATTTTAACACTACTTGGTCTGCGGCAGTTTACGCTTGTCTGTCTCCATGCCATCACATGCCTCAGCCTGTTCGGGCGTTCGGCGGAGGCAGAAGATGCGTTTGGCAGAGACGGTGACGTTTGGCGGTTCAGGGCTGAACCGTGCTGCAGAGTTGCGTAGCGATGCGGCGGCGCAGGCCGGTCTTCTGGGTCGTGGGCAGGTGTTGCCAGTCTGGCGCGGCAAACCCTTGATGCAGGCCGATGCGCTGGGCTGGGTCGGATCGGATTCGGTGGTACTGCACCATGCAGGCGCGCCGGTTTTTCTGGGGCTGGACGGTGATGTGCCCTGCTTTGCGGCAGATATCTCAGACTGGATGCCGGAAGCTGGGGCCGATGCTGTGCAGGCCGGCTTTATTGACACCAGCGAACAGCCCCACCCCGCATTGCCCGAAAGCTTTGCATTTGCCGAATTGCGCGCTGTCATGCTGCGTCTGACCCCGCGTGATGCGGAACTGGCCACGATCGCCAAGGCCGTCTTGCAATGGCACCGCAGCCATGGGTTTTGTGCTGTCTGCGGTGCAAAGTCGGTTTCGGCGATGGCGGGGTGGCAACGGTCGTGCCAGACCTGCGGCGCGCAGCATTTCCCGCGCACCGATCCGGTTGTGATCATGCTTGTGATCCATGGCAACCGGGCGCTTTTGGGTCGCAGCCCCGGCTGGCCCGAAGGCATGTATTCCTGTCTGGCTGGTTTTGTTGAACCGGGCGAGACGGTTGAAGCCGCGGTCCGGCGCGAGGTCTGGGAGGAAGCGGGTATCCGCTTGGGAGCGGTGCGCTATCTAGCCAGCCAGCCTTGGCCCTTTCCTGCCAGTCTGATGCTGGGCTGCGCCGGCGAGGCACTTGGCGATGCCATCACGCTTGACCCGAATGAAATTGAACACGCGCTATGGGTCAGTCGCGAGGATATGGTTTCGGTGATGGCAGGCACCCACCCGATGATAAAGCCCGCCAGAAAGGGCGCGATCGCGCATTTCCTGATACAGAACTGGCTTGCGGACCGGTTGGATTGACTTCAGATTCACGTCACAGGACGAAACGTCCGACAGAGCTTCGGCGGGCATCTTTTTGCTGAATGTTCAGTATCAGTTTCAAGGGTAGCAGAATGCATCTTTCTTCACGAACCGACATCGAAGCGCCCATAGAGCATGTCTACAAGGTCATGTCCGATTTCGAGAACTGGGAACGCGCAGCGATGCGGCGGGGTGCGGATGTCAGCCGCACCGACAAATTGCGCGCGCCGGGTGTGGGCATGGGGTGGCATGTGATTTTCCGCTTTCGCGGCAAGGAACGTGCTATCGACATCTATCTGACCGAGCAAGAGCCGGGCGCAAAGCTTGCGTTCAAAGGCAAAGGCCGCATGGTCGAAGGTGATCTGTCCATAGAGCTGGTGTCACTTGCCCCGAAACGAACGCGGATGGTGCTGCACACTCAAGTGCGCCCGCTGACAATCGCTGCGCGGCTGTTTCTTCAGTCTTTGAAACTGGCCAAAGGCCGGGTTCAGGGCAAGCTGAACAAACGCATGGAGCAACTGGCGATCGATATCGAAACCCGGTTCAACGGCGCGCGTGGTCGGTGAAAGCCTGTGTCAACCGCGGGTGCGATCTGATGGATAGACGCCCATGATGTTGATGTTATTTGTGAAATACCGAAGTTCTTCCAGCGCAAGTGCGACATTTGCGTCGTCTGGATGGCCTTCGATATCGGCATAAAACTCGGTCGCGATGAAGCTGCCGCCGACCATATAGCTTTCCAGCTTGGTCATGTTGACGCCGTTTGTAGCAAATCCACCCATAGCCTTGTAAAGCGCCGCAGGAATGTTGCGCACCTGAAAGGTAAAGGTTGTGATCATCTGCTCTGCGCGGCGGCTGTGATCAGCTTCGCGGCTCATCACCAGAAAGCGGGTCGTGTTGTTTTTGTGGTCTTCGATATGGGCGGCCAGCACGTCCAGTCCGTAAATCTGGGCTGCCAGTTCACTGGCCAGCGCCGCGCGGGTTTTATCCCCGGCCTCGGCCACTTCGCGCGCGGCGCGGGCGTTATCGGAACTGACGCGCCCGGCGATTCCATGGCTGCGCAAAAAGCTGGCGCATTGCGGCAGGATCACAACATGGCCATGCGCCTCGCGCACATCAGCCAGAGTGGCGCCCGGCACACCCAGCAGGTTGACATGCACCCGTACAAAGGCTTCGGCCACGATATGCAGGCCGGATTTGGGCAACAGGCTGTGAACATCCGCCACCCGGCCATAGGTCGAATTTTCGACCGCCAGCATTCCCAGATCAACCGTGCCAGACCGGGTCAGTTCGACCACATCCTCGAATGTTGTGCAGGGCACGACCTCCATATCCGGGCATGCTTGCTGGCACGCCTGATGTGAATAGGCGCCAAGTTCACCCTGAAAAGCGATGCGACCAGTCATGTTTCAGGCTCCGATTGATAAAGACACGTCAAAAAGGGGCGATTGGTCGCGCACCTACACCTTGAAACATGTATAGGGAAGCGGGTAGAAGCCGTGCAAAGAGAATGCCAAGGGAAAGCGCGACATGTTCGACACGATGACGATGACCAAGGTGTTGGGGGCGGTCTGCGGCTCGCTTCTGGTGTTTTTGCTGGGCGGTTGGGCAGCGACTGCGCTGTATTCAACCGGCGGCGGCCATGGCGCAGGCCATGAGCAGGCCTATGTAATCGACACCGGCGCATCTGATGCACCAACCGAAGCGGCAGAAGCACCCGATTTCGAGACGATCTTCGCGGCAGCTGATGCCGCAGCCGGCCAGTCGGTGTTTGCCAAATGCCGCGCCTGCCATAAGCTGGACGGCGCCGATGGCGTTGGCCCACACCTGAACGGCATTGTTGACAAGGCAAAAGCTGCGTCTCCTGGATATGCCTATTCTGATGTGCTCAAGGGTATGGCATCTGACGCATGGACGCCGGAAAACCTGTATGCCTTTTTGCAAAATCCACGCGGTTATGCGCCTGGCACCAAAATGGCCTTTGCAGGTCTGCCCCGCAGCGACGAGCGTGCAAATCTGATCGCCTATCTGGCTACCGTCAACTGAACTGGCTGAAATGCCGTGCAAAGGCCGTCCCACAGGGGCGGCCTTATTGCTTTCTTGCCCTGATCACGCAATCGCCACTTGAGCCATCGACAATCCGCGCTTTACTTCCCTAAATGAACCAAAGCCGTGAAAAAGGCGGTCAAGGCATAAAGGGGAAGGTCAGATGGCGATGGCATATGTCAAAGTGGCGGTGCTGGGGGCAGCTTTTGTGGCAGCGATACCTGCCTGGGCGCAGCAGACGGTGATCACCTCACACGGAATTTCGACGTTTGGCGAATTGGAGCTGGCCGCCGATTTCACCCATCTGCCCTATGTGAATCCCGATGCGCCGAAGGGCGGTGAAATCTCTATCTGGGCGTTTGGCGGCTTTGACAGCATGAATCCCTATTCGGTCAAAGGGCGCGCTGCGGGCCTGTCTTCGGCGCCATACGAATCTATCCTTGTCGGCACGGCGAATGAAATTGGCGCAGTTTATTGCCTGCTGTGTTCTACGCTGGAATACCCAGAGGATCGGTCTTGGGTGATTTTCAACCTGCGCCCCGAGGTGACATTCTCTGACGGCACCCCGATGACTGCCGAAGATGTATTGTTCTCTTATCAGACCTTTCTGGAAAAGGGTCTGACCGATTTCCGCACAGTTCTGGCCACGCAGGTTGAAAGCGTAGAGGTGCTGGACCCGAACCGCATCAAGTTCAGCTTCAAACCGGGCGTGCCCCATCGTGACCTGCCCGCTGATATGGGCGGCCTTCCCGTGATCTCAAAGGCCCATTACGAGGCCAGTGATCTGGACCTTGAAGAAAGCACGATGACGCCGATGGTGGGCAGCGGCAAATATGTGCCGGGCCGGATCGACGTTGGCAAATCGGTAACCTGGGTCCGCAACGAGGAGTATTGGGGCAAAGATTTGCCCATGAGCAAAGGGCGGGGCAATTTCGACACCATCCGCATCGAATATTATTCCGATTACGATGCCGCGTTTGAGGGCTTCAAGGCCGGCAACTACACCTTCCGCAACGAGGCCAGTTCGATCAAATGGGCGACGGGTTTTGACTTTCCCGAAGTGGCGGCAGGGCACATCGTAAAGACCGAATTGCCCGATGGCAGCAAGGCCAGCGGGCAGGCGTTCCTGTTCAATATGCGCCGCGAGAAGTTTCAGGATCCGCGCGTGCGCGAAGCCATTGGGCTGATGTTCAACTTTGAATGGTCTAATGCCACGCTGTTTTACGACCTTTACGCCCGTATCAATTCAGTCTGGGAAAACACCTGGCTTGAAGCCGAGGGCGCCCCCTCTGTGGAAGAAGCGGCGATACTGCAACCGTTGGTCGATGAAGGGCTTTTGCCCGCCACGATCCTGACCGACGAGGCGGTGATGGCAGCCACTTCGGGCGAGCGGCAGCTGGACCGCGCCAATCTGCGCCGCGCCAGTGCGCTTCTGGATGAGGCGGGCTGGGCCGTGGGCAGTGACGGTATGCGCCGCAACGCCGCCGGACAGGTGCTTTCGGTCGAAATGCTGAATGACAGCCCCAGCTTTGATCGCGTGATGAATCCCTTTGTCGAAAACCTCAAGGCGCTTGGTGTTGATGCCAGACTGACCCGCGTTGACAACGCGCAGATGGAAGCGCGCACGCGCCCGCCGTCATATGACTTTGATCTGATTACTGGAAATGCGCGGTCCAGCTACATTTCCGGTTCTGAACTCAAGCAGTTCTACGGGTCGGAAACCGCTGATGTGTCTGCCTTCAACGTCATGGGTCTGAAAAGCCCCGCCGTTGACAAATTGGTGGATGTGGTGATGGCCTCGCAGTCGCTCGACGATCTGACCAACGCGACCAAGGCGCTTGACCGTGTGCTGCGCGCGGAACGATTCTGGGTGCCGCAATGGTATAAGAACGTCCACACCATCGCCTATTACAACTTGTTCGAACATCCCGAAACCTTGCCGCCCTATGCTCTGGGCGAGCTGGATTTCTGGTGGTATAACGCGGAAAAAGCAGTGGCGCTTCGGGCAGCGCGCATCCTGCGATAACAAGAACAACAGGCAGGCAGACCACATGGGCGCCTATATCCTTCGGCGGATTTTTTTGATCATCCCGACGCTGATCGGGATCATGATCATCAACTTCGGGCTGACGCAGTTTGTGCCGGGCGGGCCTATTGAACAGGTGCTGGCCCGAATCGACGGCGGCGGCGACAGCATTCAGGCAATCAGCGGCGCAGGGGATGCGGGCATCGCCCAACAGGGCAACGATTCTGGCTATGTTGGCGCGCAGGGGCTGGACCCCGCCTTTCTGGCCGAACTGGAGGTACAGTTCGGTTTTGCCCGCTTTGTCTGCGAGCCGGGGTTTTCCGGCAGACCCTCGGCGCGCGCGACCGAATGTGTCAAGGAAGCGATCCCGGCTTGGGAGCGGTTCTTTATCATGATGTGGAACTATATTCAGTTCGACTTTGGCCAAAGCCATTTCCGCTCGATCGGCGTGCTGGAGCTGGTCTGGGAAAAACTGCCTGTGTCACTGACCCTTGGCTTGTGGTCGACGCTGATTGCCTACGCAATTTCCATTCCGCTGGGCATCCGCAAGGCGGTCAGCGATGGGTCCAGATTCGACACATGGACCAGCGGGGTTATCATCGCGGCCTATGCGATCCCCGGCTTTTTGTTCGCCATTCTTTTGCTGGTGCTGTTCGCGGGGGGGAGCTATTTCCGCTGGTTCCCGCTGCGGGGGCTGACCTCGGACAATTTTGACCAATTGTCGATGATCGGCAAGGTGCTGGATTATTTATGGCACATCACCCTTCCCGTTATTGCGTCTACCATCGCCAGCTTTGCCACATTGACCCTGCTGACCAAGAACAGCTTTCTGGATGAGATCAAAAAGCAATATGTGATGACCGCCCGCGCAAAGGGGTTGCCCGAAAGCCGCGTGCTGTATGGCCATGTGTTCCGCAACGCCATGCTGATCGTGATTGCGGGCTTTCCGGCTTTGTTTTTGTCGGTGTTCTTTGGCTCCAGCCTGATTATCGAGACGATCTTCAGCCTCGACGGCCTTGGCCAGTTGGGCTTCCGTGCGGCGGTGGAACGCGATTATCCGGTGATCTTTGGCACGTTGTTCTTCTTTGGTCTGATCGGGTTGTTCGTCGGTATTCTGTCCGATCTGATGTATGTCTGGGTTGACCCGCGCATTGATTTTGAGCGGAGGGGGTAGATGGCCCTTTCACCGCTGAATCAGCGCCGTCTGCGCAATTTCAAAGCGAATCGCCGGGCCTACTGGTCTCTGATCCTTTTTTCCATCCTGTATGGCATCTCGCTTTGTGCCGAGATCGTGGCCAATGACAAACCGCTGCTGGTGCAGTTTCAGGGCGAATGGCACGCCCCTTTCGCACGGTTCTATCCCGAAACCGCCTTTGGTGGTGATTTCCAGACCGAGGCGAAATACAAAGATGTCGAAGTGCGCTGCCTGATCATGGCCGCCGGGGCCGAAGCCTGTTGGGATGACCCCGAGGGCATCTTGGCCGAGGCAACGACGCAAGGCACCGCCTTGGGTGAGCCGATTGAGCGCGGGCGGATCATCTGGGCGCCTGTTCCCTACAGCTACAACACCATCAACGACATCGGCAAAGCCGCCCCTTCTGCCCCCGATGCGCAACATTGGCTGGGCACCGACGACACCGCCCGCGATGTGCTGGCGCGCGTGATCCATGGCTTTCGCCTGTCGGTCAGCTTTGCGCTGATCGTCACTGTGCTGACCAGCATCATCGGCATTGCCGCAGGCGCGGTGCAGGGCTATTTCGGCGGCCTCACGGACCTTATCTTTCAGCGCATCATTGAAATCTGGGGCGCTACGCCGACGCTTTACGTCATCATCATTGTGGCGGCCATCTTCACCATGAACTTCTGGATACTCGTGTTCTTAATGGTGCTGTTCGGCTGGACAGCCTTGGTGGGCGTGGTGCGGGCCGAATTCCTGCGGGCGCGCAATTTTGAATATGTCCGCGCAGCGCGTGCGTTGGGCGTGCCTGACCGGGTGATCATGTCCCGCCATGTGTTGCCCAATGCGATGGTGGCCACGCTGACGCTGTTGCCCTTTATCATCACAGGCACCATCGGCGCTCTGACCGCGCTTGATTTTCTTGGCTTTGGTCTGCCGTCTTCATCCCCCAGCCTTGGCGAGATGACGCAACAGGCCAAGCAAAACCTTCAGGCGCCATGGCTTGCGTTTACCGCGTTTTTCACCTTTGCCATCATGCTGAGCTTGCTGGTTTTCATCTTTGAGGGTGTCCGCGATGCCTTTGACCCGCGAAAGACCTTTCAATGAGCGTGCTTGCGGTCAACGATCTGAAGATCAGCTTCCGTCAGGATGGCCGGGTGATACAGGCGGTGCGCGGTGTTTCCTTCACCGTGGGGAATGGCGAAACCGTGGCCTTGGTGGGCGAATCCGGGTCGGGCAAGTCGGTTACCGCGCTGTCCACCGTTGGATTGCTTGGTGATAGTGCCATTGTTGAAGGGTCGGTCGTTTATCAGGGCACCCAGATGGTCGGGGCGTCCGAACCCGACCTGCGCCGGGTGCGTGGCAATGACATCAGCTTCATCTTTCAGGAACCGATGACCAGCCTGAACCCGCTGCACACCATTGAACGGCAGTTGGGCGAGAGCCTTGCGCTGCATCAGGGTCTGCTGGGGCAGGCGGCGCGTGACCGTATTCTGGACCTGCTGGCCAAGGTTGGCATCCGCGACGCTGAAAGCCGGCTGGGTGCTTATCCGCACCAGTTGTCGGGCGGGCAGCGTCAGCGGGTGATGATCGCCATGGCGCTTGCCAACGGGCCGGAGCTGTTGATCGCGGATGAGCCAACCACCGCGCTGGATGTTACAATTCAGGCGCAGATCCTTGACCTTCTGGCCGATCTGAAGCGGTCTGAAGGGCTGTCCATGCTGTTCATCACCCATGACCTTGGCATCGTGCGCCGTATTGCTGACCGTGTCTGCGTGATGCAAGGCGGCGAGATTGTCGAACAAGGGCCAACGGCAGAAATCTTTGCCAACCCGCAACACCCCTATACCCAAAAGCTGCTTGCGGCAGAGCCAAAGGGCCTGCCCGACCCGGTACCCGAGGGCGCGGCCGAGGTGGTCCGCACCCAATCTTTGCGCGTCTGGTTTCCGATCACGGCGGGTTTCCTGCGCAAAACGGTGGGCCATGTCAAAGCGGTGAACGATGCCACACTGTCGGTGCGCGCGGGCGAGACGCTGGGGATTGTGGGCGAAAGCGGGTCGGGCAAGACTACGTTGGCCCTTGCGATCCTGCGCTTGGTGCCGTCAACCGGGCCGATTGTGGTTCTGGGCCGCGATGTTTCGCGCCTGTCTGGTGCTGCGCTTCGCCCGGTCAGGCGTGACATGCAGGTGGTTTTCCAAGACCCGTTCGGGAGCCTGTCACCGCGCATGACAGCCGAGCAGATCATTGCCGAGGGCATGGCTCTGCATGGTCACAACACGCCCGCCTCGACCCGTGAAAAAGTGGCCGCCATCATGTCAGAGGTGGGTCTGGACCCGGCCATGATGGGTCGCTACCCGCATGAGTTTTCCGGCGGGCAGCGCCAACGCATCGCCATCGCCCGCGCCATGATCCTGCGGCCGAAACTGGTGGTGCTGGACGAGCCGACCAGCGCGCTGGACATGACCGTTCAGGTGCAGATCGTTGGCCTGTTGCGTGATTTGCAGCGTAAGTGGGGGTTGGCCTATATCTTCATCAGCCACGATCTGCGCGTGGTGCGGGCCCTGTCGCACAAGGTGATGGTGATGAGGGCTGGCGATGTGGTCGAATCTGGCGACGCCCGCACCGTGTTTGGTGCCCCGTCCTCTGACTATACTCGTGCGCTGTTGCTGGCTGCCTTTGGCGACATGTCGGGGGAAATGGCAAAGGCAGAGGCATGAAGCTGTTGTTCTTGCATCAGAACTTTCCCGGCCAGTTCCTGCATCTGGCCCCGGAAATGGCGCGGCGCGGGCATGATGTAACGGCGATGACCGATGCAAAAAACAATCGGCAGTCCACGGTCAAAACCATCCGCTACAAGCATGAAGCCAGAAATGTAGAGCCGGCGCAGACCCGTCTGGGGCGTAACTACACAACCATGTCAGACCGAGGTGTCACTGTCGCGCGCGCCTGTGCCCATTTGCGCGATACACAAGGATATGTGCCCGATGTGATTTTTGGCCATTCAGGCTGGGGCGAGACGCTGTTTCTGAAAGAGATATGGCCGCAGGCCAAGCTTATTGTCTATGCCGAGTTTTACTATCGCGGTGTTGGGGCCGATGTTGGTTTCGATACCGAGTTCGCCCCCTATGGGCTTGATCAGATCCTCATTGCCCAAGCCCGCGCCGCGCATCTGGGGCAAGCGCTGTTGCATGCTGACGCGGGCCTTGCGCCAACCGCATGGCAGGCCAGCACCTATCCTGATGCGCTGCGCGGCATGATCCGCGTGATCCATGACGGCGTTGATTGCGACGCCATGCAGCCGAATCCGCAAGCCAGCGTGACGCTGCCCGATGGTCGCACCTTGCGCGCGGGCGATGAGGTGCTGACGTTTGTGAACCGCAATCTGGAACCGTATCGCGGATATCATATGTTCATGCGCGCTCTGCCCGATGTGCTGCGCTCCCGGCCAAATGCCCATGCAGTAATCGTTGGTGGCAATGAGGTCAGCTATGGGGCCGCGCCAAAGGGGGCCAAGGGCTGGAAAGACCTGATCCTGTCCGAAGTGCAAGACCGCCTGCCGATGGATCGTGTGCATTTCATGGGAAAAGTGCCTTACGGTGCCTTTGTGTCGATCATGCAGATCAGCCGGGTGCATGCCTATCTGACCTATCCCTTTGTGCTGTCATGGTCGATGCTGGAGTCGATGGCTGCGGGCTGTTTGGTGGTCGGTTCTAAAACCGCCCCGGTCGAGGAGGTGATAACCCATGGTGAAAACGGCCTGCTGGTTGATTTCTTCGATATCAAGGGCTGGTCCCAGACCTTGACCGACACGCTCGCCCACCCTGAACGATATGATGCGCTGCGGGTTACGGCCCGGCAGACCGCGCAGACGCATTATGACATGCGCGGAGTCTGCCTGCCGCGCATGATCGACTTTGTCGAAGGCTTTGGTCCGAAAGGTTAAGCTGCTTTCGCTTGGCTCAGGTCTGTCAGCGCGTCGGCGGCAATGGCAAAGGACCGTAGCCGCGCCGCATGATCGTGGATCATCCCCGTCACCATCAGCTCATCCGGCTGATAGCGATCTAGGATCGTCGCGAGTTCGCGCCGCACCGTGACGGGTGACCCGACTGCTGCGACCGACAGCGCGTGATCGACACCCGCCCTGACCGGGGCCGGGATATGCGCGTCAATATCCGCCACCGGGCGTGGCAGTTTGCCGGGCTTGCCCGTGCGCAGCCGGGCAAAGGCCAGCATTTGCGACGTGCGCAGGAATTGCGCCTCGGCATCGGTGTCTGCGGCGCAAACTCCCGCCGCCATCATCGCATAGGGCTGCGCAAGGAACCGCGACGGGCGGAAGGTGGCGCGATAGGTTTCCAGCGCCTCCTCCAGCATTGCAGGCGCGAAATGGGATGCAAAGGCGTAAGGCAGGCCCAGATAGGCGGCCAATTGCGCGCCATAGAGGCTGCTTCCCAGAATCCAGACCGGCACATGGGTGCCTTCGCCCGGAATGGCGCGCACGGCGGCCCCTTCGGTGGGTGTGTCGAAATAGGTCATCAGTTCCACCACATCCTGTGGGAAGCTGTCTTCGGGCGCCATGTGGCGGCGCAGTGCACGGGCGGTCGCCATATCGGTGCCCGGTGCCCGGCCAAGCCCCAGATCAATCCGCCCCGGATACAGGGTTTCCAGCGTGCCGAACTGTTCGGCCACGATCAGCGGCGCGTGGTTGGGCAGCATGATTCCACCCGCGCCAATCCGGATTGTCCGCGTCGCCGCCGCGACATGGCCAATCACAATCGGCGTGGCGGCAGAGGCGATGCCGGGCATGTTATGATGCTCGGCCAGCCAAAAGCGGTGATAGCCCGAGGCTTCAGCCAGTTGCGCCAGCGCCACCGTATTGGCCAGCGCCTGCGCCGTGCTGCTGCCCTCGGGCACTGGGGAAAGATCAAGCAGGGAAAAGTGGTGCATCGTTGTGTCTCCTGCCCGTAAACCTAAGGGCAGGGACCACGCAATGTAAGGGCCACGCTCTTAAACGGCTGCCGAATGCTGCGCCTTGGTCTGGTCATAGGCATCAAAGGCCCGTGCCACCATCCGAGCCAGAGGCCGGGCCTCGGGCGGAATGGAAAGTCCTGTGGCATCCAGCTTGACCATCCCGTCAAACCCGTCTGCCGCGTGGTGCAGCAACGCGTTCAGCCGCTCTGGTGTGCAGTCAAAGTCCCGCAATATCTCGGCCCGGTTTACATGGAAGTCGCACATCAGCGCTTCGATGATCCGGGCACGCATCTGGTCTTCCCCGGCAAACACATGGCCGCGATGGGTGGAAAACTGCCCGGCCCGGATTGCTTTGGTGTAGTCTGAGGTTCCGCTGGCATTCTGCGCAAACCCTTGCGGAAAGCGGCTGATCGACGATGCGCCAAGCCCAATCAGAACCGGGGCGGTGTCATCGGTGTAGCCCTGAAAATTCCGCCGCAAAGTGCCCGCTTTCAATGCTTTTGCCATGCCATCGGCTGGCCGTGCGAAATGGTCGATGCCCACCTGATCATAGCCGTCCCACCGAAACAGCTCTGCCGCCGTCTCGAACAGACGCAAGCGTTCTTGCGGGGTCGGAATCGTGTCCGACGGAATCATCTGCTGGCGGCGGCTCATCCATGGCACATGGGCATAGCCGTAAAGCGCCACCCGGTCCGGTGTCAGTGTCAGCAGCTTTTGGACCGAATCCGAGATGCGTGCTTTGGTCTGATGCGGCAGGCCATACAGAATATCGGCATTCAGACTGTCCACACCACGATTGCGAATCATGTCGGCTACGCTACGCGTTAGCTCATAGCTTTGTTCGCGCCCGATGGCTTTCTGGATTATCGGATCGAAATCCTGTACCCCGATTGAAGCGCGGTTCATCCCGGATGCGGCCAGCGCATCCAAACGCTCGGCGTCGATCTCATTCGGGTCGATCTCGACCGAGAATTCGGCGTCTTTGCCCATTGGCACCGTCTCGAACACCGCTTCGGCCAGACGTAGCATCTCGGGCGCGGTCAACAGCGTTGGCGTCCCGCCGCCCCAATGCAAGCGAGAGAGTGTAACGCCGCGCGGCAAATGCCGCCGCAACATCGCAATTTCTGTCCGCAAGGTCTGTGCATAGGCGATTACGGGCGTGTCGCTGGTTGTGCCTTGGGTGCGACAGGCGCAGAACCAACACAGCCGCCGACAGAACGGCACATGCAGATAAAGCGAAATTGCCGATCCCTCTGGAATTGCCTCGACCCAGTCTGTGAACAGTCTATGATCTACGGACCCGCCAAAATGCGGGGCTGTGGGATAGCTTGTGTAACGCGGAACGCGCGCGTCAAAGAGTCCAAGCCGTGCAAGTTGCGGTTCATATGTCATTCCCGTATCTTCACCAAGCAGAACCAGATCTGCCTTGATGCAGATCAATAGAAGAAAGTGTGGCCATGTCTGTCCACCGTGACATCCGAGCGTCGAACCAGGATTGTGGCGATTGCCCCATTCGTCATCGTGCGGTGTGTGCGCGTTGCGAAGAGGATGAGCTGATCCAGCTGGAGCAAATAAAGTATTACCGCAGCTATCAGGCGGGCCAGACGGTGATCTGGTCCGGCGACAAGATGGACTTTGTGGCAAGTGTGGTCACCGGAATTGCCACCTTGACCCAGACCATGGAAGATGGCCGCCGTCAGATGGTCGGCCTGTTGCTGCCGTCTGATTTTGTTGGGCGTCCGGGGCGGTCTGCCGCGGCCTATGATGTGACCGCGACCACTGATCTGGTGATGTGCTGTTTCCGGCGCAAACCGTTCGAGGAGTTGATGGCCAGCACACCGCATATCGCGCAGCGCTTGCTGGAAATGACGCTGGACGAACTGGATGCGGCGCGCGAATGGATGTTGCTTTTGGGTCGCAAAACGGCGCGGGAAAAGATTGCATCTCTTTTGGCCATCATTGCCCGTCGTGATGCGAGCCTGAAAGAGCCCCGCGCCAATGCGGGCGCCATTACGTTTGATCTGCCACTGACGCGCGAGGAAATGGCCGATTACCTTGGCCTGACGCTGGAAACGGTCAGCCGCCAGATGAGCGCGCTGAAACGCGACGGAATCATCACGCTCGATGGGAAACGTCAGGTGACAATCCCGGTGCTTGATGCCTTGATGGAAGAAACCGGCGATGACAGTGACGGGGGTTTTCTTGTTTAAAATAGCGGCCTTGAGCCTGATGGTTGCGCTGCCGGCACAGGCAGGACTGTTGGAGGACGTCAAGCGTTGCGGTTGGTATGCCAACCCCACTCCGGGCAATCATTGGTTGACTGACCGTGACGCCACATGGGCCTTGTCCACCCAAGGCGGGCCTCAGGTGCCAGGCTGGCTGGACCTGCCCACAGAGGCCTTCGCCTTTGATGTAGCCTCGAACTGGGTCGAAACCAACGGATCTTATGGCTATGGCTGCGCCTGTGTCACCGGGCATTTCGGCCTTGCGGATGAGGGGGAGGTCTACCGCGTCAGCAAGATGGACGCGCTGCCGCTGGCACGCTGCGAAGCGGACCCCAGCCTGCCCGAAGCCGAGGGCTGAACGCCCCCGGCCTGTTGGGTTTTGCCGGCTTTTGGGTCAATGCGCCATCAACACCGGCACGGTTGCCTGTTCCAGCATATTTCGGGTGGCCCCGCCCAGAATCGCCTGACGAAACCGCGAGTGGCCATAGGCGCCCATCACCAGCAAATCGGCGTCTCTGTCGCGCACATGGCGCAGCAGCACGTCAGACACGCGGGGCAGGGTGCGGGCCAGAACCGATACTTCGGCGTGCACGCCGTGGCGCACCAGCATCTGACACAGCATCCCGCCGGGGTCTGACCGTTCCGGCCCATGAACGGGCGGATCAACCACAGTGATTGTCACCTGCTCGGCTTGCTTCAACAAAGGCAGGGCGGCGCGCACGGCCGCCATCGCTTCACGCCCTTGGTTCCATGCCACGATGACCCGTTTGGGCGTGGCAGTTGCCAGCCCTGATTCTGGCAACACCAACACCGGAGCGCGGCCTTCGAACAACGCCGATTCAACGACGGCTTCGGCTTCTATTCCCTGATCCGTGCCATAAGGTCGCGCCAGTATGACCAGATCAGCAAAACGGGCGCGTTGGGCGACAATTTCTGTGATGGCGCCGATCTGGGTCACCGCCGCCTCGGTGCTGACCCGCAGACCCGGCCCTTCGGCGGCCACCGCGGCTTTCACCGCAGCTTCCAGTGCGCGGGCATCGTTGTCGGCGCGTTCTTGCGCGACCTGCAACAGAACGGCGCCCGTTCCGATGTAGGAGTAGCCCATTTGCGTTCGGTCAACGCCAAGCGCCAGCACATCCAGATGTGCGTCGTTCTGGGCGCAGAACCGCGCTGCCGCGGCGATGGTCAAGGGCACATGCTCCGCTTGGGTGGCCACGGTAAAGATGGTTTTGTAGGTCATGGGTCGCCTCCTCTATCCCTGTCTCGCTTCACGGACCGGAAATCATAGAATGACGCCTGCGCAATGACGCCGCATTGACCTTTATCAGTCAGAAGCAGACGATTGGTTGATATGGATCAAGGCCGCCTGCCGACCTCTGCCCCAAAAGCAATCCTGTCGGAAAGCGCGCGGACAGTTCCCCGAATCAAAGAGGGGGCAGATTCAGCCAAAGACGAAGGGACGCCGAATGTGGGATTATCTTAAACTGGTCGTACTTGGCCTTATTGCCGTGGTTGCGGCAATTGCTGCCAACTACGCTTGGGACCTGGCCTATATGGTCAACGCTGTCACTGTCATGCTTGCGGCTGGCATCACCTTTCTGGTGGTGCTGCGCGGCGCGGGCGAAGTGAGGACCGTAAACAAGAATGAATATATGGACGGGGTGGTGCGCGCAGGCGTGATTGCAACCGCGTTCTGGGGCGTGGTCGGCTTTCTGGTCGGCGTGGTCATCGCCAGCCAGCTTGCCTGGCCCGGCCTGAATTTTGAGGCGTTGCAGGGATATGGCAACTTTGGCCGTCTGCGCCCGCTGCACACCAGCGCGGTGATTTTCGCCTTTGGTGGCAATGCGCTGATCATGTCGGCGTTCTACGTCGTGCAGCGCACCAGCGCGGTACGGTTGTGGGGCGGAAACCTGGGATGGTTCGTGTTCTGGGGCTGGCAGCTTGTGATCGTGCTGGCCGCAACCGGCTATGTTCTGGGTGCCACGCAGTCCAAGGAATACGCTGAGCCCGTCTGGTATGTGGATATCCTGATTACCGTGGTCTGGGTTTCCTTCCTTGCGGTCTTTGCCGGCACGCTGATGAAGCGCAAAGAACCCCACATATACGTGGCAAACTGGTTTTATCTGGCCTTTATCATCACCATCGCCATGCTGCATCTGGTCAACAACATGGCCATTCCGGTGTCGGTCTTCTCAAGCCAGTCGGTGCAGGTCACCAGCGGCGTGCAGGATGCGATGATCCAGTGGTGGTATGGCCACAACGCGGTGGGCTTCTTCCTGACCGCAGGCTTCCTTGGCATGATGTATTACTTCGTGCCCAAACAGGCCGAACGCCCGGTGTTCAGCTATAAACTGTCGATCATTCACTTCTGGGCGCTGATCTTCCTGTATATCTGGGCTGGTCCGCACCACCTGCACTACACGGCGCTGCCTGACTGGGCTTCGACCCTTGGCATGGTGTTCTCGATCATCCTGTGGATGCCGTCCTGGGGTGGCATGATCAACGGTCTGATGACGCTTTCGGGCGCATGGGACAAGCTGCGCACCGACCCGGTGATCCGCATGATGGTGGTGTCGATCGGCTTTTACGGCATGTCGACGTTCGAGGGCCCGATGATGAGCATCAAGGCCGTGAACTCGCTGTCGCATTATACCGACTGGACCATCGGCCATGTCCACTCCGGCGCGCTGGGCTGGAACGGCATGATCACCTTTGGCGCGCTGTACTTCCTGGTTCCGCGTCTGTGGAACCGCGAACGGTTGTACAGCCTTACGCTGGTTAGCTGGCACTTCTGGCTCGCCACCATCGGGATCGTGCTTTACGCATCGGCCATGTGGGTGTCGGGCATCATGGAAGGCCTGATGTGGCGCGAAGTCGATGCCAACGGCTATCTGGTGAACGCTTTCGCTGATACCGTTTCCGCGAAATACCCGATGTATGTGGTGCGTATGCTGGGGGGCCTGCTGTTCCTCGGTGGGGCAATCATCATGTGCTATAACCTGTGGATGACCGTGCGTGCGCTGCCCTCAAGGGTGACGACACATGCGGCTGTTCCTGCTGAATGATCGGAGGGCAGGACAATGGCAATTCTTGACAAACACAAAGCAATCGAAACCCATGCCACGCTTTTGATGGTCCTCAGCCTGTTGGTTGTGTCTATCGGTGGTCTGGTCCAGATCGTTCCGCTGTTCTATCTTGAGAACACGATCGAAAAGGTCGAGGGGGTTCGCCCCTACACGCCTCTGGAACTGGCCGGGCGCGACATCTACATCCGTGAAGGCTGCTATGGCTGCCACAGCCAGATGATCCGCCCGATGCGGGACGAGGTTGAACGCTATGGCCACTACAGCCTTGCAGCGGAATCGATGTATGACCATCCGTTCCAATGGGGGTCAAAACGCACCGGGCCGGATCTGGCCCGGGTGGGCGGGCGTTATTCCGACGAATGGCACCAGGATCACTTCATGGATGCCAAATCGGTGGTGCCGGAATCGGTGATGCCGCCCTATGGTTTCCTGTTCAACCGTGAGATTGACGGGAGATACATCGAAAGCGTGGTCAAAACCCACGCCTTTGTCGGCGTGCCTTACACCAGCGATATGATCGAAAATGCGCGGGCCGACTTTGCCGCGCAGGCCGATCCGAACAGCGATTCCTCTGGCCTGCAATCGCGCTATGGCGCGGCGGCGGTGCCCAACGGTGCCGATGTGAACGTTCGCAACTTTGACGGCCAGCCACAACTGACCGAAGCGGACGCGCTGATCGCCTATATGCAAGTCCTTGGCACGATGGTCGATTTCTCGACCTTCACGCCCGACGCCAGCCGATAAGGGGGGCAGAATGGAAACCTACAGCTTTTTGCGTCAGTTCGCCGATAGTTGGGCCTTGTTGTCGTTGTTTTTGATCTTCCTTGGCGTCGTGGTCTGGGCTTTTCGCCCAGGCAGCAGCAAGGTGCATGACGAAGTGGCCAACTCCATCTTTCGCAACGACAAAAAACCCGCCGAAGCGGAAACGCCCAAGCCCCACGTAAAGGAGGCGTGACACCATGTGCGCCAAAAAAGTAACTCAAAAGCCGACGGATGTTCCGACCACTGGCCATATCTGGGACGGGATCGAAGAATACGATAACCCGATGCCGCGCTGGTGGGTCTGGGTGTTCTATGCCACCATCGTCTGGGGCATCGGCTACACCATCGCCTATCCGGCCTGGCCGATGATCAAGGGGGCCACACCGGGCCTGCTAGGGCACTCCACCCGCGGCGATGTGGCAGCCGAGATCAAGCAGTTCGACGACGCGAACAGCGCGATCAAGGGCCGTCTGGTCGAGGCGGATATGTCAACAGTGTCGCAAGACCCTGAACTGATGTCCTTTGCCCAGAACGCTGGGGCCGCCGTATTCCGCACCAATTGCACCACCTGCCACGGCTCGGGTGCAAACGGGATCGAGGGCAAGGGCTATCCCAGCCTGCTGGATGATGACTGGCTCTGGGGCGGTGATGTCGAGAACATTCAGTTCACGATCACCCACGGCATCCGCAACACTACCCACCCCGAGGCGCGTTATTCCGAAATGCCGCGGTTTGGCGCGGATGAGATCCTTGAAAAGCCCCAGATTTCAGAGGTTGTGGAATACGTTCTGAAGCTTTCCGGGCAAGACTACGATGCTGCGCTCGCAGCCGCGGGTGAGGAGGTCTATCTGGACAACTGCTCTGCCTGCCATATGGAAGACGGCTCGGGTGATATCAATCAGGGCGCACCCAATCTGGCCGATGCGATCTGGCTTTATGGCGGCTCGCGCGATGCGATCACCTATTCGGTTGTCAACGCCCGCTTTGGCGTGATGCCCGGATGGAACGACAAGCTGACCGAGGATGAAATCCGGGCCGTGGCGCTGTATGTCCACAGCCGCGGTGGTGGTCAGTAACAAAACACGCCCCGGACAGCGTCGTCTTGTCCGGGGATATTCCATTTGCGCCGATGCGCCAGACCACTTTGCCCGGCCGCATCAGACCTGATGCGGCTTTAAATCACTCCTATCCTCTACGATTTATCGGCGTTTTATGGCCTTCCGCGGTTATCTGCCACATCGAAACCTGCATCTGCGACGCGCATTTTGATACAGGTCAATGTCTTGCCAGACGCCCCGGCGTAGGAAGACCTGAATAAGCCCAAGATCGGAGCCACTTCGTGAGCACCCCAGAAGCCACCGAGCCCCCCAGCCTTTACGCAGCGCGCGAGCCCATCTTTCCGCGCCGGGTCTATGGCAAGTTCCGCAGCCTGAAATGGTGGCTGCTGGGGCTGATGCTTGGCATTTACTATATAACGCCATGGATCCGTTGGGACCGGGGCCCCAGCCTGCCCGATCAGGCGGTGCTTCTTGATCTGGCGCACCGGCGGTTCTTTTTCTTCATGATCGAAATCTGGCCGCACGAATTCTACTTCGTCGCCGGTCTTTTGGTCATGGCGGGGCTTGGTCTGTTTCTGTTTACCTCTGCTGCCGGGCGGGTCTGGTGCGGCTATGCCTGCCCGCAAACCGTCTGGACGGATCTGTTCATTCTGGTCGAACGCTGGGTGGAGGGCGACCGCAACGCCCGCATCCGCCTGCACCGCCAGAAATGGAACGCCGAGAAGATCCGCAAGAACGCCGTGAAATGGTCGGCGTGGTTCCTGATTGCCATGGCAACGGGCGGGGCCTGGGTCTTTTACTTCACCGATGCGCCCACCCTGCTGGTCAATCTGTTTACCGGACAGGCAAGCGCTGTCGCCTATCTTACCATCCTGATCCTGACCGGAACCACCTTTGCCTTTGGCGGCTTCGCACGGGAACAGATCTGCATCTATGCCTGCCCATGGCCGCGCATTCAGGCCGCGATGATGGACGAAGATACCCTGACCATCGCCTACCGCGACTGGCGCGGAGAGCCGCGCGGCAAGCTGCACAAAGGCGCGATTGCCGAAGGGCAGGGTGATTGCATCGACTGTATGGCCTGTGTCAATGTCTGCCCAATGGGCATCGATATCCGCGACGGCCAGCAATTGGCTTGTATCACCTGCGGGCTGTGCATCGACGCGTGCAATGACACGATGGACAAGATTGGCCGCCCGCGTGATCTGATCGGCTATCTGGCGCTGACAGATGAAACTGCAGAGCGCGCCGGGGCCGCGCCGAAGTCGGTCTGGAAACATGTGTTCCGCCCGCGCACCATTCTTTACACTGTGCTTTGGGCCGGGGTGGGTATTGGTCTGATTGTGGCGCTGTTCCTGCGATCGCCGATTGATGTCAACGTGACCCCGGTCCGCAACCCGACGTTTGTCACGCTGTCGGATGGCACGATCCGCAACGCTTATGACGTGCGTCTGCGCAACAAGCAGGGGGCGGATGCGGTGTTCACCATCTCTGTTCCTTTCGACTCTGGTCTGGTGGCGGAACTGGAAGGCCTGTCGGGCCTGTCGGTGAACGTGAACGCCAATGAAACTCTGTCGCAGCGGGTCTATCTAAATGCCCCGCGCGGATCACAGCCCGCCACCACAGACCGCACCCAGATCCGGCTGTGGTTTGAAGAACTGGGCACGACGAACCGGGTCCATCATGATACCGTGTTCAACGGAAAGGTAGAATAGATGTCGGAATTCACAGGTCGCAAAATGGCCATCACTATGGTCAGCTTTTTTGGTGTCATCATCGCGGTCAATTTCCTGATGGCTTACAAGGCTGTCAGCACTTTTCCGGGGCTGGAGGTTAAAAACTCGTACGTTGCAAGCCAGCAATTTGACACCATCAGGGCCGCGCAAAAAGACCTTGGCTGGACCATGACGCCGGATTACGACAACGCCGAAGGCAGGCTCTATCTTGCCTTTACCGATGCCAATGGTCAGCCCGCAATGCTGACTGACCTTTCGGTTCTGGTGGGTCGATCGACGATCGCGCGCGATGATCAGACGCCAGAGTTCGTAAATGCGGCAGGCCTATGGACCGCGCCAATCAATCTGGAACCGGGAAAATGGCTGCTTCGCGTCGATGCCCGCGCTGCTGATGGCACGCTGTTTTCGCAACGGGTCGGCATTACGGTAAAGGGCTAGGACAATGACGCTTGCCGCAGGTCCTCTCGACCAGAACGAACCGATGCGTGCAAGCCTTTCGGCCTGTCCGGCGTGTGTTGCCGCCCCATCGGCTGAGCGTCTGGCCCAAATGGCACAGCCGACCAGCGCCCGGCTGATGCTGTCGGTGCCGCTAGCCCATTGCGCCGTTTGCATCTCGACCCTTGAACATGCCATGACCGCCGTGCCGGGCGTTAACTCGGCCCGGTTGAACCTGACCCTGAAACGCATCAGCGTCGAGGCTGATCCAAACGTTACCGCGCAAACTCTGATCGCCGCCGCCGCCAGCGCGGGCTATGAGGCGCATGAACTGGACCCCGGACTTCTGTCCAGCACCGAAACCGACCGTCAAGGCCGTGACCTTTTGATGCGGCTGGGCGTGGCGTTCTTTTCGATGATGAACATCATGCTGCTGTCGGTCGCCGTCTGGTCGGGGGCGGAAGATGCCACGCGCGACATGTTCCATTGGATTTCTGCCATCATTGCCCTGCCAACGGTCATCTTTTCCGGCCAGCCGTTTTTCAAATCAGCATGGCGGTCCCTGCGCGCGGGGCGTCTGGGTATGGATGTGCCGATCAGCCTTGCGCTGATCCTTGCCTCGTCAATTTCCCTGTTTGAAACGTGGATGTCCGGGCGTCACGCTTATTTCGATGCCGCAGTCATGCTCACCTTCTTTCTGCTTCTGGGGCGCTATCTTGATCACCGTACCCGCGCGGTGGCCCGATCTGCTGCCGAAGAACTCGCCGCGCTTGAAGTGCCGCGCGCGACCGTTTTGCGTGATGGCGCCGAAGAGGTGGTCAGCATCACCGAAGTTGTCGTCGGCGATCTGGTCCGCGTGCGCCCCGGTGGACGGATGCCGGTCGATGGTGTGGTGACGGATGGCACGTCTGAACTCGACCGCTCGCTTCTGACCGGAGAATCGCTGCCTGTTTACGCCGGTATCGGCACAGCGGTTTCGGCGGGTGAGGTGAACCTGACCGGCCCGTTGACCCTGCGTGTCACCGCTGCGGGCAAAGACAGCAGCTTGCACCGCATGGCTGATCTGGTGGCCGTCGCCGAATCCGCCCGCACCAAATACACCAGCCTCGCCGAACGCGCGGCAGCGCTGTACTCGCCACTCGTGCATATCCTGTCCTTCGCCGCCTTCGGCTTCTGGATGTGGAAAACCGGTGGCGATCTGCGCTATGCAATCAACATCTCTGCTGCAGTGCTGATCATCACTTGCCCTTGCGCCCTTGGCCTTGCCGTGCCCGCCGTGGTTACATCGGCAAGCGGGCGGCTATTCCGCAAGGGGCTGCTGATCAAGCAAGGCACCGCGCTGGAACGTCTGGCCGAGGTGGATACCGTGGTTTTCGACAAGACCGGCACCCTGACCATGGGCGCGCCTGAACCGACCAATCTGGGCACCCATCCGCGCGCCTCACTTGAGGTGGCCTATGCCCTTGCCGGGGCCTCGTCCCACCCGCTTGCTATGGCGCTGGCCGATGCCGCCCGCACCGCAGGCGTGCGCCCCGAACGGGTTGAAGACATCCGCGAAGTGCCGGGCTACGGTATCGAGGGGCTGTGGAAAGGCACCCGCGTGCGCCTTGGCCGCGCCGAATGGTGTGGCGGGCAGGGGCTGGATGTGACCGCCACCTATCTTTGCACCGGCACCCGCACCCCGCGCGCCTTTACCTTTGCGGATCGCCTGCGACCCGGTGCGGAAATCGCGGTTGCCGCGCTCAAAGCCCAAGGAAAAGACATCAAGCTGATCTCGGGTGACGCCCCCGGCGCGGTGCGTGAGCTGGCCGACCGGCTTGGCATTTCGGACTGGACAGCAGGTGCCCTGCCCGCCGAAAAGGCGCAGGCCGTGGCCCAGTTGACCGCCGCAGGGCATAAGGTGCTGATGGTGGGCGACGGGCTGAACGACACGGCAGCGCTGGCCTCGGCCCATGTGTCGATCTCACCCGCCTCGGCGCTGGATGCCGCGCGCGTTGCGTCCGATATCGTGCTGCTGGGCCAGGACATGGCCCCGATTGCCGACGCCGTCCGTATCGCAGGCCAATCGACCAAGCGCATCCAGGAAAACTTCGGGATTTCGGCGCTTTACAACGTTGTCGCCGTCCCGCTGGCACTGGTCGGTCTTGCAACGCCGCTTGCAGCGGCGCTGGCGATGTCGCTGTCGTCGATCACCGTTTCGCTTAATGCGCTCAGGTTGAAATAATGGAAATTCTTGGACTGCTGATCCCGGTGTCGTTGATCCTTGGCGGATTGGGGCTTGCCGCCTTTTTCTGGGCGATGCGCACCAAACAATTTGACGACCCCGAGGGGGACGCCAACCGCATTCTGACCAAGGATTATGATGACAAGCCTAAGCCTTAGGCGATGGTGACCTTGGCCGGGCCCAAGCCGTCAATCGTGACGGCGCAGATCTGTCCTCGGCTTAGCGGGCCAACCCCGGCAGGGGTGCCGGTCATGATCAGATCGCCGGGGGCCAGTTCGACCAGCCGTGACAGGTGCGCAATCACGGCAGGCACCGACCAGATCATGTCAGACAGCCGCGCCTCTTGCTTTACGTCATCATCCACAATGCAGCGGATCATCGCTGCCTTGTCCACCGGACCGGGCCGCAAAGCGCCCACCACGGCAGATCGGTCAAAGCCCTTGGCCATGTCCCAAGGGCGGCGGGCGGCTTTGGCTTCGGCCTGCATATCGCGGCGCGTCAGATCATTGCCTGCGGCATAGCCCCAGATCAGCGTCTCGGCCTGATCTTCGGAAACCATGAACCCAGACTTTCCGATGGCCACCACCAGTTCGGCCTCGTGGTGGAAATCGGCGGTGGCGGGGGGATAGGGAATCGTGCTGCCATCCGGCACCAGCGCATCGGCAGGCTTGGTAAAGAAAAACGGCGGCTCGGCGTTTGGATCATGGCCCATCTCGCGGGCGTGGTCGGCATAGTTGCGCCCGACACAAAAGATCCGGCGCACCGGAAAGCGGTCAAAGGTGCCGGAAACGGCGACCGAGGCCGGGGCAGGGGGGGCAAATACCATCCCGCCCATGGCCTCAGGGCCCCATCGCAAAGCATTGGACCGCACGGGCCTGAAGCCGCCGACAGGCCAGATCGGCCTGATCCTGCGTCAGCCCCATAAAGTTGGCCTCAAAGCCGCCGCCGCGCTGCACCACTTTGCGCAAACCGTCGTTCAGGGTCGCACTTTCGGCCAGTTGGGTTTTCAAGAGCAACCGCTCTGCTTCGGACCGCGAGTTGAAGCGGCCCAGAGTCACGCCCCAATGGCGCGCATTCGAAGTGGAAAGCTGGATCACCACCGGCTCATCTACCGCGCGCGCCTGTGGTGCATCGGCAACGCGGTCAAAGATCGGCGCATTGCGTTTTGGCGTAGCAGGCGCTTGGGGGGCGACAGGGGCGATCATCGCGGCCACCTGCATCGGTTCTGTCACGGTCAACTCATCATCTGGTATGGCAGCAAATTGCGCGGCCTGCGCATCCAATGTTGGCTCGGCCGCCAGAGCCACGGCTTGCGCCTCCGGCGTTCCGGCCTCGGGCGCAGCGGCGATGATTACCTCGGCGGGCGCTTCGGGTTCTGCGGCAACTTCGGCGATCAGCGTCTCTGGCCGGGCTGGTGGGGCGGAGATGGAGGGTTGTTCCACCATGGGCGTGCCTTGAGCTATGGCAACGGCTTGTGCGTCCAGCGTGCCGGGTGGTGGTGGTTCAGCCACGGCTTCGGCCAGTGCGGCGGCGATGCTGTCCTCGATGGCGGCCACGGCCACTTCGGCTGCGGCAACCTTGCCTGCGTCTGGCCGTGTGACCGGGCGTGGAGATTTCGCCACCGCCATTTGCAGTCGAATGGTCTTGCCCGCCCCGCCCACAACTTCGGGCAGCGGATCAGCCTGTGCCATCAGCGCCGCTTCGACATCGGCCGAATAGGTTGGTGCCTGTGGCACGGTGGTTGGCGCATTGGCCGGAGCCTTTTGGAACCCAACGTCCAGAAGCTGCGCAATTTTGGCATTGCGCGCCGCGGTCGAGGCCCCGCCGAATACGGTCGCAATAATCCGCACATTGCCCCGTTCTGCCGATGCGGTCAGGTTGAACCCTGCGGCGTTGGTAAAGCCGGTCTTGATCCCGTCAGCGCCTCTGTAGGCATCCAGAAAACGGCTGTTGGTGTTGCGCACCTCGGCGATGCCTGCATCGGTCGAGCGACGAGAGAAGATGTTGTAATATTGGGGGAAATCATAGAACAACCGCCGCCCAAGCGTGTTCATGTCCCGCGCTGTGGACAAATGTCCATTCGCTGTCAGCCCGTTTGCGTTCTTGAACGTGGAATTGCGCATTCCCAGTGCCTTTGCCGTCGCATCCATGCGGCGTGCGAAGCCTGCCTCATTTCCGCCGATGTGATCGCCCAAAGCCGAGGCGGCATCATTTGCCGACTTGATTGCTGCCGCCCGGATCAGATAACGCACCGCCACTTTTTGTCCGGCCCGCAGACCCAGACGCGATGGCGGTTTGGCTGCAGCGCTGGCAGTTACAGTAACAAGGGTATCAAGGCTCAGCCGGCCGCGCTGAATTTCCTCAAAGGTGATGTACAGTGTCAGCATTTTGGTGAGTGAGGCCGGGTGCAGCCGTGTATCGGCATTCTCGGCGTGCAGAATTTCACCCGTGCGGGCGTCCTGCACAATTGCTGCATAGGGTGCTGCACCTGACGGCTGCGGGGACGAACAAGCCGCCACCACGATAAATGCCACCAGACAAACGAAATTGCGGGCAAATCGCCCCATAAGCGTTGTCACGATGAAGTTCCTTACTCTGCCTCGGCCCGCCCCGATTGTTTTGTGGGGCGTGATTTGGAACAAAGCTAGCACAGCATCTGATTCCGCAAAACCCCGGAAATTCAATGGCTTTGTCGTTTATCCTCATGTTGTGATAAATCCGGCGGGCCTTTAGCGGTGCTCCCTAGGTTTAGTGGTCTCCGCGCAAAACTGCCACCAGATCAGGCAATGCGGCCAGATCGGCTAACTGATGAAACCGCTGGTGGCCGGTCGGTGGTTCGGCATGCTCCAGTGCCCATGTAAGGCCATGCGGCACATGCACCCCCCAGCCGCCGACATCCAGTACCGGCAGCACATCAGATTTCAATGAGTTCCCCACCATCATCGCCTGTGCAGCCTGCGTCCCATGCCGGGCAAAAATCGCAGCGTAAACAGGCGGGGTCTTGTCCGACACGATCTCGACCCCGTCAAACAGATCGCCCAAGCCAGATTGCGCCAGCTTTCGTTCCTGATCCAGCAGGTCGCCCTTGGTAATCAGCAACACATGATGATCAGCGGAAAGTGTCTCTACCGCTTCACGCGCATGGGGCAGTAGCTCTATCGGGTGGCGCAGCATGTCGCGGCCTGCCGCCATCAGCTCACTGATCACCGAGGCAGGCACCCGACCGTCCGTCACCTCGATCGCGGTTTCGATCATCGACAGGACAAAGCCCTTAACCCCAAAGCCGTAATGGCCCAGATTGCGCCGTTCTGCCGCCAAAAGCCGGTCGTGCAAGTGGTCGTGATCGGCGTATTCCGCCAGAAGTGCGGTAAACCGTTCTTGGGTCAGCCGAAAAAACGCCTCGTTTTGCCAGAGCGTATCATCTGCATCAAAACCAATCGTGGTCAGGGTCATTGGGGCCTCCATCTGGCAGTCTTAATGCCTGCTTTACCTCTTTGTCGCAATCACTGTGGGTGACGCCCTTTCCCCACGGCCAAAAACCTCTATATTGCGCGCTGAACCCAAGTATCCGAATCTCTTTGCATGAGGCGCCGCTCGTGATCCAGTTTCCCCATTCCATGTCTGACAAGACCGATGGGCCGGGTAATGACGCAGGGCTGCTGACCAAAACCAAGACCCGCACCCAGCGCCCGCCAATGTATAAGGTGATGTTGCTGAACGATGATTACACACCGATGGAATTCGTTGTGCATGTGCTGGAACGGTTTTTTGGTCTCAACCATGCGCAGTCGTTTGATATCATGTTGACCGTCCACAAAAAGGGCCTTGCCGTTGTCGGGGTCTTCTCGCATGAGGTGGCCGAAACCAAGGTGGCACAAGTGATGGATTTTGCCCGCCGTCATCAGCACCCCCTTCAATGTACGATGGAGAAGGAGTAGGCCGCGCGCCTATTCCGCCAGCCTATGCGCTCAACCCGCCTAGATTTCGCACTGGAAAGCGGTGCGCTTGTTCTGCCGCCCGAAGGCCCCGTGGTGATCTATCGCCCGCGCGAAGGCGATGATCTGTCCAGTATTTCCATTGCGCGGGTCCATGTCGCCACTGGCTTTCGTCCCGATGCCGAATGGTTTGCCGCCCGTGGCTATCAGGGTGCCGAAGGCCCGCCCTATGCGGCGGCCATCGTTTGCCTGCCCCGGTCACGCGAAGCCGCCCGCGCGCTGATCTCGCGCGCTATGGTCGAAGTGACGCCAGGCGGTCCGGTCGCGGTTGATGGCCAGAAAACGGATGGTATCGACAGCATTCTGAAAGATTGCCGCGACATGGGGCTGACCATGTCGGGCCCGTTGTCAAAGGCGCATGGCAAGATTTTTGTGTTGCAAGCCGGGGCGGAACTGCCGGGCTGGGATGCCCGGCCCCGGCTGATCGACGGTGGCTTTCAGACCCTGCCGGGGATGTTTTCCGCCGACGCACCCGACCGTGGATCGGTTTTGCTGGCGCAGGCCCTGCCGGAAAAGCTGGGGGCCCGCGTGATCGACCTTGGCGCAGGGTGGGGATATCTGTCGCATGCGATCCTGAGCCGATCTTCCGTCGCAGAGCTTGATCTGGTCGAGGCAGAGCAGGACGCGTTGGATTGCGCGCAAGTGAATGTCGAAGACGCCCGCGCCCGCTTTCACTGGGCGGATGCCCGCACATTCAAACCGATCCGCCCGGCGCATAGCGTTGTGATGAACCCGCCCTTTCACGCCGGGCGTGATGCTGACCCGGCACTTGGCGTGGCATTCTTGCGCGCGGCGGCATCGATGCTGGTGCCAGATGGCACACTATGGCTGGTCGCCAACCGCCACTTGCCCTATCATCAGCCCCTGACAACGGTGTTCCGTCAGGTCGAAGATGTCGGCAGCGATCCGGCCTTTAGGCTGACGCGCGCCAGCCATCCGGTTCGCAAGCGCTAGACCCTTCCCAACCCCGAGGATTCCATGTCCCTTTCCATCGCAGGCAAGACCGCCATCGTGACCGGCGCGGCAAAGGGCATCGGGCTTGCCGTCGCCCGCCATTTTCAGGCCAAGGGTGCCAATGTGATGTTCGTCGATATCGACGAGACCTGCCTTGACGCCGAACTGGGCACCGAGGCGCGCGCCGAAGGATCGGTGCGTATGTTCACCGGCGATCTGCGTGAAAAGCTGACCATCGCCAACCTGCTGTCGGCCACAATCGACGCCTTTGACCGGGTTGATATTCTGGTCAACGCCAGCCGGCGCATGGCCATTTCAGACCCGCTGAATGCCGAAGATGATGCGGTTGAGATGCTGTGGCAGGAAAATGTGATGACCAGTCTGCGACTGTCGCAGATGACCGCCAAGCGTATGATTCATCAGGCGGAAAAGGCAGCCAGCGAAGAAGATCTTATCGGTGCGATCATCAATGTGTCGTCAATCGCAGGGTGCCAGACGCAGCCCGATTTGCTGGGCTATTCGATGGCCTCTGCTGCGGTTGATCAGATGACTCGATCCTTGGCGGTGGCACTTGCTCCAAAGCGCATCCGGGTGAATGCCGTAGCCTTTGGATCGGTAATGAGCGCGAGTCTGAAAGCCGCGCTGAAAGACACCCCGGACTGGCGCGATGCTATCATTGACGGCACACCGCTGGGCCGTATCGCCGCCCCGGATGAGCTCGCCGAAGTCATGCAGTTTCTTGCCTCTGACGCTTCGGGCTTTATGACCGGTCAGGTGTTGCGCGTTGATGGCGGTCGCGGCCTGCTTGACCGCGTGGTGATCCCGGCCTACTGAGCGCTACTGCGGAAACTCGGCCTTGCATTGCGCAATGGCTGGCCCTGCCGCGCGCATCTGTGCCGCGCGCTTTTCCTTCATCGAGGCCAGCTTTTGCGCCTCTGCCCGCAGATCAATTGCCTTGGGTTGTGTTTGCGTCTCGCGCACTTCGCGCAAGCACAGTTGTGGAGGAGGGGGCGGCGGGGCAGGTTGACCTTCGACCAGTTCGGGCCGGACAGCCGGGCATTGCACCCAACGGTCACGATACGTCACAACTTCCTCAAGAGCATAGCCGCGCTGCAGGTTGCCCTCACTCTCCACGATCAGCCGGTCCAACACCCGGATATCCCGCGTCTCACGCGCGATGCAGCGTTCTTGCGGGGTGCCACAAGCGGTGAGCAGTAGCAAAACGACCAGTGTGCGGCGCATGAAATCCTCCCGATCTTTGTACTTTCCCACCATAGCCATGCCCTGCGACAAATGCCATGTTGGCGCGCGCCGCCGCTTTTGCTAGGCAAGGGTAACAAGCTTTGGGGAGCAAGCAATGTCCGACCAATTCGACGCCCGAAAGACCCGCGCTGCGGCATGGTTCCGCACGTTGCGCGACCGGATCGTCCAGTCTTTCGAGGCGCTTGAAGATGCCCACGGCACCGGAACACCTGGCCGATTTGAGGTCACGCCCACCACCCGCGCTGATGGCGGCGGTGGCTTGATGAGCGTGATGCGCGGTGGCCGCGTGTTCGAGAAAATCGGCGTCAACGTGTCCGAGGTTCATGGCACCTTGGGTGAGCGTGCGCAAAAGGCGATGGCCGCGCGTGGCGTGCCCGGCATGGACCGCGATCCGCGTTTCTGGGCGTCGGGCATCAGCCTTGTCGCCCATATGGTCAACCCGCATTGCCCGGCGGTCCACATGAACACCCGCATGTTCTGGACACCCCATGCGTGGTGGTTTGGCGGCGGCGCAGACCTGAACCCGGCGCTGGAATATGCCGAAGACACCGCACATTTCCATGCCGAGATGCAACGCGCCTGCGAGGCGCACGACCCGGCCTATTACCCCAGGTTCAAGGCCTGGGCCGATGAGTATTTCTTTGTGCCGCACCGGGGCCGCGCCCGTGGTGTGGGCGGCATCTTCTACGATGACCTGAACACCGGTGCCACAGATGCCGATTCGTGGGAGGCGGATTTCGCCTTTACCCAAGACGTCGGCTCGGCCTTTCTGCCCGCTTTTGTCCCGCTGACCGAACGCCGGATCGCAACCCCGTGGTCCGACGCCGACCGCGAGGCACAGCTGATCCACCGCGGGCTTTATGCCGAATACAACCTTGTCTATGACCGGGGCACCAAATTCGGGCTGGAAACCGGGCATGACGCCAATGCCGTGCTGATGAGCCTGCCGCCCATCGCCAAGTGGACCTGAGCCACCTTCCCGCCTTTGCCCTGACCTCCCTGTTGGTCGAGCTGACACCGGGGCCGAACATGGCATGGCTGGCGCTTTTGGCTGCGACCGAAGGCCGCCGTTTGGGCTATGCTGCGGTGGCGGGCGTCTCGCTTGGGCTTGCGGTGATCGGGCTTCTGGCGGCGCTTGGCCTTGCCGCTTTGTTGCAGGCGCAGCCCATGGCCTATCAGACCCTGCGCTGGGCTGGGGTCGCTTATCTGCTTTATATCGCGTGGGATACATGGCGCGGGGCCGAGGCTGACGAGGCTCACGCCGGGCCGGGGGCCACGGCGGTTGCGCAATTCCGGCGCGGGGTGATCACCAATCTGCTGAACCCCAAGGCGGCAGTGTTCTACGTTACCGTTCTGCCCGGTTTTCTGTCGCCCACCGCCCGCTTTGCCGAGGTGTCGGTCCTGTCCTTCACCTATGTTCTTGCCGCCACACTGGTTCACGCCAGCATCGTCACCGCTGCAGGCACTGCGACAGGATGGCTTGCAGATGGCCCCCGCGTCAGGCTAACCCGGCGCATCATGGCGCTAGCACTGGTCGCGGTCGCGATCTGGCTTTTCACAAGGACGTAACCCCAATGAACGCCCCAACGGCTGATATCACCATCCACGCCGCCTATGCCTCGGTTGTCGAAGATGACGAAGACGGCATGCTGTTCATAGGCTTTGCCCAAGGCGAGGAAGAAGACGAACCCTATGCCTTGTTCCGCCAGCCGATTTCGGGTGGACCGGTCTGGTTTGCCGTGAATGACGAAGATTTCGGCGCGGATGACGCCGTGCAAAGCATCACCCTCGATGCCAAGGGCCTGACGGTCACGATCCGCCCCGAACATGTCGCCAGCTTTGGCTGGGCGGGGGTTGTCGCCATCCGTATCGGCCCGCACACCGAAGATGCAGAGCAGGCCATCACCGCGTTGCATGACGTTTTTGGTGAAATTTTCCCCCACTGATCTGGTTTGAAACGCCTTGGCGATCGGTGAATTGCGCCTGTATGTCTTGCGACATGCGGGCGTTTGCGTGCCGTTGAAATGAGCTGTCCAGCCCAACGTCAGGGAGTTACGAGTATGAAGAAACGACTTTCCGCCGAATTGATCGGCACATTCTGGCTGGTGCTGGGCGGTTGCGGAAGCGCCGTTCTGGCTGCTGGGTTTCCCGATGTCGGCATCGGCCTTTTGGGGGTGTCGCTGGCCTTTGGTCTGACCGTACTGACCATGGCCTATGCAGTGGGCGGCATCTCGGGCGGGCATTTCAACCCTGCCGTCAGTCTGGGCCTTGCGCTTGCGGGCCGGTTCGAGATGAAACATCTGCCAGCCTATTGGGCGGCACAGGTGGCAGGCGCCGTGCTGGCGGCGCTGGTCTTGTATGCGATTGTCTCGGGCAAGGGTGATTTTGCCGGTGTGGGCGGCTTTGCGTCAAACGGCTATGGCGCGGCTTCGCCCGGTGGGTTCAGCCTGACAGCGGCGCTGGTGACCGAGGTGGTGATGACGGCGATGTTCCTGATCGTCATTCTGGGGGCCACGGCCAAAGGCGTTCCGGCGGGCTTTGCGCCCATCGCCATCGGCCTTGGGCTGACGCTGATCCACCTTGTGTCGATCCCGGTCACCAATACATCGGTCAACCCGGCCCGTTCGACTGGCGTGGCGCTGTTTGCTGATGGCCCGGCGCTGGCGCAGCTTTGGCTGTTCTGGCTCGCTCCGCTTGCGGGGGCTGCCATTGGTGCGCTGATCTGGAAGGCGCTGCTGGCCGACGACTGATCGGGCGGCGGGGTGAACCCCGCCCTACCCAAGCTTGGGCGCGGCACATCAGTGATCAGGCAATGCTGCCCCGCCAGACCAATGTGTAGGGCGGGGTTCACCCCGCCCCAACCTCAGGCGCTGCGCACCGTTTCAATCATCAGCGCCACATTGTCGGGGTTCGCATCGGGCGTGATCCCGTGCCCAAGGTTGAAGATATGCGGCCCCTTGCGGAAAGCAGTCACCACCCGCCGAGTTTCACGCACCAGATCTTCACCGCCCGACACCATATGCACCGGCGACAGGTTGCCCTGCACGCAACCACCAGGCTGCACATGCGCGGCTGCCCATTCCGGCGTTACCGAGTTGTCGATCGCAACACAATCGGCCCCCACCGCCGCACCAAAGCCGATATAGCCGTCCCCAGCCTCACGCGGGAAGGCGATGACCGGTAGGCCGGGGTGCAGGGCTTTCAGCGCGGAGATGATGCGCGCGGCAGGTTTCAGGGCAAAATCAACGAAATCATCACCTTTCAGGCTGCCCGCCCATGAATCGAATAGCTTTACCACCTCGGCCCCGGCTTTCACCTGTTCCGACAGATAATCCACCGTTGCCTCGGTGATGATGTCGATCAGCGCCACAAAGGTTGCCCGGTCCGCCGTTTTCAGCGCATGGGCCGCGCCCTGATCTTTCGATCCGCGCCCCGCTATCATATAGGTGGCCACCGTCCACGGCGCTCCGGCAAAGCCGATCAGCGTGGTCTGGGGCGGCAATTCGCGCGCCAAAATCTTCACCGTTTCATAGACTGGCGACAGCGTGTCATGGATCAGATCCTTTGACTTCAGCGCCCGCACCTGATCCATCGTGGTGGTGGTTTCCATGCGCGGGCCTTCGCCCTCGACAAACCACAGCTTTGGCCCCAGCGCCTGCGGCAGCAGTAGAATATCGGCAAACAGAATCGCCGCATCAAAGCCAAAGCGGCGGATCGGTTGCAACGTCACCTCGGCGGCCAGATCAGGATTGTAGCACAGCGACAAAAAGTCGCCTGCCTGCGCGCGTGTGGCACGGTACTCGGGCAAATACCGACCGGCCTGACGCATCATCCAGATCGGCGGGGTGGGAAGGATTTTGCCGGCAAGCGCGCGGAGGATGGTCTTTTCGGTCATGTAAGGCTCCTTTGCCCCATGGGTCCGATGTGCGCCCCGCGTTGTCAAGAGTTGTCAGGCAAAGATGACAGTAGTATGCCTGTGCGCATGACGCAAAAACTACCCTCACCCGCCCAACCCCTCAAGATCGGAACCCGAGGCTCACCGCTTGCCCTGTGGCAGGCGCATGAGGTTCGGCGCAGCCTGATGGTGGCGTTTTCGCTGCCGGAAGATGCGTTTGAAATCTGCGTTATCAAGGTGATGGGTGACCAGATCCTTGACAAGGCGCTGAAAGATATCGGCGGCAAAGGTCTGTTCACGCGTGAGATCGAGGAGGCGCTGCTGGATGGCGGCATCGACATCGCGGTGCATTCGATGAAAGACATGCCCACGATGCAGCCGGATGGGCTGATCCTTGATTGCTATTTGGCGCGCGAAGATGTGCGCGATGCCTTTGTTTCGCCCACCGTTGCCCGTCTGGCCTATCTGCCGCAAGGCGCGGTCGTCGGGTCGTCCAGCTTGCGGCGTCGTGCGCAATTGCGCTTGAAACGTCCCGATCTGCAGCTGGTCGAATTTCGCGGCAATGTGCAGACGCGGATGAAAAAGCTGCAAGATGGCGTGGCTGTTGCTACCTTTCTTGCCATGGCTGGCCTGAATCGGCTTGGCATGGCCCATATGGCCCAATGTGCGATTGAAACCGAAGATATGCTGCCCGCCGTGGCGCAAGGGGCGATCGGGATTGAGCGCCGGCTTGATGATGCCAACACCGCCGCCCTGCTTGCCGCGATCCACCATACCCCCACCGGCTTGCGGCTGAGCGCCGAGCGCGCGATGCTTGCGCGGCTGGACGGGTCCTGCGAGACGCCGATTGCCGGGTTGGCCGTGCTTGACGGGTCAAACCTGCATCTGCGCGGCGAAATCCTGCGCCCCGACGGGTCGGAATCCATCACCGGCGATCGCTCTGGCCCTGCGTCAGAGGCAGCCGCTTTGGGCACCGGTCTGGCCGAAGAGCTGTTGTCAAAAGCACCCGCCGATTTCTTCAGCTGGCGGTGATCAGAACTGCACCGCCACCTCTTAAACTGTCGTCATTGTGGTGTTACATTCCCGCAATGAGAAAACTTGACACCACGCCACTGTCAAAACCCGTGGCTGCTGTGCTTGAAGCAGCACTTGCACAGCCTTCCCAACGGATACAGGCCTTGGATCTGCCCGATGGTGGGCGGGTCTGGCTGAAACGGGTGGAACAGGCGACAGGGCTGATGCGCCTGCAAAAGGGCAATGGCCTGACCGCTTTTGTGGCTGAACGCGAGGCGCTGCACCTGTTGCGCGCCAAGGGCGCGCCTGTGCCGGATGTCATCGCCGAAGGCCCCGATTACCTGCTTTTGCCAGACCTAGGCCCGAACCTGTCAACGCTGCTGAATGATACGGCCCATCCTGTAGCAGATCGCAGCGCGGCCTTTGCTGCCGCAGGGGCGGCGCTGGCGGGGTTGCATCGAGCGGGCTTTGCACATGGCCGCCCGGCTCTGCGCGATTTCTGCTGGCAGGCGGGAGACCTGCGCCTGATCGACCTTGAGCGCTTTCGCAACCGCAAGCGTGGCCAGATGATGCGGGCGCTGGATATCGTGGTCTTCACCCACAGTTGGTTTGCCAATGGCCGCGACATCGCCCCCGGCCCGGAACTTGATGCAGCACTGACGGCCTATCGCAGTGCGGCGCCGGCAGGGCTTTGGCGGGCCGTTGCACAAATGGTGCGCCTGCTGTCGCCATTGGGGAGCTTGGCGGGCGGAGTCGCCCGGATCAGCAAGCCGTCAAAGGATGTGCAGGCGATCCCGCCCACACTCGCCTATCTGAAGCGCATCACGCAGTATCCGGGCTGACCCTCGCCCTGTCGGCCAGCCACAAGCCAAGGCCACCGGCAATGGCAATCCCGCCGCCGAGGCCTGCGGTCAGGGCATAGCCGCCAATCGCCAATCCGGCGCTGAATGCCAGCGCTGCAATTACGTCGGCTACCAGCTTTTGCAGGGCCAGCATTGACGCCGCGGTGCCGGGCCGCCCGGCCATCAGATCCTGATAGTAGGAAATTGGCAGGATCAGCATGGCGACCCCGCCCAGACCCGCAGGCAGGGTCATCACCCAGATCCAAGGGCTGTCCGCCAGAAATGGTAGTGCTATCAGATGGCTGACATACAGCACCGTACCCCAGAAAATCAGGGTCGGCCGGGGAATGTGCGACAGATAGCGCGGCAACAACAGCATGAACGGCACCTCCCACCCGGCCACCATGCCCACATACAGCGCGGTATCTGCCGCACCGCGCCCCGGCGTTTCCGAAAACACCAGTGCCGCAAGGATCATGTAAAGCACACCCGAAGATGTCACCGCCCCAAGGCATACCAGACGCAATGCCACCGCAGGCCGCGCCAGTTGCGCCAATGCAGCCCCCAGCCGCAGGCCCGAGGGTTGATCCTGCCACCCGGTCTGCCCGTCGCGCGGCCAAAACCCCCAGATCAGCGCCAACAGCGCCAGACTGGCGACGCCGCCCGTCGCATAGGTCCACATCACATCGGCACCCCAGCCAAAGGCAAAGGTCCAGAATACCAACATCAACAGAAAGGTGACAGACATCGACGCCCGAACCGTGGCCTGTATGCCTTCGCGCTGCGCGGGGAAATCCTGACTGGCCAGCCGGTTGAGCGCAAAGGCCTGACCAAAGATTGACGAGGCGATCGGCAGCAACACCCCATTGGTCAGCACAAAACTGACCGGACCGGGCGCAAACACCATCAGCGCCGCACCAGACGCCCCGATCAGCGCCGTGATCAGCGCCAGGCGTCGCCGGTTCGCCCTTTGGTCTGACAGGATGCCCAGCAGCACCGAAGTTGTGACCGCCACTGCCGAGGCCAGCACCAGAACCAGCGCGAACATCTGTTCGGACAGGCCCAGAACCTCAATTCCGATCAGCGATTGATAGGGGTAAAGTGAGGCGTTGATCAGCCCCATCAACCCGATCACCCCGGCCAGCATCCGAAACACGGGGGTTGCGAAAACAGTGTGAAGGGCTGTCACGATGCCACGCCTGATCCTTGGGGAATGACCTTGCCGGGGTTCATCCGCCCCTCGGGGTCCAGAGCGGTTTTGATCGCCTGCATTACGTCCAGCGCCACCACATCCTTGCGCCGCACCATGGATGCAAGTTTAGACAGGCCCACGCCATGTTCTGCCGAAAAACTGCCCTTCAGATCGGCAACCACATCCTCGATCATCGTGATCACAAGGTCATAGGTTGCCCCTGATCCGTCAACGGGGAACACTGTGAAGTGCAGGTTGCCATCGCCCAGATGGGCCACGGTCATCGTCTCATGCGCCTGATCCACGGTCTGCAACCGGGTATGGATCGCGTCCAGAAACGCTGCGGCCCGGTCCAGCGGCACTGCGATATCAGTATCGACAAAGGGACGCTTGGCAAAGGTGATCTCTGCCGCCGCCTCGCGCCTTGCCCACATTGCGCGGCGCTGCGTCTCGCTTTGGGCGACGATGGCATCATGGATCAACCCTTCGTCCATCAATGCCGCCACAGTGGTTTCCAGCAAATCCGTCAAAGGCACCGACCCATCTTCGCGCGGGTCGCACAGCGCGGGCGCGGTGGCACCCAGTTCGGTCAGGATCGTTACCTCTGGGACCGTGCCAAACGGCAGGCCCAGATCGGGGCGCACTTCGGCCAGACGGCGGGCGTAGCTGGCGGGCATGAATTCAAACGCCTCAACCAGCCCGCCCGACGCCTCTTGCAAGCGGTTGAGCAGCACCAGCGCATCGCCAAGGCTGCGCAATCCCAGCGTGGCGGTGGCATGGGCGCGCGGGGCAGGCACCAGTTTCATCACCGCAGCGGTGATGATGCCCAGCGTGCCCTCAGCTCCGATGAACAGGTCTTTAAGCGCATAGCCCGAATTGTCTTTGTGCAATGCAGACATCAGGTTCAGCACCCGGCCATCGGCCAGAACCACCTCCAGCCCCAGACAAAGCGTGCGGGTGGAGCCATAGCGCAGCACATTGGACCCGCCCGCATTGGTAGAGAGCACCCCGCCAATCATCGCCGAGCCGCGCGCGCCAAACCACAGCGGGAAGTAGAGCCCCTGTTCGGCAGCGGCATCATGCAGGCGCGACAGGATCACCCCAGCCTCAACCACCGCTGAGCGCGTGGCCGGGTTCAGATCGCGGATGCGGTTCATCCGTTCAAGGCTGATCATCAGGGCCTGCGTGGTAAAGGTGCCGCCCACCAGCCCTGTATTGCCGGAGACCGGCACCACAGCCACGCCATGCCGCGCGGCTTGGGCCAGACAGGCCGCCACTTCGCCGGTATCGCAGGGCCGCACCACCGCAAGCGGCTGGCCCGCGTATTTCCCGGTCCAGTCGTGTGCGTAGCGGTCCATATCTGCCCCGGTTAGCACATGGGCCGGGCCAAGCAGGTCACTAAGATCAGAAATCAGGGTCATCGCGCGGTCCTTGCACGGGCCGCATAGCAATGAACCGTCACGGGCTGCTCATCAAGCCCTTGCGGGCATTCTTCATGGTGCAGTGCCCGGTTTTTTTATCGTGCGCCCGGGGGCGGGCGGGGGAGCCTCCGGCGGGAGTATTTCGCAAGCAGCAAAGGCTGGTCAGTCGACCTGCCCAACCAGTTTCAGGATCTGCGGGCCAAGGCTTTCTACCGCGCGTTTGACGCCATCTGCATTGGGATGGATGCCATCGGCCTGCATGAGTTCTGCAATCTGGCCGGGATCTGTGGCGTCGGGGTCGATCAGGCCAAAATAGCTGGCGATGTGCTGCGCGCCGTATTGGGCCGCGAGCTCTGGGTAAAGCTGGTCGAAGGCGGTTTTGTAATCGGGACCGAAATTGCCCGGAGCCTCCATCCCGATCAGCAGAACCGGCAAGGCGCGGGTTTGGGCCTCGACCAGAATTTTCTCAATATTGTTGCGTGTCACGACAGGTTGCAACCCGCGCAAGAGATCGTTGCCGCCCAAGGTTACGATCATGGCATCAACCTCGGGTGTCAGGCTCCACGCCAGTCGCGAAAGGCCACCCGCCGAGGTATCGCCGGACACGCCGCCATTCAGCACGGTGATGTCGGCTCCCTGATCTGCCAGCCACAGATTAAGTTGCGGCACAAGACCTTCGCCATCGGGTAGACCGTAGCCGGCTGTCAGGCTGTCACCCAGCGCAAAAACGGTCACGGATTCGGCATTCACGGCTGTGGCGACGGAAAACGGTAACGCCAGCGTGAAGGTCAGGTTGCGGATGCAGCGTAATGCGCCATATGCAACAGGGGACAGTGTAAAGGAAAAGATCATGGGTCAGACCGTTCTGGCGTTGAAGGATGCGACGCTTACTTTGGCAGGCAATGCCGGGCCGGTTGAGATTCTGAAGGGCATCGACCTTGATGTCATGCAGGGCGAGACATTGGGTCTGATCGGTCCGTCCGGGTCTGGCAAGTCGTCTCTCCTCATGCTGATGGGCGGGCTGGAGCGCGCGACATCGGGGTCTGTCATTGCGCTGGGGTCGGATCTGACCGCTTTGGACGAGGATGCCCTCGCGCGCTTTCGTAGGGGGAATATGGGGGTGGTGTTCCAATCTTTCCACCTGATCCCGACAATGACCGCTTTGGAAAACGTTGCGGTGCCCTTGGAGTTGGCTGGCGTGACCGATGCCTTTGCCCGGGCCGAGGCGGAATTGCGCAGTGTGGGCCTTGGGTCGCGGATGGACCATTACCCGCGCCAGATGTCGGGGGGCGAGCAGCAGCGGGTGGCGCTTGCACGGGCCGCTGCGCCACGGCCGGCAATCTTGCTGGCTGATGAGCCGACGGGCAATCTGGACGGCGTGAACGGGTCGGCGATCATGGACATGCTGTTTGGTCTGCGCGACCGGCATGGGGCGACGCTGGTGCTGGTGACCCATGCGCCGGAACTGGCGGCGCGGTGTGACCGGGTGGTACGGTTGGCTGATGGACGGATCGTGGGCGAAGACCGCATGAAGGCGGCGGCGGAATGAGCGGCATGACAACTTGGCCCCTTGCTTGGCGTCTGGCGCGGCGTGAATTGCGCGGCGGCCTGCGCGGGTTTCGTATTTTTCTGGCCTGCCTTGCGCTGGGCGTGATGGCAATTGCGTCTGTCGGCATGGTGCGCGCTGCGATCGAGGCGGGGTTGCGCGATCAGGGGTCGGTTCTGTTGGGCGGCGATGCGCAGATGGAATTCACCTATCGTTTCGCGGATGACGGCGAGCGGGCGTATATGGACAGCATCGCCTCGGGTGTGTCGGAGGTGGTTGATTTCCGGTCGATGGCAGTGCGCGGCGACGACACAGCGCTGACCCAGATCAAGGCGGTGGACAGTGCCTATCCCCTGTTGGGTGAGGTGGCGCTGGAGCCGGATATTTCGCTGGATCAGGCATTTGCCACAATGAATGGCCTGCCCGGTGCGGTGATGGACCGGGTGTTGGTCGACCGGCTTGGTCTGTCACTGGGCGACACATTCCGGCTGGGCGTGCAGGAATTCCGCCTTGGTGCCGTGCTGCTGCGCGAACCAGACAGCGCCACGCAAGGGTTTACACTTGGCCCACGCACGATGGTGCAGACCCGTGATCTGGCGCAGTCGGGGCTGATCGGGCCGGGGTCGCTTTATGAAACCAAATACCGGATGACGCTGCCTGCGGGGGCTGACCTTGCCGCGCTAAGGGCGCAGACAGAAGCGGCATACCGCGACAAGGGCGTGCGCTGGCAAGACAGCCGCCGCGCCACACCAGGGGTGGAGCGCTTTGTAGAACGCATGGGGTCTTTCCTTATTCTGGTGGGCCTTGCCGGGCTGGCCGTCGGTGGGGTGGGGGTGTCTTCGGCGGTGCGGGCCTATCTGGATGGTAAGGTGTCTACCATTGCCACGCTCAAAACTCTGGGGGCCGAGGGCGGGATGATTTTCCGCGTGTATCTGTTGCAGATTGCAGTGCTGGCGGGTGTTGGCGTGGCCATCGGGCTGGTGCTTGGCACTGTGATTCCGATGCTGCTGGCCCCGGTGATTTCGGCGTCATTGCCGCTGCCGGTGATCTTTCGTCCCTATCCGATGCCCCTGCTGGAGGCTGGATTCTATGGGTTGGTGACGGCGCTTTTGTTCACGCTGTGGCCGCTGGCACGGACACAAAGCGTGCGGGCGGCGGCGCTGTATCGTGGCGCGGGCCGTGAAGGCTGGGCCGGCTGGCCTGCGGCTTTTTCTGTGGTGGGGTTGCTGGCGCTGTTGGTTGGGGGTGCGGTCTGGTTTTCGGGCGTGCCGGAACTGGCGCTTGGTTCTGCCGCCGGGATTGCCGGGGCGCTTTTGGTGCTGGCGGGGGCGGCATGGCTGTTGCGTCGGGCCGCCAACCGTGTGGCGCGGTCGGTGCTGGCGCGGGGCCGCGTTGCCTTGCGGCTTGCGTTGGCGGCCATTGGTGGCCCGCGGGCCGAAGCGACAAGTGTTGTGCTGTCACTGGGTCTTGGGCTGTCGGTGCTGGCGGCGGTGGGACAGATCGAGGCAAACCTGCGTATGGCAATCGCGACTGACCTGCCTGATCGCGCGCCATCGTATTTCTTCGTCGATATCCAACCTGACCAGATTGACGGCTTTCTGACCCGCGTGACCGAAGACCCTGCGGTCAGCAAAGTGGAGAGCGCGCCGATGTTGCGTGGCGTGGTTACCCAGATCAACGGCCGCCCCGCGCGGGATGTGGTGGGCGAGCATTGGGTTGTGCGCGGCGACCGGGGTGTGACCTATGCCGCAGCCCCGTCCGAGAACACGACCATCACCGCAGGCACATGGTGGCCTGCCGATTACGCGGGCGAGCCACAGATCAGCTTTGCCGCAGAAGAAGCGGGCGAGATGGGTCTGAAACTGGGCGACCGGATCACGACCAACATTCTGGGCCGCGACATCACCGCGACGATCACCAGCTTTCGTGAGGTCAATTTTTCCAGTGCAGGCATGGGCTTTGTGATGACCCTGAATCCTGCCGCCGTGTCAGGGGCACCGCATACCCACATTGCCACCGTTTATGCTGAACCGCAGGCGGAAGCCGCGATCCTGCGCGATCTGTCACGGGCCTATCCCAATATCACTGCGATCCGGGTCAAAGATGCGATCGAGCGGGTGACCGAGGCATTGGGTGCCATCGCTACCGCGACCGCATGGGCGGCGGCGGCGACGCTGTTGACCGGGTTTGTTGTGCTGATCGGTGCTGCAGCCGCAGGCGAGCGGGCGCGGGTCTATGAGGCGGCAGTGTTGAAAACCCTTGGGGCCACGCGTGGGCGTATCCTTGCCAGCTTTGCGCTGCGCTCTGCGCTGATGGGGGCTGCTGCGGGGGGTGTTGCCATTGTGGCGGGGGGCTTGGCGGGTTGGGCTGTGATGGTATTTGTGATGGAGACGAGCTACCGCTTTGAACCCATTTCGGCCTTGGCCATTGTCGCAGGCGGTGTGATCGCCACTCTTGGGGCGGGATTGGCCTTTGCCTTGCGCCCGCTTGCTGCGCGGCCGGCTCAGGTCTTGCGCTCTGCTGAATAAGGCGAAGGAGCACGCGTGCCGCGCGCGTTCTTTTGTCCGCGCCTTCTGTGGCTGCGCCACAACCGGCGCGGGCGTTGCCTCCGGCGGGGATACTTTTGAACAGAAAATGTTCAGGTTCGTATCAGAGACCCAGCAGGCGGGGCAGATCGTTCATGTCGAAAAATGGCTCTGCACCAACGGCGGTCAGTCTTTCGGCAGGGGTGTGGGCGGCAAATCCCATGCAACGCATCCCCGCCGCACTTGCTGCGCGTGCGCCTGTCGGGCTGTCTTCGATCACCACGCAATCGGTGGGCGCAACGCCCAGTTGGCCTGCGGCATGCAGATAAAGGTCGGGCGCGGGCTTTGGTGCGCCAAGCGTCTGACCGGAGTAAAGATGGCCCCGAAACCGAGCGATCAGGCCAGGGTGCTGGCCCAGCGTGATCTGCATTTTCTGATCGGACCCGTTGGAGCCTATCGCAAAGGGAATGTCCGCCGTGTCCAACGCATCCAGCACGCCCAAAATGCCGGGGATCATCGGGGTACCTTTGGCCAGCCGGGTATAGAGGCGCTGATAGAAGTCATCGACCCAGGTGTCGGGGAGTGTCGCCCCCGCCTTACGGGCGCGGTGGGCCACATCTGCCATTGTGCCGCCGATAAAGTCCCGTGCGATGACTTCCACGGGCAAGAGCAAGTCATGGCTGGCGAATTCGCCAACCAGCAACTCAAAGGTCATGCCCTCGCTGTCCACCACGACACCGTCACAGTCGAAAATCACGGCCCGAGGGGTCATTCTGGCATCCTTAGCAGGGTTACAGATGTGTCACCATATTTGCGCTGATCAAGCAGGGCCAGCCCTGCGGGTGGGATTGGCTGGGTGCTTTCTTCCCAGACAATCACGGCATTCGGGGCCAGCCAGCCGCCCGCAACGGCCGAGGCGATGGCCTTTTCCCCAAGACCTTTGCCGTAGGGCGGATCAAGGAAGACCAGATCAAACGGCGCGCCCCGGTTGGCCCCAAGTTGCGTTGCATCGCGTCGCGAGATTTCGGTTTCGGCTGTCGCACGCATCAGGGCGATGTTGCGTTTGATCAGGCTTAGCGCGACCTTGCCGTCTTCGACGAATGTGGCCTGTGCAGCCCCGCGCGACAGCGACTCCAGCCCCAGGGCCCCAGTGCCGGCGAACAGATCCAGCACCTTGGCTCCTTGCACCAGATTGCCGTGGCCACCGTTGAGCAGCAGATTGAAGATCGACTCGCGCACGCGGTCAGAGGTGGGGCGCAGATGTGCCTGCGCATCGCCTGCGCCAAGTGGTGTCAGATGCAACCCGCGCGCGCGGCCCCCGATGATCCTCACCTGAGCAGCGCCTTCAGATCGGTTGCAGGGTCCGCCACCAGACCAGGTGCGGGGGATTTTCCCGCCTCGATCAGGCGCTTGCCGACCATGTAGGCGCGGGCATCGTTCATCGCGTCCAGCGCCAGCAGGCGGTCGTCCTGGTAATACCAGAACGACACAGAATTGCCGTCGCCGGGGCGGGTTACAATCCGGTCATAGCCGGTGTTCAGACCGGCGATCTGCAATTTGCAATCGTATTGATCGGACCAGAACCATGGTGCCGCAAGGTAGGGTTTTTCGGCACCAAGCATATTTGCCGCGACCACCTCGGCCTGATCAATCGCATTGCCCACAGATTCCAATCGAAGCCGCCCTGCGCCCCATGGAAAGGATGCACAATCGCCCGCTGACCAGACGTCGGGCGCCGAAGTGCGGCCATGGGCATCGGTTGCGATTCCGTTGTCCAGTGCGATGCCAGCCGCTTCGGCAAGGGTGGTGTTTGGCACGATGCCCACGCCTACAATCACGAAATCTGTTGCGATTTCGCGGCCGTCGGACAGACGCGCTCCCGTGACACGGCCCTCACCCAGCAAGCGCTCCAATCCGGTGGATTCCAGTAGTGTCACGCCATGTGCCATGTGCAAGGCGCGGAAGTAATCTGACGTTTCAGGTGCCGCGACGCGTTGCAAAATGCGTGGGGCCATTTCCAGAACGGTGACTTGCAGGCCCAGCTTTGCGGCCACTGCCGCTGCTTCCAGACCGATATAACCACCGCCTATAATCACCACCCGGCGGCCGGGCTGAAATTCGGGCCGCATTGCGTCAACATCGGCCAGACCGCGCACGGTATAGACCCCGGCCATATCGCCGCCGATTGCGGCGGGCAGGCGGCGCGGGCTGGAACCAGTTGTCAGTGCCAATGCATCATAGGCGATGGCTTCACCGCCGACATTTACGGTCTTGGTTGCCGTGTCCAGTCTGGTAACCGGCGCACCCAACCGCAGATCCACCCTTTGATCGGCCCAGAATTCAGGCGCGCGCAGCCACAGACGCTCGGCTGCCATCTCGCCCATCAGATAGCCTTTGGACAGCGGCGGGCGCTGATAAGGCGGTGCGATTTCCTCGCCAATCATTGTGAGTGGCCCGGTATGGCCAAGGCTTCGCAGCTTTGCCGCCAGTGCCGCTCCGGCCTGCCCTGCGCCGACGATCACCACATGCATGGTCATATTCCTCTGGTCGCCCAACCGACCGGACCCTATATCCTGTGCCTAAGTAAACGCAACGCGAGAAGGATATATTCATGACGATTTCTGTAGGTGGCACGTTACCGGATGCGAAGCTGGCGCACATGGGCGATGGCGGACCTGCCCTGGTGTCATTGCATGACAAGCTGAAAGGCCGCAAAGTCATTGTATTCGCCCTTCCCGGCGCCTTCACCGGCCCATGTTCGACGATACATCTGCCAAGCTTCATCCGTACAAAGGACGCATTCATGGCCAAGGGTGTCGAAGAGATCATCTGCATTGCCGTGAATGATCCCTTTGTTCTCAAGGCCTGGGGCGAAGCAACCGGTGCAACTGAAGGTGGCATCACGCTGCTGGGCGATGCCGACGGGTCGTTCACCAAATCACTCGGGATGGATTTCACTGCGCCGCACATCGGGCTGATCGGCCGGTCCAACCGCTATGCTCTGGTGCTGGAAGACGGCGTTGTCACGCATGCCAACATCGACAACCCGAACGAGTGCAATATCTCCACGGGCGAGGCGCTTCTGGCCGCGATCTGATTGCAAATGCAAACCGCGAACCGTTTTTGCGGCGCGTGCGCGGTTTGCAAACCAAGCCCTTGACGGCGATTTCTGATGCGGGCATCCCAACCTGCGGATGGGAAGGGTGCCAGACTGCCCTGATATCCAGGGGTCTCGTCAGGTCGCTAAGCGCTGGTCAGTAGCCCGCCGCCTTGTCCATCCGTTTGGCCAGTTTCACATCCAGATCGGTCAGCCCGCCCGCGTCATGGGTGGTCAGCTTTACCTTGACGGTGCGGTAAACATTCGACCATTCGGGATGGTGGTTTAGCGCCTCGGCGTCGTCGGCCACCTGAGTCATGAAGGCAAAGGCCTGCTTGAAATCGCGGAACAGGAATGTCTTGACCAGCGCGTCCTTCCCCTCGGCCATTGCCCAGCCGGTGCCGAACAGGGGCACCAGGGTTGCGCGGTCCAGTTTTGGCGTGTCTGTCATGTGTTACTTCCTTTTGCATCGGGGGGCAGTCGGTGGGGGGCAGTCGGGTCGGTCAGTCTTCGGAGTGGACACGACGAAAAGGCCCGTATTGCGTCAGGACCTCAATTTCTTCGTCTACGGCGCGGCGCTCTTCTTGCAAATAACGCGCAACGGCGTCGCGAAAGCCGGTATCTGCGATCCAGTGCAGCGAATGCACCGGCGTTGGCAAATAGCCGCGCGCCAGTTTGTGTTCGCCCTGCGCCCCCGCCTCAACCCTGTGCAGGCCATTTGCGATCACCCAGTCGATCGCCTGATAATAGCACAGTTCAAAGTGCAGGCAGGGGTGATCCTCGACACAGCCCCAATAGCGGCCAAACAACGTATCGCGCCCAATGAAATTCAGCGCGCCTGCCACGGGGCGGTCGCCGTCAAAGGCCATCATCAGCAGGATGTCATCCCGCATCGTGTCGTGAAAGCGGGTGAACGCCGCACGGGTCAGATAGGGCGTGCCCCATTTGCGCGCACCGGTGTCTTGATAAAACTGCCAGAACGCATCCCAATATGCAGGCTCGATCTGGTCGCCGGTCAGCGCGCGGATGATCAGACCGGACGCGCGTGCCGTTTCACGTTCTTTGCGGATCATCTTGCGCTTGCGGCTGGAAAGCTGGCTCAGGAAATCGTCAAAGGTTGCGTAGCCGTTGTTTTCCCAGTGAAACTGCTGCGTAACCCGGTGCAAAATGCCATCTACCCCGGCCAGAGAGTCCGCCTCGTCGTCGGTGCAGAAGGTCACATGCAAAGAAGACAGACGATTGCGTGTGGCAACCGAAATCGCCGCTGTCAGCATCGCCTCATGATATGCCGCAGCGCCCAAAAATCGCCGCCCCGTGGCAGGCGTGAATGGCACTGCGATCTGCAATTTGGGGTAATATCGACCGCCCGCCCGTTCAAACGCCTGCGCCCAGCCGTGGTCAAAGATATACTCGCCCTGAGAATGGCCCTTTGCATACATCGGCACGGCGGCCACCAACTGACCATCTACGCGCAACGCTAGCGGATGCGCGGTCCAACCGGTGCCTGTTCCTGTCGATCCTGAAGAGTCCAGCGCTTGTAAAAAGCGATAAGTCGTAAACGGGTCCACGGGCCGGCCGGACGCTTGTTCAGGTGCCGCGACAGCATCCCATTGGGTCGCGTCAATCTCGGACAGGCTTTGATGCAGGGTGATTTCGGTCATGGTTCCGCTATTAGGCTGCGCCCACAAAGCGCGACGGTAAAGACTGTGCCGCATCCCGCCAAATTCAAGCCGGGATCGCGCTCAGATAGCCCTCAAACGTCACATTTGCCGCAATCTGCCGCGCCATCGCCTCTTGTTCGGGCGAACGGATGGTCCAGCACAACACCGGCACACTCGCATCCCGAAGCTCCAACACGCGCGGGCGGGTCAGGTCGTTGGCCTGATGGCTGATGAAAGACGCCCCCACCCGGTCAAAATCCGGGATCCCGCGCAGATGGTCGCAGACCGCAGCCGGAACCGGTGACCAGTCTTCCGGATCATAGGAGGATGTGGTCAGCCCCCGCGCAACATGCGGCGACAGTCGCGCCATATGGGCCATGCTATGGGGGTTGAATGACATCACCGCCACGTCGCCGCCATAGCCCGCCAACGCCTGTGCCACTGCTGTCTCCAACCGCCCGTCGGTCTGGCCCATCACCCCGGTCTGATCCTTGATCTCGATCAGCAGGGGCACCCGGCCTGCGACCAGTGTCAGAACTTCGGGCAGGGTAGGGATCGTGTCACTGCCCCCGGTGAGAACGATCCGCCCCAAGGCGTCCGCCGACTGCGCTGATACCGGGCCATGGTGTGCAGTCAGGCGGTCCAGATCATCATCATGGAACACCATCGCCCGACCATCGGCAGACAGATGCACATCAACCTCAATGGCATAGCCCGCCGCCACCGCCGCCTTGATCGCCGCAGGGCTGTTTTCGATCCGCCCGGCCGCGCGGTCATGCAGGGCGCGGTGGGATACTGGCAGGTGCAGCAGGCTGGCGGGCAGGGCGGGGCGCGTCATTTCAGGCAATCTCGAACACCGCCTCGATCTCGACCGCGACGCCAAACGGCAAAGATGCCGCCGATACGGCAGAGCGTGCATGACGCCCGGCATCGCCCAGCACGGCCACCATGAAATCTGACGCGCCGTTGATCACCTTTGGCTGATCCACGAAATCCGGGCCCGAGTTCACAAAGCCCACCAGCTTGACCAACCGCACCACGCGGTCAATGTCGCCATCGGTGGCGGCTTTCAACTGCGCGAGAAGCGAGATTGCACACGCCTTTGCCGCTTCGGCCCCTTGCTCAACGCTCAGGTCCGCGCCGAGCTTTCCCTTAATCATGCCGCCCGCGTTCTGGCTGATCTGACCCGAGATGAACACCTGTTTGCCGCTGATCACCCAAGGCACGTAATTCGCCGCTGGTGCAGGCGCATCGGGCAGGGTCACCCCCAGTTCGGCAAGTCGGGTTTCGATCTTTGACATGGCATATACTCCGTTCTGTTTGCCGCAAGCTAACGGCGGGGCAAGGCGGCGGCAAGCACAGCCTGTGGCATGGTCGGTGCTTGGTTGGTGCCGGTGTTATCACAAGACATATCTGCCGCCTGCGGATCGCCCAAAACCTGCCCAAATGCCCATCCCAGACTGACGCATCGTTGTAATCCAATGCCATGGCCTATATCAAAACATATGATCGAATGATGACGCTCCCCGATTTCGGGGCAGAACAATGGCCGTGACCCAGTATGATTTTATCTGCCCGATTGCCGACCGCTTACCGCGCACCGAAGCGCATGGTCATGGCGCTTGCCGCCTTCGCCCTGCTGGCCGCCTGTGCACAAAAACCTGCGCCGACGGGCTTCAATGACCCGCTGGAAGCGAACAACCGCCAGATCCACGACTTCAACCGCAGTGTGGACCGCGCCATTTTGCGCCCCCTGTCCAGCAGCTTTGGCAACGGGCCGCCCGGTCCTGTCATGCAGGGCGTGACCAACTTTGCGCAGAACCTTGATGCGCCGGGGGCGGTGGTGAACAACCTTCTGCAAGGCCGCCCGCATTTTGCGGCGGAAAACACGCTGCGCTTTGTGCTGAATACCACTGTCGGCATCGGTGGATTGTTTGATCCAGCCAGTGCCATTGGCGTGAACGGCAAAGTCACCGATTTCGGCGAAACCCTGCATGTCTGGGGCGCCGGCGAGGGGAATTATGTGGAACTGCCCTTCATTGGCCCGTCAACCGAACGCGATCTTGTCGGCAAGATTGTCGATGTTGGTCTGAACCCGCTGCGCTATGTTTTGCCCAAGCCTGAAGACAACATCGTGCCGGTTGCAAAGCTCGCATCAAGTCTTGGTGATCGGGCGCGCTATTCCGAAACAGTCGACTCTGTCCTATATGATAGTGCAGACAGCTATGCACAGGCGCGCCTGTTGTATCTGCAAAGCCGTCGTTTTCAATTGGGGCAAACCTCTGGCGAAGCCGGAGATGACGCTTTCGAAGATCCGTATGAGGACATCTATGGCCAATGACAGACTGATCATCACACGGCGCGGCTTTGGCATCGGTCTGGTCGGAGGGGCCGCTGCCCTTGCGATGCCGCTTCCCGCCGCCGCTCTGACCGTCGATCAGGCCCGGGCACTGGTAGGCAAGACGATTGCAGACGTGAACCGCACGATCAATTCCGGTAAATCCGCCAGTGCCATGTATGCTGATTTCGAGCGTATTTTCCGCAGCTACGCCGATGTGCCGACCATTGCGCGCTCGGCCCTTGGTCCGGCTGCCCGGTCGGCGTCAAATGCGCAGCTGTCGGCGTTCACCACCGCTTACCAAGGCTATATCGCCCGCAAATATGGCGCCCGGTTCCGTGAGTTCATCGGCGGCCAGATCGAGGTGACGGGCGCACGCGCCGTCAAAAGCTATTTCGAGGTGATCTCGGTCGCCAAACTGCGCGGACAGGCCCCGTTTGACCTGCGCTGGCATGTGTCGGACAAATCCGGCAAGGATCTGTTCTTCAACATCATCATTGAGGGCGTGAACATGCTGGCCAGCGAGCGCACCGAAATCGGCGCCATGCTTGACCGCCGCCGCGGCGATATCAACGGGCTGATCGAGGATCTGAAAAAGGCCTGAGCCGCCCACCGCAAACGACCGACGCCGACCACCGAAACAGGAGGGTCGGCGTTTTGCTTTGCGGCGGGGTAAGGTGTAACGGCGAGGACGCTATGAGTCCGTTGCAGTCATTGCCGAAATGCGCGGCTTGAAACCTGAATTGAATTCTTGGACGGATCTTTGGCATTGGCAAATTCATACCCGCCAGCCTTGTGGATCTTGCCAAAATCAACTCCGTCGGCCTTGGCAGCTTCGCAAAAGGCCGATACGTCCTCAACGTCAAATACAAGCTTCACCAAAACCTGTCCTTCTTTCTGCTTTGCCGCTGCCGGGTGCAAAAGCAGTGCCAAACCCGAGTTTTGCGCCCTTAGCTCAACAATGCGTTCGTTGTCAGCCCGCAACACCGAGAAGCCGAAGTGCTTGGCGTAAAAGTCAGCCATCTCGTCGATCCTGCTTGTGTAGATCACCAATCGCCCGAGTGATGCTGACATTTCTGCGCCTTCGACAAGCCCTGTTTCTGGAAACCATAGCACCGTATGGTTCGAGACGGCAGTTCCGTCCCGCATGGCACAAGCACACCTGTTGCGTCGCCTCATGCTGCTGCTCAAGCAGCAAAAAGCGCTCTGGTTTCAGTCCCCGGCGATAACTGTGCTTCAAGGGTTTAAACGCTAAAAATCGGTCAATCCCACACCCCTAACACCATGATATCACAAGGGGCCCAAATCCTCCCCCTGTGTTATACGCCCTTTGTGGGGGCAGGGTCAGTTCCCGAACACCCCCAGAACGTCGCGCAGGATCTGATCGGCCAGATCGCCTTCTACCGGCCCCTCATTGATCCAATCCTGCGGCACCGGCCCGTCATAGATGATCACCTCTTGCGACGGCATCTCGCCCTGCCACTCACCTGCGCCGGGTTGGGGCACCGGGGCCGGGGACTGGCCATCTGCCATCACGTTTGGTGACGGCGCGTAGTAGCCGCCCGGTGGCAGTTTCGGTTCAGGGACCAGCATAGGCAGCGTTTGCGGTTGCAGGCCCTGATGGACACGCACCATCACCTCACGCCAGATTTCTGCAGGCAAGCCACCGCCCGTCACACCTGTCAACGGGGCGTTGTCGTCGTTCCCCATCCAGACCCCAGCGACATATTCGGCAGTAAAGCCCAGAAACCACGCATCGCGTGCCGCCTGTGTTGTGCCGGTCTTGCCTGCTGCCTGCCATCCGGGAATTTTTGCCCGCGTGCCGGTGCCGTTTTCGATCACCCGGTTCATCATATAGGTCAGATACAGCGACGCTTCTTCACTGATCACCCGCTGTCCGACGCCGCCGGTTGCTCCCAAAAGCATATCTTGTTCGCCCTGAAGCCGCAATTCGACCAGACCATAAGGCGTCACCGACGACCCACCGTTCAGGATGCCCGCATAGGCCCCCGACATCTCCAGCAGCGACGATTCCGACGCGCCAAGTGCCAGCGCCGGACCATCGGCCAAGGCCGAAACGATGCCGAAGCCATTGGCCACCCGCCGCACGGCATCGCGCCCCACCGCTTCCGACACCCGCACGGCAGGAATGTTGCGGCTTTCGGCCAATGCCTGCGAAAGCGTGATCATGCCCTTGAACTGGTTGTCGTAGTTCTTCGGCGTCCATGCGCCTGAACCGGGGATGTTGATGGTCAGCGGGGTGTCTTCGACATAATCCGCCGGGGTAAAGCCCAGATCCATCGCCGCAGCATAGGCAAAGGGTTTAAAGCTGGATCCGGTCTGCCGCTTGGCTTGTGTTGCACGGTTGAAGCTGCCCGCTGCCACCGCTTCGCGCCCGCCCACCATGGCGCGCACAGCCCCATCGGCAGACATCACCACGATTGCAGCTTGTGCCTTTGATCCCTCTTTTACCTTGGTCTCAAACACGAATTTGACCGCATCCTCGGCGGCTTTTTGCAACCGTTGGTCCATTGTGGTGTGGATGATGACATCTTCGGTCGTCGCCGACGACAGAAAGCTGGGGGTGGATTCCATCACCCAATCGGCAAAAGCGCCACCTGATTTTGTCTCGGCGGCCTTTGACAGCCGTGCCGGGTTCTGGCGGGCATCGTTTGCCTGCGCGGGGGTCAGGAACCCCTGTTCCTCCATCAGGCCTACCACAACCGCGGCCCGCTCCTGCGAGCGGATCAGGTTGTTGGTGGGGGCAAAGCGAGAGGGTGCGGTCAGAAGGCCTGCCAGCATCGCCGCTTCGGCCGGGCCCACCTCATTGGCGGATTTGCCGAAATAGCGTTGCGACGCCGCCTCGAAGCCGCGTGCGCCCGCGCCCATATAGGCGCGGTTCAGATAGATGGTCAGGATTTCCTGCTTGGAATACTTGACCTCCATCGCCATCGCATAGGGGATTTCCTTGACCTTGCGCCAGACGCCGCCGCTGCGGCAGTCCTGTTCATAGGCGGCCTCTGATTTCCACTCTGTCGGATTATAGGGCACGCCAAGGCACAGAAGCTTGGCCACCTGCTGGGTGATGGTCGATCCGCCGTTGCCCGACAGCGGGCTGCGGCCCTGGCTCATGTTGATGCGGATTGCCCCGGCAATACCACGCGGGCTGATGCCTAAGTGGCCGTAAAAGCGCTTGTCTTCGGTTGCGATCACCGCGTTGTGCAAGTCGCGCGACACATTTTCGGCGGTGATCTGGCCGCCAAACGTCTCTCCGCGCCATGCAAAGACCTGACCTTCGCGGTCCAGCATGGTGACAGAGCCACGCGCCCGGCCGTCCAGCAATTCGGTCACGGCGGGTAGCTGGCTGTAGAAATAGAACACGGTCAGTGCCAGCACCATGCCGACCACGGCACCGACCCGCCATGTCACACCCCAAAGGATACGCCAGATCAAGCGCCACAGGCCCACGATCAGCCCGACCACAAAGCCATGCTGACGCCGCGGCTTGCGCGGTGCGGGCTTGCGGGGCGGGCGCCCACCGGATGTGGATTTGGCTGGGGTCGCCTTTTGCGTCCCATACCGCTTGTCCGCGGTCAGCTTTCCCCGACCATTGCCCGATACTGCCATTGCCTGCCCAACCGTTAAACGCGTGCTCTTTTGCGCGACTCTAGCCCGAATAGCGCAGGTTGTGGAGAGCGTGAGTTCACGATTCGGATACCTTGAGCGCCTAAAAATTAATCAAGTTGCACAATAAGTATAAATTTTGTGCAGTTTGGTGGGGTCTCGGGCAAAGTTCCACCGCCCATTTCTTGTTCTGGCTGCCCGAAACACGGCTTCTGTCTGCAAGGGCCCAACCCCGGGCCCCACAGAACGAAGGGGAAGGACGTGAAACTAATCATTGCAGCAATCAAGCCGTTCAAGTTGGAGGAAGTGCGTGAAGCACTGACCACCATCGGGGTGCGCGGCATGATGGTTACCGAGATCAAAGGTTTCGGCAGCCAGTCTGGTCATACGGAAATTTATCGCGGCGCTGAATACGCCGTGAATTTCGTGCCAAAGGTCCGTCTGGAAATCGTGGTCAGCAACAGCCTTGCCGATGCGGTCGTCGAGACAATCCGCACTACCGCAAAAACCGACAAGATCGGCGATGGCAAGATCTTCGTGCTGGATGTCCAGCATGCCGTGCGCGTGCGCACTGGCGAAATCAACGACGATGCGCTCTGACGCGTTGGGGACAGGGGAAAACGCAAAAATGAACAACCTGATTAAAATTTCTGGCCTGACGACGTTGGCCGCTTCGCTGTTTGCCAGCCTGCCAGCCTGGGCGCAGGAGGCCACTGTCGAGGCGACCGAAGTTGTGGCTGAAACGGCTCCGGCTGTGATTGATAATGCTTTCATTTTCAACACATTGCTGTTTCTGATTGGTGGCTTTCTTGTGTTCTGGATGGCTGCAGGCTTCGCGATGTTGGAGGCTGGTCTGGTCCGGTCCAAAAACGTCACGATGCAGTTGACCAAGAACATCGCGCTCTTTTCGATCGCGTCGATTATGTATTGGCTCGTCGGCTATAACCTGATGTATCCGGGCGACGCCTGGACCATGACTGGCTATGTTGGCCAATTGTTCGCCGCGAAATCTCTGGCGGGTGATCCTGATGTTGCCGCTGGCTATTCGGTTGCGTCGGACTTTTTCTTTCAGCTGATGTTCTGTGCGACCACTGCCTCGATCGTTTCGGGCACCTTGGCCGAGCGGATCAAGCTGTGGCCGTTCCTGATCTTTACTGTGGTGCTGACTGGGATTCTTTACCCGATCGAAGCGTCATGGCAGTGGGGTGGCGGCTGGTTGTCCGAAGCAGGCTTCTCTGACTTTGCCGGATCGACACTTGTTCACGCAGCAGGTGGTTTTGCAGCCCTTGCCGGTGCACTGATCCTTGGACCACGTTTGGGCAAGTATACGAAAGACGGTCGCGTCAATCCGATGCCGGGCTCTAACCTTGCGCTTGCCACTTTAGGCACGTTCATTCTGTGGCTGGGTTGGTTCGGCTTCAATGGCGGCTCGCAGTTGGCGCTGGGGACCGAGGCGGATGCAAATGCCGTGTCGATCATCTTTGCCAACACCAACATGGCGGCCTCTGCCGGTGCTGTGACTGCCCTGATCCTGTCGCAACTGATTTACAAAAAGGTTGACCTTACCATGGTGCTGAACGGTGCCTTGGCTGGTCTGGTGTCGATCACCGCTGGGCCGCTGGACCCGACATTGTTCGGCGCGCTGTGGATCGGTTCAATCGGTGGTGTGATCGTTCTGGTGGTCGTGCCATTGCTTGACAAGTTGAAGATCGATGACGTGGTTGGTGCCATCCCGGTTCACCTTGTGGCTGGCCTTTGGGGTACCATGGCGGTTCCGTTCTACACTGCGGACACCAGCTTTGCGACGCAGCTTATGGGCTTTGTTGCCATCGGTGCCTTCATGATGATCGCTTCTGGCATCGTCTGGTTCATCCTCAAGGCAACCATTGGGCTGCGCCCAAGCCAGGAAGACGAAATGATGGGTCTGGACAAAGCCGAGCTTGGTCTGGAAGCCTATCCTGAGTTCACCAAGGGCTGATCACTCCTCCTCCCGATTAGTCCAGGGTCTGGCCCGAGCCGCAAGGTTCGGGCCTTTTTTACTGCCGTGTGATCAAAGTGCGCATGAAAAAGCCCGCGACCGGCGCGGGCTTTTCCTTGTAACTTTGGCCAGATCAGCCCGCCACTGTTGCAATCGCCGCCGCGAGGATCGGCACGGTGCGGGCGTTCAGCCCGGCAATGTTGATACGGCTGTCGCCGACCATGTAAATCCCGTGATCGTCGCGCAGAACATTCACCTGCGCTTCGGTCAGCCCCAGACGGCTGAACATACCACGATGATGCGCGACGAAGTCAAAACGGTCAGAGTTGGTGGCGCGGCGCAATTCATCCGCAAGGGTCTTGCGCAGGTTCAGCATATTTTTCCGCACCTCCTCCAATTCGGCCTTCCAGTCGGCGCGCAGGGTGTCATCTTCCAGAATCATCGTGACCAGACGCGCGCCATGATCGGGCGGAAAGCTGTAATTCTGGCGGTTCAGATAGGCCAGATTGCCCTGCACTACCGCACGGCGCGCGGGGTCGGTCAGCGCAATCAGCACTCCGGTCCGCTCGCGGTAGATACCGAAATTCTTGGAACATGACGCCGCAATCAGCACTTCAGGAAAGCGCGCCGCGATCATCCGGGTGGCAGCGGCGTCTTCTTCCAGCCCGTCGCCAAAGCCCTGATAGGCGATGTCGATGAACGGAATAGCACCGCGCGCTTCCAGCACATCGGCCACTTGCGCCCACTGGTCAGTGGTAAAATTCGCGCCCGTCGGATTATGGCAGCAGCCGTGAAGCAGCACGATGTCGCCAGATGCAACGCTGCCAAGGTCTTCCAGCACGCCCGAAAAATCCACGCCGCGCGACTCTGCATCGAAATAGCGATACTCGGCCATTTTCATGCCAAGATACTTGATGATCGAGGGATGGTTCGGCCATGTCGGATTTGACAGCCAGACCGTTGCACCGGGCGCCGCCATTTTCACCAGTTCCAGCGCCTGACGAATGGCCCCGGTGCCGCCTGGTGTCGCAACGCTTGCTGCACGATCAGCATAGCCTGCGCCCAAAATCATGCCCACCATCGCCGCGTTATAGGCAGGCTCTCCTGCCAGCCCGGTATAGCTCTTGGTGGTCTCAACCTCCCACAGTTTTTTCTCGGCGGCCTTGACCGCGCGCATCACGGGGGTGAGGCCAGTGGCATCTTTGTAGACGCCAACGCCAAGGTCGATCTTGGTGTCGCGCGGGTCATCGCGGTACAAGGCAATCAGTTGCAGGATCTTGTCCTGCGGTTGCGGGTTCAGCACTTCCAGCATTGGCCTATCCTTTGGCGACGGCAAGATCTTCATACATGCCCCATTCGGACCACGATCCGTCATAGAGCGAGTGGCTGCGGTGCCCCAGGCGTTCCAGCGCAAGCGACAGAATCGCGGCTGTCACGCCAGACCCGCAAGAGGTGATGGCAGGTCTGGACAGATCGACGCCCGCGGCCTCGAAAACAGCTTTCAGTTCGGCGGGGGGCTTCATTGTGCCATCGGCATTCAGCAGCGTGGCAAAGGGCACGTTCCTGGACCCCGGAATATGGCCCGACCGCAGGCCGGGGCGCGGCTCGTCCACCTCACCCTTGAAGCGGGCGGTGGCGCGGGCGTCAATAATCTCGGCCTGCGCCAGTTTGGCGGCGTGCGCCACCTGCGTGACGTCCTTGACCAGATGGTTCTGGCGGCTGACGGTCATGTGCCGGTCACGCACCACAGGGGGCAGGTCTTCGACTTCGCGCCCCTCGGCCTGCCACTTCGGGAAACCGCCGTCCAGCACGGCCACATCCATTTTGCCCATCAGCCGGAACGTCCACCAGACGCGCGCCGCCGAAAACAGCCCTGCCCCGTCATAGACCACCACCTGATGCCCGTCGCCTACGCCCATCGCACGCATCCGGCTCATGAACTTTTCAACCGGCGGCACCATATGCGGCAGGTTTGACCGGTGGTCGCTGATGTCGTCGATATCAAAAAAACGAGCGCCGGGGATATGGCCAGCAGCATACTCGGCCTTTGCATCGCGGCCCGAGTCCGGCATGAACCACGTCGCGTCCAGCACCCGCAGATCCGGGTCTTTAAGATGGGCCGCCAGCCAGTCAGTCGATACCAGCGTTTTCGGGTCATCACTGGGCGAGGGTGTCACAAGTTTTGTCATCGGCCATGCTCCGCGCGGGTCTGGTTCCGCATATATCGGCAGAGGCACACAGGGCAAGTGTGCAGCTTTGGTGTCGGGACTAGTCCCGGGCGTTTTGCTTCATAATCCGGGCCTTTTGCCGGTCCCAGTCGCGCTTGGCGCTGGTTTCGCGCTTGTCGGCCAGCTTCTTGCCTTTGGCGACGCCCAGTTTGATCTTCACGATGCCGCGCTCGTTGAAATACATCTTGATGGGCACGATGGTCATGCCTTCGCGCGCGGTCGAGTTCCACAACCGGGCCAGCTCACGCTTTGACACCAAGAGCTTGCGCCGGCGGCGTTCGTCGTGGCTGTCCCAGTGGTTTGACTGGTTGTAAGGCGCGATATAGCCGTTGATCAGCCATAGCTCGCCGCCCTCAACGCTTGCATAGCTGTCGCCGATGTTCGACCCGCCCTTGCGCAGCGATTTGACCTCTGACCCTTGCAGCATGATCCCGGCTTCCAGATCAGACTCGATATGGTAGTCGAACCGCGCCCGGCGGTTTTCGGCAATCAACTTGGAATTGGGGTCAGAAATCGTGGCCATCCACTTCACATAAGCGCAGGGCGGGGCCAAGTCCAGATGGTGGCCACCACTGTCTGCGGGCTGTGGCTGGTTATTGTGGCAGGCGCGTCGCCGGGTTTGTCAAAGGGCGCGTTTTTTGCCGATTTCCACGGATCAGCGTGTAAATTCCTGACCCCACTACCAGCGCCGACCCAAGCCACGTCGCCAGATCAGGCCGCTCGCCAAACAACAGCATGGCCAGCGCCATCGCAAACACCAGCCGCACATATCGGAACGGGGTCACAAACCCGATCTCACCCGTGCGCATCGCCGAGGTCAGGGCGTGATAGCCCAGCACAGCAAACAGCGCCGTCCCGGCCAGCAGCGCAACCCCTTTGGCATCAGGCAGCACTGCCCCGCCTGTAAAGGCCAGAATGGCCGCCCCGGCCAAGGCCAGCATGGCAAAGCCTGCCACCCCCAACTGTCGGTTCGACATCACCTTTGGTGCGGCCCGCGTCGCCAGATCGCGCCCGGCGAACCCCAGCATGCCCGCCACCGCCAGCAGGGACAGCGCCGAAAACCCGTCCAGCCCCGGCCGAATGATGATCAACACGCCCACAAAGCCGACCACCACCGCCAACCAGCGCCGCCAACCCACGCGCTCACCAAAGAACAGCGCCGCCCCGCCCACCACCACCAAGGGTGAGGCCTGCAAAATTGCCGATGTCGTTGAAAGCGGCGTCAGCGCGATGGCCAGGGCATAGAACAACCGCCCCGACACCTCGAACCCCGACCGGATCGCCAGCCCGCGCGTCAACAGTGCCGGATGAAACACCGGCTCCCGCATCCGCCGCGCCATCAGGGCAAACACCGCCATGCCGCACAGACCCACGATCAGCACCGCCTGTCCTATCGGCATCACGCGTGAAGCAGTTTTCAGAAGCATATCCTCAACTGCAAACCCCGCCATGGACAGGATCATGAATGCCGCGCCGCGCAAGTTCGCGTTCTCAAACATCGGATATCCGCCCAAAACAGATCAGCGATTCACTGCCCTGTGGTGCAATTTTGACTCAAAACCCTAGGTTCAGTCATTCATCTTGGCTGAAATACTCTTGGGGGGGCAGGGGGTCAGACAGCCCCCATGTTCAGCAGCAGTCTTCGGTCCGGGATTTCAGTTCAACAGCCCGGCATGGCGCATCGCAGCCTTGATCTTGTCCTTGGTGCCATCGGTCAGGCCGACAAGCGGCAGCCGCACATCTTCGGCACAACGGCCCAGCAGTGACAGACCGTACTTTGCCCCCGCCAGCCCCGGCTCGATGAAAATAGCCTCATGCAGCGGCATCAGCCTGTCCTGAATTTGCAAAGCGGTGCGGTAATCCCCGGCCAGAGTGGCATTCTGGAACTCGGCGCACAGGCGCGGGGCCACGTTTGCCGTGACCGAAATGCATCCGGTGCCGCCATGCGCGTTAAAGCCAAGCGCGGTCGCATCTTCGCCCGACAGCTGGATAAAATCCTTGCCGCAGGTCTCGCGTTGCATCGACACGCGCTCGATTTTGCCGGTCGCGTCTTTTACCCCAATGATCCGCGGCAGTCTCGACAACGCGCCCATGGTGTCGGGGGACATATCCACCACCGACCGGCCCGGAATGTTGTAAATGATGATCGGTAGGGTGCAGCAATCATGCAGTGCTGTGAAATGCGCGATCAATCCGGCTTGCGTTGGCTTGTTGTAATAGGGTGTCACCACCAGCGCGACATCAGCTCCCACCCGTTCGGCGTGCTGAATAAGCCGGATGCCTTCAACCGTGTTGTTTGACCCGGCCCCTGCAATGACCGGCACACGGCCCGCAGCGAATTTCACCACCGCCTCGATCATCGCCTCATGTTCTTCATGGCTCAGCGTCGGGCTTTCGCCCGTTGTGCCCACCGGAACCAGCCCATGCGAGCCTTCGGAAATTTGCCAGTCGACCAGCTTTTTCAGCATGTCCAGATCAAGTTCGCCGTTCTTGAACGGCGTAACCAAGGCGGGGATGGACCCTTTGATCATGGCACGCAGACTCCTGTTGGCGCGACACGCAAGGGCGAGTCGCTTGGGCTGAAAATCCCGCCTTGATTAGCCGGGGCGCGGGCAATTGCCAAGCGCAGCCTTTCATCTGCCGCTTTTGGCCCGGTTGACAGGATCGTGGGTTGTCGACCCAACGGGCTTCGGGCAAAATCCGTGCCATGAGCAGAAGATCAAAAAACACGGTTGTGGGGCTGCTGGCGCCTGTTGTGCTTGCGCTGGCACTCACCGGCCCGGTGCGGGCAGATGAAACACAGGCGATGCGGCAGGTTCTGGACCGCATCTCGGCCAAGGATTGGGCGGGAGCCGCCGCCATCGCCCCGCATGACGTCGCCCGCGATCTGGTGGTCTGGAGCAAGCTTCGCGCAGGCGACGGGCTGCTTGGCGACTATGAAGCGTTCCTCAAGCGCCGTCCGGATTGGCCGGGTCTGCCATTTTTGCGCCAAAAGGGTGAAGCCGCCGTTGCCCGGTCGAACACGCCAGACCGGGTGGTCGCCTATTTCAACGGCCAGACCCCACAAACCGGCGAAGGTGCCGTGGCGTTGGTCCGCGCGCTTCAAGCCCTTGGCCGCCGGGATCAGGCCGAAGATCGCGCCATGCAGGCCTGGTCCGATCTGACCCTTTCCGCCGAACATGAAGCGGCGTTGCTGTCCTTGTCCCCTCAATCGGTGGCCCTTGTGCATGAGCTGCGGATGGACCGCCTGCTCTGGCAAGAGCGGCGCGCAGAGGCGCAGCGGATGTTGCCGCGCCTGCCCGCCGATTGGCAGGCCCTCGCCAAGGCCCGCATGGGGTTGCAGACCGGGGCTGATGGCGTGACAGCACTGATCAACGCCGTGCCACAGAGCCGCGCGACCGATCCGGGTCTTGCTTTTGACCGCTTTATCTGGCGCATGAAGCGTGACCTTTATGACGAAGCCTTGCCGTTGATTCTGGACCGCAGTGCCAATGCCGCCGCTTTGGGCGATCCGCAGGCTTGGGCGGCGCGTCGTGCCGTGCTGACACGCTGGCTCTTGCGTCAGAACCGTCCTGCCGAGGCGTACCGCGTTGCGTCATCGCATCACCTGACCGCTGGCGGCGGCTATGCCGATCTGGAGTTCCTGTCGGGCTTCATCGCCCTGCGTCGCCTGAACGATCCCGCCCGCGCGCTGGAGCATTTCCGCCACCTCGAAGCCGGGGTGGCGACGCCGATTTCCCTTTCACGCGCGCTTTATTGGCAGGGCCGCGCCCAAGAGGCCGGCGGCGCGCGCGATGCGGCACAGCGCGCTTATCAGTCTGCGGCCCGGCATCAGACCGCCTATTATGGCTTGCTTGCCGCCGAAAAACTTGGGCTGTCGCTGGATGCAACCCTGCTCAGCGCCGCCCGCCCCGCCGATTGGCGACAGGCTGGCTGGACCCGCTCAAGCGTACATCAGGCTGCTCTTTTGGCCCTGCGCGCAGGCGACCGCAATCTGGCCAAGCGGTTCTGGCTGCATCTGGCCGAAAGCCTTGATGCCACCGGCCTTGACCAGTTGGGCGATATGGCCTTGGCGCTGAACGAGCCGCATATCGCGGTGCTGATCGGTAAACATGCGGCCGAGCGCAGCATCATTCTGCCGCGCGCCTACTATCCGATAACCGATCTGGTGCCTGATGGGTTGGCGGTCAGCCGTGCCTTCGCCCTCGCCATCGCGCGGCGCGAAAGCGAATTCGAACCCTCCGCCCGCTCGCCGGCCGATGCGCGCGGGTTGATGCAGCTTTTGCCCGGAACCGCGAAGATGATGGCCGACAAGGTGTCGGTGCCGTTTGATGCGGGCCGCCTGACCCGCGACCCCGGCTATAACGCCATTCTGGGCGGTGCTTATCTCAAACAACTGGTCGATGAATTCGGCCCCTCCATCGCGCTGGTCGCCTCGGGCTATAACGCAGGCCCCGGCCGCCCGCGCCGCTGGATCACAGAATACGGCGATCCGCGCCGCGCTGATGTCGATGTCATCGACTGGGTGGAGTCGATCCCCTTCACCGAAACCCGAACTTATGTGATGCGGGTGATCGAAGGCGTGATCCTTTACCGCGCCAAACTGCGCGGCACCCCCGGCCCGGTTAATGTAACGGGCGAGCTAAAAGGCTGATCCCCTCAGGATTGCTGCTTTCCAAATACTCCCGCGCGGAGCGCTCCTACACGCTCCGCTTGGGCCAACCCATCAAGCCTTGCGCTTGGCTTTCATATGCTGACGCCAAAGGGTGAACAGCCCGGCGGCCACCACGATCCCGGCCCCGGTCGCTACATTCAGCCGGAGGGATTCGCTAAATACGAAAAGCCCGATCAATGCGGCGAAGGGCAATTGCAGATAGGCCAAAGGCTGAATGGCTGACGCCTCGGCCACCTCATAGGCGCGGATCAGGCACCAGTGCGACAGCGCGGCGGTCATGCACAGCAGCGCCATCCAGCCCATGTCGGGAACACTCATCGGTTCCCAATGCCAGATGCCGATGGCGGTCATCACCACCGCCCCGGTTGTTCCGGTCCAGAAGAACGACACCATCGCGGCATCCTCGCGCGCAACATAGCGGGTCAGCAGACCGTAAAGTGCAAACATCGTCGCCGCTGCCAGCGGGATCAAAGCCTCCACCTTGAACACACCAAAACCGGGTTGCAGGATCACCACGACGCCCACAAAGCCGACGCCAATCGCCAGCCACCGCCGCCAACCTACGGTTTCGCCCAGAATGGGGCCAGACAGCGCGGCGATCAGCAGAGGATATGTCGCAAACACCGCATGGCTTTCGACCAGCCCCAGCGCCACAAACCCCAGCACCATCACGCAGATTTCCAGTGCCAGCAGGACACCACGCAAGATCTGAACCTTTGGCATCCGCGACCGCACCGCCGCCCGGATCCCGCCCGGTGCGCGCGACACCAAAGCGATAACAAACGCCGCAAAGAACCAGTAGCGCAGCATCACCACCATCCAGACGTTATATGTCCCGCCCAAATGGCGCGACAGCCCGTCCTGCACCGCGAAAATCAACGTCGTGCCAACCATCAGCCAAATGCCGAGCTTTGTGTTTTGCGCAACACTCATGTCTTCGCCGTCCGTTCCAGCGACAGGGCATAAAGCCCCGCCGCAATGATAATGCCAGCCCCCAATGCCACCAGTGGGCTCAGCGTTTCGTTGTAAACCGTCAACCCGATCAGGGTGACAAAGACAATCTGCAAATAGGCATAGGGCTGCACCCGCGCGGCCTCGATCTGCTCATAGCATTTGAGCAAAAGCCAATGCGAGAAAATCGAGATCACTGCATAGATGGCCAGCAAGGGCAGGTCGGCAGGGGCCACAGCTTGCCAGTTCGGCAGGCCCGCCACGGTCATCAAACCAGCCCCGATCACACCCGGCCAGAAGAATGACGGAAACGTTGGCTCATCCCGCGTGGTCAGTCGGGTGAGGATGGAATACAGCGCGAACATCACCGCCGCCGCCAAGGGCAGCAGTGCGGCAGGCGTAAACACCCCCATGCCGGGACGCAGGATCACCACCACGCCCAGCATTCCCGCCCCAATTGCCAGCCAGCGTTGCCAGATGATCCGCTCGCCCAATATCAGGCCTGAGAACGCCGCGATCAGCAGCGGGCAGATGGCAAAGACCGCGTGGCTCTCAATCAAACCGATCAGGGTATAGCCCCAGACGATCACGCAAATCTCGCCCACCAGCAACAAGGACCGCGCGACATGCACGCGCATGTGGCGCGAGGCGACAGCGCTGCGCAGCCCCTCCGGTCGGCGCAGGGCAAGCAGGGTGACGAACCCCGCAAACACCCAATAGCGCACCATCACCACCATCAAGGTATTGTATTCGCTGGCCAGATAGCGCGAAAATCCGTCTTGCGCAGCAAAGGCGGCGACAGCGGCAATCATCAGCCAGATGCCAAGCCGCGGGTTCCGGCTCATCGCACACCCGTCGTCATATGCCGTTTGCGTCCGTGTCCGGGTTGACGTGTCACGGTGAACCCGGCGTCGGTCAGCGCGCGCCGGACATGGCCTGCGGCGGTATATGTGGCGAAGGTGCCGCCGGGCGCGGTGTGGCGCGCGACTTCGGCCATGATCTCGGGCGACCAGAGTTCAGGGTTCTTGGCGGGCGAAAACCCGTCCAGAAACCACGCGTCCGCCATGCCCTGCCAAGCGGGCAGGGTGTTGCGCGCGTCACCGATGATCACCTCAACCTCCAGCCCGGGCAGGCGGAATTGGCGTGCGCCCTTGGCCCATGCCGCCAGAAATTCGCCCGCAACGGCCTGCGCCGCGGGGAAGTGGGCCAGCGCGCGGAAGATGTCATTGGCCGTCATCGGATAGGCTTCGAAACTGGTGAAACGAATTGTGCCGGGGCGGGCCGTATCCGCCCAAGCCATCAGAACCGCCAGAAGGTTCAGCCCGGTGCCAAAGCCCAGTTCGGCAATGTGAAAGCCATCTCGCAGCCGATCCGGCAGAGTGTTGCCTGCCAAAAACACATGCCGCGTCTCGGCCAGCCCGTCATTCAGCGAAAAGTAGGGATCATCAAAACGGCGCGAGACCGGAATCACGCCATCGCGCCAGTCCAGACCCTCTGGATCATGCTCTGTACCCTGTTCGATATCCGACATTTGCCCTATGCCTCGCGTCAGGTGATCCATGGTCAGAAGGCACAGCAAATGACAAGACCCGATCTGACAGTCAGGGGCGGCGGCATCTTTGGTCTGTCTGTCGCATGGGAAGCGGCCCGGCGCGGCGCGCGCGTGCGGCTGATCGAGACGGATCGGATCGGGGCGGGATCGTCGGGCGGCGTGGTCGGTGCGCTGGCCCCGCATGTGCCGGAGAACTGGAATGAAAAAAAGGCTTTCCAGCTGGAAAGCCTGCTGATGGCCGGGGCGTTCTGGGCCGAGGTTGCTACCGTTTCGGGCCTGCCCACAGGCTATGCCCGGTTTGGCCGCCTGCAACCGCTGGACAGTGCCGAGGCTGTCGCGCGCGCTCAGGACCGGGCCTTGGAGGCTCGGTCCTTGTGGCAAGGGCGTGCTGAGTGGCAAGTGGTTGCTGCCACAGGGAAAGGTTGGGAACCTGCAAGCCCAACGGGCTTGCTGATCCATGACACCCTGTCTGCCCGGTTGCACCCGCGTCTGGCGGCTTTGGCTTTGGTGCAGGCGATCCGGGCCAAAGGGGGCGAGGTGGTGATCGGTAAGGCGGAGGCCTCAGGCCCGGTGATCTGGGCCACGGGTCTGGCAGGGTTGCTGGCGCTGAATGACGATTTAAAGCGCCGCGTTGGCGCCGGGGTCAAGGGGCAGGCGATGCTTTTGGCCTATGACGCAAGCGATCTGCCGCAGATGCAGGTCGATGGGCTGCATATTGTGCCCCATGCGGATGGCACAGTGGCGATTGGGTCAACGTCAGAAAACCAGTGGGATGATCCCATATCGGTGGACGCGCAATGCGATGCTCTGCTGGGTCGGGCGATTGCGGCTGTGCCTGTTTTGCAAGACGCAAGGGTTATGGAGCGCTGGGCCGGCCTGCGCCCCCGCGCGCGCAGTCGCGCGCCGATGCTGGGGGCCTGGCCGGGGCGGCCGGGGCAGTTTGTGGCCAATGGCGGGTTCAAGATTGGTTTTGGCATGGCGCCAAAGGTGGCGCAGGTGATGGTGGATCTTGTGCTTGAGGGCGCCGACCATGTGCCCTGCGGGTTCCGGGTGGAAGCTTCGCTGTAAGGGGGGCTTTGGCCCAAATGGCCGGGGGCTCTGCCCCCGGACCCCCGGAGTATTTTTGCCAAGATGAAATCAGCGGGCGATTTGGCTGCGCAAAAGCTGCATCAGCTCTGTCAGCCCCTTTTGCGCGCGTTCGTCTTTGAGGTGGCCCTGATCGTCAAAGGCAGCGCCTGAATTTGCGATGAACACCTCTGGCCCTGGCAGCAGGTGCGGACGGAACGGGATGAGGCAATGGCGCAGCGAGAATTGCGATCGCTCGCCCCCGGCGCGGCCTGCCGCGGCCGAGAGGATGGCGACCGGCTTGTCGCGCCATGGGCTGCCCTTGGTGCGGCTGACCCAGTCGAGCGCGTTCTTCAGCACGCCGGACAGGTTCTTGTTATACTCTGGCGTGGCAATCACCACGGCATCGGCGGCGGTGATCTGGTCGGCGAGGGCTTGCACTTCGGATGGGATGCCCTGTTCCTCCAGATCGCCGTCGTAGAGTGGCAGGCGCAGGTTGGCTTCGGTAAAGGTGCAGTCGCCAAAGGCGCGGACGGCTTCCTGCATCAAAAGGCGGTTGGTGGAGGCCGCACGGAGGGAGCCACAGATGCCGAGAAGGGTAGGGGTCATTGCAAGCCTTGCTGGATCAGGGACAGGGACAGCGGCGCGATAAGCGCCGTCGCAACGGCATTTAGCGCCATGCCAAGCGCTGCAAAGGCTCCGGCGGTGGGATGAACCTGTAATGCGCGGGCGGTGCCGATTCCGTGGCTGGTCAGCCCCACCGCAAAGCCGCGCGCGCGCCAGTCTTTCAGGCGCAACAGGTTGAGGAGCGGCGTGGCGACAATTGCCCCTGTGATCCCGGTCAGGATCACGAGAACGGCTGTCAGCGTGGGCGATCCGCCGATGCGTTCTGCGATGCCGATGGCGACAGGGGCGGTGGCCGATTTGGGAGCGAGCGAGGCCAGCACCGTTGCATCCACGCCCAACGCCGCGCCGATGGCCAGGGCCGACAGCGCGGCGGTGAACGAGCCTGCGATCAGGGCTGCCAGCGTGGGCCAAAGGGCGCGGCGTAACCGGGGCAGGCTGTCATAAAGCGGCAAAGCAAGGGCCACCGTGGCCGGGCCAAGCAGGAAATGGACGAACTGCGCGCCCTCAAAATACGTGGAGTAGGGGGTAGCGGTCAGATGCAGCAGCACCGCGAGGGCCGCGACGGCGATCAGCACCGGGTTGACCAGCGGGCTGCGCCCTGCGAGCCGGAAACAGGCATCCCCCAGCGCATAGGCGGTCAGGGTGGCCGTCAGCCACAGGAGCGGGCCTTGGGATAGATAGCTCCAGATTTCGGCGAAATCAGTCATCGCGTGATCCTGTCAGCCAGGCCACAAGGGCAAAGGTCAAGGCGCCCGCGGTGATGGCGAGGATGGTAGAGCCGACAACCGCCAGCAGGATGGCGGCGGTCTGGGTGCCAAGCGTGGCGAAATGGCCCACCACGCCGACGCCTGCGGGCACGAACAGCAAGGACAGATGCGACAGGATCCCTTGTGCGGTGGGGCGGATCAGAGCGGCAAAGCGGGGTGAGGCGATCAGTGCGGCCAGCATCAGTACCATGCCCAGAACCGGGCCGGGCAGGGGAAGCGACAGGACGCGGGCGGCGGACTCTCCCAGCACCTGGCAGATCAGAATGGCGATCAGGGCGTGAAGCATGGGTGTGGCCTTTGGCTGTTTTGGCAACCCTAAGACCTTTGGCACAAAAGAAAAGGGCGGCTGTGGGGACAGCCGCCCTTTGGTCCGGGGGAGGTGGTTATTCGGCGGGAACGGCCTGTGTTTGCACCGCGCCAAAGTGGCGGCGGTTCAGCGCCAGCACCAAGAGCACCATGGCGATCTGCACCATCACCAGCACCGACGTCAGCGCCCAGTAGGCAAAGCCGAACTTGGCCAGCAACCCTGCACCGACCAGCGCCTTGTTGATCCAGAACTGCAGCAGAACCGACAGGCCGACACCGGGGCAGACCAGACCATAAGCGCCCGCTGATGGTGTGGCCGAGGTCATGAAGCGCGCCACATAGTCATGCTTTTTCAGGATCGACAGACCAAAGCCGAGAAAGCCGATCTGCACCGCCAGAAGCGCTGTCAGGAACCACAGATCGTCACCCGGCGCGGCATGCACGCCAAAATGCACGTGCAGGCCATGGCTTTGACGCAGCATCAGGATACCCAGAACGGTCACCAAGGGTACGATGTTCATCAGGGTCGGGATCTGTTCGGCCACCGTGCCATGTTGCAGCATAGCCAGCAGGCCAAGGATGACGCCAACCGCTGCCCAGACCACAGCGATCACCAGCACAATGGTGGACAGCACCAGCGCGATGCCCGCCACGGTGGGCGAGGTTGACAGCGCCGCCGGGGCCGACATGCCCACGCCGATCATGCCAAGCGCAAAGGCGGGCTGCACTTGCAGGAACGATCCCGCTTTGGTCATGTCAAAGGTGCCTGCCACGGACAACCGCGCAATATGCGCGCCCATCATCTGCAGGGTCATCACGGCAAGGGCTGCAAACGCCATCAGCGCCAGCGGGAACAGGTATTCCACCACGCTCCACAGCCCCGGCACAAAGGCCAGACCGGCGGAGAAGCTGACATTGACCGTCATCGCCAGCATCAGGGGCAGGCCGAACAAGCCGGCGCCGGCGTTGGAATTCTGAACTCCCGCAAAGCCGGGGCTGCGTTTGAAGTCTGCATAGCGGCGCAGGTTCCAGATCATCAGCCGCACATGCTGGACTGCAAAAAACCCAAGGCCCAGATAGGCGAGAGCGATCATCGCCTGTTGTAATGGGGTGCCGATGGCAAAGGCGCGGGCCACGTCTTCAAAGATCGGCACTGGCTGGCCGGGGTGTGGCACCCACATATAGAGCCAGAGGAAAAAGGTCACAGCAATCCCACCTGCGCCAAGCGCAGACAGGAAATAGGGCGGGGACCATTGGTCGGCAGGGCGGGACAGGGTTGGCATGATGGGCCTCCTACAAATTCATAATCATGAATATGAATATATGTGACCCATCCGTCAAGACATTCTATCAGAGCTGGACAAGGTGTCGCGGGGCGCGCGCGTCGGGTCTTTTGGCTGTCCGGGCTTTTTCAGACCGCGCGCTGAAAGATCAGGGTTGTGGGGCGGTCATAGCCCGGATGGCTGCCGCGCCCGACCTCGGCGAAGCCCATGGCGCGAAAGGCGGCATGATTTTCCACCAATTCGATCCGGGTCTTCAGTTCGAGGATCGGCAGGCCCAAAGCACGCGCCCGCGCAGCGGCAGTGTCGATCAACACCCGAGCCAGACCGCGCCCTCGCCGGCTGCCTGCGACGGCCAGTTTGCCCAGATACAACGCCTGTGGTTTGACCGTCAGGAACAGGCAGGCCACGGGCGGCGCGCCGATCACCCAGACCTCACCCGTTTGCGCCTGTCCGGCAATCGCATCGCTGGTCAGGGCGTGCATCGAAGATGGCGGGTCGATCCTGCCCTCCATTGACGCGAATTCAGTCTGGATCAGCCGCAGAATGACAGACCAGTCATAGGGGGCTTGGGCTTCGTGCGGGGTCATTTTCCGGGGCCTTTCACGGTCAGGCTACAAAACGCGAAACCAAATCCTTCGGCAAGTGACCAAGATGTTGGGGATAACCAGCGCGAGACCGCCAGATACGGGGGCACCCCTGTTGACTCTGGCCGCCCCAATGCACGACCATCGCCACCTTGCGACTCAACGAGGCACAGGTGCGCTTTTCCCGGCTTAGGCTCAACGGCTTCAAAAGTTTTGTCGACCCCACGGATCTGGTGATCCATGAGGGGCTGACCGGTGTTGTTGGGCCAAATGGCTGCGGCAAGTCCAACCTGCTGGAGGCGTTGCGCTGGGTCATGGGCGAAAACCGCCCGACCGCCATGCGTGGCGGCGGGATGGAGGATGTGATTTTCGCCGGGGCCGCCACGCGCGGCGCGCGGCATTTCGCCGAAGTGTCCATCGTTATTGACAATCAGGACCGTCTGGCACCCTCTGGTTTCAACGATGCCGATACCATCGAAATCGTGCGCCGGATCACCCGCGATGCGGGATCGGCCTATAAAGCCAATGCCAAGGATGTGCGCGCCCGCGATGTCCAGATGTTGTTCGCCGACGCCTCTACCGGGTCACATTCCCCTGCGCTGGTGCGGCAGGGACAAATCTCGGAACTGATCAACGCCAAGCCCAAATCCCGCCGCCGCATTCTAGAAGAAGCGGCGGGTATTTCGGGGCTTTATGCCCGTCGGCATGAGGCGGAACTGAAACTCTCGGGGGCCGAGCAGAACCTTTTGCGCGTCGATGATGTGTTGGAGGGGTTGGCGCAACAGGTCGCCACCCTGACCCGTCAGGCCCGGCAAGCCGCCCGCTACCGCGAAATCGGTGAGGAGCTGCGCCGGTCAGAGGGCATGCTGTTGTTCCGCCGCTGGCGCGAGGCCGAACAGGCCCGCGCCGAAGCGGAAGCCCAGCTGCGCGACCGGCTGATGGCCGCGGGCAAGGCCGACATGGCCGCCCGCGCAAGTGCCAAGGCGCGCGAGGCCCGCGAAGACGCCCTGCCGCCCAAGCGCGAGGAAGAAGCGGTCGCCGCCGCCATCCTGCAACGCCTTGTCCTGCAACGTGACGCATTGGGTGACCAAGAGGCGCGCGCCATGCAGCTGATTGAAACCCTGCGCGGCCGCATTACCCAGCTTGACCGCGATATGGAGCGTGAGGCTGGGCTGAACCGAGATGCGATTGACACCATCAGCCGTCTGGACTGGGAGATCGAGCAACTGCTGCGTGCCCATGATGGTCATGACGACCGTCTGACTGAAGCCGCAGATGCCGCGCGTGATGCGGGGGCGATCCTGTCAGACCGCGAAACCCTGCTGTCACAGGCCACCGAAGATTCTGCCCGTCTCGCCGCCCGCCATCAGTCAGTGCAGCGCTTGCTATCCGATACCCGTGCGACCGTAGACCGCGCCGAGGCCGAGGCCGCACGTGCCCGTGATATGGTCGCTGCTGCCGACTCCGCCCGCGAAACTGCCGTTGAGGCATACGCCGCTGCAACCGAGGGTCAGGAAGACGCCGCCGCCTTGGCCGAAGCGGCAGAAGAGGCGCTGGAGCAAACCGAAACCGCCCGCGCCGAAGCGCAAGGCCGCGAGGCCGAAGCCCGCGCCGCGCGTGGCGAAGCCGAAGGCGAGGCCAACGCCCTGCGTGCCGAAGTCGCCGCCTTGGCCCGGCTGGTCGACCGCGAATCGCAAGCTGGCCACCAGCTGCTTGACCGCCTGACAGTCGAACCGGGGTATGAAAAAGCCCTCGGTGCTGCCCTGTCAGATGACCTGCGCGCGCCCGAGGTCGGGGCCGAGGCGCCCTCTGGCTGGGCGGTGCTGCCCGGCTATGACGATACTGCGCCGCTGCCCGCAGGTGCGCAACCGCTCGCCAGCCATGTCGGTGCGCCGGGTGTGCTGGACCGCAGGCTTTCCCAGATTGGCCTCGTCGACCGTGCGCTGGGTGCCAGACTGCAACCCATGCTGCAACCCGGCCAACGCCTTGTCAGCCTTGAAGGCGACCTCTGGCGCTGGGACGGGTTTCGCGCCTCTGCCGAAGATGCGCCCTCTGCCGCCGCGGCCCGCCTGCAACAGCTTAACCGGCTTGTGCAACTCAAACTTGATCTTGAACAGGTAGCCGCCCGTGCCGAAGGCGCCAAGCGCGCGCATGAGGCGTTGCAGACCCGTCTTGCCGATCTTGCCCGCGCTGATCAGATGGCCCGCGACGCGCGCCGCGCCGCCGATGCCCGCGTGACAGAAGCCAACCGGGCCGCAAGCCGCGCCGAAGCTGAAGCCTCGATCGCCGGGGGCAAGCTGGAGTCGGCCAGACTGGCTGTGGCCCGCTATGAAGACGAGGCGATGGCCGCCCGCACCCGCCTGCGTGAAGCCGAAGGCTCAAGCACTGACCTGCCCGACCTTGACGCCGCCCGCGACCGGGTCGAAGCCGCCAAGGTCGCGGTCGAGGCCGCGCGTCTGGCCATGCTCACCCGCCGCTCTGCCCATGACGAGCTGCGCCGCGAAGGCGAAGCCCGAGTGCGCCGCCGCCAAGAGGCAACCAAGGAATTGTCCGGCTGGCGTCACCGTCTGGACACTGCCGAAAAGCGCAGCACCGAACTGGCTGAACGCCGCGCGCAAACCGAGGAGGAGTTGGACGAGGCCAGCGCCGCCCCTGAAGAAATCGCTGCAAAGCGCGAGGAACTCTCCGACGCCATTGACACCGCCGAAGCCCGCCGCCGCAAAGCCGCCGATGCGTTGACCGAGGCCGAAACCGCTCTGCGAGAGGCGCAACTTGCCGAACGCGACGCTGAACGCCAGAACGGCGAGGCCCGCGAGGCCCGTGCCCGTGCCGAGGCCCGCAACGATGCGGCCCGCGAGACCGTGGCCTATGCCGCTGAACGTATCGCAGAAGACGCTGACTGCAACCCGGCAGAGCTTTTGGCCTCATTGGCGGTTGATCCTGACAAAATGCCAGATGCAGAAACCCTTGATGTCGAAGTGCAGCGCCTGAAGCGTCAGCGCGAAGCGCTTGGTGCGGTCAACCTGCGCGCCGAAGAAGACATGGCCACAGTCGCAGGTGAACATGCGACGCTGCTCAAGGAAAAAACTGATCTGGAGGAGGCCATCAAGAAACTACGTGCCGGAATTTCGGGGCTGAACAAAGAGGGCCGCGAACGCCTGCTGACCGCATTCGAACAGGTCAACCAGAACTTCGCCACCCTGTTCACCCACCTCTTTGGCGGCGGAGAGGCGCGCCTCGTTCTGGTCGAATCCGATGATCCGCTAGAGGCTGGGCTGGAAATCATGTGCCAGCCCCCCGGCAAGAAACTTGCTACCCTGTCGCTCTTGTCCGGGGGGGAACAGACCCTGACCGCGCTCGCCCTGATCTTCGGCGTCTTCCTCGCCAATCCTGCCCCGATCTGCGTGCTGGACGAGGTGGATGCGCCCTTGGATGATGCCAACGTTACCCGCTTCTGCGACCTCCTTGATGAAATGGCCCGCCGCACAGAAACCCGGTTCCTGATCATCACCCACCACGCTGTCACCATGGCCCGGATGGACCGGCTGTTCGGCGTCACCATGGCTGAACAGGGCGTCAGCCAGCTGGTCAGCGTCGATCTCAAGAAAGCCGAGGCGCTGGTCGCATGATTGACGCGCTGCGGCAGGCGGGCTTTCTGGCCGTAGAGGCCGAAGGTGGCACAATTCACGCCCGCCTCTGGTCCGGTTCGGTCGATTTTACCGCCACGCGTGCTGGCGATCAGTGGCAGCTCGCCCTGCACTGGCCGGTCCGCGCGTCTAAGGCGCAACGCGAAAGCTGGAACGCCAGTCACCCGCATGCCCTGATGGACATCCATCAAGGCGAAACCCGGCTGTTGATGCGCGTGCCCTGTGACAGCCTGCACGCCCTCCACCTCTGGGCCGCCCTCGCCGAACAGGCCGTGGCCCGCCTCACCCGCTGGCGCCGCATGCAACGTCAACCGGGCGAAGGCTACTGAAACTCTGCCGGATTGCTGCTTTCAAAATACTCCGGGGGCGTCCGAAGGACGGGGGCAGCGCCCCCCACGCCCGAGGCAAAGGCCTCTTGGCCGTCGCCGAGGTGACTCCGTGCGGCGTAGCCGCTCCGCCAGATCAATGCGTGCTCAGATCAAAGCGCGTTCAGCAGTGCCATGGTCGGCCAGGCATCGGCAGGGAGGCCAAGGCGCTGTTGTTCCTTCTGCACGGCAGCACGGGTGCCAGAGCCCAGAATGCCGTCGATCTTTCCCACATCATGTCCCCGCGCCGCCAGCTTTTCCTGTAATCGCATCATTTGCGCGTCATCCAACCCCGGCTCTGGATTGCCCGCATCATAGACTGGTGCACCGTCCAGCCTTGTGGCGAAATAGGCGCCGGTCAGCACATAGGTAAAGCTCTGGTTCCAGTCGAACAGCGTGTGAAAGTTTGGATAGGCAAGGAACGCCGGGCCAAACCGTCCCTGTGGCAGGATCAGCGATGCTTCGCCCCCGGCCAGCGCGCCGCTGCGCCCTGTAACCCCCATCGCTTGCCATTGTGCCACCGGCAGTCGCACCTCCAGCCCCGACAGCGCCCAATCCATCTGCGCGGGCACCGCAACCTCGGCCAGCCAAGGCTGCCCCGCCTGCCAGTTGTGGTGCTGCAATAGCCGCGCGCCTGACAGCAGCGCATCGGCAACGGATGTTTTCAGCGTCACATGCCCGTCACCGTCGCCATCCACCCCGCGCGCCAGAATATCGGCGGGCAACATCTGCACCATGCCGATCTCTCCGGCCCAGGCACCCGTGGTGTCGGTGGGCAGATCGCCCTTTGCGTGCAGGGCTATCGCCGCCAGAATTTGCGGCTGAAACAGGTCTGGCCGCCGGCAATCATGGCCCAGCGTCACCAGCGCATCGCGGGTGTTGAAATCACCCTGCACCGCGCCGTAATCGGTCTCAAACGCCCAGAACGCCAACAAGATGCCCTTTGGCACTCCGTATTCTGCCGCTGCACGGTCAAAGATCGCCGCATGTTGCACGGCCAGTGCGCGCCCCTTTTCCAGCCGGTTCTGTGAAATCAGCCGTCGCGAAAAGTCGATGAAATTCATCCGGAACACGCCTTGTGACCGATCCGCCTTAAGCACACGATCATCAATCTGCGCACCCAGCAGATAGCTGCGCGCGGCCTCTACCGGTAGACCGGCGGCGACCGCTTCAGCGGTCATCGCGGCGGCGAAATCCGACAATCGCCCCCCACAGGGGGCAGCAAGGGCGGGGCTGCTCATCAGCAGCAGGGCAAGGGCACAGCGCATCCGGGCAGCCTAGATCAGCGCGACCACGGCAACAAGCGCCAGCATCATCGCCCATGCCCGCCACAGGGCACGGCAGGCGGCGTCCACATCATGCGGCCCCGCATCCCGCCGCCCTTCAGGCCAGACCCATGGAAAATCTGACATCACCCCATGATAGGCGCGCGGCCCGGACAGGGCGATATTCAGCACAACCGCCATCGCCGCCTCGGGCCAGCCTGCGTTCGGGCTGCGGTGCAAGGGCGCGTCGCGCAGAATGGGGCGTGCATTGATATGGCCATGCGAGACTGCGATCAAAAGCGCCGTCAGCCGCGCGGGGATCAGATTCAACAGATCGTCAAACCTCGCAGAGGCCCAGCCGAATTCCTCGTGACGGGGCGTGCGATGGCCGATCATGCTGTCGGCAGTGTTGGTGATTTTATAGACCAGCATAAGCGGCAGCCCCCCGATCAGGAACCAGAACGCGGGCGCGATTACCCCGTCTGACAGGTTCTCGGCAGCGCTTTCAATCGCGGCGCGAGAAACGGCGGCTTCGTTCATTGCCGCTGTGTCGCGCCCGACGATCATTGCCACAGTGCGCCGACCTTCCGTCAAGGAAATACGCAGTGCGTCAGCCACTGATCGGACATGATCGACCAGTGATTTTTGCGCAAGCAGGATCGCGGCCAGAATACCCTCGAGCAGCCCGAAGTCGGGGATCAACGCGATGGCATGACCCAGAGCGTAGGCCCCCAGCACCATCATGGCCAGCGCCGCCACGCCCTTGGCCCGGCGGTGCCTTCCTGCGTTCAGGCGCAGGTCCAATCCCCCAACCACGCTGCCCATCAGCACCGCCGGATGCGGGATGCGGTCCCAGATTGCGCGGGGCTCTCCAAAGGCTGCGTCCAGCAGCATCGCAAGAAACAGGATCATCGCGCTTGTCCCCCCCCTAAGGCAGGGCAAGCCTGCTATCCCAAGGCTTTACACCTCTGATTCGCGGGGCAACAGAGGGTCTGGCCTGCGCGAGTGTTGCAAAATGCGATAAAATCGGCACGTGCGACTGGGATTTGTGATCTTGCGTCTGCATGTCACGCGATTGACTTGATTTTAACCGAATGTGGATCAGAATTTCGAATGTGGGAGCAGGAGGTCGACGTGCTGGAATTTTTGCCGCAAGAGATTCGTGACGGGCTGGATGCCGCGCGCAAGCGTGAGGCAAGGCGCAAATCCCGTCTGCGGGTTCAGGTCGGCGAAGCAGTGTTTCCGGTCCTGCGCTTCTGGCATGACGGTTTTGTGCTTGATGGCGAACTTACCCCGCATCTGCGTGGTCTGGTCGATGTGTACGATGGTGCCAACCACATCTTTCAATGCCTGATCGTTGCCTCAACCATGGAAAACGGCGATCTGGTGTGTGAGTTCAAACGATCAACCGCTGTGCAGGACAAGGCCCCGCTGGATTTCTGGCGTGATGAAAACGCACCCGTAGCCTATCTGCCGCGCGCTTGATCTGTGGCCGGGCAGGGGCCTGATCGGCCCCCGCCAGCTGCTATTGCAAATCGCCAAACGCCGTCTGCAAGCGCGCCACCGCATCCTCAATCCGCGCGCGGGGGGTGGCGATGTTGAACCGCAGATAGCTTTCGCCCCCGGTTCCGAACGTCTCGCCGTGATTGGCGCAAATCTGCGCCGCCTTTTCCACGCGCGCCTTGAATTCAGCAGGTGCCATGCCTGTTCCGGTGAAATCCACCCATGACAGATAGGTCGCCTCCAGCGGCATCGACCGCAGACCGGGAATGGCATTCACGCCTGCGTCAAAGATCTGCCGGTTGCCATCCAGATAGGTCACCAACGCATCAACCCAGACCGCCCCTTCAGGCGAATAGGCGGCTTCGGCCATATGCATCCCGAACGAGTTGCCCGAAATCCCCATCGCCATGATTTTCGACGCAAACTTCGCCCGCAGCGCATCATCTGCAATGATCACATTGCCGATATGCGCGCCCGCGATGTTGAAAGTTTTGGTCGTGGCGGTCAGCATCACCAGCCGATCCGCAATGTCGGGCGCGGCCAGCGGCATGGCAATATGGCGGTGACCCGGCATCACCAGATCATGATGGATCTCATCCGACACCAGAATCAGATCGTGGCGGGTGCAGAAATCAGCCACGCCGCGCAATTCCTCGGCTTTCCAGACCCGTCCGCCCGGATTGTGCGGTGAACACAGGATCAGCATGGATTCGCCCCCGGTCATCCGCGAATCCCAGGCCGCAAAATCTATCTCATAGCGCTCATCCACCAGCGCAAGCGGGCATTCCACCACCACACGCCCCGCCGCTTTGATGGTGCGCGCGAATGCGTGATAGACCGGGGTCATCAGCAAGATCCCGTCCCCCGGCGCTGTATAGGCATCCACCACCAGCCCGGTCGCGTTGACCAGCCCATGTGTGGTGAAAATATGGTCGGGGTTCAGCGCCCAGCCGTGCCGGGTCTGCATCCACCAGCGGATCGACTCGCGGTAGGCCGCATCATCGCCATAATAGCCATAGACTCCATGTGCGGCCATTTTCTCTACCGCTGCCTGGACGCAGGCGGGTGGGCGGAAATCCATATCCGCCACCCACATTGACAGACCTTTGTCTGCGGGCACGCCATACAGACGCTCCATCATATCCCATTTCACGGAATGGGTACCAAAGCGGTTGATCTGGTCGTCAAACTGCATGGTCAGCCTTTTTTCAGAGTGTTCGGAGCAATTACAGGATAATAGGCGCGAAGTCGCTTTGAAAGTGCCGGCCTGATATATGCGGTATCTTGCAGTGGATTGGCCGGGCCGAGACAGCCGCCCGCCCTATCGCCCCCTTGCGCGAATACCCCTTGCGCCGTAAATCATGCCCATGATCCGCCCCATCCTGATCCACCCCGACCCGCGCCTCAAGAAGCCCTGTGACACAGTGGCGGTCTTTGACGGCGATTTGCGTAAACTCGCCGAAGACATGTTCGAGACGATGTATGACGCGCCCGGCATCGGCCTTGCCGCTCCGCAGATCGGTGTGATGCAACGCGTGCTGGTGATGGATTGCATCAAGGATGGCCCGCCGCGCCCGATGGCGCTGATCAATCCGCGTGTGGTCTGGGCGTCGGAAGACCTGTCCAGCTATGAGGAAGGGTGCCTGTCGATCCCCGACCAATACGCCGAGGTGCGCCGCCCTGCCGAGGTGCGCGTCGCGTGGCACGCCCTAGATGGCTCTGAGCAGGAAGAACAGTTCGCGGGCCTTTGGGCAACCTGCGTGCAGCACGAGATTGACCATCTGGAGGGCAAGCTGTTCATCGACTATCTTGGCCCGTTGAAGCGCCAGATGATCACCCGCAAGATGGAAAAGCTGAAGCGTGAACGCGCGCGGCAGGGTTGAGTATGGCGGTTCTCCCCATCCTGCGCTGGCCCGATCCGCGCCTTGCCACGCCTTGTGCACCCGTGGGGGCCGAGGATGTGTCACTTCTTGCCGCTGACATGCTGGAAACGATGTATGCCGCCCCCGGTCGCGGGCTTGCGGCACCGCAGATTGGCGTGCTCAAACGCTTGTTTGTGATGGATGTGGCGTGGAAAGGCGGCCTGCCCGCGCCGCGTGTCGTGATCGATCCGCAAATTCTGTGGCGCTCGGATGACACTGCCACGGGGTCCGAGGGCTGCCTTTCGATTCCCGGCATCACCACTGATATCACCCGCGCCACGCAAATCCGCATGGCATGGACCGACCAGAACGGCCAGCTACATGAGGAAATCCTGACCGGATTTGCCGCGATCTGCGCCCAGCACGAATACGACCACCTTGACGGCGTCGTGACCTTTGACCGCATGGCCCCCGACCTGAGCGCTGCGGTGCAAGCAGCTTATCTGGACCAAACCCCCACATGACCCGCTCCTGTATTCCATGGCCGCACCCGGTGTTGCGCACAAAGGCCGCCGAAGTGGCCGAGATTACCGACGAGATCCGCGCCCTTTGGGCCGAGATGATCGAGGTAATGGATGCCATGCCCGGCTATGGCCTTGCCGCCGTGCAGATCGGTGTGCCGTTGCGGCTGGCGGTTGTCGATTGCTCTGACGCGCGGGGGCAGGCCATCTGCATGGCCAACCCCGAAATCCTGCATGCCAGCGGACAGTTGCGCGAGCATGAGGAAGCCAGCCCGAACCTTCCCGGTGTGTCCGCTGTCATCAAGCGCCCGCGCGCGGTCACGGTGCGCTATCTTAACGATCAGGGCGTGGTCGAAGACCGCGATTTTGTGAACCTCTGGGCGACATCGGTTCAGCACCAGATCGATCATCTGGCTGGCAAGATGTATTTCGACCGTCTGTCGGCGCTGAAACGCAAGATGCTGATTGCAAAGGCGGAAAAGGCGCGCAAACGGCTATGAAACTTATCTTTATGGGCACGCCAGACTTTTCGGTTCCGGTGCTGGAGGCGCTGGCGGCACAGCATGACATCGTTGCCGTCTACACCCAGCCCCCGCGCCCTGCCGGGCGTGGCAAGGCAGACCGCCCCAGCCCGGTGCATCAAAAGGCGCTTGCCCTTGGCTTGTCCGTTCGCCACCCCGCCCGGTTGACAGATCCCGTTGACCAAGCCGAGTTTGCCGCGTTGCACGCGGATATCGCCGTGGTAGTCGCCTATGGCCTGATCTTACCGCAAGCGGTGCTGGATGCGCCGCGTCTTGGCTGTCTGAACATCCACGCAAGCCTTTTGCCGCGCTGGCGCGGGGCCGCGCCCATCCACCGCGCCATCATGGCTGGCGACAGCCACACCGGCATCTGCATCATGCAGATGGAGGCGGGGCTGGACTCCGGCCCGGTGCTGTTGCGGCAGGAAACCCCGATCAACCCGCAGGAAACCACCGCCGATCTGCACGACCGTCTGTCTGCCATGGGTGCTGCGCTGATCGTGCAGGCGCTGGACCAGTTGCCCTTGACCCCGCAGCTGCAACCCAAGCAGGGCATCACCTACGCCACGAAAATCGACAAGGCCGAGGCGCGGATCGACTTCACCCAAACCGCCGAAACCGTTGATCGCCAGATCCGTGGCCTGTCGCCATTCCCCGGTGCATGGGTGCAGATCGGGCCAGAGCGGGTCAAACTTCTCCGCTCCCGCCTAGCCGAAGGCCGCGGCACACCGGGCCAGGTGCTGCACGGCTTTACCATCGCCTGCGGCACCGGCGCCGTGGAGATCACCGAGGCACAACGCGAGGGCAAACGCCCGATGCCCGCCGCCGAAATCCTTAAAGGTCTGCGCCTGCCCACGCATCTGGCCTAGCCAAGCCCGCCCCGGCCCCCCATATTGGCCCCAACAATGGAGGCCACCATGCCCATCATCGCCCTGATCATCATTGGTGCCGCTGCGGGTTTCATCGCCACGCGGATGATGAAACTTGAAACCGATGTGCTGACCACCATTGCCATCGGCGTCTTCGGCGCGCTGATCGGCGGCTTTGCGCTACGCTTCCTGATCACCATCACCGGCTGGATGGCGGGGTTTGTCGGCGCGGTGCTAGGGGCCATGGTGCTGATCTGGCTGTGGAAAACCTATATTGCTAAGTAAGCCGCTTGATCGCGTCTTTCAGCCTGAAGCCTTTGTCGCCCGCCGCCTGCCACAGCATTTGCCCCTGCCATGCCGCAAACAGCAGCGCGGCCGCCTCGCGCCCCTTGGCACCGCCGCCCAAGCGCACAGCCAGTGCTTGTTCGACCCGCACCCGCCATGCCATTGCACGCAGGCGAAGGGTTGGGTCGTCCAGATGCGCGACCAGCAGCGGCAGATCCGCAGCGTCGCCGCTGGTTTCGCTTAGCGCCTTGATCAGCATTTGCGCGCCCTTGACCGACATATCAGACTGCCCTTCGGCCGCATCCGTTGCCCGGTCCAGTGCGTCCCAGCCAGCCAGCAATGCTTCGCGCACCATCCCGTCCTGACTGCCATAGCGTTGCACGAGCGTTGGCGCTGCCAAACCGGTGGCACGCGAGACCATGGCAAAACTTGCCCCCCGCTCGCCCGATTGGGCCAACAGAGTACGGATGGCTGAAAAAACGACGGGATCGGGAATGATTTTTGTTCGTGGCATCGCCTGATTGTAAACGATCGTTCGTCTGTTGGGCAAGCCTTAGCGTTTCGGGGGCAGGGTCCGGGGCGGGCGGGGGCGATATACCGGCAAACGCCAGCCAAACACCAGACTGCCCGCGCGCAGCGTCAGCGTCACCAACGCACAAGTCAGAAGCGCAAATCCGCCCTCTACGCCTGCCAGCCCGGCCAGAACAGCAGCCACACCCCCGGCAAAGGCGCAGGATACATACAGCTCACCCTGCTTCAGCACCAACGGCACCTCGTTGCACACCACGTCGCGCAACAGCCCGCCCATGCAGCCTGTTACCATCCCCATGATCAAGACCACTGGCCAGCCCATGCCTTGACCCAAGGCCGCCGCCACCCCGGCAGGCACAGCGACCGCCAAAGCAAACGCATCCAGCCACAGAATCGCGCGGTAGCGGCTTTCCAGCAGATGCGCTGCAAAGAACACGATCACAGCGGCAAGCGTGGCCACGCCCAGCATCATCGGGTCAACGATCCAGAATACATCGCGGTCCAGCATCACATCGCGCAGCGTGCCGCCGCCCGTGGCTGTAAGGCTGGCAATGAAGATAAAGCCCACGATATCAAGCTGCGCCCGGCTTGCGACCAGCGCCCCGGTCAGCGCGAATACCGCGACGGACGCGTAATCCAAAAAGGGCAAAAGCCATAAAAGGCCCTGCGCCGTGGTCATGGTTTGCCCGGCTTGAAAGGAGCCATTCCGGCGCGGGCCAGCGCATCGGCGCGTTCATTTTCGACGTGTCCGGCGTGGCCCTTGATCCAGCGCCATTCTACCTTGTGCCGCGCCTGCGCCGCCTCCAGCCTTTGCCACAGCTCAATGTTTTTCACTGGCTTGTTGTCTGCGGTTTTCCAGCCCCTGCGCTTCCAGCCGTGGATCCATGTGGTCACGCCGTTTTTCACATAGGCGCTGTCGGTTACGATGATCAGATCTGATGCGCGCGACAACGCCTCCAGTGCGGAAATCGCGGCCATCAGCTCCATCCGGTTATTGGTGGTATCCGGCTCGCCGCCTTGCAATTCGCGTTCTTTGACCACCGCGTCGCCGTCGCGGGCGATCATCAGCACCCCCCAGCCCCCCGGACCGGGATTGCCGGAACAGGCACCGTCAGTATAGGCGAAAAGTTGCGGCATAGGGCCTCCCGTTGCTGCGCAGGGGATAGGCTGCGGGCGCGCAGGGGTCAACGCCCGATCAGCTTGCAATCGGCACGATCAGACAGGCCAGCACCACCAGTGTCAGCCCGGCGCGAAACCGCAGCCACCAATCCGGGGCCGTTCCCATCTTCCAGAAGTGCCAGTCCAGCATGACGAGCCCGACAAAGCCGGCAAAAAGGTTTACCGCCGCGTCGCCGGGGCTGCCGTTAACCATGAAATACGCCCAAAGCGCCGGGGCGACCGACAGGATATAGCCCACTGCCGCCTCTGGCCCATCCGCCTTGGTGGCAAAGCCCCACAACACGCCCGACATGAAAGACAAGATCACCGTGCCATAGGTCAGGCTGACATATGTGCCTATGAACAATGGCCCCACGAACCGACCGCCCCAAGCGGCCAATCCGGGTGACAGCGCGGTTGATGCCCCCCAGACAAAGGGGATCAATCCTGCAATCCCTAGAATAAGCGCCGTTCTGGGAATAGGCTCCAACATATCACCTTCAAAAATCTATCAGGCGGCAAGTGATAGGTTGCTCTGCGACGGGGTCCAGTCATTGAGGGGAAAATGACGGCGCTGTTGCCTCCCTGCCATGCGGTCAGGCGCGCTCCATCGCCAACCGCGCGCCCAGTGCCGCAAAAGATGCGGCAAAGGCCCGACGCATTCCGGTCATCAGGCGGGGCGAGGCCAGCACCGCATCGCGCCCCGACGCGGCAAGCCCGACATACAGCGCAAAGGTCACAAAGGTCATCGCGGTAAACCCGGCCCCCAACTCGACCATGGCCGCCAGACTGGTGGAATCCCCGGCAGGCATGAACTGCGGCAGGAAGGCTACGAAGAACAGCGGCAGCTTCGGGTTCAGAAGGTTCAGCACAATCCCGCGCCAGACCAGTTGACGCGCATTGCCCCCGTGTGACGCCTGCACCGCCATTGATCCGGTCGATTGCAACACCGCGTAGGCCATCCACAAAAGATAGGCTACGCCCGCATATTTGATGGTCTGGAACAAAAGCGCCGAGGTATGCAGCACCGCCGCCAGCCCCGCCATTGCGATGCCCAGGTGAAACACCGTTGCCAAAGTGCATCCACCCGCCGCCCAAAGCCCCGACCGAAACCCGCCTCCCAAGGTGACCGACAGGGTATAGACCACGCCAATGCCGGGGGTGATGCAAACGACAAAGGCGGTCAGCAGAAACTCTGGGCTCATCTGATCACCTTTACGGGCTTATGCAGGCTCGCGCAGGATGCGCGGGACCTTGAATTCGATATTTTCCTGCGCAGTTTCCACCAATTCCACCTTTGTTGTAAACCGCGCGCGGAAGGCGTCGATGACCTCATCCACCAGCACTTCGGGCGCGCTTGCCCCCGCAGTGATGCCAACCGACCGGATGCCCTCCAGCGCGCGCCAGTCGATATCTGTGGCCCGCTGGATCAGTTGCGCATAAGCGCAACCCGCCGCCGACCCGACCTCAACCAGCCGTTTCGAGTTCGACGAATTCGGTGCGCCGATCACCAGCAGCGCATCAATGCGCGGTGCAATCGCCTTGACCGCCATCTGACGGTTCGTGGTGGCGTAGCAGATGTCTTCATGCGCGGGGGCATTGATTGCCGGAAACCGCGTCTTCAGCGCCGCTGCGATATCCGCCGTGTCATCGACTGACAGCGTGGTCTGGGTGATGAACGCCAGCTTGGCAGGGTCGCGCACGACCAGCCCGGCCACATCGGCCACCGTTTCCACCAGCAGCACTTCGCCGGTGGGCAATTGGCCCATGGTGCCCACGGTTTCCGGGTGGCCTTCATGGCCGATCATGATCATCTGCAACCCGTTTTCGTGATGTCGCGCGGCCTCGTTATGCACCTTTGTCACCAAGGGGCAGGTGGCATCTACTGCGATCATCTCGCGCCGCGCGGCCTCGGCTGGTACCGCCTTTGGCACACCATGGGCGGAAAACACCACTGGGCGATCTTGCGGGCAATCGTCGAGTTCTTCGACAAACACGGCCCCTTGGGCGCGCAAAGCATCGACCACGAATTTGTTGTGCACGATCTCGTGACGCACATAAACCGGCGCGCCCCATTTTTGCAGCGCCAGTTCCACGATTTTTATCGCACGGTCCACACCGGCGCAAAACCCGCGCGGGGCGGCCAGATACAGGTGCAGAGGGGGCAGATCGGTCATGGCGGGCCTGTGGTTTGCTCTGCCCCAGAGGTAAGGCGATATGGGCCGCAGGTCCAGCCCCCGCAGCCGCTTTCAGCCCCAGATGCCCAGCCCGATCAGCGCCACCACTGCGTAGCGCGCTATCTTTGCAATCGTGACCAGAACCAAAAAGCGGGGCAGGGGCACCCGCAACGCCCCCGACAGCGCCACGATCAGATCACCCCCCGGTGCCCAACTGAAAAGCAGCGCCCAGACACCCCAACGCCCGAACCAGCCTTCGGCTTTTGCCTGCCGTTCTGGTGTAAGCCCCAGCCAGCGTGCGCCCCTGTCACCCCCCAGGCCCCGCCCCAAGGCATAGGTCACACAAGACCCAAGGATATTGCCCACAGAGGCCACAGCAACCAGCGCCCATACCGACAGCGTGCCCTGCGCCATCAGCGCAAGAAAAACCACTTCGGACTGAAAGGGCACCGGCGTTGCTGCCAGAAAAGCCGCTACAAAAAGCCCTGCAAGCGAGGTTCCGGTCAGCACGGCTGGAAAAAGGGGAAACAAAGGTTCATGCGCGCGGCTATCGCAAAGAAAGTGGTGCGATGCAAACCGGATTGCCCGAATAAAACCGGGGCGCCGTAGCGCCCCGCTGTCTTACTTGACCATTTCCACAGCGTCTTCGCGCTCGCCAAACGGGCGCGGATCACGGGGTGGGCGGCCGATCACATCGCGCAGCTCTTCCAGTTCGATGAAATTGTCACACTGGCGGCGCAGCTCGTCTGCGATCATCGGTGGCTGGCTGCGGATGGTAGACACAACTGACACGCGCACACCCTGCCGTTGCAGACTCTCGATCAGCGGCCGGAAATCCCCATCCCCGGAAAACAGAACGATATGATCCACATGCGGCGCAAGTTCCATGGCATTGACGGCAAGTTCAATATCCATGTTCCCCTTGACCTTCCGCCGGCCCTGGCTGTCGGTGTATTCCTTGGCCGGCTTGGTCACCATGGTAAAGCCGTTGTAATGCAGCCAGTCTACCAGTGGGCGGATCGGTGAATATTCGTCATTTTCCAAAAGCGCAGTGTAGTAGAACGCCCGCAACAGCTTGCCACGGCGCATGAATTCCTGCCGAAGCAGCTTGTAGTCGATATCAAACCCCAGCGCTTTGGCCGCAGCATAAAGGTTTGACCCGTCAATGAACAACGCAAGTCGTTCGTCCTTGTAAAACATTTGTAAATCCCCTCGAAAATCCTGACTTTGTCGCACCAAAATGTGAGTGGTGTGGTGGCTTTGACAATCGGCGCGATGTAAAGACAATGCCAAGTATCAGGTCGAAACTTGGTGCCGCAAGTTGGTCTATACGAAAGTGTAATACTGCCATGAACGACAAGATGCGCGCTTTGATTGCATTCGGCGCCAATCTGCCATTCGGCGCGTCTTTGCCTGCACAAACAATCGCCGATGCTGTCGCGTGTCTTGATGCTCGTGCAGTTAATGTAAAAGCCTGTAGCCGCCTGTTCAAGACGCCCTGCTTTCCAAAAGGCGCTGGTCCCGACTATGTGAACGCTGCGGCAGTGCTGGAGGTGTCGGCAGATATGACACCATTTGCCCTGCTCCAGCATCTGCACGCGGTTGAGGCCCGATTTGGCCGCAGCCGCAATACGCGCTGGGGGATGCGCACGCTGGATATCGATTTGCTCGCGCTGGACAGTCTGGTGTTGCCCGATCCCGCAGGACAAGCGCATTGGCGTGACCTGTCGCCGGATGATCAGGCCCGGCTGTCGCCTGACGAGTTGATCTTGCCGCATCCCAGGCTTCAGGACCGCGCTTTTGTGCTGGTGCCCCTTGCGGATATCGCACCGGATTGGGTTCACCCGATCCTGCAGCGCAGCGTGGTGCAGATGCTGGAGGCACTTTCCGCTAAAGATCGCGCCGAAGTCCGGGTGTTTGCCTGAATCCGGGGTTGTCAAGGCCGGGCATCGCGCGTAAGTACACGCTTTCCATGCCCCCAAGACCAACTGGAGTCGTCCATGGCCCGCGTGACGGTTGAAGACTGCGTTGACAAGGTTCCGAACCGGTTCGAACTGGTGATGCTTGCCGCCCATCGGGCGCGCGAAATCCAGTCCGGCTCGCCGCTGACCATTGATCGCGATAATGATAAGAACCCGGTTGTCGCCCTGCGCGAGATCGCGGATGAAACCCAATCGGCAGAATCTCTGCGCGAACGGATGATCGAAAGCCATCAGACCCAGATTGAGGTTGATGAGCCCGAAGATGACCAGATGGCTTTGCTGATGTCGGGCGAAATTGACCGCCCAATGCAGGACGACATGTCCGAAGAAAAGCTGTTGCGCGCCCTGATGGAAGCACAGGGCGAACTCTAAACCGGGGGGAACCCCGCTTCAGGGGCGATGATGATCGACGTAGAAGACCTCATCGCCCTTGTCCGGAATTACAATCCGCGAACCAATGCCGATCTGATCCGCCGCGCCTACGCGTACGGCATGCAGATGCATGAAGGTCAGATGCGCAAATCGGGTGAGCCGTATTTCACCCACCCCGTCGCCGTTGCCGCCATTCTGACGGAACAGCGGCTTGATGATGCGACCATCGTGACGGCGCTGCTGCATGACACGATCGAAGACACCAAGTCCACCTATACCGAGGTTGAACGCCAGTTCGGTCAAGAGGTGGCCGAGTTGGTCGATGGCGTCACCAAGCTGACCAACCTGCAATTGTCATCGACCGAAACCCAGCAGGCGGAAAACTTCCGCAAGCTGTTCATGGCGATGTCCAAAGACCTGCGGGTGATTCTGGTCAAACTGGCCGACCGTTTGCATAATATGCGCACGATCAAATCGATGCGGGTGGAAAAGCAGGCGCAAAAAGCCCGCGAAACCATGGAAATCTATGCCCCGCTTGCCGGGCGCATGGGCATGCAATGGATGCGTGAAGAGTTGGAGGATCTGTCCTTCAAGGTTCTGAACCCTGATGCGCGCAATTCTATCATCCGCCGATTCCTGACCCTGCAACGCGAAGCAGGCGATGTGGTTCACAAGATCACGGCCGATATCCGGCATGAATTGGAAAAGGTCGAGATAGAGGCCACCGTATATGGGCGCGCGAAAAAGCCGTTTTCAATCTGGCGCAAGATGCAGGAAAAGGATTTGGCGTTTTCGCGCCTGTCCGACATTTACGGTTTTCGCATCATTTGCGCCAATGTGGCAGAATGCTACACCATCCTTGGCGTGATTCATCAGCGCTGGCGCTCGGTGCCGGGCCGCTTCAAGGATTACATTAGCCAACCAAAAACCAACGGCTACCGCTCTATCCACACCACGGTATCGGGCCGCGACGGTAAACGGGTAGAGGTGCAGATCCGCACGCGCGAGATGCACGAAGTAGCCGAGGCGGGCGTCGCAGCGCACTGGTCTTACCGCGAAGGCGTGCGCGCCCAGAACCCCTTTGCCATTGATCCCGGCAAGTGGATTGCGTCGATGACCGAACGGTTCGACGAAGGCGATCACGACGAGTTTCTCGAACACGTCAAGCTTGAGATGTATTCGGATCAGGTATTTTGCTTCACGCCCAAGGGCGATGTGGTGCAGCTTCCCCGCGGGGCAACCCCCTTGGATTACGCCTATTCGATCCACACCCGCATTGGGAATTCCTGCGTGTCGGCCAAGGTTGACGGCATTCGCGTGCCGTTGTGGACACGGCTGAAAAACGGCCAATCGGTCGAGATCATCACCGCCGAAGGTCAACGCCCGCAGGCCAGCTGGATCGACATTGTGACAACGGGTCGCGCTAAGGCAGCGATCCGCAAGTCACTGCGCGAAGAAGACCGGGGTCGCTTTATCAAGCTGGGGCAGGAACTTGCCCGCGCGGCCTTTGATCACGTTGGCAAGAAGGCTAGCGAAAAGGCGTTGCGCACCGCCGCCAAAATGTTGGGCCTGCATGACGAAGAAGACCTGCTTGCCCGCCTTGGGTCTGCCGAACTGACTGCGCGCCGCGTGGTTGAGACGCTTTATCCCGAACTTGCGCGCGCCGATCTGGAGGTGGTGGACGCCGCTCGCCCGGTTCTGGGCCTGTCCGATGATCAGGCTTTCCGCCGCGCGCCATGCTGCCAACCGGTGCCGGGTGAGCGCATTGTCGGCATCACTTACCGGGGCAAGGGCGTTGTGGCTCATGCCATCGACTGCCCGGCGCTGGAAGAGTTTGAGGAACAGACCGAACGCTGGGTTGATCTGGCCTGGCACTCTGGTCGCCACGCTGCGGTGCATACCGTGACGATGGAAATGACGATTGCCAACGATGCGGGCGTCCTTGGTCGCATTTGCACCTTGATTGGCGAGCAGCGCGCCAATATCTCTGACTTGAGGTTTACAGATCGCAAGCCAGACTTTTATCGTCTGATTGTGGACGTTGATCTTCGTGATGTCGAACATCTGCATATGGTTATGACGGCGCTTGAGGCCGAAACCGATGTTGCGCAGGTGTCGCGGTATCGTGATAAAACCCGCAAGCCATAGCGTAGGCAGGCACGGGTCGAGTGGTAAGAAGGGGACTGAGGCGTGGTGTTTCGTCGCCGCAACAAACGGTCATGGCCGGAACGGCTTAAGGCGCTGGTCTATCCGCAAGGCGGATGGATGCGTGCGGGCTATTATGTCTGGCACCGTCTGACGCGACTGCCGGACCCGCCGCACCGAATTGCACGGGGCATCTTTGCTGGTGTGTTCATTTCGTTTACGCCTTTGTTCGGCCTGCATTTCTTTGCCTCGGCTTTTCTGGCCTTTCTGATGCGCGGCAATATCATCGCGGCAATTTTTGCGACGTTCTTCGGCAATCCGATTACCTTTCCCATCATTGCCGTAAGCTCGGTGCAACTTGGGCACTGGCTTTTGGGTACGGGTGTTGATGCTGTCCCCGCCCGTCTTATCCTGACTGCGTTCACCAATGCGGGGGGGGAGATATGGTCAAACATTCTGGCCACATTCACGGGTGATCCAACACAATGGGGCAAATTGCGTCATTTTTATTATGGCCTGTTCAAACCCTATTTCGTGGGAGGAATCATTCCGGGCCTGATTGTTGCGACGGTGTGTTATTATGTCAGTCTGCCGATTATTCTTGGCTATCAGAAGCTGCGTCAAAAAAGACGGCGCGAGCGTGCAGAGAATCTGCGCGAGCGGGCGGCCGCACGTTTGCGCGCCCGGTCTTCGGTCGATGACGGAGCATCCGGGGGAAGCTGAGGCTGTGACGCCCTTCACAATTTGCGTTGGGGTGTTCACGAAACGCTGTTGGGCCGCCTCTATTTCTGGCGTGTCAGTCACATCGAAGTCATGTATTGCGGCTTCTGTCAGGCTATGGTGTCCGCCCAGATCGGGCGCGCCGAAGGCCTAAGCGAGGAACGACGTGGTTTTTAAAAGGCGTGACCGGCGGGGTTGGCTGGCTTGGGTGCGGGAGATGTTCTACCCAACCGGGGGCTTTCGTCGTGCGACCCGCTATGTCATCCACCGCATGCAGCGTTTGCCCGACCGCCCGCACCGTATTGCGCGCGGGGTGTTTGCAGGCAGTCTGATCGGTTTTCTTCCTCTGCCGGGGTTGCAGTTTCTGGGAGCGTGGGGGCTGGCCTTTCTGATGCGTGGCAACATTCTTGCGGCGCTGCTGGCCACGTTCAACTCCAACCCGATCACCACGCCCTTTTTTGCAGTGGGGGCAATCTCGCTGGGGCATTGGATGCTGGGCATCGACACGCCGCTGACCGCCGAGGCCATCGGTGACGGCTTCGGCCGCGCGGGCACAGAGCTTTGGCATAATTTTCTGGCGATCTTTGGTCCCGAACATATGCATTGGGATGGGTTGGCGCAGTTCTGGTCTGATATCTACCTGCCCTATTTCATCGGCGCGCTGGGGCCGGGCATTCTGCTGAGTTTGATCTTTTACTACATCACCATTCCGCTGGTCGAAGCCTATCAGAACGCCCGCAGTGTCAAATTCAAGGAACAGAGTGAAAAGCGCCTGCTGTTGCGCGAAAAGCTGGCGGCGCTGGGCTTGCGCGGTGAGCCGAAGAAGGGCCCTGTGAGAGACCCTGTGACCGATACAAAACAAGGGGATGACGTGCCCCCACCAGCGCCCTAATCTTTACTGGGTGACGACAAGAGGATACGGCCATGACACACAGCGGCAAACTTCGACTTGGGGTCAACATTGACCATGTGGCGACCCTGCGCAATGCACGCGGTTCGGCATGGCCTGACCCGCTGCGAGCGGCGCTGCTGGCCGAGGCGGCCGGGGCCGATGGGATCACTGCCCACTTGCGCGAAGATCGCCGCCATATCCGCGACGGCGATATGGCCGCTCTGAAAGATGGGATCGGCATTCCGCTGAACTTTGAATGCGGCGCAACGGATGAGATGCAGGCAATCTGTCTTGCGACGCGCCCTCATGCCGTGTGTCTTGTGCCAGAACGTCGAGAGGAGCGCACGACAGAAGGCGGGCTGGATGTGGCAGGCGACACCAACCGGCTGGCGGCCTTTGTCGCGCCGCTGCGGGACGCAGGGGCGCGTGTCAGCATGTTTATCAGCCATGACGCGCGCCAGATCGAAGCCTCGGCCCGGATTGGCGCGGCTGTGGTCGAACTGCACACGGGGCTTTATTCCGATCTGCACGCAGAGGGCCGGCTTGAGGCGGCGGAAGCCGAACTTGAGGCGTTGCGCAAGGGGGCGGCCTTGGCCCATAGTCTTGGACTGGAGGTTCATGCGGGGCATGGGCTGACCTTTGACAACGTGGCCCCCGTCGCCGCGATCCCGCAAGTGGTAGAGCTGAACATCGGGCATTTTCTGATCGGCGAGGCGGTATTTATGGGTCTTGGTCCGGCAATCCTGGAGATGCGGCGCTTGATGGATGCGGCGCGGGGTCTGTGAACGGGTCGCTTGGGGCAGAGGGCGAAAGATGAGTATTTGGAAAGCAGCAATTGTCAGAGGCGCGTCATGCGCCTGAGCGGTGGTGCTCTGATGATGTTGCTGGGGACAGCTTTGCCCACAACGGCGCAAGAGGTCGCGGAGTGTGATTGGCGCAGTGCGGCGCAGGCGATTGCCGAGCCGTGGGAGGACAACACGGTGACCTTTGCCAATGGCAGGGTCCGGTTGGCGGTGATGGATGTAATGGAACCTGCTGCCGGAGCCTTTCATTTGTTGATCCTGTCGCCGCCATACGCCGAGTTGGGCGAGCGTCAGTGCCGGATCATGTCGGCTCGGGGCAGCTTTGGCTTTGCCGGGTTGTCACTTGCGGGGGCCACTGCCAGCTATGACCCCGCCACCGGGCTGACCGTCAGTCTGGCGGCAAAGCGTTGGTCTGAGGGGGATGTGTTCAGCGACACAAGGTTGCTTGTCGCCATCAATCAGGCGACAGGTGTTATCAACGGGTTTCTGGAATAGCGACATGATCCTTGGAATCGGCAGTGATCTGGCCAATATCGAGCGGATCGAGGCAACGCTCGCGCGATTTGGCGACCGTTTTCGCAACCGTGTCTTTACCGACACCGAGCAGCGCAAGGCTGGCAGTCGCCCGCATGGGGTTGCGGCAACTTATGCCAAACGCTGGGCCGCGAAAGAGGCCTGTTCCAAGGCGCTGGGCACTGGTCTGCGAATGGGAATTTCCTGGAAAGACATGGCCGTGACCAATCTGGAGACCGGCCAGCCCGTGATGCATGTGACCGGGTGGGCGGCAGAGCGCCTGAACACCATGACGCCTGTCGGGCATAGCGCAGTCATTCACGTCACACTGACCGACGATCATCCATGGGCACAGGCATTTGTCGTGATCGAGGCCCGGCCCGTGACGAAAGGGTGAAGCGCATGCCGCACCACGGGCTGAACTTGACTCGGGCCGGATGCGGGCGCATGTAGCGGCCCGTAGAGCAGCAAGGTGGATGCAGGATGGCCAGCAAGGCGAAAGAAGACGGCGGTATCGTCGAGACGATCAAAACAGTGGTCTATGCATTGTTGATTGCAGGCGTGTTCCGCACCTTGTTTTTTCAGCCGTTCTGGATTCCGTCGGGCAGCATGAAAGACACCCTGCTGATTGGTGATTTTCTGTTCGTGAACAAGATGGCCTATGGCTACAGCCGCTATTCCTGCCCGTTTTCGGCTTGTCCGTTTGACGGACGACTGCTGTTTGGCGAACCAGAGCGCGGCGATGTGGTTGTGTTCCGTCATCCGGTGAACGGGTCGGATTTCATCAAGCGCCTGATTGGCATGCCGGGAGATACAGTGCAGATGCGTGGTGGCATGGTCTATCTGAACGGGGTAGAGGTGCCACAAGAAGCTGCAGGCGTGTTCAGCGAAGTTTATGAGCAACAAGGCCCGATGGGTCATCTTCCGCGCTGTGAGAACGGACCCGTGGGGCAGGGCGATACCTGCACCAAATCGCGCAGCCGAGAGACGCTTCCGGGGGGCCGAACCCATGATGTGCTGAACATCGACACCAATGGCGCGGGTGACAACACCGATGTGTTCACCGTGCCTGCGGGCCACTACTTTTTTATGGGCGACAACCGCGATAACAGCCAGGATAGCCGCTTTGTGCAGGCCGTGGGCGGTGTTGGCTTTGTGCCAGCCGACCATCTGATCGGGCGGGCCGACAGGATCATGTTCTCGTCAGCGGGCCGGTCGATGCTGTACTTCTGGACGTGGCGGTCTGACCGCTTCTTCAAGGCGGTGGAATGAGGCTGTCTGCGGACCTTAAGGCCTTTGAGGGCCGGATCGGGCACCAGTTTGCAACGCCTGAGCTGTTGGTCCGCGCCGTCACCCACGCCTCACTTTCATCGCAGACCCGGCCAGACAATCAGCGGCTGGAGTTTTTGGGCGACCGGGTGCTGGGCCTTGTGATGGCCGAGGCCCTGCTGGGCGCCGATGTCGCCGCATCCGAAGGGCAGTTGGCCCCGCGCTTTAACGCTATGGTGCGCAAGGAAACCTGCGCCGATGTCGCCCGTGCGATTGATCTGGGCGAGGTGATGAAGCTGGGCCGCTCTGAGATGCTGTCGGGTGGCCGGCGCAAAGAGGCGCTCTTGGGCGATGCAATGGAGGCGCTGATTGCCGCCGTCTATCTTGACGGCGGCTTTGATGCCGCCAGGGCGTTGGTCTTGCGGCTTTGGGCCGACCGTATCGGCGCGGTGGACCGCGACGCCCGCGACCCAAAGACCGCGCTGCAGGAATGGGCGCAGGCCCGTGGCATGACCCCGCCATGCTATACACAGACCGGGCGCACTGGCCCGGATCATCAACCGATTTTCACCGTCGAAGTGGTTCTGGACAATGGCGCGCGCGAAACCGCTCGCGCAGGCTCCAAGCGCATCGCCGAACAACAGGCCGCCCGCGCTTTGCTGGCAAGGCTGGAGCAAGAGATATGACAGACGCACCCACCCGCGCGGGCTTTGTTGCCCTGATTGGCGAACCCAATGCCGGCAAATCCACCCTTCTGAACCGCATGGTCGGGGCCAAGATCTCGATTGTGACACACAAGGTTCAGACCACCCGCACCCGTATTCGGGGTGTGGCGATCGAAGGGCCGGCGCAGATCGTCTTTGTCGATACCCCGGGCCTGTTCCGCCCTCGCCGCCGTCTGGACCGTGCGATGGTCAAAGCGGCATGGGGTGGCGCATCGGATGCCGATGTGATCGTGCTGATGATCGAGGCGCACCGTGGCCTGACCGAAGGCGTGCAGGCCATCATCGACCGGATGCGCGATCAGTTGCCGCAGGGTCAGCCGGTAGCTTTGGCGATCAACAAGATCGACCGCGTGAAAGCCGAGGTGCTGCTGGCGCTGGCCGAAAAGCTGAACGAAGCCTTTTCCTTTGCCAAAACCTTCATGATCAGCGCTGAAAAAGGCTATGGTGTCAAAGATCTGCGCGAATGGCTGGCCGAACAACTGCCTGCGGGTCCGTGGTTCTATCCCGAAGATCAAATCGCCGATCTGCCGATGCGGATGATCGCTGCCGAGATGACGCGCGAAAAGCTGACCCTGCGCCTGCATGAAGAACTGCCCTATCAGCTGACGGTCGAGACCGAAAAATGGGAAGACAAGCCCGACGGATCGACGCGTATCGACCAGATCGTTTATGTCATGCGTGATGGTCACAAGGGCATCGTTCTGGGCAACAAGGGTGAGACGATCAAGGCCATCGGCTCTGCCGCGCGGGCGGATATTTCAGAGTTTCTTGACCGCACTGTGCATCTGTTCTTGCAGGTCAAGGTTCGCCCCAACTGGCTGGACGAACCCGAGCGCTATTCCGAAATGGGGCTGGATTTCAAAGACGGCGACTGACCATGCCAGCGCCTGATATCCGCCTGCAAGCGAACCTTTGGGTCTCGGCCTATCTGAACCGTCTGCGGCTGGCCGATATTCCTGCCTATGTCACCCGCAAGGGTGATCCCACCGCCGGCACCGTGCTGGTCAAGGTGGCGCTGCTGGACGGTACTGCCCGCGCCTTTGAGCGTGGTTATGACATGGCGACTGGCTCGCGGGTGTGGCGGCAGATGGCCGATGGACCAGAACCCGAGGTTGACGCCATGCTCACCCGTGCCGGACAGCGCGACCCTGACCTGTGGGTGATCGAACTGGAAAGCAGAACCGGGCGCACCTTGCTGGATGAGGACGGGTTGTCATCCTAATCGCCGCTTTGCCGTGATCAGTATTGCCGAGACGGCCACAAAAGCCAGCACCATCCCGGCGCAATTTAGCGAGACAGACAACCACCCCAAGCGCCCCACATCCAGAAACGGATAGGGCCAGAACCCGGTCAGCGCCCCGCGTGTGAGCGCATAGGTCAGATAGGCCAGCGGCCAGATCAGCGCTGTGCCATGGACCCCTTTGCCCGGCTCAGGCGCAAACAGCAGCCACCAGACCAGAGTCAGCGCTGGCACCGCCGTATGCAATCCCTGATCCGCCCACCACGCCATGCCGACCGGATCGACCAGTCCCGCCAACAGGGTGTGATACACCAGCCCTACCATCACAATCGCCACAGTCACAGCAAAGGCCAGCCGCCCCGGAACCTGCCAACGCATCGCCACCAGCGCCATCATCACCGCCACCACCAGATTGGTCAGCACGGTGAAATATCCGGCCATCGCCCAAAGTGTTGCCGATACCGAAATGCTGCGCATCTCAACATGGCTGGCATCGAACTGCAACCGCAGCGACACGATAGCCAAGGCAAAGATGAAGGCCGCGCTCAGTCGTGGCGGCAAGGGCAGGTCATTGGTCATTTGGAGAGTATCTGGCGCAACGCATTGGGGCTTCAAGCGGAAATGCAGTGCTTGAAGCCCCACGCCGCGCCTGCAAAGATCAGCCCTATGGAATGGCGCGAAGACGGGGTGCTTTTGTCCATGCGACCGCATGGCGAAGGCTCTGCAATCATCGAGGTGTTTACCAGCGGCCATGGCCGTCATTTCGGCGTGGTCCGGGGCGGGGCGTCGCGCAAACGCGCGCCGCTGCTGCAACCCGGCGCGCAGCTTGACCTGACATGGCGGGCGCGTCTGGATGATCAGATCGGCGTGTTTCTGGCCGAACCCGTGCAATCACGCGCCGCCGTGCTGGAAAGCCCGCTGGCTCTGGCGGGTCTCACGGCGGCTTGCGCGCTGTTGCACATCAGCATGCCCGAGCGCGACCCCCACCCGATTTTGTATCGCAGCACGGTGTCGTTGATGGATGCCATGGCAGGCGGAACCGATTGGGTGGGCGATTATCTGCGGTGGGAAATGCTGCTGCTTGATGAGATCGGCTTTGGCCTGGATCTGTCGCGCTGTGCCATAACCGGGCAGCGCGATGATCTGGGCTACGTCAGCCCGCGCACCGGGCGCGCGGTGTCACGCAACGCTGCTGGCGATTGGGTCCCCAGGCTGCTGCCTTTGCCACAGGCGCTGATGGGGCAGGGTCCGGTTACCCTCGCCGACGCGGCGCAGGCGCTGGCCATCACCGGCCATTTCCTTGGCCGGGAACTGGCGTCTGATATGCGGCCAAGCCCGTTACCCGAGTCCCGCGCTCGCTTGCTTGCGCGGATCAATCGCAGTTCGGGCTGACAAACGACGCAAAGTGTCGCGCCCGGATCAGACCTGCCGCCCAATCCTTGGGCAAATGGCAGGCGAGATATGACATGGCCAATAAATTCATTCCCCTTCACCTGAAGCATGCTCCGGCCCCAAAGGTGCAAAGTTTTGCCCTTTTGTCGGGGCTGGAGGCAGCCGTGCGCGGCACCTTGGTTTCGGCCATGCCGCTGGCGGTCTATGACGCACTTGGCAGCGCCGAGGCAACCTCATCGGCCTATTTCGTTGCCGGCATCGTCTCGTTGATCTGGGGCCTCATGGTGCCATGGGCCACGCGGCACATTCCGCGGCGCTGGATGTATACGCTGGGTTGCGGCCTCTACCTGATTGGCATGAGCATTGCGATTGTGGGCACCGGCTGGCTGATGCCCGTTGCGCTGACCTGCCTTGCGATGGCCACGGCGACCACCTTTGTCTGCCTGAACGCCTATATTCTCGACTATATTGACCGCCAGAACCTTGGCCGCAGTCAGTCTATGCAGATGGTCTTTGCCGCCGGGCCATGGGCGATCGGACCGCTTCTGGGAGTCTGGTTGCGCAGCATCTGGGCACCCTTGCCTTTTGTGGTAGCCGGGGCCTGCGCGATTTTGCTGCTGACAGTTTTTTGGGTGCTGCGATTGGGCAATGGCAAACAGATCAGCCGTGCCAAGGGGCCTGCCGCCAACCCGCTGGCCTATCTGGGCCGGTTCTTCGCGCAACCCCGGCTGATTGCAGGATGGCTGTTTGCGGTCATGCGCTCCTGCGGCTGGTGGGTCTATGTGGTCTACCTGCCGATCTTTTGCATCGAGGCAGGCTTGGGCGACAAGGTTGGCGGCGTGGCCCTGTCGCTGTCCAACGCGCTTCTGTTCGCCTCACCGGTGATGCTGCGCTATGCCCGGTCTGCCAGCGTGCGCCGCACGGTGCGCTTCGCTTTTGGCGCCGGTGGCATGTTGTTCCTTGCTGCCGCCGCTGTATCGCCACTGCCTTGGGCCACGGTGCTGTGCTGCATGGCTGCGGCGGTGTTTCTGGTGCTATTGGACATCGTTGGCGGCCTGCCGTTTCTGATGGCTGTGAAGCCGTCCGAGCGAACCGAGATGTCAGCAGTCTACTCCAGCTTTCGCGATGTCTCGGGCATCCTGACCCCAGGGGCTGCATGGTTGGTGCTGTTGGTGGCCCCTTTGCCGGGGATCTTCGCGGCGTCTGGGGTCGGTCTTGTGATAGCTTGGGCGATCTCAGGCCGATTGCACCCCCGCCTTGGTGTGCAGCGCGTGGTGCAGCAGGTGGAAAGATGAGTATTTACGCCAAGATGAAATCAAAAGCGCAGTTCGCCGCCGTTTCATCTTGGTGAAAGTACTCATATTACGACCTTGAGGCCCAAACACGCCAGATGTCCAAGGCCCGATGCCGTTTGCGGAGGCGGCTTCGGGCGCAGTATGAGACCTTTTCAGGCGCGTCGCACGATTAATCCAGCAATCGCCGGGCAATCACCTGCGCTTGAATCTCGGCGGCCCCTTCAAAGATGTTCAGGATGCGGGCATCACACAGGATACGGCTGATCTGATACTCCAGTGCAAAGCCGTTGCCGCCGTGGATCTGCAAGGCATTGTCGGCCGCTGCCCAGGCCACACGCGCGCCAAGCAGTTTGGCCATCCCTGCTTCCAGATCGCAGCGCTTGTCATGGTCCTTTTGCCAAGCACTGAAGTAAGTCAGCTGACGTGCCACCATGATCTCTACCGCCATCATCGCCAGCTTGCTGGCCACGCGAGGGAATTCGATCAGAGCCTGGCCGAACTGCTTGCGGTCCTCGGCATAGCTCAGCCCCACATCGAGCGCGTTCTGCGCGACACCGATGGCGCGGGCAGCGGTCTGGATGCGGGCAGATTCGAAGGTCTGCATCAATTGCTTGAACCCCTGACCCTCTACCCCGCCCAGCAGGTTTTCGCCCTTTACCTTGAAGTCATCAAAGTTGACGGTGTATTCCTTCATGCCGCGGTAGCCCAACACCTCGATCTCGCCACCCGACAGGCCGGGGTCGACAAAGGGCGTCTCGTCCGTGCCGGGGGTCTTTTCGGCCAGAAACATCGACAGCCCACGATAGTCGCTGGTCGCATCCACGCTGCGGGCCAGCACGGTCATCACATGGGTGCGCGCCGCATGGGTGATCCAGGTCTTGTTGCCGGTGATGGTCCAACTGTCGCCTTCGCGCCGCGCCCGCGTGCGCAAAGAGCCGAGATCCGATCCGGTGTTGGGCTCGGTGAACACCGCCGTCGGCAGGATTTCCCCGCTTGCCAGTTTGGGCAACCAATGCGCCTTTTGCTCGGGCGTGCCGCCGCACAGGATCAGCTCCGCGGCAATCTCTGACCGGGTGGCGAGGGAGCCCACGCCGATATAGCCGCGCGACAGTTCCTCGGACACCACGACCATGCTGGCCTTGGACAGGCCAAAGCCGCCGAATTCCTCTGGGATGGTCAGGCCAAACACACCCATTTCCGCCAGCTGGTCGATCACCGACATCGGGATCAGCGCATCCTTGAGGTGCCATTCATGGGCAAAAGGCGTGACCTGTTCGCCAGCAAAGCGGCGGAACTGGTCGCGGATCATCTCCAACTCGTCATCCAGCCCGGTTGCGCCAAAGGTTGCATTGGCGCGGGTGTCACGCATCAGCGCCACAAGGCGTGCGCGGGCGGCGGCGGTGTTTCCTTGGGCCATAAGGGTCTGTGCCGCCGCACCGCAGGCTGCCGGGGAAAGGTTCAGGTCCTGCAAGCGCGCGACCTCTCCCTGGCTCATGGGGATGCCCCCATGAATCTGGTTCAGATACTCGCCGAAAGTGATCTGGAGGATCAGTGCTTCCATTTCGCCAAACTTGCCATCCGCCGTCAGCCGGGTCGCCCAAGCCTGCATCTGGCGCAGGGCTTCGGTATAGGTTGCAAGCCATGCCATCGCATGGGCGGCGTATTGGTGTTCTTCCATCGCGACAGCAGAGATCTTTCCCGAGATGCTGACCATGTCGCGCAGGTTTTCGCGGCCAGCGTTGAACAGTGCCTCGGTTTCGGGCAGCGCTTGCGCCGTCAGCGCCAGCAGGTCTGCCAGCAGCGGCGAAGTGGGGGTCGTCTGTCCGTCATGGGCCATGGCGCGCTTCCTGTCTTTGGATTCTGCGAGTGCTTTTGAGCTAATCACTTTGCAAGTGCAGCGCAACTTAATTTCAATGCAAAGCCATTGGTATGATCGAAAATGTCGCAGGCAATCCTGGCGCGAGCGGTAGGCAGACTGGTTTTGCGGCTGACGCGCAAACTGGGCTTTCCATTTTCGTCGGCGCGCGCAATGCAGGGCACATGATTGAAAACGCCGTCCTTTATGTCTCGGTTGATCAGGGGTTTTGGCCTTTGACTGCTGCTGTTGTCGTTACCTTGCTGGCGGGCTTCGTCAAGGGAGCGGTTGGTTTTGCGATGCCGCTGATCATGATCTCGGCCTTCTCGGCCTTTTTGCCGCCCGAGGTGGCACTTGCAGGGCTGATCTTGCCCACATTAGTCACAAACCTGAGTCAGGCATTCCGGCAAGGGTTTGGTCCGGCAAAGACCACCGCATGGCAATTCAGGCGCTTTTTGATCGGAACGGTGGTATTCATCGCCATTGCTGCGCAGTTTTTCGATCACATTCCACGTGTCGCCTATCTACTGCTTTTGGGCGTGCCAGTCACCGCCTTTGCCGCGCTGCAGCTTGCAGGCGTGCCGCTGGCCCTGCGGCTGGAGCATCGCAGCCGTGCGGAGTGGGGGCTGGGGGTGATTGGCGGGCTTTATGGTGGCGTGTCGGGCATCTGGGGGCCGCCCTTGCTGGTCTATCTCTTGTCGATCAATGCCAGCAAGCTTGATGCGGTGCGTGCGCAGGGTGTGGTGTTTCTGATTGGCGCAGTGGCGCTGCTGGCAGCTCACCTGGGCACGGGGCTTGCCAATGCACATACGATGGCTTTTTCGGCGGCGCTGATTGTGCCCGCGCAACTCGGGATGGTGCTGGGCTATCGTCTGCAGGACCGTCTGCCACAGGCGCGGTTCCGGCGCTGGACCCAGGCGCTTTTGGTGGTGACGGGGCTGAACCTGATTGTGCAGGCACTGGTGGCCTAGGGTAAATGCGCTCTGCGCGGGAGTATTTGGAAAGCAGCAAACGCAAAGCGCCCGCGCATCTGAGGCGCGGGCGCTGTCAGGTCAGGCAGGATCAGCCAATCGCGGCGGCTTTGATGTCGTCGTCGATGTAGGGCACGTACTGGCCGAAGTTTTTCGAGAACATATCAACCAGCTTTTTCGCCTGCGCATCATAGGCAGCAGGGTCAGCCCAGGTGGTGCGGGGATTGAGCAGGGTGCAGTCGACGCCCGTGACAGCCACAGGCACATCAAATCCGAAGTTCGGATCGCGCCGGAATTCGACGCCTGCAAGCGATCCGTCCAGTGCGGCGCTGAGCAGGGCGCGCGTGGCCTTGATCGGCATGCGCTTGCCGGTGCCATAGGCCCCGCCGGTCCAGCCGGTGTTGACCAGCCAGCAGGTCGCGCCCTGTTTCAGGATCTTTTCCTGCAACAGTTTGCCGTAGATCTCGGGGCGGCGCGGCATGAAGGGTGCGCCAAAACAGGTCGAGAAGGTGGGTTGCGGTTCTGTGATCCCCCTCTCGGTTCCCGCTGCCTTTGATGTGAAGCCCGACAGGAAGTGATACATCGCCTGCGCCGGGGACAGCCGCGCGATGGGCGGCAGCACGCCAAAGGCGTCACAGGTCAGCATCACCACATGCTTGGGCGACCCGCCAAGGCCAGTGGTCGAAGCGTTGGAGATCGCCTCCAGCGGATAGGCGCAGCGGGTGTTTTCGGTCAGGGATTTGTCGGCGAAATCAAGATCAAACGTCTCGGGGTCATAGACCATGTTTTCGACCACGGTGCCAAAGCGCGATGTGGTGGCGTAGATTTCAGGCTCGGCCTTTGGGTCGAGGTTGATGGTCTTTGCATAGCAGCCGCCTTCAAAGTTGAAGATGCCGCGGTCGGACCAGCCGTGTTCATCATCGCCGATCAGCGTGCGGTCGGGGGCGGCGGACAGGGTGGTCTTGCCGGTGCCCGACAGGCCAAAGAACACCGCCGCATCGACCGGGTTGCCGATGGCATGGTTGGCGCTGCAATGCATCGCCATCACGCCCTTGCCTGGCAGCAGATAGTTCAGAATCGTGAAGACCGACTTCTTGTTTTCGCCCGCATAGGCGGTGTTGCCGATCAGCACGGTTTTTTCGTCAAAGTTCAGCGCGATCACGGTTTCCGACCGGCAGCCATGCCGTACCGGATCAGCCTTGAAACTGGGGACGTTGATGATCGTCCATTCTGGGGTGAAGCCGTCCAACTCTTCCCGCGCGGGGCGGCGAAGCAGGTGCCTGATGAACAGGCCATGCCACGCCAGTTCGGTGACCACCCGCACATCCAGACGGTGCAGCGGATCGGCCCCGGCGTAAAGGTCTTGCACGAACATGTCGCGGCCCGTCAGATGCGCCAGCATGTCTGCTTTCAGCACGGCGTAAGCATCAGGTGCCATCGGCGCGTTGTTGTCCCACCAGATCGAATCTTCAACCGACGGGGTGCGGACCACGAATTTATCTTTGGGAGAACGGCCGGTAAACTGACCGGTAGAGCACAGGAACGCGCCACCTTTGCCCAGACGCCCTTCGCCACGCGAGACTGCGGCTTCGACAAGGGCAGGCTCTATTTGGTTATAATAGACGTTGCCCAAACCGGTGATGCCGTGTGCGTCAAGGGTCTGATTGGGGTTCACGCGTCCGTGGTTCATCCTGCAAGCTCCCGTTGTCCACGCTGATGTGCGGACTGAATGTCGGTCAGAATTCGGTATCCGGGCCAATAGGATACCGGCAGCCCCCAGGGCCATTGGGGTGCCACAAGCCGCCTATAACACAGGGATGACAGATCGGAACAGGATGCAATGGCACAGTTAGCGCAACCATTGTGAGGTTAGCGCAACCATTTTGGCCCGTTTGGTTGAAGTGAGGCATATTAGCCATTCATTCGCAATTTTCTTGCCAGATAGGAGACGAATGGCTGGTGATTCGTACTTCACTGTTGATTCCGTGACCAGTTCCACAGATCATGGTAGAAAATATAAGAGTTCGGGCAGTCACAAGGAAACTCAATCATGGCAAGGATCGCCCTTGTTGACGACGACAGGAATATCCTGACGTCGGTCGCAATGACACTTGAAGCCGAAGGTTTCGAGGTTGAAACCTACAACGACGGCTAGTCAGCCTATGATGCGTTTACGCGCAAGATGCCTGACATGGCTGTGCTTGACATCAAGATGCCGCGTATGGACGGTATGGATCTGTTGCAGCGCATCCGTCAGAAAACGTCGATGCCGGTAATCTTTCTCACATCCAAAGATGATGAGATCGACGAAGTGCTGGGCCTTCGGATGGGGGCCGACGACTATGTTAAAAAGCCCTTCAGCCAACGCCTGCTGGTTGAACGCATCCGGGCACTTTTGCGGCGGCAAGAAGCGATTGCCACGGGCGAAGTGGCCGTCACCGAAGAAACCAAGATCATGGAGCGCGGCCAGTTGCGGATGGACCCGCTGCGCCACTCTGTGACATGGAAGGGTCTTGATGTTTCCTTGACTGTCACTGAATTCATGCTGCTTCAGGCACTTGCCCAGCGACCTGGTTTTGTTAAGTCGCGCGACCAGCTGATGGACGTGGCCTATGACGATCAGGTCTATGTTGACGACCGCACGATCGACAGCCACATCAAGCGGCTGCGCAAGAAGATGCGATCGGTGGATGATGAGTTTTCCGCCATCGAAACCCTGTATGGCATTGGCTATCGTTACAACGAAGCATGACTGCGATGCCTCATATCGGTCTCAGGGAGACGCAGAAACCAAAGGGCGGTGATGTCCTGTTGAGTGAGGATTGGGTCTCGCCCGAGGGCGATGACCCTGCCTTGCGCAACAGCCGGAACAAGCGGGGGCTTGTGTCTCTCAACCGCTCACCGCTTGCACGCAAGATCATCATTTTCAATCTGATGGCTTTGCTGGTGCTGGTTGCGGGCGTGCTGTTTCTGAACCCCTTCCGCGACAGCCTTGTTATTCAGCGCGAACAGGCGTTTGTGACCGAAGCGCAATTAGTCGCAGATATCTTTGAATCGCGCCTTCCCGCAGAAGGGATAGTCGATATGGGTGAGGACAGCGTGTTTGCGCGGTCCATCGGTGACATCAGTCTAAGCGCCGGAACCTCGATCTATGTCATCGACAAAGATGGCCGTGTGGTTGGCAACGCTACAGGCGCGATCCGCGGGCAGGAGGGGGCGGTGTCCGGCCAATCCACGCTGATTACTGATTTTCTGAATTCCGTCTGGGAAAATTCATCAAAACTGTTCTCGTCAGGCCGCGGGCGTGGGGCGGTTGTTGACCCCGAAAGTCTGGCGCGGGCCTTGTTTCAAAGGGCGATGTCCGGGGAAACCGTGATCAATCTAGGCAAAGGGGCAGAGGGCGGGGCGCTGTTTTCAGTCGTAAGCCCGGTTGAGCGCGCCGGTGAAGTCCTGGCCGTTGTTGCCCTGATCAGCGCCGAGGGCGAGATTGACGCGCTGGTGCGCAACGAACGCGAACAGATCTTGCAGATGTTCCTGTTAGCACTGCTGGTGTCGATCGGGCTAAGCCTTGTGTTGGCCTCGACTATTGCAAATCCCTTGTCCGATCTTGCGGCGGCGGCCGAACTGGGCCACGACCGCGATGCGAGAAAGATGCAGCCGGGGCGTATCAGAATACCGGATCTTGCCGGGCGTCCCGACGAAATCGGGCGGCTGTCTGTCGCAGTGCGCGGCATGGTCGCAGCACTGTATGACCGCATCGACGCCAATGAACAATTCGCCGCAGATGTTGCCCATGAAATCAAGAACCCGCTGGCCAGCCTTCGCTCGGCTGTCGCCTCGCTGCATATGGCAAAGCGCGATGACCAGCGTACCCGGTTGCTGGAAGTGATTGACCATGACGTCCGCCGTCTGGATCGGCTTGTCAGCGATATTTCCAACGCCTCAAGGCTCGACAGCGAATTGGTGAAGGAAGAGGAAGAACAGTTTAACCTTACCAAAACACTGACCAATCTGTGCGAATATCTGGGGCAGCAGGCGGGTGAGAAGGGTGTTGAACTGATCACCGACTTCCCGACGACCCCGATCATGATATCCGGGCTGGAGGCGCGCTTGGCGCAGGTGTTTGTCAACCTGATCACCAACGCGGTTTCGTTCTGCGAAGACGGAGATGCCGTTCGGGTCTGGATGCGCGAGCGTGACAATCGTGTGCTGGTGGTGGTCGAAGACACCGGTCCAGGCATTCCCGAAGAGGCGCTTACGAAGGTGTTCAAGCGGTTTTACTCTGAACGGCCACAAGGGCAGTTTGGCAACAATTCCGGCCTTGGCCTGTCTATCTCGAAGCAGATTGTTGAGGCTCATGGCGGCGTGATCTGGGCAGAAAACATTCGGCCGACCCACGCCGATGCCACATCGGACCCACTAGGCGCGCGGTTCATTGTTGGTCTGCCGGTCTGATCCTGCGCCATGACGGCGCCGCTCACCCTGCACGCGACGACGGTGGCCTTTGACGGGTGCGCGGTCCTGTTGACCGGGGCGTCGGGCCGGGGCAAATCATCGTTGGCACTGCAACTGATGGCTATCGGGGCGCAGCTTGTGGCCGATGATCAGACAGTGCTGAATTTGCAAAGTGGCCAGATCACCGCATCCTGTCCGCCGCCCCTTGCGGGGCTGATTGAAGCGCGCGGTCTCGGCTTGTTGAATGCGCCATACTTGCCCCAAGCGCGCTTGTGTCTTGTGGTCGATCTTGACCACACAGAAGCGGACCGTTTGCCCGATCACCGCCAGATCACGTTATTGGGACAGCGGCTTTCGCTTGTGTATGGCAATAATTCAGCCCATTTTCCTTCTTCGCTTAAATACTATGTTCTGTTTGGGCGCCGGGAATAACATGTTGGATACTGTGGAAGATCACACCACGCTTCATCGTCAGGATCATCAGGTGGTTCTGGTCACCGGGCCCTCGGGCGCCGGGCGCTCTACCGCGGTCAATGCGCTTGAGGATCTTGGCTACGAGGTGATCGACAATCTGCCGTTGTCTCTTGTCCCCCGCTTGGTCGAGGGGCCAGTCACTTCGCATCCCATTGCGCTTGGCCTCGATGTGCGCAACCGTGATTTCGCAGCCTCCAGTCTGATAGAGTTGATTGACCGCCTGACGCGTGATCCGCGCGTTAATCTGACCGTGCTTTACCTTGATTGTCAGCCCGCCGTTCTGGTCCAGCGCTACAGTGAAACCCGCCGCCGCCACCCACTTGCCCCCAGTGAAAGCCCGGAGCAAGGCATCGAGCGTGAGATTGATTTGCTCGCCCCCATAAAGGCCCGCGCAGATCATCTGATCGACACCACGGATTTGACCGTGCATGGCCTCAAGGCTGAAGTGACGCGCTGGTTTGGGCAGGGGCAAGGGCCGACGCTTGCGGTTTCGGTGCAAAGCTTCAGTTACAAACGCGGTGTGCCGCGCGGGGTCGACATGGTGTTCGACTGCCGCTTCTTACGCAATCCGCACTGGGAGCCTGCCTTGCAGGCGCTGAACGGCCGCGATTCGCAGGTGGTTGATCACATTCGAACCGACCCGCGATTTGACGAATTCATTCTGAGGATGAGTGAACTTATCGCGTTTCTACTCCCGGCCCATGTTGCCGAGGGGCGGTCCCATGTCAGCATTGCTTTTGGGTGTACCGGAGGGCAACACAGGTCTGTTGCCGTTGCGGAATTGATGGCTGATACCCTTGCGCAGAGCGGCTGGGCGGTGTCAAAACGACACCGGGAACTGGAGCGACGGGCAGCTGCCGATCTGGCAGGCACAATCCATCAGGCAACAAAGGCGGACGGCGTGTGATCGGAATCGTGATCGTGGCACATGGGGGCCTTGCGCGCGAATACCTCGCCGCGGTCGAGCATGTCGTGGGCCCGCAATCCGCAATGTGTGCAATCTCGATCGAGGACGATCACGACCGCGCCGGAAAACAGGCCGAGATTTGCAGGGCCGCAGACGCGGTTGATATGGGGGCGGGCGTGGTGGTGGTCACGGATATGTTTGGCGGATCGCCGTCAAATCTGTCGCTGATGGCGTGTTGTGGTCCAGACCGCCGGATCATCTACGGCGCAAACTTGCCGATGCTGATTAAGCTCACAAAATCGCGTGAGGTGCCTGTTGCTGAAGCCGTGGCCGCGGCGCTGGATGCGGGGCGCAAGTATATCAACAGCCTTGATCTGGGCGGAGGTGCCTGAAATTGGCTGACAAAACTCTGAATATCATTAATGAAAAGGGCCTGCACGCCCGCGCCAGCGCCAAGTTCGTCGAAGTGGTCGAAGCCCATGACGCACAGGCAGAGGTCAGCAAAGATGGCATGACGGTCTCGGGCGACTCGATCATGGGGCTTTTGATGTTGGCAGCCTCTCGTGGAACCTCTATTGAGATACGAACGACTGGGGCCGAGGCGGACCCTTTGGCAGAGGCGCTGTCTGTGCTGGTGAAAAATCGCTTCGGAGAAGATTACTGAGCCACAAAGTGGTGCAGAAAGGCCGACGGATCGTGACTGAGCATCCGCAAATCGACACAAGCATCAGCACTGGCGCTCAGGGCAAGTCGCCAGACCGGCCCTATGACATGCGCCGTCTGTCCTATGCTGGCAGCTTTTCCAACCCTGTGAAGGCCGGGGCAATCCGCGCTATCGAATGGGTTACTGCCAAAATCACTCTGTTGCGCCTGATCCGCGAATTTGAACGCGCGGGCGCACCCTTTGGTCCTCCTTTTTGGCCCAAGGCATTGCGCCATATGGGCATTCGGATTGACACGCCACCGGAAGAAGTCGCGCATATCCCGCCAGCTGGACCTGTTGTGGTGGTGTCAAACCATCCGCACGGCCTTGTCGATGGCATGATTCTTGCCGAAATCGTCAACCGGGTGCGGTCCGATTTCAAGATCCTGACCCGGTCTTTGCTGACCGGCATTCCTGAGGTCGAGCAGTTCATGATCCCGGTGCCGTTCCCCCATGAGGAAAACGCGCGCGAGGCTGGGTTGGTGATGCGCAACCTGACGATGGACCATCTGAAGCGCGGCGGCGTCATCATCCTGTTTCCGGCGGGCAAGGTTGCCATGTCGGAAGACTTTTTCGGGCCCGCGATTGAGGCGGAATGGAATGTGTTTACCCACAAAATGATTCAGCGGTCGGGGGCGACAATCGTTCCCGTGCATTTTACCGGGCAGAACAGCCGCTTGTTTCTGATTGCAAACAAGCTGTCAGACACACTGCGTCAGGGTCTGCTGCTGTATGAAATCAAACGCGCGCTGTTCAAATCGCAGCGCCCGTTCATTGGCGCGGCCATCCCTGCGACCGAGTTGCAGAAATGGGAAGGCAACCCTCGCGGCTTTCTGGCGTGGTTGCGTCAGCATACACTCGATCTGGGGCGTTAGCGGGTCGGGACCGGCGTTTCGCCGCGATAGTCGTAAAACCCACGCTGAGTTTTGCGCCCCAGCCATCCGGCTTCGACATATTTCGTCAAAAGCGGGCAGGGGCGGTATTTGGTATCGGCCAGCCCATCATGCAACACGTTCATGATGGCAAGACAGGTATCCAGCCCGATGAAATCGGCCAGTTCCAGTGGCCCCATTGGGTGATTGGCCCCCAGTTTCAGCGATTGATCAATCGACTGCACTGATCCGACGCCTTCATACAGCGTGTAGACTGCTTCGTTGATCATCGGCATCAGGATGCGGTTAACGATAAAAGCCGGGAAATCTTCAGCGCTCGCGGCGGTTTTGCCCAGTTTGCGCACAACTTCATGCATCGCGTCCCACGTTTCCTGATCTGTGGCGATACCCCGGATCAGCTCTACCAATTGCATCACCGGCACCGGGTTCATGAAGTGGAACCCCATGAACTTTTCAGGACGGTCAGTGCGGCTTGCCAACCGGGTGATAGAGATGGACGAGGTGTTGGACGTCAGGATCGTGTGCGGCTTCAAGTGCGGCAGCAGGTCTTCAAAGATCGCCTGTTTGACAGTCTCGCGCTCTGTCGCGGCTTCGATGATCATATCGGTGGGACCAACATCGGCAAGTGTCATGGTCGTCGTGATCCGGGCCATAGCAGCGGCCTTGTCTTCTGCGCTGACCTTGCCACGGCTGACCTGCCGTTCAATGTTGCGGTCGATGATGTCGATGGCATTTTTCAGTGCAGACTCGTTAACATCGGTGAGGATCACGTCATACCCGGCAAGGGCAAAGACATGCGCAATGCCATTCCCCATCTGCCCGGCCCCGACCACGCCCACGCTGCGAATGTCCATCTTTGGTTTCCTTCGTTGTCGTCGGCTCCAACCTTATGCGCGGGGCCGCGGCGGAGCAAGGGCGCTGCGTTGCGGCGCTGTTGGAGTCAGCCGATACGGCGGGATTTTTAGGCAAATTCGGCGTTTAGATATTTGGTAACGTGTATCGGCGACTCTGGCCACGGGTGTCTAAACTGTGGTGGGTGGAATGGCCTTTGCATATCCGGGCGATGGGTCGCTCGATTATTTTCCATGCCGATATGGCATGTCGCGCGTTGCCTTCAGGGGGCCGCGTCGTGATCTGTTACGCCCCTATGTGGCGGTGTTGGGGGGAACGGAAACCTATGGGAAATTTGTGCCGGACCCTTATCCGGCATTGGTCGAGGCGGCGACAGGTTTGCGGCTGATCAACCTTGGCGTGGTCAATGCCGGGCTTGACTTATATCTGAGAGATCCTGACGTGCTGGAAACAGCTGCGCGGGCACGTCTGGCGGTGGTGCAGGTCATGGGCGCACAGAATTTGACGAACCGCTTTTATGCGGTTCACCCCCGTCGCAATGACCGATTTTTATATGCGACACCGCTGTTGCGCAACATCTACCGCGAGGTGGATTTTACGGAGTTTAGCTTCACTCGGCACATGCTGCACACGCTGCACAGCGTATCGGTTGATCGGTTCGAAGTGCTGGTGGAAGAACTGCGCACGGCTTGGGTAACGCGGATGAAAGCACTGCTTGCATCGCTGCCATGCAAGACGGTCCTGCTTTGGGTCGCAAACAATCCGCCGCCGACGCCTGATCGGCAGTCTTATCTTATGGCTGACCCGATGTTTGTCGATTCAGAGATGATTCGGGCGCTGCGGTCAAGCGTGGCCCGCTACATCGAAATCGTGGCCTCAGCCGAGGCGCAGTCGCAAGGCACGGCGGGTATGGCTTTTGCCTATCTGGACGAGCCTGCGGCGCAAACCTTGCCAGGTCCCGCCGTTCATCGGCAGATTGCTAGTCAGTTGGGGCCAGAATTGGTGAACCTGCTGTAACGCGAACGGGCGCCCCACTGGGGCGCCCGACACATATGTGTGGACACTGATCTCAGAGCTTTTCAGTCAGCTCAGGCACGAGGGCGAACAGATCGCCCACTAGCCCGTAATCGGCCACCTGAAAGATCGGCGCTTCTTCGTCTTTGTTGATGGCGACGATAACCTTCGAATCCTTCATTCCCGCAAGGTGCTGAATCGCGCCGGAAATCCCGACAGCAACATATAGCTTTGGTGCCACAACCTTACCGGTCTGCCCCACTTGCCAGTCGTTCGGCGCATAGCCCGAATCGACCGCAGCACGCGACGCGCCCACGGCCGCGCCCAGCTTGTCCGCCAGACCTTCGATCAGTTTGAAATCGGCTTCCGATCCCACGCCGCGCCCGCCAGACACCACTATCCCGGCGCTTGTCAGGTCTGGCCGGTCGCTGGACGCCACCCTGTCTTCAACCCAGGATGACAACGTCTCGACCGGGCCGCTTACAGGCTCTATCGCAGCCAAGCCGCCCATGCCCACACCTGCAAAGTTGGCGGTGCGGATGGTCATCACCTTGGTCGCATCTGACGATTTGACCGTCTGGATCGCGTTTCCGGCATAGATCGGGCGCTCAAACGTGTCGGCGTCGACCACGGCGGTCACGTCCGACAGCACCATCACATCCAAGAGCGCGGCCACGCGGGGCATCACGTTTTTGCAAAACGCGGTCGAGGCCCCGGCGATGTGGCTGTAGCCACCCGCTAACGACACGATCAGTGCGGCAGTCGATTCTGCAAGGCCGTGGCAATAGGCGTGGTCGCCGGCAAACAGCACCTTAGCAACGCCGTCCAGCTTGGCGGCCTCGGCCGCAGCGGCGTCGCCGCCCTGACCCGCCACCAGCACATGCACGTCACCCAGCGACTGCACTGCAGATACCGTTTTGGCAACTGCATCAGTGGCAAGCTGCCCGTCATTCACATCGGCCAGAAGGAGAACAGCCATCAGATCACCCCCGCTTCGTCTTTGAGTTTTGCAATCAGTTCGTCGACCGAACCCACCTTGATCCCGGCCTTGCGGCCTGCGGGTTCAACGGTTTTCATCACCGACAGGCGCGGGGTTACATCCACGCCGTAATCGGCGGGGGTTTTGGCAGCCAAAGGTTTTGCCTTGGCCTTCATGATGTTGGGAAGCGATGCATAGCGCGGCTCGTTCAGGCGCAAATCGACTGTGACAATCGTTGGCATCTTCACCGAGATGGTCTGCAACCCGCCGTCCACTTCGCGCGTCACCTTTGCGGTGTCGCCGTCAATCACCAGTTCGCTGGCGAATGTGGCCTGCGACCAGCCCAGCAGCGCCGACAACATCTGCCCGGTGGCGTTCATGTCATTGTCGATGGCCTGCTTGCCACACAGCACCAGACCGGGTGCTTCTTCCTTGACCACAGCAGCGAGCAGCTTGGCCACGGCCAGCGGCTCTATGTCATTCTGCACGTTATCGGTCGCCTCGATCAGGATGGCGCGGTCCGCACCCATGGCAAGCGCGGTGCGCAGGGTTTCCTGGCTTTGCTTGACGCCGATCGACACCACGACGATCTCGGTCGCGATGCCCTTTTCCTTCAGCCGGATCGCCTCTTCGACGGCAATCTCGTCGAACGGGTTCATCGACATTTTCACATTGGCCAGATCGACACCGCTACCGTCCGCTTTCACGCGCACCTTCACGTTGTAGTCGATCACACGTTTGACAGGCACAAGCACCTTCATCGACGCAAATCTCCCATAAGTTCAAGCTCTCTGGTCTGGGTAACTAGCCCGTCTTGCCTGCCCATGACAGTGCAAAATCGACGCGGCACAGGGCGGGAACGCCACGTTTCGTACAGATCACCCGATCAAGCGCGAGTCAGGCCTGGCACCCAGAGCACGTCGGCCTTGCCATCGTCATTGGCGATCCGGCCGGCCACAAAGAACCAATCCGACAAACGGTTCAGATACTTGACTGCTTCGGTATTCACTTCTTCCAGCGTGCCCAGTTCCACCACCAGACGTTCTGCCCGGCGGCATACCGTGCGGCACAGGTGCAACTGCGCCGCCAAGGCGCTGCCACCTGGCAAGATAAAGCTGCGCAGCGGGGTCAGCCTTGCGTTATAGGCATCAATCTCGCGCTCCAGCCGCAGCACTTGGCTCTCGATCATGCGCAAGGGCGTGTAGGGCAGATCTTTGTCATTATGCATGTCGGGAGTGCAAAGATCGGCCCCCAGATCGAACAGATCGTTGGAAATCCGCGCCAGTGCCGCGTCCAGATCGGGGTCGGCATGCTGACGGGCAAGACCCACGGTCGCATTGGTTTCATCCACCGTGCCATAGGCCGACACGCGCAACGAATGTTTTGCCACCCGTGCCCCATTGCCCAGTGCAGTTTCCCCGGCATCTCCGGTCTTGGTGTAGATTTTCGACAGAACAACCATTGCTTAGCCCCCTTTGCTACGCAGGAAGGCGAAGCCGACAATCAAAAGTACCGCCAACGCCTGCGCCGCAATGCGGTATCGCATCAGGCGGTTGGCGTGTTTGCGGTTGAAATCGCCACCTTTGGCAAAGCCCCCGATCCCGATCATCAGAATGACCAGAACCCCAAGGCTGGCAAGAGCAGCAATAATGAACAGCGGATCGTTAAGCATGGGTATCCCCTTCCTGTGCGCATGACTTAGGCGGCAATCTCGCAAAAGCGAAGGCGAATTTTACACTATGCGCTTTACGCCGCAGGGATGCATCATCCCTTGGCGATAAGCCAGTCCAGCGTGCGCGTCGGCAAGATCCGGCGCAAGGCTCCCATCAGATAGGTCGGCGTGGTCACATAATAGCGCGCGCGGGGTTTGCGGCTTTCCAGCGCGTGAACCAGCTTTTTCGTCACGGATGCGGCGGGCAGTTCAAACCTGTCGGGGCCTCGGTCCTCATACAGCCGTTCACGCAGGCTGGCATATTCGGGCGCGCGGGCCGAGTTTTCCCAGTCGATCCACTTCTCGAAATGCGGGATCGCATTGGCGCGGATGCGGCTTGTGACCGGGCCGGGTTCAATCAGGCAAATGTGTATCCCGGTGCCCCGCATCTCGATCCGCAGAACATCGGTCAGCCCTTCCAAGGCGAATTTCGTCGCCACATAAGCTCCGCGCCATTTCATGCCGACCAGACCAAGCACGGACGAACAGTTCACGATCCGCCCATGCCCTTGCGCCCGCATGACCGGAATCACCCGGCACGTCAGATCCTGATAGCCGAACAGGTTGGTCTCGAAAATCTCACGCAAGGCGCCTCGCGGCAGATCCTCGACGGCACCGGGGCAGCCAAAGGCCCCGTTGTTATAAAGCGCATCAAGCGTGCCGCCCGTAGCCTCCAGCACCTGTGCCAATGCGTCGGCAATGCTAGATTCATCGGCGTAATCCAGTCTCGGGCTGTCAAACCCTTCGGCGATCAGGCGGTCACAATCAGCCTGCTGTCTGCAACTTGCAAACACTCGCCATCCCCGCGCCCGCAAACCCCGTGCGGCATCAAGGCCGATTCCCGACGAACAGCCGGTGATAAGCACACTGCGTTGCATAATAAGTCCTGCCTGCCCGTATTGTTTCATTATTGGATGAAATGCTCATCTTAGCGTCCACATTGTCGCCTTGGCGCCATGCTCAGATTGACATGCAGACGGGAATTCTTCAAGTTTTAGGAGTTGTGTATTTAAGGGTGTGCCGTCGTGGAAGTTATTGTTGTTCTTTTGGGCCTGCTTGGACTTTTGGGAGCTGGTTTTTCCACTTCGACCGAACCGGATGAGGAAGACTCTCCCGAAAGCATGTAGTCTGGCATCCTGTCGTGTCAGACGCACGCATAGCAGTCATTGTCCCGTTCTACGATGAGACGGCCTATATCGGGCTGGCGCTGAATTCTATCTTGGCGCAGGGCATTCCGAACACTGACATTATCGTGGTCAATGATAACCCCGAACAGTTCAGCGCAGATGCGTTTGCTCAGATGGGTGTGCCAAGCTTTGTTCGCGTTTTGCAGCATCCGAAGAACCTTGGCCTTTCCGCTGCCCGCAACACCGGCATAGTGGCGACAGAGGCGCGGCGCATCGCGTTTCTGGACGCGGATGACTACTATCTTGCCGAAGGCCTGGCCGCGCAACTGGCTTTTGCCGAACAAACCGGCGCCGATGTGACCCATGCCAATTGCTGCCTTAGCAACATCGGATCACCTGCTTTGACGCTGCTTGGGCGTGACAAGGCGCTGTTTGCCGATCAAAAGATTGGGGCAGGACTTAGGGGCGTGGAACATGCGCAGTTCATCACCTCGTCATGGTCCTCGATTTACCGCCGTGATTTCCTGACCGCGAGGGAATTGGGTTTTGATGAGGAACAGGTAAAATTCGAAGATCGGTTGTTCGTGCTGCAAACTGTTACGGCGGCAGAGCGAATCGCCTGTCTGGGCAAACCGGTCCGGGTCTGGCGTCGGCGCTCAGGTTCGATCTCGGTGACAAAGCCCGATTTGTTCATTCATCGGCTTCAGGTCCAATTGCTTGAAAAATGCATGGCCCACATGCGTGCCCATGGGGCGCAACCCGATGTGTTGCCTCGATTTTTGCGCCGTGAGGTGTTCAATACCGTGTCTCGTCTGATCTGGGATGTGGATCTGATGCCCTGTGTCGCCGCTGCGGATTCAGAGGCCGAAGGCTACGCTGATCTGGGCCAACGGATCACGGCTCTTTTGGGCGACGACCGGTTTGGCCAGCAGATTTTTGATGATCCCGTGGTAAAGCTGGTGTCACGGGTCGGAATGAACACGCGCAAAATGAACGTGCGGCGCGTGGATTTCTTCGACATCCACCGGCAATTGCGTGAAGGCGACTTTGCGGGCGCTGTGGCCACGGTGCAGGCGCGCAGGACGGTTCAGCCTGCGCCAGCGCGATTGTCTGGCGGGCGGTCTGGTACAATGGGCCGCCATCTGGTGCTGCACATCGGGATGCACAAGACGGGGTCCACTTTTCTGCAGGGCGCGCTTCTTGCGCGGCAAAACCGTCTGCGCACCGCCGGAGTGCTGTTTCCGAAAACCGGTCTTGCCGGCGATGATTTCTTTGCCGTGCGCAAAGGCGGGTTTCCCGGTCACCTTGGCTTGCTGGTTGCGGCGCGCAACAAGCAGGGTGAGATCTGGAACACGCTATCCCGCGAGATTGCGGGGGCGAAACCCAATACGGTCATCTTGTCGTGTGAAAACATGCTGGCGCCGATCACCGATGACCGGGACGCGCTGCTGAATGCGCTGTTTCATCGGCTGTCGGATTTCGACACCTGCCAAGTTGTCGCTTTTGCCCGCCGTCCTGATCGCTGGGCTGAGATGTTCTACCGCGAGTTGGTGTGCAACGGGCAGCGTCGCGGTGCCCGCAGTCTGTCCGAGTTTCTGGTGGACTTCGGTGACAACCTTACAGACTTTCCTGCCCTTTTCGCGCCCTTTGAGGCATTCTCGGGACGGCCGGTCATCTTGCTTGATCACGATAAACTGGTCCGCACCAATGGGCATTGGTCGGCGTTTTTGTCGGCGGCCGGATTGGGGGCGATGCCGCTCGCGTCACCTGACCTGCCGTCCGGCCAGTCCTATCCAACGCCAGACCGTGATCAGGTTGCCGCGGCACGTCTGCTGAACAGCATGCTGACATCGGAAGAGCAGCGCATGCTTGTGTTGCGGGGCTTTTTTGCCAGTCATTCGCCATCTGGCAACACGCAGTCAGCGCTCGCGCCCGTGCAACGGCTTGCGCTGGTTGATCGATTTGCGGAAACCTCGGCCACATGGGCCACCGCGCGCGGATATGCGCCGGACCTTGACGCCATCCGTGGTCAATTGGCCGCAGAGCCATGGCACGGACAAGAGGCGCTTTCCGGTGCCACGCTTGAGCGTCTCTTGCAGGCGCGGCTACAGGTCGAACGCCCGGCACAAGACGCGGGAAGCGCCCCTGCAAACCGGTTCGAACTGAGGGATCGCGGAAATGGTGGACTGACCATCCGCATCAGACCGCGCCCATGGCTGTCGCGTCTGATGGGATGGGTCACGAACTAGGTCGTTTGGCCCCGTCTCGCAGAGGGGTCAGGGAGTGTCGCCCAGAAAAGACATCGACATGAACCCATCAACGCCGTCGCCTTCCAGACGCACACGCGCCCAGCCGTTGGCTTCGACCCAGACCACAGTAACGGCTTCACCACGGGTCAGGCGACCCACCACAGCGTTATTCGTGGACGGGCCAGATCGCACGTTAACGGATCGGCCCTGAACATATTTCACGTCAGCCGGACTGTTAGGCGTATTGGCCGCCGTGGGTTGCATTGGCTGGCTTACAATCGGTTGGGCAGGTGCGAAAACAACCTGCACAATATCGGCGTTTACAGCGGGCAGAACCGGACCACTGTCTGCGGCGCGTGTTGCAGGTTCATCAATCACCACGGACGCAGCAGGCGCTGCCGCCATCTGCATGGCTTCACGCTCTGCCTCCATGAGTCCAAAGCGAAGCTGACCACGATCTTGCCCTCCGATTTGAAGGGTGAGGAAAAGGCCTGCACTCAGCAGCAGCAGAAGACGGATCATTTGGACACCTGATTCACCATTACGACGTTGCGTTTATCATAATCCAAAAACGGAGTTAGGGGAAAAACGTTCCACACCTCCCCGGCGATTTTGTAAAAATTTCGGTCTGGACCGACAGCGTCCCGCGCATTACACCACATCCATGTCAGACAACACCGATCCCCCCAAGATAGAGCCTATCGAAGTGGCCGAACCCCTGTCGCGCGCCATTGGTGAGCGGTATCTGACCTATGCGCTGTCGACGATCATGCACCGTGCGTTGCCCGACGCCCGTGATGGGCTAAAGCCGGTTCATCGCCGTATTCTCTATGCCATGCGCGAATTGCGGTTGTCGGCTACAAGTGCTTTCCGCAAATCCGCCAAGATTGCGGGCGACGTGATGGGCAACTATCACCCGCATGGCGACGCCGCGATTTATGATGCGATGGCCCGTCTGGCGCAGGATTTCAACGTGCGCTACCCGCTGGTGGACGGGCAGGGCAACTTTGGCAACATCGACGGCGATAACCCGGCCGCGAGCCGCTATACCGAGGCCCGTCTGACGGCAATTGCCGAAACCCTGATGGAGGGGCTGACCGAAAACGCGGTCGACTATCGCCCTAACTACGATGGCACGCTGGACGAGCCTGTCGTAATGCCCGCCGCCTTCCCGAACCTGCTGGCCAATGGTTCCAGCGGCATCGCGGTTGGCATGGCCACCAATATCCCGCCGCACAATCTGGATGAGCTTATCCAAGGTTGCCACGCCATGCTGCGCAACCCCGAGATCACTACTTCGGAACTGGTCGATCTGATTCCCGGCCCAGATTTCCCGACAGGTGGCGTGATGGTAGAGCCGCGCTCCGTGATCCTTGACGCCTACGAGTCGGGCCGTGGGTCATTCCGCACCCGCGCCAAGTGGGAAATCGAGGATCTGGGTCGCGGCACATGGCAGATCGTCGTGACCGAAATCCCATATCAGGTCGCCAAATCCAAGCTGATCGAAAAGCTGGCTGAACTCATCCAGACCAAGAAAATCCCGCTGCTGGCCGATGTGCGCGACGAATCGACCGAAGATGTCCGGATCGTGCTGGAGCCTCGCGCCAAAACGGTGGAGCCCGACGTGCTGATGGGCACCCTGTTCCGTAACTCCGATCTGGAAACCCGGTTCAGCCTGAACATGAACGTGCTGATCGACGGCAAGGTGCCAAAGGTTTGCAGCCTGAAAGAGGTGTTGAAAGCTTTTCTCGATCACCGCCGCAACGTGCTGCGCCGCCGGTCTGAACACCGATTGGAAAAGATCGACCACCGGCTTGAAATTCTCGAAGGTTTTATCATCACCTTCCTGAACCTTGACCGGGTCATCGATATCATCCGCTATGACGCCGAGCCAAAGACAGCCCTGATGCGCGAAGACTGGGGTAAGCCGCATGCCCGCGCGATGTCGGAAAAGGATTATATCTCGCCTGCGCCGGGTGAGGGCGAGCTGACAGAAGTGCAGGCTGAAGCCATCCTCAACATGCGCTTGCGGTCTTTGCGCAAGCTGGAAGAGATGGAGCTGATCGCCGAACGTGACGCGCTGATGAAAGAGCGCGCGGGGCTGGCTGACCTGTTGGAAAGCGACCGTCTGCAATGGAAGCAGATCGGGGTGGAACTGGAGGCGATCCGCAAGCAGTTTGGCAAAGGCACCAAGCTGGGCGACCGCCGCACGGCATTCGCCGAGGCAGGCGTAATCGAAGATGTGCCCTATGAGGCGATGATCGAACGCGAGCCCATCACTGTGATCTGCTCTAAAATGGGCTGGATCCGGGCGATGAAGGGCCATGTCGATCTGACCGCCGAGCAGAAATTCAAAGACGGTGATGGCCCGCGCTTTGCCTTCCATGCCGAGACGACGGACAAAATACTGCTCATAGCCGCCAATGGCCGCTTCTACACGCTGATCGGTGCCAACCTGCCCGGTGGGCGCGGCATGGGCGAACCGGTGCGGCTGATGGTCGATCTGCCCAATGATGCAGAAATTGTTTATCTGACCGTGTTCCAGACGGGTCAGAAACTTCTTGTGGCTTCTACTGCCGGAGATGGCTTTATCGTGCCGTCCGAGGAAGTTCTTGCCCAGACCCGCACCGGCAAACAGGTGCTGACCGTGCGCGAAGGCGTCACCACTGCCGTGGTCACGGTGGCGCGCGGCGACCATGTCGCTGTGGTCGGCGAAAATCGCAAGGTGCTGGTGTTCCCGCTGGCTGAGTTGCCGGAAATGGCGCGCGGCAAAGGTGTGCGGTTGCAAAAATACAAGGATGGCGGCTTGTCAGATGCCATCACCTTTTCGCTTGCCGATGGGCTTGCGTGGAAGGATCCTGCAGGCCGCACGCGCACGGAAAGTGATCTTGGCGAATGGCTTGGCCCCCGTGCCGGGGCGGGCAAGATGGCGCCGCGCGGCTTCCCTCGCGACAACAAGTTTACCTGACCTGCGGCTCATCGCGCTTCAGGGCTGCACGCCACCCGTTGCCTCTGTCACCCGGTCTGCTGCTGCGCGAACCAAAGCACCGATGCGTGTGGTCTCTTCCAACGCGATGCGAAAAGCCGGACCAGACACCGAAAGTCCGGCCACTGGCTCGCCGTGGCTGTTGAAAATCGGGGCCGCGACACAGCGCATGCCTGTCGCGCGTTCCTGATCGTCGATCGCATAGCCGCGCACGCGTGTGCGGGCCAGATCGTCGAGCAAGGCGCTTTCGGTCACATGCGTCGCCGGGGTGGATCGCTCCAGCCCCTTGCGGTCAATGATGCGGCGTATCCGGGTTTCAGGATACCACGCCAACAGCGCCTTTCCGATGCCCGACACATGCATGGGGGCCTTGGTGCCGGGTGGGAAGAAGGCGCGGATCGCCTCGTGGGTTTCGACCTGTGACAGGAACAGAACCTCGTCTCCCGCCTCGATCCCCAGATTGGCGGTTTCCCCGGTGTCTCGCATCAGCATATCCATCGGGTTTCGTGCCCGCTCCACCACCTTGGTTCGGCGCAAAAAGGCATTTCCCACCCGGAACGCACCCGGGCCGACCTGCCAAAGCTGCCCAGCTTCCTCGGCCTCGACCATGTCATGCCCTTGCAGCGTGACCAGTGCGCGGAACACCGTCGCTACCGCCTCGCCGCTTTCCGCCGCCAGTTCCGACAGGGACAGGCCGGGCCGCAAAGCGACCAGTTCCAGCAGGGACAGGCCCCTGTCCAGCGCCTGCACCGTGTTCTGATCGGTCTTGTCGGCAAAGGCCTTTGGCCGCCCACGCGGTCGCGGTGAATTTGCCATCTGTTGCATCTCCGGATTTGTGAAAAACACTTATCGTATGATTTCTATGGAAAATAGCACGGCTTTCTTAAAGTGAAAAACCTTTTCGAAAAAATTGTCTGGACGGGCTGAATATCCTACATTCGCTAGATCAGAGCTTGGAGGAGCCGCCATGTATTCCCAGAACCCCGTCTTTATCCCAGGCCCGACAAACATGCCCGAGGTTATCCGCAAGGCGTGCGACATGCCGACCCTTGACCACCGCTCTCCGGCCTTTGCGCGGATGTTCAAACCAGCGGTGGCAGGGGTGCGGCGGGTGCTGAAGATGGATCAGGGTGAGGTGATCATCTTGCCATCCACCGGAACCGGCGGCTGGGAGGCGGCGATCAGCAATACGCTGTCGCCCGGTGATACCGTGCTGGCAGCGCGGTTCGGTATGTTCAGCCATCGCTGGATTGATATGTGCCAGCGGCATGGCCTGAATGTGCAGATCATTGAAACTCCATGGGGGCAGGGTGCGCCGCTGGACAAGATCGAAGCCGCTCTGAAGGCCGACACCGGCGGTACGATCAAGGCTGTTTTGGCCACCCATAATGAGACCGCTACCGGCGTCCGGTCCGACATTGCAGGCATTCGCCGTGCGATGGATGCGGCAGGCCATGGCGCGTTGTTTTTTGTGGATGGCGTCTCGTCCATCGGCTCTATGCCATTCGAGATGAGCGCATGGGGCGTTGATATCGCGGTGGCGGGTAGCCAGAAGGGCTTTATGCTTCCGGCTGGTCTTGCCATTCTTGGCGTCGGACCAAGGGCGCTCGCAGCAATGGAAACCGCGACCCTGCCGCGCACCTTTTTCGACTTCCGCGACATGCTGAAAAGCTATGCTGCTGGCGGGTATCCCTATACGCCTTCGGTTGGCCTGATTGCGGGCCTTGCCCGCGCCATTGAGGTGCTGGAGGATGAGGGGCTGGAGGCGGTCTATGCCCGCCATCACCGTCTTGCAGAAGGGGTGCGCCGGGCTGTGGCGGCGTGGGGCATGACGCCTTGCGCTGTGTCGCCGGACCTGTATTCCGATACGATCACCGCTGTGGTTGTGCCCGAGGGCTGCAACGGCACCGATCTGGTGAAGTTGGCAGCGGACAAATACGGCGTGGCCTTCGGAGTGGGCTTGGGCGAAGTGGCGGGCAAAGTGTTTCGCATCGGACATCTGGGGATGCTGACCGATGTGATGGTCTTGTCTGGTCTCGCCACTGCCGAGATGTGCATGGCCGATCTGGGCTGGAATGTCCGGCTGGGGTCGGGTGTGGCAGCGGCGCAGGAATACTATCGCGGATCGGCCACAGCGATGGCCATTGCAGCAGAGTGAGGCGGAACCGCCGGGGGGCTGCCTGCCCCCCAGTCGATTGGTTTCTCGAACCAATGGCGAAACCAACCTCGAGGACACTTGCAAACAGAAAATGGAACCAAGATGAAGGATCTGCCTCCCATGTATGTGCCGACCTTTGACGACGTAATCGCGGCCCATGACCGCATTCGCCCTTATATCCACCGTACTCCGGTTCTGACGTCGAGCTATTTCAACGAAATGACCGGGGCCGAGCTGTTCTTCAAATGCGAGAACTTTCAAAAAGCCGGTGCGTTCAAGGTTCGGGGGGCGTGCAATGCGGTGTTTGGCCTGACCGAGGAGCAGGCGGCGCTGGGCGTTTGCACCCATTCCAGCGGCAATCATGCGCTGAGCCTGTCTTATGCGGCGGGTCGGCGCGGAATTCCCTGCAATGTTGTGATGCCACGCACGGCACCACAGGCCAAGAAAGATGCAGTGCGGGGCTACGGCGGGGTCATCACCGAATGTGAGCCTTCGACCACCAGCCGCGAAGAGGTGTTCGCACAAGTGCAGGCGCGTACAGGCGGCGAGTTTGTACACCCCTACAACGACCCACGCGTGGTGGCCGGGCAGGCGACCTGTTCGCGCGAACTGCTGGAACAGGTCGAGGATCTGGACGCCGTGATTGCGCCTATCGGTGGCGGTGGCATGATCTCGGGCACTTGCCTTACCGTGAGTGCGCTTGCTCCGGGGATCGATGTTTATGCCGCCGAGCCGAAGAATGCGGATGACGCGTATCGCAGTTTCAAGGCGGGCCGGATCATTGCCGATGACGCACCCGAGACGGTGGCGGATGGGTTGAAGGTGCCGCTGAAGGATCTGACATGGCATTTCGTGTCAAACCATGTGGCCGACATCTTTACCGCGACGGAGGAGGAGATCATCGACGCGATGAAGATGACGTGGAAGCGGATGAAGATCGTGATGGAGCCAAGCTGCGCCGTGCCGCTGGCGACCATTCTGAAGAACAAGGATGTTTTCCGGGGACGGCGCGTTGGCGTCATCATCACCGGGGGGAACGTCGATCTGGACTCATTGCCTTGGATGAAAGGGTAACGCTATGAACAAGCATGCTGATTTTGAGGGCCTTGAAGTAGGCTATGACATTCCCGCCCTTCCGGGGATGGATGAAGCAGATATCCAGACGCCTTGCCTTGTGCTGGATCTGGATGCGCTGGAGCGCAACATCAAGAAGATGGGCGACTATGCCCGCGCGCATGGGATGCGTCACCGGGTGCACGGCAAGATGCACAAATCGGTGGACGTGGCCTTGTTGCAGGAAAGCCTTGGCGGGTCGGTCGGGGTGTGCTGCCAGAAGGTCAGCGAGGCCGAGGTTTTTGCCCGCGGCGGTATCAAGGATGTGCTGGTCAGCAATCAGGTGCGTGATCCGGCCAAGATTGACCGTCTGGCGCGGATGCCAAAGCTGGGGGCGCGGACGATCTGCTGCGTGGATATGCTGGACAATGTGGCCGACCTGTCGGCGGCGGCGATGCGGCATGGAACGCAAATCGAGTGTCTGGTAGAGATTGACTGCGGTGCCGGGCGGTGTGGTGTGAAAACAACGCCAGACGTGGTGGCTATTGCCAAGGCTGTGGAAGCCGCCCCGGGATTGAAGTTCGCCGGCATTCAGGCCTATCAGGGGGCCATGCAGCATATGGACTCTTACGCCGACCGCAAGGCCAAGATTGAACTCGCGGTGGCGCAGGTCAAGGATGCGGTGGATACGCTGAAAGCCGAGGGGATCGAGTGTGACATCGTCGGCGGCGGCGGTACCGGCAGCTATTATTTCGAGAGCACTTCGGGCGTTTACAACGAGCTGCAGTGCGGTTCCTATGCTTTCATGGATGCCGATTATGGCCGGATCCTCGACAAGGACGGCAAGCGCATCGATCAGGGCGAATGGGAGAATGCGCTGTTTATCCTGACCAGCGTCATGAGCCACGCCAAGGCTGACAAGGCCATTGTCGATGCCGGGTTGAAGGCGCAATCGGTCGACTCTGGTCTGCCGGTCATCTTTGGCCGCACTGACGTGAAATACGTCAAATGCAGCGACGAACATGGGGTGGTCGAAGATTTGCAGGGCGTGCTGAAGGTGAACGACAAGCTGCGGTTGGTGCCGGGGCATTGTGACCCGACCTGCAACGTCCACGACTGGTATGTGGGCGTGCGTGGCGGCAAGGTTGAAGTGGTCTGGCCGGTCAGCGCGCGTGGCAAGGCCTATTGATCAGCGGCTATTGATCCTGAACGGAGGCTTTGGCGGATCCGTCGGAGCCTCCGGCGGGGATATTTAAGAACAGAAAATGAGGGGGCCTTGCCCATGTTGATCGTGCCTGAAGCGTTGATTGCCGGATTGGTGTCGCCGGAAGATGCCTTTGCGGCGGTGGAGGCGACCTTTGCCGCCATGTCGCGCGGCGAGGCCTATAATTTCGCGGTGGTGCGTGAGGCGCTGGGCGAGGGGCGTCAATACGGGTTCAAATCCGGGCTGGACCGGTCAGCCGGGCAGTTGGGGGTGAAGGCTGGGGGATATTTTCCGGGCAATGCCGCTCGCGGGATCATCAACCACCAGTCCACTGTCTTTCTGTTCGACCCCGAGACCGGCCAGCCAACGGCCATGGTCGGCGGAGGCTTGTTGACCGCGTTGCGCACAGCGGCAGCCAGCGCAATTTCTATAGGCCGGTTGGCGCGCACCGATGCCAAGGTGCTGGGCATGGTGGGGGCAGGCCATCAGGCCGGGTTCCAACTGCGTGCAGCAGCGCGGGTGCGGGCGTTCGAGCGGGTGATCGCATGGAACCTGCACCCTGATATGTTGGGGGGGTTGGCACGGATTGCCGCCGAGCTTGGCCTGCCGTTCGAGGCGGTATCGCTGGAGCGGATGGTGGAGGCTGATGTGATCGTGACGATCACATCTTCGCCCGCCGCCAGCTTGCTGAACGCGCATGTCTCTGACGGCACGCATCTGGCCTGCATGGGCACGGACACAAAGGGCAAGCAAGAAGTGGATCCGGCGCTGCTGGGGCGCGCTTGGGTGTTCACGGATGAGGTCGCGCAATCGGTGTCGATCGGCGAGGCGCAGCATGCGGTGGCCCTGGGCCTACTGGATGCAACGGCGATCACGCCTTTGGGCGATGTGGTGACCGGACGCCATCCGGGACGGCGTTCAGCGGATGAGGTGACACTGTTTGACGGCACAGGCGTCGGTCTGCAGGATCTGGCCGTGGCCGCTATGGCGGTGCGCCGGGCACAAGAGCGCGGGCAGGGCCTGCTGGTTGAGGTCTGAGGCCAAAACCTTGTCCGGGTGACAAAGCGGTGCTTGCCTGCGACGTGGTGGCGTGCTGATCCTGCCGCAGGATATGGGGTGCATCATGCGGGTTTTCATCAACGGCTTTGGCCGGATTGGCCGATCAGTCTTGCGGGCATGGGCCGCGAACCCGGCACAATGGCCGGGGTTGGATGTGGTGGGGGTCAATGACATCGCCCCGCCAGAAATGTGCGCGCATCTGTTTGAATATGACAGCGTATTCGGCCCTTGGCGCGGAACTGTAGCGCTGGATGGCGGGGCTTTGGTCGTGAACGGTCGCGCCATCGCGCTGCACCAGAGCGCGGATCTGTCAGGCCTCGATCTGCGCGGCGTTGATGTGGTGATGGAATGCACCGGGCGGGCTGATTGCGACGATGTTGCCAAAGGCGGCTTGCGTGGTGGCGCGCGGCGGGTGCTGATCTCTGGCCCGTCACAAGCGGCAGAGGTGACGGTGGTGCTGGGCGCAAATGACGATTCCCTGACCAATCAGACGCTTGTCTCAAACGCTTCCTGCACGACCAATGCGCTCGCGCCTCTGGTGCGGTTGATCCACCGGGAATGGGGAGTAGTCACGGGGTCTATGACGACGATCCATTGCTACACCGGCAGCCAGCCGACGGTGGATGCACCCGCTGCCGATTACGCTCGGTCACGCGCGGCGGCCTTGTCGATGGTGCCAACCACCACAAGCGCCTCGCGCCTTTTGGACCGGGTGCTGCCCGAAATTTCCGGCCGGATCGAAGGTTCTGCCGTGCGGGTGCCGGTGGCGAGCGTGTCTTGCGTAGATCTGGTCGTGATGACCGAACGCCGCATGACAGTGCCGCAAGTGAACGCGGCCTTTCATGCGGCGGGGGGCGTTATCGGCGTGACCGACCGCGCATTGGTTTCCACCGATCTTCGCGCACGACCCGAAAGCATAGTGATGGCAATGCCGGAAACGCGGCTGACTGCCGGGGGCTTGCTGCGGGTCTTTGGCTGGTATGATAACGAGTGGGGGTTTTCCAACCGGATGCTGGATGTCGCGCTGCGTATGGCGTGATCGCATGCGGCCCGGTCTCTTCGGCATGTCACAAAGCGACAGACGGATTTGCTGCTTGCCAAGTACTCCCGCCGGAGGCGCGGATCTGACATCAGGGACGGGGGGGGCGTGTCTCGTCTGTGGTGGGGGTCAGCCCATAGCGCGCGGCAAGGCCCCACACATGGGCGGGGATCATGTTTTTCATGCGGGCCGGATGGGTGCGGCGCAGGTGAAGGATGGTCTCGACCGCCTTCATCTCGACCCGTGCGCGCGCAAACTCCAGACCCTTTGGGCCAAAGCGGCGTTGCAGAATGCTGACCAGCGGGCGCAGCCAGTCTGGCATACGGCGCACCGGCAGGCCACCAGCGGCGCGGGCGGTGTTTTCCATGAACCCTTTGACGGCACCAAAGCGCGTGCCGGAATCGGCTAGCTGCGCGGTGGTCAACTGCGGGGTGAGAAGTGACAAAAGCTCGGCTCCGCGCGCATTGCGGGCGATGATCCACTGATCGCCATCGCCGCCCATATAGCCCACGGTGATATCGGCAAGCCGGTTGGTATAATCCACACAGGTCTTGCAGGTCATTGGGAAGAAGTCTGGTGGCAGCTGGCTGATCGGCAGTTGCAAAAACGGAATAAGGCGTGGTTTGCGGCCATCGTCAAAGCGCAGCTCCACCCTGAAATCGGCGCGGAACTCCAGATAGCTGATGGTACCTGGCGCTTTGTCCAGCAGGTTCAGGAATGTGTGGAAATTCTCGGTCGTGGTGTTGTCGGAACAGGGGGTGCCGATGATGTAGAGCGCGTCCAGCCCCAGTTCCGTCTCCAGCGCTCGCAGGGCATAGGTCTGGCAGGGAATACCGATCATCGCCAGCCGCTTGTGTCCGGCGGCGCGGGCGGGTTCCAGCAGGGCAAGAGTGGGCGCCCAGCCCATGCGCATGCCTCGGGCCTTTGCCATGTCAGCGGGGTTGGTGATGATGGCGGGAAGCGGCTTCCAGCGGTCGGCGGGGTCTGGGAGGACGGTCAGCACCGCATCAACCAGCCCGTGTTCCAGCAATCTGGCGGCAAGGGATGTGGTGATGCCTGTCCATTGTGCGCCGGGGGCAGGGTTGGTCAGCCGGGCGCGCAGCATGCTGTGTATGACGCCGAAAAAAGCCTCATCCGTGTCGGGATTGGCATTGCGGCCATGGGCGCGGGCTTCCAGAGTTGGATAGTCCGGCGCAATGAACTGACAGGCACGACCACAGGCGCGGCCATCACCAAGGCGCGACACGCCGCAATCGGTGCAAAGGCCATCACGGGGCGCGCCGGGAAGAATAGGAATCTGCGGACCCGGGCGGAATTGATCAAGCATGGCATCTCCTGCATTGCAGGTAGAATAGAGGTGTCAGAAAGAAATGACAGTCTCTTATGTAAAGAGGCACTGACTTTTGGAGGAATGGACCATGACGCTTCAGATACGCAAAGCAAGGACCGGTGATTTTGCAGGCTGGTCAACGCTTTATGCAGGCTACGCCGCGTTTTACGAGGTTGAGCAGACCGAGGCGATGCGCGAGCGCGTTTGGGGCTGGGTGAACGATCCGGCACATGAGGTAGAGGGGTTTGTGGCCGAACAGGATGGTCAACTGGTGGGGCTGGCGCATTTCCGCGCCTTTGCGCGGCCTTTGTCTGCCAGTGAAGGCGGGTTTCTGGATGATCTGTTTGTCAGCCCTGAGGCGCGGGGCAGTGGGACTGCAGCGGCCTTGATTGCGGCGATCAAAGCCGAAGGGCAAAGCCGGGGCTGGACCGTCATTCGCTGGATCACGGCTGAGAACAATGCGCGCGCGCGGGGTCTGTATGATCAGATTGCCACAGCCACGGCCTGGGTGACCTATGACCTGAAGCTGTAACGTCGCAAAAACATAAAGCGCACAAGCCGCAGGCAAGCTGCGGCTTATGCTGCATTCAGGTGTTACTCGCCCGCATCTTCCGGCAAAAGAAGATTAAGGCTGATGGCGATAACGGCGGCTGGCAGCAACCCCGAGGTCAGCAAGATCTGCGCCGTGCGTCCCATGTGTTGCAGTGCTTCTGGTGCCAGTTGCAGACCAAGGCTGACCGACAGCGCGGTGGCAAAGATCACCATGTTACGGCGGTTCCATTTGACCTCGGACAGCATGTTGACGCCTGCGGCACAGACCATGCCGAACATCACAACAACGCCGCCGCCCAACACGTTGATAGGCACCGTGTTGATGGCCGCCCCGATCTTGGGCACAAGGCCGCAGACGATCAGGAAAATCGCACCGATGGTGACGACATGGCGGCTCATCACACCGGTCATGGCGATCAGGCCAACGTTTTGGCTGAACGAGGTGTTGGGCAATCCGCCGAACACGCCTGCGATGGCAGAGCCCGCGCCGTCGGCAAATGTGGCGCCTTCGATTTCTTTGTCGGTGGCTTCACGCCCGGCGCCGCCTTTGGCGATCCCGGACACGTCGCCGACAGTTTCAATGGCTGAAATCAGTGCCATGAAACACATGCCGATGATGATGGCTGCGTTGAACTCGAAGCCCCAGCGGAACGGGTTGGGTAGAGCAAAAAGACCTGCGCGCTCGATGGCGGTAAAGGTGACCTGACCCATCGCAAGGGCCACAAGATAGCCCGCAATAATGCCGACCAACACGGCGGCCACGGCCATGAATCCCCGGGCAAAGAACTTGATGCCCAGCGTGACCAGAATCACCACCAGTGCGGGAAGCCATTGGCTGAAGCTGCCGAATTTGATGGTGGACCAGTCAACTGGTACGCCTTGCGCTTTTGCCTCGGCTATGGTGCGCATGCCCGCTTCCATCGCAGGCACGCCTCCGGCGGCGTATTGGATGCCGACCTTTACCAGCGCAAGGCCGATCATCAGCACGATCAGCCCAGTGACAAGTGGGGGCAGAGCATAGCGGATACGGCCAATCACAAAGCCGAGGAAAAAGTGAAAGATGCCGCCAATGATAACGCCCGTCATCAGCCCACCAAGGCCAGCAGCACCCAGACCTGCGACCGCCGGGATCATGATCGGAACAAAGGCAAAGGACGTGCCTTGCACTATCGGCAGGCGTGCGCCCACGGGCCCCATGCCAATGGATTGAAACAGCGTGGCAATGCCCGCGAACAGCATCGACATCTGGATCATATAGGTCATGTCGGGAAAACCCAGCGCGCCCTGATCCGAGCCAAAGCCGATGCCTGCCGCGCCGCAGACGATGATTGCGGGTGTCACGTTCGAGACGAACATCGCCAGCACATGCTGGATCCCGAGCGGAATCGCCCGCCCCAGGGGGGGCATATAATCTGGGTCGCGGAGCTGCTCCGGCGTTCCCAATGCGGAACTTGTCATTTGTGGGTCCTCTCCCTTGGGCATTGATTATTCGCGCCGTCTGCGCTGCCCTAAGGCGCAGACGGTTAGCCGCGCCCCCTCCTCAGGGCGCGAGAACCGTCCAGTTTTGGCTATAACGGTGTTCTTCTAGGTTTGGCGTGGGACCGATCCGGTCGATAACGGCAAACAATCCGGGGGCGTGCAGCGGGGTCAGCACTCCATGCCAGACCCCCCGATGCAGGTTGATGCCCTGCGCACCATTGGTCAGGAAGGTCAGTGGCGTATCGGCGGGGCTGGACGCCACGATGACCAGAAACGGGTGCTGGGTCATGGGCACAAAGGCCTGCGAGCCATCGGGGTGGCGTTCGATCAGATCGAAACTGTAAGGCAGAACGCGCGGTTCGGCCTTGAAAACCGAGATCCCGGCGTGGCCTTCGGGGCCGAAATCAATGCGGGCGCGGTCGTGATGGCGCTGGCACAGGCCTGCGTTGATCAGCCGAAAATCGCCTGTGGCATCAAGTACATCGCCAAAGGGCGCGAAGGCTTCGGCGGTCAACAAAGTAGGGGTCAGGGCCTGCATCGGGTGCGCCTTTTTTCTGGCGGAGACTGGGGCTTTCACACCCCCCAGCTCTGTGGTTGCTGGGACCATTGGCGAAACCATCGGCTATCCGTAGGATGCTTGGGAACAGGCAATGGATGGGGGCCAGACTATCTGGCCGCCCCAAAGGCGCCGGGACCACGCAGCTTGGCGTGGCGGTTGACGTCTTTGTAGAGCAGGTAGCGGAACGGGCCGGGGCCTGCGGCGTAGCAGGCTTGCGGGCAATAAGCGCGCAGCCACATGAAATCGCCGGCCTCTACCTCGACCCAATCCTGATTGAGTTTGTAGACGGCTTTGCCTTCCAGCACATATAGCCCGTGTTCCATCACATGGGTTTCTTCAAACGGGATGGAGCCGCCCGGTTGGAAGGTCACGATATTGACGTGTGCATCGTGCCGCAAATCCGTGGGGTCGGCAAAGCGGGTGGTGCCCCAGACGCCATTGGTGTCGGGCATCAGCGACAGTGGCACATCCCGTTCGTTGATGATGATGGGGTCAGGCCGGGCAATGCCGGGTGCGGCTTCATAGAGCTTACGCAGCCAGTGGAAGCGAGCGGGCGCATCGCCAGTCGCCCGCAAGGTCCAGCGACTGCCAGCGGGGATAAAGGCGTAGCCGCCTGCATCCATCTTATGCGCCTGATCGTCGATGGTCAGTGTGGCAAGACCTTGGGTGAAAAACAGCCAATGCTCTGCACCGTCTTCGGCATCGGGCACTTCTGATCCGCCGCCGGGGGCGACCTCCATCACATATTGGCTGAAGGTTTCGGAAAACCCGCTCATCGGGCGGGCGATCAGCCAAAGCCGGGTCTGGGTCCAGCCAGGCAGAAAGCTGGTGACAATATCGGAAAAGCAGCCCTTTGGGATAACGGCATAGGCCGGGGTAAACACGGCGCGCTGCGTCATCAGGCTGGTTTGCGGGGGCAGGCCGCCAGTGGGGGCGTAATACTGTGTCATGGCAGGGTGTCTTTCAGGCGCAGTTCGGCAATACGCTCAACCTGTGCGCATGCGGTTGAAAACTCGGTCGCGGTGTCGTTCGCGATGCGCGCGGCAAAGGCGGCGAGGATGCCGTTTTTGCTATGATCGCGCACGGCGATGATGAAGGGGAAGCCGTGCTTTGCCATGTAGTCGGCATTAAGCTGCTGAAACGTCTCGCGCTCGGCATCAGTTAATGAGTCCAGTGCCGCACTGGCCTGTTCGGCGGTGGAATCTGGGGTCAGTCGCTTGGCGGCGGCAAGTTTTCCGGCAAGATCCGGGTGCGCGGTCAGCACACCAAGCCGTGCGTCATGCGAAGCTGTGCGGAAGATCCTGGCCAAGGCCGAGTGAACCCCGGTGGCACAATCATGGGCCGGGCCCAGTTCCAGATCCCAAGCGCGCTCGGCTATCCATGGCGAATGCTCAAAGACCCCGCCGAAACGCTCGGTAAATCGGGCGCGGGTCATCTGGCTGGGGCGTTCAAAGCGCGTGTGCGGATGGGTTTTTGTCCAATGCCGAGCGATGTCAATGCGGCGGGGAAACCAGACACCTGTATGGGCCTGCGCATAGTCAAGAAACCGCTTCAACCCGGCGATCTTGCCGGGGCGACCGATCAGGCGGTTGTGCAGGCCGATCGAGAACATCTTGGCCCGGCCTTCGCCTCCTTCGGCGTAAAGCGTGTCGAAGCTGTCTTTCAGATACTGAAAGAACTGCTCGCCCGTGACATAGCCCGGCGCGGTGGCAAAGCGCATGTCGTTTGCCTCCAGTGTGTAGGGGATCACCAGTTGATCGTGGTCGCCCACTTCCAGCCAATAGGGCAGGTCATCATCGTAAGTATCTGAAATCCAGGCAAGCTTTCGGGTCTCTGCCGTAAGGCGGACCGTATTCATTGAACAGCGCCCGGTATACCATCCTTGTGGGGGCTCACCGGTGAGTTCTTCGTGCAGGCGGAAGGAGTCAGCGATCTGGGCGGCTTCCTCGGCCTCCGACAAATCGCGGTGGTCCACCCATTTCAGCCCATGGCTGGCGATTTCCCAGCCAGCAGCCTTCATTGCCGCCACCTGTTCGGGGTTGCGCGCCAATGCAGTGGTGACACCGTACACCGTCACTGGAATGTTGTGCGTTGTGAACAAGCGGTGCAGCCGCCAGAACCCGGCCCGCGCACCGTAATCATAGATCGATTCCATGTTCCAATGCCGCATCCCCGGCCAGGGTGCCGCCCCTGCAATATCGGAAAGGAATGCCTCGGATTGTGCATCGCCATGCAGCAGATTGTTTTCGCCGCCTTCTTCGTAATTCAGGACCAGGGAAATGGCGATTTTTGCACCACCCGGCCATGTGGCGTCGGGCGTGTCGGGGCCATGGCCACGAAAATCTCGGGGGTAGCGGTTCACCGGGATACCTCACTTTCAAGCGTTGCGAAATGATAGGCGCAAAATTTGCGGCATTTTATCAAGAAATTCGCGAAAGACATATCGTGTGAACACACAGTCGTATCGGCGCGCGTTTCGTGCTGTCATGCGACGGGCAAACCGATGAAGGAGTGGGCAATGGGGCGACTTTCGACGCATGTGCTGGATACAGCGCTTGGCAAACCGGCAGCAGGGGTGAAAATCTGGCTCTACCGCGTCAGCAGCACTGGGCACAAAAAGATTGCCGAGGTTGTGACCAACGCTGATGGCCGCACGGATGCGCCGCTTTTGACGGGCGAAGCGTTGGAAGTGGGCACATATGAGCTGGTGTTTTGTGCGGGCGACTATCTGCGCGCATCCGGCCAGTCAGCGGGCGATGTTTTGTTTTTAAACGAGATTCCAATTCGTTTTGGTGTGCCGGATGCAGACCAGCACTATCATGTGCCTTTGTTGATCTCGCCCTTTGCCTATTCAACATATCGGGGCAGTTGACGAAAGTATTTGAAACCTGACCTTGCGTCGGGCACCAGAAAGCGATTTTGTCTTGCGACAAGATTAGCACTTTTCTGGGAGAGTGGCATGTTCAGATCCAAAGTATTGATGGCAGCGCCGGTTATGGCGTTTTTGATGTGTGGCACGGCACAGGCGGCCCTGACTGTTGATCAGGTCTGGGCCGACCTGCAGGCGGCAGCTGTGTCGGGTGGTCTCAAGATCACCGTTGCGACCGAGGTTGCGGGGAACCGCGAACTTACATTGAATGGCGTCTCTATCGGCGCAGAGGGCGAGCCTGCCTTTGCCACGATTTCCGAAGTCGCAATTGTCGAGCAGGAAGATGGCAGCGTCGCCTTTTTCCCGGCCGAGATCAAACTTCAGGGTGCTGGCGCGGGCACGGTGACAGTCGATCATGAAGAACTGTCGATCAGTGCTTTTGAGGATGCGGGCGGTCTGGGTTATGGCATTGATGCGGACAGTCTGAAACTGCTGGTCAACATGGCGGACGGCGATAGCTTTTTTGATGGTGTCTTTGATCTGGTATCAGTGGGCGGGCGCTACACGCGGGGTCGTGAAACGCTTGGCCTTGAACTGTCGGCCGAGCAGGTGGCATATACGATCAAGCAAAAAGACCCCTCCATTGGCATTGATAGCTCTCAGGTCAGCGATACCGCCGATGTGGTCTTGACGGGAGAAATCACCTTGCCCGAGGGTATCGACCTTATGTCATTGCAAAGCAGCGCCGCCTTTGCCGATGCTGTGCGCGCAGGTCTGGGGCTGAGCCTTGAGGCGACCCAAGGCGTATCAAAGGGTGATCTGGTCGACAACAATCCGATGATGCCTATGAGCGTTGAGTTTTTGGCAGAGCCGGGAGTTTCCTCGATCACCATCAACGCAGATACGTTTGATATCTCTACCAGTGTCGATGGGATGACCGTTGCAATCCGCCCGCCTATGCTGCCAATGCCGGTGAATGCCACGACTGGTACCTTTGCGCTGGGTCTGGCGATGCCGATGGTGGCTGCGACTGAGGCCGGGGATTACGGATTTGATCTGAAGCTGGAGGGTCTGGTGCTGGACGATGCGGCTTGGGGCATGTTTGACCCTGCCTCTGTGCTGGACCGTGGCCCGCTGGATGTGGCGCTTGAACTGGGCGGCAAGGCCAGCGTTGATATGCTGGATCTGATGGTTTCTGGCGAAACTGGCGCACCGCCAACCACCATGCCGGAACTGCAATCGCTGGATATCCGCACGATGGCGATCAAGGCGCTTGGCGCTGCCGTGACAGGCACAGGGGCGTTCACCTTTGACAATTCGATGGTGGCCATGGGTGGCCCGCCGCTGCCCATCGGAACCGCCGATGTCCGGCTGGAGGGTGGCAACAAGGTCGTCGATGCCTTGATCAAGCTGGGTGTGATCACCGACGAAGACGCAATGGGCGCGCGGATGATGATGGCCATGTTTGGCCAGCCAGCCGGTGATGATGTCCTGACCTCGAAGATTGAAGCGCGTGAAGGCGGGTCGATATTCGTGAACGGCCAGCAGATCCAGTAAGGGATATGACACCACAAAAACGCCCGCGCTCTTTCCTGCGCGGGCGTTTTCATTTTGTCAGCCGTCGATTGCCCGACGCAGCTCATCCTTGATCTTTGCGGCCATGTAATCGGTAAACAGCCTGACCTTGGGGTCTTTCAGACGCCGATGCTGGCTCAGGCTGGACAGTTGCACCGAAATGGGTGGGGTTGCGGTTGCCACAGGCACCAGATTCCCTGCGCGCAAATGATCTGCCACCTCGAATTGCGGCTTCATCACAATGCCTCGCCCGGCAAGCGCCCAATGCGTCAGCACATCGCCGTCATCCGATTCATAAGGGCCGGCGATTTCATACCGGCGCGCGCCCTCGGCGGTGATCAGGGTCCATTGAAACTCTTTGGCACCCGGAAAGCGCAGGTTCAGACAGTCATGCTTGTCGCGCAGCAGGGCGGCCCCGTCCTCGGGCATGCCGCGCCGCGCGATGTAATCTGGCGCGGCACACAGCACGCGCTGACAATCCGCGATCAGCCGCACCTTTAGGGTGCTGTCTTCCAGAATGCCCAGATGAAAGGCCACGTCGATGCCTTCACTGACTACATCCACCCCCCGGTCTGACAGGCGCAGGCGCACATCTATCTGCGGATACATATCCTTGAAGGGTGGCACATGGGGCGCGATGAACCGCCGCCCGATGCCTAGCGGCGCAGCGACAAAGATCGTGCCGCGAGGGTTCTGGGTGACATCCATCACCGCAGATTCGGCGTCTTCAATCGCCTCCAGAATGCGGATGGCGCCCTCGTAAAAGATGCGCCCGTTTTCGGTGGGTTGCAGGCTGCGCGTGGTGCGGTTGAACAATCGCACGCCCAGATGCTTTTCCAGTTCAGAAATTCGGGCAGATGCCACAGCAGGAGACGCGCGCTGATCTCGTGCTGCCGCACTCATACTGCCCAATTCGTAGACACGCACAAACATACGGATGGTGTTGACGTAGGACATATGGGCACATCCCATTATACGGCAGGATTTGAAAGTGATCCAGTATTTCACAGGATTAACAGAAGATGACGCTTCGGTATAGCCTTTGTGCAAAAGCAAGCAGGGAGACACGCGATGTATGATCTGGCGGTGATGTGGGAATGGGTCGAGATCGGCGTGCGCTGGTTGCATGTGATCACGGCGATCGCCTGGATCGGGTCGTCGTTCTATTTCGTGGCGCTGGACCTTGGGTTGCGCAAGACCCCCAGCCTGCCGCCGCTGGCGCATGGCGAGGAATGGCAGGTGCATGGCGGCGGTTTCTATCACATCCAGAAATATCTGGTCGCGCCGGAAATGATGCCAGAGCATCTGACATGGTTCAAATGGGAAAGCTACGCCACCTGGCTGTCGGGTTTTGCCATGCTGGTGCTGGTCTATTATCTGGGGGCGGAAATGTTCCTGATCGACCCGCAGGTGATGGATCTGGCCGTATGGCAGGCAGTGGCCATATCGCTGGCGTCGCTCGCTTTTGGCTGGCTGGCCTATAACACCCTGTGCCGGGTCTTTGTGAATGCCGATCAGACCGTGCTGATGGTTGCGCTGTTCGTGGTGCTTGTGGGGATGTCGTGGTTTTACACGCAGGTCTTCTCTGGCCGCGCCGCCTTGCTTCATCTTGGCGCGTTCACTGCCACGATCATGAGCGCGAACGTCTTTATGATCATCATGCCGAACCAGCGCATCGTGGTCGCGGACCTCAAGGCCGGGCGCACGCCGGATGCCAAATACGGCAAGATCGCCAAGCAGCGCAGCACGCATAACAATTATCTGACGCTGCCCGTGATTTTCCTGATGCTATCAAACCACTACCCGCTGATCTTTGCGACACAGTATAACTGGATTATCGCATCGCTGGTCTTCCTGATGGGCGTTACCATCCGGCACTGGTTCAACAGCCAGCATGCACGCAAAGGCAACCCGCATTGGACATGGGGTCTTACCGCCATTCTGTTCCTGTTGATCGCTTGGCTGTCCACCGCCCCGATGCGCAATGTGCCAGATCCACAGGCCACACTGTCAGGTGCCGCGCTTCAGCACGCCGCCGCCGCTGGCTTTGACGATGTGGTCGGCATCGTGCAGGGCCGGTGCAGCATGTGCCACGCGGCAGAGCCGTCTTGGGATGGCATGGTCTGGCCGCCAAAGGGTGTGGTGCTGGAAACCGAGGCGCAAATCGCGATTGAGGCACGGCGCATCTATATGCAGGCGGGCCTCAGCCACGCCATGCCCCCCGGCAACCTGAGCTATATGGAGCCCGAAGAACGCCTTGCCATCATCCGCTGGTTCCGTGCCGCAGGGATGGGCGGAGTCGAGGGCTGAGAGCGCACTGCATGACAAAAGGGCCGGGGATCATTCCCCGGCCCTTTTGCTGTGTTGGTATGGTTTAACCGTTCAGACAGGCCACGATGTTGGTCGCCAGTGCCCGCATCAGTGCGTCATAGGCATCCGGGCCCGGCTCTATGCTGCTGCCCGATGGGTCCAGCGCCGCCCCGATCCGGGCTGACGTGCCGTCTGCCATCTGGGTCACCAGCGCAGGGTCGTGCTGCGCTTCTGGAAACAGGCACAAGGCGTCGCCTGCTGCGACTGTCGCAGATAAATCCCGCAACCGTGCCGCACCCGGAGAACTGGCATCGCCAAGCGATACTGACCCGGCCACGGTCAGGCCGTAGTGGCTGGCGAAGTAACCATAGGCATCATGATAGACCACAAAAGGCTTGTCCTTTGCCGGGGCCAGCAAGGCCGCAAGCTCGGCGTCCAAAGCATCAATCCGCGCTTGTGCCGCCGCTGCATTGGCGCTGTATGTGGCCGCGTTGTCCGGGTCCAGCCGCGACAACTCGGCCGCAATCAGCCCGGCCCAGACCCTTGCATTGGCCGGGTCCAGCCAAGCATGCGGGTCAACGCCGGAATGGGAATGGTCTTCGTGGCCGTCGTGATCATGCGCGTCGGCCTTTGCTTCATCGGCATGGTCGTGGTCATCATGGCTATGACTCGCGTGGCCGTCGTGATCATGCGCGTCGGCCTTTGCCGCGTCGGCATGGTCTTGGTCGTGGTCATCATGCCCATGACCCGCGTGGCCGTCGTGATCATGCACGTCGGCCTTTGCCGCGTCGGCATGGCCATGCCCTTCATGCTCGTCATGGTCATGTGCGCTGGTGTCACCATAACTGCGGCGGAACGTGCCGTCTGCTGCCAATAGCGCAAGGCGCGGCACCTCTGGCGACAACCCGTCGAGAGCACGCGCCATCCATGGCGTCATCTCTGGCCCGATCCACAGGATCAGGTTCGCATTGGCAAGGCTTGCAGCCTGACTCGGGCGCAGCTGATAAGAATGGGCATTGGCCCCCCGGTCCAGCAGCAGCTCTGGCTGGCCAAGATCGCCCATTACCTGTGCCGTGATTGAATGGACCGGCGGCATGTCGGTCACCACACGCGGCACCTCGGCAAGCGCGGGAAGGGCGGTGCTGGCCAAAAGAAGGGATATGATATAACGCATCGGACAGGCCTTTCTGAACGTCTTTGCAGGTCTTATGTATGTTATACTATAACCAGTCAACCCCGCAGGAGCCTTCCATGCCGCACGATCACCCTGACAGCGATTGTCCCGGCTGTGCGACGCCTGATCTGGCCTTTTCCAGCCACGATCATGCGCACTGCGCAACAGATGTGCTGGCGCGGGCCGAAGCGCTGGCTGCGGCATCGGGTGCGCGGATGACCCCGGTGCGCAAACGGGTGCTGGAGATCTTGTTGGAAAGCCATAAAGCGATGGGGGCCTATGACGTGCTGCAACGGCTGGCCGCTGATGGGTTTGGCAACCAGCCCCCAGTCGCCTACCGTGCGCTGGAATTCCTTGTGGAACAGGGGTTTGCCCATCGCATCCGCCGCCTGAATGCCTTTGCCGCCTGCATGCACCCCGGCGAGGCCCATGCGCCCGCCTTTTTGATCTGCAAATCCTGCGACGCCGTCGCCGAGGCCCCGGCAGCCCTCGTGCGTGCCGCTTTGGACAAAGCCGCCGCGGCCATTGGCTTTGTCGTAGAGAGGTCTAACATCGAGGCGTTGGGCCTGTGCCCGTCGTGTCTGGAAAGCGGGAAATGACGCTGATCGCCGCCGATCATATCTGTGTCCGCTATGGCGGGGCAGAGGTCTTGCATGACGTATCCATCGCCGTGCATCCGGGTGAGATTGTCACCATTGTCGGCCCGAACGGGTCAGGCAAATCCACGCTGTTGCGCGCGTTGCTGGGCATCGTGCCGGTGGCGCAGGGCGGGGTGAAGCGGGTGCCCGGCTTGCGCATTGGCTATGTACCACAAAGGCTGGCGCTGGACCGCAGCCTGCCGATGACCGTGCGCCGGTTTTTGTCGCTCCCGGTCCGGGTCAGTGATGCGCTCGCCGTGCAGGCCCTTGCGCGGGTCGGTGTGCTGGGGGTCGAAGGCGCGCAGATGGCAAGCCTGTCGGGGGGGCAGTTGCAGCGCGTGCTGCTGGCCCGCGCCCTGCTGTCTGATCCGCAACTTCTGGTGCTGGACGAGCCGACGCAGGGCCTCGATCAGCCGGGCGAGGCGGGCTTTTATCAGCTGATTGAGGATGTTCGGGCCGCAAGTGGCGCGGCGGTGCTTATGGTCAGCCACGACCTGCATGTTGTGATGGCTGCCAGCGACCGGGTGATTTGTCTGAACGGCCATGTCTGCTGCGAGGGCACGCCGCATGTGGTGTCCTCTGCCCCCGAGTATCGGGCACTGTTCGGGCTTGGCACCCAAGGCGCGCTGGCCCTGTATCAGCATGTCCACGACCATGATCACGCGGGCGCACCGCATGACCATCACCACCACTACCACACAGATGAGCACCCACATGCTTGACGATTTTCTGACCCGCGCGGCCTTGGCCGGGGTGGGGCTTTCGCTGGCCACCGGGCCTTTGGGGTCTTTCGTTGTGTGGCGGCGGATGGCGTATTTTGGCGATGCCACCGCGCATGCTGCGATCTTGGGCGTGGCCATGGCACTGGCCACTGATCTGCCGGTGGGGTTTGGCATCATGGTGGTGTCGCTTGCCATGGCCGTCACCGTCGCCACCTTGGCGGCGAAGGGCTGGGCGATGGATACCACGCTGGGCGTGCTGGCGCATTCGGCGCTGGCTTTCGGTCTGGTCGCAGTTTCCTTTGTGCCGGGGGTACGCACCGATCTGTCGGCTTGGCTTTTTGGCGATATTCTGGCGGTCAGCCGCGGTGATCTGGCCTTTGTCTGGGGCGGTGCTCTTGTGGTTCTGGCGCTGCTTGCATGGCGCTGGCAGGCGCTGTTGACCGCCACATTGAATGAAGATCTGGCCCATGCCAGTGGGCTGAACCCAGACCGGGAACGTCTGGTTCTGACGGTTGCATTGGCGATCGTTGTTGCCGTTGCGATCAAGGTCGTGGGGGCGCTGCTGATTGCGGCCATGCTGATCGTGCCGGCCGCCGCCGCCCGTAGCCTGTCGCGCACGCCCGAAGCTATGGCGGTGCTGGCCATCGCCATCGGTGCAGTTTCGGCGCTAGGCGGATTGCAGCTGTCGCTCTGGCAAGACACACCCGCAGGCCCGTCTATAATAGTGGTGGCGGCCCTGATTTTTGCAGCCAGCACGGCCATTGGAAAACGGATCACAGGTTAGGCGTTCGGGTATGAAAAGAGGGCGGGCTGGTTGCCCAGCCCGCCCTGATCAAGTCTGTGCGTCGATCAGCTTTCGTAAGCTGGGAGCGATTCCAGCTGCTCTTGCGTCATCGACACGCGGAAGTGTTCTACGGTGCCACTTGCACTGCGCACGATGGTCAAGGCTTCAGAACCCAATGCAACGCGCTTTTCGCCGATTCCAAGGAAACCACCGACATCAACAACAGCCCCGTTGATGGTGCCATCGGCACCAACGGCAACAGCACTGATTTCGCCCACGTCTTCGTCATTCGGGCCAACCACGCGTTTGCCAAGCAGGTCAGCTTCGCTCATCACGGTCAGGTCAACCATTTCGTCGGGCGCAGTCACCGCGGCCATATCCGAGCCCGTAGCTGGCGGGGTCATGGCTGGGTCTGTTGCGGCCACACCATCAACGGGTGCGGTCGTTGCCATGCCGTCTGCAGGTGCCACTGTGGCATCGACAGCTGCGGCTTCAAACACCATGTCCGGGTTGAACTCAGGTGCGCCTTCCAGAGCTGCTTTGGTGCCGTGGAACACGATGAAGTAATCGTCTGGGCTGTTTGAATCCGGCACCATTACAAGGTTGGCCATCGAAACAGCAACCGTCTTTTCACCGATCCCGAGGAAACCGCCGAAATCAACCAGCACAGCTTCGGCGTCGCCGTTGAGCGAGATGATCAGGTCAGAGATTTCGCCTGCATTTTCCCAATTCGTGTCAGCTGTTGCAATTGCATCAACCGACAGAGTCGACGTGTCTTGTTCGGTCACATAAACGCGCTTGCCGATGAAGTTCGAAGCGCGCACGCCGCGATCCACACCTTCAAGATATGGCGAAGTCATACCCATTGTGCTGTCTGCCGGCATAGTGGTGGCAGTGTCTTGGGCAAAGGCTGGCATGGACAGAGCCACAACCAGAGCGGATGTTCCAAAAAGCTTTTTCATGGTCGTCTCCTGTTTGTGCGAAGACGGCAGGGCGGGCGTTGTATCGGCTGCCCTGTCTGCCGTCGGTATGAACAACAAACACCCGGCAACGACATGCGTTCCAAAAAGAGCCTGCAATTTGTTTTGCATTTCCAACGGAACTGTTCTGCGGAATATGCGTTTGGGCGCCGGTTCAGACCGGCACGGAACAGCCCAGACGACAGCTTTTTGCAGATTATCCGAAAGGTTGTTCGCAGGCGCGCTCTGGCTGTCAGGCGCAGCTCGCAAGTGGCCAATGTCGTTTTCGTCTGTCAAAGGTCGGGGGATCTTGCCCGCTTGCCCCACGATCAGGCATTGATGGCGCAAAGCCAATCCCCGGAGTCGCCCCTATGAAAACCCATGTCAAAGCGCTTGTTGTCGGCGGTGGTGCCGTTGGAAACGGTATTGCCTATCATCTGGCCAAGGCCGGCTGGGATACCATGCTGGTAGAGCGCGACGAATTGACCGCAGGCTCGACATGGCACGCAGCGGGCTTGCTGCCCTTGTTCAACATGTCTTACGCGACCACCCACATCCACAAATACTCGGTCGATTTCTACAAGGCGCTGGAGGCGGAAACTGGCCTGAACGCAGGCTTTGCCGTGGTGGGCAACCTGCGCATGGCCCAGCATCAGGAGCGGATGGATGAGTATATGCTCTACTCCTCCGTTGCCGAAACCGCCGGGGTCTATCACGAATTCCTGACGCCCGCGCAGATGAAAGACCGCTGGCCGCTGTTGCGCACCGAAGACCTTGTCGGCGCGCTGTACCATCCGCAAGACGGTTACATCAATCCGGCCGATGTCACGCAGGCGATGGCCAAAGGCGCGCGCCAGTTCGGGGCCGCCATCGAGCGCAAGATTCAAGTCAACGGCTATCGCTGGACCGGGTCGGAATGGATCGTCACCTGCGCGCGTATGGTCGAACAGGGCGGCAATCTGGTCGCCAGCGACGAGACATTCGAAATTCATGCCGAACATGTCGTCACCGCCACCGGCAATCACGCGCAGCGCACGGCGCGGCTGTTGGGCGTGAAAATCCCCGCGATCCCGGTTGAGCATCAGTATATCGTTACCGAACCCGATCCGGCGCTTGTCGCATGGCGCAAGGCGGGCAACGCCGAGCACCCGGTTCTGCGGGACGCCGATGCCAAATGGTATGTCCGCGAAGAACGTGGCGGCTGGATTCTTGGCCCGTATGAGCGCAACGCGCCCGCCCGCTTCCTCTACGATGTGCCGCAAAGTTTCCGCGCCGACCTGTTCCCGTTGGATCTTGAGCGGATCGAAGCGGAATACATGTCGATGATCCATCGCCTGCCGTCATCTGAAACTGTGGGGCTCAAGGACGATTTCAACGGCCCGATCTGCTATACCCCCGATGGTAACCCGCTGGTCGGCCCGGTGCCGGGCCTGCGCAACATGTGGATCGCCGAGGGCTTTTCTTTTGGTATCACCGCAGCGGGCGGTACAGGCTATTACCTTGCCCAGATGATGACCCAAGGCGAAGCCGAGATTGATATGGCCAGCCTTGATCCGCGCCGCTATGGCCAGTGGATCACCACCGAATACGCCGCCCGCAAGAACGAAGAATGCTACGAGCATGTCTTCGTCCTGCATCACCCCGATGAGGAACGCGAAGCTGCCCGCCCACTGCGCACCGCCCCGGTCTATGACCGGCAAAAGGCGCTTGGCGCGCAATTCGGACAGGTGAACGGCTGGGAACGCCCGATCTATTATGGCCCGAAAGACGCGCCCGAAGACTTCGACCACAATTCCCGCAGCTTCCGACGTGGCGCATGGTGGCAATATGCTGTGGACGAGGCCAAAGCCATCCGGGAAACCGCAGGGCTGATCGACGCCACGGCCTTCACCAAACATCTGGTGCGGGGGCCAGGGGCAACAAAGTTCCTCGACTGGCTGACCTGCAACAAGCTGCCCACCGTGGGCCGTATCAACCTGACCTATGCCCTTACGCCAAACGGCACGACGCGCACTGAATACACCATCGTCCGACTGGCGCAGGATGAATATTACTGCGTCTCGGCCGGGGCATGGACCGATTACGACGGCGACTTCCTGCGCAAATGCGCCGAGGACAAAGCGCCGGAGTTCGGCCATATCGACATCCACGATGTCACAACGCAATGGGGGGTCTTTGCGCTCGCCGGGCCAAATGCGCGCAAGATCCTGCAAGAGATCGTAAAGGACGCCACGCCCGAAACAGTGCTGTCCAACAAACGCTTTCCGTGGCTCACGATGCGAAACATCGAACTGGGCATGGTCCCGGTCCGCGCCATCCGCGTGGCCTATACCGGAGAGCTGGGCTGGGAACTCCACCACCCGATCGAGATGCAGCGCCATCTGTGGGATTTGCTGCGATCCGCGGGCGAAAAGCACGGCATGAAACCGGTCGGCGCGCGTGCGCAGAACTGGCTACGACAGGAAAAATCCTACCGCGCCTTTGGCAATGAACTGGGCCGCGACGCAACCCCGCTAGAGGCCGCCCTCGACCGCTTTGTTGATTTGTCCAAGGATTTTCAGGGCAAAGAAGCGATGCTTGCGACCGGCATTCGCTCCAAATGCTGCACCTTGCTGATCGATGGCCCTGCCGACACCGACCCATGGGGCAAAGAGGCGCTGCTGTTGAACGGCGAGAAAGTCGGGCGCCTGACCTCGGGCGGCTACTCGGTCGCCTTCGGCAAGCAGATCGGCATGGGCTATGTACGCCCCGATCTGGCCGAGGTTGGCACAAAGCTCAAGGTCAAGATGCTGTGTCAGGAATGGGATGCGGTGGTGGTCGAAGACAGCCCGTTCGACCCATCAAACGCACGCATCCGCGCAGACGGCTGATCCCGATCCGCGCCCTGTGCATTCGTCGTGCACGTTGAGTATCTAAGCCAAGATGAAGCCTATGCGCTTTCATCTTGGCTCAAGTGCTCCGGGGTGCGAGGCAGACCCCGTGCAGTTTGGCTGCAACACAGCCCGTTATTTCAGGGCCCGCCGCGCCAGCCAGTCGCGCCAGTCTGCCGCTGATCCGGCAAAGGCATTCAGATCTGCATCGCCTGTTTTACCCGGAATTTGTCCGGTGCTGGAATATTGCCAGAACGTCCAGCGCGTACCGGGATAGACCTTTGACGGGTGGCCTGCGACCGAGCGGACCCAGAATTCCACCCCGCGCAGCCGCCACAATTCATGCGATGCAAAGATGTCGGGGCTGACATAGACCAGCGGCATCTGGCCGTAATGCCGGGCCACGGTGTCGATAAATACCTGCGCCTCGGCCAGCAATTCAGCCTGTGGCGGGCGGCGGGTGCAGGTCGGTGAAAACGGTGTCCATTCCAGATCAAGCACGGGTGGCAAAGCCCCTGTGGCCCGTGGCACACGGCGGATAAAGTTCTGTGCCTGCGCCCGCCCATTCGCGCAATGATACCAGAAGTGATAGGCTCCGGTTGCCACACCAGCGTCACGCGCAGCGTTCCAGTGTTCACGAAACATCGGGTCCGAGTCATCTGCGCCTTCAGTTGCCTTGATGAAGGTAAAGTTTACCCCGTTCGCTCGCGCGCTGACCCAATCCACCGGGGTCTGATAGCGCGACGTGTCAGTGCCGTGCACCGCATAGGCCGAGGGCGCACGCCCGTCCCAGGGATGCGGCTTGCGATCCCCGAAACTGGGTGCGATAACCGCGCCTGCGGGACGCGTCGAGGTGCGGTCAGAGGTTGCAAGGCGCGGCCCGCCACAGGCAGACAGAGCCAGAGCGGCTGCAAAAAGAATGGCAAATTTCATTGCTCAAGTTTGCCGCAAGTCTGGGGCAGTGTCACCACCGGAAATACGGGCTACGACCCCGCTGATGGCTGAAATCCGCTGACCTGTGGCCGGGGCTTTTCAGCGCCCGAACCGTGAGGGCGACAGTGCTTTTACCAAATCCGCCGAAACTTCCGGTGCTCGGCCAAGGATCAGATCCGCAGCAAGCTGACTGGCCGCAGGGCAAGACTGGAACCCTTGCCCGCCCTGACCCGCCAGCCAGAAAAACGAATGGTGCCGTGCATCTGCCCCGATGACCAGAGTTCGGTCGGGCGCAAAGGTCCGCAACCCGGCCCAGTTTGACAGCAGCCGGGTCACTGGGGCTGTCACCATCGCCTCATAGCGCGCCAGACCTTCGGCCAGCACCATATCATCGGCCCATGCGTCATGTGGGTCGGTTGCATCTTCTTCGGCGGGTGACACGATCAAAGCGCCTGCGTCGGGCTTGGCATACCACGCCTCGCCTGCGCCAAAGATCATCGGCCAGCGTGACACATCCATCGCCTCTGGGGCCGGGATCCGCGCCATCGACCGACGATAGGGCGTAAAACCAAGCGGCTGGACCCCCGCCATCTGCGCCACGCGGTCCACCCAAGCCCCGGCCGCATTAACCACAACGCGCCCGGTCACTGAGCCGTTTGCTGTCGTCACCTGCCACATCTCATCCTTGTGGCAAAGTGCTGTCACCGCTGCCCCGGTGCGCAATTCAGCCCCCGCTGCACGGGCGGTGCGGGCAAAGCTCTGCATCAGCAGGTCGGTGTCAATGTCCCACGCCTCGGGCGAAAAGGCGGCCATGGTCACCGCTTCCGGGTTCAGCACTGGCACCATGGCGCAGGCCTCGGCAACCGTCATCGGCTCCAGCGCCATTGCCGCCGCCTCGGTGGCAAACGCCGCCTCGTCGCCTGCGCAGCCGACCATCATCAGCCCACGGGGCGACAAGATGCCTTTGGTTTTATGAAAGAAGTCAGCCGATACCAACGACAGTTCCACCACTGCGGGGCTGCCGTAGCGCGGCTCATACAAAGCCGCCGACCGGCCCGAGGCATGATGCCCCAGCGCGGGCTCTGCTTCCAGCAACACTACGGATGCAAAGGGGGCCAGCCGGGCCGCAAGCGACACCCCGGCGATGCCTCCGCCTATGATCACAACATCTGCATCCATCACATGCCCCCTCTCAGCGCCTTGCCGCCAGAGATACCGGGCGCAGCACCTAAAGGGCAGCCCAGAAATCACTGGCACATCCACAATCCCGCAAAAAAAGGCCCGCGCAAAGCACGGGCCTTTCTTCGTCAGTTCAACAAATCACTGCGGAATATCACCCGTGATACCTTCGATAAAGAAGGTCATGCCCAACAGGTCGCCATCAGAGGCAACATCCCCATCGGCAAGCCAGACGCTGCCGTCTTGCTTGTTGATTGGCCCGGTGAACGGGTGGTAGGTGCCCGCCTCAATCGCATCGCGCATGGCTTCTGCTTCGGCCTTCACCTCTGCAGGGACGGCATCGGTGATCTCACCGATTTCGACTTCGCCTTCGGGAATTCCGGCCCAGCTGTCAACCTGCTCATAGGTGCCATCCAGCAACTGGCCGACGCGCTTGACGTAATAGGGCGCCCAGTTGTCGATGATCGAGGACACGCGGGGGCTTGGCTTGAAATCGGCCATGTCGGACGCCTGACCAAAGCCGATCACGGCGCCATTGGTCTTTGCCGCTTCGGCCAGAGGTGCCGTTGAATCGGTGTGCGCCGCGATCACGTCAACGCCCTGGTCGATCAGCGCCTTTGCGGCGTCGGCCTCTTTGGCGGGGTCAAACCATGTGAAGGCCCAGACCACCGAAAGCTGCACATCCGGGTTCACCTTCTTGGCGTGGAGGTAATAGCTGTTGATGCCCATTACCACTTCGGGGATCGGGAACGACCCGATATAGCCGATCTTGTTGGTCTTGGTCATCTTGCCCGCAATGTGGCCTTGAATCGCGCGGCCTTCATAGAAGCGCGCGTTATAGGTCGAAACATTCGGATGCTCGCGCTTATAGCCCGTTGAATGTTCGAATTTGATGTCTGGGAACTTGGCCGCGACAGTGTTGGTCGGGTCCATATAGCCGAAGGACGTGGTAAAGATGATGTTGCAGCCAGACAGCGCCATCTGGGTCAGAACGCGCTCTGCATCGGCACCTTCCGGTACGTTTTCCTGAAAGGCGATTTCAACCTTGTCGCCGTAGGTCTCAACCACCTCCAGCGCGCCCTGATGGTGCTGATAGGTCCAGCCAAGGTCACCAATCGGACCGACATAGACAAAGCAAGCCTTGACCTTGTCCATGCCCTGCGCGCTGGCAGCGCCCCCAAAGGCCATCCCAAGGCCCAGTGCCGCCGTCGCCAGCAATGTTGTACGTTTCATTGTCGTCTCCCTGTTGCGGGCCGTTGATCGGCCCCGGTTTGAATGGTGCCCCTAGCGTGAGGCGTGGAAATTCTGGCCAAGGCTTGCCGGAGCGTTCAGCGCCGCTTTTCCCTTGCCCGAGGACATGATGACCAACACCAGAATGGTTATCAGATATGGTGACATCGACAAGTATTCGACCGGAATGCGCGCCCCGGCCGCCTGCAGGTTAAGCTGAAGTACGGTGATTCCGCCAAAAAGATAGGCACCGACCAGCGCACGCCAAGGCCGCCATGACGCAAAGACAACAATGGCAAGCGCAATCCAGCCCGCACCAGCGGTGATGCCATCGGTCCATTGCGGCACCCGCACAAGGCTGACATAGGCGCCGCCCATCCCCGCCATGGCCCCGCCGAACATGATCGCCAGCACCCGGATCTTGCGCACCTTATAGCCAAGTGCATGCGCCGCATCGTGGCTTTCGCCCACTGCCCGCAGGATCAGACCCATCCGTGTGGCCTTGAGCACCCACCACGTCACGGCAACCACGGCAATCGAGAAGTAGACCACCCAGTCATGGCTGAACAAGACGCGGCCAAAGAACGGAATATCCGCCAGTGGCCCCAAGGGCACAGCCCCTGTCGCAGGCGGGCGGATGCCCACAAAGTTCTGCCCGATCAGCGATGACAGGCCCAGCCCGAACAGCGTCAGCGCAAGGCCTGATGCCACCTGATTGGCCAGCAAAACCTGCGTCAGCAAGGCAAAGATCAGCGACAATGCCGCCCCCCCAAGGGCCCCGCCAACGAACCCCATCACGGCGCTGCCCGTCTGCACCGCCATGATGAAACCGCAGACTGCGCCCATGATCATCATACCCTCAACCCCAAGGTTCAGCACCCCGGCGCGTTCAACAATCAACTCGCCGATTGCCGCCAGAATGATCGGCACCGAGGCCACCATCAGCGCCGCGATCAACAGCGCAGGATCAATCCCTCCGAACATCAGATGGCCTCCTTCTTGTACCCAAGGCGAATGCGGTAATTGCTCAGCAGATCCACCGCCAACAGGAAGAACAAAAGCATTCCCTGAAACGCCTGAATCGCGGCAGCAGGCAGGCCAAGCATGAACTGCGCCAGCTCTCCGCCAATATAGGTCAGCGCCATCAGCAGCCCCGCCAGCAGAATGCCAATGGGGTTCAGCCGGCCCAGAAAGGCCACGATAATCGCGGTAAACCCATAGCCTACGTTGAAACCAATGCTGATCTGCCCCGCAGGCCCCGCCACCTCGAAAAGGCCCGCAAGCCCCGCCAAAGCGCCCGAAATGCCCATGCACAGCAAAACCAGCCCGGTCGGATTCACCCCGGCATAGCGCGCTGCGCGCGGCGCTTGCCCGGCCAGTTTGATGTGAAACCCAAGGATATGACGTTGCAGAAGGATATAGGCCGCGATCACCGCCATAAGCGCCGCAATCACACCCCAATGCATGCCTGTTCCTGCGAACAACTCGGGGTTTGATGCCGCAGGGTATTGGCTCAGGTTCCGGCTGCCCGGAAAGCCGCCGCCTTGCGGGTTGCGCAACAGGCCCAGGGACATCGATGACAGGAAGTTCTGCGCGATGTACACCATCAGCAGACTGACAAGGATTTCGTTTGTGTTGAACTTGGTCTTCAGTATTGCCGGTATCATCGCCCAGATCCAGCCGCCCAATGCACCGGCAATCACCATGAGCGGAAAGATAAACCAATGATCGGCAGGATAGAACGCCAGCCCCACACCAGCGCCAAACAACGCGCCCATGATATACTGACCCTCGGCTCCGATGTTCCAGATCCCCGCCCGAAAGCCAAGCGAAAGCCCAATCGCAATCAAGATCAGCGGCCCCGCTTTCACCAGAAGTTGAGGCCGCGAGTAGCTGGCAAATTGTGGGTGAAACAACGGATCCCAAAAGATCGTTCGTATGGCCTCAACCGGGTTTTTTCCCAACGCGGCGAACATCAGCCCGCCTGCAATCATCGTCAGCACCACCGCCAAAACCGGGGTCGCGCCTTGCCAGAACCGGCTTGGCGACGGGCGTTTTTCAAGCCTCAGCATGGACCGCCCCCTTCATCTTGGCAAAAATACTCATCTGTCTTGCGTCAATGGCCATGATGCGCCACCTCCATGCCATGCGCTCCGCCCATCATCAGGCCAATCTCATCCACCGTCAGCCCTTGCACAGGTCGCGGCGTGGTCAGCCGCCCCTCATTCAGTGCGGCAAAGCTGTCGGCAATCTCCAATAGCTCATCCAGATCCTGAGAGATCACCACAACCGCAGCGCCTCCGGCTGCGTGGTCCAGAATGGCCTGTCGGATGCTCGCCGCAGCCGCCGCATCAACACCCCATGTGGGCTGGTTGATCACGATGATTGAGGGCGTCTGGCTCAGTTCGCGCCCAACCACGAATTTTTGCAGATTCCCACCCGACAGCGCCCGCGCTGCCACATGGGTTCCTGGCGTTCGCACGTCAAAGTCCTTCACGATCCCGGCGGCAAAAGCTTCCGTTGCCGCCCAGTCGATAAAGCCATTCTTGGTCAGCCCCTTACGCAAAGCGCCCGACAAAAGCGCATTCTCGACCAGACTCATATCGGGTGCCGCCGCATGGCCCAGCCGTTCCTCTGGTGCGGCCACCAGCCCAAGGGCACGCCGTGCGTTCGGCCCAGTATCGCCGACGCCCGTACCGTCAATGCGCACGGTATCGCGCGCGGCACGCACTTCGCCCGACAGGGCCAGCAGCAATTCGTCCTGCCCGTTGCCTGCAACCCCGGCTATGCCCAGCACCTCTCCTTTCGCCACACGAAAGCTGACATTTTTCAGCGACGTGCCAAACTGGATCGGAGAGGCCACTGACAGATCTACCACCTCCAGCGCCACCGCGCCCTTGGCCGTGCCCGCCCGTTCAGGCGGGGTCAGGGTGGCCCCGACCATTAACTCCGCCATCTCGCGCGCCGAGCGCTCACGCGGGGTGCAGGTTGCCACAACCTTGCCACGCCGCAGGATTGTTGCCTCATCGCAAAGCGTGCGGATTTCTTCCAGCTTGTGGCTGATATACAAAATCGCTGTGCCTTCGGCCGACAACTGCCGCAGGGTGCGGAACAAGATGTCCACTTCCTGTGGTGTCAGAACCGATGTCGGTTCGTCCATGATCAGCAGCTTTGGGTCTTGCAGCAGACAGCGGATGATCTCCACCCGCTGGCGTTCCCCCGCTGACAGATCACCCACCATCCGGGCGGGGTCCAGAGGCAGCCCGTATTCTTCGCTGACCGCCTTGATCCGGCTGGCCAGTTCCTTCATCGGCGGCGGGTTTTCCATGCCCAAAGCCACGTTTTCGGCGACATTAAGCGCCTCGAACAGGCTGAAATGCTGGAACACCATTGCCACACCGCTGGCCCGCGCCGCGTGCGGCTCGGCTGGGGTATAGGCTGCCCCACGCAGGGTCATGGTGCCCGAATCCGGCTTGACCAGCCCATAGATCATTTTCACCAGCGTCGATTTTCCAGCTCCGTTCTCGCCCAGCAAGGCGTGAATCTCGCCCTCCGAGATGGCAAAGGACACATCAGAATTGGCGACCACGCCCGGATAGGCTTTCGTCACCCCCGCAACGCGCAGCAGTTCAGGCCGGGTCATAGTGCGTTCTCCTTGACTGATGAGCGGGCTTGGTGGCGCAAAACCGCGTGCGCCACGCCAATCGCAATGGCTTGGGGATGTTTGCCCAAAGCGGGGTCACCGATCGGGCAGTTGATACGGGCAATCGCGGCTGGCGCGTGGCCAAGGGCGGCCAACCGCGACCGGAACCGCGCCCATTTGGTGGCCGAGCCGATCACCCCGGCGCGGTCAAACCCATGGTGCAAAAGCCGGTGGCACAGATCCAGATCCAGCGCATGGCTATAGGTCAGGATCAGATGTTGGGCATCCTTCGGGGCATGCAAGACCAGCCGTGCCGCATCAGCGCAGGGCAGGGTGGTGATGCCTTCGGGTATCACAGTGGGAAAGCGGTCTTCCGCCACATCGACCCAAGTGATCCGCACCTCTGGCAAAGGGTCCAGAACCGCCACCAACGCGCGCCCCACATGCCCTGCTCCCCAGATCCACAGATCAAGGGCTTGGGGTGCGACAGGCTCTACAAACCAGCCCTGCACCAGTTGTGGTGCGGGCATTACACCTTGCCCCCGCGCTCGGTCGAGCAACCGCTTGACCGCCAGAGGCATGTCGCGCCCGTCCACGCTGCGCGCCACCAGCCCGCACTCAGCCTCGGGCAGGCCCCCGGTACGATAGACCTCGGTCAGCAAAGTCACCGCCCCGCCACAGCACTGGCCCAAGGCCGGACCCAGCGGCACGCGCCGCAACCTGCGGCCCCCCGCCACCAGCATCGCCCGCGCTTCTGCCGCCGCCTCCCATTCCAGCGCGCCGCCACCAATGGTGCCAGACTGCCCGTCTTGCCAGACCAGCATGGCTGCCCCGGTCTCTCGCGGCGACGATCCGTCGTGCGCTGCAATGACCACGCGAGCCACCGGGCCATGAGCGGCAATTGTCGCCGCCAGCGCGTCCTGATCAAACATCGCCGCGCACCCGGCTTACCGCCGCGAGCACCCGTTCTGCCGTCGCTGGCGCGTCCAGTGCCGGATAGCCCGGACCACAGGCCGCCACGGCATCCGACAACGCGTACAGCGCTGAGATTCCCAGCATAAAGGGCGGCTCTCCCACTGCCTTGGACCGGCCCACCGTGTCTTCACGGTTGGGCCGCCCCCACAGGGCCACGTTGAACACATAAGGCCGGTCGGAACAGGCCGGAATCTTGTAGGTGCTGGGTGCATGGGTGGTCAGCCGCCCCTTGCCATCCCAGACCAGTTCCTCGGTCGTCAGCCAGCCCGCCCCCTGCACATAGGCCCCTTCAATCTGTCCGATATCCAAAGCTGAATTCAGGCTGCTGCCGGTGTCATGCAGCAGATCGGCGCGCAGGATGCGGTTCTCGCCGGTCAGCGTGTCGATCACCACCTCGGTCACCGCCGCGCCATAGGCGAAATACAGGAACGGCCGACCCTTGCCCGCTTTGCGGTCCCATTGTAGTTTTGGCGTGGCATAAAACCCGGTCGAGGACAGGCTGACACGCGCCTGATACGCCCACATTGCAACGCGGGCAAAGTCATAGGCCTCGCCGCCCACCCGCACCATGCCATCCTCAAAGCGAACCGATGCCGGGTCGGCCTGATGCTTGTCGGCGACAAAGGCGGCCATCCGGTCGCGGATCGTGGCACAGGCCGCCTGCGCCGCCATGCCGTTCAGATCAGACCCTGAGCTCGCCGCCGTGGCACTGGTGTTGGGCACCTTTGCGGTATCGGTGGCTGTAATCTTCACCACATCAGGGTCAACACCAAACACCCCAGCCGCCACTTGAGCCACCTTCTGGAACAACCCTTGCCCCATTTCGGTGCCACCATGGTTCAGATGGATCGAGCCATCCTGATACACATGCACCAAAGCCCCGGCCTGATTAAGATGCGTCAGCGTAAAGGAAATCCCGAACTTCACCGGCGTCATCGCAATTCCGCGCTTCAGTACGGGCGAGCGCGCATTCCATTCCGCAATCGCCACCCGGCGCGCTGCATAGTCAGACGAGTCCACCAACGCCGCCACCAGTTCATGCCCGATGAAATCCTCCACAGGCATGAAATAGGGGGTGGTCTGCGCGGTCGTCTTCATCTTGGCAAAAGCATTTTCTGGGGGGGCGGGGGGCGAAGCGCCCCCGGCACTGGCCGCACTCGCCGCCGCTCGGTAGAAATTGGCGCGCCGTACGTCCAGCGGATCACGCCCCAGCGCATGCGCCACATGGTCCATCACCCGCTCGATCCCCACCATGCCTTGCGGTCCGCCAAAGCCACGAAATGCCGTGGCGCTTTGGGTGTGGGTTTTCAGGCGATGGCTCTCTATGCGGATGTCGGGCAGGTGATAGCAGTTGTCCGCGTGCAACATCGCCCGGTCAGCGACCGGCAAAGACAGATCCTGCGCCCAGCCGCAGCGGAACAGATGGGTGAACTCCACCCCGGTCAATTGCCCCTGATCGTCAAACCCGGCGCGGTAGAGGATGCGCAGATCATGGCGTTTGCCGGTGATCATCATGTCATCATCGCGGTCATAGCGCATCTTTGCGGGCCGCCCGGTACGGGTGGCCACAATGGCGCAGGCGATGGCCAGCGCGTTGCCCTGAGATTCCTTGCCGCCAAAACCGCCGCCCATCCGCCGCACCTCGACCCGCACCGCACTCATCGGCAGATGCAGGGCATGGGCAATCTTGTGCTGGATCTCGCTGGGGTGCTGTGTAGAGGAATGGACCAGCAAGTCGCCGCCTTCCATTGGCAACACCGCTGCAACCTGACCTTCCAGATAGAAATGCTCTTGGCCGCCGACCTCAAATTGGCCGTCAACCACATGCCGGGCCGTGTCGATGGCGCGCGCCGCATCGCCTTTGGTCCAGATCACCGGCCCGTCCTCAAACCGGCTGTTCGCCGCCATTGCATCGTCCACCGTCAGCAGCGCAGGCTTTGTCTCGTAGCTGACCTTGGCCAACCGTGCAGCTTTGCGGGCGGCAAGGTGGCTGTCGGCGGCCACCAGAAACAGTGGCATGCCCAGATAGAACACATCGCCGGTCGAGATCAGCGGCTCGTCATGCACTGACGGGCTGCAATCGGGCACCGCGTCAAAATCCTCTGGTCCGTAGACCGCCACCACACCGGGCGCTGCGCGCACGGCAGACAGATCAAGGCTGGTGACAGAGCCATGCGCGATTGTGGACAGGCCAAAGGCCAGATGCAGCGCATTTCCCGGCAGCGGAATGTCATCGACATAGCGCGCCTGTCCGGTGACATGCAGCGGGGCCGCGTCATGCGGCAGGGGTTTTCCCATGCTCATGCCCGCACCTCCAGCACTGAAGTCTGGATGCCGTCCAGATCATGTACATAGCGCCGCAGCATGTTCTGGGCCGTTGTCAGGCGGTAAGCGCTTGAGGCCCGCATATCTGACAGGGGCGAGAAATCCTGCGCCATCAGCGCCGCCGCCTGTTGCGCCGTGTCTGGTGTCATCGGTTTGCCCAGCAAAGCGGCTTCGACCGCCGCCGCCCGCTTTGGCGTGCCCGCCATGCCGCCAAAGGCAATGCGGGCATCGGTGATGGTGCCATCGGTCACAGTGAGGTTGAAACAGCCACAGACGGCAGAAATATCCTGATCGAAGCGTTTGGACAGTTTGTAGCAACGCAGATTGGGCGCAGCTGCCGGGATTGTCACGGCCTCGACAAATTCTCCGGGCAGGCGGTCCTGCTTGCGATACTCAAGGAAGAAATCCTCCAACGGCATCTGGCGGCGGGCCTCACCCCGGCGCAGGTGGAGCGTTGCGCCAAGCGCGATCAGTGCGGGCGGGCCGTCGCCGATGGGAGAGCCGTTCGCGATATTGCCGCCGATGGTCGCGGCATTGCGCACCTGCTCGCTGGAATAGCGCCGCAGAAGTTCGCCAAAGGAAGGAAACCGCGGGGCCAGTGCGCTGCGCAGATCGGCAATGGTCACGCCCGCGCCGATACGTAGGGTGTCGCCCTGATCCTCGATGTGTTGCAGATCTTCAATGCCTGACAGAAAAGCGACCTGCGACAGGTCGCGCAACTGCTTGGTCACCCAAAGACCAACATCGGTGGCCCCGGCGATCAGGGTGGCTTCCGGGTTTGCCAGATACCACGCCGCCAGATCATCACTGTTGCGCGGGCGGAAGCCGTGTTGGGTGGGCTCTGACACCCCTCGGCCTTCGGCGTCACCCTCTCGGAGTATTAGAGCCAAGTTGAAATCACGATCTGTCGCAATCCAGTCTGGCACTGGAGCTGATTCTGCGGCCTGCGCAGCCCGGATGATCGGCGCATAGCCGGTGCAGCGACACAGGTTTCCAGCCAGCTGGTCATCATGATCGGTAGCGCCATTCAGATGCGCGGTGGCCATCGAAACGATAAAGCCCGGCGTGCAGAAACCGCATTGAGAGCCGTGATGGTCGATCATCGCCCTTTGCACCGGGTGTGGCTGACCCTGCGGGCCACTGATGCCTTCGACCGTGCGCACGGCCTTGCCATCCAGTTGTGGCAAAAACAGGATACAGGCGTTCAGCGCCCGACTGCCCTGCGCATCGGTGACCATCACCGTGCAAGCCCCGCAATCGCCTTCGTTGCAGCCCTCTTTCGTACCTGTAAGGCCACGGGTTTCGCGCAGCCAGTCCAGAAGCGTCCGCGTGGGCGCCTCATCGGACACGCGGACAGGCGCTCCGTTCAGGAGAAACGCAATCTGCGACATATGGTTCGTCCGCCGCCTTCTCCCCGTTAGAGGTTTTTTGCATACCCGCCCGATGCGGCGTAAAGCGAGCATGCACCCCTTATGTCCCTGTGAGATCATGAAGCAAGGTGCGACGCCACAAGGCAAGACAAATATCCAGGCAAGCATTTGAAGCACTCTCGGGATTTGCCGAAGAATGAGGCACCCTTTCCCCGGGCGGGATGCTTCGTTAGGCTGTGCCTATGTCAAAAGCACCGCGATTCATTCACCTGCGCGTTCATACCGAACATTCCCTGCTGGAAGGGGCGGTTCCGGTCAAATCATTGGTCAAGCTGGCGGCCGCGTCCGATATGCCCGCCATTGCGGTGACGGACACCAACAACATGTTTGCCGCACTGGAGTTTTCAGTGACAGCGCAAGGGGCGGGGGTGCAGCCGATTGTGGGCTGTCAGATCAGTCTTGCGCATGATCCGGCCCAGCCGGGTGAGCGCCCTCGAGCGCCGGCACCCATCGTGCTGCTGGCGCAGAATGACGCAGGCTACATGAACCTGATGAAGCTGAATTCGTGCCTGTATCTGCGGGGCGATGGTCAGTTGCCACATGTGACGGTGGCCGATCTGATGCGACATGCGGACGGTCTGATCTGTCTGACCGGCGGACCGGACGGGCCATTGGGCCGGTTCCTCCAGGCCGGGCAGATGCCAAAGGCGCAGGCGTTGCTGGAGCAGATGGCGGCAGCGTTTCCGGGGCGGTTGTATGTGGAATTGCAGCGCCATCCAGGTGAAGGCGGGCGTTTGCCCCTAGCCGAGGCCGGGTCGGAACATGGGCATATCGAGCTGGCTTATGCCATGGGCCTGCCGCTGGTTGCCACCAATGATGTCTATTTCCCCAAGGCTGCGATGTATGAGGCTCATGACGCGCTGATCTGTATTGCCGAGGGCGCTTATGTTGACCAACAGCAGCCACGCCGCCGCCTGACGCCGCAGCACTATTTCAAATCCGAAGCCGAGATGTGCGCGCTGTTCGCCGACCTGCCCGAAGCACTGGAGAATACGGTCGAAATCGCCCGCCGTTGCGCCTTTGCGGCCTACAAGCGCAAACCGATCCTGCCGAAATTTGCCGACGACGAGGTGCAGGAGTTGCGCCGTCAGGCCAATGCGGGCCTTCAGGCGCGGCTGGCGATCATTCCGCATGCAGTGACGCCCGAGGAATATCAGGCACGGCTGGATTTCGAGTTGAACGTGATCGAGGGGATGGGCTTTCCCGGCTATTTCCTGATCGTGGCTGACTTCATCAAATGGGCGAAAGACAATGGCATTCCAGTCGGGCCGGGCCGGGGCTCGGGGGCCGGGTCGCTGGTCGCCTACGCGCTGACCATCACTGACCTTGACCCCTTGCGCTATGCCCTGCTGTTCGAGCGGTTTCTGAACCCCGAGCGGGTGAGCATGCCCGACTTTGACATCGACTTCTGTATGGACCGCCGCGAGGAGGTGATTGCCTATGTGCAAAACCGCTATGGGCGCGACAAGGTGGGGCAGATCATCACTTTTGGCGCTTTGCTGTCCAAAGCCGCCGTGCGCGATGTGGGGCGGGTGTTGCAGCTTTCCTATGGCCAGGTCGATCGTCTGTCGAAGATGATCCCGGTTGAAGGCGTGAAGCCGGTGTCTATCACCAAGGCATTGGCGGATGAGCCACGCCTGCGCGAAGCTGCGAAAGAAGAGGTTGTGGGGCGGCTGCTTGGCTATGCCCAGCAGATCGAAGGGCTGTACCGCAACGCATCGACCCATGCCGCCGGGGTGGTGATCGGCGACCGTCCGCTGGATGAATTGGTGCCGTTATATCAGGACCCCCGGTCCGACATGCCCGCCACCCAGTTCAACATGAAATGGGTCGAAGCGGCGGGGTTGGTGAAGTTCGACTTTCTGGGTCTGAAGACGCTGACTGTGATCCAGAACGCGATGGACCTTTTGGCCCTGCGCGGCATCTCTTTCGACATCAACCTGATCCCGCTGGACGACAAACCCAGCTATGAGCTGTACGCCGCCGCCAAAACCGTCGCGGTGTTTCAGGTAGAATCCAGCGGCATGATGGATGCGCTGCGCCGGATGAAGCCGACCTGTATCGAGGATATCGTGGCACTGGTGGCGCTGTATCGTCCAGGCCCGATGGAGAATATCCCGGTCTATTGCGAGGTGAAAAACGGGCTGCGCGAGATTGAATCGCTACACCCGACCATCGACCCGATCCTGAAAGAGACGCAAGGCATCATCGTTTATCAGGAACAGGTGATGCAGATCGCGCAGGTCATGGGGGGGTATTCGCTGGGCGGGGCTGACCTGTTGCGTCGCGCGATGGGGAAAAAGATTGCCGAAGAAATGGCAAAGGAGCGGCCCAAATTCATTGACGGCGCCAAGAAAACCCACGGGATTGATGCGAAAAAAGCGGGCGAGGTGTTTGACCTGTTGGAGAAGTTCGCCAACTACGGGTTTAACAAATCCCACGCGGCCGCTTATGCGGTTGTCAGCTATCAGACGGCCTATCTGAAAGCGAATTACCCGGTTGAATTCATGGCTGGGGTGATGAACTGCGATATCCACCTGACCGACAAGCTGGCTGTCTACAAACGCGAGGTGGACAAGCTGGGCATCACCATGGTCGCGCCTTGTGTGAACAGGTCTCTGGCCACATTTACTGTGCGCGAAGGGCAGTTGATCTACGCCCTAGGCGCTTTGAAAAACGTCGGCGTCGAGGCGATGAAGCTGATCGTTGAGGCGCGGGGTGACAAGCCGTTTGCCAGTCTGTTCGACTGTGCCCGCCGCGTCGATCTGAAGCGTGTTGGCAAGCGCCCGATGGAAATGCTGGCCCGCGCCGGGGCGTTTGATCTGCTTGACCCCAACCGCGCCCGCGTGTTTGAGGCGCTCGATGCACTGGTCTCCTATTCCGCCGCGATCCATGAGGCTAAATCCAGCAATCAGGTGTCGCTGTTTGGCGAGGCTGGTGCAGATATACCCGAACCGCGCCTGCCATTTCGCGATGACTGGCAGCCTGTGGAACGGCTGGGGCATGAACATCAGGCCGTTGGCTTTTACCTGTCGGGCCACCCGCTGGATGATTACATGGGGCCCTTGAAGCGCCGCGATGTGAAAACCCTGACCGAGATCACCGCGCTTGCCCAACGTGGCCCGCTGATTGCCAAGATCGCAGGCTCGGTCGCGTCAAAACAGGAACGCAAATCGGCCAAGGGCAACCGGTTTGCCTTTGTCCAACTGTCGGACCCGACCGGCCTGTATGAGGTCACCGTGTTCTCCGACGTGCTGGAAGCCGCGCGCGATTTTCTGGAGCCGGGGCGGAACGTGGTGCTGACCGTGAAGGTCGACCCCGATGGCGATGGCGTCAAAATGCTGGCCAATGGCGTGCAACCGATTGATGCGGTGGCCGATCAGGCCGGGGCATCCGACATGCGCATCCACCTGAACCGGCTTGAGGCTGTGCCCTCACTCGCGGCACTGCTGGCAAAGGTCGAAGGCCGCAATCGCGCCCAGATCACCCTTTGCGTGCCCGACGATCAAGGCCGCGAAATCGACATGATCCTGCCAAACCCCTACCCGATCACCCCGCAGATCAAGGGCGCGATCAAGGCGATGCAGGGTGTAGTGATGGTGGAAGAGGTGTGAGGGGGGCTTCGCGGGATGATGCAAAGCTTCGCTGCAAGGACTCGGAATCGATGCACCAGCCAACAATACTTTCAAAAACTTCGTTGCTGCAAACGCCATTTCTAACATTAAAATTCATCTAACAGGGATCAACTCGATGGTATTACTTCCCTATGAGCTTTCATCTGTGGTGAACGACATGCATCAGGCAAGGGATGCAAAACTATACTATCCCTGCCTCTTAGTTGCATTGACGCTCCCTGAAATTTGCAGCGGATTATTACTTCCAAAGAATAGCCTTGTGAAACAAGTTCACTACGTAGATTTTGTAAACACTTACTCATCACCGCAAGAACTGGGCGATGATGGTCTTGGTGTCTTTAGGTTAAGGGGGGGGCTTGTTCACCGAGGCGATATGAGGGGGCATCCGCACTACAGGGCGACGCATGTGATATTCTCAGTTCCTGAAGCCAGCGGCAAAATACACGGTGTGTCGATTGAAGCCGGTCAAAAGACCGCAGCAATGTTCGATCTCGATACTTTTATAGCCGGAATGGATGCTGCGGTTCGACGCTGGTATATTGCAAACAAAAATGACGCCCAGCTTTCCGAAAACCTACCACACCTAATTCGGTATAGCCCAACAGGTGTTTCGCCATTCACGAAAGGACTGTCAGCAATTGTAAGTGGGAGTTGAATGCATGCTTCTTTCTCAAATGTGGTGGGTATTGCGCCTCCTCAATCTTGAGTTGTGTTCGTAATGAGAGGTGAGCAAACTTTACGCCCGTTGGGCGTATTGTCTATGGATGCCCCCGCCCTCACCTCAAGCCGAACTCCGCCATCGCCTCCGCCAGCCCCGGCGGCAGCGCTTCTTCCTTCTCCCGCCCCGGCAGCAGGTCGGGGGGCGCGTCTTTCGGGTCCAGATAGCGCCAGCCCTGGAACGGGCGGCGCGGTGCGCCTTGGGTGCGGGTTACCTCGGCATTCAGCACGATAGCGCAGCGGGAGATGCCGTCGTCGCCCGTCACCTGCTCCAGCCCGACAATCTTTTGCCGCGCCAGCACCACGCCCTTGATCACCCAATACAGCGACCCGCCCGCAAGCACCTCATCCGCGCGCTTTGGCCACATGCGGGTGACATGCACGGCGCAGTCTTTGGGCCAGCGCGTCCGCTGGCTGGTTTGCCAGTCCAGCAAATCCTCCACGCTGTCGGCGCCGACACAGAGTTTCAGGATGTGAATATGATCTGTCACCGACTCATTCCTCGCTTCTGAACAGGCAGCATAGGGCGCTACACCGTGACGGCAAGGCGTTGACCCGAGGGCGATAGGGGCGTATTTTGTGCCTTCATCCTCAATCCCCACAAAAACAAGGCTTTCCCATGTCCCGATTCGCTGCGCCCATTGCCGAACAGATCTGGGATATGAAATACCGGCTCAAGACGCAGGACGGCACGCCAATTGATGGCTCGGTGGAGGACACATGGCGCCGGATCGCCCGCGCGATGGCGGCTGTCGAGAAAGATCCGGCCCTGTGGGAAGAAAAATTCTACCACGCGCTGGAAGATTTCAAATACCTGCCCGCAGGCCGCATCACCGCAGGCGCAGGCACCGGGCGCGCGGTCACGCTGTTCAACTGCTTTGTCATGGGCACGATCCCCGACAACATGGGTGGCATCTTTGACGGGCTGAAAGAGGCCGCGCTGACCATGCAGCAGGGCGGCGGCATTGGCTATGATTTCAGCACGATCCGCCCGCGCGGAGCCGAGGTGAAGGGCGTCGCGGCCGATGCCTCTGGCCCGCTGTCGTTCATGGATGTCTGGGATGCGATGTGCCGCACCATCATGTCGGCAGGCAGCCGCCGGGGGGCCATGATGGCCACCATGCGCTGCGACCACCCAGACATTGAGGCGTTCATCGAGGCCAAGAAAGACCCCGCCCGCCTGCGCATGTTCAACCTGTCGGTGCTGGTGACAGACCCGTTCATGGCCGCGGTCAAGGCCGATGGGCCGTGGGAGCTGCTGTTCGATGGCAAGGTCTACAAAACGCTGCAAGCGCGCGATCTGTGGAACAAGATCATGCGCAACACCTTTGATTTCGCCGAACCGGGTGTGATCTTCATCGACCGTATCAACACGATGAACAACCTGAGCTATTGCGAAACCATCGCCGCCACCAACCCCTGCGGTGAACAGCCGCTGCCACCTTACGGCGCCTGCCTGCTCGGCAGCATCAACATGGCGGCGCTGATTGCGAACCCCTTTGCCGATGATGCCGCACTCGATCTAGGCGCGCTGGACGATCTGGTGCGCACCGCCGTTCGGATGATGGACAATGTTGTCGACGCTAGCCGCTTCCCCCTGCCGCAGCAAGAGGCCGAGGCGCAGGCGAAACGCCGCATCGGCCTTGGCGTCACCGGGCTTGCTGACGCCCTGCTGATGATCGGCGCGCGCTATGGTAGCGTTGACGCGGCGACCATCACCGAACAATGGATGCACGCTATCGCGCGGTCGTCCTATCTCGCTTCGGTGGACCTTGCCCGCGAAAAGGGCGCGTTCCCGCTGTTTGATGCCGATAAATACCTCGCCTCCGGGTCGCTCACCCATATGGACGCCGATGTGAAAGACGCGATCCGCCAGCATGGCATTCGCAACGCGCTGCTGACTTCGATCGCGCCAACCGGCACCATCAGCCTGTATGCAGGCAACGTGTCGTCTGGGATCGAGCCGGTGTTTGCCTATGCCTACACCCGCAAGGTGCTGCAAAAAGACGGCTCGCGCACCGAGGAAGAGGTCGTCGATTACGCCGTCCGCTTGTGGCGCGAAAAGATGGGTGATGCACCCCTGCCGGATTATTTCGTCAACGCCCAGACCCTGCCGCCGCTGGATCATGTGCGGATGCAGGCCGCCGCGCAGAAATGGATCGACAGCAGCATTTCCAAAACCATCAACTGCCCAGAAGACATCAGCTTTGAAGATTTCCAGCAGGTCTATATGGCTGCGTGGGATCAGGGCTGCAAAGGCTGCACCACCTACCGCCCCAATGACGTGACCGGATCGGTGCTGACCGTGTCTGAATCCTCTGACAAGACCCCGTCTGAAGCTCCGGCAAGTGCCCAGCAGGATGGTGAGGTGATCTACCTGTCGGAACCCCTCGACCGCCCCGCTGCGCTGGAGGGGGCCACTTACAAACTGAAATGGCCTGGCTCGGAACACGCGCTTTATATCACGGTGAATGACATCATCATCTCGGGCCACCGCCGCCCGTTTGAGGTCTTCATCAACTCCAAGAACATGGAGCATTTCGCATGGACCGTCGCACTTACGCGGATGATCTCGGCCGTATTCCGTCGTGGCGGTGATATTTCCTTTGTCGTCGAGGAACTGAAAGCCGTCTTCGACCCGCGCGGCGGTGCATGGATGGAGGGCAAATATATTCCGTCGATCCTTGCCGCGATTGGTGGCGTGATCGAACGCCACCTGATTGAAATCGGCTTCATTGAGGGCGAGGGCATGGGTCTGAAATCTGACCCGCATGCCGAAGTCGTCGCTATCGGCGCACCGCGCGGCAAAAGCTGCTCCAGCTGTGGTGGATTTGAGATGCGCATGGTTGAGGGCTGCATGACCTGCGCAAGCTGCGGCTATTCAAAATGTGGCTGAAAAGCCTGATGAACACCACCCATGTAGAACCAACCATAAGAGAGCCACTTTGACGGTTTTGTTTGCCACTCGCCAAGCATAACTTTGCCACGACTGGCTAAACCATTGAAATCGCTAGAGTCCCAAAGTGCCGTCCCGAGAGGGGCGGCATCTTTGTTTTGGGCCGCATCCAAGGCCCCCAGGCTTGACGAAAGCAGGGTTTAGCCACCTATTTCAGACCATGACATCGACGCACTAACCCAACCTGACGACCGGCCGCCCCCCGGGAAAACCCTACAGGGCACAGAGCCACAGCCACCGAAACAGACCGCCACGACACTGGTCGAGCCCCGCTCGCACTGGAAGGAGACGTATTGTGAAAAGACTGAAAGTGATCCACTTGAAGGAGCAGAAGGACATCGGCGATCCTGAAAAGATCCGCCGCCGATTACGCGATTTTCTGTTCGACTGTCGCATCGACAAGCTTTCTCGTGCCGCGCACGGCAAGCGCTTTTCCGAGGTATCGAACTTTGTAAATGGCGACGAAATCGCTCGTCTCGAACATGATGCGCTCCTAAAACGAGTTGATGAAGAACGGGTCCGTCTTCGCGTCGAAAAACTGTTCTCACGCCGCGCAGCTGCGTCTGGAACTTTGCACTTGAAGAAAGACGAGGTCTTGAGGCTTCAGTCTGCGTCTGGCGACATTCCAGCGGCAGTCGCAAAGAGTGAAGCTTGGGCCGATGAAGTTGCCGCCCAGCTCCATCAAGAGTCTCCGTGGCTGGCTCCCGCGACCGAGGTCCTTTGGCATTCACTGCGTCGATCCGCGCGACTTGGGGAGCCCATCAAGGTTTCCCCACTTATCATCAATGGCCCACCTGGGGTTGGGAAGACCCGCTTGGCAAAGCGTTTCGCTGAGCTTGTTTCTGTCCCCTCGGTTGCTCTCGACGCATCGACTGGAAGCCCCGGATTCAGCATTGTTGGGATGGAGCGCGGCTGGAGTTCCGCTCAACCCGGCCGTCCAGTTGAGATGATCTTGGAAAGTCGGATCGCAAACGGGATCGTTGTGGTCGACGAGATCTGCAAAGCAAAATCAGCCGAGTCGAACAAGGGCACGACATTCTCATTCTATGACGCCCTGCTCTCCCTACTCGAGCCAGAGTCGGCCCGGCGATGGGAATGCCCGTTCTTTCGGGTGTCGTTTGACATGTCCCATCTGTCTTGGATTTTCACATCCAATGACGTTGATCTTGTCCAGGCCACGGTCAAAAGCCGTTGCACCGTGGTGCACGTCCGCGCGTTGACGCCGCTTGAGCTTCAAGACTTCGCGATCCGTCGCGGTCGAGAACTGTCCCTGTGCGACGCATCGATTGAGGCGATCATTGTCACTCTGATCCATGCGGGCGACCGCTTGGAGCGCCGCATTAGTTTGCGCGACGTCTCGCGGATGTTGGCCCGGGCTCAGGACCTAGAGAGCAGACCAATTTTTCAGTAATGGAGACCGAGATGAAATCGATGTCCTACAGGGATCCGCGTCGACCTTTCCTTGAACGTGCAGAAGATCTCAGGGAACGCTTGAGGCATTCAAAAGGCGACGATGACATTCTCGCCGCACTTGAGGTCGATCCTGTCATGCACAACATGTTTTACCATTTTCAGCAGCAAATGTCGTGCACATGGCTACAGACCGATTTGCCAGAGCGGCACAAACAGGTTGCCGAATTTCTGGCCCATGTCGATGACCTTACTTCGGTTCCGCCGACCGAAGCGTTTCTGCGGGATGCGCCAGTTCTGGCAAAGTGGTGCGCTGTGCATTTCGGGGGATACCCCCACTTGTTTGGGCAAGTCTCTGGGCATCCGCGGCTAGGAGGCCAGCGCTTCATCGCGACCTCGCCTTACTTTCAGATTGATCCTTCTCGGGCGTGGGCCAGGACGTGGAGCCGGTTTTACGTGCTTGGCGCTTACGACGAGAGCACGGTTCAGCGCGCGAACGGGCGCAGAGCGATTGAAGAAGGCGTCGAATTGATTAGGTTGCCTGTTTGACATACCTTGCCCCATTTTCACCGCGTCTGATTTCGCTGCGTTTGCGCTTCCTTCAGTAGGAGCAGTCTAATGAACTGGTATACTGCCGACCTACACCTGAACCATGATGCGGTGATCCGCTTCTGTAAGCGTCCGTTTAGCAGTGTAACTGCAATGGATAACCAGATTTGCAAGGCTATCGCCTCCCTCGTAGCTGCTGACGACGATCTGTGGATCGTCGGTGATTTCGCTTTTGCGCGCATGGAGGATCGACCTCAGATCGCGGCACGATTTTCCGCCTTGCCGGGACGGAAACATCTGATTTTTGGAAATCATGATCGGCGCTGGGTGCGCGACCTAGCGTGGACGAGCCGACATGACATCGCAGTTGTTCGCGATGACGACACCAGTTTTGTGCTCTGTCATTATCCAATGATGACGTGGCCTATGGCCCGGTATGGGTCGATTCAGCTCTTTGGACACGTGCATAACAACTGGCTTGGCAGCCGAAATGCCGTCAATGTCGGTGTAGATGTCTGGAATTTTGCTCCCGCAAATCGGCTAGACATCCTACGCCGCGCGACAGCTCAGCCCCTAAATGCGCATTGGAATGATGTTGAACCAGGCTCTTATCTCGAATGACTGATTTGCCGGGGAAGCGCAAACAGGTTGCCGAGTTCCTGCGTCATGTTGATGACCTTAGTTTTTTTCCGACAACCGAAGAGCCTCTCAGGGGGCACCGGCTCTGGCAAAGTGGTGCGCAGTTCACATCGCGGGATCCCAGCATTCGTTGGGCAAGTCGATGGACGCGGAGTTGGAGCCGGTTTTACGTGCTGGGGGCTTACGACGAGGGCACGATAGGGCGTGCGAAGGGGCGCAGAGCGATTGAAGAAGGCGTTGAGCTGATCAGGTTGCCTGGTTGATCTACCCAGTTTTGGGATGCCATGAACTACGAGAGATATGCACAATTTTGGCGCGCTAAAGCTCTTGCGACGTAGGTTCTCGTGTGACTTGAGATAAACGCTGATCCTCCGGTTGAACGTAAGCGTTCTCTGGCTCCCACCTTCTGCCTATCCGTCTGATCTGCGATTCCGCCGGTGATGGAGATCGGGTTGGAGTTTCGCGATGGCGACTACGGTGGAGTTTCTCAGGGACTATGGGGTGGAGATACGGGCGAACGG
>NZ_JAUXOV010000007.1 GCF_030684215.1 Pseudotabrizicola sp.
GGGCGATGGTGGCCCCGACCTCAAACGCGGCATGGGTCGACTCGATCTGTTCGGTCACGGTGACCGGTACGGCGGGATTATCAGCCTTGCGTGGCAAGGATCCCGTGATGGCGACGCAGATGATGCAGGGATTTGTCATGGCTTCCTCGGCGGAGCGGGGGGCAACAGGGCAGACAGTCTGGGACATGCGGCCCCTTTGCAGGTTTGACAACGGTCACACATGGGAGGCCTCTTTCATACGAGCGAGGGCATCGGCAAAGAACGGGCGAAACCCTGCGGGGTGTTCCGACATCGGGAAATGGCCCAAGTCATCCATCACCGTGCAGGTGGCACCGGGAATGGCGGCGGCGGTGCGGCGGGCATCTTCGGGGGTGCAGGTCAGATCATAGGCCCCCACCAGAAGATGCACCGGGGTTTTGGCGGTGTCGATCTGGCCCAGCCGGGCAATCAGGCTGTCATCTTTTGTGTAGAAAGACAGATCACCGCGAAATACGCCGGGGCCGGATTGCATGAACATCCACAAGGTGTTCCAGCGTTCCGCCTTTGGCGCATGGGGGCTGATATTGGCCGAAACCAGCGCTGCCCCCATCTCGCCGCCATGGGCATCGGGGCGGTGGAACCAGTCGATATCATACCATGCAGCTTGGAAATCCGATGCCTCGATGGCAATGAAGCCGGAAAAGGTCTGCGGGTGCCGCGCCGCCAGTTGCAGCGCGATGCGCCCGCCCATCGAACAACCCGCAAGGATGGGGCGATCCAGACCAAGGGCGCGGACAACCGCCAGCACGGTTTCCATATAGGCGTCGGTGGTCAGCAGGTATTCCTCTGCCTCAAACCCTTCGGGTGGCAGGGATTTTCCGTGCCATGGCATGTCGAAGGCAAAGAACTGATACGCCGCCGTGAGGCCCGCATCGTTCAGGATATGCCGCCATTGCCGTGTATCGGCGCCTGCCGTGTGCAGACACAGAACCGGCACCCCCTGCCCTGCGGTTTCCACATAGATACGCTGGCGGCGGCCTTGGACCATGACGGTCAGATAGCGGCCGATGATGGGCTCAAAGCTCATGCCAATTCCTCCGCACCGGTTGTGTCTCGGGCCAGCGCCATGAATTCCTTGAAAAACCGCAGGTTCTTGACCAGCGCCAGAATGTCGCCATCAATCCGCCCGCGCCCGATTTTGACCAGACCGAACAGGTCGTGAAAGCCGGGCTTTGGGATCGGCTGCCAGAACTGCGCCAGCGCATCGGCATCGGTGCGAAAGGCGAAGCGCCATGGCGTCTTGCGGCTGGGGCCTTCGGCAATGCCTTCCAGCCGACCATCGCGGAAGGTCAGGTAGAACTCGGCCCCGTCCACCTCCAGCAGCACGGTTTCCGAAAAAAGCCGCCCAAGGCGAAGCAGATGGGGGGTATCATGCAGACGGGTCTGCATCCTGGCCAATGTGGCGCGCATGTCGGTTTCCTCCTTGCCCTTTGGATCGGGCCTCTGGCATTGAAAAAGACCGCGTGCGCGCATTCTCGCAATGACGTGCAGGGTATGCTGCGATACCCTGCCTTTGCGGTGGGGCGTTGGGGGTGTCAGAGGTATCGGACTATACCCGCGCGGTCATTGGCGGATGCGGCAGTTGGTGGGAATAGTCGGTTCATCAGCGGGAAGGAGAGCCCGTTCCGATACACCCAAGCTTACCCGGAGGAGGGACACCATGAGCAAAGTCACCATCGACAACGTCACCGATGTGGTCATCGCATCACTTGGCCAGAACGGCGATATCACCGCCCGTCAACGCGAGATCATGACGGCGCTGCTGCGCCACCTGCACGGCTTTTGCAAAGACGTGACCCTGACCCATGGCGAATTCATCGATGCCTGCATGTTTCTCGCCCGCGCCGGGTCGATCTGCGATGACAGGCGGCAGGAGTTCATTTTGCTGGGCGACATTCTTGGGGTCGAGGTTTTGTGCGACATGCTGACCAATCCGGTTACCGGGGCGGAATCGGAATCCACCGTGCTGGGCCCGTTTTACCGCGAAAATCCACCGGTGCTGCCGCATGGCGCATCGACCGCGCAAAAGCATTTCGACAATGAAGAAACCGTGTTCATGGAAGGCTATGTGCAGGACATATCCGGCAAGCCGCTGGCCGGTGTGACGCTGGACATCTGGGAAGATGCGCCGAACGGGCTTTATGAAAACCACGACCACGACCAGCCCGATTTCAACCTGCGCGGCCGGTTTGAGACTGATGAGAACGGCTATTTCGCCCTGCGCGCCCTGCGCCCGGTGCCCTACCCGATCCCGTCTGATGAAACCGCGGGTGAGCTGTTGCGCTTTATGGGTCACCACCCGAACCGCCCCGGCCACTTGCACTTTATCGTGTCGAAACACGGCTACCGCACACTGGTCAGCCAGATCTATGACCGCACCTCGAAGTGGCTGGACAATGACTCGGTCTTTGCGGTGAAAGACAGCCTTGTGGGCGACTTCCTGCCCGGCAAGCCCGAGCATGGCACCGACCTTTACCTGCGCTTTGACTTCAAGCTGAAGACCGAAGCCGCTTCTCAGTCGATCGCGGCAGAGTAAGCCCCCGACCTGACAGATAAAACCGCGCTCCAACCCCGGGGCGCGGTTTTCGCTTTGGGAATTGCAAAGCCATGTCTAACCATTGACCAAAGGGAGGGGAGGCCCGCAGATGAACCTCAAGCAGCTGGAATATTTCATTGCCTTGGCCGAGGAGTTGCACTTTGGCCGCGCCGCCGAACGGCTTGGTATGGCGCAGCCGCCGCTGAGCCGACAGATCAAGCAGATCGAGGAAGACCTTGGCGCACTGCTGTTCAACCGGGGTCGGAATGCCATCACCATGACACAGGCGGGCGAGCGGCTTTATGCGCGCGGCACCGCAATGCTGGCAGAGTTCAATGACATCAAACTGGAAGTCCGGCGCATCGGCCAAGGGGCCGAAGGGCGGCTGCGGATCGGGTTTGTGGGGTCGGCAACCTATGGCATCATGCCGACTGTGCTGAAAAGTTTCCGTGCGACATACCCGGAAGTGAACCTGTCGCTGATCCCGATGAACAACGCGCAACTGCACCGCAGCCTGATCCGGCGCGAGATCGAAATTGCCATCGCCCGGCCCGCCCTGAATGACGCCGAGATCACCACCCGCAAGCTGGGCGATGAACCCTTGGTTCTGGCCGCCCCTGATACGCTGGATCTGCCCAAAGGGGCGGTAGATCTGCGCCAACTCGCGGCTGAGACGTTTGTGCTTTACCCCGAATTTCCACGCCCGTCTTTCGCGGATTTCGTGCTGAACGCCTGCGAAAGCTTTGGGATCGAGGTGAAAAGGCGCGTCTTCACCATGGATTTCCAAACCGCCATTGCGCTGGTTTCAGTGGGCGAAGGGGTGGCCATCGTGCCGCAATCAGTGGGGTCGGTGCAGCGCACCGGTGTGCGGTTTCACGAGATTTCAAACCTGCTGGCCAAGACCGGGGTTTCGGTCAATCACCGGCTGGACGAACAGGGCGTGCATGTCAAAAACTTCGTCGACATCGCCCAAAAAGTGTCGCGCAAGGTGCTGTAGGGCTCTTGGAGAGCGGGCCGCCCTACACGCCCAGCCAGCGGTGCTGCACCTCTTTGTTGGCCCTGATCGCGGCGGGGCTGCCCTGCCACACCACCTGCCCCCTCGACACCACGACCACGTCATCGGCGAGACTGGTTGCAAAGCCAAAGTTCTGCTCAACCAGCACCATCGACAGACCCTGATGCTTCAGATCAGCCAGCTTGTCATGGATCAGCTTGACGATGATCGGAGCCAAGCCTTCGGTCGGCTCATCCAAAATAAGCAAGCGCGGGTTCATCAGCAACCCGCGGGCGATGGCCAGCATCTGCGCCTCACCGCCCGACAACTGATCGCCGCCGTTGTTGAGCCGCTCGCCCAGACGGGGAAACAGCTCGATCACGCGGGCGACTGTCCAACCGCCATCCGGGCAGGCAAACCGTCGTGCGGCCAGATCAAGGTTTTCGCGCACGGAAAGTGAGCGGAATATGTCGCGGGTTTCCGGCACATAGGCGATACCCAGCTTGGCGATGTCAAACGGCGTCATGCCGCTGATCGTTTTGCCGTCGAAACTGACGCTGCCGCCCTTGGCGGGCAAGAGCCCCATGATGGTTTTCAGTGTTGTCGATTTGCCCGCGCCATTGCGGCCAAGGATCGCAAGCACGCGCCCCGGTTCGGCGCGCAGGGTCAACCCGTGCAGCACCTGCGTTTCGCCGTAACCGGATGAAAGGTCTGCAAGATCAAGCATCTTCCCACGCCCCCAGATAAATGTCTTTCAAAAGCTGGCTGCTGCGCGCCGCCTCTGGGAGGCCGTCAAAAACCACCTCGCCATAGTTCAGCACGGTGATCGTGTCGGCCACGTCAAAGGCCAGATCCATGTCATGCTCAATGATCAGAACCGTCAGATCGCGCGGTAAGGCCTTGAGCAAGCGGTGAAACCCCTTGGACATTTCCGGGCCGACACCGCTGGTCGGTTCGTCCATCAAAATGACCTTGGGCCGGGTCGCCAGCGCGATCCCCACCTCCAGCTGGCGGCGGATACCGTAGCTGACGGCATTGACGCTGGCGTCAAGATAGGGGGCAAGATCGACCTGCGCCGCCACCTCGCGCACCGTTTCCACCACCTCGGGACTTTGCAGCGGGTCGGACCACAGGCCCTGCCCGCGTCCCAGCGCCACAGCGGCCGAAAGCCCAAGGTTTTCGCGAATGGTCAGCCCGTCAAACAGCGTGTTTTTCTGATAGCTGCGCGACAGGCCAAGGCGGGCACGGTCGGCCACACGCATCGCAGTGATATCCTGCCCATCCAGATAGATGCTGCCACTGTTGGGCGTGATCTCGCCCACCAACTGATTGAACAGCGTGGTTTTTCCTGCCCCGTTAGGCCCAAGGATCACGCGGCGTTCGCCCTTTTCCAGCTTCAGGTTGACACCTTTGGTGACGTGAATAGCCCCGAAAGACTTGGTCAATGCGCGGGTTTCAAGCATCGGCGTCAGCCTCCTTGAGGGTGGGTTTGCGGGTGCGGGTGCGGGCGGCGATGCGCGCCTCGATGAAGCCAAAGACACCGTTGGCTCGGCTCATCACCACGGCGATCAGGATCAAACCGACAATTGCGTGCCAATAGGGTGTGATCGACGAGATTTCATGCTTGAGCACCACGAACAGGATCGCGCCAAGGATCGGCCCGACCAGCGTGCCAAGCCCGCCAAGGATTACCACCACCAGCGCTTCACCCGACACGGTCCAGGACATCAGACCGGGCGAGATGTATTGCGTGTGCTGGGCGGCCAGACACCCCGCCAGCCCGGCAATCGCACCCGAGATGGCAAAGGCGGTGGCCTTGGCCCTCCACACGGTCAGGCCCAAAGCGCGCAGGCGTTTCTCATTGTGATGCAGGCCCACAAGGCTGCGGCCAAGGCCAGAGCGCAAGGTGAGTGCTGCCACCAAATAGGCCAGCGCAACAAGCGCAATCGCATAAAACGCAAAGGTGCGGCTGTCGGTCAGGTCAATGCCAAGGGCGCTAAGGTCAAGCCGCGGCGCGCCCGACAGCCCGTCATCCCCGCCAAACAGCGACGACTGAAATACAAAGCTGTAGCCCATCTGCCCAAAGGCCAGCGTGGCCATGATGAAGTAAATACCGATACTGCGCGCACAGACCGCACCGATGGCAAAGGCAATCGCGGCAGACAGCGCAATGGCCAGCACCATAGCGGGCAGCGCGGTCATCCCGGCCTCATTTGCGGCGACGGTAAAGGCATAGGCCCCCACCCCCATCAGCGCGCCGTGGCACAAGGACACCATGCCACCGAACCCGGCGACAAGATCCAAGGCAATCACCAGAATGGCAAGGATCGCAATCTCGGCCAGAATTTCCAGCCCGAAGAACCCGGCGATGATGGCATAGATCAGTGATCCGGCGGCCATCAGGCCAAGGGTGGTCAGGCGCAGGGGTGTATGTCGGAACATCGCGTTACCCTTTCGCGGGCAAAAGGCCCTCGGGCCGGATCACAAGGACCGCCGCGAGAAGCGCGTAGATGAGGACAGAGTTCAGCGTGGGCAACAGCACCGCGCCAAAGGTCTGCACGAAACCAAAGATCAGGGATCCGACAACAGCACCTTTCAGGCTGCCAAGCCCGCCGATCACAATGACGATCAGCGTGGGGATCAGGATTTGCAGGCCCATATCGGGGGTCACCGACAGCACAGGTGCAGCAACCGCCCCGGCCAGCCCCGCCAGCGCACAGCCCAGAACGAAGACCGACATGAACATCCGTTCCACGTTGATACCAAGGCAGGCCGCCATCTGGTCATTATCCACCCCGGCCCGGATCATCGCGCCGATCTGGGTGCGTGACAAAACCAGCGTCAGAGCGGCCAGAACTGTCAGACCAAGGCCGATGATGAACAGCCGGTAAATCGGATATTGCACACCAAGCAGCGCCAGTTGTCCCTCGAACGTCTTTGGCACTGCACTGCCCATGGGTAGGTCGCCCCAGATCAGCCGGGTGGCATCAACCGCCACAAAGATCAGTCCGAAGGTGACCAGCACCTGCGCCATCGGTCCTGCCCGGCGCATCGACCGGATCAGGGTGAAGTAGAGCACCGCCCCAAGCGCCGCCACCGCCAGCGGGGCCAGGACAAAGCCGCCCCAATAGCCGAAAGCGCCCGACAACGATGCTGCGACATAGGCCCCGAACGCGTAAAGCGAACCGTGGGCAAGGTTTACGAAATGCATCAGCCCGAAGATCACGGTCAGGCCAACGGAGAGAAGAAACAGCAGCATCGAGAGCTGAAGCGCGTTCAGCATCTGTAACACCCAGAATCCAAGGTCAGTGGACATGGCAGGAACCTTTCGGGGGAAATGGGGGGCCGACCGGCGGCCCCCGCGTTGCATCAGTTGATGGCAGCAGGCATTGTGCAGCCGTTGGCGGGATCGGCCTCGGCAGGCAGGGTTGCCAGCACCTTTTGCGTCAGCCCATCGGCCCCGGCCACGGTTTCATAAACGTGGATCGGCTGGATCACGTTGTTGGTGGCTGGATCAATCTTCAGCTCGCCACGCGGCCCGGTGAACGACACCTTGGGCAAGGCTGCCGCCAGCGTCTGGCGGTCGGTCGCGCCGGATTTCACCGCCTCGATCAAAGCGCGCGCGCTGTCATAGCCCTGCACCGCGTATTCCGATGGAATCCGCCCGGTCTTGGCCTTGAATGCCGCAACCAAGGCGGCGTTCTCGGGGTTGTCCAGCGTCGGCACATAATGCAGCGCGGTGATCACCCCCTCGGCAGCCGGGCCTTGGGCGTTGACGTAAAGTGATGAGGTCAGGAACCCCGAGCCATACAGCGGCATCGCGGCCTTCATGCCGAAGCTGTCATATTGCTTGACGAAGGAAATCGCCTCGCCGCCCGCAAAGAACACGAACACCGCATCGGCTCCGCTGGCGCGGGCATTGGCAAGGAACGGGCCATAATCCTGGGTTTTCTGAAACGCGGGCCAATCCTGGCCGATCACCTCGCCACCCGCTGCGGTAAAGGCCGTGGTGAAGGCGTCGATCATCTGGCGGCCAGCGGCATAATCGGGAGCAATGGTGAACACGCGTTTGACGCCCTGATCGACCATCCACTGCCCCATCGGGCGGTTGACCTGTTGGTTTGAGAACGAAATTCGGGTGATATAGGGGCTGCAATCCTTGCCCGTCGCCTCGTCATTGCCTGCATTGGCGACGATCAGCGGCACTTTCGCGCCATCTACAGTGTCCCGGATGGCACCAAGCACGCCCGACGATACCACGCCCATCAGCACGTCAACCTCATCCTGCAAGACCAGCTTTTTGGTCTTGGCAAGGCCAACCGGGGGCTTCACCTCTGTGTCTTCGCGCACAAGCTGAAAGGTGGCGCCGCTGTCCGCGCCAAAGGTTTCCAGCCCAAGGGTGAACCCGTCGTCGATGTCCTGCGCAAGAGCGGCAAAGACGCCGGAATAGGGCAGCAGTACACCCACTTTGATATCTTCAGCAAAGGCTGCTGATGACATGGCGGTGCTGATGGCAAGCCCGGCAAGGGCTGTCTTTAAGGTCGTTTTCATGGTCTCTCTCCCGTTGTGGCGCCTTTGCTCCCCGGCGCCTGATGTTTTGGGCGTCAGCCCAGATCGCCCCCACCCACCGGGATCGTGACCCCGGTCAGATATGAGGCGTCGTCAGATGCCAGAAACAGGATGACCCCTGCCTGTTCATCCAAAGTGCCGTAGCGCTGCATCAGGCTGGAGCGGATCGTCTGATCGACGATCTGTTGATACCAGCCCTTTTCCTGCGCCGATTGTTCATTCGGGTTGCGCGGCACCGCACGCGGCGGGGCCTCGGTTCCGCCCGGCGCGGTCGCCACCACGCGGATGCCGCGGTCTGCCACTTCCCAGGCGAGGCTTGCGGTGATCGCGTTCACACCGCCCTTAGCCGCGGCATAGGGCACGCGGTTCAGGCTGCGGGTGGCGATGGAACTGACGTTGACGATCACGCCTTTGCCAGCGGCCAGCATGTTGGGCAGGACAGCGTGGCAGGAATAGAGCGTCGGAAACAAGGACCGGCGCACTTCGGCATCGATCTGGTCCGCCGCGTAATGCTCAAACGGCTTGGCCCAGATCGTGCCGCCGATATTGTTCACCAGCACATCGATCCGGCCAAAGGTGTCCAGCGTGCCCTGCATTGCGGCATCGGCCCCGGTATAGGTTTCCAGATCGGCAGTCAGGTATATCGCGCGGCCCCCGGCGGTGGTGATGGCATCTGCCACCTCGGCCCCGATGGGGCTGCGGTCGATCACCGCGATCAGCGCGCCCTCGGTGGCTGCCCGTTCTGCTACGCGGCGGCCAATGCCTTGCGCCGCGCCGGTGATGGCAAAAACTTTGTCCTGAAACCGCATCACGCCGCTGCCTTTGTCTCGGACGGGTTGAACTTTTCAAACAGGAATGACGCGGGCGTGATCCCAAGGGCCGACATATGTGCGCGCACCGCCTCTACCATCGGGGGCGGACCGCACAGGTAGACATCGGCGTCCCCGTCGCACAGGTCGGCGGTGGTCAGATGGTTAGTGGCATAGCCCTGCTTGGCATGGCCACTGTCCGGGTCGGCGACGATGGTCGTGATTGTCAACGACGGGATCAGGCCGGCAAGGCTGTGCAAGCGGTCCATCTCCACCAGATCGGCCAGTTTGGTCACGGCATAGACTAGCTGGATCGGCTGATAAGTGCCGGTGTTGGCGATGGTTTCCAGCATCGCCAGAAACGGCGCAAGCCCGGTGCCACCTGCCAGAAACACCTGCGGGCGGGTGATGGGGCGCAGGTAAAACGCGCCCATCGGCCCGGTCAGATCCATCGCATCCCCAGCCTGCGCGCGGGCCAGATAGCCCGACATCACGCCGCCCGGAATGTTGCGGATCAGGAAAGACCCCTCATCGGCCTGCGGATGGCTGGAGAACGAATAGGCGCGGGTCATATCTGTGCCCGGCACCTGAACATTCACATATTGTCCCGGCAAGAACCCCATCGGCGCCGCCATCTTTACCCGTAACCGATACGAGGTATCCGACAGCGCATCGACCCCCAGAACGGTGGCCGCCACCTTCTGCGCGCCGGTCTTGCAAGCCAGCGACGACGCCGGAATTGCCACCACGCAATCAGATTTTGGCATCATCTGGCAGGTCAGCACCATGCCCGCTGCGGCCTCTTCCTCGGTCATCGCGTCTTCGAGGTAGAAGCCCAGCTCATACGCGCCCCGCTCGGCGCGGCACTTGCAGGTGCCACAGACGCCATCGCGGCAATCCATCGGCACGTTGATCTTTTGCCGGAACGCGGCATCCGACACCCGCTCGTCGGCGTCGCAGTCGATGATGCGGGTGACACCGTCTTCGAAATTAAGGGCGATCTTGTAGGTCATGGCTCCTCCTCTCCCCGGCGCGTCCCCTCCTCAGGATCAGCGCCGGGGTGCCGTCTGGGGGACGGCATCTGGGTTGCGTCAAATGTGGTAAACGTCGATCACATGGTGGATGCGGTCATTCTTCAAGATCACCTTTTTTGAAGTGATCAGCGGCGCGCCAGAGGCAATATCGACGGTATATAACGACGACCCCCAATAGGTGTCGGTGGTGCCGTAGCGGTAGTTGTGGGTCATCCAGTTGAACCGCACATGGGTTTTCGATCCATCACGCGACAGAATCTCCACGTTTGAAATGTTGTGCCCGGTGCGCGGTTCCGGCAGCGAGGTGGCTGACGAACGGTCGGTCTTGATGCGGAATACCCGGTCCTCGATCCCGCCCCGGTTGGGGTAGTAGATCAGCGACATCTCATTCGCCGGGTCTTCGGTCAGGGTGTCGTAATCATCCCATGCGGGCATCCAGAACGGGCAATCGGGGTGGTAAAACCCGATCCATTCATCAAAGCGGCGTTCATCCAAGGCGCGAGCCTCGGCATAGAGAAAGGCGCACAGGGCGTCATACGACAGGTTGGTTTCGGTCACGGCGTTCATCTGGCTTACTCCGCTGCGATCTTGGTTGCGATGGTGACGCGCTCTGCCTCAACGGCGGCGGTCATCCGATCAACCCATTGGCTGTGCTGGATAACGAACAGGCCCTCATCCTCGGTGCGGGCACCTGACAGGATGGGTTTCATGCCGATCCGTTCGGCTTCATCATCCGCGCCGGTAATCCACTGGGTGGCCCCGCGGGTCAGGTCGTTCCACTGGGCGGTTGGGGCTGCGGCGTAACCCATTTGGGTGGCTCGGAACTCTTCAAGATCATCCGGCGTCGCCATGCCGCTTGCGTTGAAGAAGTCCTCATACTGGCGGATGCGGCGGGTGCGGGCCTCTTGCGCCTCGCCCTTGGGGGCGATGCAGTAGATGGTCACTTCGGTCTGATCCACGCTGATCGGTCGGATCACCCGCAACTGACTGCTGAACTGATCCATCAGGAATAGGTTCGGATACAGGCACAGGTTGCGCAGATAGCCGATCATCCAGTCAGCCTTGGCCTCGCCATATTTGGCAACCAGCTCATCGCGGCGGGGCGCAAGCGGGCGGTTCGACGGGTCGGCCCATTTGGTCCAAAGCACAAGATGGCCGTTGTCGAACGAATAGAACCCGCCCTTTTGCTTGTTCCACTTGGAAGCATCGACAGATTTCACCTCGTCCTTGCCCTCATCGGCGCGGTGGCTGGTGGTGGCGACATAGTTCCAATGCACCGCCGAGACGTGGTAGCCATCGGCGCCGTTTTCGGCCTGAAGTTTCCAGTTGCCAGCATAGGTATAGGTGGACGATCCGCGCAGCACCTCCAGCCCCTCTTCGGACTGGTCGGCCACCATGTCGATCATTACTTTGGCTTCGCCAAGGTAATCGGCAAGCGCTGGCACATCGGCATTGAGCGAGCCAAAGAGGAACCCTCGATAGGATTCAAACCGCGCCACGCGCTTCAGATCATGGCTGCCATTCTTGTTGAATTGTTCGGGGTAACCCGCGCCTTCGGGGTCTTTCACCTTAAGCAGTTTGCCGGTGTTGTTGAAGGTCCAGCCGTGGAACGGGCAGGTGAAGGTGGCCTTGTTCTGCCGCTTGTGGCGGCACAGCATCGCGCCCCGGTGCGAACAGGCGTTGATCAGGGCGTGCAGCGTGCCGGTTTTGTCACGCGTGATCATGATCGGCTGGCGGCCGATATGGGTGGTGAAGGTGTCGTTGTTGTTCGGAATCTGGGATTCGTGGGCAAGGTAGATCCAGTTGCCTTCCCAGATGTGCTTCATCTCCAGATCAAACAGCTCTGCATCGGTGAACATGTCGCGGCGGGCGCGGAAAATGCCCTCCTCCGGCTTGTCCTGCACAATGCCGTCAAGGCGGCGGCTGATCTCGTCAAGTCCTGCGTTGGTAAACATCTGTGTCTCCTCCCTCTGCTGCCCGATGGGCAAATCTCTCCCGTTCGCTGAACGTCTGGTTCAGCGCCTGATCCTCCGATGGCGGAGGTGTTACTGGCCTGCGATGGCCGAAACCGTCATTGGGCGGTCGCGGCGGTAGAAGTTAACCTTGTCATCGTCGAGGCTGACCCCGAAGCCCGGCCCGGTGGGCACGGTTACCGAGAAATCCTTGTATTCCAGCGGAGTGGCCAGAATTTCGTCCTTCAAAAGCAGCGGCCCGAACATTTCGGTGCCAAACTGCCAGTCCGGCACGGTGGCGAACAACTGGATCGCGGCGGCGGTGCCAAGGCCCGACTCCAGCATGGTGCCGCCGTACAGGTCGATGCCAGCGGCGCGGGCAATCGCAATAACATCGGATGTGGGTTTCAGCCCCCCCGACTGACACACCTTCACCGCAAACACATCGGCCGACCGGTTGGCAGCCACCCGCATCGCGTCGGCGGGGCCTTGCAGCACCTCATCGGCCATGATGGCAATCTCATATCCATCGGTCAGCGATTTCAGCGCCGCCAGCTTGTCACGCGCCACCGGCTGTTCAATCAGAATGCAGCCGATTTCCTGCAAACCGCGTGCGCCATAGCGGGCTTCGGTCAGGCTCCACGCTTGGTTCACATCCACGCGGATGGTGCCACGGTCGCCCACCGCCTGCGCGATTGCGGCAACATGGGCGATGTCTTGTTTAACGCTGCACTTGCCGATCTTCAGCTTGAAATCGCGGTGACGGCGGGTGTCGAGCATCTGCACGGCCTCATCGGCATCGGTCTGGCTATTGCCAGAGGCCAGCGTCCAGGCCACCGACAGACGGTCATGGATGCGACCGCCGAACAGTTGCGCCACCGACAGGCCGGTGCGGCGGCCAAGACCATCCCACAGCGCGCATTCCACAGCAGCGCGGGCAATAGGGTTGCCCTTTACGGCCTTTTCCATATGCGCGCTGGCTGTGGCAATGCCATCGGCGTCCATGCCCAAAAGGGCGGGCGCGATATAGGCGTCAATCGCCAGCTTCACGCTTTCCACGCTTTCGGGGCCATAAGACAGCCCGCCGATCGACGCGCCCTCACCCCAACCCATCGACCCATCCGAAAACCGGATGCGCACCAAGACAACCGACTGCGTCAGCATGGTGGTCATCGACAGCACATGCCCGCGCACGGTTGGCACGTCGATGATGATGGTGTCGATACGGTCAATATTGGTCATGGCACTCGCCTTTTCTTCGGGTCTTTCGATGACCTGAAGATGGCATTTTCCAGTGGCCTTGGTCCAATACCGGAAGGGTCTGGTGCGATACCCCTGCCCTGCTATGGCGACACTGGACAGCGGCGCAAGATGGACAGGCGCACCCACCCTGACATCACTGACGGTGAGCATCAAACCGCCCCTTTCACAGGGGTCAAGGGCAGGCCGGGCTGTACCATGCGGGGTGCGGTGTTCACCACGCGCGATCCGGCGATGGTTTCGGCCACCATTTCCGCCGTCGCAGCGGACAGGGTCCAGCCAAGATGGCCATGCCCGGTGTTGTAGAAAACCCGCGCGCGTTTGCCCTGCCCGACCCTTGGCATCATGTTTGGCATCATCGGGCGCAGACCGGCCCATGGAACCGCATGTTCGGTGCTGACGCCGGGAAAGAACCTTTCACACCATTTGATCAGCGGGCGGATGCGGTCATCGCGGATATCAAGGTTATAGCCGTTGAACTCTGCCGTGCCCGCGATGCGGAACCGGTCCTTGCCCAAGCGGCTGGTGACGATCTTGGCCTCGTCATCCAAGAGGCTGATCCAAGGGGCGGCTTGCTGGCTTTGGTCATCATCCAGCCGCACAGTGATCGAATACCCCTTGACCGGATAGACATTCACCCGGTCGCCCAGATCGGCCGCGATCTGACGGCTTTCAACACCCGCGCAGACAACGATGCCATCAAACACATCGGTTTGGCTTTCGGTGTTGCGGCTCCATGTGATGCGCACCTCTTGGTCGTTCACGCGGATCGCTTCCACATCGGTGCCAAAGCGCAAAACCGCGCCCGCGCCCTCAATCGCCTTGGCAAGGCCCGTGGTATAGCGATGGATGTCGCCGGTGAAATCGCTTTCGGTGTAATAGCCACCATAGAACGCGCCGGTCAGCGCCGGTTCGATCTGGCGTACCTCTTCTGGCGCGACTGCGCGGCGTTCCAATCCGCCCTCTGCCAATAGGGTGTTGACCCGGCTGGCGTGGTCGAATTCCTTTTTGTTGGTATAGATGTGCAGGATGCCCCGGCTTTCGCAATCAAAGTCGAAACCATGGCGCGCGGCGGTGTCTTTCAGCAGGCCACGCGCCGCAATCGCCAGCCGGGTCGTTTCCACCGTATTGGCGCGATACTGCGGGATTGAGGCCACAAATTCGGCCATCCAGCTGTATTTGTGCCAGCTGGGCTTTGGGTTCACCAAAAGCGGCGCTCCCCGTGCCAGCATCCATTTCATGCCCTTGAAGACGGTTGCCCAACGGTTCCACGTCTCGGCGTTCGAGGCTGAGAGCTGCCCGCCATTGGCAAAAGACGTCTGCATCGCGGCATAGCGGTTGCGATCGAAAAGGCTGACGTCATAGCCCCGGTCTATCAGGCTGGAAGCAGTGGTGACGCCGGTAATTCCAGCACCGATGACAGCAATTCTGGTCATAGCGTCCTCCACTACGACAGGTGTTGCCCCGTCCGAAAACGGGCCCAATCCCCTCTGTCGCGGGTCGCGGAACGGGTTCCGGGCCCTGCTTCAGATGCCGTGCTGGTCGCAGTCCTTTTGCCTGAGAGGTTCCGGGGGGTTGCTCCTTCGGCGCCGGCATGGCCGGCCTCTCCTGCGTCAGCTTAGGAGGCCCACTTTATATGCAGGATATATATTCTTACGTCAATATCATTTGTCTTAGCAATTAGTTTGCTAAACGGCCGCCAGTGCATCGCGGTAGTCTGCCGATGTTACCCAGCTTCCCAGCCGCTCCAGAATCTCGTTCAATGCCCGCAGTTCTTGGGCTGACAGCGGATCGGTCAGGATCACCTCCAGCCGGTCTGAAAGATCGCGCGCGACCTTGCGGACCTGGCTGCCCTTTTCCGTCACACGCAGTAAAAACACCCGCGCGTCTACAGTAGAGTTTTCGCGCGCGATTAGACCAGCCCCAAGCAGGCTTTGGATGATTCTAGAGGTTAAACTACGCTCAAAACCAGTAGATTTGGCGATTTCGGCAAAGGAGGTGCCCGGAGTGTCATCGATCAATCGAAGCACCCGCAGTTCTCGGATCCGGCACCCCGTCTGGCGCAGAAAGATATCGTCATTCGCCGTGATCGCCTCTTGCGCCACGATGTTCAGCCGATAGGTCAACCGCTCATTCTTGAAGGCTTTTCCGGTCTGCATTTTGCCCGCTCTTTCCCTTGATGACGCCCGGAAAGGTATCAAGCCATACCCCGAACCCGGTCAAATTATTCTTATACGACAACAATAATATGCTAGGACAGCAAAGTGCAACTGTCTCATCATGAGAATAAATGAGCATAGAAAATGTTTGCAGACTGGTATGATACGCAGTGCAAAACGTCGGTGGCCTGGGTGCAGGACCTGCACAGGCACCCTGAGACAGGATTTCATGAACTGCGCACAGCGGGCTTTGTGGCCCGTCTGCTTTCCGAGATGGGCTATGACGTTGCCACGGGCATTGGTGGCACAGGCGTTGTGGGGTCGCTTCGGGGAACCAACACCACAGATCAGGGCCGCTGCATTGCCTTTCGGGCCGAGCTTGATGCGCTGCCGATGGACGAAAAATCCGGCCTCGCCTATGCCTCGCCCCAGATCGGCGCGTTTCATGGCTGCGGGCATGATGGCCACACCGTGACCGCCCTGACCGCCGCCGCCTATCTGGCCGCGCATCGCGACTTTGGCGGTACCGTGCGCTTTATCTTTCAGCCCGCCGAAGAATTGCTTACGGGCGCACGAGCCATGATCGCCGACGGGTTGTTCGACCGGTTTCCCTGCGATGAAATCTATGCGCTGCACAACCTGCCCGGCCTTCCCGCAGGGCATGTCGGCGTGCCTGCGACGGCGGCTCTGGCCTCTGCCGATGATATTGATGTGACGATCCACGGTAACGGCGCGCATGGATCGATGCCACATACCGGCGAAGACACGGTCGGGGCGGCGGCGCATTTCATCTCGGCCGTGCAGCAAGCGGCATCGCGAGTGGTGGATGCCCGAGCGGCATCCGTGATCTCGTTTGGGCATATCGCCGCCGGAACTGCCCGCAATATCCTGCCCGAGACGGTTCGGATCGAGGGCACCCTGCGGACCAATGCACTGAATGTGCGCAACCGGCTTGTAGCTCTCTTGGATAACGCCGCGCGCGCGACGGAACTGCTGTTTGGTGTGCGCATCATCCTTGATATCGCAAAGGTGGCACCTGTCACCCTGAACCATCCTGCGGCTGTGGCAGCGACCATCGACGCCGCCAGCCGGGTGGTCGGCGGGGGCCATGTGATCCGGAACGCCGAAAGCCTGATGGCGTCGGAAGATTTCGCGGAACTGTCCGCCCTTGTGCCGGGCGCGTACTTTTTCGTCGGCCAGAACGGGCGCGCGCTACACCACCCCGAATACGTCTTTGACACCGACATCATACCGATCGGCGCCGCGATCTTTGCAGATCTGGCGATGACCCGCACCAGCGCCGCGCCGATTGCGCACGCGATTGCCCAAGACCTCACACCATTATCCAAGGGAGAAACCAGATGACCACCGGTCTTTTCAGATCCGCCACCGCCGCAGCGCTGCTAGTCGCCAGCACCAGCTTTGCCAGCAGCCAGAGCCTGACGATGTCGTCATGGGTGCCGCCGACCCACTTCATCCACACAGAATTCCTTGTGCCGTTCACCGAAAAGGTGGCCGAAGTGACCGAAGGCCGCGTGACCGTCACCATCCTGCCCGCACCGCTTGGCAGCCCGCCCCAGCACTGGGAACTTGCGCGCAACGGTGTGGCAGACATCACCTGGGGCAATTTTACATATGAGCCAGAGCGCTTTGTCGCGATGTGGTTCGCGGAATTCCCAAATGCAGGCACCAATGCCGAGGCGCAAAGCCGCGCGCTGTGGCAGACCTATGACACCTATTTGCGTGACAATGCGACCTTTGACGGCGTGAAGATGCTGTCAGTGGGCATGTTTGGCGGCGGTCAGTTGCACCACGGCAAGACCAGCATTTCCAGCCCGGCCGACGTGACCGGCCAGAAGTTCCGAATGGGTGGCCCGATTCAGGAAAAGCTGCTGTCGTCGCTTGGCGCGGTTCCGGTCGCGGCCCCTGCCACCAAAGCCTATGAAATGCTGGAAAGCGGCGTGATCGACGGATCGCTTCACACGATGGAATCGGTGGTCAACTTCCGGCTGGAAGACAGCCTGAAGCATCACACCATTTTCCCGAACGGGTTCTATGACGCGACCTTCTTCGTCGTCATGAACGGGGCCAAATGGGACAGCCTGAGTGATGCAGACAAGGCGGCGATTGACGCAATCGCAGGCGAAGACCTGTCGGCCGCATGGGGCAAGAATTTCGATGCGCAAAACCCGGCGGCATCGGAAAAGCTAGGCGCTGCTGGGCATGAGATTACCGCCGCATCCCCCGAACTGGTCGCCGCTGTCAATACGGTTTACGACCAGTTGGTCGCAAACTGGATCGTCGCGGCCAAAGCCGTCGGCGTCGAAGACCCTGCTGCGATGCTTGCCTTTTATCAGCAAACCTACAGCGCGCTTGCCGGCAAGTAACGACCGCCTTTTGCACATCGACCGAGGGGCGGCGGATCTGCCCCTCATTTCTCAGAGAGGAGAAACCAGATGTTGGCCTTTGCATGGAAATTGCGCCGGGCATTCGAGGCGCTGATGGCGCTTTTCTTGCTGGCGATGGTGGCGCTGACCTTTGCCGATGTGGTGGGCCGACGTCTTGGCGGCAAGCCGATTTTCGGTGCCAATGACATCACCGAACACCTGATGGCGCTGGTGGTGTTTGTGGGCCTGCCGCTGGTCACCGTTGCGGGCGCGCATCTGACGATCGACATTCTGGACAAGCTGGTCAAGCGGCCCGGCATGGCGTTCTGGCGCACGGTGATTTCTGTGATCGTCGTGGGCGTGCTTGCCCTGATCGCGTGGCTTTTCTTCAAGCATGGGCTTAACGCCTCGCGCATCTCAGAGGTAAGTCAGGCACTTCGGGTGCCGCGCGCGCCGCTTTATTTTTTCATGGCCTTCAGCTGCGCCCTGTCGGCTCTGGCCGCCCTCGGTATCGCCCTCAAAGGTCCGATGGCCGACCCCAAAGACACCCACACGGAGGACGCGCTATGATTGTCGGCTCTCTCTCCATGGCTGCGGCCATTCTGCTGGCCTTCTTCCGGGTTCCGCTGGCCCTTGCCCTACTGGCCGTGTCGGCTGCCGGGATCGGATTTGCCATAAACTGGAACGTGGCGTTTCAGTTGCTTCCGCTGACGATTTCCGAGGCGGTGCTGTCTTACGACCTTGCCGTGGTGCCGATGTTCATCCTGATGGGCAATGTGATCTCGAAAACCGGGATCGCACATGACCTGTTCCGCGCGGCTTATGCGTTTGTCGGCAATGTCCGGGGCGGGCTTGCGCTTTCAACCATGACGGCCTGTGCCGGATTTTCGGCCGTTTGCGGGTCAAGTTATGCCACTGCCGCCACGATGGCCAAAGTGGCCTATCCCAGCATGAAGAAATACAATTACTCGGACGAACTGGCCGCTGGCACGATTGCTGCGGGTGGCACGCTGGGTATTCTGATCCCGCCATCCATCATCATGGTGGTGTATGGCATTCTGACCCAGACCAACATTGGCGACATGTTCATCGCGGGCGTTGTGCCGGGGGTGATGGGTCTGGCGATGTATATGCTGGTGATCCGGCTGGTGGCAGCCCTGAACCCTGACCATGCGCCAAAAGGCGAAAAGACGCCCTGGCCTGAAAAGATGAAGGCACTCTCAGGCGTCTGGCCGTTTCTGTTGCTGTTCGGCCTGATCATCGGCGGGCTTTACGGCAAGCTTTTCACCCCGACCGAGGCGGCGGGCATGGGCGCAGGGCTGGCCATTGTGATTGCGACGCTGCACGGGCGGATGTCCTGGGCGATGTTGCGCGCGGTTGTGGTCGATACCGCCTATACCTCGGTGTCGCTTTATACGGTGCTGTTTGGCGCGCTGATGCTGTCAAAACTGCTAACGCTGTCAGGCCTTGCCGCTGGTGTTCTGGCTTTGGTGCAATCTACGGGTCTTGAGGGCATTGCCCTGATCCTTGTGATCATGCTGGTGTTTCTGGTGTTTGGCTGCGTGATGGATTCGATGGCGATCATCCTGATCTTCGTGCCACTTTTCGCCCCCATCGTCGTGGCCCAAGGTTTCGATCTGGTCTGGTTCGGCATTCTGGTGATCGTGGCCACAGAGATTGCCCTAATCACACCGCCTGTCGGGATGAATGTGTTCGTGCTGAAGGCCGTCTTGCCGGGGGTTCCGGTCGTGCGGATATTCAAGGGCTTGGTGCCGTTTGTTGCGGTTGATGTCGTGCGCCTCGGCATATTGATCGCGTTTCCCGCTGTCGCGCTCTGGCTGGGCAGCACTGGTTAGGGTTTCAGGCCCAGCATCCGGAGGATCGGGTTCAGGATCAATCGGCCCGACCCTGACCTCCAGATTTTGCAGGCGCATTTGTAGGAGATAGAGCCGTTGCGTGCCTTCAGCCTGCCTGCTGCGCCGGTCTGCGAGAGGCTGACGCGCAGAGTCTTGGTGACAGGGTTATCGGAGAGTGGCAATCCTGCTATACCGACATACGGCTTGCGCTTTTTGCGGCCATCAAGATCACAAACATGCACAAGATCAGGTTTTGCTTCCGTACAACAAAAGGTCTGCTTTGATCCAAAGCAGGTAGCACAAGATCAATGTAACGGGCGTTGTCATGGACAGTTTCACACCCTCGCCGGACGCCAGTGTTGCCAGGCTCAGGAGGGCAGCCAACAATGCCGGCACCCTGCTGGCCAAGACGAGGCTGCGCCAAAGATCTGGCCATGCAGTCGGCCAGAGTCTGGCGCTTGGTGTTCCTGCCCATGCACTGCCGAACTTGCCGATGGCGTGAAGCAACCCCGCCGTTGCGGCAAGCATGGGCTGTCCGGTGATCAGAAGGCCGATCCCAAGAAACAGGGCCCCGACCCCAGACAGCACATCCCCACGGCGATTGAGGGCTGCGTCCGGGGGAAACCCGTTTGACCACGCCCGATGATAGATTTCCCCGCTCCAGAAAAACACAAGCATTGCCACAGAAAGCGCGACCGCACTCGGGCTGCCGACGAACTGAATGAGCGTCGCATGGGCTGACAGTGACAGGCTCATCTGGGCATGTGCTGAAGCCTGAATGATCTGCACCGCGGTTCCGGCCACTAGGCCAAGAAGATTACCCAGATTGTAGTATCCGCCCGGCCCTTTCAGCCGCGCGGAAATGGCCTTTGACAGCGGCCGTTGCATCACAATGGCACTGATGCCTTCATTCTCTTGCACTGGTCTGACTTTCCATCTGAACTGACCATTTTCCGGTAGGTTTGTCCTGAAGGGCGGCGGCGCGGAGCGCTGACAGCCGTATCCGAGGGGTTGATCGTGCCAAGCCTTCAGCCCGGGACTTGCCCCTTGGGCTGATCGTTCATGACCCCTGACAAAAGTTCGCGTGCAAGCTTTTGGGTAATCGCCTTGTGGAATGTCTCGAAACCGTCGACCTCCATGACGAAAGACCCGATTCCGCCTGCGACATTTCTGGTGTAGTAGTCCCCAAGCAGCGCATCATTGGTGGTGATAGCCAGTGCGTTGATGACGACGCCCATATCCAACGCCCGCTTGCGCGCAGGGGCAAGCGCTTCATATGCAGGTCGCCGTGCAAAGATGCTGGCCCGTCCATCGCCCGAAATGTCGATGATCGCGCGGTCTGCACAGCGACCTGGTTGCGCGAACAGATCAAGGGCGGCGTTGATCCCCACCCCTATGTCTGTGCTGCCAGAAACCTTTCTGGGTTCATCGACAAGCAATTGTGCAAAGTGCCGTGCATCAGCCGCCTGTTTGATCCTGTGCCACCCGATAACCTGCGGCTTGTAGGCGCTGTCAGCCCAGAAAACGGCCGCCAAATCCACGGTTCCCGCAGCCTGTAGCGAAGCAAGCACCTTGGGGTGGTTCAACGCGACATAATATCCAGCCGTCTGCACATAGAAATCGGCATCAGAAATGCTGCCAGAGGCGTCAATGGCCAGCACCAGCGCCACATCGGCACATCGGGCCTGCGCCGAAGCTCCGGTCAGGCCAAATGCCATAACAAGCGCAGTAAGATATGTGCGTTTCATCCCGTCACCCCCCGGTCACATCCATCAGCCGCCGAAACTGCTTCTCGCGCATTGGGGAGCCATGACGGCAGATCGCCTTTTGACGGACGCACAGCCATCGGTGCCACTGGGCATTTGATGCAATTTTGGAACATGACGTAGGGTTAACTTTCCTTTGTTGCGGAATTGTTTGAAATGTCCTGAATGTTCACTTTTGCTTCGTGCCAATGCGCTGGGTCCTTCCGACACACGCGAAGAGGGGCGCTAAAGTGACGTCGCAAAACCGTTACAAGTCTACCCGCTTGCAGCCGCTGTTGTTGCTGGCGGTCGTCCTGTTATGCAGCGCGCTCATGCTCTCGCGCGCGCAAGCGCAGTCGTTTTTCGGAGATCTGGGCAACGGCGTGACGGTTGGCGTCGATCAAGGATCGGCGGCGCTGCTACCAACGGTCAGCAAGACCACCCGTTTTCTGACCTTTGACACCTATGGCTCGGTCCCGATCGGGCGTGAAATCGCCTCTTTCAGCGTCGCGCAGCCCGGATTTCTGGTCTTGGGCGACCAGTTTGATCTTGTGACTGTCGTGGCGGGCTTTCTGGGCGGTGGGCCGACCGAAGTGCTTGCCTTCGGTCTTGGGTATCAGATGCCGCTCAATGCAAATGGGCTGGCGTGGTTCGTCAATGCCGACCATGCCAGGGTGGTGCTGGGGGGGGCTGAAAACCGCGCGCTTGACATAAGGGGGGATCGATCAAACCTGTCCTTTGGCGTTCGAAAGACATGGAGCCCTTCGACTGACGTGACGACGCGGGCCTCACTTGAGGTTCGGAGCAGGCGCTCAACCGGTCAGGTGCTTGGTTTTCCTGTTCTGGAGGAAGACCTGCGCATCCTGCAGCTTAGCTTGCGGCATGAACGCGGCGTGCCTTTTGGCTTTCGCACGCGGTTCGGCGCGAGCATCGCAAAGGGCCTGAGCGGCTTTGGCGCGTCCGGGCGGTTCAATCCTGCCGCTTCGCTGCCGGGTGCGTCAGCGCAGTTTCTGCGCCTGTCGCTGGCGGCGGAAATGTCATTGCCTGTTTCAGCCAAAATGGTCGTCAATGCAGGGCTTGCTGGCCAGTGGGCCGACCGGTCCCTGCCTCTTTCTGAACGGTGCGGATATGGTACCAACGCCTTCAGCCGCGGATTCGATCAGACAGTTGCCAATGGCGACCGCTGCATCGCGTCTCGGGTTGAGCTGGCACGCTATCTGACGTTGCCAACACAGGACAAGCCAGCGGGCGTGCTTACGCAAGGTTTTGCCGGGCTGGATGCTGGGCGCGTCTGGAACCTTGGCAATGCCACGCTTGCGCCATCCACACGGGATTGGTCCAGCCTGTCAGTCGGTGTGCGCGCCCTGCGCGGGGGCAGCATTGCAGAAATCGCTGTGACACGCATTCTGAATGACTTCAACAAAGCCATTCCTCAAGACAAGTCCCGGCTGTGGTTGCGGGTCGGCACGCGATTTTGACACTGAACACACTGGACAAACAACGTCGCTAAGGTAACCTTTGCATGCGGTTGCAAAAATAGTTTTTTAAATTTTAGTGCATTTTTTTCTCTCCGCATTTCGTCAGCTTTTCGGGCATTTCATTGAAGGTGCGACGCATGATCCAATACATCGATGCTGTTTTTCATCCTGACTTTACGTCGGCTCGCAGGGGCGATGGCGCAGATGTCACCTTCACCCGCGGGGAAACGCGCATACTGGCCTGTCTTGCGCGTCATCCGGGCCGGGTTGTCACGCGCAATCAGATCCTGGATGAGATTTCGGATGTCGGGTCAGACAAGACTGACCGCAACGTGGATTTCATGATCAATCGGCTGCGGCGCAAGCTGGCAGACAGCCCCCGCACGCCTCGGTTCATCGACACCCGCTATGGCGAGGGCTATGTCTGGCTTCCGCGCGTCAGCAATGGTCTGCCCAAGGCCTCAGGCGCGCATGTCGTGATTGGTCCGGTCCGGGGAACACGCAATCTTGCAGACGCGGCGCCCTTGGCTGACCATTTCAGTGATGCATTCCAGACCGAGTTTACCCGCAACTTCGGGCCAGACCACAAAGTTGTCTTTGATCCCGATTGCCCGCCACTGGCATCGTTTTCCGAAGGCGCGCCCGTAATTTCTGTTGATATGACCTTTCTGCGGGACGACACGGCACTGGACTGTGTGATCCATGCCTCGGCGTTTCAATCGGGCATGACCTACAGTCTCAGCCGGCACCGCATTCCATCGGATCCAGCCCAAAGGGCAGAGCTTCCCGATGCCATTAACGTGCTGGCCCGTCGTCTGGCTGCGGACATCTGGAAAAGCCTGACCCTGACTGCCAACCGTCGCGAGACCATGCAGGTGGCGATGCACAACGCGGCGCAAAACCTGCAAGCGGGTCTGCCGGGTTGGGCAGAAAGCCACCGTCACCTGCAAGATCTGGCGGCCCGGAATCCGACCGATCACGGCATCCAGATCATGCTGGCAAGCAACATCCACAGCAAATATGTGCAGCACGGGCTGGAGATCTTTGCGACAGGTGCAGACACAAGGGCCCAGGACGAGGCGCAGATCGAAGCGCTTGTCACTGCAAACCTGCCTTTTGTACAAAATGACCCGTTTTACGCGGCGACGGCGGCAAAGCTTTTGTATTTTGTTGGACCGGGCTACAGACACTTGGCGTTGGAAATGGTGGAAAAGGTCAATCGCACCACAACTGCCGTCGCACCTGCTCTGGCAAGCCTCGGGCCAATGCGTGGCTTTTCAGGTCAAATCGAGCCGGGTTTGGCCGCCCTTGATCAGGCGTTGGACCTCACCGAACCGGGTTCGGAAATGGAGGTATATGTGCTGTGCCTGAAGTGCCAACTTCTGATGGCGATCAATGACCGGCCCCGCCTCGATGCCGTTCTGGCGCGTCTTTATGCGTTGAAGCCTACGATCTGTTTTGTCTACGACATCTTCTATGGCCGCGAAGACAACCCGTCGCCGCAGGCTCTTATGGCGATGGACAACATGACTGTGCAACAGGCGCGGGGAATGTTGATCTTTGCCGACTATCTGTGTGGGCGGCATTTCGAAAACCCTGAGCATCGCAAGAATACCTTGCATGTCCCACTGACCCTGCTGGCACGCAAATTCGGATCGGACATTGGAGCCTGCGTGGGTATCGATCTACCGGTCGAGTCATAATCGGCGGCTCAGATGGGCTTGGCAGCGTCAAGCCAGACAAGTCTGCATCCGGGCGGTCCAACGTTGGGGTCGGATCAATCCAGAGTGGCTTTTTGATGGCGTGGATACCCTCTCCTGACAGCATCGCAATGTGTCAATGTGATGAGTGCTAAGGCCATCACAGAGCCGACCGATGCGAACTTTGGGCCAAGCAGGAATCGCGGCTGATCAATCGTATTGGTAAAATATCTTGACCAGAATCAGTATGTGGTGATCATATTCAGTCATGGAGCGGCGTTGGCAGTGGGAGGCTGTGTCACTCCATTCACCCAAAGGGAGGATTAAATGACACATATGCAAGTTCTGAAAGGACTGCTGGTTGGCACCATACTTTCTGGACCGGTTTTTGCTCAGGAAAACTTGGACAAGCTGACCGGCATGCAGAAGACTGACGCAACCTTTACCTTCGTCGAACAGGACGGGGCAAAAGCGGCGGCGCTGCGGGATATCGTGCAATATATCAATGTTCCGGAAGGTTTCGATGTAAGTCTTTACGCTGTTGTGCCAGACGCGCGCTCCATGGCAATGGCACCACAGGGCACCGTGCTGTTCGCGGGAACGCGCAAAGACAAGGTCTGGTCAATCGTAGACCGTGACCGTGACCGTGTTGCAGATGAGGTGAAGGATTTTGCACCTTCGATCACTTTTGACATTCCGAACGGCCCCTGTTTCTCGCGCGATGGGTTCCTTTACATCGCCGAACGCAACCGGGTTCTTGTTTTTCCTGCGGCAGAATTCTTCTTTGAAGGTCCTGACATTGCCGTCGGCGTCGTCGTTCCACAGGGTGAGCTGATCCCGCCGGAGGAGGAGAGCTTTAACCACACTGCCCGGGTGTGCGACGTCGGTCCCGATGGCAAGCTCTACATCTCGTTGGGCCAGCCACATAACGTCCAACCACGAGAAAAACTCGAGCTTTATGATAAGCTGGGCATCGGTGGCATTATCCGCATGAACACTGACGGCACAGGCCGCGAGGTCTATACCCGAGGGGTGCGCAATTCCGTTGGTCAGGACTTTAACCCGGCCACGGGTGAATTGTGGTGGACCGATAATCAGGTTGACGGAATGGGTGACGACATTCCACCGGGAGAGTTGAACCGGCAAACTGCGGCAGGCCAGCACTTTGGCTTCCCATGGACCAACTCGCGCGTCGAGATTCCCGATTACAAGGACGTGCCACGTCCCGAGGGGGTGACATTCGTTGAACCGCAACTGGAACTGGAAGCGCATGCAGCAGATCTTGGTATGCGTTTCTACCAAGGCAGTTCTTTCCCTGACAAGTATCGCGGCGGCATTTTCTGGGCGCAACACGGATCGTGGAACAGAACGACTCCTGTTGGCGCAAGAGTGATGTTCACTGCGCTTGACGAGAACGGCGACGCTGTCGGCGCAGAGATCTTTGCTGACGGTTGGCTGAACGAGGAAACCGGTGAGTATCGCGGTCGCCCCATGGACATCGAGTTTCTGCCGGATGGGTCGATGCTGGTGTCTGACGACTTTGCCGGAGCAATCTGGCGGATCGCCCACAACCCAAAGCCGGCTGAATGAGCCGCGCAATTGCCATGGTTCTCGGCGGGCTTTTGCTCGCCGGGGGCCTCTCTCACCCCAGTTTTGCCGAGGATCTGGAGGCCGGTCGAAAGGTCGCCAACATGTGCCGGACGTGTCATGGCATTGACGGTTATGCGCAGATCCCCATTGCTCCGCATATTGGCGGGGAACCAAAAGAGTATCTTGAGGGGCAGCTTATGGCCTTCAAGACCGGCGCGCGCCACCATGAGATGATGTCGGTCGTAACAGCCACGCTCTCGGCGCAGCAGATCTCTGACGTCGCGGCGTGGTATGCTTCTTTTACTGCGGTAGCGACGCTGCCGGCCAACGTCAAAGAGACCGAAGCTCCGGCGGCTTGTGTTTCGTGTCATGGCGCTGACGGGATATCGGTTTTGTTCAATGCGCCCAACCTTGCGGGCGAAGTGAACATTTATATCGATACCCAGCTGAAAGCGTTTCGTGTTGGAAAAAGGCAACATGAAATCATGTCCGAGATCGCATCGGAAATGACGGACGCAGAAATCCGAGAAGTCGCGGACTGGTATTCGAAAGTTGTTCTGGAGATTGTGCCTTCTGACTAGATAGCGGGCCTTTCAGGTCAGCTTGCAAAATGGGCCGGGTCTTACACGTAATCCCCCCATTTTTAACGGGGTGCCTTCGTATAACTTACGCGGCCATTTTTGGTTTCTGAGCGGGTGTTATGCCGTAGATGCCCATCTTCGGGCAGTCGTTGTTGTAAGTCCAGCCATTGCGTGGCGTGATCGTGTGCCCTCCGTTTGCCGTTAGGCGCTTCATGCGGCATTGCGATCTGAACTGCCAACCGTTGCCTGCCTGATTGCAGGCCTTCGATGTCCCACAATGACGCGGCTCGGACGATGCAGTGGACTGTCAGGAATGATGCAGATGAAAATGGAGCACGCAAACGAGATGGGCACATCGGAGTCGCATTGAACCAGTATCATCTTGGCGGCCACAGCGCTGACCACAGACCGAAGCCTAAACCCGATGAGCCCGACCTCTCCCTCCAAAATCAGGCCGCATGTCCCAAATCATTCGACGACGGACAGGATGGTGAGTTACAGGGTGCCACTGCAAGCAAAATCGCTCCAGACCAGAGAGTAATCAGCCGAACCCAAAGCAATATCATAGTGATTATTGGCACAAGCGCAGCCGTGCCTGCCCTTCATGAACGCGAATGGCCAGCCGCTCGCCGGCAGCCGCGCTGCGCATTCGAAACTTTCGCCACCCCGATCTGATCTGCATCAATGCCCTGGAGGTCCACCCAAGCAATACTGGGGCATTCACGCACGCCTGCTTTGGGGCCGCCAATCGTGCCCGGCACAGTTTTGATTGGGATGCGACATGGTAAATCACGCAACACCGCCAGAACCGTCAGAGCCGCCGACTTTGGCCCGGCTGATGTGGCCCGTGGTTTTCATGCTGATCGGGTTTGCGTTTTTGTCCATGCAGTTGCCCTCGGGGACTGCGGCACCAACCGAGGTTTCGTATAGTGAAGTCAAGGCCCTGATCCGCAACGGACAGGTGCGCCAAGCGACCCTTGAGGCGACAGCCATCGTCGCCACCCTGCACAGCCCGACCGCCACAGGTGCCAACCGAGTGCGCGCCATCACCCCGCAGCAACCTGATGCCGGGCTGTTGCCGCTGCTTGAAGACATGGGCGTGACCGTGACAGCCCAAGAGCCGCGCGCGCCGTCGGCTCTGATATCCCTGCTGCCGTGGCTTTTGATCATCGGGTTCTATTTCTGGCTCAGCCGGCGGATGATGGGCGGCGGCATCGGCGGCATGGGTGGTGGCCTGCCGGGAGGTATCGGGGATTTTCTGGGCGGGCGGGCCGCCAAGCCTGTCAAACCCACGCGCAAGGTGACGTTTGCCGATGTAGCGGGCCAAGACGAGGCCAAGCGCGAAGTGTCGGAACTGGTCGAATTCCTGCGCGATCCGGACCGGTTTTCCAAGGTTGGCGCGACCGTGCCGCATGGCGTCTTGCTGATGGGGCCGCCCGGCACCGGCAAGACGCTGCTGGCCCGCGCGCTGGCAGGCGAGGCCGATGTGCCGTTCTTTTCCACCTCGGGGTCCGAGTTCATCGAGGTGTTCGTGGGCGTTGGCGCAGGCCGGGTGCGCAAGATGTTTGAGGAGGCGCGCAAGCAATCACCCTCGATCATCTTCATTGATGAGCTGGACAGCATCGGGCGCACCCGTGGCACCGGACTTGGCGGCGGCCATGATGAGCGTGAACAGACGCTGAACCAGATATTGGCTGAACTTGACGGGTTCACCGCGCGCGAGGCCGTGGTGGTGCTGGCCGCCACCAACCGCCCCGATGTGCTGGACCCTGCCCTGCTGCGTCCCGGCCGGTTCGACCGGCATGTGACGCTGGAGCTGCCCGACAAGACCGCCCGGCGGGCGATCCTTGATGTGCATGTCAAGGATCTGCCGCTGCGCCACGATGTCGATCTGGATCAGGTGGCTGCCGGCACGCCGGGGTTTTCCGGGGCCGATCTGAAAAACCTGCTGAACGAGGCGGCGATCACGGCGGCCAGACGGTCGGCCGCAGACATCACCCCCGCCGATCTGGATCAGGCGCGCGACAAGGTGATGATGGGCACGGTGCGCACGCTGGCAATCCAGCCCGACGAACGGCACCGCCTTGCCGTGCACGAGGCCGGGCATACCGCCGCCGCCTTCTACAACCCCGGGGCCGATCCGATCTACAAGGTCACGATCATTCCGCGCGGGCGCAGTCTTGGCAGCACCCACATGCTGCCCGAACATGACCGCCACACCCTGCCCGAGGCCTATCTGCGGGTGCAGCTGACCACGCTTCTGGCTGGGCGGGCGGCGGAAAAGCTGCTGCTTAGGTCGGTCAGTTCGGGGGCCGACGATGATATCCGCCGCGCAACTGTGCTGGCGCGGTCGATGGTGGCGCGCTGGGGCATGGACCCCGACATCGGCCCGGTCGATCTGCGCGACAGCGAGGATCACCCCTTCCTTGGCCAGCAGATCGCCCAGCCGCGCAGTTTCTCGGACCAGACGGCGGCGCGGGTGGATCAGGCGGTGATCACCCTCTTGCACGCGGCCGAAGCACAAGCGACGCAGATCATCGAAGCGCACCGCGACCAGATCGGACAGCTCGTCACCCGGCTCGAGGCCGACGAAACCCTTGATCTGACCGCGATCCGGGAATGCCTCGGCCCATCAGACACAATCACCCCGTTTCGCAAAGGC
>NZ_JAUXOV010000072.1 GCF_030684215.1 Pseudotabrizicola sp.
CAGCATGGTCCACGGCGGCCCATACCCCGCCAGCACCAACTTTGGCGCCACCTCCGTCGGCACACTGTCCATCCGCCGCTGGCTCCGCCCCGTCTGCTACCAGAACATCCCAGAAGCACTCTTGCCCGAAACCTTCGGCTAGATCAGCGCACGGCAGGCTTTTGCGGCTGTTTGTACGATTTGGTCACGGGCAATGTGGCGGCCTTGCTGCACCAGATGCACCCCGTTCGCCCAGACATCGGTAACGCCAAGGTCGCGGCCAAAGATCCAGCGATCAAGCAGGCGGTCATCGGCCATGTCCAGCATCATGCTGTCTTGCAAGGCGACCAGATCTGCGGGCGCGCCGGTGGATATTTGTGGCAGTGGCGCACCAAGCGCCTGCGCCCCGCCCGACGCAGCGGCGTGAAACAACCGCGCGCCGGTAGACCCGTGATCGGCGCAGACATTGCGGGCGCGCAGGCCAAGGCGCTGGGAATACTCCAGCATCCGGACTTCTCCCGCCGCCGTGATCTCGACATTGCTGTCGGTACCAAGGCCGATACGCCCGCCTGCCGCCAAAAAGTCCTGTGCCGGAAAGATCCCATCGCCCAGATTGGCCTCGGTGATCGGGCACAGACCGACAACAGCGCGGCTGGCGGCGATGCCCTGCACCTCTGCCCCGGTCAGATGGGTGGCGTGGATCAGGCACCAGTCCGGCCCGACGGGTGCCTCTGACAGCAAGTATTCGACAGGGCGCTGGCCGCTGTGGGCAAGGCAATCTTCGACCTCTTTCACCTGCTCGGAGATGTGTATGTGCAGCGGGCGATTGGCAAATCCGCTGGCAAGCGTGGTGATGTCTGCCATTGTGGCTGCCCGCAACGAATGGGGGGCAAGGCCCACCCGGTCTTGTGGGCGGGCCAGCTCATCGCTGGCCTCGATCAGCCGGGCAAAGGCATCAAGTCCGTGCAAGAACCGCCGCTGCCCCTGGCCCACCGACTGTGGTCCAAAGCCGCCATGGGCATAGAACACCGGCAGATGCGTCAGCGCGATGCCTGTCTCGCTCGCGGCGGCAAAGATTCGCTCTGACATTTCGGCCGGATTGTCATACGGGCGGCCATCGTGCGCGTGGTGCAGATAGTGAAACTCGCCCACGCGGGTATAGCCTGATTCCAGCATTTCGATATAGGCAAGCGCGGCAATGGCTTGCATCGCCTCTGGTGTCAGGGTCAGGGCAAAGCGATACATCGTCTCGCGCCATGTCCAGAAGCTGTCGGCACTGGGCCCGCGCTGTTCGGTCAGGCCGGAAAACCCGCGCTGAAACGCATGGCTATGCAGGTTGGGCAGGCCGGGAATCACGATCTCGGCCCGGTGGTCGCCAGGCTGCGGGGGCGCGCTTTGGGTGACGCTGGCGATCTGGCCCGAAGCCAGTGTCAGCCGAACATTGCGCGCCCAACCATCGGGTAAAAGGGCCGTTTTTGCATGAAGCGACATGGAGGGCGTTCCTTTGGCAAAGGGGCTATGCAGGTGGCTTATATTATGTATATACTTAATCAATAAGTAAAGGAAGCAGAACCTTTGCCGGATCAGGAGGCCGCGATGCTTGCAACGCTTTGGACCAATGCGCGGGTTGTCACTGCGGACGCTGCCATCGACCGTGCGCCGAATGCAGGCACGCTGGAGGTGTTGACCCAAGGGGGGCGGATCATAGCTGTTGGGCCTGCGCTATCGCGTGAGGGTTGCCGGGTCGTCGATTGCGGCGGGCGGTTGCTGACGCCCGCGCCGGTGGATTGCCACACGCATATCGTCTTTGGTGGCGACCGGGCCAATGAGTTTGAGCAGCGGCTGGAAGGTGTGCCCTATGCGCAGATCGCGCAGACAGGCGGTGGGATCAAGGCCAGCATGCGCGCCACGCGTGACATGAGCCTAGAGGCACTGGTGGCCGCCAGCCTGGCTCGGCTGGATCATCTGCTGTCCGAGGGCGTGTCGACGGTTGAGGTGAAGTCGGGCTATGGCCTGTCGGTCAAGGCAGAGCTGACCATGCTGCGCGCGGCGCGGGCGTTGGCGCAGGTGCGGGGGGTGCGGATCGTCACCACCTGGCTGGCCGCCCATGCCCTGCCGCCCGAGTATGAGGGCCGCCCCGACGCCTATATCGCCGAAGTTGCGATTGCCGGGCTGGAAGCCGCCCATGCCGAGGGCCTTGTCGATGCGGTGGACAGTTTTTGTGAGGGCATCGCCTTTACCACCGCGCAACTGGCCCCGCTTTATAATCGGGCGGCTGCGCTGGGTTTGCCTGTGAAAATCCATGCCGAGCAGTTGTCGCACATGGGCGGCACCGCCTTTGCTTGCGGTTATGGCGCGGTGTCGGCGGATCATCTGGAGTATGCGACCGAGGCGGATGCTCAGGCCATGGCTGCATCCGGTACGGTGGCGGTGCTGTTGCCGGGCGCATTTTACATGTTGCGCGAAACCGTGCTGCCCCCCGTTGCGGCCTTTCGGGCGGCTGGCGTGCCGATGGCGCTGGCCACCGATTGCAACCCCGGCACGTCGCCGCTGACTTCGATCTTGCTGACCATGAACATGGGGGCCACGCTGTTTCGCCTGACCGTTCCCGAATGCTTGCTGGGGGTGACGGCGCATGCAGCGCGAGCGCTTGGCTTGCAGGATGAAACCGGGCGGATCGCCCCCGGATTATCTGCGGACATGGTGCTGTGGGATGTGCAAACCCCGGCGCAACTGGTGGCGCGGATCGGGTTCAACCCGTTGCATGCGCGCATTTTCAAAGGAGAGGTGGTCGCATGACCGAGATGATCCTGACCCCCGGTGCAGTGCCGCTGTCCACGTTGCGCAGCCTGTATTGGCAGGGCGGCACGCCGCGTCTGACGCCAGATTGCGCGCCCGCCGTGGCGTGGGCAGCCGCGCGGATTGCTGAAGTCGCGGCAGGCGATGCGGCGGTTTACGGGGTGAACACCGGCTTTGGCAAACTCGCCTCGATCCGTATTGCGGCAGGCGACGTGGCGCAGTTGCAAAGGAACCTGATCCTGTCGCATTGCTGTGGCGTCGGCGCGCCGCTTGATCTTGCCGTGGTGCGGATGATCCTGACGCTGAAGCTGATGTCGCTGGGGCGCGGGGCGTCTGGCACGCGGCCTGAAGTGGTGGCGCTGTTGGAGGGGATGCTGGCCAAAGACGTCTTGCCGGTGATCCCCGAAAAGGGGTCGGTTGGCGCGTCGGGCGATCTTGCCCCACTCGCCCATATGGCGGCAGTGATGATCGGCGAGGGCGAGGCGTTTGTGAATGGCGACCGCTTGCCGGGTGCAGAGGCGTTGCGCCGTGTTGGCCTAACACCTGTTGTGCTTGCCGCCAAAGAGGGGCTGGCGTTGATCAATGGCACGCAGGTTTCAACCGCATTGGCGCTGGCGGGCCTGTTCCGGGCGGAACGTGCGCTCAGGGCTGCGATTGTGACCGGGGCTATGTCGACCGATGCGGCCATGGGATCAACCGCACCATTTGCGGCAGAGATTCACACCCTGCGCGGGCATCAGGGGCAGATCGACGTGGCGGCCTCCTTGCGCGATCTGCTGGCGGGCAGCCAGATCCGTGACAGCCATGTCGCCGGCGATGAACGTGTGCAAGACCCCTATTGCATCCGCTGCCATCCGCAGGTGTCAGGGGCAGCGCTGGATATCTTGCGTCAGGTGGCACGCACGCTGGAAACTGAGGCGAATGCCGCAACCGACAACCCGCTGGTGCTGTCGGATGGGTCTGTAGTGTCGGGGGGCAACTTCCATGCCGAACCTGTGGCCTTTGCCGCCGATATTGTGGCGCTTGCGGTGGCAGAAATCGGCGCGATTGCACAGCGGCGGATTGCGCTTTTGGTGGATCCGGCGCTGAACTTCGGCCTGCCGGGGTTTCTGACGCCAAAGCCGGGGTTGAATTCCGGGCTGATGATTGCCGAGGTAACTTCGGCGGCGTTGATGAGCGAAAACAAGATGCTGGCGCATCCGGCTTCGGTCGATTCCACCCCTACATCAGCCAATCAGGAAGACCACGTCTCGATGGCTTGTCATGGGGCGCGGCGTTTGCTGGCCATGACGCAGAACCTGTTCTGGATTATCGGGGTTGAGGCGATGGTGGCGGCCCAAGGTGTTGCTTTGCGAGGCCCGCTTACCACCTCACCCGCGTTGCAATCCGCGATTGCCGCCATCCGCGCCCGTATTCCGGCGCTGGAGGCTGATCGGTTCATGGGGGACGATATGGAGGCCGCGGGCGATCTGGTGGCATCGGGCGCGCTGGAAGCGGCGGGGCCCGACTTGCTGCCATGGGTGGCGTGATGACGCCCGTCCAGGTGCATCAGGGCGATGGCCCGCTGATCCTTGCCTTTCCGCATGTCGGCACCGATCTGCCGCCAGAGGTGGCAGCAAAGCTGAACACCGAAGGCCGCCTCCTGCGCGATACCGATTGGCACATTCAGCACCTTTATGCGGGGCTGATCCCCGGCCTGACCACCGTTACTGCCACCCAGTCGCGCTATGTGATCGACCTGAACCGCGACCCATCGGGCGCAAGCCTGTATCCCGGTCAGACCACAACAGGGCTGATCCCCGACACGACCTTTGACAACGTGCCGATCTGGGAACAACTGCCCACCGCGCCGGATGTGGCGCAGTGGCTGGGTGAAGTGCATCGCCCCTATCACGCGGCCCTGGCCGCCGAGATTGACCGCGTACGCACCCGGCATGGGGTGGCGGTGCTGTATGATTGCCACTCGATCCGGTCGGGAATCCCGTGGCTGTTCCCCGCAACCTTGCCCGAGTTGAACATCGGCACCAATGGTGGCACCACCTGTGCCGCAGCGCTGGAACATGCGGTTGCGCAGATCGCCGCCGCCTCCGGTCATTCTTGGGTGCTGAACGGGCGGTTCAAGGGCGGCTGGACCACGCGCCACTATGGGCGGCCCGAAACGGGCGTCCATGCCATCCAGATGGAACTGTCGCAGATCAGCCATCTGATGGCCGAAGCCCCCCTTTTTGCGCTGGACCCCGACCGCAGCACCCATCTGCGCAAAACCCTGACCGAAATTCTTGCCACGCTGGCCGATCTGGCCCCGCGTCTGGCCCGTGCCTGAGGAGAGACTCATGACCCGCCACAACACCCGCGACATCTACCCCGCCACAGGCACCGAGATCAGCTGCAAAAGCTGGCTGACCGAGGCTGCACTTCGGATGCTGATGAACAACCTGCACCCCGATGTGGCCGAAAACCCGCATGAGCTTGTGGTTTATGGCGGCATTGGCCGCGCCGCCCGGACTTGGGAGGATTTTGACCGGATCTGCGCCGCCCTGCGCGATCTGGAAGCGGATGAAACCCTGCTCGTGCAATCGGGCAAACCAGTGGGGATATTCCGCACCCACGCAGACGCGCCGCGTGTGTTGATCGCGAACTCCAACCTTGTGCCGCACTGGGCGACCTGGGATCATTTCCATGAACTGGATCGCAAGGGCCTGATGATGTATGGCCAGATGACGGCGGGAAGCTGGATCTATATCGGCACCCAAGGCATTGTGCAGGGTACTTTTGAGACCTTTGCCGAAGCGGGCCGCCAGCATTACGATGGCAACCTTAAGGGCCGCTGGATTCTGACGGCGGGCCTTGGTGGCATGGGCGGCGCGCAGCCCTTGGCGGCGGTGATGGCGGGGGCCTGCTGTCTGGCGGTGGAATGCGACGAGACACGCGCTGATTTCCGCATCCGCACCCGCTATTGCGACGCCAAGGCGCATACTCTGGACGAGGCGCTGGCGCTGATCGACACATGGACCAAGGCGGGCGAGGCAAAGTCAGTTGCCCTGATCGGCAACGCGGCAGACGTGTTCCCCGAGATCTACCGCCGCATGCAGGCGGGCGAGGCCATGCCGAACGGTCGCCCCGATATCGTGACCGACCAGACATCAGCGCATGACCCGCTTAACGGCTATCTGCCAAAGGGCTGGAGCGTGGCCGAATGGCAAGCCAAGCGTGAAACGGACCCCAAGACCGTGGAACGGGCCGCCCGCGCGTCGATGCGCGATCATGTGGCGGCAATGGTGGGGTTCTGGAACGCTGGGGTTCCAACATTGGACTACGGCAACAACATCCGGCAGGTGGCGCTCGAGGAGGGGCTGGAGAATGCCTTCGCCTTCCCCGGCTTTGTGCCCGCCTATATCCGCCCGTTGTTTTGCCGGGGCGTCGGCCCGTTCCGCTGGGTGGCGCTGTCTGGCGACCCCGAGGACATCTACAAAACCGATGCCGCGATGAAGAAGCTGTTTCCTGACAACACCCACCTGCACACTTGGCTTGATATGGCGCGAGACCGCATTGCGTTTCAGGGCTTGCCCGCACGCATCTGCTGGATCGGGCTGGGGGAACGGCACCGCGCGGGGTTGATGCTGAACGAAATGGTCCGGTCAGGAGAGTTGAAAGCCCCGGTGGTGATCGGGCGTGATCATCTGGATTCGGGCTCGGTCGCAAGCCCGAACCGCGAGACAGAAGCAATGAAGGACGGCTCCGATGCCGTGTCCGACTGGCCACTGCTGAATGCGATGCTGAATGTGGCTGGGGGGGCGACATGGGTGTCGCTGCATCATGGCGGTGGCGTGGGGATGGGCTTTTCGCAGCACTCCGGGGTGGTCATCGTGGCCGATGGCACCGATGAGGCGGCAAAACGGCTGGAGCGGGTGCTGTGGAACGACCCCGCAACAGGCGTGATGCGCCACGCTGATGCGGGTTACGACATCGCGAGGGATTGCGCCAATGCGAACGGCCTGCGCCTGCCGGCCATTCTGTGACAGGGATCTACCCCGCCGCCACCCGCGTCTTTCGCCCGTGGAAGAATGGTGGCGGCACCACGGCAGAAATCCTGTGCTGGCCGCCGGGTGCAGGGTTTGATGACTTTACCCTGCGCCTGTCCACCGCGCGGGTAGAGTCCTCTGGGGCCTTTTCCACATTTCCGGGGGTGGACAGGGTGCTGACTGTGATCGAAGGCGGAGCAATGGTGCTGCATCTTGGCGGTGAGACTCATGCGCTTTTCCCGCTTGTGCCCTTTGCCTTCGCGGGGGATGCGCCCTGCACGGCCACCGTTGATGCGCCGCTTCTGGATTTCAACGTGATGACCCGCCGCCCGCTTCAGGCGCGTGTCACCTTTGGCCCACTGGAGCCACTGGCCCGCTTTGCCCTGCTTCTTACCCCAGTGGCCGGGCTGGATCTGCTGGATCTGCTGGATCTGCGCCGGACACAGGACGCGCTGCTCGGCGCGGTTTCAGGTGCATCCGCCATCTCCATTCATCTGCCGAACGCCTGACATCGGCGCAGACAGTCGAGTATTTAGGCCAAGATGAATGGAAAGCGGCTTCATCTTGGTTCAAATACTCAAATTCTACCGCTCGTCCGGGGTGAAACGGCTGACCAGTTCGTGCCGTGTTCCGGGGTAGGTCTGTGTGACCAGCGTCACCCATTGGCCTGCCGCCTCAGTCCGACGGGTCACGTCAAGGCAAGCCTCGCCGGGGGACAGCGCAAGAGCGCGTGCGATGGCAGGCGTGGCGTTGATTGCGCGGATGCGGTGTTCGGCCGAGGTCCAGGGGATCTCGCGCAGCAGCCATTGGCCGGGAGCGAGGCTGCGGAAATCCTGTGACAGCGCGCCGGGGGCGGCTGCTGGGTTAATGATGCGCGCCTCGTGGCAGAACGGTTGCTCGCCGGCAAAATGCACGCCTTGCAGGGCCAGAACGGGCGCAGGATCTGTGATGCGGGCACTGATGCATTCAGCGGCCAGGGGCGCGCGCAGATCGCGCACCGTCAATGCAAAGCGCCATGGCAGGCCAAGGGCCTTCACCTCGGCCTCGATATCAGTGATGGCCATCACCGCCGCCTGCGCCATCGGCTGTGCGACAAAGGTGCCAAGTTTCTTGCGCCGGAGCAGGTAGCCTTCACGTGTCAGTTGGGCCAGCACCTTGTTCATCGTCATCCGCGAAACACCGTGCTGTTCAGCCAGCACGGTTTCAAACGGCAGCTGAAAGCCGGGCGGCCAGTCGCCCCCGGTGATCTTGTCGCGCAGATCCGCAAGGATGCGGTCGTGATGCGTGGTGCGGCTGTCCACAAGGCCCCCTGTCCTGATCCGGCCGCAGCCTAGACAAGCGGGCGGGGCGGAACAAGCGCAACGTCAGGGCATCTTGCTGGCGATATAGGTGGCGAATTCAAAATTCGGGCGCTCCAGATGGCTGAGCGCGCCGGGCGACGACATATTGGCGCAAAGGCCGCGATACACCCGTTCCACACAGCCCTTGTCTTCGACATTCACATCATCGAGCAGCGCCTTTAGGGCCGCAAAATGCGCGGGCGCCTGCGGGTCGGCGGCCCAGTCGGGCGCCAGTCCGCCACCAAACAGCACGTGCACGCTGCCAGGCCCGTCGGGGGTAAGGCAGAGATACCAGAAATACCCCGGCGTCAGCGTGATCAGCAGGGCAGGGTAGATCGACAAAAGCCATGTGAGGCGTCGTTCATCGCCTTGCAATGTGGTGTTGGACGGATGGGCGAGGGTCAGCGGCAGCGAGTCATTCTTGACGATGTAGTGGTAATTAAAAGCGGGAAATCCCTCGGGGCAAGTCATTTTCAACAGGTCCACCGTGCCGCCGATTGTGCCTTCATGGCAGACCGGCAGGTGGTAGCTTTCCATGAAATTCTCGGCCAGCACCTTCCAATTGGTGTTCCAGTGGAACTCTTCGCGAAAGGCCTCCACGTAATGTCCCATATCCAGATAGCCGACCAAATTCTCAACATCGCGCAGTGCTTCATTTGGCGGGGGCGCATCGGGGTTCAGGGTGACCATGATCCAGCCGAGCCAGTTTTCGACACGCACTTTCGGCAGGGCGATCTGGTCTTTGCAGAACGTTTCATTCAGCGTCATCGCGGGCGCGCCGCGCAGGGTGCCGTCAAGGTTATAGGTCCAGGCGTGGTAGGGGCAGACGATGGCGCGGGTGTTGCCGCGCCCCTCTAGCAGGGTGCTCATCCGGTGGCGGCAGACGTTGGATAGGCCGCGCAGGGTGCCTTCGCGGTCGCGCAAGATGATGATGGGCTCGCCCGAGATTTCCATGGTCAGGTAATCGCCGGGGTTGGGCAGGGCATCGGCGCGCCCGGCACATAGCCATTCGCGTGCAAAGATATGCTGCTGTTCCAATGCGGCAAACTCGGGCGAGGTGTAGACCGATTTCGGCATCGCCTTGGCGCGCTCAAATGGCTGCGCGACATTGGCGCGCAATTCGGCCAGCGGGGTCAGGCTCGGGTCGTGCTGGGTCATCTGACACCTCTGTCTGTCGAAGGGTTCGCGTCAAAGCATGCGCAGGGATTGCGCGCCGGGCAAGAGCGCTGTTGCCCGGCAGCGGGGCTTTGCTGTGGTTTTCCGGCAAGTGCCCGTTGGTCAGGCATCAACGGGAGCGCGCGCGGCGATGATGCCCGCCAGCCGTTCGGCGTCGCGCCACGCGCCCCAGATAAAGGCCGATCCCCGACAGGACAGCCATGGCAGGCCGACAAAATAGAGGCCGGGCACCGTTGACACGCCTTCGCTATGGACCGGGCGGCCTTTTTCATCAAAGGCGTCGGCTTTGATCCAGCCGAAATCCATCGCAAACCCAGTGGCCCAGATGATGCTGGTAATCTCATGGTTGTGCAGGTTGAGCGACAACACCGGGTCTGTCACGCAACCGGGCAGCGGCGCGAACTGGCGAGCCTCGGGGTCTGTGGGCAGGTCAAGCGCATGGGCGGTGGCATAGGCGTCGGCCTCGTCCAGCACGGAAAGGTAATTGGCGTCGCCTTGGGCGATGTTGTGGGCGAGGTCTTCATTCAGTACCATGGCCCCGTCAGCAAAGCCGTTGGCGCGGCCCAAAAGGACCACGCCTTGCGCGGCCAGCCGCCGGAAATCCATTGTCTGCCCGCCATAGGCACCGCTGACCGCGATGGTGATATGTTCCGTCCCCGGTTCCTTGGCGCGTGCATCCCATTTGCCCAGCTTGCCCAGCCACCAGACAAAATCCTGCCCTCGGTAGCGACGCGGCGGGCGGTCGTGCGGGCCGATCGACAGATAGACCTGTCGGCCTGCGCGCTGCAATTCCTCGGCTATCTGCGCACCCGACGACCCGGCACCCACCACCAACACAGCGCCTTTGGGCAGTTGGTCGGGGTTCTTGTAGGCGTTGGAGTGAAGCTGGGTCAGGCTCTCGGTGACCGGAACCAAATCGGGGATCAGGGGCTTTTGAAACGGTCCGGTGGCCACGACAACGCGGGCGGCCTCTATCACTCCCGACGAGGTTTCGGCGCGAAATCCTCCATTGGGCAACGGGTGCAGAGCCGTCACCTCTACCCCGCAGCGGATTGGCGCGTTGATCTTCTTGGCGAAGGTTTCAAAGTAGCTTGCGATCCGTTCCTTGCCGGGAAAGGCATCGGGAGCGATGTCTTCAAACAGCTGACTGGGAAAGCGGTCGTGCCAGGCAGGGCCGTTGGCAACCAGCGAATCCCACCGCTCTGACCGCCAGCGTTCGGCGATCCGGGCGCGTTCCAGCACCAGATGGGCGACGCCGTGCTGTGTCAGATGGGCGCTGGTGGCAAGCCCGGCCTGACCGCCGCCGATCACCAATGTGTCGATATTTTCCGGGCTCATCTGGGGCGTCCTTTCGGTCTTGGGGCGGGTTGAGCCAAGTGTAATCCGCGCCTTGCTTTGGGAAAACGATGATCTGGTTCAGCTTTGCTAAGGCTGCGCCTAAGCCGGGCCAGGGTCTATCGCCGGACGCAGGCTGCGCACCTTTTCGGGGGTCAACTGATCACGGCAATGGGCAACAAAGGCCCGCATGGTTAGTGACGATTGCGCCCCTTCGGTCAGTATCAGGCCCAGTTGCATCGGGCGCACGGCCCCTGTCAGCGGCACAAAACGCAGCGGCTGGCCATCGGGCGAGCGGTCAGACCACGGGCGGATATTGGCGATGGAATACCCAAAGCCTTGCCCCACAAGGCTTTGCATCACGCCAATGTCACGGGTGCGCTCGACGATGCGTGGCTTTAGTCCGGCGGCGTGAAAACAGGACAGGAAGTAATTGGCCGACAGCGGCAGATCGAGCAGCACCATCGGATGGGGGGCCAGATCCTGTGGCGTAACGGTATCTTGGCCGGCCAGCGGGTGCGAAACCGCCAGCACCGCATAGGGGGTCAGGCTGACCAGCGGAACAAACTCCAGATCTGCGGGGATATCCAGATCATAGCCAAGGGCGGCGTCCAGTGTGGCCTTGCGTAGGCGATCATACAGGTCAGGTTGGTCGCCCTCGGACTGGTGGAATTCTACCTGAGGGTGCAGGTCGGTAAAGCTGCGGCGCAGTTGGGGCAGGATAACTTGCGCAAATGTAATCAACCCGCCGACATGCAGCCGCCCCTGCACGGTCTGAGTGATGCTGCCCGCCAGATCAGTCAAGTGCCCGGCCATGGCCAGAACCTGCCGGGCGTGGTCACAGACCTGACGGCCCGCGCCGGTCAGCGACAGTCCCTGCGCGTGACGACGCACAAAGAGTTGCAGACCAAATTCCTGTTCCAGATGCGCAATGGCGGCAGAGATTGAGGGGGACGACACGTTGACCCGTTCTGCCGCGACGGTGATTGAGCCGCTTTCCCCTACGGCGACGAGGTACTCCAACTGCCGAAGGGTGAAGCGCAGGGGCATCTGGGGCTTTCAGGGGTTGGTGTTGGTTGGGCTATTCATCGCCGGGCACGCCATAACTTGGGGCTTGAGTCGGGTCAGTGGCGCGCTGGACATAGGCCAGCATTTGCGGGCGGTAGACATCCCAGGCGGTGCGCAGCATGCCGATTGGGTCGTCGGCCCAGTCGATGCGCAGATCTGCCAAGGGCCAAGACAGGCGGTCGGCCAGTTTCAACCCGGCGGAATGGACCGGGCCTGCCTCACCCCCCGCGGAAAGACCGGCCTCCAGCGCGGCCATCAACCTGTCACCCAGATGGCCGGTGGTGGTGGCCAATGCGGTGACCATTGCCGCGGGTACACCATCATTGGCCAGCAGATTGCCACCCGCTGCGCAATCCAGCCCCGCAGCCTCGGCCCAGATGCCAAGAACCTGTTGGCCGGAATGAATGGCGGTGCGGCCCATCGCATCCACGGCAAGCAACTGGCGATAGTCGATATGCGCCCGGTCTTTGGTCATCTGAGCCAAAGCATCGGGCGCGGGCAGACCCGTTTGCATCAGGTCCAGCAGCAGCGGGCCAAGCGCGGGGTCGGTAACGTTCTGGCTGGCCACAGCCCCCACCCCAGCCCGCACATGCGCACAGCGCGCGGCGACGGCGGGCGAGGACGAGGCAATCACCATGCCAAACTGGCCAGTGCGCGCACAGCGGGCGATCAGCGAGAATGTCACGCCCCTAGTCCGGGATAACGGCTGTGCCGTCGATTTCCACCAGCCAGTCAGGCCGGGCGAGTGCGGTGACAACCACCCCGGTAGACACCGGATGCACGTCTTTGATGTATTCGCCCATGGTGCGATAGACCGCTTCACGGTGGCGCACATCGGTCAGATAGACCACCACCTTGCACAAATGTTCCATGCTGCCGCCAACTTCTTCCAGCAACTGGCGGATGTTCTGCATCACCTTATGGGTTTGCTCCACCGGATCATGGCTGTTGATATTCTGTGCAGTATCAAGATCTTGTGGGCATTGACCGCGCAAAAATACCATGCGGCCACGGGCCACCACGGCCTGCGCCAGATCATTATCAAGCTTTTGTTCGGGATAGGTGTCTTTGGTGTTGAATTTTCGGTGGCGTGTATGGGCCATGGGACGGTTCCTTTGACCGGCGGGAAGAAGGCCGGACCCCTGCTGTCAAATGTCTGCGCCAAGATGCACTGCGATAGACCAAAGCCCAAGCATTGCATTCCTTGGCATTGCTTAGGCACAACCTAATCAATGGCGGGGTCTGATGCCAAACAAAATCGCGCCAAGGCCGCGTCCAGCGCGGTGTCGCAAACGGCAAGCTGACTGGCTTCGATATACTCATCCGGGCGGTGGCCCTGGGCCATGTCGCCGGGTCCGCACACGACCACAGGCACGCCGAGCGATCGCGCGAACAGGCCCGCCTCGGTGCCATAACTCAGCTTGCAGGCTGCGGTGCCGGGGGGAAGACAGGCGGCGAAGGCATCGACCGCCGCACCATGTGGCGTTGACAGGCCGGGATATCCGCCAGTTTCTGTGACGGTCAGTGCAGCGGTGGGAAAGCGGGTACGATGGGGCGCCGCAAGCTGGTCGGCCAGATCGCGCAGGCGGCTGGTCAGCGCTGCGGGATCATCCGCCGCCAAAAGCCGCAACTCCATCAACAGCTCGGCGCTGTCGGGCACCAGATTAACCACCGTGCCCCCAATCAGGCGGCCGACATGCACAGTTGCGTAGGGGACGGAATAGCCCTGCTCGGACGGGCCATGCGCGGCAAGCTCATCTTGCAGCGTGCGCATCGCGGCCATGAAATCCCCTGCCAGATGCAGAGCGTTCAATGCCAGCGGCGCCTCGGACGAATGCCGCGCTTCGCCCTTTGCGGTGACGGTGAACGCCAGCTTGCCCTTGTGGCCAAGGCCAAGCCGCATAGAGGTTGGTTCACCCACCACCACCAGATCTGGCCGGATGTTCCGCCCGGCAACGGCGGCGAGCAGCGGGCGCACACCGATGCAGCCCACTTCCTCATCATATGAAATAGCCAGCCACAGCGGGCGCGAAAGCACAGGCGCGCGGGCGGCGAGTGCCAGCATGGCGGCCACAAAGCCCTTCATGTCGGTTGTGCCGCGCCCAAACAGGCGACCTCCCCGGCGAGTCAACTCAAACGGTGGCACGGTCCAGTCCTGTCCGGCGGCTGGCACGACATCGACATGGCCCGACAGCATCAGCCCACCCGGCACATCGGGGCCAAGCCGCGCCAAAAGAGCCGCCTTTTGTCCGCTTTGGTCGGGAAAGCGGATGCAGTCGGCACCAACCGCAGTCAACGCCTGTTCAAGCTCGTCGATCAGGGACAGGTTGCTGTCTGCACTGACGGTGGGATGGGCAATCAGACGGCCCAGCCAATGTTCGGTCGGTGTCATGTCATCCCCCTTTGCGAGCAGTCTTTATGATGAAGGGCGCAAGGGCAATGGGGCAGGTGGTGTCATTCTGCCTGATAGGTGATGCGCCCGCCACAGATGGTCAGCGCAATGGCGGTCGCCCCAAGCGCATCGGGGGCTGTTGCCTCAAGATCGCCGTCGATCATGACCACATCTGCCGCCATTCCGGGGGCGAGCCGCCCGGTCAGCGCGTCGCGATGCGCGGCCCATGCCCCGCCTGCGGTATAGGCGTGCAACGTCGCCATCAGCCCCACCCGTTCATCGGCGCAGCCATCATAGGGTTGCCGTGTCAGCGCCGCCTGCAGCCCGCGCATCACAGAGACATCGGTCACAGGCCAGTCGCTGGCAAAGGCCAAAGGCGCACCATGGTCGGCAAGGGTTTTCCACAGATAGGCGTCCTTCCACCGTGCCTGACCGATACGCTCCAGCGTCGGCATCAGCGGAAAATCCATAGCCCCCGGTGGGTGCGGTGGTTGCAGGCTGGCAGTGATCCCAAGCGTGCCAAGCCTGGGGATGTCGGTGGGGGCAATCAACTCGATATGCTCAATCCGGTGGCGGCTGTCGCGACGGCCATTGGCCGCTTGCGCCGCCGCATAGCCATCAATGGTGCAACGCACCGCGCCATCGCCGATGGCATGCACGGCAATCTGCAAGCCGCGCCGGTCGATCTCGGTCGCAATCTCTTTGAAACGATCCGGCGCGAACAACGGCTCTGACCTGTGGCCCGGCTGATCGGGATAGTCGTTGACCATAAAGGCGGTGCGGCTGTCGACCACGCCATCCATGAACATCTTGACGAACCCGCATTGCAACCAGTCATCGTTGAAATCGCGTGTCATCGCCTCGGCCCGGTCCAACTCTGACAGGTCCATATGTGGCTTGAAATGGAACGGCACCTTGACGCGTGCGGTCAACTGCCCCTCGGCCTGCATCTCGCGCAACAGCTCCAGCGTGTAGCGGTTGCCGTCCATGTTCACCATGCTGGTGACGCCCTGCGCGGCGCAGTGGCGCAGCCCGGCCGCGATCTTGGCCTTGTCGATGGCGCGCTCTGCTGCGTCGGGCCAAGGCGACGGCTCCTCTCCCGTCGCAATCCCAAGGTTCAGCCGCGCCTCGCCGCCCAAAGCGATGACCGGGGCAAACGCCTCAAACTCGCGCAATTCCCCGGTGGCAGTCCCATCCGAACCCATCACCACCTCATGCCCATGCGGGGTGTCCAACCCGTGCAGGATGCCAGCTACGCGCAAAGCCGCCGTGTTGGCCCAGACGGTGTGATGATCATGCGCTGTCATCGCGATGGGGCGGTCTGGCACAATCGCGTCCAGATCGTGCCGGGTGACCGGGTGATCCAGCATGGCGTAATCCGCGCCTTGTGCCATCAGCAACGGGCGGTCGGGGTGTCTTTCACCAAACCTTTGGAACGCGTCGCGCAGTGCCTCCATTCCATGCAGGCCCGAGACATGCAGATGCCCAAGCTCTGCCCCGCCCAGCACCAGATGCAGATGGCTTTCGACAAAACCCGGCAGCACCGTGCGGCCCTTTGCGTCAATAACCTGCGTGTCAGGCCCGGCCAGCGCCTCTATCTGCGCCTGTGTGCCGACAGCAAGGATAAGTCCGCCCGCAAGCGCCAAGGCTTCGGCGCGCGGATGTCCTGTGTCCATCGTCAAGACACGGGCGTTGGTCAGGATCAGATCGGCAGTCATGTCAGGCTCCGGTGTTCGGCGGGCATCGGCCCGGCCAGTCGGTTGCAAGGTGATAGGCGTGACCCATGGCCAATATGGCGGCATCCGCGCCAACCGGCCCGGCAATCTGCATCCCCATCGGCAAGCCGTTCGGGCCAAAGCCCACAGGCACAGAAAGTGCGGGCAGGCCGATCAGGCTGACAGGGATCACCACCTCCATCCAGCGGTGATAAGTGTCCATCGGATGGCCGTTGATGTCTTGCGGCCAGCGCCAGCCAACCGGGAATGGCCAGACCTGCGCCGTTGGCAGGACAACCACATCAAACCGGGTGAACAGCCGCGCCATATGGGCGTAATAGCGGCTGCGGATGGTCGAGGCCGCATAAACCGCCTGCGCGCTCAGGCCTTGACCCTGCTCGATTTCCCACACGGTTTCCGGCTTCAGTTGCGCCCGTTTGGCGGGGTCGTCATATAGTTGTCTCATCCGCCCGGCGTTCAGCATGGCGCGCAGCGTGGTCCATGCCTGCCACAACTGTTCAGCCGGAAAGGGCGGTGCAATGGCTTCCACCAGCGCGCCCTGATCGGTGAACACCTGTAAAGCCACCTCGCACAGCGGCAGAATCCCCGGTTCCATCGCATAGGCCCCGCCCCAGTCGGCCAGCCATGCAACGCGCTTGCCTTTTAGGCTGGCGTCCGCCAGCCCTGCGGCGAAGTCTTGCGCGGGCAGGGCAAAGGGAACCTGCGGGTTCGGCCCGGCCTGCACCTGCAACAGCCGCGCCACATCTTCAATGGTGCGGCCCATCGGCCCTTCGGTCGCCAGCGTTGCCAGAAATGTGTCACCCTCGGCATCGGCAGGCACCAGCCCCCAGCTTGGACGAAAGCCGTAAACATTGCAAAACCCTGCCGGGTTGCGCAGCGATCCCATCATGTCGCTGCCATCGGCAACCGGCACCATGCGCGAGGCCAAAGCTGCCGCAGCGCCCCCCGAAGACCCGCCCGCCGTGCGCGTCAGGTCATAGGGGTTGCGGGTCGCGCCAAAGACCGGGTTGAAGGAATGGCTGCCATGTCCCCACTCCGGGGTATTGGTCTTGCCAATGAAAATCGCACCCGCCCGCCGCATCCGGGCTGCCAGCAGATCATCCGCCTCCGGCACATTGTTGGCAAAAAGTGGGCTGCCCCATGAGGTGCGTAGCCCCTTTGTTGCGCACAGATCCTTGACTGCCATTGGCAAGCCATGCAGCCAACCCATGCCCGGCGCGTCATCCGCTGCCCGTGCCTCATCCATCAGAACATCGCCATCACGCAACGATACCACGGCATTGACTGCTGGGTTCAGTTCCGCAATCCGTGCCAGATACGCTGTCATTACCTCTGACGGGGCCAAGTCTCGCGCCGCAATCATCCGTGACAGATCGCTTGCCGAGTGCTCCCAAAGCTCCATGCCGCATTCACCTTGGAAAAAATACTTTCTGGGGGTGTGGGGGGCAGATAGCCCCCCACCGTTTTGCCAAAGGGCGCTTACTTCATCAGTTCGGTCCAGATCGCCGTCATGTATTGCTGCGCTACGGGCGAACAGGTGGGCAGGAACACGCCAGCCGCCTTGTGCTCTTCAGGCGTCACCACCTCTGGCGCATCTTTCATGTCTTCGGGCATGAACGCCTCGGACCCGGCAATGCCGTTGGCATAGCGTGCAAAGGCCGAGATCATAGCGGCGTTTTCCGGCACCATGATGAAATCAAGGAATTTGTAAGCCTCTTCCACGTTCCGCGCGTCTCTCAGAAGCATCGCGGAATCCATGAAGACCGGATAACCCTCTTTGGGATAGCCATAGGCTACCGACCCGTTGTTGACGCGTGCGCGCATGCTGGAGCCGTTCCAGTTCACGCTTGCTGCCCAGTCGTTGTTCGACAGCTTTTCGGTGGCGCCATAATCCATGCTGATCCAGTCGGGTTTGGCAGCCAGCAGCACGTCGCGGGCCTTTTTCAGCACTTCGGTGTCTTCCGAACAGGGTTCGCCACCGACATACATTATGGCAAGGTTCACGATATCATTCATTTCAGGTACGACGTTGATCTTGCCCTTCAGCGCATCCGGCACCTCAAGAAAGATCGCCGAGGTGTTGATATCGCCATCATAAACCGACGTGTTCACAGCCACCCCGGTCGATCCCCATTGCCACGGGATCGAATGCTTGCGGCCTGCGTCCCAGTCGACATCCATCCATTCCGGCGCGATGTTGCCGTGGTTCGGCAGTTTTGACAGGTCCAGTTCGACCGTCAGGCTCTTTTCGATGAAAATCGGCACATAGTTGGCAGAAGGCACCACCAGATCAAAGCCATGGCCGCCGGCCTCAATCTTGGCCAGTGCGGTGTCGTTGCTGTCGTAATCGGTGACGGTGACCTTGATCCCGGTTTCCGCCTCGAATTTGGCCAAAAGATCAGGCCCGGTGTAGTTACCCCAGTTGTAAAGGTTCAGCACCCCTTCGGCCTGCGCCAGTGAGGTGGTTGCGGCCAGAAAAGCCAATGCTGTCAGCGTGCGTTTCATCTGTCGTCTCCCGGTTGGTTCAGTTTTTTTTGCGCGTCAGTATGAAGAACAGTGTCAGAAGCACAATCGTCAGCCCCAGAAGGGCGGTTGATATGGCGTTGACCTCGGGCGTGATGGCGCGTCGCATCTGGCCCAGCATATAGGTGGGCAGGGTATCCTGCCCACCCGACTTCACGAATTCGGTGATCACCACGTCATCCAGACTGATAACAAAGGCCAGCATCGCCCCCGCCGCAATGCCCGGTGCCAGCAGCGGCAGGGTGACATGACGAAAGGTCTGCCACGGGTTGGCGTAAAGGTCAGAGGCGGCCGTTTCGAGGGACAGGTCCATGCCTTCCAGCCGCGCGCGGATTGGCAGATAGGCGAAGGGTGTGCAGAACGCCGCATGGGCTATGATCAGATAGGCCAGACCCTGATAGCCGGTAGCCTGTTTGATCACACCAAACAGGATCAGCAGCGCCACCGCCGTCACGATTTCCGGCACCATCAATGGCTGGTTGATCACCACATATATAAAGGTCTGCCCCCCAAACGCCGCGCGGCGCGTAGTGCCCAGTGCCGCCATGGTCGCCACAGTGGTCGCGATGGCACTGGCGGCGGTCGCAATGATCAGCGACCGGAAAGTAGCCCCTTTGACCGCCTCGTTGTTCCACGCGTCGCTATACCAGTGCAGCGACCAGCCCTGCCATACCGCGATAGACGGGCCGGAATTGAAGGAAAACACCACCAGTGTTGCAATCGGCAGGTAGAGCAGTACAAACACCGCAATGGCGATTGTTGCAAATCCGGGCAGGCGAGAGACTTCAAAGCTGCGCTCAGCCATGCGGGTTGCTTCCTTTTGTGCTGGCACGGACGTAGACCAGCAGCGCCGCCATCACGATCAGCAACAAAGCCATCGACAGCGCGGCCCCCAACGGCCAGTTGCGGCCCTGCCCGAACTGCAATTCGATGAAGTTGCCGATCATCATGTTCTTGCCCCCACCCAGAACGCGGGGCGTGACGTAAGCCCCCAGTGACGGCACGAAGACAAGGATCGATCCCGCCACAATACCCGGCTTTACGATGGGAAGGATCACATGGCGCAAAACCTGCATGCGGCTGGCGTACAGATCATAGCCCGCCTCCAGCAGCTTCATGTCAAACCGGTCGATGGCGGCAAACAGCGGCAGCACCATCAGCGGCAGGTAAACATAGGCCATGCCGATAAAGACCGCCGTATCGGTGTTGATCAGCCGGATCGGCTCTGAAATCAGGCCGATACCGATCAGAACCGTGTTCATCAGCCCTTCGTTACGGATCACCTCGTTGATGGCAAAGGTGCGGATCAGAAGGTTGGTCCAGAACGGAATGGTGATCAGGAAAAGCCACATCGCGCGCTGTGTCGGCGGGCGGGTGGCGATGAACCATGCGGTCGGAAAGCCAAGCGCAAATGTCAGCGCGGTGGTCATCAGCGACAGCTTTACCGACCGCCAGAAAATTGTCAGATGCGCATCGGCCAGATTGGTCGTGCCATCAAAGATGTCGCGGGTGAACAGGATGCCTGTCCAGCCATCCAGACTGAACTTCCAGATCACATTGCCATATTGGCCGGGTGTCAGGAACGAATAGACCAGCACGATCAGCAAGGGCCCAGAGGCGGCGATGAACAACAGCGTCAGCGCAGGGGCCGATAACAACCAGCCGTTGCGGGCCGATCGCTTTTTTTGGCTCTGTTCGGCGGGGCTCATGGCTCTACTCCCGGATCAGGCGGGCAGCGCCCGGCTGGAAGGTCACGGCGACATCCTGCCCGGTGGCAAAATCCGCGCCACCATCGACCGGGCTGGGCACCCGCGCGGTCAGGGCGGTGCCATCAGCCAGCATCAGGTTTACATGAATATCGGTGCCGAAATAGACAACGCCCGTCACCTTTGCCGCAAGGCCAGCCCCAACGCCAGCCGGGCCAAGCCGCAACTGTTCGGGCCGCACGATCAGAACCGTGCCATCGCCATCGGCGGCAATCACATCGCCCGTGCTCAGCCGCGCGCCGTGTGGTGACGGGTCTACAGGCAGAAAGTTTGTCTCGCCGATGAAGCTTGCGACAAAGCGGTTCACGGGGCGGGTGTAGATATCGCGCGGGGCGCCGATCTGCTGGATTTTCCCCGCGCTCATCACCGCGATTCGGTCGCTCATGGTCAGGGCTTCTTCCTGATCATGGGTGACGAACACAAAGGTGATGCCGGTTTCGGTCTGCAACCGCTTCAGCTCTACCTGCATTTCCTTGCGCAGCTTCAGGTCCAGCGCCGACAACGGCTCGTCCAACAACAGCACCTTGGGGCGGGGCGCCAGTGCGCGGGCCAGTGCCACGCGCTGTTGCTGGCCGCCCGAAAGCTGACTGGTTTTGCGATCGGCCATCTGCTCCAACTTGACCAACTCCAGCATCTCGGCTGTCGTGGCAGCAACTTCGGCCTTTGGCCGCCCCTGCATCTTCAGGCCAAAGCCGATGTTCTCGGCCACGGTAAGGTGCGGAAACAGCGCATAGGACTGAAACACCGTATTTACCGGTCGATGATTGGGCGGCTTTTCCGTCACATCCGCGCCGTCAATCAAGATTGTGCCGGCGGTCGGCATCTCGAACCCTGCGATCAGCCGCAATAGCGTGGTTTTGCCACAGCCGGACGGGCCAAGCAGGGTAAAAAACTCCCCCGCAGCGATCTCGACCGAGACGTTATCCAAGGCGCGCACAGCGGCGGCACCCTGACCGAAGGCTTTGACAACATTCTGCGCGGTGATGGCCACCTTTTGGGTCAAGTGACTCGCTCCCATATATTTTGATCATATTGGGCGAGGCTTTTGCCATGGGGCAAGCAAAACCTTTGGCGGCATCCGGGGAATGTGAGAATCTGGCCCCGGATCGGGCAGTTCTTGCGCATAAATGCAAACAGCGCGTATCTGTGGCATGATATTGCAATCGGGGGTTGCTGCCTGCTGCAAGCCGGCGCGGCGCGTGGCCAAGGCAGGATACATCGCGCTGGCCCCGGATGGTCTGTCATCGGTCGGCGGCTATCCCGGCAATGACGAAAAGGGGCGCGAGCTGCAAAGTTCGGTTGACCCGGAAAAGCTGATGAATGACTTTTTTGCCGCCATCGACTTTCTGATGACGCATGAGGCGACGCCAGGAAAGGTCGGGATCACCGGGTTTTGCTATGGCGGTGGCGTATCAAATGCGGCGGCGGTGGCCTATCCTGAACTGGCCTGCGCGGTGCCGTTTTATGGGCGTCAGGCCGCCGCCGAGGATGCCGCAAAGATCAATGCGCCTATTCTGTTACATTACGCCGAACTCGATACCCGCATCAATGAGGGCTGGCCCGCCTTTGAAGCGGCCTTGCAGGCGGCGGGCAAAACCTATGAGGCGCATATCTATCCCGGCGTGAACCACGGGTTTCACAACGATTCAACGCCGCGCTATGATGAGCCGGTCGCGACCCTTGCATGGGATCGAACGCTGGACTGGTTTGCGAAGTATCTGGTCTGAACTGCGGGCCCCAGCCGCGCTGGCGGGGGTCAGCTTGGTTATGACCGTCCTGTGACGCTGGCCTGATAGGCGGACAGATCGCCCAGCAGCGCCGCCCCCACCGGCACGCCGGCGCGCGTGCAGAATTCTTCCCAAACGGCGGCAAAGGGCAGGTCTTTCAGCTCTTCGGTCAGGATCAGCCGCGTGGTGAAATCCAGCGCCTGTTCCGCCGCTTTCAGGCGCGCTTGTGGCATCAGCAGCGCGCGCAGCAGCGCCTTTTGCATGTTGCGGGTGCCGATCACCCAAGCCGCTGTGCGGCTGATTGTTGCGTCAAAGAAATCCAGCCCGATATGCGTGCGGCCCAGCAAATCGGCGAACACCAGCTCTTGTGCCATGGCCAGAATGTCATCGTTCAGCAAGATTACATGGTCACTGTCCCAGCGCATCGGGCGCGACACATGCAGCAGGATTTCATCAACCGACAGCGCCACCGAGGACAGCTTGTCGGCCACGTTTTCTGTCGGGTGAAAATGGCCCATATCCAGACACAGGATCGTGCCCTTGCGGATGGCATAACCAAGGTAAAACTCATGGCTGCCCACGGTGCAGGATTCCACCCCGATGCCGAACAGCTTGGATTCCACCGCATCGCGCATCTGGGATTTCGGCAGGGGATCGGCCATCATCGTATCCAGCGAGGCTTCCAGCCTGCGACGTGCCGCCATCCGGTCCACCGGAATATCCTTTGACCCATCCGGCACCCAGATGTTGTTCACCACCGGATTGCCCAGCGCCGCCCCCATCTGCGCTGCAATTTCGCGACTGCGACGCCCATGCTCTATCCAGAAGTCGCGAATGCCTTGATCGGGGTGCGAAAGGGTCAGGTTATCGTCAGCTTTGGGATGCGCAAAAAAGGTCGGGTTGAAATCCAGCCCCAACCCCTGCTCCTTGGCCCAATCCACCCATTTGGAAAAATGGCGGTATTCAATAGCGTCCCGGTCAGGCGACTCGTCGGTATCCATATAAAACGCATGCAGGTTCAGACGGTGTTTGCCGGGGATAAGGGAATAGGCAAACTCCAGATCGGCCCGTAACTCGGCCACGTTGCGTGCCCGGCCCGGATGGTTACCGGTGGCCTGAATCCCACCGCTTGCGGTCCCGGATTTGCGCTCGAACCCCTTGACATCATCGCCTTGCCAGCAATGCATGGAAATCGGGATCGCGGTCAGCGCGGTCAGCGCGGTTTCGGTATCAACACCCCAATCGGCAAATTGCGCGCGGGCAGAGTCGTAAGCTGCGTGTGCCATCCCGGCCCCCCTTAGCGCGTGAACGCTTCCTTGTTGCCCGCATCCACATTCAGGATGTTTCCGGTTGATTTGGCGGTCAGGTCAGAGGCAAAGAAATACACCCCTTCGGCAACATCTTCCGGCAGCACTGCGCGTTTCAACAACGACCGCTGTCGATACATTTCTTCCAGCCCGTCCTTGTCGGTTTTATAGGTGCTGGCGCGCTGGTCCAGCCATTCGCCGGACCAGATCTTTGACCCGCGCAGCACCGCATCGGGATTGACCACATTCACACGGATGCCCGCATCCGCGCCTTCCAGTGCCAGACAGCGGGCAAGGTGAATTTCGGCGGCCTTGGCAGTGCAATAGGCGCTGGCGTTGGGGCTGGCGGCCAGGCCGTTTTTGGACGCGACAAAGATTATCGATCCGCCAATGCCTTGCGTGCGCAACAGCCTGAACGCCTCACGCGATACAAGGAAATAGCCGGTGGACAGGATGTCCATGTTCTTATTCCACAGGTCCAGCGAGGTTTCCTCGACCGGGGCCGAAGATGCGATGCCTGCGTTCGACACCAGAATGTCAGCGCCGCCAAATTCGACCGCCGCTGCCGCGTAGGCCGCGATCACCTGCGGCTCGTCGGTGACGTTCATCTGGACGGTACGCAGCACATCCGAACCATGGCGCTTGGCCAGAGTGTCTGCCGTGGCCTGCAAGGCCGCCGCGTCAATATCGGCCAGCATCACACAGGCCCCGTCTTGCAGCAGGCGTTCGGCGGTCGCCGCCCCGATACCGCCCGCACCGCCGGTGACCAGCGCCACCCGGCCCGCCAGCGCCTTGGGGCGCGGCATGCGTTGCAGCTTTGCCTCCTCCAGCAGCCAGTACTCGATATCAAACGCCTCTTGTTCTGGCAGCGCCTGATAGGTGGAAACAAGGCTCGCCCCGCGCATCACGTTGATGGCGTTCACATAGAACTCGCCCGAGATACGGGCCGTGGCCTTGTCCAGCGCGAATGTGATCATGCCAACACCCGGCACCAGATAGACCACCGCATTGGGGTCGCGCATTGCGGGGCTGTTGTCATGTTTGCAGCGGTCGTAATAGCCTGCGTAATCTTCGCGGTAGGCGTCAACAGCCGCTGCCAAGGTAGCCACGGTTGCATCAGTATCAGGCGCGGCGGGGTCGAACGCGACCACCAGCGGCCGGATCTTGGTGCGCAGGAAATGGTCGGGGCAGGAGGTGCCAAGCGGTGCCAGCGTGTCCAGCATCGCCGACCCCAGAAACTCCAGCACTGCGGGGCTATCGTCGAAATGCCCGACCTTGTGCCGGTCTTTCGAGATCAGCCCCCGGATCACCGGCATCAACCGTGCCGCCACAGCGCGACGCTCACCCTTTGGCAATGTCGGGCGCACCGCACCGCCAAAGGCAGCCTTGCCAGCCGATTTCGCCTCCAGCCATTGTGCCGCGTGGTTGATGATATCAAGCGTGGTCAGGTAGCAGTCCTTGGCATCATCGGCCCATGTAAACAGGCCGTGGCTCTCCAGCACACAGCCCTTGGCCGTCGGATTGTCGCGGCAAAAGGTCTGTAGCCACAGGCCCAGTTCGAACCCCGGTCTTTTCCACGGCAGCCAGCCGATATCGGCGCCAAAAATCTGCGCGGTCAGCTCGCGCGAATTGACCGAGGCCGCAATCGCGATGATCGCATCGGAATGGACATGGTCGACATGCTTGCGCGGTACATAGGCGTGTAGTGGCGTGTCGATGGATGCGGCGCGCGGGTTCAGCGCAAAGGTGCAGTGGGGCAGATAGCCCACCATCTCATCCTCATGCGCCAACCCGCGATACAGCCCGGGCAACGCATTCAGCTTGTCCATATACAGCGTTGAAAAGCCGTCCATCTTCATAGAGCCGATGTCACCACCAGACCCTTTGACCCACAAGACCTCGACCATCTCACCCGTCAGCGGGTCGCGTTCCATCACCTTGGCGCTGGTATTGCCGCCGCCATAGTTGGTCACCCGCTTGTCTGACCCCAGAAGGTTTGAGCGATAAAGAAGCTTTTCCGACTCAGACATCGGGCTTGCGCGGGCATCATCCCACAGGTTTTCCAGCCGGTTTCCGGTGACGGTCATGTGATCCTCCCTCGCGTCTTGTGGCAAATGTGCCCGGAATGGGCTGAATGTCAATCATAAACGATCAGAAGCAATCATTCTGCACCGCAGAAAGATCATTGATGACTGAAAATGATTGACACTGAGTGATTCAAGTGGAAACCTGCCAGCCAAGGGGAGGACGCAATGCACGAAAGCGAACGGCACAGGGTTATTTTGTCTGCGATCGAGGGGCGCCCGGTGGTGACCGTGGCCGATCTTGTGACGCTGACCGGATCATCCGAGGCGACGATCCGCCGGGATATCGCAACGCTGCATGTTCAGAAAAAGCTGCGCCGGGTGCGGGGCGGGGCGGAATCCATCGCGCCGCCGCAGTATGTCGGCATCAATGCGCGACCATTCAGCGTGAACGAAGGTATCCGTCTGGCCGAAAAACGTGCGATTGCGCGGGCGGCGGTTGATCTGTGCGACGATGGTGAAGCCATTATCATCAACGGCGGAACCACCACCTTTCAGATGGTGCATCCGCTGACGGCAAAGCGCTGCCAGGTATTTACCAACAGCTTTCCGATTGCCGAACATCTGCTGAAACACTCCAAAAACACCGTGCTGTTGCCCGCAGGCGCGATTTACCGCGAGCAAAACATCATCCTATCGCCGTTCGACGAAGACGGCAGCCGCCATTTCTACGCGCGGCGCATGTTCATGGGGTGCCGCGGTCTTGGCCCCTTGGGTCTGATGGAGGGTGATCCGCTGCTGGTGCAGGCTGAGCAAAAGCTGATCGGTCAGGCGGATGAACTGATCGTTCTGGCCGACAGCACCAAGTTTGCGGCGCGCTCCAGCCTGCTTTTGTGCGCGCTGTCGCGCATCCATACCGTCATTACCGATGACGGCATCACAGACCGCGACGCTGCCATGCTGGAGGCCGCGGATATCAGGCTGATCGTGACGCAGATTGGCGTCGCGGACAGAACGGAGGACCGCACGGGCGACGCCTGAGGCGGAGGGAAAACGGCTCATAAGGGAGGAACTCATGGGTATTCTGAAGAAGGCTCTGACCACGGCGGCGATTGCTACCGTGCTGATGGCACAGACCGCGGCAGCCGAAAACGTCAAGATCGCGCTGGTGGTCAAGGCACTGGGCATCGGCTTTTTTGAAGCCGCAGCCAAGGGTGCCGAAGAAGCGGCGGCGGAACTGGGTGATGTGGAAATCATCTATACCGGGCCGACAAGCACCACCGCCGAAGGCCAGATCGAGGTGATCAACGCCCTGATCGCGCAAGGCGTCAACGCCATCGCGATTTCGGCCAATGACCCCGACGCCGTGGCCCCGGCGCTGCAACGCGCGATGGACCGTGGCATCACCGTTATTTCATGGGATTCGGGCGTGGCAAAAGAGGGCCGCCAGTTGCACCTGAACCCGTCGTCCTCGGCGCTGATCGGCAACACCATCATCAAGCTGGCGGCTGATCATATCGACGGCACCGGAGATGTGGCAATTCTGTCGGCGACATCCACCTCGACCAACCAGAATATCTGGATCGAAGAGGCGAAAAAGGTGCTGCCGAACTATCCGAATGTGAACCTTGTCGCGACGGTTTACGGCGACGATCTCGCCGACAAATCCTACCGTGAGGCCCAAGGGTTGATGGCGACATATCCGAACCTAAAGGCGATTATCGCGCCAACCACGGTTGGCATCCTCGCCGCCAGCCAAGCGGTGACAGACGCTGGCAAGATCGGTGAGATCAACGTCACGGGCCTTGGTCTGCCATCGGAAATGGCCGGTGCTGTCGAGTCCGGGGCCACGATCAGCTTTGCGATCTGGAACCCGATTGATCTGGGCTATGCGGCAACGATGCTGTCCTACAATCTGATCAAAGGGGCCGAGGCCGCGCCGGGCGCATCCATTCCGATGGGTCGTATCGGGGCTGCCACGCTGGACGAAAACAATGAAGCGGCCATGTCGGACCCCTTCACCTATGACAAGTCGAACATCGAAGCGTTCAAGTCGATCTTCTGATCTGTCATCTGCCCCGGCTGGCCGCTCCCCCGGTCGGGGTACTCTTTTCTGAAGGAACCCGCGATGAATCCCGTTCTGTCGCTGCGCGGCATCTCTAAGTCATTTCCGGGGGTCAAGGCGCTGTCCGAGGTGCAGCTTGATCTTTACGCAGGCCAGGTCACCGCGTTGATCGGTGAAAACGGCGCAGGCAAATCCACCATCGTCAAGGTTCTGACCGGAGTTTATCAACCCGATGCGGGCAACATCACGATTGACGGGGCCGAGGTTCATTTCCCGACAGCCCAAGCCGCCAGCAAAGCGGGAGTCACGGCGATCCATCAGGAAACCGTGCTGTTTGACGAATTGACAGTAGCGGAAAACATCTGGCTGGGACATGCGCCGCGCACGCGTTTTGGTCTGATCGACCGCCGCGCCATGCGGGACGGGGCGCTGCGCTTGTTAGAGGGGATCGGGGCGACGCTGAACCCCGACCTGCGGTTGCGTGATCTGGGGATAGCATCAAAACACCTCGTCGCCATCGCGCGGGCGCTGTCGATTGATGCGCGGGTGGTGATCATGGATGAACCCACCGCCGCGCTGAGCTACAAGGAAATTCACGAGCTGTATGAGCTGGTTGAAAAGCTGAAGGCGCAAGGCAAGGCGATTTTGTTCATCAGCCACAAGTTCGATGAGATTTTTCGGATTGCTGATCGCTACACCGTGTTTCGTGACGGGCAGTTTGTGGGCCAGGGTGACATGGGGGACGTGTCCGAAAATGATCTGGTGCAGATGATGGTGGGTCGGTCGGTCGATCAGATTTTTCCCGCCCGCCACCGCAATATCGGCGCGCCTGTGCTGACTGTTGCAGGATATAGCCACCCCACCGAATTTGCTGACATCGGCTTTACCTTGCACCGGGGCGAGATTCTGGGCTTTTACGGGCTGGTCGGTGCCGGGCGGTCAGAGGTGATGCAATCTTTGTTTGGCATCACCAAGCCATCAAAGGGGGCTACGCGGATTGACGATCAGGTGCGGGTTATCCGTTCGACGTCCGAAGCCATCGCTGCGGGCATCGTCTATGTGCCAGAAGATCGCGGCAAGCAGGGCGCGGTCAAGGGTTTGCCGATATTTCAGAACGTCACACTGCCGTCGCTGTCTCGCACATCGCGCGCGGGGTTCTTGCGTCTGGCCGAAGAATTCAAGCTGGCGCGCGACTATACCGGGCGGCTGGATCTGCGCGCCGCCAGTCTGGATCAGGATGTGGGGCTTCTGTCGGGCGGCAATCAGCAAAAGGTTGTCATCGCCAAATGGCTGGCGACCCAGCCGCGCGTGATCATTCTGGACGAGCCGACCAAGGGCATCGACATCGGGTCCAAAGCGGCAGTGCACGAGTTCATGGCCGAATTGGCGGCGCAAGGTTTGGCGGTGATTATGGTCAGTTCGGAAATCCCGGAAATTCTGGGCATGTCTGACCGGGTGATCGTGATGCGCGAAGGCCGTATCGTGGATGAGGTCGCGGGCGACCGGATGACGCCCGAAACTCTGGTGCGCGCCGCCGCCGGATTGGCGGTGGCGGCATGAGCCTGCTGAAATCCCGCGAGGCGCTTTTGGCGCTGGCAATTCTTCTGCTGATCGGTGTTGTTGCCGCGCGGTTCCCGGCCTTTGTGCGGCCCGCAAACCTTGCCAATGTGCTCAACGATACCTCGCCGCTGATCATTCTGGCCATCGGTCAGATGATTGTAATTCTGACAAAGTGCATTGATCTGTCGGTGGCTGCCAATCTTGCGTTATGCGGCATGGTGGCGGCGCTGATGAATGGGGCGGGCGTGCCATTGCCCCTGATCCTGATGGGCGTTGTTGCCTTGGGTGCGGGGCTTGGGGCGGTCAACGGGGTGCTGGTGTGGAAGCTGGGTATCCCCTCGATTGTTGTGACGCTTGGCACGATGACGATTTTTCGCGGCACGATTTTTCTGATCACCGATGGCAAGTGGGTGAACGCGCATCAGATGTCTGACGGTTTCAAGGCGCTGCCGCGCACCGTTCTGCTGGGCCTGCCGGTGATGAGCTGGATGGCGATTGCGCTGATAATCCTGTTCACAGTGGTGCTGACCCGCACCGCGCTGGGCCGGTCGTTCTATGCCGTGGGCGGCAACCCGCATGCCGCCGTTTATGCTGGTATCAACGTGGGTCGCACCCAGTTTTCCGCCTTTGTCATCTCCGGCGCTTTGGCGGGCTTGGCGGGGTATCTTTGGGTTGCACGCTATGCCGTGGCCTATGTCGATATTGCAGGCGGGTTTGAACTCGACGTGGTTGCCGCCTGTGTGATCGGTGGCGTGGCGATTGCGGGAGGGGCGGGCACGGTTGCCGGAGCGGTCCTTGGCGCGTTGTTCCTTGGCGTCATCAAGAACGCGCTGCCTGTTGTCGGCATTTCGCCCTTTTGGCAGATGGCGATTTCTGGCGCAGCTATTGTACTGGCGGTCACCTTTAACGCCACCCAAGCGCGCGCGCCCGGCCGTATCATCCTCAAATCAGCCGAGGCCAGATGACCCCGCATCACCGCATCATTCCTGATCGTCTGCAATCGCCCGCCACCCGCGCCTTGCGCAGTTGGGAGGCGATATTGGTGGCCGTGGCCATCGCGGTCTTTGTCACCAACAGCTTTGCGTCGCCCTATTTCCTGAATGTGTGGAATCTGTCGGATGCCACTTTCAACTTCACCGAAAAGGCGCTGATCGCCTTTGCCATGGCGATGCTGATCATCGCGGGCGATATTGATTTGTCGGTCGCGTCGATCATTGCGCTTTCGTCCACCGCGATGGGGGTGGCCATGGCTGCGGGGGCCGATACCCCCGTGCTGGTGCTGATCGGGATTGGCACCGGTCTTTTGTGTGGCGCGATCAACGGGGCGCTGGTGGCCGGGCTTGGTCTGCCGTCGATTGTGGTGACGATTGGCACTATGAGCTTGTTTCGCGGGGTTGCCTATATCATCCTTGGAGATAAGGCGTTTACTGGCTATCCAGCCAGCTTCAAGTTCTTTGGCCAAGGCTATGTCTGGTGGGTGATCAGCTTTGAGCTGGCGTTGTTTGCAGCAATGGCCGTGGTCTATTATGTGCTTTTGCACCGCACCAGTTTTGGCCGTGCAGTCTTTGCCATCGGCAACAACGCCACCGCCGCCCAGTTTTCTGGAATTCGAGTGGCGCGTGTGCGGTTTATCCTGTTCCTGCTGACCGGGGTGATGAGCGGGATCGCTGCCGTCTGCCTTACCTCGCGCCTTGGGTCCACCCGCCCGTCGATTGCCACCGGATGGGAGCTGGAGATCGTGACCATGGTTGTGCTTGGCGGTGTCAGCATCCTAGGGGGGGCAGGCAGTGTTGCAGGCGTTTTTCTGGCGGCGCTAATCATGGGCATGGTCACCTTTGGCTTTGGCTTGCTGAACGTGCCGGGAATAGTGATGAGCATTTTCCTCGGCGTCCTGCTGATCGTCGTCATCGCATTGCCCCGGCTGCTGAGGAGAGGATGATGGAGAAATACGCCTTTACAATGCGTCTTAATCCAGGGGCCGAGGCTGAATATATCCGCCGCCATGATGAGATATGGCCGGAAGTGGTGGGCCTGTTGAAACAGGCGGGGGTGCAGGATTATTCCATCCATCTGGACCGCGAAAGCCGTATCCTGTTCGGCGTTCTGTGGCGGCGTGAAGACCACACGATGGCCACTTTGCCTGCACATCCGGTGATGCAACGCTGGTGGGCGCATATGGCTGATATCATGGAAACCAAGCCAGACAATGAACCCGTGGCCGTGCCGCTGGTTACCGTGTTTCACATGCCATGACTCACGCGGCGATCATCGACATCGGCAAAACCAACGTCAAGCTGGCCTTGGTTGATCTGGCGACCCTGACCGAAGTGGCCGTGCGCACTGCGCCCAACCGTGTGCTGCCCGGCCCCCCTTGGCCGCATTTTCATACCGATGGCCAATGGGCCTTTTTGCGGGGCGCTTTGACAGAGCTAGCCACCAGCCATGGGATTGACGCGATCTGCGTGACCACGCATGGCGCCTGCGCCGCCCTGCTTGATGGCAATGGCGCATTGGCGGCCCCGGTTCTGGATTATGAACACGCAGGGCCAGACACCACCCGGGACGCCTATGACCAGATTCGTCCGTCGTTTTCCGAGACAGGCAGTCCTAAGCTGCCGCTTGGCCTTAATCTGGGCGCGCAATTGTTTTGGCAACTGCGCGAAGACCCCACGTTGCGCGACCGTATCCGACATGTGCTGATGTGGCCGCAATACTGGGGCCACAAGCTGACCGGGCAAATTGCCAGCGATATCTGCTCGCTTGGCTGTCATACCGACCTTTGGGCCCCCATGACGCACGGCTTTTCCACTCTGCCCGCAGCGCTTGGTCTGGCAGAAAAGATGGCCCCAGCGCGGGCACCCGGTGACGTGCTTGGCACGCTGCTGCCCGATTTGCAGGCCACGCTTGGCATCGGCCCGGTCGCGGTGTTGTGCGGCCTGCATGACAGCAACGCGTCGTTGCTGCCGCATCTGCTTGGGCGGCAAGCCCCGTTTGCCGTGGTCTCCACCGGAACCTGGGTGGTGTCGATGGCGGTCGGCGGCCACCCGGTCACGCTGGACCCGTCGCGCGATACGCTGATCAACGTGAACGCCTTTGGCGATGCCGTGCCCTCGGCCCGGTTCATGGGTGGGCGGGAGTATGATCTGGTGCAATCAGGCAAGCCCGCCGTGGCAGGGGTGGCAGATGCAGATCAGGTGCTGGCAAAGCGGGTTATGCTGTTGCCCTCTGTCGTGCCTGAAAGTGGCCCGTTTCAGGGGATGCCGCACCGCTGGGCCAACGATCCCATGACCGATCCGCAGCGCGAGGTCGCCCTGGGCTACTACCTTGCGCTGATGACAGCAGAATCTTTGGCGGCCATTGGCGCGGATGGCCCCAGTATCATTGAGGGGCCTTTTGCATCTAACCCGTGGTTTTGCACCATGTTGCACGCCGCAACCGGGCGGTCTGTCCTGTCGTCCTCGATGCGCACGGGCACAGCGGTTGGGGCGGCGATGCTTTTCGCCCGGCCCAAGGCCACAGCCGATGACCGGGGTGCGATGATGCCTGACCCCAGATTGGCCGCCTATGCGCGGGTTTGGCGCACGCTGGCAGGTGCGCGTCAGCCTGATGCCTCGTGACACAGTGCCCCGTTGATTTGCCGCGCAATTTGCGGCATGTCGCAGGGATGGCCTTGTCCCTGATCATAAGGTTGCGCAGCTTTGCGCTGGTTGCCCTTCTGGCAATGGCTTTGGGTGTCACAGGCTTTGGGCACCGTGCGCCCTCGCAACAAGAGGCTTCGGTTCAGGCCTTTCTGGCTGCTGGCTTTGGCCTGCCCGATCTTTGCGGAACGTCCGGGCCTGAACAATCTGCAATGGCAGAACACTGCCCGGTCTGCACAGTTGCGGGCGCGGCACTGGTGCCTGCCAATACCTGCCTGCTGCGCGATGCTGATTTGCAGCTGGTTGCCGTGGTTCTTGCGCCGCGCGCGCGGCAAACCATCGCTGCTGTGCATGACCCCGCTCACGCGCCGCGTGCGCCGCCTTTGGCTTGATCCAGTCTGAACCGTTACTTCAGTCCTGACAGCCGGCGAAAGCCGAGCCCAAGCCAAAAAGGCAATTACAATGCAAATCGCATCCGTTTTCCGTTCTGTTCTGTCTTTCCAATCGCTGCAAAAGCCGCTTGTGGCGCTGTGCGCCGCCATGATGCTGGCCACTCCTGCGCAAGCCCAGGCGCATGGCGTGACCGCAGGCGATCTGGAAATCATTCACCCCCACATACTAGCGCCGAGGGCCTCTGCCAAATCGGCCGGGGGATTTATGGGTATTGCCAATGAGGGCACCACCGACGACCGCCTGATCGGCATTGAGGTGCCATCGGTCAAGCATTCCGAACTTCACACCACCATCCACAGCGCTGATGGCATCGCCAAGATGATGCATGTGGATGCCATCGACATCCCCGCCGGAGAGACGGTGTTGCTGGAGCGTGGCGGCATGCACATCATGTTCATGGGCCTGACCGAGCCGATGATCGAAGGCCAGATGGTGCCTGCCACACTGATCTTTAAACATGCAGGTCGAGTGGAGGTTGAGTTCAGCGTTGATCCGTCAACTGGCGCTGATCATTCCGCCATGGGGCACTGAACCGACGTTGCGCAAATGTGTTGGCCCGTGGCGTTCTGCGCCACGGGTGCCTTAACGGTAGCGGCGAAAGAACCGGGACCGGTCATACAGCGTTTCCAGCCGCTTCATCCGCCCTTCAGTCTCGGCCCATGTCCGGCTTTGCACGCTGGCCAAAAGCGTTTCAATCAGCACCAGAATTGAGACGGTTGAATCCCATGCAGAAGGTGCCTCGATATGGGCGGTCAGGGTGTGGCGGGCGTGGGCGGCGGCGGGGCTGACCCAGCGGTCGGTGATCACCACCACCTCGGCCCCCTGTTCCACGGCCAGTTCCACCAGTTGCAGGACCGAGTTTTCATAGCGGCGAATGTCAAACGCCACCAGCACATCGCCCGCCTTCATGTCCAGCAGCGCGGGCGGCCAGGTGTTTGACATATCCGATAGCAGCGTCACCTCGGGGCGGACCACCTTCATCAGCGACACAAGGTAGTCGGCATGGGCATGGGTGATGCGGCCGCCCATTGCAAAGATGCGGCGCGACGGGTCGGCCAGCAGGTTGGCAATGGCGTCGAAATCGTCATGGTCGATCTGGCTGAGCGTGGCCTGAAGATTGGCCACCACCGCATCGGCAAACCGGTTCAGAATATGGGTGTCCGGCGCGCCACCAGCCCAGCGATCATGCTTGACCAAGGGCGATTCCAGCATCGCCCCCAATTCTCCGCGCAGGGCCGACTGATAGTCTGGATAGCCACGATAGCCCATCTTTTGACACAGGCGCACAACTGTTGGCGTTGACACTTCGGCCGCGCGTGCCAAAGCGGTGATCGACCCGAGTGCTGCCACCGGATAATGGCGCAAAATATGCGTGGCCACCTGTCGCTCGGCCCGTGTCAGCTCTGGCAAGGCTGCACGCATCCTGTCTTCGACACCCAAGGGGAGGTCCATGTGCCTGCCTTTCTTGCCAGTTTGGCCCGTGATTTTGCCGGGCAACAAGGTTGGTTGCAAACCACTCTGCCTGATTTCCGAAATTATTGTAACAGAAATTGTGCAGAAGAAAAATTCTTGACAGAACCGTGCCAGATCAAGAAGCCTAGGGTGGCAATCATGGGGTCCGAGTCACTGATGAGCCTGCATTCCACCCAGCCGTCTTTTACGGCCAGTGTCGAACATCGCGATGCTGCGAGTCCAATTTTGTTGGTATGTGAACATGCCAGCAACGCCTTTCCCGACCCGTGGGGCGGGCTTGGGCTGACGGATGCGCAACGCAGCGACCATATTGCATGGGATCCGGGCGCGCTGGATCTGTCGCGCGCTTTGTCGGCTCGGCTTGATGCCACGCTGGTTCATGCTCCTGTAAGTCGTCTGATCTATGATCTGAACCGTGGACCCGACCGCCCCGACGCCATGGCTGCGCGGTCCGAGGTGCATGACATTCCCGGCAACCATGCCCTGACCCCCGAAAGCCGTCTGCACCGGACCGAAGCGCTGTATCTGCCGTTTCACAACACCCTGCACGGCGAAATTGCACGGCGTCTGGCGCTTGGACGGGCGACGGTGATTGTCACCATCCATTCCTTTACCCCGGTCTACCACGGACAGGCGCGCGCGGTGGAATTCGGGGTGATCCACGATGCTGATGATCGCCTGTCACGGGCGATTGTGGCCGATGCCCAAGCAAAAACCGATCTGGGTTGCGCGCTGAACAAACCCTATTCTGCTGCCGATGGCGTCACCCATACCTTGCGCCTGCATGCAACGCCCTACGGGCTGCTGAATGCCATGCTGGAAATCCGCAATGACCTGATCGCGACCCCTGAACAGGTTGCGGTGATGGCCGACAGTCTGGCCCCCGTGCTGCAACGGGCGCTGCTTGCCGTGGCAGAGGGGTAAGCTATGCCGCGACTTGCCATTTTCTTTGTGCGACTGGTGGAAAAGCTGAATTACGGTGTGGGCCGGATGGCGATGTATCTGCTGTTCGTGCTGATGGGCATTCTGATGTGGTCCACCATCAGCAAGGCATCGGGCACGCCGTCGCTTTGGACGCTGGAAATGGCGCAGTTTGTGATGGTGGCCTATTTCGTGCTGGGCGGTCCCTATGCCATGCAGATGGGCAGCCATGTGCGGATGGATCTGTTCTATGCTCAGCAAAGCCCGGTCCGCCGCGCGTGGTGGGATGCCATCACGGTGCTGGCGCTGATTTTCTATCTGGGTGTCATGCTATGGGGTGCGATCGATTCCACCCTGTATTCGCTGCAATACAATGAACGCAGCCCGACCGCATGGCGCCCCTATCTTTGGCCGATCAAGGTGATCCTGTGCGTGGGCTTTTTCCTGATGTTGCTGCAAGCCCTTGCCGCGCTGCTGCGTGACGTGGCCACCATCCGTGGGGAAACCATCTGATGCCCTATGAGATGATCGCGGCCCTGATGTTTTCGACCATGCTTTTGATGATGATGACCGGGCAACGGGTCTTCGGCATCATCGGCTTTGTCGCCGTGGTGGCGGCCCTGTCGCTTTGGGGGCAAGGCGGTGAGCAGATGGGTTTCTCCGCCACCATGAAGCTGATGCGCTGGTATCCGCTGCTGTCGCTGCCGATGTTCGTGTTCATGGGCTACGTGATGTCGGAATCCAAGCTGGCTGATGACCTGTACCGCATGTTCCACCTGTGGTTTGGCCGGGTGCGTGGCGGGTTGGCGGTCGGGACTATCTTGCTGATGGTGCTCATTTCCGCGATGAACGGTCTGTCGGTGGCTGGCATGGCGATTGGGTCTACCATTGCGCTGCCTGAACTGCTGCGGCGCGGTTATGACAAGCGCATGGTCACTGGCGTCATACAGGCCGGGTCGAGCCTTGGTATCCTGATCCCGCCCTCGGTTGTGCTGGTGCTTTACGCCATGATCGCCCGCGCACCGGTGTCTGAACTGTGGCTGGCTGGGCTGATGCCGGGGCTGCTGATGGCGTCGATGTTTATCTTGTATATCACCATTCGCTGCCGCTTTCAGCCGCATCTTGGCCCGGCGCTGAGTGTTGAGGAACGCGCGCAGATCACGCTTGCTGACAAGCTGCTCAGCCTGCGCGCCGGGCTTTTGCCGTTCATCATTTTCGGCGCGATGATGCTGCCATTTATCTACGGCTGGACCAGTCTGGTTGAAAGCAGCGTCATCGGGGTTGCGGCCACAGTAATCGGTGCGGTGATCAAGGGCACCTTTACCCGGCACGTCTTTGAGGTTGCGACCCGCAATACCCTTGGCATCACTTGCATGTTCATGTGGGTGATCCTTGCCGCTTTGTCCTTTGGCGCGGTGTTCGACGGCCTCGGCGCGGTAAAGGCAGTTGAGGCGCTGTTTGTGGACCGTTTGCACATGGGGCCGTGGACCATCCTGATCCTGATGCAGCTGTCGTTCCTGCTCATGGGAATGTTTCTGGATGACACCGCCATGCTGGTCATCGTGGCACCCTTGTATGTGCCGCTGGTTGCCACGCTGGACCTTGGCCTGCCGCGTCAGGATGTGCTGATCTGGTATGGGGTTCTTTACACCATCACCTGCCAGATTGCTTACCTGACTCCGCCCTTTGGCTATAACCTGTTTTTGATGCGGGCCTTTGCGCCCAAGGAAATTACCATGGGCGATATCTATCGTTCGGTTACCCCGTTTGTCGGCGTGATGATCTTTACCCTTGGGTTGATCATGGCCTTTCCGCAGATCGCGCTTTGGCTGCCGCACCTGATCTATCGAAACTGAGACCTGAATTGAGGCGCGGACACACCGCGCCCGCCCAACCCACCAACAAGAGGTATCACAGATGACAACATCCAGACGTTCCTTCCTGACCAAAGGCGCCACCCTTGCCGTTGGTGCCGGGGCCGCCACGCTTGCCACGCCCGCGGTTACCCGCGCGCAGGACGTGATCAAATGGCGTATGCAGACCTATGCCGGGGCCGCACTGGGCGAAGAGGTGGTGAAACCCGCCATCGAGGCCTTTAACCGGATGGCCGCTGGCCAGATGGAGATTGAACTGTTCTATGCCGATCAGCTTGTCCCAACCGGAGAGCTGTTTCAGGCCATGCAGCGCGGCACCATCGACTGCGTGCAATCGGACGATGATTCCATGGCGTCACCCACCGAAGTCACCGTGTTCGGCGGCTATTTCCCAATGGCTCTGCGCTACAGCCTCGACGTGCCCGCGCTGTTCAACAAATACGGCCTGAAAGCGATCTGGGAGGAAGAATACGCCAAGGTTGGCGTCAAGCACATCTCGGCTGGCGCGTGGGATCCGTGCCATTTCTCGACCAAAGACCCGATCAACAGCTTGGCTGACCTGAAAGGCAAACGTATCTTTACCTTCCCGACCGCCGGCCGCTTCCTGACCCAGTTTGGCGTGGTGCCGGTGACCCTGCCTTGGGAAGATATCGAAGTCGCGATGCAAACCGGCGAGCTTGACGGCATCGCATGGTCTGGCATCACCGAGGTTTATACCGTGGGCTGGTCGAATGTGACCAACTACTTCCTGACCAACAATATCTCGGGCGCGTGGATCGGGCACTTCTTTGCCAATATGGACAAGTGGAACGCCCTGCCACCGCATTTGCAGGAAATGCTGGCCACTTGCTTTGAGCAGTCGCACTACTACCGCCAGCACTGGTATTGGGCGGGCGAGGCTGATCTGCGCCTGAATGGCGGCAAGCTGCAACTGACCACGATACCGGATGAAGAATGGGCCACCGTCGAAGCGGCGGCTGTCACATTCTGGGATGAAATCGCGGCGGAATCCGAAGTGAAAGCCAAGGTTGTGGCGATCTTCAAGGAATACAACGACGTTCAGAACAAGGCGGGTCGTCCGTATCGCTACGACTGATCACGGGGATTGTAACCGATGGGGGCGCATGCATTGCGCCCCTTGCTACGCAAGAATATGATCAAAAAAATCGAACGACGGGGATGGGACATGCCGGGCAATCTGACGCTGGACGCTTTGCGCGAATTGGTGGACGCAGGCACGATCGACACGGTTCTGGTGGCCGCTGTGGACATGCAGGGGCGTCTGATGGGCAAACGCTTTCACGCGGCGTTTTTCCTGAGCAGCGGGTATAAAGAAACCCATTGCTGCAACTACCTGCTGGCTGTGGACATGGAGATGACCACCGTGCCGGGCTATAAATCCGCCGGGTGGGAGCAGGGCTACGGCGACTATATGATGAAGCCCGACCTTGACACCATGCGGGTGCTGCCATGGCTGCCCGGCACAGCACTGGTGCTGGCCGATCTGATGGATCATGCTGGCAAGGAAGACATCAACGTAAGCCCCCGCGCTATCTTGAAGCGTCAGGTTGCCCGCGCGCGCGCGCTTGGGTTTGAGCCGATGATGGCGACGGAACTGGAATTCTATATCTTCGAGAACGCCTATGAAGACCTGCGCGATGGCGGGCTGTCACGGTTGAAGCCGATTTCGGGCTATAACGAGGATTACCACATCTTCCAGACCACCAAGGAAGAAGGCCTGATGCGCGACGTGCGCAACGGGCTGTATGCTGCTGGAATCCCTGTGGAAAACACCAAGGGTGAGGCGGATGCCGGCCAGCACGAGGTGAACTACCGCTACTCCGACGCGCTGGACACTGCTGACAACCACATCGTGGTAAAGCAAGCGGTCAAGGACATAGCACATGCCAAGGGCAAGTCGGTGACCTTCATGGCCAAGTATGATCACCGCAAGGCGGGGTCATCCAGCCACGTTCACCAAAGCCTGTGGACCAAAGACGGCGAGCCCGCGTTCTATGACCACGATGACGCACATGGCATGTCGGCCACGATGAAGCACTTTCTGGCCGGGCAACTGGCGCATGCGCAGGAAATCACGGCGTTTCTGGCGCCCTACGTCAACAGCTACAAACGCTTTACCATCGGTATGTTCGCCCCCACCAAAGCCGTGTGGAGCGCCGACAACCGCACCGCAGGCTTCCGCGTCTGTGGCGCGCACACAAAAGCCGTTCGGGTCGAATGCCGCATCCCCGGCAGTGACGTGAACCCCTACCTTGCCTGCGCCGCCCTGCTGGCCGCCGGTCTGGCCGGTATAGAGGACAAGCTGGAGCTGGAGCCCGAGATGAAGGGTGACATGTATTCCGCCACAGGCATCCGCGAGATTCCGCACAACCTGCGCGAAGCGGCAGATCTGCTGAATGCTTCTGCCATGCTGCGCGCGGCCTTTGGCGGTGACGTGGTGGATCACTACACGCATGCCGCCCGCTGGGAAATTGGCGAAGCGGACCGCGTGGTGACTGATTTCGAATTGCAGCGCCTGCTGGAGCGGGCCTGAGGGTAGGGCGGGGTTCACCCCGCCGCTGATGCAAGGGAATGGCGGGGTGAATCCCGCTCTACGAGGACGGAACATGAAGCCCATTCAACTGATCTCTCCGGTCGACGGCCGGGTATATGCCGAGCGCACACCGCTTACGCTGGACGCCGCGCAAGCCGCGGTTGCCCGCGCCCGGGCCACGCAAAAGGCCTGGGCGGCCCGGTCGCTGGAAGACCGCATCGCTTTGGTAAAGGCAGGCGTCGCCCGGCTGAACCAGATGCAGGACGTGATCGTCGAAGAACTCGCCTGGCAAATGGGCCGCCCGACCCGTTTTGGCGGTGAGTTCGGCGGCGTGAATGCTCGCACCGAATACATGTCAGAGATCGCTGCCGAGGTTTTGGCCCCGAAGGTCGTCGAAGACAGCGACACTTTCCGCCGCTACCTCGCGCGCGAGGCACTGGGCGTGGTGTTCATCGTGGCCCCGTGGAACTACCCATACCTCACCACAATCAACACGCTGGTGCCTGCGCTGATCGCGGGCAATACGGTTGTGCTCAAACATGCCAGCCAGACCATGCTGGTGGGTGAACGGCTAGCCGAGGCGTTTCATGCGGCGGGTGTGCCTGACGATGTGTTCCAGAACATCGTGCTGGACCATGCCACGACAGAGACCCTGATAAAGGCGCGGTCGTTTGATTTCATCAACTTCACCGGATCCGTTGCGGGCGGGCAGGCGATGGAGCGTGCGGCGGCGGGCACATTCACGCCCTTGGGGTTAGAGCTGGGGGGCAAAGACCCCGGCTATGTGCGGGCGGATGCCAATCTTGATGCGGCTGTCGATACGCTGATGGATGGCGCGTTGTTCAACGCGGGCCAATGCTGCTGCGGAATCGAGCGGATTTATGTGCACGAGTCCCTATATGATGCATTTGTCGAAAAGGCGGTGGCGTGGACCAATGCGCTAAAACTCGGCAACCCGTTTGACGCGGGCAGCACGATGGGCCCTATGGCCCATGCGCGCTTTGCAAAAGTCGTGCGTGATCAGGTGGCCGAAGCTGTCGCCGCCGGTGCCAAGCCGCTGATCGACCCCGCGAACTTCCCCGCCGATGATGGCGGCGCATACCTTGCGCCGCAGGTTCTGGTGAATGTCGATCACACCATGCGGGTGATGACAGAGGAATCCTTTGGCCCCGTCGTCGGCATCATGAAGGTAAAAGACGACGCCGAAGCCATCGCGCTGATGAATGACAGTCAATATGGTCTGACCGCAAGTATCTGGACGCAGGATTACGATACCGCCGCCGCAATCGGCGCACAGATCGAGACCGGCACCATCTTCATGAACCGCGCCGATTACCTTGACCCGGCGCTGTGCTGGACCGGATGCAAGAACACCGGTCGCGGTAATTCGTTGTCTTATCTGGGTTTCCATTCGGTGACCCGCCCGAAATCCTATCACCTCAAGAAAGTCTGACCTCATGTCGCACGGCGTGCCAAACCGCAACTGGTCTTACCCGACCGCCATCAAATTCGGCGTGGGCCGGATTTCCGAACTGGCCGATCATGCCAAAAGCATCGGCCTGACAAAGCCACTGCTGGTGACAGACAAGGCGCTTGCCAGCCTGCCGATCACGGCAGAGGCGCTGTCGGTGCTGGACGCCGCAGGTCTGGGCCGCGCGGTGTTTTCCGAAGTGGACCCGAACCCGAACGAGCGCAACATGATCGACGGCATCGCCGCCTTTCTCGCGGGCGGCCATGATGGCGTGATCTGCTTTGGTGGTGGGTCGGCGCTGGATCTGGGCAAAATGATCGCCCTGATGGCGCATCAGCGCAAAGACCTGAGCGTGTGGGATCTGGAAGATGTCGACGATTGGTTTACCCGTGCCGATGGTGACAAGATCGCACCCATTCTGGCCGTGCCAACCACCGCAGGCACCGGGTCTGAGGTTGGGCGTGCGGGCGTGTTGACCAATTCGGAAACCCACAAGAAAAAGATCATTTTCCACCCAAAACTGATGCCTGCGATCACGCTCTGCGACCCGGCCCTCACCGTGGGGATGCCAAAGTTCATCACCGCAGGCACCGGAATGGACGCGCTTGCCCATTGTCTTGAAGCCTATTGCAGCCCGTTCTACCACCCGATGAGCCAAGGCATAGCACTGGAAGGGATGCGGCTGGTGTTTGAAAACCTGGCCCTCGTTTACAAAGACCCGACCAACCTGATGGCGCGTGGCCATATGATGAGTGCGGCGGCCATGGGCGCGGTTGCGTTCCAGAAAGGTCTGGGCGCGATCCACAGCCTGTCGCACCCTGTCGGCGCGGTATACGGCACCCACCACGGTACCACCAATGCGGTGGTGATGCCGATGGTGCTGGACTACAACCGTGCTGCGATTGAAGACCGGATCAATGCGGCCGCTGCCTATCTTGGCATCAAAGGCGGCTTTGACGGGTTCCGCGCGGCCATCATGGCCCTGCGCGCCGAGCTGTCCATTCCGGCCAACCTGACCGCGATGGGCGTCAAACCCGAAGATCTGGACATGTTGACCGATATGGCGCTGGAAGACCCGTCTTGCGGCGGCAACCCGATTGAAATGACGAAGCAGAACACCCGAGCGCTGTTCGACGCCTGTATGTGAATTGGGGGTAGGGTGGCGGGGTGAACCCCGCCCTACGCCTGCAAGAGGATGAAATCACGGCCAGACAGGCTGACCTCCACCTCGCTGCCCACCACGGGAGGCGGAGTGTCGGGGCGGTTGAAGGTGTCGAGCGACACGGCGGCCCCGGCGAGATCGGCCTTGAGCCGGATCACCGACCCCATGAAGTTCACATCCGTCACCTTTGCCGTCAACAGCGCCTCGGCGTCGGGCAGGCGGCCCAGACGCAACGCCTCGGGGCGCAGCGCGACTGACAATTTCTCACCCACATGCGCTGCAAGCGGTGCATTGGGCAGGCTCAACCCCTGACCCGCAAGCGTCACCCGGCCTGTGGTCGGATCAGTCACCTCCACCTCAAAGGTGTTCAGCGTGCCGACAAAATTCGCCACAAACTTTGTGCGCGGGCGGTTATAGATTTCAAATGGAGCGCCGACCTGATCGGCCACACCGCCATTCATCACCACGATCCGGTCAGAAATGCTCATGGCTTCTTCCTGATCATGGGTCACGAAGATGGTGGTGATCCCCAGATCCTGCTGAATTTGCCGGATCTGGTTGCGCAAGGACACCCGCACCTTGGCGTCTAGTGCTGACAAGGGCTCATCGAGCAACAGCACCGAAGGCCGCGGGGCAAGCGCCCGCGCCAAAGCCACACGCTGCTGCTGCCCGCCAGACAGCTGAAACGGAAAGCGCGCGCCCAGATCTTCAAGCCCGATCAGCGCCAGCATTTCGGCCACACGGGCATCGCGTTCGGCCCGTGGCGCGCCCTTGACCTTTAGCCCAAAGGCCACGTTGTCGGCCACGGTCATGTTGGGAAACAGCGCATAAGCCTGAAACATCATCCCGATATTGCGCGAGTTGGCCTTAAGCCCGGTCACATCCTTGCCGTCAATCGTGATCCCTCCAGCGGTGGGGGATTCAAAGCCCGCCACCATCCGCAGCACTGTGGTCTTGCCACAGCCCGACGGCCCCAACAGCGAGATGAATTCGCCCTTTTCAACCGACAGGCTGAAATCCTTGACCACGCGGTTCTGGCCAAAAAGCTTTTCAAGATTGGTCATGGTCAGGAAGGACATCAGGCTTTCGCTCTTTCGTGTTTTGAGAACCGGGTGACAAGCTGCATCAACCCCATACAGCCCCAGGTAATGGCAAAGGCGATCACCGCCAGCGCGGGCGGCTCATAGGCGCGGTTGGCGCCCAAAAGCTGCATGAACGGGCCAAAGGCCGGGCGGTTGAGAAGCGCCGCCATGGTGAATTCGCCCAGCACGATTGCAAGTGTCAGGAACGCGCCCGACAACACCGCTACCATCACATTGGGCAGGATGATCCGCGCCAAAATTGTGACCCATCCGGCACCAAGGCTTTGTGCGGCCTCGGTCAGGGTGGCGACATCAATTGTGCGCAATCCAGTATCGACGGATCGATACATGTAGGGGAGGGCCAGAGTGGTATAGCCCATGGTCAGCAGAATATCGGTGCCAAGCGCAGAGCCGGTCAGCGGTAGAAAGCTGGAGGTGTTGTAAAGCCGGATATAGCCGAACACGATCACAATGGCCGGGATAACCAACGGCAGCAAAGTGATGAACTCGATCACCGGGCGGGCCTGCGGCAGTTTCAGCCGCACCCAATAGGCCGTGGGCACCACCAGCAGCACGCCCACGACAATTGTTGCAGCAGCAAGAATCAGAGAATAGCTGAACGTATCCCAGAACCGCTGATCTTCGAACACGCGGCGATAGGCGTCGAACGAATACTCGCCGCGCCGCATCTTCAGGCTGAACTCGGTCATCCCGATCAGGGGCAGCGCAAAGAACACACAGCCCAGCAGAAACGTGCCCCAAGCGAAAAAGCGGGTCATTTCAGCCACCTTTCAGACCGCACGCGCAGCCAGATATAAAGGAAATTCGCCAAGGCCGTAATGACGATCATCCCGAATGCCAGCGCGTAGCCAAGGTTTGGGTTGCCCAGCACATCACCGCGGATCTGCGCAAACAGCTTGATCGGGACAATGTTCAGCTGCGGTCCGGTCAGGGCAAAGGCCGTAGCCACCGCGCCAAAGGCATTGGCAAACAGCAGCGCAAATGTGCCCAGCAGTGACGGGAACAGGATCGGTAATGCCACCATGCGCCAGTATTGCGCACCCGTGGCGCCCAGAACTGCCGCCGCCTCGCGCCATTCGCGCTTCAGCCCGTCCAGCGCAGGAATGATGATCAGGATCATTAGTGGGATCTGAAAGAACAGATAGGTGATCACCAGACCCCAGAACGACAACAGGTTGAACCCCATCGCCCGCAGGTTGATGCCAAATTCGGTGCGCAGCCAGACTGTCACCAGACCCACCGGGCCAAGCGTGGCGATAAAGGCAAAGGCCAGCGGCACCCCGGCAAAGTTCGACGCAACGCCTGAAAATGTCACCAGCGGATTGCGCACGCCCTTTGGTATGCCGCCAAAAACCACGGCTGCCGCCATTGCAAAGCCGATCGCGCACCCTAAAAGCGCCGTTACAAACGACAGTTTGAGCGATGTCCAATAGGCAGAGCGAATCGAGTCGGTGTTCAGGTCGATCAGGTTTTGCAGGGTGAAACTGCCGTCGGCTGTTTGAAACGCCCCGATCACGATTTTCATCGTGGGCATGATCAGAAACAGCATGGCGAAAATCAGGAAGGGTAGAATGCCCAGCCACTCAAGCGGCAGGCGAAGGCGCTGGCCCCCCGGTTGCTTTGGCATCACGGTCCCCTGTTGCGTGGGGCGCTTTGCGGCCCCTTATCAAAGAGTGCCGCCTGCCCGGCATGAAACCGGGCAGGCGGCTTTCATATCTTACTGGACGTTTGCGCCGACGGTCGCATCCCAGCCACCGACAACGGCGGCCTTGTTTGCGTCAACTTCTTCCAGTGTCGGGAAGTAGGCGGCCTCATATGATTCTGCCGGTGGCAGAGCTTCCATCAGATCAGCCGGCAGCTTGTCGGCAGCAGCCATCGCGTTAAAGCGCGCGGGGTGGCAGTAGCCTTTCAGCCAGCCCAGCTGACCTTCGTCCGAATACAGGTATTCCATCCACAGCTTGGCAGCATTGGGCTGCGGTGCATAGGCGCTGATCGCCTGCACATAAACCCCGGCCAGAACGCCCGATGCTGGCACAACCACTTCGACCGGCGGGTTGCCGGCCAGCGTGTCGCGCGCGGAAAGTGCGTTGTAGTCCCACATGATGACAATCGGCGTGGTGCCTTGTGCCAGCGTGCCGGTCTTGCCAATGACAGGAACAAAGTTGCCCGCGTCGTTCAGCGCCTTGAAGAACTCAAGCCCGGCTTTGCCAGCTTCTTCGCCTGCAGCCGCACCCGTGGACAGGCCAGCGGCCAGCACACCCAGAATGGCCTGATTCGACGCGCGCGGATCGCCTGCCAGTGCCACCATGCCCGCATATTCCGGCTTGAGCAGATCAGCCCAGTCCTGTGGCACGTTTTCAACGATGTCGGTGTTCACAAGGAACGACATCACACCATAGTAATCACCGTACCAATGGCCATCAGCATCCTTGATCGCATCCGGTATTTCGTCCCAGGTGGCGACCTTGTATGCCTGCGTCAGGCCTTCGGATTTGGCCTGCGGGCCAAAGGCCAGACCAACGTCGATCACGTCTGGTGCTTGAGGGCCTTTGTTGTCTTTGTTGGCTTTGATCGCCTCGATCTCATCCGCCGAACCCGCATCTGGGTTCAGCTCGTTGACCTTGATTTCTGGATACTTCGCCTTGAACCCGGCGATCACCCCGCCATAGCCGCACCAGTCATGCGGCAGCGCGATGGTGGACAGCATGCCTTCGGCCTTCGCGGCAGCTTCCAGTTCGGCCATTGACTGCGCCGAAGCCAGCGGTGCGGTCAGCACAAGGGCAAGGCTTGTCGTCAGCCCAAGCAGTTTCTTTGTCATCATCTGAGTCTCTCCCGGTTGATCATATCTCTCCCGCTTGCCATGCCGTTCCCCCTGCTCGAGCAACCGGAACGGATTCGCGGTTTATAGGTGGAGGTTAAAGGCCTGCGAGCGAGTCAGACAAGTCATCTATCGTCGTCTTGTGACAATTTTTTCACAAGAAAGCTTCCTGAAACGATTATATCGGCATTTCATTGGCTTCAGCTTGCAACGCACGGGTGTAAACGCACGTTGCCTGAGCGAAGTGGCCAAAGCAGAGGCAATTGTGCGGTGCAGACTTGACTCCGGCATCGGCAGTTCAATAAATGCGGCAATTCAAGTTCCGGTCGCAAGCCGGATGAAAAGGGAACACGGAAGGGGGCAACCTCAGGCCGTGGCTGCCCCCGCAACTGTGAGCGGTTAGCGACGTCGAATATACCACTGGCGCAAGCCGGGAAGGTCGACCGAGCAAAGACCCGTGAGCCAGGAGACCTGCTTGGATGTTCACCCTTTCCGGGCGCGGGGCGCGCCACGGAGGCGGTTTTTCCGCAGCGGTGACGACTTATCGTCGGGCGGAAGGGTCTCTTCCGAACGCTAAATCGTTGCGCGCAAGGCCACTGGCCTTGCCATCGGAAAGGACAAATGCCGTGAAAAGGCTTCATGTTTCCATTCTTGCCCTTGTGGCATCCCTCGCCGTTCCGGCTGTTGCTCAGGATATCGTGCTTGACGAGATCATCATTTCGGGTGGTATTTTCCCGGTTGAGGCGAAGGCCTATGGCCGAGCCTACACTGTCATAACGGCCGAAGAAATTGCACGCCGAGGGGTGACCTCGTTGCAAGAGGTCCTGCGGGCAGCACCGGGTGTTTCGGTTGTTTCATCTGGTGATACTCAGACAAAGGTTCGGCTCCGTGGCGGCGAGTCTAACCACACTCTGATCCTGATTGACGGAGTCGAACTAAACGAGTCCGGCAACGGTGACTACACTCTCACCGGTCTGTCGCTAGAAGATGTGGATCGGATCGAAATTCTGCGTGGGCCACAATCAACGATCTACGGTTCGAACGCAATGGCCGGGGTGGTATCGATCATCACCAAAAAGGGCTCGAAAATCGGCACGGAGTATGGTGGTAGCCTTGAACTTGGTGGTCAAGGAACACGGGCAGCCAGCTATTTCATTCGCAATCGTAATGAAAGAGGTGGGATTTCGCTGACCTTTGCAGCGCGTCACAAGGATGGTGAGGATGGATCTCGCAGTGGCGGTGACACCGAATACAATGATCAGGAGACGCTTGGTTTGAACGGCGATTACCGGCTCAGTGATACGGTAAACGCGGGCTTTACCTTGCGACGGACATGGCAGGACTACGGTTACGACGACACAATCCCCTTCGGCACGATGATTGCTGATCCGGCTGACTATGTCATCGACGCGCCTTTCACGGCGCGGCGCAATCAAATCGCTGGTTCAGTCTGGCTGGAGGCCGAGAGTATTGATGGACGCCTGCGGCATCGTATTGCGCTGTCCGGAATGAACGAGGGATCGGATTATTTCAATTCGGGCGCCCCAAACGGCGACAATTCAGCAACGCAAAGCGCGGTAAAATATAGTGGCAGCTTCGCTCTGGGTGATCTGTCCGTGGACGAAACTGCCCAAAAACTGAATTTTGCGTTGGAACAGGAGAGTGAAACCTACGCCGCGTCATTCACAGGTGGAGATGCCTTTAAGCGTAAGAGCCAGTCCATAGCTTTGGAATATCAGGGTCGGTTTGACTCTGGCATCGATCTTCAGGCAGGTGTTCGCCACGATTTCAACCAAGTTTTCCGAGATGCGACCTCATGGAACATCGCCGCAGCATGGCAAATCCCGGGCCAAGACATCAGGCTGCGGGGTTCAGTGGGTAAAGCTATTGTAAACCCGACCATGTTTGAACAGTTCGGTTTTTTTGCCGGGTCTTACGTCGGCAATCCAGACCTGAAGCCAGAAGAAAGTCTGGGCTACGATATTGGCGCAGACATCGAATTGGCAAACGGTCGCGGCAGTATGAGCGTTACCCTGTTCAACAACGGCGTCAAAAGCCTGATCACCGGGTTTGGAAACACCTCCGTCAACCTTGAAGGCAAAAGCAAGCGCCGTGGTGTTGAACTTGGCTACTCAATGCAGGCAACCGACTGGCTAAGTGTGGCCGCAGATTACACCTATACCGACGCCCGTTCTGCTGCAGGTGCGCGTCTTGTACGTCGTCCGATGCATGAGTTGGGATTGCGTGCCACCGCCGAATTTAACGACGGACGTGGCGCCGTGACAGCTGAACTGCGACATGTTGCTGGTTCCTATGATACGCAGTTCTGGGGCAGTTTTCCCACGCTGAAGCTCAAAGATTTCACGGTAGTCAATGTCAGTGCTCGGTATGACCTTACCGACAATGTGCAAGTAACCTCTCGCGTTACGAATATTTTTGATCAGGACTACTCCGAAACATGGGGGTATTACGGTCAGGGTCGAACCGCGTATGTTGGTTTTTCGACAAAGTGGTGATTTCCCGCGCCCTGTGTGTTTTTGCCGTGCTTGCCGCAAGTAGTCTGGCAAACGCTTGGGCGCAGGGTGCAGCCCCCCAACGAGTCGTGTCGATAAACCTTTGTACCGATCAGTTGGCGATGTTGCTGGCGGCACCCGGTCAGCTTGTGTCTGTGTCGCACCTTGCCCGGGATCCGCGGTCGTCGGTGATGGTGGATGCGGCGATGGCCTATCCGGCCAATCGTGCCCTTGCCGAAGAAGTGTATCTGCTGAAACCCGATCTGGTTCTGGCAGGCACCTTTACCGCGCGTGCGACGGTTTCGATGCTGGAACGGCTGGGGATACCAGTGGCTACCTTTCCGCCCGCTTCGTCGCTGGCAGATGTGCGGCAGGGCATGGTTGATATGGGCCGGGCGCTTGGACGTGAGGACCAAGCCGCCGCGATGGTTGCCCGGTTTGATGCGGGTCTGGCGCAGGTTGGCCTGCCGGGTGGCGCTGGCCCGACCGCTGCGACCTATGCCGCCAATGGCTACACACCCGGTGCAAACTCTCTGTCTGGTGACATCATAAAGGCCGCTGGCTTTCGCCATCTGGCCACCGAACTTGGCTTGAGCCATGGCGGATTTCTACCACTGGAGGCGCTGATCTTGTCTGCGCCTGATCTGGTCGTGGTGGGGGAAACTTATCCCGGCAATTCCCGTGCCGAGGAAATCCTGTCGCACCCCGCACTGACTCAACTGCGCGGTGGCCGGGAAACGCTGGAAGACCGCGACTGGGTCTGCGGTCTGCCCGGTGTGGTGGATGCCGTGACTCGGATGCGGGCTGCCCGTGAGGCACTCGGTGCCGCGCCATGAGTTTCCGCGTGCTGATTGCCAGCCTGTCCGCCCTTGTGGCTGTGCTGTTCGCGCTGTCCTTGGTGACGGGCGTGGCCCCGGTGGGTCCGGGCGAAAGCCTTGCCGCGCTTGTGCACGATGACGCTGGGCCGCTGACGATGGTGATGCGTGAAATCCGTCTGCCACGCGCCATTCTGGCGGTGATGGTTGGTGTCAGCCTTGGCCTGTCAGGGGCCGCAATGCAGGGATTTTTGCGCAATCCGCTGGCAGAGCCGGGGTTGATCGGGGTGTCATCTTCGGCAGCTTTGGGGGCGGTTCTGGCGTTGCAAACCGGGTTTGCTGCGGCCTTTACGCTGGCTTTGCCGGTTGCGGCGCTGGTCGGGGCCGTGGTCGGCGTGGGGGTGATCCTGTTTCTGGCCGGGCCGGGAGGCGGAGCGTTTACGCTGATCCTTGCCGGGATTGCGCTGTCGGCTCTGACCGGGGCGCTGACCTCGCTGGTGCTGAACCTGTCGCCCAACCCTTTTGCGGCGAATGAGATCGTGTTCTGGATGATGGGGTCACTGTCGGACCGGTCGTTTGACCATGTCTGGATGGCCCTTCCAATCATGGCCTTGGGCTGGCTGGCGCTGGCCCGAACCGGGCGCGGGCTGGAGGCGTTGACGCTGGGCGAGGATGCAGCGGCATCGATGGGGGTTGATCTGGCCCGTCTGCGCCTGATCCTGCTGGGCGGGGTTGCGGCGTCGGTCGGGGCGGCAACGGCGGTGGCGGGAGCCATCGGCTTTGTCGGGCTGGTGGTGCCGCATCTGCTGCGCCCATTGGTCGGGGGTCGGCCGTCACGCTTGCTGCTGGCCTCGGCACTTGGCGGCGCGGCACTGGTGCTGGCCGCCGATGTTGCAGTGCGGATGGTTCTGCCGGGGCGTGATCTGAAGCTGGGTGTGTTGATGGCCTTGGTCGGTGCGCCGGTGTTTTTGCACCTGATCTGGCGGATGCGGGGGCAGCCATGACGGTGTTGATGCTGGACCGTCTGACTGCGCGACGCGGGCCTTGCGAGGTGTTGGAACACATCTCGCTATCGGTTGGCGCGGGCGAATGTGTGGGCCTGATCGGGCCAAACGGCGCAGGCAAAACCACACTGATGCGGGCAGCGCTTGGTCTGATGCCGATTGAAGGCACATCGTCACTGGCCAGTCTTTCTCCGATCGCCCGCGCTGCAACCGCCGCGTGGTTGCCGCAATCGCCCGAAATTGCGTGGCCGGTGACGGTAAGCCATCTGGTTGCCTTGGGTGCGATGGCGCGTGGTCGCTCCCTGGATCACCCGACCGTGGATCATGCGCTGGATCGCATGGGGTTGGCGGCGTTTCGCAATCGCGCGGCAAATGGGTTGTCGGGCGGCGAACAGGCCCGCGTTCTGATCGCGCGCGCTCTTGCGCAGGATACGCCCTTGCTGCTGGCCGATGAACCCATCGCCGGGCTGGACCCTGCGCAGCAGATCCGCACGATGCGCGTGTTCCGCGATCTGGCGCGAGAAGGGCGGTCGGTTATCGTGTCGTTGCACGATCTTGGCCTTGCCGCCCGCCATTGCACGCGCATCATTGTGGTGCATGCCGGTGCCATCGCCGCAGATGGCCCTGCTGAGGCGGTTCTGACCGACACCCTGATGGCAAAGGTTTTCGGGGTGACATCCTATCGCGCCGAAACGGCTGCGGGCCCTGTGTTTCAGCCTATGGATACCGTCGGCCCATGATCGAAGTTGACTTGCGCCCGTCATGGCTTGTGGCCGATCTTGGTGCCCCGCGCCGGGTCTTGTCATTCGCGCCTTACCGTTCCGGCTTTGCGACCGCCCAGCATGTTGTCTGGCGCGAGGTGCGCGATGCTGATCTGACCCCTGATCTTAACGTCGAAGACTGGTTCGCCCGCGACCTTGCCGCGCACGGCCACCCCGGGGCTGTTGGTCTGCTTACATCACGCGATGTTAGCCGCTTTGTCCGCACTGATGCCGAGGTTGAGGGTGCGCACGTTGCCTGTCTTGCAACGGTCGGGCTTGGCAATGCCGAGGCTGTCGGATCACGGCGCGCGGTCAATGGTGTCGGCTGGTCAACGCAATATGGCACCATCAACATTCTGGTGCAGATTGATGCTGGCCTGTCCGAAGCCGCGCAGATCGAGGCGCTGACCATCGCCACGCAAGCCCGCACGGCGGCGGTACTGGCCTGCGGTCTGGCACTGCCAGATGGCCGGCGGGCGACTGGCACCGGCACCGATTGCATCGCCATCGCGGCCGATCCTGGCACGGTTGCCTTTGCGGGCCTGCATACGGCATTGGGCGAGGCGATTGGCCGGGCTGTGCTTGCTGCGGTGACCAAAGGGGCTGCCGATTGGGTTTCCGAAAATGGTGGAACCGCGCGTGGGTATCCCTAGCGCCATTCAGACCGATAGCGTTGTTCAAACCGATTCTGGCAGATACAGGTCCGGCGTCAGAAAATGTTGGCCTCCCACCGCTGACAGCCCACTTTGCACCGTATCCGATGCAATCGCCACCAGATCGGTGCAAAGCCGCGACAAGGGCGTTGAAATTACCATCGTTGCATAGCGCGAGATCAGTGCGGCCCGGCTTTCCGGGGTCAGCTCGTTGACAATCAGCGCGACCTCTCCGGCGGCCCGTGTCTCACGCAGGGCGGCAATCGCGCCCTCCATGCCGCCACCTGCGCAATAGATGCCGCGCAGATCTGAATGGCGGCGCAGCAAATCGAGTGTCGCCTCATACGTCAGTTGCCGGGTTTCAAGATTGACCAACGTATCCAGCACAATGAAATCGGGCGCGTGTTCGCGGAAATAGCTGCGGAAGCCGGTCTCGCGCAATTCGTGCCCGTGCCAGCGGGTCCCACCGATAAACACTGCGATTTTGCCCGGCTGATGCGTGGCAAGGCTGATCATTTGGGCCGCGATCCGCCCGACCTTCATGTTGTTCATGCCGATATACTGCTGCCGCACCCCTTGGGCGAAATCATTGAGCAGCGCAAAACATGGCACTCCCGCTGCGTTGATCCGGCGCACCGCTTCGGTCACTTCGGGATGCGCGACCGCCGTTGCTGCGATCGCATCGACCTTGCCTACCATTTTCTCCATCAGGTCCACGAAATCTGCCGGGGTCTGCGATGTGGAAAAGGCAATCTGCACCGTTGCCCGCACGCCAACCGCCGCTGTGACGGCCCTTTCGATCTCGGACCGGAACTGCTGATAGAACGCTTGCCGCTCTTTGTGCAGCACCACGCCCAGACGCAGCCTTGGCCGCGCGTCCTGCACCCGCTGCCCGATCAGTGGGGCGGCGTGATAGCCGATCCGGCGGGCGGCATCATAAACTCGGTTTGCGGTGTCTTCGCGCACCTTTTCGCGGGCATTCAGTACGCGGTCCACCGTCGCCGGGGATAAACCTGCCTCACGCGCGACGTCATGTATGGTGGGGCGGCGGGCCATAATCCTCCGGGTGTTTGCATATGTGTAGCGGTTGTGGTGCGCCTATGCCAGATGATGCCCCCGCATCGATGACAGCAGCGTTTCTTTCGACGTGGCCAGATGGCCGCGCGCCCTTGCCTCGGCGGATAGTGTATCGCGGTCTTGCAGCGCGGCAATGATGGTCAGATGTTCGCGGATCGCTGCCTCGTTTCGATAGCGCTCCATCGTCTTATCCCACTGATAATGATAGTGAAAAATCAATGAAATCACCTTTTGAAACTCAGCCACAAATCGGTTGCTGACCACCGAGTTGATCAATGAGTGAAACCGCCCGTCCAGTCGCGAAAAGTCGTGAAAATCCCGGTCTATCCGGTCCAGTAGTTCCAGATGCTCTGCGCGGATTTTGCTCAGTGCGGTCCAGGCTGCATGCTCCTTCGGCAGGGCGGTGAAGGCGCGAATGGCGTTCAGTTCCAGCACCTGCCGGAATTCGGACAGTTCCACCGCATAGTCGGCAGTGAACCCCAGCAACCGCCACCCGCCGCGCGCCCGCCTCTCGATCAGGCCTGATTGCCCAAGGCTGGCCAGAAATTCTTGCAGTGCATGGGGCGGCACGGTGAACTGACGCGCCAGTTGCGTGATGTTCAGCGCCGTTCCGGCAGGCACGTCAAAGCGCAAAACCCAATCCAGAAACCGCGCCTCCAGCTCATCGCGCCCGATGTAGTCTTCGCGCAGGGAAAGCCGGTCTTTTGGCTTTGGCAGCCGCGTCAGACGCTTTTCGCGCCCTGATCCCTGCAAAATCCCATCTGCGCCCAGCTTTTGCACGACAGCCCGGATCACCGTGCGCGAAACCCCCAACTGTGCGGCCAGCTGCACCTCTGAGGGTAAACCAGCGCCCAAGGGCAAAGTTGAAAGCATATCCAGCATCGCATTATGCGATTGTCGAAATCGGGTGTCGGTGCGTGCCATCGGGTCGTTCCCCCATCGGTCCCTGTTTCTATGAATTAAAAAATTAAAAACAGTTGGCAAGTCGAAATCGTCACGCCATTGTGTCTTTAATGATAAAAACCACTGGCTGAGTCGGTGGTCAAAGTGGCTACCTTGGGAGGGGTTCGGAAAATGGATGGCTCGGTCGCCCAGACCATGCTTTGTGGCACTTGCGTGGCACCCGGACAGTTTGCGCTGACCGAAAGCCCGTTGCCACAGAACGCCCCCGACGGCTGGGTTCTGGTCGATATTGACGCCGTTGGCTTGTGTGGCACCGATTTCCACATTTTTGAAGGTAAGCACCCGTTTCTGGACTACCCCCGTGTGATTGGCCACGAACTATCGGGGCACGTCGCCTTGGCCGCAAAGGGCTGGGCCAAGGGTCAGCCGGTTGTCATCAACCCCTATGTTTCTTGCGGAACCTGCACTGCCTGTCGCAAAGGCAAGCCGAATTGCTGCACGGGGATTGCCGTGATGGGCGTGCATCGTGACGGTGGCATGTGCGCCCGGATCGCAGTGCCATCGGGCAACCTATATGATGCCTCGGCCCTGCCCAAAGGGGCGGCGGTTCTGACCGAGTTTTTGGCGATCGGTGCCCATGCCGTGCGCCGTGCAGCGCCTCAGCCGGGAGATACCGTGCTTGTGACCGGCGCGGGCCCCATCGGCCTTGGTGTGGCGCTGTTTGCACGGCTGCGCGGCGCAATCGTTCACCTGCGCGATGCCAGCCCGGCCCGTTTGGCTGCTGCTGCGGGGTTTGGCTTTGCCGATCTGCATGGTGTTGACGACGCATTGCCGGAGGGCGGCTTTGACGTGGTGTTCGATGCCACCGGAAATGCGCGTGCCATTCAGGCCGGATTTGCCCATGTGGCGCATGGCGGAACGTACGTTCTGGTGTCGGTTGTCAAAGATGACATCACCTTTTCCGACCCCGAGTTTCACAAGCGCGAAATGACCCTGATGGGCAGCCGCAACGCCACCGCGATAGATTTTGCCACCGTGATGCAAGCACTGACTGATGACAGTATCGACGCGGCACGGATCATTTCGGAAACACTGCCCTTGCAGGATTTGCCCACGCGATTTCCGGCCTTGGTTGCCAATCGGGAGGCGCTGATAAAGGTCGTGGTTCAGATCGGGGGGCAGGCATGACCCAGCTTGTTCGCATGTCTGGCATCGACAAGCATTTCCCCGGTGTTCATGCGCTGAAGTCTGCACAGTTTGATCTGGTGCCGGGCGAGGTTCACGCGCTCATGGGCGAAAACGGTGCGGGCAAGTCCACGCTGATGAAGGTGCTGTCCGGCATCTACCAACCCGACGGCGGCACGGTCGAGGTGTCGGGTGAATCGGCCACCATCAACGGCCCGCGCGCAGCACAGGCTTTGGGAATTGGGATCATTCATCAGGAACTTGCCCTGATGAATGACCTTACTGTCGCGCAAAACATCTTTATCGGCCGCGAGCCGCGCCGCAGCTTTGGCCGTTTGGATGAACACAGACTGAACACAGACGCCGACGCAATCTTCGCCCAGATGAAAGTGCAGATCGACCCACGGGCCGAGGTACGCAGCCTGTCGGTTGCGCGTCAGCAAATGGTTGAAATCGCCAAGGCCCTGTCGTTCCGGTCACGCATTCTGATCATGGATGAACCCACTGCTGCGCTGAACGAAGCCGAAACGAATGAGCTTTTTGCGATCATCCGGCGGCTGAAATCCGAAGGCGTCGGCGTGGTCTACATCAGCCACAAGATGGACGAAATCCGCCGCATTTCCGACCGCGTGACCATCATGCGTGATGGTGCCTATGTGGGGACTGTCCATGCCGCCGATACCCCGATAGAGACCATCATCAGCATGATGGTCGGGCGTGATCTGCAAAGCGTGCATGTCGATATTCCCGACCTGACCTCCGCCCCTGTGGCGCTAGAGGTGCGTGGCCTTGGCCGGGGCAGGGCGATCAGGGATGTGTCGTTCAATTTGAAACAGGGCGAGATCCTTGGCTTTGCCGGGTTGATGGGGGCTGGACGTACCGAAGTTGCCCGCGCAATCTTTGGCGCTGACCCGCGCGACTCGGGTGAAATCATCGTGCATGGCAAGTCTGCCATGATCCGCAGCCCGAAAGACGCGGTTGATGCCGGCATCGGATACCTGTCCGAAGACCGCAAGCATTTCGGCCTCGCGCTTGGGCTCGATGTTCGGGCCAATATCGGCATGACAAGCCTTGCGCGCTTTTCCAATGCCGTTGGCATGCTGAATGAGGCTGGGTTAGAGAAAACCGCCAAGGATTACATCGCGAAGCTGGCGATCCGCACCCCATCAGACCGTCAGGAAGTGCGGCTGCTGTCTGGCGGCAATCAGCAGAAAATCGTCATCGCCAAATGGCTGCTGCGCAATTGCGATATCCTGATTTTCGACGAACCCACACGCGGCATCGACGTTGGCGCAAAGGCGGAAATCTACCGCCTGATGCAGGCGCTTGCCGCTGATGGCAAAGCCATCATCGTTATCAGTTCTGAACTGCCAGAGGTGCTGCGCTTGTCGCACCGCATCGCCGTGATGTGCGAAGGCCGTCTGACGGGCATACTGCCCGGCGGTCCGGCCACCAGTCAGGAAGAAATCATGCGCCTTGCCACAGTTCGGCAAAGCGCGGTCGAGGAGGCCACTGCATGACCACCCTACCCGTCGCCACCCCGGCCCGCAAACCTGCGTCCGGCGCACAGCAAAAACTGCTGGCCTTTGCCAGCCTGATCGCGCTGTTGATGTTCTTCTCGGTTGCGTCGCCGAACTTTTTGCAAACGTCGAATATCCTGGCTATTTTGCAGGCCACCTCGGTCAACGGGGTGCTGGCAATTGCAGCCACGCTGGTGATCATTACTGGTGGCATTGATCTGTCGGTTGGCACGCTGATGACGTTTTGCGCCGTCATGGCCGGGGTAATCCTGACGAATGCCGGAATGCCGCTGCCGCTGGGTGTGGTCGGCGCCATTGCTGCTGGGGCGATATGCGGCACGATTTCCGGCACGCTGGTCGCCAAGATGAAGATCCCGCCGTTTATTGCTACCCTTGGCATGATGCTGATTCTAAAGGGCCTGTCATTGGTCATTTCCGGCACCAAGCCGATTTACTTCAACGACACCCCCGGATTTTCGCAAATCTCTACCGGGTCGCTGATTGGCAAGATATTCCCCACTGTGCCTGTGCCCAACGGTGTGTTGATCCTGTTCATCGTTGCTCTGGTCATCGGATATGTGCTGAACCGCACGGTGCTGGGCCGCTATTGTTTTGCGCTCGGCTCGAACGAAGAGGCCGTGCGGCTGTCCGGTGTCAACACCGACGCGTGGAAAATCGCGATTTACGCGCTGGCGGGCAGCATTTGCGGCATCGCCGGGCTGATCATCGCCTCACGCCTGAACTCTGCTCAACCTGCGCTTGGTCTGGGGTATGAGCTTGACGCGATTGCGGCTGTGGTTATCGGCGGCACCTCACTGGCGGGTGGGCGCGGATCAATCCTTGGCACAATGATCGGCGCGCTGATCATGGCCGTGCTCCTGAACGGTTTGCGCGTCATGTCTGTGGCGCAGGAATGGCAAACAGTTGTGACCGGCGCCATCATCATCGCCGCCGTCTATGCCGACATGCTGCGCCGCCGCCGTGCCGCCGCTTAAGAACACCAACCAGAGGGCGACGAACGCCCCAAGATCCTGAGACTCGCACCATTCAACATCGACACCATGGGAGGAAACCCGATGTTTACCAGACGCACCCTGCTTGCCGCCGCATCCGCAACCGCGCTGATGCTGTCCAGCGGCCTCGCCTCGGCGCAGGACAAGATCTATATTCCGCTTGTTTCCAAGGGCTTCCAGCATCAGTTCTGGCAGGCCGTGAAATCGGGTGCCGATCAGGCTGCTGCCGAATTCGGCGTCGAAGTCACATTCGAAGGCCCAGACACCGAAGCCCAGGTCGACAAGCAGATGGACATGCTGTCCGCCGCTCTTGCCAAAAAGCCCGCAGCCCTTGGCTTTGCCGCACTTGACAGTCAGGCCGCAACCCCGCTCTTGCGTCAGGCACAAGAGGCCGGCATCCCGGTTATCGCGTTCGACTCCGGCGTTGACAGTGACATTCCGGCGACCACCGTCACCACCAACAACGTCGCGGCCGCTTCCTTGGCGGCTGACAAGATGGCCGAACTGATTGGCGGCGCAGGCAAGGTGGCACTGGTCGTTCACGATCAGACCTCGCGCACCGGGATCGACCGCCGCGATGGATTTGTGAACCGCGTGGCAGAAGCCTATCCGGATATCGAAATCGTCGATATTCAATATGGCGGCGGCGACCAGCTTCTGTCGACCGAGATCACCAAGGCGATGTTGACAGCGCACCCCGATATGAAGGGAATCTTTGGTGCGAACGAAGGCTCGGCTCTGGGGGTGATCAACGCGGTGCGTGAAACCAACACCCAAGGACTTGTGGTTATCGGCTACGACTCGGGTGCTGCGCAAAAGGCTGCCGTGCGTGATGGTCTGATGGCGGGCGCGATCACCCAAAGCCCGGTCGGCATGGGCTATGAAACCGTCAAGGCCGCGATTGCCGCGACCAAGGGCGAAAGCCTGCCGAAAACCATCGACTCTGGTTTTGCATGGTATGACGCAAGCAATATGGACGCGCCGGAAATCGCCGCCGTTCTTTACGACTGATCCCTGATCACAGGGACAAACCGGGTGGTTCCGTCGGTTGCGGGGCCACCCAAATCTGTTAAGGAAGAAGTGATGGATCTGGGGCTGAGAGACAAGATCGTGGTCGTGACCGGAGGCGGCTCTGGCATCGGTGCCGCGATCAGCATGGCGTTGGCAGATGAGGGCGCGATACCGGTGATTTACGCCCGCCGCGCGCCGGAAGATGATTTTCTGACCGCCCTTACCGCCAAATCGCCGCGCGCGGGGTGGATCAAGGCCGATCTGTCGCTGGATGACGACTGCCGCCACGCGGTTGCGCAAACCCATTCGGGTTGGGGCACGGTTTACGGTTTGGTCAACAACGCCGGGGCCAATGACGGCGTTGGTCTTGATGCCGGGCCAGAGGCGTTTCGCGCCTCGCTCAACCAGAATCTGATCCATTATTACACCCTTGTGCATCTGCTGAAGGATGATCTGAAATCCACCAAGGGCGCGATTGTGAACATCAGTTCCAAAACGGCCATCACCGGGCAGGGTGGCACCTCGGCCTATGTTGCGGCCAAGGCAGCGCAACTGGGGCTGACCCGCGAATGGGCCGCGGCCCTTGCGGGCGATGGTGTGCGCGTCAATGCCGTGATCCCGGCAGAGGTGATGACTCCGCTTTATCGCCGCTGGCTTGACACGATGGACGACCCCGACGCGAAGCTGGCAGAAATCACCGCCCGCATTCCTTTGGAACAGCGCATGACGCTGGATACGGAAATGGCCGCTACCACGGCATTTGCCCTGTCGCAAAAGGCAGGGCACACCACTGGTCAATGGTTGTTTGTCGATGGTGGCTACACCCATCTTGACCGCGCATTGTCCACCCTTTCTCCAACCACCTGAGGCCCCCATGCCCATCAGCATTCGCCTGAACCCCGATGACAATGTCGATATCGCCCTGACCGATCTTTTGCCGGGAGCTGATGCGCTTGGGGTCGTTGTGACAGACCGTGTGGCGCGGGGGCACAAGCTGGCAAATCGTGCTATCCAGACGGGTGAAAACATCCGTCGCTATGGCCAGATCATCGGGGCCGCCACACAGGATATTGCGGCAGGTGCGCATGTTCATGTCCACAATATCGCGATGTCCGACCACGCGCAGGACTATGCCTTTGCCTCTGAGGCAAAGCCTCTGCCCCCGGCCACGGAAGACCGCACCTTTCAGGGCTTTCGCCGCCCCGATGGCCGCGCAGGCACCCGTAACTACCTGGGCGTGCTGACAAGCGTGAACTGCTCTGGCTCGGTCGCGCGCTTCATTGCCGAAGAAGCCGAGAAAACCGATTGGTTCAAGGCGCTGGGCAATGTCGATGGCATTGTGCCCATCGCCCACGCTTCGGGTTGTGGCATGTCGGGATCAGATGAAGGCTACGCCACCCTGATGCGCACGTTGCAAGGCTATGCGCAGAACCCGAACTTTGGTGGCATCCTGCTGGTGGGTCTGGGCTGTGAAGTCCTCCAGATCCCCGATCTGGTGGGCAAAGGCCGGATGCGCGCGGACAACAACTTTCGCCATATGACCATTCAACAGTTGGGCGGCACCCGGAAAACGGTTAAGCGCGGGGTCGAGGCTTTGCGCGAAATGGCAGGCATCGCTAACGCCTATACCCGCGAGCCGATTCCGGTTTCGGAACTGGTGATCGGGATGCAATGCGGCGGCTCTGACGGCTATTCCGGTATCACTGCCAACCCGGCGCTTGGCGTCGCGTCGGACCTGTTGGTGCAGCATGGCGGCACCACGGTTCTGTCGGAAACCTCGGAAATCTACGGCGCCGAACATCTGCTGACCCGCCGAGCTGCAAGCGTTGAGGTTGGCGAAAAGCTTATCGCGCGCATCCGCTGGTGGGAAGATTACACGGCCCGCAACAAGGGCGAGATGAACAACAATCCCAGCCCCGGCAACAAACGCGGGGGCCTGACGACCATTCTGGAAAAGTCACTGGGTGCGGTCGCCAAGGGTGGCTCGGCCCCAATGGAAGACGTCTATCTGTTTGCCGAACCGATCACCAAAAAAGGCTTCGTCTTTATGGACAGCCCCGGCTATGATCCTTGCTCTGTCACCGGGCAGATCGCCAGTGGTGCCAATCTGATCGTGTTCACCACCGGACGGGGGTCGGTGTCGGGCTACAAGCCCGTGCCTTGCATAAAGGTTGCGACCAATTCCGAGATGTTCCGGCACATGGAAGAAGACATGGACCTGAACACCGGCGACATCATCGAGGGCGTCACGCTAGAGGCTAAAGGGCGCGAGATGTTCGAGCTGTTCATAAAGGTTGCCAGCGGCGAGGTGACCAAATCCGAGGCGCTTGGCTTTGGGGGCGCGGAATTCGTGCCTTGGCAGATCGGCGCGGTGATGTAACACCTCTCGCCACGGGCCAGTGCAGCAACGCAAGCGATATGCACGACACAAGACAGGAAGTTTCATGGGACGGTTGAACGGAAAAATCGCACTGGTCACGGCGGCAGGGCAAGGCATTGGCCGCGCCTCTGCCCTTGCTATGGCGCGTGAAGGGGCAAAGGTCATTGCAACGGATATCAATGAAGCCGCTTTGGCTGACTTGGCAGCACTGGGCATTGAGACCCGCGTGTTGAACGTGTGCGATTCTTCCGCCATCACCGCAATTGCCACAGATCTTGGCCGCGTTGATGTGCTGTTCAACTGCGCGGGCTTTGTTGCAAACGGCACCATTCTGGACTGTGACGAAGACCAATGGGCGTTTTCCTTCGATCTGAATGTCACCGCCGCCTATCGTATGTGCCGGGCATTCCTGCCCGCGATGATAGACGGCGGCGGCGGGTCCATCATCAACATGGCGTCGGTCGCATCCTCTATCATAGCTGTGCCCAATCGCTTTGTTTACGCCAGCACCAAGGCGGCCGTGATTGGCATGACAAAGGGTATTGCTGCCGATTTCATAACCAAGGGCGTCCGCTGCAACGCTGTCTGCCCCGGCACGGTCGATACGCCATCACTGCAAGAGCGGATGGCCGCGACCGGCGACTATGAGGCCGGACGCAAGGTTTTTCTTGCCCGGCAACCATCGGGCAAGCTTGCGCAGGCAGATGATATTGCAGCGCTTGTTGTCTTCCTCGCCTCTGACGAATCTGCGTTCGTTACCGGCACAGCCAACGTCATTGACGGCGGCTGGTCGAATACCTGAAAGGAACTGACATGAAACTTCTTCGTCATGGCGCTGCTGGCGCTGAACGTCCCGGCCTTTTGCATTCGGATGGGACCATCCGCGACCTGACCGGCATAGTGCCCGATATTGCGGGCGCTGTTCTGTCTGATGCGGGCCTGCTGGCGTTGCGCGATGTTGATGCGGGTTCGTTGCCTGTCGTGTCGGCAGATAGCCGCCTTGGTCCTTGCGTCGCCGGGACCGGAAAATTCATCTGCATCGGGCTGAATTATGCCGACCACGCCGCCGAATCCGGTCTTGCCGTGCCGCCGGAACCGGTCATCTTCATGAAGGCCACCAGCGCCATCGTCGGCCCCAATGATCCCATTGTCATCCCCCGCACATCCGAGAAAACCGACTGGGAAGTGGAATTGGGCGTGATCATAGGAAGCCGCGCGAAATACGTCTCGGAGGCTGACGCTCTGAATTATGTCGCAGGCTACGCCGTGACCAATGATGTCAGCGAACGCGCCTTTCAGGCTGAACGCGCCGGGCAATGGACCAAGGGCAAAAGCTGTGACAACTTTGGTCAGCTTGGTCCATGGCTGGTGACACGCGATGAGGTGGCCGACCCACAGGCCCTGTCGATGTGGCTCAAGGTCAACGGCCAGACCATGCAGAACGGTTCAACCAAAACAATGGTGTATGGCGTGGCGCATGTTGTAAGCTATCTGTCACAGTTCATGACCCTGCATCCCGGTGATGTGATCTCGACCGGCACACCGCCCGGCGTAGGCATGGGGCAGAAACCACCCCGCTATCTGCGGGATGGTGATGTGGTAGAGTTGGGCATCGAAGGCTTGGGCCAACAGCGTCAGGACGTCATTGCCGATACCTGAGAGACACCCGCCGATGGACCTGATCGACACGCACCAGCACCTTATTTTGCGCGACAGGCTGGGCTATGGCTGGATCAAGGGCATTCCCGCCCTTGCGTCGGGCGATTTCACCATTGCGGATTATACAGGGCTGACTGCGGGCAAAGGGGTGATCGGCAGCCTGTTTATGGAAACCGGTGTCGATGACGCGGATTATCAAAGCGAGGCCCGCCTGATCGCGGGCCTTGTGGGCACAGGCGGTCTGCTTGGGCAGATCGCCGCCTGTCGCCCGGAAGACGACGCTGGGTTTGATGCCTGGCTGGAGGCATGTGACACCCTGCACGTCAAAGGCTTTCGCCGTATTTTGCATGTGGTGCCGGACGCAGTGTCGCAATCTGCCACCTTCCGCAGCAATCTGCGCAAGATCGGGCAGCGCGGCCTGCCGTTTGACCTGTGTGTTCTGGCGCGTCAGCATGATCTGGCGGAAGACCTGATCAAAGCCAATGATGCGCAGGTTTTCGTGTTGGATCATTGCGGCAACCCAGACATTGCCGCCGGGGCGTATGCGCCATGGGCAGAAAGCCTGCGCCGTCTGGCGCGCTATCCACATCTTTACGCCAAACTGTCAGGCATCACGGCAAACTGCGCGCCCGGAGCGGTCTGTGCCAATCAGTTGCGCCCCTATGTGGACCACCTGATTGATTGCTTTGGGCCTGACCGCATTTTGTGGGGTGGTGACTGGCCGGTTGTTAATATCCACAGTTCTTTGCCGGAGTGGATCGACCTGACGTGCGAGATGCTTGCCCCGCTTTCACAGGCTGACCGGCAGGCGATTGGGGTGGGAACGGCGAAGAAGGTGTATGGCATTTAGGCTGTGCGCAAAGTTCGGGCTGGCGTTTGGCCCATGATTTGACCTGAAGGAGCGCGCTGCGCGCGCATTGTTTTTGTCTCGTCGCGCGCGTGCCGCGCGTCTTCTCGGGGTGGCGCTCCGCGCGGGAGTATTTGAACAAGCAGCAATACACTATCAGGGCTTCGTCCTGGGCGCTGTTTGTACTGCAGTGATGGTTAGTGTGTTTCGGTTTGACGTGCCAGCCCTCAGCCGTTAGCTCGGGTTCGGAATGAGGATGTAGTGATGTCGGTCTTCAGGGTTCATCATCCTGCGATTGCCGGATATGTGGTGTGCAAAGGCGCCGGGGGGCGGCGTTGTGCCGCTTGTTCAACACGGCTGCCGCGCGTTTTTTCTCTGAAATCCTGAACCACAAGGGGAGCCAATGGCCATGATGCAGACACATACCGGCCTGATCGGTCTTGGCACGATGGGCGCGGCTCTGGCGCTGAATATTGCTGAAAAAGGGTTTCCGATTGCTGTCTGGAACCGGACCGGATCGGTGACTGTGGCCTTTCAGGCTACTGCGGGCGATCTGGCGGCCCGTATTACGCCAACGGAAACTCTGGCAGGTTTCGTGCAGGCCATTACGCCCCCGCGTGCGATCATTCTGATGGTGCCGGCAGGGCAGCCGGTGGATGATCAACTGGCCGCCTTGGCCCCGTTGCTGGGTCCGGAGGATCTGGTGATTGATGCGGGCAATGCCAATTTCCGTGATACCAACCGGCGCGATGCGGCGGGGCTGTCGTTCCGGTTCATGGGCATAGGAGTGTCTGGCGGCGAAGAGGGCGCGCGGCATGGGCCTGCGATCATGGCGGGCGGGCCGGATCAGGCCTGGGCGCAGATGAAGCCGGTGTTGCAGGCGATTGCGGCGCGAGCCGAGGATGCAACCCCTTGTGCCGATCACATGGGGCCGTCCGGGGCGGGGCATTTCGTCAAGGCCGTGCATAACGGTATTGAATATGCCGATATGCAGATGATCTCGGAAGTTTACGGTGTGATGCGTGACGGCATGGGAATGGCGGCGGCGCAGATTGCTCCGGTGTTTGCGCGCTGGAATGAGGGGGTATTGCAGTCGTATCTGGTGGAGATTTCTGGTCAGGTGGCGGCGGCAGCGGACCCTGTTGGCGGCGGAGCAATGCTGGATGTGATTGTGGATGCCGCTGGGCAGAAGGGCACCGGGCGCTGGACTGCCGTGGAGGCGCAGCACCTGGCAGCACCCGTGCCGGTGATCGAGGCGGCGGTGATGGCGCGCAATGTGTCCGCGCGTCGTGCGGAGCGGGCGGCAGGCGAGGCACGGTTTGGCAAGGCAGAGGCGGTGGTCGATCTTTCGCTGGCAGACCTGGAGCAGGCGATGATCGCGGGCAAGATCCTGTGCTATGCTCAAGGGTTCGCGATGATGACGGCGGCGGCAAGTGAATTTGACTGGGCGCTGGATATGCCCGCGATTGCACGGGTCTGGCGGGCGGGCTGCATCATCCGGTCGTCCATGCTGAACGACATGGCGCAGGCTTTGGCCGAAGACGCAGGCCGCAACCTTATCCTTGCGCCGTTCTTTGCCGGACTTTTGGACGAAAGCCTGCCTGCGCTGCGTCGCGTGGTGGCAGCGGGCGCATTGCAGGGTTTGCCCCTGCCTGCACTGTCGGCGGGACTGGCGTGGTTTGATCTGATGCGGCAGGCGCGTGGCACGGCAAATATGGTTCAGGGCCAGCGCGATTTCTTTGGTGCGCATGGTTTTGACCGGCTGGACGGCAAGGATCTGCGACACGGGCCTTGGGGGCAGGCAGGTTAAGCCCCGATTGACCATGATATTGACCTTGAGGAGCCGCCCATGAAACCTGACGTTCTGGTGTTTTCCCCCCTTTTGCCGCCCTATCTGGAGGCGATGGCTGCGCGCTACACGCTGCATCGGCATGACCTTGCCGATGAAGATGGCAAAGCGGCGATGCTGGCTGACGTAGGGCCACGGGTGCGCGCGGTTCTGGTCAGCGGCCATGTGGCACTGACCGAAACAATAGTGGCCGCACTGCCAAATCTGGAAATCGCGTCCTGTTCTTCGGCGGGCTATGATACCATTGATGTCAACGCATTGACCGTGCGGGGCATTCCGTTGACCAACACGTCGGACGCTTTGTCCGATGATGTGGCGGATACGGCGATGATGCTGGCGCTTGCGGCGCGGCGTGGTCTGGTGGCGGCCCATCGTCATGTCACCTCAGGCGATTGGGGACAAACGGGTGCGTTTCCGCTGCAATCATCCTTGCGGGCCAAGCGGCTAGGGATTGTGGGCATGGGCAAGATTGCCCAGGCGATCATTCCGCGGGCCGAGGCATCGGGGATGGAGGTGGCCTATTTCAGCCGCACCGAGAAACCCGGTATCAACCGGCCGTTTCAGCCAGACCTAATGGCACTGGCGCAGTGGGCAGATATTCTGATCGTGATTGTTGCTGGCGGTGCGGGGACCATGAACCTGATCGACGGCGCAGTGTTGCGGGCCTTGGGGCCACAGGGCACGCTGGTGAATGTCAGCCGGGGGAGTGTCGTGGACGAGTCTGCGCTGATAGCGGCGTTGCAGACGGGTGCGTTGGGCCATGCCGCGCTGGATGTGTTCTGGAATGAACCCAACCCGAATTCGGTGCTGACCTCACTGCCGAATGTGACGCTCTATCCGCACCATGCCAGCGGCACACACGAAACCCGGTCGGCGATGTCGCAGCTGGCCGTCGACAATCTGGATGCGCATTTTGCGGGTGCGCAGCTGTTGTCGCGGGTGAATTGACGCGGGCTACACCGGCACTTGTCCATGGATCTGGTCGATAAGCCGGTTCAGGGCCGGGGTACGCGCCTGCCCCCGCCGTGTCATCAACCCGTAAGACCCAACGTCAATCTCCAGCGGTGTGGCAAGCGTGACGTAGCCGCCGCTATCTGATGCCGTGAACACATCGGTCACGGCGCGGGCGAGCGGGGCAATGGCATTGGTCTGGCGCACCACGGTCAGGGTCAGCAGGAACGAGGCGGTCGTCAGGCTTTGCCGTGGTGGGGGCATGCCGTGATCTTTGAACGCCTGCACCATCGCCCGGCCCAAGGGGGATGTGTCTGCTGGCATCACCCAATCAAACCGTGTCAGGTCCGACAGGGTGATGTCGCCGCGCCCCGCCAAGGGGTGATCTTGCCGGACCAACAGTGACACTGGCTCTGTGTCCAGCGGCGTGATGACGAATTCTTCGTGGTCACGCGGTTCGGACGGGCGGCCAAGAACCAGATCCAGCCGCCCCGCCCGCAATTCCTGACACAGCAAGGCGGAAGGTGCCACGGCCACATCTGCGGTGATGCCCGGATGGGTCAGTCGCAGCGTGCGCAGGGCAGGCAGCATCAGGGAAAGTGCGGGCGCAGTCACCGACCCCAGCCGCAGATGCCCCGAGTCACCCGAGGCTAGCCCGGACACCTCGACCGTCGCTTCCTGCAGCTCGGTCAGGATCCGGCGTGCGCGTCTGGCCAGCGCTTCGCCAACCACTGTCAGCACCACGCCCCGGCCACTGCGCTCATGGATTGGCTGGCCCAGAATGTCTTCGATCTCGACAATCAGGCGGGATGCGGTGGGCTGCGATACCCCGATCAGATCTGCCGCCGCCGTAATCCGCCGCGTTTCTGCCAGATGTGCCAGAAGGCGCAGATGGGTCATTTTAAGGTGGTGTAGGGGCAGTGCCATGGCATCCATTCATATCATTTATGAAGTATATGCTTCACATAACTTCATTTGACGCGAATGTATCCTCGCGTCAATGTCCCGCCTGATCGCGGTCCGGATGCGCAGATTGCACTGGAACGGACAAACCGCCGCGACACTGCCGTGTTTCACGGCACTTGGGAGGAGATGAGAGAATGCAATTCACCAAACGCGCAATTCTGAAGCTGGCCGTTGCCGCCACGCTGCTCGGCAGCCCGGCCTTTGCTCAGGACAAAGGCACCGTTGGCATCGCCATGCCGACCAAATCTTCGGCTCGCTGGATTTCCGATGGCGAATCGATGGTCAAGCAGTTCACCGAAGCGGGCTACGGCACCGATCTGCAATATGCTGAAGATGATATCCCGAACCAGTTGGCCCAGATCGAGAACATGATTACCAAGGGTGTGAGTGTTCTGGTAATCGCGGCGATCGACGGCACAACGCTGTCGAACGCGCTGGAAAATGCTGCTGCCAGCGGCATTAAGGTTATCGCCTATGACCGTCTGATCCGTGAAAGCGGCGATGTCAGCTATTACGCGACATTCGACAACTTCAAGGTCGGCGTGCAGCAGGCAACCAGCCTTGTCGCAGGTCTGAACGAGCGTTTTCCGGGCGTAAAGCCGCATAACGTCGAACTGTTCGGCGGCTCGCCTGACGATAACAACGCGTTCTTCTTCTACAACGGCGCGATGTCGGTGCTGCAACCGCTGATCGATTCCGGCGATATTGCTGTGCCATCGGGTCAGATGGGCATGGATGTTGTTGGCACACTGCGTTGGGATGGCGCTGTGGCCCAGTCGCGCATGGATAACCTGCTGTCGGCCAACTATGGCGACAAGGTTCTGCACGGCGCTCTGTCGCCCTATGACGGTCTGTCGATCGGCATTCTGTCGTCGCTGAAAGGCGTGGGCTATGGTTCGGGCGATCTGGCCATGCCGATTGTGACCGGTCAGGATGCCGAAGTGCCAAGCGTGAAATCGATGATCGCAGGCGAGCAGTATTCGACCGTGTTCAAAGACACCCGCGAACTGGCCCGCGTGACCGTGGGTATGGTTGAGGCTCTGCTCACCGGGTCCGAGCCGGAAATCAACGACACCTCGACCTATGACAATGGCGTCAAGGTGATCCCATCCTACCTGCTGGAGCCGGTTTCGGTGGATGCGTCGAACTATGAGGAAATCCTCGTGGGTTCGGGCTACTACACCGCTGACCAGATCAAGTAAGACCAAAGCTTACCGGGCCTGTCTGCCATTGCTCCCGGCAGGCAGGCCCGGTTCTCTGGGGAGGGGACGATGACAACGCTTCTGGAAATGCGCGGGATCAGCAAGCTGTTCCCCGGTGTGCGCGCGCTGGATCAGGTGAACCTGTCGGTCGAGGCGGGTGAGATCCACGCGATCTGCGGCGAAAACGGGGCCGGGAAATCTACGCTGATGAAGGTGCTGTCGGGCGTTTACCCGCATGGCAGCTATGAGGGTGACATCGTCTACGACGGCGGGACGCTGGCGATGAAATCCATCACCGACTCTGAATCCAAGGGCATCATCATCATCCATCAGGAATTGGCGCTGGTGCCGCTTCTGTCGATTGCCGAGAACCTGTTTCTGGGCAATGAAGTGGCAAAGGGCGGGGTCATCAACTGGCCGCTGGCGTTTCAGAAAACCCGCGATCTTTTGCAAAAGGTCGGTCTGAATGAGGCCCCCACCACGATTGTTGGCAAGCTGGGCGTTGGCAAACAACAGCTGATCGAGATTGCCAAGGCGCTGGCCAAGGATGTGCGTCTGCTGATTTTGGATGAGCCGACTGCCGCGCTTCAGGAAAACGACAGCCAGAAATTGCTTGATCTGATGCTGGAGCTGAAGGCGCAGGGCGTCACGCAGATCATCATCAGCCATAAGCTGAACGAAATTGGCCGTGTGGCTGACCGTATCACGATCATCCGCGATGGCACGACGGTATCAACACTGAACCGCGCCGATATCTCTGAAGATCGCATCATTCGCGATATGGTGGGCCGCGATATGGCGCACCGCTACCCCGACCGCACGCCAAACCCCGGTGAGGTGCTGCTGGAGGTCAAGAATTGGAACGTGTTCCACCCTGACCAAAAAGACCGCCAGATGATCCGCGATGCCGCGTTTACCGTGCGCAAGGGCGAGATTGTGGGCATCGCCGGACTGATGGGGGCCGGGCGCACTGAACTGGCGATGAGCCTGTTTGGCCGTAGTTATGGCCGGGGCGTCTCGGGTGAGATCACCATGGGCGGCAAGCCGGTGGATACCTCAACTGTGACAAAGGCGGTGGCCGCTGGTCTTGCCTATGTGACCGAGGACCGCAAGGCGCTGGGCCTGATCCTTGAAGAACCGATTTCACGCAACATCAGCCTTGCGAACCTTGCCGGAATCGCTATGCGCGGCGTGCTGAACCAGCGGCGCGAGGCGCAGGTGGCCGAAGACTACCGCCGCGCCATGAACATCCGCACCCCCAACGTGCAGCAAAAGGTGGTGAACCTGTCAGGCGGCAACCAGCAAAAGGTGGTGCTGTCGAAATGGCTGTTCACCGATCCGCAGGTTCTGATCCTTGACGAACCCACACGCGGCATCGACGTGGGCGCGAAATTTGAAATCTACAACATCATGAACCAACTGGCCGCCGATGGCCGGGGGATCGTGATGATCAGCTCGGAAATGCCCGAGCTTCTGGGCATGTGCGACCGCATCTATGTGATGAATGAAGGCCGGATCGTGGGCGAATTGTCCCGCGCCGAGGCCAGTCAGGAACGCATCATGGCCATGATTATGAACAGTACCGGGAAGGCGGCGTAAATGTCGGAAAAGAATTATCTGGGCAGCCATCTGCGCGAATACGGGATGATCATGGCGCTGGTCGCCATTGTGTTCTTCTTTACCGTGGTTGTGCGCGCCACCATCGACGTGGATTTTCTGTCGGCGCAGAACATCACCAACCTGTTCTTGCAGAACTCCTACGTCATCATCATGGCGCTGGGCATGCTCTTGGTGATCGTGGCCGGGCATATTGACCTGTCTATCGGATCAGTCGTGGGCTTTACCGGCGCGGTTGCGGCGGTGCTGACGGTCAATCAGGGCTGGCCGGTCTATGCCGTCATTCCGGCCTGTCTGGTTGTCGGCGGGCTGATCGGCGCGGCGCAGGGTTATTGGGTGGCCTATTGGAAAATTCCTTCCTTCATCGTCACGCTGGCGGGGATGCTGGTGTTTCGCGGCTCCACCCTCTGGTTGCTTAACGGCCAGAACATCGGGCCGTTCCCCCGCTCGTTCCAGTCGCTGTCCACCGGGTTTATTCCCGACATCTTTGGCGATGCCGATCAGGCGCTGTTCGGGATGGACCGGCTGAACGGCACCGCGCTTTTGATTGTGGTTGTTGCTGCCTGCATCGTGGTGTTTCTTGGCCTGCGCAAGCGGGCACAGGATGCGGCCTTTGGCCTGACGCCAGAACCCGCACTGGTGTTCTGGATCCGCAATGCCATCGTATGTGGCGCGCTGATTTTTGTTGGCTACAAGCTGGCGATTTTCCGGGGCCTGCCAAATGTGGTGATGGTGCTGGCGGTTCTGACGGTGGTCTACGCCTTTTTTACCGAGCAAATCACAAGTGGCCGCCGGATCTATGCGCTGGGTGGCAACGAAAAGGCCGCCAAACTGTCCGGGATCAAGACCGAACGTCTGGTGTTTTTCTGCTTCGTCAACATGGGCGTTCTGGCGGCCTTGGCGGGTATGATCGTGGCCGCCCGCCTGAACTCATCGACCCCAAAGGCGGGCGCGGGGTTTGAATTGGACGTGATCGCCGCCGTCTTCATTGGTGGAGCCTCGATGACCGGCGGGTCGGGCAAGATCATCGGCGTGGTGGTCGGCGCGTTAATCATGGGGGTGATGAACAACGGCATGTCGATCCTTGGTATCGGCATCGACTATCAGCAGGTGATCAAGGGCTTGGTTCTCCTCGCGGCTGTCATCTTTGACGTCTACAACAAAAATAAGTGAGGGCACCCATGCTGTTGTCGCAGATCAAGACTGAAACCGGCATCGCCGTAGTTGCCCGCGAAGGGTCCGAAGCCGCCATCGTTCAGGGCGCCGCCAGCACCTATGCACTGGCGCTAGAGGCGGCGAATTCCGGCCGATCTTTGGCGCAAGTGATTGCGACGCACGGTCTTGGCCCTGCGGTTGATCTGCTGCGCGCGGCGGCCGAAGGCAGGATGCTGGCCCCGATCACCCATCCCGACCCCGCGCACCTGCACCTGACCGGCACCGGGTTGACCCATCTGGGCAGCGCCGCCACGCGTGACGCGATGCACACCAAAGCGAATGCTGACGACGCCACGGATTCCATGAAGATGTTCCGCATGGGGCTAGAGGGCGGCAAGCCCGCCTCTGGCCCCGGCGTGCAGCCGGAATGGTTCTACAAGGGCAACGGCATGCATCTGGTTGCCCCCGGCGCGGCCCTGACCTCGCCCGGCTTTGCGCTTGATGGCGGCGAAGAACCCGAACTGGCGGGCATCTATATAATCGACGCGCAGGGTCGCCCCTGCCGCATTGGCTGGGCGCTGGCGAATGAGTTTTCCGACCATGTGACGGAGCGGATCAACTATCTGTATCTGGCCCATTCCAAGCTGCGCCAAGCCGCCATTGGCCCCGAAATCCTTGTCGGCGATCTGCCGCATGACGTGCGCGGCAGCAGCCGCATCCGCCGCGCCGGTGCGGTGATCTGGGAGAAGCCGTTCCTGTCGGGCGAAGCGAACATGTCGCACAGCTTTGCCAATCTGGAACACCATCACTTCAAATACGACCTGTTTCGCCAGCCCGGTGATCTGCATGTGCATATGTTCGGCACCGCCACCCTGTCCTTTGCCGATGGTATCCGGCCCGAACCCGGTGATATCTTTGAAATTGAGGTCGCCGCTTTCGGCCTGCCACTGACCAACCCGCTTGCCGTTGCCCCCGATGACGGGATGACAACGGTTCACACCCTGTGAGGATGACATGACCTTCAAACCCGCCAAATGGCCCCGTCACCTTCGCTCGCAGGAGTGGTTCGGCGGCACGGGTCGCGACCAGATCTATCACCGCGGCTGGATGAAAAATCAGGGCTTCCCGCATGATCTGTTCGATGGTCGCCCGGTCATCGGCATCCTGAACACCTGGTCCGAACTCACGCCCTGCAACGCCCACCTCAATGATCTGGCGCAACGGGTCAAGAACGGCATCTATGAAGCGGGCGGCTTCCCTGTCGAAGTGCCGGTGTTCTCGGCCTCGGAATCCGCCTTCCGCCCCACCGCAATGATGTTCCGCAATCTGGCGGCGATGGCGGTGGAAGAGGCGATGCGCGGCCAGCCTATGGATGGCTGCGTGCTGCTGGTTGGCTGTGATAAAACAACGCCCAGCCTGCTTATGGCCGCCGCCTCGACCGACCTGCCGTCGATCGTTGTAACCGGTGGGCCGATGCTCAATGGTTATTACCGCAACGAACGCGTCGGCTCCGGCACCCACCTGTGGAAATTCTCCGAAGCGGTCAAGGCTGGTGAGATGACGCAGGAAGAATTCGCCGAAGCCGAGGCCGGGATGTCGCGCAGCCCCGGCTCGTGCAACACTATGGGCACTGCCAGCACCATGGCATCAATGGCCGAAGCGCTTGGCATGGCGCTTTCAGGTAATGCCGCCATTCCGGCGGTCGACAGCCGCCGCCGCGTGATGGCACAACTGACCGGACGGCGCATCGTGCAGATGGTGAAGGATGATCTGAAACCGTCCGACATTCTGAAGAAGGAGGCGTTTGAAAACGCGATCCGCACCAATGCAGCCATTGGCGGGTCCACCAACGCCGTGATCCACCTGCTGGCCATCGCAGGCCGCGTCGGCATTGATCTGACGCTGGATGACTGGGACCGTTGTGGCCGCGATGTGCCCACTATCGTCAACCTGATGCCATCGGGCAAATACCTGATGGAGGAATTCTTCTACGCCGGAGGCCTGCCGGTCGTGATCAAGCGTCTGGGCGAGGCTGGGATGCTGCACAAGGACGCGCTGACAGTGTCTGGCGATTCCATGTGGGATCAGGTCAAGGATGTGCGCAACCACAACGAAGACGTGATCTTGCCCGCCGACAAGGCACTGACCCTGTCGGGCGGCGTGGTTGTGGTCAAGGGCAACCTTGCACCCAAGGGTGCGGTGCTCAAACCCTCCGCCGCCAGCCCACACCTGATGGTGCACCGGGGCCGTGCCGTGGTGTTTGAAGACATTGACGACTACAAAGCCAAGATTAACGATCCTGCGCTGGACATTGATGAAACCTGCATCATGGTCATGAAAAACTGCGGGCCAAAAGGCTATCCCGGCATGGCCGAGGTCGGCAACATGGGCCTGCCGCCAAAGGTGCTGAAAAAGGGCATCACCGATATGGTGCGCATCTCGGACGCACGCATGTCGGGCACCGCTTACGGCACCGTTGTCCTGCACACCTCACCCGAGGCTGCCGCAGGCGGGCCGCTGGCAGTTGTGCAGAACGGCGATTTCATCGAACTCGACGTGCCGAACCGCCGTCTGCACCTTGATATCCCCGATGACGAACTCGCCGCCCGTCTGGCCGCATGGAAACCCACGCATGATCTGTTTCCATCGGGCTACGGCTGGCTGCACCAGCGCCATGTCGAAGGGGCCGACACCGGGGCTGATCTCGATTTCCTCAAGGGAGCGCGCGGTGCGCCGGTTGGCCGGGATTCGCACTGATGCCCGGCTGTTCACCGATGAAACTCGCCCTCGTCGGCATCGGCAAGATCGCGGTAGACCAGCACGTCCCCGCCATCGCAGCCAGCCCCGATTGGCAGCTTGCCGCCACTGTCTCGCGCGCAGGCACGGTCGATGGCGTCGAGGCGTTCACCGACATGGCCAATATGCTGGCCCAGCGGCCCGATATCACCACCGTGTCGCTGGCCATTCCCCCGGTGCCGCGCTTTGCCTATGCACAAGCTGCCATCCGCGCGGGGCGGCACGTCATGCTGGAAAAGCCACCCGGCGCCACCTTGGCCGAGGTTCATGCGCTCGAGGCCCTCGCCGCCGAGCATGGCGTCACCCTCTACACCACATGGCACAGCCGCATGGCCCACGCCGTTGCCCCGGCCAAGGCGTGGCTGGCGGAGAAATCCATCACCCGCGCTCGTATCACTTGGCGCGAGGATGTGCGCAAATGGCACCCTGGTCAGGATTGGGTGTTTGAACCGGGCGGCATGGGCGTGTTCGATCCCGGCATCAACGCCCTGTCGATCCTGACCGAAATCCTCCCCGCCCCGGTGCATCTGCAAGCCGCAGATCTGGAATTCCCCGCCAACCGCCAGACGCCCATCGCTGCCCGCCTTACATTCAGCGGCAACGTCGCCGCCGATTTTGATTGGCGTCAGACCGGCCCGCAGACCTGGGATATCGAGATCGACACCACGGTTGGTGCAATGGCGCTGCGGATGGGCGGCAATGTGCTGGAAATCGGCGACCAGCCTTCACGGGGCGAAAACACCATCATGGGCGAATATCCCGCCCTTTACGCCCGCATGGCGGATCTGATATGCCAGTCCCGGTCCGAAGTTGACCTCGCCCCGATGGTACATGTCGCTGACGCCATGACCCTTGGCAAACGCAGCATAACAGACCCGTTCTACTTCTGACGCCCATTTTCTGTTCTGAAATATCCCACGGGGGGTCCGGGGGGTGTGAAACCCCCCGGTTCGCCGGCAAATATCGGAGACTGACATGCTGACAGGCAAGCACCTCATCGCGGGCGACTGGATTTCGGGGGCGACGACCTTTGCCTCCACTCCCGCCCATGGCCCGGCCCATGATTTTGCGGTCGGCACCCCTGCGCTGGTGGACCGGGCGGTTATGGCGGCCGAGGCTGCTTTCCCCTCTTTCGCTGCGACGCCACGCGCGGATCGCGCTGCCTTCCTCGACGCCATCGCTGATGAGATTGACGCGCGCGGTGATGCCATCACCGAAATCGGTACGCAGGAAACCGGCTTGCCGGTCGCGCGTCTGCAGGGCGAGCGGGGCCGCACCACCGGCCAGCTGCGGCTGTTTGCGTCGCATATCCGCGCGGGCGACTACCTTGATCGTCGTCACGATGCCGCCCTGCCAGACCGCCAACCCTTGCCGCGTCCGGATCTGAAAATGATCCAGCGCCCGATCGGCCCGGTCGCGGTGTTTGGCGCGTCAAACTTCCCGCTGGCCTTTTCGGTTGCGGGCGGCGACACCGCAAGCGCGCTTGCGGCAGGCTGTCCGGTGGTGGTCAAGGGCCACTCGGCCCACCCCGGCACCGGCGAGATTGTAGCCCAAGCCGTTGATGCCGCTCGAAAATCCTGCAACCTGCATCCGGGCGTGTTCAGCCTTGTGCAGGGCGGCAAGCGTGATGTCGGCGAAGCGCTGGTCCAGCACCCTTTGATCCGCGCCGTCGGCTTCACCGGCTCGCTCGGCGGTGGGCGCGCGCTGTTTGATCTGTGCGCCCGCAGGCCCGCCCCGATCCCGTTCTTCGGCGAATTGGGCAGCGTGAACCCGATGTTCCTGCTGCCCGCCGCGCTGTCGGCGCGGGGCGAGGCGATTGCAAAGGGCTGGGCCGCCAGCCTGACCATGGGCGCGGGCCAGTTCTGCACCAACCCGGGGCTTGCCGTGGTGATCGACGGCGCCGATGCCGACGCCTTCGCCACCACCGCCAAAGCCGCCCTTGAACCCGTGGCCGCGCAAACCATGCTGACCGATGGCATGGCTGACGCCTATCGCGCGGGCCGCGACCGGGTGGCCGCCGGCACCGGCGTCCGCAGCCTGCTGACCACGATGTGCGAGGCGCGCGCCGCCACGCCGAACCTGTTTGAGGTGTCGGGGGCGGACTGGCTGGCCGATCATATGCTGGCGGAAGAGGTGTTCGGCCCGCTCGGCCTGATCATTCGCGTGCAGGACGCAGCCGAAATGGAGGCGATCGCGGCCAGCCTGCAAGGCCAGCTGACCTGCACCTTGCACCTTGATGACGCAGACACCGCCCTCGGCCAACGCCTCATGCCGATCCTTGAACGCAAGGCCGGACGCGTGCTGGCCAACGGCTTCCCCACCGGGGTCGAGGTGGCCGACAGCATGGTCCACGGCGGCCCATACCCCGCCAGCACCAACTTTGGCGCCACCTCCGTCGGCACACTGTCCATCCGCCGCTGGCTCCGCCCCGTCTGCTACCAGAACATCCCAGAAGCACTCTTGCCCGAAACCTTCGGCTA
>NZ_JAUXOV010000041.1 GCF_030684215.1 Pseudotabrizicola sp.
CCCGGGATATTTTTGAACAGGTAATGACAAGGGAGCGGCGCGATGGCTTCGACAGTGATCAAGGGCGGAACGGTGGTAACGGCGGATCTGTCCTATGTGGCGGATGTGAAGGTCGAGGGCGGCGTGATTGTCGAGATCGGCGCCGGGTTGACGGGCGACAGCGTGCTGGATGCCTCTGGCTGCTATGTCATGCCTGGTGGGATTGATCCGCATACGCATCTGGAGATGCCGTTTATGGGCACTTACAGCGCGGATGATTTTGAGAGTGGCACCCGCGCGGCACTGGCGGGCGGCACGACAATGGTGGTCGATTTTGTGCTGCCGGGCCAAGGGCAGGGGCTGATGGATGCCGCAAGCATGTGGCACAACAAATCTGGCCGCGCGCATTGCGATTATTCCTACCACATGGCGGTGACATGGTGGGGGGAAAAGGTCTGGGAGGGGATGGAAGACAGCGTGAAGGCTGGCATCACCAGCTTCAAGCATTTCCTTGCCTATAAGGGCGCGCTGATGGTCAATGATGACGAGCTATTCGCCAGCTTTCGCCGTGTGGGCGAGTTGGGCGGGCTGGCCATGGTCCATGCCGAGAATGGCGATGTGGTGGCGGAGCTGACTGCTAAGCTGCTGGCCGAGGGCAATACCGGGCCTGAGGCGCATGCCTATTCCCGCCCACCGCAGGTGGAGGGCGAGGCGACCAACCGGGCCATCATGATTGCCGATATGGCCGGTGTGCCTCTGTATGTCGTGCATGTGTCCTGCGAAGACGGCCACGAGGCCATTCGACGGGCGCGCCAGCAGGGCAAGCGGGTGTGGGGCGAGCCGCTGATCCAGCATCTGACGCTGGACGAGTCGGAGTATTTCCACCCCGACTGGGACCATGCCGCACGCCGGGTGATGAGCCCGCCCTTCCGCAACAAAGCGCATCAGGACAGCCTGTGGGCGGGCCTGATGTCGGGGTCTTTGTCGGTGGTGGCGACCGACCATTGCGCCTTTACCACCGAGCAGAAGCGCTTTGGCCGCGGCGATTTCTCCAAGATCCCCAACGGCACGGGGGGGCTTGAGGACCGCTTGCCGATGTTGTGGACCCATGGGGTGGGCACCGGGCGGATGACGCCGAATGAATTTGTGGCCGTGACCAGCACCAATATTGCCAAGATCATGAACTGCTATCCGAAAAAGGGGGCGGTTCTGGTGGGGGCCGATGCCGATCTGATCGTCTGGGATCCCGAGCGGAAAAAGACCATTACTGCAAGCGCTCAGCAATCGGCCATTGATTACAATGTGTTCGAAGGCAAAACCGTGAAGGGGTTGCCGCGTTTCACCCTGACCCGAGGCCATGTCGCAGTGACCGAAGGGGCCATGACCTGTCGTGAAGGCCATGGCCAGTTTGTCGCGCGTGAGGCACGCCCCCCGGTCAACCGCGCGCTGAGCCAGTGGAAAGACCTGACCGCGCCCCGGCCCGTGCTGCGCAGCGGCATCCCCGCGACGGGTGTGTAAGCAGCATGAAAGACACGACACAAATCGGCCAGCCGGTGATTGAGGCGCGCGATCTGGATCTGACCTTTCAGACCGGGGATGGCCCGGTTCTTGCGCTCAAAGACGTGAACCTGACCATAAACAAAGGCGATTTTGTCAGTTTTATTGGTCCCTCTGGCTGTGGAAAGACCACCTTTCTGCGCTGTATTGCAGCGTTGGAGCATCCGACGGCTGGCACGTTGACTGTCAACGGCCTGACGCCGGATGACGCGCGCATGCGCCGCGCCTATGGCTATGTGTTTCAGGCGGCGGGGCTGTATCCATGGCGCACAATTGCAGGAAATGTGAAACTTCCGCTGGAAATTATGGGGTTTTCACGCGCCGAGCAGGAAGAACGTGTTCGAAAAGTGCTAGAACTGGTGGAGCTTGCGGGCTTTGGCGGCAAGTTTCCCTGGCAGCTTTCGGGGGGCATGCAACAGCGCGCCAGCATCGCGCGCGCGCTGGCTTTTGATGCCGACATCTTGCTGATGGACGAACCCTTTGGCGCACTGGATGAAATTGTGCGTGACCGCCTTAACGAGGAGGTGCTGAAGTTGTGGGCGCGCACGGGCAAGACCATCGGCTTTGTCACCCATTCGATCCCCGAGGCGGTGTATCTGTCCACCAAGATCGTGGTGATGTCGCCCCGACCCGGACGGATCACCGATGTCATCGACAGCCCGCTGCCGCGCGAGCGTCCCTTGGACATCCGCGACAGTCGCGCGTTTATAGAGATTGCGCACCGGGTGCGTGAAGGCCTGCGCGCGGGGCATCATGATGACTGACCGCGCCCTGCCCGTTCTAACCGTGCTGTTGGCGATTTTTGCGCTTTGGTATGCGGCGGCGGTGTGGATGAATGCCAAATGGGTTTATGATCAGGCGAGCCGGGCAGGCACCACAGTGACCTTGGCCGAGGTTATCCCGCAGACCATGGCGCAGCCCCGGCCGCTACTGCCTCCGCCGCACCAGGTGGCGACAGAGTTGTGGAAAGGCGTCGCCGCGCAGGCAGTGACCTCCAAACGCAGTCTGGTTTATCATGGCTATGTCACCTTTCGCGGCACCATGATGGGTTTTGCCCTTGGCATCGCGTTGGGAGTCGGTCTTGCCATGGCCATTGTGCGATTCCGGGTGATGGAACTGAGCGTGATGCCTTGGGCGATCATCAGCCAGACCATCCCCATCGTGGCGCTGGCGCCGATGATCCTGACGGTGTCAAACCAGATGGGGATTGATAACCGAGAGGTGCCAAAGGCCATCATCTCGGCATACCTTTCGTTTTTTCCGGTGCTGGTCAGCATGGTCAAGGGCTTGCGCAGCCCTGATCAGATGCAGCTTGATCTTCTGTCCACATATGGTGCGTCTCAGGGGCAGACCTTCTGGAAGCTGCGGTTGCCCGCTTCGATGCCGTATTTCTTTGCCTCTCTGAAGGTGGCGATTGCTGCGGCGCTTGTCGGCACCATCATCGGCGAACTGCCAACCGGTGCGATCGAGGGCCTTGGCGCGCGCATGCTGATCGGTTCGCAATTCGGTGAACCCCTGATCATGTGGGCGGCGCTGTTTGCCGCAGCCATTCTGGCGGGTGGGCTTATCGTGATCGTCGGGCTGATCGAACGGATGGCACGGGCAAGAATGGGAGCACCGGCATGATCTGGCTTGTGGGGGCTGTGCTGGTGTGGCTGGGAGCATGGGCGCTGAATGTGCGGTTGGCCGCCAGTGCGTTTGGCCGCACACGGGCGGGCCGGCTTGCGGTGGCCACGCTGTTCGGCATCACCCTTCTGGTGCTGTGGGAAGGGCTGGTGCGCGGCCTTGCGGTGTCGCCGATCATCCTGCCGGGGCCATCGGTGATCGGCCCAAAGATAGCGGCCTCGCTGCCAACCCTTTGGGCCGATTTCGTGCAAACCGTGGTCAAGGGTGCATTGAGCGGTTTTGCCATCGGCACGGCTGCCGCCTTTGTCGCCGCCATCGCCATCGACCGCTCGCCGTTCCTGCAAAAGGGCCTGCTGCCTATCGGCAACTTTGTCTCGGCCCTGCCCATCGTCGGCCTCGCCCCGGTGCTGGTGATGTGGTTCGGCTTTGACTGGCACTCCAAAGCGGCGGTGGTGGTGGTGATGGTGTTCTTTCCGCTCTTGGTCAACATGGTGGCGGGGCTTCAGGCCACCGACCCATTGCACCGCGACCTGATGGCAACCTATTCAGCCAGCTACCCGCAAAGGCTGATGAAACTGCGCCTGCCTGCCGCGATGCCCTTCTTCTTCAACGGGCTGAAAATCGCCGCCACTCTGGCGCTGATCGGCGCTATTGTTGCCGAGTTTTTCGGCAGTCCGATTGTCGGGATGGGGTTCCGGATCTCGACAGAGGTGGGAAGACTGGGGCTTGATATGGTCTGGGCCACAATCGCAGTGGCGGCGCTGTCCGGTTCGGCGCTGTATGGTCTGATCGCGCTGATCGAATCCCGGGTGACGTTCTGGCACCCGAGCCAACGGAAATAACAAAAGCAAACCGCCCCCGTCCGAGGGGCACAACACGGAGGTCTAAACATGAAGAAGTTTCTCACCGCAGCCGCCTTGGCCAGCCTGGCCACCAGCGCGCAGGCCGAAGATGTGACGCTGCAACTCAAATGGGTGACGCAGGCACAATTCGCAGGCTATTACGTCGCCAAGGACAAGGGCTTTTACGAAGAAGAAGGCTTGACCGTCACCATCAAACCCGGCGGTCCCGATATTGCCCCGGAACAGGTCATCGCGGGCGGCGGCGCTGATATCATCACCACATGGATGCCCGCCGCTCTGGCCGCGCGTGAACGCGGCTTGCCGCTGGTAAACATCGCACAGCCTTTCAAAGAGGGCGGGCTGAAATTCACCTGCCTCAAAGACTCTGGCGTAGAGACCACGGCGGATTTCCCTGGCCGGACGCTGGGGGTTTGGTTCTTTGGCAATGAATACCCCTTCTACGCCTGGATGGCCAAACTGGGCCTGAACACCGACGGGGCCGAGGGCGGCGTGACGGTGTTGAAGCAAGCCTTCAACGTAGATGCCCTGTTGCAAAAGCAGGCTGATTGCATCTCGGTCATGTCCTACAACGAATATGGTCAGGTGATCGACGCGGGCATCAGCGAGGACCAGCTGGTGACCTTTACCTATAAGGATGAGGGCGTGGGCGTGCTGGAGGACGGGCTCTATGTGCTTGAAGACCGGCTGGCAGATCCTGCGTTTGTCGAGACCATGGCCAAATTTGTCCGTGCCTCGATGAAGGGCTGGAAATATGCCGAAGCCAACCCGGATGAAGCCGCCGAAATCATTGTCGAGAACGACGAGTCCGGTGCACAACGGCTGGAGCATCAGCAATACATGATGTCTGAAGTTGCCAAGCTGACCGCAGGCAGCGACGGAAAACTTGATCCGGCAGATTTCGATCAGACCGTCGCCACCCTGCTGGCCGCTGTCTCGCCCGACAACCCGGCCATCACCAAAGCCCCCGAAGGCATGGCGTGGACCCATGCCGTGACCGATATCGCCCTTAAATAAGGCGAGCGCCCGGTTTTTTGTCGCGCCCGATAGAGCCATATCGGGCGCGGCCCCTTGCAGATCCTGCGGACGGGGGACCAGCCCCCGACCCCCGGAGTATTTTCACCAAGATGAATGGGCATTGCTGCTTTTGAAATACTCCCGCGCGGAGCGCAGCCACGCTTACCGCACGTGCCTCAGTCAAGGTGATGGCGGATACGGCGCACCATCAGCCATACCGCCACGAGAACAATGGGTGTCAGGATGGCGGTGCCCATGCCCTTGCTGATGCCCAAAGCCTCGGTCACCGGATAGGTCGCATAGCTGGCCAGATTGATCGCGTAATAGCTGATTGCCACGGTGGACAGGCCTTCGACCGTGCGTTGCAGGCGAAGTTGCACATCGGCGCGGCGGTCCATCGATTCCAGCAGTTTTTGGTTCTGGGCAGATCGGTCCACATCGACACGCGTGCTGAGCAATTCCGCCGCGCGGGCCGCGCGTTCGGCCATGCTGCGCAACCGGCTTTCAGCCGATTTCACCGTGCGCATCGCCGGATCATAGCGGCGCATCATGAATTCGGCGAAGGTCTGACGCCCGTTGATGCGGATTTCTCGCATCACCTGAATACGTTGGTTCACGATCGCCTCGTAGGCGGCGGTGGCCCCAAAGCGGAAGGTGTATTTCACCGACAGACTTTCCAGTTCGGCCGAGATCGCCAGCAGGTCATGCAGCATCGTCTCGGCGCTGCGATCTGTGCCGTCCAGTGCCGTCACCAACCCTGACAACCGTGGGTCGAGCGCGTTGAGCCGGGCGTTCAGGTGGCGCACCCGCATCAGGGCCAGCATTGACATGGCGCGGTAGGTTTCCACCTCGCACAGCCGCTGCACGATCCGGCCAATCCGGCGTGATGATGTGCCGGGCCGTACGAAGACCGCAAAGCGCATGTGGCCAGCGGTATCAATGCGGAAATCACCCGCAACAATCGCAGCCCCATCCACGACCTTGGACACGGCAAGGCTCTCGCCGACAAACCAGTCTTCCAGCTTTGCCAGCGCCGCGGCCTCATCGTCAGGCATATGCTCAATGCGGATCAGCAAAGAGCACAGCCGCTTGCCCGGAGCTTGCGACAGCCAGTCTTCGGGGAAAACCTCGGCTTCGGCCGGGTCAAAGGGCCGGGCAGAGACACCTTTGGCGAAGGAAGAATAGGTCACAAACTCGGTGTGGCTTTCCCACTTCAGCTGATTGCGGCCAATTTCGCCAAAGAAATGGGTCGCCTCGGGCTGCGGATGCGCGCCGCCGTTGCGATCCAAAAGGTCGATCAGATGCCTGCGGTCGCGGTCACGGTCACGGTTGGCCGCGTCTTCGGGCTCTTTGATTGCCAGATAAACGGCTGTTCCCGGCACATCCAACGCCGGAAACGGTCGCGCATGCAACTCGTTCACGATGGTATAGCGCTGCGGGTGATCGGCAAAACTGCTCATGAGACGTCTCGGCACAAAGGGAACTTAGTGTCAGTTAGGCTGTTCGCGGCGTGGAGCAAAAGCGAATTGCCGGAATACCGGGGTATGCTGCGTGGCTGTTGCGTGAATGCCAAAGGCCCCGGCGGATCTGCCGGGGCCTTTGATGATTTTCACCCTGAAGCAATCGGCTTAGTCGATCAGCGGCAGCAGCGCATCAAGCGACTTTTTCGCATCGCCGTAGAACATCCGGGTGTTGTCTTTGTAAAACAGCGGGTTCTCGATACCCGAATACCCGGTGCCCTGCCCGCGCTTGGACACGAACACCTGCTTTGCTTTCCAGCATTCCAGTACTGGCATGCCAGCGATGGGGCTGTTCGGGTCTTCTTGTGCAGCCGGGTTCACGATATCATTCGAGCCGATCACGATGGCCACGTCGGTGGTGGGGAAATCGTCGTTGATCTCGTCCATCTCCAGCACGATGTCATAGGGCACCTTGGCCTCGGCCAGCAGCACGTTCATGTGGCCGGGCAAACGGCCCGCGACCGGATGGATCGCGAATCGGACATTTTTACCCTTTGCACGCAGCTTGCGGGTCAGTTCGCTCACTGATTGCTGTGCCTGCGCCACCGCCATGCCATAGCCCGGAATGATGATGATGCTGTCGGCATCGTTCAGGGCAGCGGCCACGCCTTCGGTGTCAATCGCGATTTGCTCGCCGGTGACTTCCATCTGTGGCCCCGAGGTGCCGCCGAAGCCGCCAAGGATAACCGAGATGAACGACCGGTTCATCGCTTTGCACATGATGTAGGACAAAATCGCGCCCGAAGAGCCGACCAGCGCGCCCACCACAATCAGCAGATCGTTGCCAAGCGAGAAGCCGATGGCCGCCGCCGCCCAGCCGGAATAGCTGTTCAGCATCGACACCACGACAGGCATGTCCGCGCCGCCGATGCCCATAATCAGGTGATAGCCGATAAAGAACGCCAGCAGAGTCATCGCGATCAGCGACCAGATTCCGGCATCGTTGAAATACAGCACGCCAAGAATGACCGACCCTGCCGCAGCAGCTGCGTTCAGCATATGGCCACCCGGCAGTTTCTGCGCCGTGGTGTTGACCTTGCCAGCCAGCTTGCCGAACGCAATCACCGACCCGGTAAAGGTCACAGCGCCGATGAACACGCCAAGGAATACCTCAACCCGCAGGATCGAGATCTCAACGGCCGATTTCTTGGCCAGCAGCGCCGCAAATCCCTCTAGCCCGACGCGAGCGCCCGGCTCCATCGCCAGCACGCGGGTCAGTTCCAGATCGGCGTTGAAGCCGACGAACACCGCGGCCAAGCCCACAAGGCTGTGCATCGCGGCCACAAGCTGCGGCATCTCGGTCATTTGCACGCGCTGCGCCACGACATAACCAATAGCGCCGCCAATGGTGATCATGATCAATGACGCAAACCAGTTGCCCGCGCCCGGTCCCATCAGGGTGGCGACAATGGCAAGCGCCATGCCGACAATCCCATACCAGACCGCGCGCTTGGCGCTTTCCTGCCCAGACAGACCGCCCAACGACAGGATGAAAAGAATAGCCGCAACGACATAGGCGGCCGTGGTAAATCCGTAATCCATGGCTGCGCCCCCTTACGATTTCTGGAACATGGCGAGCATGCGCCGGGTGACAAGGAAGCCGCCGAAGATGTTGATTCCGGCCATGAAAACGGAAAGTGCCGCCAGCAGGATCACAAGATAAGACCCTGACCCAATCTGCATCAGCGCCCCAAGAATGATGATCGACGAGATCGCGTTGGTGATCGCCATCAAGGGCGTGTGCAAGCTGTGCGACACGTTCCAGATCACCGAGAAGCCGACAAACACCGCCAGTACAAACACAATGAAGTGCTGCATGAAACTGGCCGGGGCCACAAGGCCAAGGCCAAGCAGCAGCACGCCGCCAATCACCAGCAGACCCACTTGATTGCGGGTCTGTGTCTTGAACGCCGCCACTTCAAGCGCGCGCTTTTCCACCGGGGTCAGTTCGATCGCCTTTGGCTTTGGTTTGGCCGCTGCAATCGCTGCGATTTTTGGCGGTGGTGGGGGAAATGTCACCGCGCCCTGATGTGTCACGGTGGCACCACGGATCACGTCATCTTCCATGTTATGCGCAATCACACCGTCTTTCTTTGGTGTCAGATCAGCCAGCATATGACGGATATTATTAGAATAAAGCGTAGACGCCTGCGCTGCCATCCGGCTTGGGAAATCGGTGTAGCCGACGATGGTCACACCATTTTCCGAAAGCACTTTCTGGTCTGGCACGGTCAGGTCACAGTTGCCGCCACGCTCGGCGGCCAGATCAATGATCACCGAACCGGGCTTCATCATCGCCACCATATCCGCAGTCCACAGCTTTGGTGCCGGGCGTCCGGGGATCAGGGCGGTGGTGATCACGATATCCATCTCTGGCGCGAGTTCACGGAACTTTGCCAGTTGCTTGGCGGCAAAGGCCGGGCTCGACGGGGCCGCATAGCCGCCCGTTGCCGCGCCATCGGGCAACTCAGAGGCATCAAACTCCAGAAACACGAAATTCGCGCCCATCGATTCGATCTGCTCGGCCACTTCGGGGCGCACGTCAAAAGCATTCACAATCGCGCCGAGACTGGTCGCCGTGCCGATGGCGGCAAGGCCAGCCACGCCCGCACCCACGACCAGCACCTTGGCCGGAGGCACCTTGCCCGCCGCCGTCACCTGACCGGTGAAGAACCGGCCAAAGTTGTTGCCCGCCTCGATCACCGCGCGGTAGCCCGCGATATTGGCCATCGACGACAGCGCGTCCATCTTTTGTGCGCGGCTGATGCGCGGCACCATATCCATGGCAACCACCGTGGCCCCCTGTGCGGCCACCTGCTCCATCAGCTCTGCGTTCTGTGCAGGCCAAAAGAACGAGATCAAAGTCTGCCCTGATTTCAGCAGCTTCGCCTCATCCGACTCTGGTCCTCGCACTTTGACCACCACATCGGCAGCGTCGAAAAGGGCTGCGGCGGTCGGCACGACCTCCACTCCGGCGGCCTGATATGTGGCGTCGGAAAATCCGGCCTTTGCCCCTGCCCCGGCCTGGATCACACATGCATGGCCCAGCTTGATCAGCTGCACGGCCGATTCCGGTGTCATGGCGACACGATTCTCGCCCTCGAATATCTCTTTCGGTGCCCCGATTTTCACAGTATCTCCCCCGTTTTCAGGTCAGCGCTGCGCCACAGCGCAAAGGTCCGCCTCTCTATTGCGATCCAATTAGCACCGCGCAAGATTATTTCATAGACTTCTACTCATTTGCGGCATTTCTATCGCAGATTGCGCCCGAACCATCGCCCGGTATGCGCGGCCCATTGTGAAAATTCCGCGCCAAACGCGGCCTTTAGCACCGCTTCTTCGCGCAAGATAAACTTGTGCTGGATCAGCAGGATGAAACCAAAGACCAAAGGCACCGCCACGGGCACATCCCACCACAAGATAGCACCTGCAAGGATCAGCACATCGCCCAGATAGATCGGGTTGCGCGACCATTCAAACAGCCCGCCTGTCACCAGTGCGCGCGGCTGCCCACGCGGAATGACGGTGGTGCGCGCGGCCAGCATCTGCCCGGCTGCCACCGTCATGATCGCCACGCCCGATGCCACCAGCCCGCCGCCAACAATAGGCCCCGTCGGGCCAAACAAGCCCCAGGGCATCAGCTGATCAAACGCCCAGACCAAAGCCAGCGAAAGCGCCAGCCAGACCGGTGGCAGGTCGATCCAGTGCAAAGGGTTTTGGGTCATCTCCCGGCGCTCCGCTAACGATCTGTCTGGCCTTGCGGCAACAGCTTCTTGAAAGAGACAAAGGTTTCCCGACGTCAAGCTGTTGCGCTGTCGGCCACTTTCGCCATTGTAGCGACACATAACAGAAAGACATCCGATGCCCACCGATTTTGCTGCCACCCGCGATCAGTTCCATTTGCCCAAAGGAGTGATCTATCTGGATGGCAATTCGCTTGGCCCCCTGCCACGTGCGGCTGCCGCACGCGTGGCGTCTTGCGTGACAGACGAATGGGGCGACATGCTGATCCGTGGCTGGAACGCTGCCGGATGGATGGACCAGCCGACAAAACTGGGCGACCGCATCGGGCGGCTGATCGGGGCCGAAGCAGGCTCGATCGTGCTGGGCGATACGCTGTCGATAAAGGTGTATCAAGCCCTTGCCTCGGCGCTCGATATGGTGCCCTCCCGCAGGGTGATTCTGTCCGATACCGGCAACTTCCCGTCTGACCTTTATATGGCTGAAGGTCTGTGCCGTACGCTTGGCCCCGAATACCGCCTTGTCACGGTTGCCCCCGAAGATGTGGCCGATGCCCTGACAGAGGATGTCGCGGTGCTGATGCTGACGCAGGTGGATTACCGCACCGGGCGCCTGCATGACATGGCGGCGCTGACCGCGCTTGCGCATGAAAAGGGTGCCATCGCGGTTTGGGATCTGGCCCATTCGGCAGGGGCCTTGCCGGTGGATCTCGCGGCGTGCCGCGCCGATTTCGCGGTTGGCTGCACCTATAAATACCTCAACTCCGGCCCCGGCGGCCCGGCATTCATCTATGTCGCCCCCCGCCATCAGGACACCACCCGCCCCGCCCTGTCAGGCTGGCTGGGCCATGCCGCGCCCTTCGCGTTTGATCTGCACTACCGCCCCGGTAGCGGCATTGAACGGATGCGCGTCGGCACGCCACCCGTGCTGCAATTGGCGGCGCTGGGGGCAAGTCTTGATATCTGGGATACGGTCGATATGGCCGCGCTGCGCGCCCGCTCTGTTGCGCTGTGCGAGGCGTTTATCACAGGGGTCGAGGCGACGTGCCCCACCCTTACCCTTGCCTCACCGCGTAACGCCGATCAACGCGGCTCACAGGTCAGTTTCCGTCACCCCGAAGGCTATGCCATCATGCAGGCACTGATTGCCCAAGGAGTGATCGGCGATTTTCGCGCGCCCGATATCCTGCGCTTTGGCTTTACCCCGCTGTATACGTCAGACGCCGATGTGTCGGGCGCTGTGGCCATTCTGGCCGGGATCATGGCTAGCAACAGCTGGGATCAACCCGCGTTCAAGACCCGCGCCAAGGTGACATGATCTGACCGCGGCCACCCGGATGATTCTTCTGTGTAGCACGGCCAGAAGAAATCACAGTTGCGTGCGCACGCAGGCAAGATGGCGACAGTTCGCGCAGGGGCTTTGACCTCGGATGCAACCTCGGTTAGATTTGCGTGGATATATTGGGGTTCCTTGCTGTATGGGGCCTGAGTTTCTAACAGGATTTCCAGAATGTTTCCTATTGCGTTTCGTGCCTTGCTTGCCTTGACCGTTACGGCAGGTCTTGCCGCCTGTGTGCCCGCAACGACAGACTCGCCTGATGGCGCGGTTGGCCAAGCTGCCGTCGCACCGACCTCTGTCCCGACAGAGGGCATTTATCTGGCCACATCTGACAACGGTATCGCGATCCCCGCCATTGACCCGGCCAAAGTGCCGACGCAGTTTCAGCGCCAGATCGTGGATTTCCCATCGACCGAAGCGCCCGGCACCGTGATCATCAACCCGGCGACCAAACATCTGTATTTCATCACCGGCAACAACAAAGCGATCCGCTATGGCATTGCGGTTGGCGCAGCCGGGTTCCAGTGGTCAGGTCAGGCGCTTGTCACCAACCGCCGCCAGTGGCCGACATGGACCCCGCCCAAGGAAATGATCGAGCGCAAGCCAGAGCTGTCCAAATGGGAAAAGGGCCAGCCCGGCGGCCCGACCAACCCGCTTGGCTCGCGCGCATTATATCTGACGACCAATGGCGTTGACTACGGTTACCGGATTCACGGCACGCCCGACTGGTGGTCGATCGGCAAAAACGCCTCGTCCGGCTGTATCCGAATGATCAATCAGGATGTGATCGACCTTTATAACCGCGTGCCTGATGGGGCCAAGGTGATCGTGCTGACTGCCAAGGGCGAGGTGCCAAAGGGCCTGACGCTGCCACCACCGGCCCCGAAGAAGAAAACTCCGGCGGCGGTCGCAACTCCGGCACCCGCAGTGGCGACCGCTGCCGACGTTGATGCCACCGTCACCCCCGTCGCAGGCACAGCGCCGGTTATGGGCCCGATGTCGACCGCGCCATCGGTTGTGGGGCCAAACCTGCCAACACCGGCAACGGTTGCTCCGACGCCAGCGCTGAGCACACCGATGCTGCCAGCAGCGCCAACGACCACAACACCGACCACGCCTGTTGTGACAGCGCCCGTGACCCCGGTTGCCCCGGTCCCGGTTGTCCCAGCAACGCCCGTGGCCCCTGCGGCCGTAGTGCCAGCCTCACCGGCAACCCCGGCCCCGGTCTGCGCAGTGCCTTTGGTGAATGGCCTTTGCCCACAGGGTTAAAGCTGGCCACAGATTGAAAAACGCGCGCATCCTTTGATGCACGCGTTTTTTGTTTCGGTTTGGTCAGGTTAGCCCAGCCAGCGGTCGTAATCGCTGACCAGCAGATGCGTTGGTGCCACGTCTTCATCAATCTCGGCAAAGCGCCCGATGGGTTCGACGAAAACATTGTCGGTCACATCGTCATTCACCGTTGAGACTTCTCCGATCAGCACATCGCCGCCCTCACCCCAGAACGCGTGCCAGTCGCCCGGCATCAGCGTCACGCTTTCACCGGGTGCCAGCTTCAGCTTGTCACCGGGGGCGTAGGCGCGTTCCAAGCCGTCACAGCGCACCACGCCGCCCTTGTCGCGTGCGAACTGCCCCGTGTCATCACTGCCGTAAAGCTCGACCACCAGCGTGGCCCCGCCCCGGTTGATGATATCCTCAGCCTTGATGATATGGGTGTGCATCGGGGAAAGCTGATCCTGACGCGAGATCAACAGCTTTTCAGCATAGCACATGCCGCCGCCACGCTGCAGATCGGCAGGATCGCCATTGCGCAGCGTAAACAGGAACAACCCCATTTCGTCAAACCGGCCCTGGCCGTAATCGGTGATGTCCCAACCCATGCGTGCACCAATGATCCGACCCGCCTGCGCCTTTTGCGCGCGGAACTGATCCGGGGTCCAATAGGCAAAGGGCGGCAGCACAAAGCCGTAGTGGCGGATCATCTCATCCGCCGCCCCCATGATGTCATTGATCCGGCTGCGTTTCATCGAATGGGTCACGGCATCCTCCCTGAGCGTTCGCCAAGGACTATACCCGCAGCGTTAGCGCGAACAAGCCGTCACGCGCTGCGCAGGCTTGCCAGGCGATGGCCCGCCGCCCAATCGGCCACCGCCGCCCCGAAGGCGGCAAACAGAGGGCGTGACACCGGATCGCCTGCGGCGTTCCATTCGGGGTGCCATTGCACTGACAGAGTGAATCCCGGCGCGCCTTGCACATAGATCGCCTCGGGCGTGCCATCAGGGGCGGTGCCGTCAATCACGATGCGCGCACCGGGGCGGTTGATGCCTTGGCCATGCAGCGTGTTGGTCATCACCTCCTCGGCCCCCATCAGGCGGTGAAACACCCCGCCCGGCGTAAAGCGCACGGGGTGGCGCAGGGCGAACTTTTCTTCCAGCGTGCCATCAGGGGGCATGCGGTGGTTCATCCGGCCCGGCAGATCGCGGATCTCGGGGTAGAGCGTGCCCCCCATCGCCACGTTCACCTCTTGAAAGCCCCGGCAGATGCCCAGCACCGGCTGACCACGTTCGACACAGGCGCGCACCAGCGGCAGGGTAATTGCATCACGGCAGCGGTCAAAACAGCCATGCGCAGGGGTTTCATCCTCGCCATATTCGCTAGGATGCACATTTGGCCGCCCACCCGTCAGCAAAAACCCGTCGCACAGTTCCAGCAGCTCTTCGACCACGACCAGACGCGGATCAGATGGAATGATGATCGGCAAACAGCCCGACACCTCTGCCACCGCTTCCGAATTCATCGTGCCCCCGGCATGTACCGGATAGCTTTCATTCAGCAAACTCATGTTGCCGATGATGCCAACCACAGGGCGACGAGAGGCGGAGGGAGTCATTGACTTGCAGCCACGTTCACTATGCATTTCCTAACAATAGGGCCAAAGTCCGTGTTGGCCAAGTCCGCACCCGCGCACAACCCAAACGCACCCCCGTATCAGACCCAATCAGCGCCCCAAGGGCAGCATTTGGCGAAATTCCATGCAGAATAGCCCTGCCGTGACATGCTTTAACGCTGCAGGACGGCGCGAAACTGGCAAAAATCACAGCAGAGACCATGCAACCGCGCCTGCTCTTACCCCTGCTGACCGTCGCCGAATTGACCAATGCCGTCGCCTTTGCCCAGACCAAGGACACTCTGGCCATGGTGGCCACAGCGCGGCGCAGAACATCAACGGCACCGACCCAGAGGTGCGCAAGCTGGCCGAGGCGATCATTGCCTCGCAATACGCAGACATCGCGCGGATGACCGGCTGGGTGGCGCAAAACGCAAACCAGAGCATGTCGCGGCGTATCCGGGTCAGGTCGTCAGACTAGCCCGCTGCGATTATCCTTGCAGCGGCGTCCAGCGCGCCCGGGCCATGCGGGATGTCCAGCGCGATCAGCCCCGCCTGCATGACCGCCAGCGCGCCCAGCGTCATATGGGCATTCACATGGCCCATATGCGCCACCCGCAAGAACCCGTGCCACGCGGGGTCTGATGGATCCGCCATGCCAAGGCCAATGCCCAGCGTGACCCCGGCCTGATGCTCTGTCCAGTCGCGCAGGCGGGTGGCATCGGGCGCTCCCAGTCGCGCAGCCGTCACCGCGCGCGAGCGATACGCCGGGTCTGCCACGTTCAGCCCGATCCGCGGGTTGCCCGTGCCCCAAGCCTCAAACGCCGCCCAGACGGTGCGGGCCAGCACCTCGTGGCGTGCCCAGACGTTGGCCATCCCTTCTTCGTGCAGCATGATCAGCGCCTCACGCAGGCCAAACAGGTGATGCGTGGGCGCGGTGCCGGCCCAATATTGCCAGAACTCCTCTGGCTCGGCCCGCTTGCGCCAATCCCAATACGGAGTGCGCAGATCGGCATTTGTCCCCACAGCCCGCGCTTTTTCGGAAAACCACACAAAGGACATGCCGGGCGGGGTCATCAGCCCCTTTTGGCTGGCCGCAACCGTCAGGTCGATGCCCCAGGCATCCATGTGATATTCGTCACACCCGAGGGACGCGATGCAATCCACGCACAAAAGCGCCGGATGCCGCGCCGCATCCATCGCGGCGCGCAAGGCCGGAATGTCGGTCAGAATAGAACTGGACGTGTCAACATGCGTGGTCAGCACAGCCTTGATCCGGCCCGCGCGATCATCACGCAAGCGCGCCTCGACCCGCGCCATATCGACTGGCGAGGATGTGCCGAAATCCATCACCTCAACCGCGACCCCCATCGCCCGCGCGCTTTCCGCCCAGCCGATGCCAAACCGCCCCGTGGCCAGCACCAGCGCCAGATCGCCCCGGCTGAACAGGTTGGCGTTCGCCGCCTCCCACGCCGCATGGCCGTTGCCGATATAGGCTGCCACATGCTGCGTGGTGCCCGCCACCGCGCGCAGGTCAGGCCACATCGCGGCGACCATCTCGGTCAAATCGCCCGCATAGATATTGGGGGCCGCGCGGTGCATCGCGTTCAGCACCCGGTCGGGCATCACCGAAGGGCCGGGAATCGCCAGATAGCTGCGCCCACGCGACAGATCGGGTCGGGAAGAATTGGTTTGCGTCATCATGCGCCTCTGGCTGCTGTGCGCCAATGGCTAGGGCCAGTCACAGCCAAGGTCAATCGCCCGCCGCTGATTTGCGCGCCAAGCATTGCGGCGGCAGGGGGTTTGACATTAGATCACGCGCATGACGATGCCAGACCCCAGCCGCCCCACCTTGTCGCCGCCCGATCCATCCACCGGGGATGGCCCGTTGGTCCGCTGGTTCTGGCACAGCTATCTGCGCCCACAGTCCGGGCTGCTGGCGGTTGCCTTTCTGATCATGGTGATCGAGGGTAGCACGCTTGGCGCGCTGTCCTTTATGCTGGAGCCCCTGTTTGACCGTGTGTTCGGCAGCGGCAGCACGGGCGCCCTGTGGCTGGTTGGCGGCGCGATCTTTGGGCTGTTTGCGGTGCGTGCCGCAACCTCGCTTGCATCCAAAACCCTGCTGGCGCGCATCTCGCAACGCGTGGCCGCCAATATGCAAAGCCGCCTGCTGGCGCATCTTTTGCGGCTTGATATGCGATTTTTTCAGGATAACTCCCCAGGTGCACTGATTGAACGGGTGCAGGGCGACACCATGGCCGTGCAGGGCATATGGATTTCGCTGGTGTCCGGGATTGGCCGCGATGTGGTGGCGCTGATCGGGCTGTTTACGGTGGCGCTGATGATCGACCCATGGTGGACATTGGCCGCCGTTGTCGGCACGCCCCTGCTGATCCTGCCCGCCGCCATTTTGCGCCGTTACCTGCGGCGCAAGGCGATGCACCTGCGCGATCAGGCGGGCGAGCGTGCCACCCGGCTGGATGAGATTTTCCACGGCATTCAGGCGGTGAAACTGAACCGGATGGAGACGCATCAGACCTCGCGCTTTGACGCCATTCTGTCGCGCATTGTCACCGCCGAAACCAAAGCCGCCTTTGGCCGCGCCGTTCTGCCCTCACTGGTCGATCTGATCACGGGGCTGGGCTTTGTGGCTGTGCTGATCCTTGGCGGGCGCGAAGTGGCGGCAGGCACCCGCACAACAGGTGAATTTATGGCATTTTTCTCTGCCATGGTGCTGACATTTCAGCCGATCCGCCGTCTGGGCGACATGGCGGGCCTGTGGCAGATCGGGGCCGCCAGCCTGCAACGCATCGCCGCGCTATTTGCCATGAATCCCGCACACAACCGCCCGACCCAAGGGCCGCACCCGCAAACCCTGCCGCCGCGCCTGAGCTTTGAGGATGTGCAGTTCAGCTACGGTGATCAGCCCGTGCTGCGCGGACTGTCGTTTGAGGCAGAGGCGGGAAAGCTGACAGCGCTTGTCGGCCCGTCGGGCGCGGGAAAATCCACGGTGTTCCATCTGCTGACCGGGTTGTCAGACCCCGCACATGGCACGGTCCGTATCGACGGCATTGCCACGACCGACATGGCACTCAACGATCAGCGAGCGCTGTTTTCTGCCGTATCGCAGGACGCAGCGCTGTTTGACGAAAGCCTGCGCGACAACCTGACGCTTGGCCACACGGGCATGGATGACCCGCAGATCACCCAAGCACTGACCACGGCACAAGCCGCCGGTTTCATAGCCGCCCTGCCCAATGGCATCAACACCCCGGCAGGCCCGCGCGGATCGAACCTGTCGGGCGGGCAGCGCCAGCGGATCGCCATCGCCCGTGCCCTGCTGCGCGACACACCGATCCTGTTGCTGGATGAGGCGACAAGCGCGCTGGACGCCGCATCTGAATCCGCGCTTGCCATGGCCATGGAACAGGCCGCCGCCGGGCGCACCACGCTTGTCATCGCGCACCGTCTGGCCACCGTGCGCCATGCGCACCGCATCATCGTCATGGATCAGGGCCGCGCGGTGGAAATTGGAACTCATGTCGAGTTGCTGGCGCAAGGCGGGCTTTACGCCAACCTGCATGCGCTGCAATTCAAAGACCAAGGAAACCCAAAATGACCGGAGAAATCGCCCCCGACCGCCAGATCCTGACCATCTCGGGCAAGGATCGGTTCAGCTTTCTGCAGGGGCTGATCAGCAATGACATGCTGCCACTGGAAAAGGCCCCAGGGATCTTGTGGGCGGCGCTTCTGACAGCGCAGGGCAAATATCTTGCCGATTTCTTTGTGATCCGCCCCGTCGCGGCCGACCATCTGCTGATCGACATCAAGACCACCATCGCCGCCGACACGCTGCGCCGCCTGTCAATGTATCGCTTGCGCGCCGATGTGCAGATCGCGCCCGCTGATACCCTTGTCACACGTGGCTTGGGCGCGGCTCCGGGCGCCGCATGGCCTGACCCGCGCCACGAGGCCCTAGGCTGGCGCGCCTATGGCCTGCCGGGTGACCCACCAAGCGTTGACTGGGACGCCATCCGCGTCGCCCATTGCATCCCTGAAACCGGGATCGAGCTGATCCCGAATGACAATTACCTGCTGGAATCGGGCTTTGAGCGGCTGCGTGGCGTCGATTTCCGCAAGGGGTGCTATGTCGGCCAAGAGGTCACGGCGCGGATGAAGCACAAAACCGAGCTGAAAAAGGGTCTTATCACCGTGGCGATAGACGGCGCGGCACCGGTCGGCACGCCGATACTGTCGGGTGAAAAAGACGCAGGCACCCTGTTCACCCAGTCGGGCGGCCGCGCGATTGCGTATCTGCGCTTTGACCGGATGGCGGATATGAGGGCAGGCACGGCCAGACTGACTGCCCTGCCCTAGGACTTATGCCCGCTCGGAATATTCCATGAATTCCGTATGCACGATGATTTCCTCATCCTGCCCAATGAACGGCGGGATCATGATGCGCACCCCGTTGTCAAGAATTGCAGGCTTGAAACTGTTGGCCGCGGTCTGGCCCTTGACCACGGGTTCGGTCTCGACAATCCGGCATTTGACCTTTTGCGGCAGCGTCACTGCCAAAGCCTCATCGCCATAGTAGCGGATCGTCGCGGTCATGCCGTCTTGCAAGAACGGGCGGCGGTCACCCAGCAATTCGGCGTCCAGCTCGATCTGCTCATAGGTTTCCGAATCCATGAACACCAGACGGCCATCGGTTTCATACAAGAACTGCTGGTCCTTGTTCTCCAGCCGGACCTCTTCGACTTTGTCTTCCGACCTAAATCGCTCGTTCAACTTGCGCCCGTCGCGCAGGTTCTTCAGCTCGACCTGAGCGAAAGCGCCGCCTTTGCCGGGCTTTACATGGTTTGCCTTGACCGCGGCCCACAGGCCCCCGTCATGTTCCAGCACCATTCCTGGTTTGATTTCGTTTCCGTTGATCTTGGGCATTTGTGGCAAAACCTTGACAAAAGGTTGAAGTCGAAAGCGCCACACCTATATCTGGGCAGTTCTACCGGGGCAAGCAGACTAAATACAGTATTCCTTTGCGTCAGCTATGCATCACGTGCATGACAGGATTGCAAAAGAGGTAATGCCGAATCGTTACGAAACGTTTAGGTTCGCCCGACACCGAGAAAGACAAGAGCAAGAATAAGGACTGCCCACATGACTGGTTTCGTTGACAGCACCGCTTTCAATTACGAACAAGGCCAACGCGCGCGCAAGCTGTTTGCTGCCGTTGTACTTGCTGCGCTGGACGATGCCATCGCAGATGACAAAAAATACGGCAATGGGCCTGAACAAATTGCACGTTGGGCACGCTCGCGCGACGGTCGCGAGGTTCTGTCCTGTGCCGGGATCGACCCGAACGAGCGGGTGGTCAAGGGTCTGATGGAGTTTGTCTCCAAAGGCGTGCGAACCTCTGTCGCGCTGAGCCGCGAAGAATCCGAACGTCGTCACGCGCTGGAATCGGAAATGGGCGAAGCCGCCTGATTCATCCTGCTGGACACATCAAAACGCGCCCCTCGGGGCGCGTTTTGTGTTTCAGACCTGTGGTCGGGTCTTATTCAAAATCCCGCAGCGCCATCGCGCGGGCAATTTCTGCCCGCACCAGTTTGCGCACATTGCGGGTGATGCGTTCGCCCAAAGCGCCGGTAAGCTCATCCCGGATCAGATCGCGCACAAGATCGCGCAGCACGTCCTCATCAAACATGCCCCCCGCCTGCACGTCATCCAGGCCCAAGATCACCTCATCCTCGACATCATGCGCCAGATCGGCCCGCACAGCCGCCTCTGCCGCTTCGGCCCAGTCGCTGTCATCTTGCGGCGGTGTTACTGTGCGCAGCGACTCCCGCGCGGGCGCAGGGGGCGCGGATGATGGGTCATCCAGCACATCTTCCACTTCGGCATAGGCGGCCATCGGACTTTGCATGAAATCTTCAGGCATGTCATCCGCGCCCTGATCTTCAGATGGCGTGGTCAGCGGCACACGGGCCCGCGCCACAAAGCCCTGCGCTACACTGTCTGACACATCAGCCTGCGCGGAACCCGGCCAGATTTCCGGGTCGCCAAAGGGAGATTCCCATTCATCCTCGGTCACCGCCGCCCCCAGACGCGACACGACATCCTCTACCGGAGCAGTCTCTGCCTCGGGTTCGGTTGCCGCAAAATCGGTTGGGTCCGGCGCATCGGGTTCTGCCACCACACGCAGGGCGGGTGTCAGCAGTAGCTTGTCAGAGGCAGCTGTATCGGCCTGCTCGGGTGTTGCGGGCGCGCGCGGGGCCGGGCGCAGATCTTCTGACACCAAACGGCGGATAGAGGACAAGACATCCTCAATTTCGTGACTGCTCATCGGTTCCGACATGGCGCCCCTGCCCGTATTCCTGCCGCATTTCCGGCTTGACGGACAGCACAGAAAACCCGCTGTCCGTCCTTGGTTTTGCCAAGTGTAATCCGCCAAAGGCCACAGCACAAGAAAATGGCGCACACCATGTTAATGCATTTGCAATGCCGACCGCTGGCCCGGCTTTACTTGAGTTTTTCCAGAATGCGGTCCAGTTTTTTGCCTTGCGCCGAATGCACCGGGGCGTTCTTCACCGCATTATAATAGCCCGCTGGATCATAGGTCGGGATTCCAAGCTTCAAATGCTCGACCGACAGCAGACCCATGGTTTGCAACACCCGGTAAACACCCAGATAGCGCTGCGCCTCGGCCTGAATCCGCGTAACGCGTGCATCAAGCAATTCCTGCTCGGCGTTCAGGACGTCCAGCGTGGTACGCGCGCCAAGGCTTGCTTCTTCGCGCACGCCGTCAAACGCCGTCTGCGAGGCGCGGATCTGCCGGTCACCCGCCTGCACCTGCGCATTCGCAATTGCCAACCCCGCCCAGGCATTGCCCACGGCTTCGGCAATCAGCACGCCCGCTTGTGCCAGATCAGCCCGCGCGCCGTCCCGCCCCGCAATCGACTGGCGCAACAAAGACGCCTGATTGCCGCCGGAATACACCCGTTGATTCAGCGAAAGGCCAAAGCTTTGGCTTTCCGCGCCCGAGTCATTGATGCCAATCCCGGCGCGCGCAGACACCGTGGGCCGGAAACCAGCCTTTTGCAGCTCTACGCCCAGATCGTTGATCGTCACCCGACGCTGCGCGACAAGGATCGAAGGATGGGTTTTAAGCGCCACTGCACGAGCAGCCTCCATCGAGGCAGGCAGGCTGGGCGAGCGTGGCAGCGCCGCAAGATTGCGCGGATAGGCCCCGGTTGCGGCCTTGAACGCCTCACGCGCGACCATCAGGTTGCCCTCTGCCGCAGCAAGCCCGGCCCGTGCGGCCGCCAGACGCGCTTCGGCGATCGATACGTCGGTACGGGTGATCTCACCCACTTCGAACCGGTCTTGCGCCGCGCGCAATTCCTGCGTCACCAGACGCACGTTCGAATTGCGCAGCGACAAAAGCTGCTGATTGACCTGCACGGTCACATAGGCATCGACCGCGTCAAACAGCACGTCCTGTTCAACGCTGCGCAGCAGTTCCCGCGTGGCCAGCACCGACTCTTTGGCAATTTCAATCCGAATGGCCCGGCGCCCGAAATCCAGTAGAACCAGAGAGGTCGACAGATCAAAGGTGGTGCGCACCCCATCGGTGAACCGCCCGCTGGCGGTTTGCTGGCTGCGCGTGTAGCCGCTGGAAATCGCAAAATCGACCACCGGGCGCAGCGTGGCCATCGCCTGCGCCACATCTTCATCTGCCGCCCGCAAGGTCGCCGCCTGTTTGTCCAGCAGATTTGAGTTACGATAGGCCGCAATGAATGCATCGGTCAGGGTTTCGGCCTGCGCAACCGGCGCAGCAAGGACACTGACCGCAATTGCCGTCGCCGCAAAAAATCCACGCATATGTCGACCGCTCCTGCTCTTTGTCCCCAAGCTTCTACGCGCCAGGTTCTGATTTCCGTTGAAAAAATATACCCTCAGAGAACAAAATCATGAGCCGCCTCAAAGCCCGCCAATACCGGGGCCGAAGCGTTGAATACAAACCGCCAGCTTACCTTGCCGTCTGCCTTGTAACCGACGCGTGCAACACCCAGCGCGCCCTCCATAAAGACAGCCGCAATCCGGCCGCCATCCTTCAACTGCGCCAGCAGCGCTGCGGGCACAACTTCCACCCCGCCCTGCACCGTGATCACATCATAAGGCCCGTGCTTGGCCGCGCCTTCTGCCAGCGGTCCGACGATCACGGCCGCATTATCCACCGATGCCTGCGACAAAAGCTGTTGCGCCTCGGTCGCCATCGCCTCGTCTTCTTCGACCGCGACCACGGCATCGGCCAGACGCGCCAGCACAGCAGCCGAGTAGCCAAGACCACAGCCCAGATCCAGCACCATCTCGTCTGGTTGAATGTCAAGCGCATCCAACAGCTTGGCCAAAGTGCGCGGCTCCAGCACCACACGACCCTGCCGCAACACCAGATTTTCCCCCATATAGGCCGCCTCGCGCTTGTCGCGCGGCACAAAGGTTTCGCGCGGAACGCTCAGCATGGCCTCGATGATGGGGAATTTGGTCACATCAGACGGACGCACCTGAGTGTCTACCATCATCACGCGGCGGGCAGAGAAATCGGTCATGGGCTGAACTCACGGGTCTGGATTTGCTGTAATTCTGTCTTGCCACATCTGCCCGGCGGGGGCAACGGCACAGTCAGGCCCGCCGCAGATCCGCCACGCGTTTTTCTGCCTCTGCGATCTTTGCGCCGCTTACGGAGCCGTCGCGCCCAACCGTAGTGCAGGTGCGATCACTGAAAAGGCCGCCTCGGCAGCGGGCGACAGGTCAAAGGTGCACAAATTGCCCAATTCTACGGTCCGGCATGGCCCGGTATCGCCCGTGATCCAGTCAACGGGGTTCAGGAACCACACTCCACCCCCGTCACCCTCGACATCCTCGAAAAACACGGTCGAGATTTCGGTGGCCAGCGCCCCGTCGCCCAGATCGGCGAAATAGGGCGCGTCCACCGCCCAACCTTCCGGCAAAGTGGCCTGCAAACCGGTCGCCTCATCGGTAAAATCGCACCGCGCCTCGGCGCAGCGCAGCGCCACGGTCTGATCAATGGCCAGCACCGGCACCTCGATCATGCGGGTCTGCGGGGTTACAGCGGCGGTGGTCTCGTAAAGCTCGGCTTCGGTGAAGCCCGAAATCACATAGTCCCCCGGCTCCAGCGCGACCTGCCACGGCCCGTCAACCGGCTCTGGCGTCATGATCATCGCATCAATCACATCCGCGTCTTCGGGCAGATCCAGGGGCACCGCAGACCAGGACACTGGCCGCGTCTCGCCCCCCTCGGGCACAAGCGCAATGATGCTGACCGTGATTGGCTCTGCCCCCGCAGGCAGGCACAAAGCCAGTCCCCAGATCAGCGCCCAAAAACCGCGTTGCCGCACGTCAGACCTCCTGCTGTTCAGCTTGCGCCGCACGCCCGCGTCCGCCAAAGCCACGTCCGGCCCAGGCCGCTGCTTTGGCCCCCATATCACGAAACTTGTCTGATGCCGCCTCCAGCTTTGCAACCCATTCCGGGTTTGGCACCTGTCCGGCCGTCACCTTGAAAAAGACCTGCATCATGCAGGCAATGGCAAACGGCTCGATCAAGGCCGCCTTTACCGCCCAGGCAAAGATGAACGCCACCAGAAAGCCCGCCGCCGACATATTGCCCGGCATCAGCCAGACAATCCCCGCCGCCGGAGCCAGCATCACCATAAATACGATCAGCGAGAGCCCCCAGACAATAGCCGTAAGCCAGGCCGCGTTCACCATCATCACCCGCGCGTTCTGACCATACAGCACCAAAGCCTCTTGCGCGCCCCTCCACGGGTTTTCCGACCGTGTTGCCAGCAAATGCCCCAGAATCACCTCATCCATCAAGCCAACGGCCATCCGCAGATAGGCCCGCACAAGACCCATGATCTTGTCCAGACCGGGGATCGGCAAAATCGACAACAGGCCCTGCACAATTCCGGTGATGGCCCCCACCACCCCCTTGATGACCACATCCAGCCCGAACAACGCCGATGCCGTGCCAAATCGCTCAGCCACAATCCCGCGCGCATAGGCAATCTGGCCCTGCCCGCCCGGCAAATCGCGGCCCTGCATCGCCTCTACCATCACGGCGATATGGCCTGCCTTCACGATATACAAAAGGTAGTCGCGGAAAAAGAAGATCACCCCGGCGGTCAGACCAAAACCGGCGAATGCCCCCCAGCCGGTGGTGGAGGCGCGAAACTCCTCATCACCAAAGGCGCCGACTCCATAGCCGACCCCCGCCCCGGTGCCCGTCACCAATACCAGCGCAAGCGCGATGCCAAAATAGACCACCACCCCAAACAGCACAAAAGGCGCCGTCCGCCCCATCAGGCCCAAGGCCTGCCTGATTGAGAAATCCCACATCTGATTGATCCTGAAATGCCAACACCCAACCCGGACAGACTGCGGGCTGCCTCGTCGTTTGACAACCCTGATCCTCCCGTATCAGGCGCTGGCAGGGTCAGGTCTACCAAACCTTGTGCATTGCTGCTTTCGAAATACTCCCGCCGGAGGCGGTCCACGCCAGCCCAAAACGCAAAGCTCAGACCAGCCGCAGCCCCTTGGCTACCGTATCCCGCCGCAAGGCGCCGCGCGCGGCGGTGGCAATATCTCCGGCCTGCAAGCCAGCCCATTCATACATCTGCGACGGCGCCGCCTGATCAATGAACTGATCGGGCAGAACCATGGTGCGGATCGCGCGACCCCGCTCCAACTGCCCAGATCCCGCCAGATAATGCAGGACCAATGCACCAAAGCCGCCGGTGCTGCCCTGCTCTATCGTGATCAGTGCCTCGTGCCCCTCGATCAGCGTATCAATCAGCGCATGGTCCAGCGGCTTGGCAAAGCGCGCATCGGCCACGGTCACACTGATCCCTTCAGCCTCCAGCAACTCTGCCGCCACCAGCACCTCGGACAGATGTGCACCGAACGACAGCAGGGCCACGTCACTGCCCTGCCGCAGCACACGGCCTTTGCCGATCTCCAACGGATGGCCGCGTTCGGGCATCTCGACACCCATGCCCTCGCCGCGCGGATAGCGAAACGCGATCGGCCCGCTGTCATGCGCGACCGCTGTTGCGATCATGTGGCACAGGTCGGCCTCGTCACCGCAGGCCATCACAGTCATATTGGGCAGGTTGGCAAGGAAAGCCACATCAAAGGCCCCGGCATGGGTCGCCCCGTCCTGTCCCACCAACCCGGCCCGGTCGATGGCAAAGCGCACGGGCAGGTTTTGCAACGCCACATCATGCACGATCTGATCATATCCACGTTGCAGGAAGCTGGAGTAAATCGCGCAGAACGGCTTCATGCCTGATGCCGCCAGCCCCGCAGCAAAAGTCACACCATGCTGCTCGGCAATGCCCACATCAAACACCCGCGCCGGAAAGCGCCGCGCCATCATATCCAGCCCCGTGCCACCCGGCATGGCGGCGGTGATCCCCACCACGCGCGGATCGCGTGCGGCCTCGTCCGTCAGGCGCTGCCCGAACACGCTTGTATAGCTTGGCGCATTGGACTTTGACTTGACCTGCGCGCCGGTCGCCACGTCGAATTTGGCAACCCCGTGATACTTGTCATCCGCGCCCTCGGCAGGCGCATAGCCCTTGCCCTTGACCGTCACCGCATGGATCAGTACCGGCCCCGTCGCCCGCGCCCGTGCCGCGCGCAAGGTGGCCAGCAGTTGTGGCATGTCATGGCCATCGACCGGGCCGATATAGGTAAAGCCGAACTCCTCGAACAAGGTGCCACCGCCCGGCATCCCCGTCACCATCTGACGCGCGCGGCGTGCGCCGTCGCGGATACCGCCCGGCAAATGCGCCTCGACCCCTTCGGCCACGGCTTTCAGCGTGGCCAGCGGGCCTTTTACGGCGATATCGTTGAGGTATTTCTGCAAGGCCCCTACAGGTGGCGCGATGCTCATGTCGTTATCGTTCAGGATCACGAACATCCGGCTTTTAAGATGGCCCGCGTGGTTCATCGCCTCATAGGCCATGCCGGCGGTGATGGCGCCGTCCCCGATCACCGCAATCGTATCGCCTACCGGCATGCCGCATTCACGCCCCACCGCAAAGCCAAGCGCCGCAGAAATCGAGGTGCTGGAATGGGCCGCGCCAAAGGGGTCGTATTCAGACTCCGCCCGTTTGGTGAACCCCGACAGCCCCCCCGCCTGGCGCAAGGTCAGCATCCGATCGCGCCGACCGGTCAAAATCTTGTGCGGATAGCACTGGTGGCCCACATCCCAGATCAGCTTGTCCATCGGCGTGTTGAACACCGCATGAATGGCGACCGTCAGCTCGACCACCCCCAAAGATGACCCAAGGTGCCCGCCTGTGCGGCTGACGACCTCAATGGTTTCGCGTCGCAACTCATCGGCCAGCAGCTTCAACTCGGCATCGGTCAGCGCCTTGAGGTCGGCGGGGCCGGACACCCGGTCAAGGGTCGGGGTGTGAATGCTATGCTCGCTCATGGTCGCGTCCTCCAAAGCGGTGATGCCTTGGCCCGCTCAGGGGCCAAAAGACAAAAAAGTGCCGTATGGATCACCTCCACACGGCACCAGGTCCCTGTCGCCAACAGGAAGGGAACCGGGCTGTGGTTGTGCCCCGGATCCGGACCGGCTTTATGGCCCGAATATGGTTGGCACGGGCGGCGAACCGCCCGCGCGCAAAGCTCAGGCCAGATCGTTGCCCTGAACTGTCAGCGGTTGTTCAAGGCTGGATCTTGGCATCGGGTCCGGGGTCTGGCGGCTTTCCTCGGGCAGCAAGAGCCCGATGGCATAGATCACGCCGAAAAAGATCCCGATCCCCAGCAAACACACTCCAGCCAGAAAGGCCCCCCACACCATTTGGCCAAAGGCCCAGGTGCGCAGGCGGATTGTCGGGTTCTCATCCTGATAAAACGGTTTGTCAGACATAGTATCCCCTCAATCCAGCGGTGCGTAGCCGTGGTCCTGTGCCCAGACAAACCAGTTGTCCACCACAGTTCCGGTCAACAAAATCCCGATCCCGCCAGTCAGCGTCACCAGAACGGCAAACCACCAGGCCCAACGGTGAATTCCTTCCATCGTGGCGTTGAACCCCATGGTCCAGCGCCAGAACAGGGCCGCCCGTTCCGATGCCGTGCCACGGTCCACGATCTGTTCCAGCTCGCGGTCACCGCCGAAGCGGGAGACGGCAAGAATGGTTGCCCCGTGCATGGCAAACAGCAGGGCTGATCCATACAGGAACACAATCGAAAGCGCGTGGAACGGGTTATAGAACAGGTTGCCGTAGGTCAGGCTGAACAGGTTGGTCCAGTCCAGATGGCTGAAGATGCCATAAGGCACGGCATGGCTCCACGATCCCATCAGGATCGGACGGAACAGGCCCAGCACCAGAAACAACCAGATGGCAGAGGCAAAGGCCCAGGCCACATGCTTGCCCATCCCAAGGGCTTCAGCGCGCAGATAGGTGCGCACCCACCAGGCGCAGACACTGATCAGCAAGAAGAAACTGGCAATGATCCACAACCCGCCTTCGGCAATCGGCGCAAAGCCAAGGCCGTATTCTTCGGCCGGTGGTTCCAGACTGAACCAGAACAGATCGCGCAGGAACACAGCCGGGTTCAACCCCGCCTGATACCAGAACCATGCGCCTACGGTCATGAACCAGATGGCACCAGCCGCCAAAGAGATCACACCCATGGTGCCCAGATAGATCGGCCCCAGCTGCGCGTTGCCAAGCCAGCCTGCAAGGTTGGAAAAGCTGGCCCCTTTGGTGCGGTTGAACAACTCAACGCCCTCGACCATGCCCATTTCAGGCTCGGCGCGCACTTGGACCTGAGTGAAGATGTTTTGATACTCAGCCATTTACGCCTCCCTCAATATTGGCCCACCAAGGCAGGTTCAGCCACCAGTCCCACCAGACGACCCATTGGTCGAACCAGATGGTCCCGGAAATCACGATACAGATTGCCGACCAGAAACCCGCGTTCAGCGCCAGCAGCAGGCCCACACGGTGGATGCCAAGCGTGCCGACCGAATACCCGATCAGATCGCGGAAATAGGTGTCTTCATGATCCGGGGTGCGCATTTCCTTGCCCTTTTCAGGGTTGGCCGCCGACAGGATCAGCGCGCCATGCAAGGACAGCGCTAAAGCCGTGGTGAAGAAAAAGCTTACCGCGATCATATGGGCCGGGTTGTAGTGGAAGTTGCCGTATTGATACCCGGTGTTTGACACCCAATCGAGGTGCGTCCAGATCCCGTAGGGAAAGGCATAGCCCCAGGCCCCCATCAGGACCGGACGGATGACCACCAGTGTCAGATAGGCGAAAATCGCGACACCAAAGGCCACAGGCACATGAAAGCCCATGCCCAGCTTGCGGCAAATCTCGACCTCGCGCAGCGCCCAGGACACGAAAGCCCCGATCGCACAGATGGTGATAACCTGCCATAATCCGCCTTCACGCAGCGGTGCCGCGGCAAGGCCCATTTCAACAGGCGGTGGTGCAATAGAGATCAGCCAAGGGTTCCACGTTCCCTGAAGGCTTGCACCGTAAAAGATCAAAAGGGTGCCGAGGGCAGCAAAGAAAAAGCCCACGACTCCAAAGAAGCCGACGTAGAAAGGGCCGACCCAGAAGTCGAACAGGTTCCCGCCGACAAGCGTGCCGCCCGGCACGCGGTATTTTCGTTCGAAGCTGAGCAGTGCCATGCTTCCCTCTCCGCGTTTATGGAGGCGGTCCCGTCATGGGCAGGATGCGCCATGGGGGGCCGACTTGAATTTTGTTTGATGTCCGCGGGCGACCCGACCAGCGAGCCGCCCACGAGAGAGGCACGGATTACTCCGCAGCCACGCGGTTGTATTTCGCCGCTGCAATGTCGAACCAGTTGTAGGATGGGTTCGACAGCAGAACGAGATGGATCATCGCCGCCAACAGGAACAGGAAAACGCCCTGTGCCACGAAAACGCGACGGGGATCGAAGATCAGCCAGATTTTGTAAAATTTCGACATTGTGTGATCCTCCTCAGAACCAAGGGCGCCAGATGTAGACCGCCAGATGAGCAACCACGGCGATGGCTGTGAAAAGCCAAAGCCCGCTCATGTAAACGGAATGCAGTTCTTGCGCCTGCTCGTCGGTAAGACCTGTGAAGCTCAGGTCGGTTCTATCAGCCATGTTATCCTCCGGATTTGGAGACTGCCGCCGCAAACCCTGCGGCGTAGGTCACGGATCGGCGGAGTGCCTTTCCGAGTTTTTCACCCACCCACGATGATTTGCGGAGAGGCGAAGCGATGGCTTCCGACGGGCGCGGCGGAAGGAAAATCAGCCGGCCCCTCAGGGTCGGAATATCGCGGGCGTGATCGCCTTGGCCTCAAGCCAGGCGCGGGCCAGCGGCCCATGCACCGGCAGGCGCTGATGGCGGATCACAGACCAGGCCCAGGCCCCAAGGGACAAGGGCACTGCAACCATGAAGATCAGTGCGAAATACATGTAGAACTCGGCTTTTGGCGTGCGGTGCGCATGCCCGCCTGCGGTCTGGTCACTCATGTCGTGCCTCCCTTGCTGTCTTGCGTCTCGGACTTGCGGGCATCCCCGCGCAGACCTTCGACAAATTCGATAATTACCCGCTCGGCCCCATGGTCGAGCGCGGCCTTTTCCGCTGCATCCCGGAGGGATTTGGCGGCAGATATCCGGGTCAACACCGGATGTTCGGAAACGATGCGATCAAGGGCTGCCTGCGCATCTAGATCCCACGGAAAATCGCGCCGCAGCGTGGTCGGCGTGGCGGCTGCCGAGTCCATATCGGTGCCCAAGGGCAGGATGTGGAACAGGGCTTCAAACAGACCGTTGCAGACCTCCTGCAAGATCCAGACCGCGCCCGCATAGCCCATGAACGGCGTGCCGGTGTGGCGCCGGATAGCGGCCCCCGGAAAACTTGCGGCAATGAAACTGGGGGCCGGGCCATGCCCGCCCTTGAGTTCCGCCAGATACATCTTCTCGTTGATCGACCCCATCACGATCAGAGGGCGGTGCTTTTTCAGATCGGCCCGCACCGCTTCGTTATTGGTCTTCTTGCCCGCCACACGGGAAACCGCAAAAGCGCAAGGCAGGCCAAGGTCGTCTTCCAGATACGCCCGCACGCCGCGCGCATAGGTTTCATTGGCGACGATGGCGAAACTGGCGGTGGCAAAGAAATCCTGCGTGACGGACCGCCACAAATCCCACACTGGCTTGAGCGTCGAGTGTTTTTCACGCTCGATGAATGGTTCCGGGTCAAGCCCCAAGAGTTCGCCCAGGGTGCGCAGGAATTTGGTTGTCGATTCAAGGCCAAAGGGTGCTTGCAGGTAGGGCTTGCCCAGAACCTCGGCCAGACCCCGGCCAAATTCGCGGTACATGACGATGTTGACATCAGCATTCACCAGATTGCGCATCTCGGCCAGATGAGCGCCAAGCGGCATCACCATGTTGACCTGCGCGCCCATGCCCTCAATCAGACGGCGGATCTCGTAGAGGTCCGACGCCATGTTGAAGGTGCCATACATCGGGCCAAGGATGTTGACGCGAGGCTTGTCACCGGGTTCGCGCTTTTTCTCCAGCGGCATCCGGCCCTTGGTCATGCCAAATTCGGTGAAGATCCAGGTCATCGCCCGGTCAGCACATTGCCATTGGTCCTCATCAATGGTGCGCGGCAGGAAGCGTTGAATATTGGTGCCAGCAGGCGTGACCCCGCCGCCGATCATCTCGGCAATCGAGCCCGTGACCACAACAGCCGGCAGCGCCGGATCCAGCGTTTTCCACGCCCGCGCCATCGACGCTTCGGTGCCCGATGACATCTCATCCTCGGCCAGACCGGTGACGACGATGGGCAACTCATGCGGCGGCAGCGCGTCGGTGTAGTGCAGAACCGAGGTCACGGGCAGGTTTTCGCAGCCCACCGGGCCGTCGATGACCACCTGCAAGCCTTTGACAGCGCAAAAAGCGTAGATCGCCCCCCAGTAGCCGCCTGCCCGGTCGTGATCCTGCACTAACATGCGGACCTCCCCGCGCAGCGCGCGCAACATGAGTATTTTTGCCAAGATGAAAGCGGAGTGGTCAAATCATCTCCTCCGCTTTTGCGGCGCGGGCCAGCTTGTCGAGTTTCTTTTGATGTGCGGCGCGGAAATCGGGGCGCAGATTGGGCGCGCCCTCCCAGATGCCAGCGGTGTCGCCGGTGCCCACACCTTCAAAGAAGGCTTTCATGCCAATCATCCGGGCCTTGTTGCCCATGGCAGCGTTAATGACCTGCGCCAGCGACCCAGCCCCTGCCGGGCCCATCAACGGGCGCGCAGAGATGAGGTTGGTGAAGTAAAGTGCTGGAATTCCAAGCTCTTTGGCTTTTTGCACAACTGGCGTTGTGCCGATGGCGAGATCAGGTTGGAAGCCCTCCATCGCGGCGCAATCGTCCTCCAGGCTGGCGCGGAACTTTACCGCGACGCCCTTGTCGGCAAGCCATGCACGGTCGGCCTCGCTCCAGTCGGTGCGGGCGCAGGCGGTGCCGACGTAAGCCACATCTGCGCCGCTTTCGATCAGTAAGCGCGCGACCAGAAGTTCGGAACCCTCATAGCCCGACAGCGTGATCCGACCTTTGATCGGGTTGGCGGCGAGCGCAGATTTGATGGCGCCACCAAAGGCGTTCTGGGCGGCGATGATCTTTTCGGGTGCCACATCATAGGCTTCGCCGATGTTTTGCAGCCATGCCATCGTGCCGTCATAGCCCACTGGGGCCGAGCCAACGACAGTACGGCCTGCGGCCTGAAACTCGCGGACGGCGGCGGAATAGAATGGGTGGATTGCAGCCACGACCTTGGAATCAAGCGCCGCATACAGCTCGCGCCATTCGCGGCAGGGCACCACAGGACCGGCGGCAAGGCCCATCGGGGCCAGCATCGCACCGATCATCATCGGATCAGCCGGGAACATCTCGCCCAACAGGGCCACCGTCGGGCGATCCGAGCGGCCTTGCGCAGGGGCGGCCACAGGGCCTGCCATGATCTCGGCCCGGGCATAGGCAAGCATTGCGCCCGCCAACACATCCTTGGCCTCGGCATGGGTGGGCACGCCAAAGCCGGGCACGTCGATGCCCACAATGCGCACGCCGTTGATTTCATTGGGCAACAGCCGCAGCGGCACGCCGCTGGCGGTTGGCACGCACAGGTTGGTCACCACGACCGCATCATAGCGGTCTGGGTCGGCCAGCTCGTGCACCGCGTCGCGGATGTCTTCAAACAGCTTGCCAGTCACCAACGATTCCGAGTTGAAGGGCACATAGCCCACCGACCTCCGCGCGCCGTAGAAATGCGACACGAACGTCAGCCCATAGACGCAGCAGGCAGACCCTGACAGCACCGTCGCCACCCGCCGCATACGCAGGCCCACGCGCAAGCTGCCGAAGGCCGGGCACATGGATTGCGGTTTATCATGGGGGCCTTGCGGGTAATCTTTCGCGTAACGGTTGAGAAGTTCAGAGTTCCCGGCCGCCCGTGCTGCCTCTTGCATCGCGCCCGCTCCGGCATGGCACCCCTGGCCGTCCAGTGATGGCAGGGCTTGCCCTGTCACCGGGGGCTGGTCGGGGGCGGCATGGCGGATGCTGGTCATTTCGACCCCGCCTTGCGCTGCATGTCGCGCAGCGCCGCTTCGATTTTTGCTAAGGTGTCGAGATCAAACATTGTCATACACCACTTCCAGCGAGGCTTTCACATTGGCGAACTTGCCGCGCATGTCGGCGTCGGTGGCCGGGGTCAGCACAAAATCGGCGCCGGTGTGTTCAGCACTGAACAGGTTCAGCAAGCCGTCCTGGGTCAGGGGTGCAGGCCGCACCGGGGGGGCGATGCCGACGGCGGTGGCAAGGTCGGCAAACATCGGGCCCCATTGCGACTCGTAGCTGCCAACAATTTGATAATTCGCGGATTTCTTGCGCAGGTCATCATCTTGCGGAATGGCGGCCAGCACCGGAATCTTGACCGCTTCGGCAAAGGCCGCAGCCTCGCCCGTGCCGTCATCCTTGTTGATGACCAACCCCGCAATGCCGACATTGCCTCCCAGACGCCGGAAATACTCCACCGCCGAGCAGACGTTGTTGGCGACATACAAGGATTGCAGATCGTTTGACGCGACAAGGATCACCTTTTGCGCCATGTCGCGGGCGATCGGCAGACCGAAGCCGCCGCAGACCACATCGCCTAGGAAATCCAAGAGGACATAGTCGAAATCCCAGTCGTGGAAGCCCAGCTTTTCCAGCAACTCAAAGCCGTGGATGATGCCGCGACCGCCGCAACCGCGGCCCACTTCCGGCCCGCCAAGTTCCATCGCAAAGACGCCGCCGCGTTTGAAGCAGACGTCGCCAATCTTCACCTCTTCGCCCGCCAGTTTCTTCCGGGTCGAGGTCTCAATAATGGTCGGGCAGGCCTTGCCGCCGAACAAAAGCGAGGTCGTGTCAGACTTTGGATCACAGCCGATCAGAAGCACACGCTTGCCCATTTCGGCCATCATGTGGGACAGGTTGGCCAGCGTGAACGACTTCCCGATGCCACCCTTGCCATAGATCGCGATGATCTGGGTGTGCTTGGTAGGCTCGCCCTGCGGCACCTCAAGCGTTGGCTCTTCATGCGCTTCATCGCGCAGGCGGGCGTCGAAATCCTTCAGATTAGGGATATCAAGGGTCATGCTTGGCCGCTCCAGTCTAGGATCATCTTCAGGCAGGACGCGTCTTCAAAAGCCGTTTGGTAGGCCCCTGTTGCGTCACGTGCCGGACGGGTGTGGGTGATCAGGCCCGACAGCGACAAGGCGCCGCTTTCGATCAGGGTCCGCGTGGCGGTCAGGTCGTCGGCGTTCCATTCAGCGGCGATGCGAAAGCGCGCCTCGCGCATGAACGCGGGCGGGAAGGCGAAGGCGACTGGTTCGGTATAGAACCCGGCCAGCACAATCTCGCCGCCTTTGGCCAGACGCATCACCAATTGGTCCAGCAGACCGGGCGCGCCACTGGCATCGTAAATTGCGCGATAATCGCGGCGGGTATCATCGGCGGGGTCGATCACATCATAGCCGATCGCGCCGTCGCGGCGGGCGGGGTTTGTGTCCCACACGGTTGGCGCAGGCGCACCGGCGGCGACAGTCAACCGCGCAAGCAGGCGGCCAAGGGTGCCATGCCCCACGATCAAATCGGGCAACGCGGTATTGAAGCCAGCAAGGGCATGGCGCGCGGTTGCGGCAAGAGCCAGAAGCGCGCCGGTCGCGCCCATGCTGCGGTCCATCCGGGCGACCCGCGATGCAGGCGTTACCAGATGGCGCGACGCGCCACCAAACAGCCCCCGCACATTGGCGGTATAACAATTGGCCCCCGGCACGAACACATGCTCGCCCACCCGGTAGCCGCTTTCAGGGGCGGCCTCGACCACCTCACCAAAGGATTCGTAGCCGGGCACAAGCGGATAGCCCATGCCCGGAAACGGCGGCATTGTGCCGGACCAGAACAGCTTTTCCGTGCCGGTAGAGATGCCGGAATGCGAAACCTCGACCACCAGATCACCTGCTGTCGGGGCGGTAAGGCCCAACGTGCCAAGTCCCAGATCGCGGGGGCCGGACAGGATGACAGCGGTTGTTCTCACGTGGTGGCCTCCCCTTCCCGTCCCTTCGCGACATAGAGTCGCAGATGGCCGGGCTCTTTGCGTTATGTGTAAGTTTAACCTTACAATCGCCAGTGTCAATTTAAATGGACACATTTTTGGCAGATAGGCGCGCGGGGCGTTGAAAATATCGGCAGCCCTTAGCCCGCCGACCGTTCAGCGGTGATTGCCGAGGTCACATAAGGCCGTGGACCGGGCAAAGACCGCACCGCCGTAAACCCGGCGGCGGCAAGCAAGTCCGCAATGTCGGCAGCAGACCGCGTGCGCCCGGTCTGCATCGCCAAAGTGTAAACTGCAAAATACACATCGGTGGCCGGATCAGGGCGAGCGCCGCCGGACATGGGTTCGGAAATTATCACTCGCCCACCGGGTGGCAAAGCGGCATGAACCTGCGCCAGAAGGGCCGCCACAGTGGCATCGGCATGGTCATACAGCACCCGGATCAGGCTGATCGCGTCAGCGCCGCGTGGCAACGGATCGTCGCGAAAACTGCCCGGATACACAGTCAGGCGTTGCAAGGCTGGCGCGCCACTGACCACGGCGGGCAGGTCAAACAACGTCAGATCCAGCTTGGGATATTGCGCTTGGACCGCCTGCAAAAACGCCCCCGTGCCGCCACCCACATCCATCAGATGCCGGGTGCCGGACAGGTTGACCAACCGCAGGGTGTCGGCAGCAACCAGCGCCTGACTGTCAGCCATCAATTGGCTGTAGCGCGCGGCAAGCGTGGGGTCAGCCGCGCCACCCGCACCGAAAACATAGGGCCAGAACCGCGCCAGTTCCGGCTGGGTATCCCCCCTGAAAAACGCCACCGGATCGGTCAGGTCGCGGTACAGGACATCATGGTGGCGCACCATAGCCTCTAGCCCCGGCACGGTCAGAAAGGCCCCTCCGCGTGGGGTCAGATGCCACGCCCCGCGCGCAAATCGCAGCAGCTTCAGCGCCGCCCCGGCTTGCAGCAATATCGCCATGCGCGGCTCTGGCACCCCCGCCAGCAGGCCAAGCGCCGGGGTCGTCGCAGCCCCGTCGGCCAGCCTGTGCAGCACGCGCAGTTCAACCAGCGCCAGCAGGGTCTGCGATTGCACAAAGCCCGACACCACATCGAAAAGCGCTCGCCCTTCAGCGCGCGACTTCAACCTAAGGCCCGGAATACGTTCAATAATAGCATGAAATTTTGGCGACATCGCAACCCGTGTCAGCCATCCCGGCCCTGATCTGCGCGCCCGGACTGGCCCCTGCAAGGGCAGATCGGCCATGGCTTAGCCCTTGGCGGCGGTCAGCCGCGCCGGGGTCATCTTTTCGGCATAGGCGCGGACCATCTTGGCCAGCATCGCCTCGCCCGGACAGGCCGGGATCGACGCAATCGCGCCGCCAAGAATATCACGCAAATGGGCCACCGCACCAGAAACGCCCAGTTCGGCCACCGCCGAGGGGCGGCCATGCGCCGCGTCCTGCCCGGCAGGTTTGCCCATATCCTCGACACCCAGAAGCGCGTCCTTCAGATCGTCGGCAACCTGAAACGCCGACCCGATCCGCGCGCCCAGTTCTTCCCACGGTTCGGCATCCTGACCCGCAGCAATGGCCCCCATCTGGGTGGCCGCAATGAACAGCGCGCCGGTCTTGGCGCGGTGATAGGCGTCAAGGTTGATCTGCGTCTCGCTCTCCCAGCCCTGGCCTGCGCAGATGCCAAGCGGCATGCCCGTGCGCTGCGCCAGATGCGACACCAGCCGCAACGCGCGGTCGGGCGCATTGCCCCCCGCACGCGCCAGCACCTCAAACGCCAGCACGATCAGACTGTCGCCCGCCAGCACCGCCAAAGGCTCGCCAAAGGCGCGGTGCACGGTCGCCTTGCCGCGCCGCACATCGGCATTGTCAAAGGCGGGCAGGTCATCATGGACAAGGCTGGCGCAATGGATCAGCTCTAGCGCGGCCGCCGCCGCATCGGTCAGGCCGGGGTGGTCGTCGCCACAGGCCAGCGCCACCGACATCAGAATCGTAGGTCTGATCCGCGCGCCGCCCGGAAACACCGCATAGGGCAAAGCCGCCCCGAGTCGCGGCGGGGCCGCGCCCGATTGCGCTATCGCCATCGCCTGCATCATCGCCGCTTCAATCCGCCCGTCCAGTGCCATGCGCCGCCCCTTACTGACGTTGTATCGGCCTTATCGTGGCAGTCTGCGTCGCATGTGTAAACTAAAACTTACACTTCGATGTCATTTACTATGGACAACCGCCGCCACCCGGCCAAAATGGGCCAATGGATCACCGCGACACAGCGCCTGAAACAGCCCCCGAAGCCGCCATCGTCATCGGTGCGGGGATGGGAGGCCTTGCGTCAGCCATCCGGCTGGCGGCGATGGGGCTGGCGGTCACGGTCGTCGACACTTGTGATGTGCCCGGCGGCAAGGCCCGCGCCCTGCCCTCTGCTGCGGGTCCGGTCGATGCCGGCCCCACCGTGCTGACCATGCGCGCCGAATTTGACGCGCTGTTCGCGCTTGCCGGTCAGCGCCTTGACGACCACGTCACCCTGATCGCGCAACCCATCCTCGCCCGGCACTGGTGGAAAGACAGCCCCACGCTGGACCTGTTCGCGGACCATGCCGCGAACATCGAGGCGATCAACAGCTTTGCCGGCCCGCGTGAGGCCGCCGCCTTTGCCCACTTTGATGCACAGGCGCAGGGGTTGCTGGCCGCGTTTGATGCGCCCGTGATGCGCGCGGCCAAACCCGATCTGGCTGCCATTGCCCGCACAGCAGTTCGCCATCCCCGGCTTTGGCCAGCCCTGCTGCCCGGCATGTCGCTGGAGCGTCTGCTGAAGCTGCACTTCCGCGATCCGCGGCTTGTGCAACTGTTTGCCCGCTATGCAACTTACGTCGGCGGCCGCCCCCGTCATGCACCGGGTGTTCTTGCCCTGATCTGGCGGGCCGAGGCGGCGGGCGTCTGGGCGGTGGCAGGCGGCATGCACAGCCTTGCGGCTGCCCTCGCCCGCCTTGCCGAAAGCATGGGCGTCAGATTTCACTACGCCACACAAGCGCGCCGGATCGTCACCCAAGGCGGCCGCGTGACAGGCGTTCAGATCGAAGGCGGGCGCACCCTGCCCTGCCGTCACTGCGTCTTTAACGGCGACCCCGCTGCACTGACAGCCGGGCTGCTGGGCGACGCCGCCCGCAGCGCCATCGCCGTCACCACCACCAGGCCCCGCAGCCTGTCCGCCTTTGTCTGGGCCTTTGCTGCAACCCCCCATGGCGCGGATCTGACCCATCACAACGTGTTTTTCACCGATGACCCAAAGGCCGAATTCGGCCCGATCGGGCGCGGCCAGATGCCCGAAAAACCCACGCTGTACCTGTGCGCGCAGGACCGCACACCCCTCCCCCCCCAAGGGCTGGAACGGTTCGAGATTATCCTGAACGCCCCCGCAGGCGCCCTGCCCCCGTCAGACGAGGAACACCAATGCTACCAGCGCACCTTCCCCCGACTCAAAGCCTTCGGGCTGACCTTCTCGCCCAATCCGCAGGCGCACACCCTGACAACTCCGACCGATCTGGCGCGGCTCTACCCCGCATCGGAGGGGGCGATCTATGGCCGCTCGCCCGAGGGGCTGATGGCCGCGTTCCAGCGTCCGACGGCCCGGACGCGGCTTCCGGGACTGGTGCTGGCGGGCGGGGGGGCGCATCCGGGGGCGGGCGTGCCGATGGCGGCCCTCTCCGCGCGGCACGCGGCCGAGGCGATCAGGCAGGACCGGATTTCCGCGTCAACGTCGGCCCCGACGGCTACGCATGGTGGTATATCGACGGGGTCAGCGAAGACGGCACGCGCGCGGTTTCGGTAATCGGCTTCATCGGCTCGGTGTTCTCGCCGTGGTATCGCTGGTCGGGCCGGCGCGACCCGGAAAACCACTGCTGCATCAATGTCGCGACCTATGGTCCCGGCAGCCGCTTCACCATGACCGACCGCGGCCGCCCCGCCTTGCGCCGCGATGCCGCTACGTTCGAGGTCGGCCCCAGTAAAATGCACTGGACCGGCAGCCAGTTGATCATCGACATCAATGAATGGGGCGCGCCACCGATGGTGACGCCAGTGCGCGGCCAGATCATCCTGACCCCGCAAGCGGTAACGGGGGCCGAGGTGCTGCTGACCGCCGACGCAAGCCACATCTGGCGCCCCTTTGCCCCCACGGCGCATATCTCGGTCAACCTGACCCAAGGCCATCAATGGCAGGGGCACGGCTATTTCGACGCCAATTTCGGCACCCGCGCGCTGGAGGATGATTTCGATTTCTGGACATGGGGACGCTTTCCCATGAAAGACCGCGCTTTGTGCATCTATGACGCCACCCGCCGCGATGGCACCAGATTGGACCTTGCGGTGGAAATCGACGGCACCGGTCAGGTGCGCGAAGTCACAGCCCCGCCCCGCACCCGCTTTGCCCGCAGCATGTGGCAGGTAAAGCGCGAAACCCGCGCCGATGCGGGCACAATACCGCGCCAACGCCTGAACATGCTCGACGCGCCGTTCTACTCGCGCAGCCTTGTCGAGACCCGCCTGAACGGAGAGTCCACAACCGGCGTTCACGAAGCGCTTGACCTGATCCGCTTTCGCCAACCGCTCCTGAAACCCATGCTTGCGGTGCGTGTCCCGCGCCGCAAAGGCTGGACCTTTCTAGACTGACACTTGGCACAGGCGCAGGCCTGCCATTGCTGCTTTGAAAATACTCCCGCGCGGAGCGCATCCGCCGCTTCACCCCGCGCTGGCGCCCGGATTGCGCAGATACACCGAAGCGTTCAGCGCCCCTGCGATGGTCACCCACAACAGGTAGGGCGCAATCAGATAGCCCGCGGCCGAATCAATCTGCCAGAACGCCGCCAGCGTCGCCGCAACCGCAACCCAAAGCAGGCTCAGCACCACCAGCCCCGCCCGAATCCGCCGCAAGCCAAAGAACACCGGCGTCCACAATGTGTTCAGTGCGATCTGCACTGCCCAAAAGGCAAGCGCCTGCCCTGTCCGGTCATCCGCCCCGGCCAGCATCGCCACCCGCATCGCAGCCACACTCATACTGATATACAAGATCGTCCAGGCCACCGGGAACATCCAGTCCTTCGGCGTCCACCACGGTTTGCTCAGCCCCTGATACCACGCGCCGGGCTGAAACATCGCCCCCGTCGCCGCCGCTGCCCCGCAGGCCGCCAGATAGGTGAAAAATAGCGGAAAATCCATGATCGGCCCCTTTTGTTACCTGTTATCTAACCCGCTCGCCCCAAAGCGCAAGCCAATGCATGCGTCGCACCAGGCCCGCGCCGGCGCTGCAATACCGGGCCCTGACCCCAAAAACCCCGCAACTGCCCTCTGGAAACCAGACTGTCTTTACGGTAACCGGGCGACATGACCCAAGAGATCACGCTCCGCCGCCCCGATGACTGGCACCTGCACCTGCGCGACGGTGCAATGCTGCAAGGGGTGCTGCCCGAAACCGCCCGCCATTTTGCGCGCGCAATCATCATGCCAAACCTGGTGCCGCCGGTGGTGACCGGTGCGCAGGCGGCGCAATACCGCGACCGTATCCTTGCGGCCTTGCCCGAAGGCGCCAGCTTTCAACCGCTGATGACGCTGTATCTGACCGAGTCGACCGATGCGGAAGATGTCGCCGCGGCCCATGCCTCGGGCCTGGTCAAGGCGGTCAAACTCTACCCTGCAGGGGCCACGACGAATTCCCACGGCGGAGTGCATGACGTGGATAAAGTCATGCCCGTGCTGGAGAAAATGGCACAGATCGGCCTGCCGCTGTGCGTGCATGGCGAAGTCACAGACCCGCAGGTCGATATCTTTGACCGCGAAGCCGTCTTCATTGACACGGTTCTGGACCCATTGCGCCGCCGCCTGCCCTCCTTGCGGGTGGTGATGGAACATATCACGACACAAGACGGCGCCGACTACGCCCGTGACGGCGGCCCGAACCTCGGCGCCACGATCACCACGCATCACCTGATCATCAACCGCAACCACATGCTGGTGGGGGGCATCAAGCCCCATTACTATTGCCTGCCGGTGGCCAAGCGCGAGAAACACCGCCTCGCGCTCCGCGCCGCCGCCACATCGGGCGCGGGCCGGTACTTTCTTGGCACCGATTCCGCCCCGCATGTCGATGCGCTCAAAGAACATGCCTGCGGCTGCGCCGGATGCTTCACGGCCACCAACACCATGGCTCTGCTCGCCCATGTGTTTGAAGAAGACGGTGCGCTTGACCGGCTGGAGGATTTTGCCAGCCTCAACGGCCCGGCCTTCTATGGCCTTCCGGCGAACGAGGCCTGCATCAGACTTGTCAAACATGACAGCCCGCAACACTGGCCCGAGAAAATCTTTACCGAGGCCGGCCCCGTCACCGTCTTCAACCCCGGCTACCCGGTCCATTGGTCTGTGGAAGCCTGATCTCATCGTGGCGACAAATACTCCCGCCAGAGGCTCCTGCGGACAGGGCGGATGCCTTCGGCGGGAGTATTTGAGCCAAGATGAAATGCAGCGCGCAACAAGGATGATCCGATGATCCCCACCAGTTTCCCCCCCCGCGACGAGATCGCCCGCCTGACTGCCCGCGCCTTGCTGGAAATAAAGGCCGTGCATTTCAACGCCGAGACTCCCTTCACGCTGGCCTCTGGCCTGCCAAGCCCGACCTATATCGACTGCCGCAAGCTGATCTCTTATCCGCGCATCCGCTCGATGCTGATGGATTTCATGGCGGTGACGGTGATGCGCGACGCAGGGTTCGAGGCGTTCGACAACATCGCAGGCGGCGAGACGGCAGGCATCCCCTTTGCCGCGCTGGTGGCCGAGCGTCTGGCCCTGCCGATGACCTATGTGCGCAAAAAGCCAAAGGGCTATGGCCGCAACGCCCGGATTGAGGGCGCAATGGTGCCCGGCCAGCGCGTCTTGCTGGTCGAGGATCTGACCACCGATGGCGGCAGCAAGCTGTCGTTCGTCGATGCCATCCGCGAAACCGGGGCCACCTGCGCCCATACGGCGGTAATCTTTTACTACGGCATCTTCGAGGGCACCACAGAGCGTCTGGCCGAACATGGCGTCGCCTTGCACCATCTTTGCACCTGGTGGGATGTGTTGGCCGAGGCAAGGGCGCAAAGTGCCTTTGACGAGGCCACGCTCACCGAAGTCGAGGCATTTCTGAACGCCCCGCGTGCCTGGCAGGACGCCCGGCAAAAGTAACGCAGCGGCACGTCGGCGAAAACCTGCCACCGCCTCAAAAAGGCGGTGGGCAAGTCTGTGCAAGACGTGTGGACAACGGGTCGTTCGAATCGCAAAGCCGTGCTAATGTCACGCTTTGATCGCAACATCTTGTGGGCCAACCCGCGACAAGCGGCACCTTTAGCCGCGGCAGAATCTTTACACCGGGTTATCCACAGGGTTTTGCCCCGATTGCCACGACAGCACAAAACAGAGTAGCCCCGGATCAACACGGGGAGAAACAGGCAGCACATGAACGACGTCGCAAAGATTCGGGCCGACCTTCCCACGCCCCCCGCCGAGACAGATAGCCTTCCCCACAACATCGAGGCCGAGCAGCAGCTTCTGGGCGCCATCCTGACCAACAATGATGTCTATGACCGCATCGCCAGCACGGTGAAATCCGAGCATTTCTATGATCCGGTCCACCAGCGCATCTATGAAAAATCCGCAGCCCGCATCCAGAAAAACGCTCTCGCCAGCCCGGTCACGCTGAAGCCGTTCTTCGAGGATGACGACGGTCTCAAGGAACTCGGCGGCCCCGCATACCTTGTGCGTCTGGCAGGGGCCGCGATCAGCGCCTATGCGGCGCGCGATTACGCCCAGATGATCTATGACCTCGCCGTACGTCGCGAGCTTATCTCGCTTGGCAAAGACATCTCCGCCCGCGCGGCCAAGGTCGACATGGCCTCGGAGCCGCGCGAACAGATCACCGACGCCGAACAGCGGCTGTACAAACTGGGCGAACAGGGCGTGGCCGAGCGCGGCTTTCAGTCCTTCCTCAAAGCCGTCACCGATGCGGTGAACGTCGCCAACGCAGCCTACCAGCGCGGCGGCGGCCTTGCGGGCATCTCAACCGGCCTCACCGATCTCGACAAGAAACTCGGGGGCCTGCACGAATCCGACCTGTTGATCCTGGCGGGTCGCCCGTCGATGGGCAAAACCTCGCTGGCCACCAACATCGCCTTCAACATTGCCAAGGCTTATAAACGCGGCCGCAAACCCGACGGCCACGAGGGCGCGGTCGAGGGCGGCGTTGTCGGCTTCTTTTCCCTCGAGATGAGCGCCGAACAGCTGGCCGCGCGTATCCTGTCCGAGGCATCAGAAGTCCCGTCTGAACAGATCCGCCGCGGTGACATGACCGAAACCGAATTCCGCCGCTTCGTCGAGGCCGCCAAGCAGTTGGAATCCTGCCCGCTCTACATCGATGACACCCCGGCCCTGCCGATCAGCCAGGTCGCCGCCCGCGCCCGCCGCCTGAAACGGACACACGGCCTTGATGTGCTGATGATCGACTACCTGCAACTTCTCAAAGGCTCGGCCAAAAGCTCCGAAGGCAACCGGGTGCAGGAAGTCTCGGAAATCACCCAAGGCCTTAAGGCCATCGCCAAGGAACTCAATATCCCCGTCATCGCGCTGTCGCAGTTGTCGCGGCAAGTCGAATCGCGCGAAGACAAACGCCCGCAACTGTCCGACCTGCGCGAATCCGGCTCGATCGAACAGGATGCAGATGTGGTGATGTTCGTCTACCGCGACGAATATTACAAAGAACGCGAAAAGCCCGGCGATCACGAGCTGGAAAAGATGGCTGCCTGGCAACAGATCATGGAACAGGTCCATGGCAAGGCCGAGGTGATCATCGGCAAACAACGCCACGGCCCGATCGGCAGCGTTGATCTCAGCTTCGAGGGCCGCTTCACCCGCTTTGGAAACCTCGCCAAACCCTGGCAAGGCGACGGACAAGATTACTGACTGCCCACCCCCCGATTGCTGCTTGCCAAATACTCCCGCCGGAGGCTTCCGCCCCCGCAGCCACACCCGCCGCGGCAATCCTTGCGCGCGGCAGCAGCGGGTGCGGGGGGCTCGATGCCCGCCGCACCCGCCCGCTTTCCGCCGAAATCCCGTTTTCCCCTTGACCGTAACCCCTGATCCGACAACAAACCCCCATGACAACAGCGACCCTCTCCATTGATCTTGATGCCATTGCCGCCAATTGGCGCGCGCTGGACCGTGCCTCGGCTTCGGGCGTGCAAACCGCGGCTGTGGTCAAGGCCGACGGTTATGGCCTTGGCATCACCCGCGTTGCCCGCGCGCTGGCACAGGCCGGCGCACGGCGGTTCTTTGTCGCTCTGGCCGAAGAAGGCGCAGCCCTGCGTCAGGCGATTGGTCCGGGGCCACAAATCTGCATCCTGTCCGGCCATATGGCCGGCGACACCGAAATGGTGCATGATCTTGACCTGACCCCGATGCTCAACGCTCTGGATCAGGTCACCCGCCATCTGGAAGCTTTGCCCGGTCTGCCCTTTGGCGTGCAGCTTGATACCGGGATGAACCGTCTTGGCATGGAGGAAGCGGAGTGGGAGGCGGTCGCCCCATTTGTGCTCGAGGCCGGGCCAGAGCTGATCATGTCGCATCTGGCCTGCGCGGATGAGCCGGACCATGCGTTGAACGATCTGCAACTGGCTACCTTTCATGCGATGACCGATGGCACCGGGGTGCCGCGCTCGCTTGCGGCCACCGGAGGCATCCTGCTTGGCCCCAAATACCACTTCGATCTGACCCGTCCCGGCATCGGCCTTTATGGCGGCCGCCCCTATGAGGGCGCCACTCGCGTGGTTGGCCTGTCCTTGCCGGTGATCCAGACCCGGATCGTCCAACCCGGCGAGGCGGTGGGCTATGGGTGCAGCTGGACCGCCGAGGCCCCGACGATGATCGCAACCCTGTCGGGCGGCTATGCCGACGGGCTGCTGCGCAGTCTGTCGAACAATGCCGTGTTGTGGGATGGCGATACGCCCTGCCCGCTGGTGGGTCGGGTCTCTATGGACCTTATCACCGTTGATATCAGCCACCTGTCCTATGTCCCGCGCAGCCTCGATATTCTTGGCCCGCATCAGACCGTGGACGATTTGGCCGATATCGCCGGCACCATCGGCTATGAAATCCTGACGTCGCTCAGCCAGCGCTACACCCGCCGGTATCAAGAGGGCGGAACGTGAGTCCTGCCCTTGGGTTGCGGGCTGTCGGCCGGCCTACTCTGGCAGCGCTTGCAGCCATCGGGCGCGTGGTGCTGTTTGCCGCGGCCACCCTTGGTCATTTGCTGCGTCCGCCGTTTTACTGGCGGGAATTAGGCACCCAGATCCTGCAAATCGGCTGGTTCAGCCTGCCTGTCGTCGGCCTGACAGCGCTGTTCACCGGCGGAGCGCTTGCGTTGCAGATCTATTCCGGGGGTGCGCGCTTCAACGCCGAGGCCGTGGTGCCCTCCATCGTCGCCATCGGCATGGTGCGCGAACTTGGCCCCGTGCTGGGCGGCCTGATGGTGGCCGCGCGGGTCGCCAGTTCCATTGCGGCCGAGCTTGGCACGATGAAGGTCACCGAACAGATTGATGCGCTGACCACGCTGTCGACCAACCCGATGAAATATCTTGTGGTGCCGCGCGTGCTTGCCGCCACCCTGACCGTTCCGGTTCTGGTCGGTGTCGGCGATGCCATTGGCATCATGGGCGGCTGGCTTGTCGGTGTGACGCGGCTCGACTTCAACTCGGTCACATATCTCAAAAACACCGTCGACTTTCTGGAGGTCTGGGATGTCGGCTCCGGCCTTGTGAAAGGCGCTGCCTTTGGCTTTATCGTGGCGCTGATGGGCTGCTATCACGGCATGAACTCGGGCCGCGGCGCGCAAGGTGTGGGCAAAGCGACAAAATCCGCCGTTGTGGCGGCAAGCGTGCTGATCCTCGCCGCCAATTACATGCTGACAGAGCTGTTTTTTACCTCATGATCACCCTCGCCTCCGTCACCAAATCCTTTGGCACAAACAACGTATTGCGCGGCGTTGATCTGACGATCGCCTCGGGCAAAAGCATGGTCATCATCGGCGGATCGGGCACCGGGAAATCGGTGCTCTTGAAATGCATTCTTGGGCTGGTCGAACACGATGCGGGCACCATCGCGCTGGACGGCCAGGACGTGCGCCGCGCCGAGCGTGATGCCTTCCTTGCCCGCTTTGGCATGTTGTTTCAGGGTGGCGCGCTGTTTGACAGTCTGCGGGTCTGGGAGAACGTCGCCTTTCGTCTGATGCGCGGGACCACCAAGCGACCAAAGGCCGAGGCGCGCGAAATTGCCGTTGAAAAGTTGCGCCGCGTTGGCCTTGGCAGCCAAGTGGCTGATCTTTACCCCGGCGAGTTGTCAGGCGGCATGCAAAAGCGCGTGGGCCTTGCCCGCGCCATTGCCGCCGAGCCAGAGATCATTTTCTTTGACGAACCCACCACCGGGCTTGACCCGATCATGGCCGGGGTGATCAATGATCTGATCCGCGAAATCGTGGTTGAAATGGGGGCAACGGCCATGACCATCACCCATGACATGAGCTCGGTCCGCGCCATTGCCGATGATGTGGCCATGCTGCACGAAGGCACGATCAAATGGACCGGCCCGGTATCACAGATGGACAGTTGCGCAGACCCCTATGTGCAGCAGTTCATCCATGGCCGGGCCAACGGCCCGATCAACGCTATCCGATAGGCGCGCAAGTTGGGCCCGGTCTTTCAAGCCGATCTGAGCTTTGTCTTTGAGCAACCGTCGATCTGGCGAAATCTGGTGCAAAGCCTGCTGATTGCCACACCGTTTGCGATTGCCTTGTCGGGCTATGCCACATGGCGCATCGGCGACCGTCGCGGGCTTTTGCTGATCTTTTGGGTGGCCGTCTATATGGTCTGGATGCTCTGGCCCCAGCCCCTTGCCCCCGAACTGGTGCTGCCGGGTCGGGTGGTATCAATCATCGGCTGGTTCTGGCTGATCTCGGCCTGGGGCCGTCAGGTCAAATGGCACGAACCTTTCCTTCTGGCCGCCAACAGTATCGTGGTGGCGTTCATGATTGCGCTGATCGTGACAACCGGCGTGGCCTTGTTCCGCGACATGATGGGATGGGACCAGCTGCTCTGACCGCCGGTCCGGCCATGCTCCTCAGCCTTTTCGGGCCACTTCGCTTGCCTGCCGCCAGCGATGAAAGTCGCAAGGCTTGAAGAGCGGCCCGGTTCCGCGCTAGGCAGGGCCATGAGCAAATCCTCCACCAGCTTTTCCTGCACAGCCTGCGGTGCCAGTTCCAAGAAATGGCAGGGCCGCTGCGACGCCTGCGGTGCATGGAACACCATCGTAGAGGAAGCCCCGTTGTCGGCTGGCCCCAAATCGCTGGGGGCCAAGGGCCGCACCATTGTGCTGACCGATCTGGCCACCGAAGAAGATCCGCCGCCGCGCGCCTCATCGGGCATAGACGAGCTGGACCGCGTGCTTGGCGGCGGTCTGGTGCCCGCCTCGGCCATTCTTGTGGGCGGAGATCCCGGCATCGGCAAGTCTACCTTGCTGTTGCAAGCCGCGGCAAGTTTTGCCCGCACGGGGCTGAAAGTCCTGTACATTTCCGGCGAAGAAGCCGCTGCCCAAGTGCGGATGCGCGCCCAGCGTCTGGGGCTGCAGGATGCCCCGGTCGGGCTTGGGGCTGAAACCAACCTGCGCGACATCCTGACCACACTGGACGCCGAACGCCCCGCGCTTGCGATCATCGATTCGATTCAGACCATGTGGCTGGATACGGTCGAAGCCGCTCCCGGTTCGGTGTCTCAGGTCCGCGCCGCTGCGCATGAATTGGTAACCTTTGCCAAAAAGCGCGGCGTGGCTGTCGTTCTGGTCGGCCATGTGACCAAAGAGGGCCAGATCGCAGGCCCGCGCGTGGTGGAACACATGGTCGATACGGTGCTTTACTTTGAGGGCGAGCGTGGCCACCAGTTCCGCATCCTGCGCGCGGTGAAAAACCGCTTTGGCCCGGCGGATGAAATCGGCGTGTTCGAGATGACCGGCAACGGGCTGGCGCAGGTCACCAACCCCTCGGCGCTGTTTTTGTCCGACCGCGACCGCCCTGCCCCCGGATCGGCGGTCTTTGCCGGAATCGAAGGCACGCGGCCCGTGCTGACCGAGATTCAGGCGCTGGTCGCGCCCTCCACCCTTGGCACGCCCCGGCGCACAGTTGTCGGCCTCGACTCAGGCCGGTTGTCGACGATTCTTGCCGTGCTGGAGGCGCGTTGCGGAATCCCCTTTGCCGGACTGGATGTCTTTCTGAACGTCGCAGGGGGCTTGCGCGTCAATGAACCTGCCGCCGATCTGGCCGTCGCTGCAGCACTTCTTTCCGCGCGAGAGGATGTGGCAATTCCGCCAGACATGGTGCTTTTCGGGGAAATCTCGCTCTCGGGTGCGCTGCGCCCGGTGGGGCAAACGGAAAACAGGTTGAAAGAAGCGTCGAAACTTGGTTTTCAGCAGGCAACCTTGCCCACGGGGTCGAAAACCGCGGGTGGAACAGATATGCGTTTGCGCGACATGCCCGATCTGACCGCCTTTGTTGGCGAGATGTTCGGCGCAGGCTGACGCGACACAAAGGAGCGGACGATGGAAGGCTTTACCTTGGTTGACGGGATCGTGGCGGGCGTGATTGTCCTGTCGGCGATCCTTGCCTATTCGCGCGGCCTTGTGCGTGAGGCGATGGCCATTGCAGGCTGGATCGGGGCCGCTGTTCTGGCCTTCATCTTCGCGCCCGCAGCCCAACCCCTGATCAAGGAACTGCCGGTGGTCGGCGATTTCTTGGGCGACAGTTGCGAATTGTCGATCATCGGCGCCTTCGCCGCCGTCTTCGCCGTGGGTCTTGTCATTGCCGCGCTGTTCACACCTTTGTTTTCCAGCTTTGTGCAACGCTCGGCCATTGGCGGCATAGATCAGGCGCTTGGTTTTCTGTTCGGCGTCGCGCGCGGGGTGATTCTGGTGGCGGTGGCCTTCATCGTCTACGACCGCGCTGTGGCGGCCAACACCATCCCCATGGTGGACAACTCGCGCTCGGCCAAGGTTTTCGCCAGCTTTCAGGCGAATATCGACGAGAGCATCCCTGCCGATGCGCCGGGCTGGATCGTCTCGCGCTATAACGACCTGACCGCCGCCTGTGCAGCCCCTGCGACCGTTCCCGCCGCGCAACCTGCCCCGGCTGGCAACTGACTTGCCGCATTGCAGCAGATCGGCTCTGCCTATTTGCTGCAATGCGCGTGACACTGCCGTGACCATGGCGTAAAGGGTGGCAAACCTGCCATAGACGGAGTCGCCCGATGCGCCCCTTCCTGTCCCACCCCTTTGATGATGACAAGTTAAAGGAGGAATGCGGGATCTTCGGCGTCATCGGCGTCTCGGATGCAGCCAACTTCACCGCCCTTGGCCTGCACGCCCTGCAACATCGCGGGCAAGAGGCAGGCGGCATCGTCAGCTATCACCCCGACCACGGCTTCAACTCGGCCCGCCGGTTTGGCTATGTGCGCGACAACTTCACCAAAGCCGATGTGATGGACACTCTGCCGGGCCAGCTTGCCATCGGCCATGTCCGCTATTCCACCGCCGGGTCCAAAGGGGCCACCGCGATCCGTGACGTGCAGCCCTTCTTTGGCGAGTTTTCCATGGGCGGCTGTGCCATTGCGCATAACGGCAACCTGACCAACGCGGCCGCCCTGCGCAAAGAACTGATCGAGCGCGGCTCGATCTTTCAGTCCTCATCGGACAGCGAATGCATCATCCACCTGATGGCGCGGTCAATCCAGAAGAACCTGTCCGAGCGCATAAAGGACGCCTTGCGCGCCTGCGAAGGTGCGTTCTCGGTCGTTGCCATGACCCGTACCAAACTGATCGGCGTGCGCGACTCGCTTGGCGTGCGCCCGCTGGTCCTTGGCCGCATCGGCGATTCCGGTTGGGCGCTGTCGTCAGAGACTTGCGCACTCGACATCATCGGCGCCGATTTCGTGCGTGAGATCGACCCCGGTGAAATGGTGGTGATTGAAGGCAACAAGGTGATCTCCACCCGCCCCTTCCACCCCGCGCCCTCACGCTTTTGCATTTTCGAGAAGGTCTACTTCTCGCGTCCCGACAGCATCATCGGCGGCCGCTCTGTCTATGAAACCCGCCGCCAGATCGGCGTGGAACTGGCTATTGAGGCCCCTGTGGATGCCGACCTCGTCTGCCCGGTGCCAGACTCCGGCACACCTGCCGCCATCGGCTATTCCCAGCAATCCGGCATCCCCTATGCCATGGGCATCATCCGCAACCAATACATGGGCCGCACCTTCATCGAGCCCACCGAATCCATCCGCAACATGGGCGTGCGACTGAAGCTCAACGTCAACCGCGCGCTGATCAAGGGCAAGCGGGTCATCCTCGTGGACGACTCGGTCGTGCGCGGCACCACAAGCCGCAAGATCAAGGACATGATCCTTGATGCAGGTGCCGCCGAAGTCCACTTCCGCATCGCCTCACCCCCCACCGCATGGCCCTGCTTTTACGGCGTTGATACGCCCGAACGCTCCAAACTCCTCGCCGCCACCATGACCGAGGATGAAATGCGCGACTGGATCGGCGTAGACAGCCTGAAATTCATCTCGCTCGACGGCCTCTACCGCGCCGCAGGCGAGGCCGCAGGCCGCGATGCAGCCGCCCCCAAATTCTGCGATGCCTGCTTTTCCGGCGACTATCCCGTTACACCATCGGACAAGATCGCCGAAGGCTTTGAGATGAAAGCCGCCGAATAAAAGCGCGCCTGCCTTGGCCCCTTGATCTTGGCAAAATACTCCACGGGGGTGCGGGGGTGTGAAACCCCCGCGTCCATCACCAACCACCGGAGCCACCCATGACTCAGAACATCGCCCTCATCACCGGCGCCTCGCGCGGGCTGGGTTCGGCCATGGCCGAACAACTGGCCTTGCGCGGCTGGCATGTGGTGGCGGTCGCCCGCACCGTGGGCGGGCTCGAAGACCTTGATGACCGGGTCAAAGCTGCGGGCCTTCCAGGCGCAGGCAGCCTGACGCTTGCCCCGATGGATGTAACAAATGAAGACGCGATGCGCCATCTGTGCCGCTCCATCCATGACCGTTGGGGCGGATTGCAGTTCTGGGCGCATACGGCGGTGCATACCACGGCACTTGCGCCCGCGCCCTCGATCGACATGAAGGATCTCGACAAATCCATCGCAGCCAATCTGCGCGCTACGGCGTTTCTGATCACCATGGTGGAACCGCTGTTACGCGCGAAAACCGGCACCGCGATGTTCTTCGATGATCCGGTGGCCACTCAGAAATTCGGTGCGGCTTATGGGGCCAGCAAAGCAGGCCAGATCGCCCTCGCCCACAACTGGCAGGCGGAATCGCAGCGCATTGGCCCGCGCGTGCTGGTGGAAACCCCACGCCCGATGCCAACAGCGGTGCGCGCGCGCTTTTATCCGGGCGAAGACCGCGCAGCCCTGTTCTCCCCAAGGGACGAGGCCGCGCGGTTGCTTGATCTTATCTGAGCGCCCCTAGTTCAACGCGTCTCGCATCGCGGCCCACAGGGCTTCGACCGGCTCCACCCCGATCGACAGCCGGATAAAGCCTTCGGGCACGCCGTCGCCCCAGCGCGCCCGACGCTCACCCGCCGAATGGGTGCCGCCAAAGCTGGTGGAGCGCACCAGATAGGGGCAACGCGCCAGAAACCCCTCGGCCAGGGTGGCATCTTTCACTGTCATGCCGATCAGAAAGCCAAACCCCTGCATCTGCCGCTTTGACAGCGCATTCGCCGGATCATCCATCAGCCCCGGATAGCGCAAGGCCAGTACCGCAGAATGGCTCTGCAACCGGTCTGCAATCACAGCTGCCGAGGCGCACATCCGCTCCAGCCGCACCTCCAGCGTCTCCAACCCCCGATGCACCAGCCACGCTTCCATCGAGCCCGGCACCGACCCCGACAGCCGCCGCCAGTCGCGCACGCGGGCCATGCGTCTGGCATCGCGCCCCGCAACATGGCCAAACAGCGCGTCTGAATGGCCTGCGGGCGCCTTGGTATCGGCGGCCACCACTAGATCGGCACCAAGGTCCAAGGGCCGTTGCATAAGCGGCGTCATCGTGGTGTTGTCCACAATCACAATCGCCCCCGCCGCATGGGCGCGCACGCAAACATCGGCTATGTCCACCACATCCAGCCCCGGATTGGATGGGGTTTCCAGATAGACAACTGCCGCTCCGGTAAAATCAGCCGTCGCATAGTCCAGCGTCCTGATCTGCACCACATCAACGCCCAAGGGCGCAAGGAACCCCTCTGACAACACGCGGGTCACATAATACCCGTCCGAGGGCAGGATCACCCGATCCCCTGCCGTGAGCGTCGCAAACAGAGCTGCCGAAATTGCCCCCATTCCACTTGGAAAGGTCACCGTTTCGGCATCCTCCAGCAAAGACAACTGCGCCTCGACCGCCTCCCATGTGGGCGTGCCGTTGCGCGCGTAGATATAGGGCGCGCCCTGCACCTCTGGCAGGTGAAAGCTGGTCGATGTGGTCAGCGGCAGCGACACCGGATCGCCCTTTTCCAGCCCCGCGCTGCGGTGGTGCAACAGGTCTGCCAAACGGCGCTGCATGTCGGTGTCCATCATCCAACCCCTTGATGTGATGGCGCACAGTCAGGCAGCCCGCTGGAATTTGCAAGAGGCGGTCGGCGAAGGCGCTGCGGCGCGGAAGTTTCTTGCGTGGCCCGGAAACAAGGTGCGGCACCCCGTCGGGCCGCCCAAAAGACAAGGCCCCCGAAGTCACCTTCGGGGGCCTTGTCACCGATCAAAAACCCGATCACTCGGCGACAGAGACTTTCGCCATCTGGTCCGGGTCGGTCACTTCACCATTGCTGCCTTGGCCCTTTTTGATGGCATCAACCACCTCCATACCCGCAATCACCCGGCCCACAACGGTGTATTGACCGTTCAGAAACTCGCCCGGTGCGAACATGATGAAAAACTGGCTGTTGGCGCTGTTCGGGTTTTGGCTGCGCGCCATGCCGACCACACCACGTTCAAAGCTCAGTTGCGAGAACTCGGCCGGCAGGTCGGGGCGCGATGATCCGCCCATCCCTGCCATCGAGGTATCGCCACCCGTCTTGCCGTAAGCCACATCGCCGGTCTGGGCCATGAAGCCATCAATCACGCGGTGAAACACCACCCCGTCATAAGCGCCTTCGCGGGCCAAGGTAGTGATCTGCTCGACATGGCGCGGGGCCACGTCCGGCAGCATGTCGATCACGATCTGACCAGAGGTGCTGCCCGCGACCTCGATCACAAGGTTCGGGCCGGGGCCGTCTTCGGCCTGCGCCATCACCGGGCTTGCAAACTGGCTGATGGCATATCCGCCCACAACCGCCAGACCAAGGGCAAAGATCCCGCCTGCAATGAACCGATCACGCAACATCGGCAGCCACCCGCACGGTGATCATGCGGTCCGGGCTTGCCGGTGGCTCGCCGCGCGCGATCTTGTCCACATGCTCCATGCCCGAAATCACCCGGCCATAGACGGTGTATTGGTTGTTCAGGAAATGATTGTCGCCAAAGTTGATGAAGAACTGGCTGTTGGCAGAGTTCGGGTTCTGGCTGCGGGCGGCGCCCAAAGTGCCACGGTCATGCGGCAGTTTGGAAAACTCGGCCGGCAGGTCCGGCATGTCAGATCCGCCCGTGCCAGCCCGACGCAGGTTGAAGTTGTTTTCCATGTTGCCGTTTTCCACATCACCGGTCTGCGCCATGAAACCGTCGATCACGCGGTGAAAACACACGTTGTCATAGGCTTTGGCGCGGGCCAGTTCTTTCATCCGGGCGGTGTGCTTTGGCGCAACATCGGCCAGAAGCTCGATCACCACTTCGCCATCCTTCAGCGTGAGGATAATGGTATTTTCGGGGTCTTTGATCTCGGCCATCGGGTGAGGCTCCTTCCTGTTCTGTCGCGCGCAACCTAATGTCCCTGTGGCCGCAAGGAAAGGGGGGCCGGTGCATAAGGTGCGCAGATCGGTTGACCTGCGCGGCATTCCGGCGGAAACAGAGGGCGGTAATACGACAGGAGGGTCCGCGCATGGGCTGGAAGACACTCGATGACATCGGCCTTGCAGGCAAGACGGTGCTGGTCCGCGTTGATATCAACGTGCCCATGGAGGGCGGGCGGGTGACTGACACCACCCGGATCGACAAGATCAAACCGACAGTCGAAGACATCATCGCGCGTGGTGGGCGGGTTGTGCTTTTGGCACATTTCGACCGGCCCAAGGGCAAAGTGGTGCCGGAAATGAGCCTTGGCCAGCTTGCCCCGGCACTAGAGGCAAGTCTGGGCCGCAAGGTGGTGTTCAGCGCGCAAAGTATCGGGTCCGAGGCTGCGGCGGCAATTGTCGGTGCGGAACCGGGCGATGTCGTCTTGCTCGAAAATACCCGCTTTCACCCTGGCGAGGAAAAGAACGACCCCGCGCTCGCCGCTGAATTGGCAAAGCTGGGCGACGCCTTTGTGAACGACGCTTTTTCCGCCGCACACCGCGCCCATGCCTCGACCGCTGGTCTGGCCCACCTGCTGCCCGCCGCTGCGGGCCGGTTGATGGAGGCAGAGCTGCAGGCGCTGGAAGCGGCCCTTGGCACCCCCAAGCGCCCGGTGGTGGCCGTGGTGGGCGGGGCCAAGGTTTCGACCAAGCTGGATCTGTTGGGCAATCTGGTGACAAAGGTTGATCATCTGGTGATCGGTGGCGGCATGGCCAACACCTTCCTTGTGGCCCAGGGGATAGAGGTTGGCAAATCGCTGGCGGAACGCGACATGACCGATACCGCGCGTGACATTCTGGTCAAGGCAAAGGCGGCGGGTTGCACCATTCACCTGCCCGTCGATGTGGTTGTCGCGCGTGAGTTCAAGGCCAATGCCGAGCATGACGTGGTGGCCGCCGATGCTTGCCCGGCTGATGCGATGATTCTGGACGCAGGCCCGATGAGCGTGGCCGCCATCGTCAAAGTGTTCGAGGCCAGTGCAACGCTGATCTGGAACGGCCCATTGGGTGCGTTCGAGCTGACACCGTTTGACGCAGCCACCAATGCGGCGGCAAAATCGGCAGCGGCACTCACGCGTGAAGGTGCGTTGATCTCAGTCGCGGGCGGCGGCGATACCGTGTCTGCGCTCAATCAGGCGGGTGCAGCGGATGACTTCACCTTTATCTCTACCGCAGGCGGTGCGTTCCTTGAATGGATGGAGGGCAAGGAACTGCCCGGCGTAGCGGCGCTGATGGCATGAGCGACACATCACTGGCGCAAGACTACCGCAAGGCAGACTGGGCGCTGGTGACAGGCGCATCCGACGGGATCGGCCGCGCCTTGGCGACCGAGGCGGCCAAGGCGGGGTATAATGTCATCCTGTCTGGTCGGCGGTCTGATCGCTTAGAGGCACATGCCGAAAGCCTGCGCCGGGCGCATTATGTGGCAACGGTCTGCATCACCGCTGATCTGTCCGACCCCGACGCCGCCGAGGCGCTTTGGACCGAGGCCGCCAGCCAAGGCCGCATCGCGGTGCTGGTCAATGCAGCGGGCCTTGGCCGCAACGGGCAGTTTCTTGATCCCGACGGTTGGCTGCGCGAGTCGGAATCGATTCTGGTCAATGTGATCTCGGCCACGATCCTGATGAAACGCGCGCTGGCCCATATGGCAGCCATTGGTGGCGGGCGGATCCTGAATGTGGCCTCTGCCGCGGGCTTCATGCCGGGGCCGAATATGGCGGTTTACGGTGCGACAAAGGCTTATCTGCTGTCGCTGTCCGAGGCGGTTGCGGAAGAAGCCGCCAAAGACGCTGTGTTCGTCACCGCCCTGTGCCCCGGTGCGACCACGACCGGGTTCTTCACCGCAGACAGCGCAGACAAAGCCACGCTGCTGACCCGCCTGTTGCCGATGGCGACGCCCGAATCTGTGGCCGCAACCGGCTGGGCCGGGCTGGAAAAAGGCCGCCGCGTCGTGGTTACCGGATGGATGACCAAGGGTTTCGCCTTTGCTCCCCGCGTGCTGCCCCGCAGGCTTACCGCATGGATTGCCGGGCAGGTGTTCCGCCGCCGTTGGTAGGCAGTGCTTTTTCCAACCTCTGTTAGCGTCACCATGATTGCAGGGCGCAGCGGCTATCTCTATCCAAGGTCAACACCTGTGACGTTATCAAAGGATCACCGACATGATTTTCGCGCAAGCTGCTGAGCTGATCGGCAAGGGAAATGGTTTTATCGCAGCGCTGGACCAGTCGGGCGGATCGACGCCAAAGGCGCTGCGTCTGTATGGCGTGACCGAGGACGCCTATACGGGCGAAGCCGAAATGTATGACATGATCCACGCGATGCGGTCGCGCATTATCAAATCGCCCGCCTTTTCCGGTGACAAAGTGGTTGGCGCAATTCTGTTTGAACAGACGATGGACCGCGATATCGACGGCATTCCAACCGCCCGGTTCTTGTCGGAGCAGCGCGGCGTTGTGCCGTTCCTCAAGATCGACAAGGGGCTGGAGGCCGAGGCCGATGGCGTCCAACTGATGAAGCCAATGCCGGGGCTGGATGCGCTGCTGGCCCGTGCCAAGGGGCTGGGGGTGTTTGGCACCAAGGAACGGTCGGTTGTGAATGCAGCCAATGCCAAGGGTATCGCTGCCATCGTCGCTCAGCAATTCGCCGTGGCTGATCAGGTTGCGGCGGCTGGCCTGATGCCAATTCTGGAACCCGAGGTGACCATCTCGATCACCGACAAGCCACAGGCCGAAGCGATGCTGATGGCAGAGATCCTGCGCCATCTGGACGCCCTGCCCACTGACCGGCAGGTCATGCTGAAACTGTCGCTGCCAAGCGTCGATAACTTCTACGCGCCGCTGGTCGATCATCCGCGTGTGCTGAAAGTCGTCGCGTTGTCGGGCGGTCACAGCCGCGAAGCGGCCAATGCCATTCTGGCCCGTAATCGTGGCGTCATCGCCAGCTTTAGCCGCGCGTTGACCGAAGGTCTTTCGGCCCAGCAGTCAGACGCCGAATTTGACGCCGCCTTGGGTCAGGCGATCAGCAGCATCCACGCGGCATCGGTTGCGGGCTAAACACAGGCAAACGTGATGGGATTTCCCTGCAAAGGGGATTCCCTATCCGAATCAGATGTGCCATGATTCGCCAAGGGCCGGACAACACGGCCGCAAGGGGCAGATGGATGACGGCACTGGGCAATCGCCTTCCGATTGGCGGAATTCTTTATCTTATGCTGGCCTTCATGCTGGGGGCTTATTTTACCTTTGCCGCTGTGCAAGGTGATTACGGCGTGTTCCGTCAGGTCCAGATCCGCGCCGAGGCCGAGACGCTGCGCATCGAGCGTGACCGTCTGTATGTCGATCTGGGCAAGATCACCAATCTGACATCGCGTTTGTCTGACCGTTATCTCGATGTGGACCTGCTGGACGAACGCGTGCGCGATGTTCTGGGCTACGTCCGGCCTGACGAAATCGTCATCCGTTGAGCTGACATATCCCCTTCGCCAAGCAAGGCTCAGACCCCCATTTTGTGCATAGGTGCCATGCAGGACGCAGCGGCACTTTTTGTTTTGCCCAATAAATCCCGATGCGCTATGGATAGTTTAATACTGAACTATCCAAGCCACAGACGGGAGGATGCCGCATATGGCCGCCAAGAAACCAGCCGAGAGGTCGAACGCCTCGAAGGACGAGTTGCTGAAATACTACCGCGAGATGTTGCTGATCCGCCGGTTTGAGGAAAAGGCGGGCCAGTTGTATGGCATGGGCCTGATCGGTGGCTTTTGCCACCTGTATATCGGCCAGGAAGCGGTTGTTGTGGGGCTGGAAGCGGCCACCAAAGACGGTGACAAGCGCGTCACCAGCTACCGCGACCACGGCCACATGCTGGCCTGCGGCATGGACCCAAAAGGCGTGATGGCAGAACTGACCGGACGCATCGGCGGCTATTCCAAGGGGAAAGGCGGCTCGATGCACATGTTCTCCAAGGAAAAGCACTTCTACGGCGGCCACGGGATCGTCGGCGCGCAGGTGCCATTGGGGGCGGGTCTGGCCTTTGCCGACAAATACCTTGGAAATGACAATGTGACCTTCACCTATTTCGGCGATGGCGCGGCCAACCAGGGCCAGGTGTATGAAGCCTACAACATGGCGCAGCTTTGGAACCTTCCGGTGATTTTCGTCATTGAAAACAACGGTTATGCCATGGGAACATCGGTTAAACGCTCGACCAAATCGCCCTCCCTGTGGGAACGCGGTGCCGCGTATGGCATCAAGGGCGAAGCGGTTGACGGGATGGATGTTCTGGCCGTGAAAGCCGCTGGAGAAAAGGCGGTTGCCGCCTGCCGCGCGGGCGATGGCCCCTATATTCTGGAAATGATGACCTATCGCTATCGCGGTCACTCGATGTCTGACCCGGCGAAGTATCGCACGCGTGAGGAAGTCGAGAAAATGCGCACCGAAAAAGACGCCATCGAACATGTCCGCGATCTGCTGCTGCAAGGTGGACATGCCAGCGACGAAGACCTGAAAGCCATCGACAAAGAGATCAAGGCACAGGTCAACGAATCGGCCGAATTTTCAAAAGACAGCCCAGAGCCTCCGGTCGAGGAACTCTGGACAGACATCTACGCCTGAGGGGGAACGACACATGGCAACCGAAGTATTGATGCCCGCGCTTTCCCCGACGATGGAAGAAGGCACGCTGGCCAAATGGCTGGTCAAAGAGGGTGATGTGGTGAAATCGGGTCAGATTCTGGCCGAGATTGAAACCGACAAGGCAACGATGGAATTCGAGGCGACCGATGAAGGGATCATTGGCAAACTGCTGGTGGCCGAGGGCACATCGGGCGTGAAAGTGAACACGCCGATTGCGGTCCTGGTTGAAGAAGGCGAATCTGTCAGCGACACGCCCGCCCCCAAGGCGGTTGCGGCGGTTGTCGCGGCAGCAGAGGCCCCGGCATCGGTGCCCGCGCAGGCCGCAAGCCCCGCCCCTGCCCCGGTTGCCGCAGCAAAAGGCTGGCCACACGCCGACCTGCCCGATGGCCCGACCAAGACCATGACCGTGCGCGAAGCATTGCGCGAGGCGATGGCCGAAGAAATGCGCCGTGATCCCAACGTGTTCCTGATGGGGGAAGAGGTTGGCGAATACCAAGGCGCCTACAAGATCAGCCAAGGTCTGCTGGATGAATTCGGCGCCAAGCGCGTGGTCGATACGCCAATCACCGAACACGGCTTTGCCGGGATCGCGGTTGGCGCAAGCTGGGGCGGTCTGCGCCCGATTGTCGAGTTCATGACGTTCAACTTCGCCATGCAGGCGATTGATCACATCATCAACTCGGCTGCGAAAACGCTGTATATGTCGGGTGGCCAGATGGGCAGCCCGATGGTGTTCCGTGGCCCCAACGGTGCCGCCGCCCGCGTCGGCGCGCAGCACTCTCAGGATTACGCCGCATGGTATGCGGCCATTCCGGGGCTCAAGGTCTGCATGCCGTATTCGGCAGCCGATGCAAAAGGCCTGCTGAAAACCGCGATCCGGGATCCGAACCCGGTTATCTTCCTTGAAAATGAAATCCTCTATGGCCGCAGCTTTGACGTGCCGACCGACCCGGATTTCACCATTCCCTTTGGCAAGGCGTCAATCATCCGCGAAGGCACGGATGTCACAATCGTCAGTTTTGGCATCGGTGTCGCGCACTCGCTGCTGGCGGCCGACCTGCTTGCGCAAGATGGCATCAGCGCCGAGGTGATCAACCTGCGCACCCTGCGCCCGATTGATTACGATACGGTTCTGGCGTCGGTACAGAAGACCAACCGCTGCATCACCGTTGAGGAAGGTTTCCCCGTCGGGTCGATCGGCGACCATATGGCCAGCACGATCATGCAGCGCGCGTTTGACTATCTGGATGCGCCCGTCATCACCTGCACCGGCAAGGATGTGCCGATGCCTTACGCCGCGAACCTTGAAAAGTTCGCCCTCATCACCCCGGCGGAAATCGCTGCCGCGGTCAAATCTGTCTGCTATCGTTAAGGGGGCTGTCATGGCTGTTGAAATTCTGATGCCCGCGCTTTCCCCGACGATGGAAGAAGGCACTTTGGCCAAATGGCTGGTGAAAGAGGGTGATGTGGTGAAATCCGGCCAGATTCTGGCCGAGATTGAAACCGACAAGGCAACGATGGAGTTTGAGGCGACAGACGAAGGCACCATCGGCAAACTGCTGGTCGCCGAGGGCACGTCAGGGGTCAAGGTGAACGATCCGATTGCGGTGCTGCTGGAAGATGGCGAGAGCCTGTCTGACGTCAAGCCCGCTGCCGCCCCTGCAGCGGCAACACCTTCGCCAGCGACACCTGCCGCAGCATCGGCAACCTCTACCCCGGCCGCCGCTGTGGCCGCACCCGGCGCGCGTGTCTTCGCCTCGCCGCTGGCGCGCCGCATTGCCAAGGAAAAAGGTCTGGACCTGAGCGCCGTTCAAGGCTCTGGCCCGCATGGCCGCATCGTGCGCGCCGATGTCGAGGGCGCAAAGGCGGCCCCAAAAGCCGCGGCCCCGGCTGCGGCAGCACCCGCCGCGGCACCGGCAGCGGCCTCGGCCAAGACCGCAATGCCCACCGGACCGTCGACCGAGACCGTTCTGAAAATGTATGCCGACCGCGCCTTTACCGAGGTGCCGCTGGACGGAATGCGCCGCACCATCGCGGCGCGCCTGACCGAAGCCAAACAGACCATCCCGCATTTCTATCTGCGCCGTGACGTGCAGTTGGATGCGCTGATGGCCTTCCGCGAGACGCTGAACAAATCTCTCGAAGGGCGCGGTGTGAAACTGTCGGTCAATGACTTCATGATCAAGGCCTGCGCACAAGCGCTGCAAGCCGTGCCGGATTGCAACGCCGTCTGGGCGGGGGACCGTATCCTGAAGCTCAAGCCATCAGACGTGGCCGTCGCGGTCGCGATTGAAGGTGGGTTATTTACCCCCGTCTTGCGCGATGCCGACAAAAAGTCCCTCTCGGCCCTGTCAGCCGAGATGAAAGATCTGGCCGGTCGCGCCAAGACCAAGAAGCTGGCCCCGCATGAATATCAGGGCGGCAGCTTTGCGATATCCAACCTTGGGATGATGGGCGTGGAAAACTTTGACGCCGTGATCAACCCGCCGCATGGGTCGATTTTGGCGGTCGGCGCAGGCATCAAGAAACCCGTGGTCAAATCCGATGGCACCATCGGGGTGGCGACCGTGATGTCGATGACCCTGTCGGTCGATCACCGCGTGATCGATGGTGCCCTGGGTGCCGCCTTCCTGAAGGCCGTGATTGAGGCTTTGGAAAACCCGATGACCATGCTGGCCTGACACAGATCAACGCCCCGGCCTTGCACTGGGCCGGGGCGTTGAAAACATGAGTATTTAGACCAAGATGAAATATCAGGCTCTAAGGCTTGGTCTTCGTTTCGGCTAAAATACTCATTTGACGACATGGAAAAGATCTGTACTCGTCAGATGAGGACCAGACGCTGAATCAGTCGCAGTCCATGCAACCTGTCAGATTGTGATCCATCGACATCGCCGGCTGCGAACAACCTGCTTCGCCCACGATCTTGGCCGGAACCCCGGCCACGGTCTTGTTGCGCGGAATGTCCTGCAACACCACCGAGCCCGCAGCGATACGGCTGCAATTGCCGATGTGGATATTGCCCAGCACCTTGGCACCCGCCCCGATCAGCACGCCGTCGCCGATCTTTGGGTGGCGGTCGCCGTCTTCTTTGCCAGTGCCGCCCAGCGTCACCGAATGCAGCATCGACACATTGTCGCCGACCACCGCAGTCTCGCCGATCACGATGGAATGGGCGTGGTCGATCATCAGGCCTTTGCCCACACGCGCGCCGGGGTGGATATCGACGCCAAACGCCTCTGACACCCGCATTTGCACGAAATAGGCCAGATCGCGGCGGCCGTGGGTCCACAGCCAATGGCCGACACGGTAGGCCTGAACCGCCTGATAGCCCTTGAAGAAAAGGATTGGCTGCAAATACCGATGGCAGGCCGGATCGCGGTCGTAAATTGCCATCAGGTCGGCCCGCGCAGCCGCCCCTAGCTCCGGGTCTTCCCCGTAGGCCTGGTCGGCGATTTCACGCAAAATCTGCTCACCCATCTCGGCCGACGCCAGCTTGAACGAGAACCGATACGCCAGTGCTTGTTCCATCGTCGTGTGATGCAGCAAAGAGGAATGGATCATGCCACCCAAGAGCGGGTCTTCCTTGATCGCCGCCTCGGCCTCGTCACAAACCCTAGTCCATACCGGATCAAGGGGCGACAGTTTCAGTTTTCGCTCGGCCATGGCACGATCCTTTCAGAGTGTCGTCTAGAAATGTAGCAGGTAGCGCTCTGGTTCAACAGCCATCTTGAAAAAACCTTTGAAGGGAGACTTTACATTCCAAAGTATTTTTGTAAGTTATTAGGGCAGCCAGTCCGGACGGGCCAGCCAAGACCATGACCCCTGTCCAAAGGATGCCCCGACATGCCCCTTCACCTTGCCCGCCCCGTTCCGGATCTGCCAGACCTTGCCGAGCTGTTGCGCCAGTCACTCGCCGGTTTTGCGCCCAATGATCTGCTGGCCGCAATGCTAGACCGGATGGAGGGGCGCCCATGAACGCCCTTACCGATATGAGCAGGCTTGCCGAGGCCATTCCGCTTCATGATGCAACCGCCCTGACCGAAGGCGGACGCGAGGCGCGCATCCTGTTGAATGGCATGATTTATTCATTGCGCATCACGCGGCAGGGTAAACTGATCCTGACCAAGTAAGCCGGGTCCACCGGCCCGCTTTACCGGTTCAGATGACGGCGCAGCGCGGCGATATCCTCGCGCATGACCGCATGCCCTGCCCCCGGAAAAACCCGCATTTCAACGGTTGCGCCCGCCTTGCGCAAGGCTGCGGCACTGTCTTCCACGCGCCTGAGCGGGATATGCGGATCGCGCGTGTGCACCGAAATCCAGACCTGCCCGCTGCGCGGTCCGCTATAGGACAGGTCTTTGTCGGCGTGCCCGTAAAGCGCGGGATCGGGCTGGCCATGATCTGCCAGCCCGACAAGGCCACCGGATAACGCAAACACACCTGCCAGTCCCTTGCCCTCACGAGCAAAGGCTTCGAGCGCCAGACACGCGCCCTGACTAAACCCGCACAGCCAGATGGCGGATCGCGCCAGCCCCGCCTGCTCCAGCCGGCTCACCCCGGCTGCAACTTCGGCAAGCCCGCGTTCCACAAACGGCTCCATCTGGGCGAAAGGTGCCAGAAAACTGCTGGGCCACCAACTGTTGCCCGGTGCCTCAGGGGCCACAGCCGCCACATCGGGCAGTCCGGCGTGGTCCAGAAGCGACAGAATATCTGCCCCGGACCCGCCACGCCCATGCAACATCACCAGGCCTTGCGTCGCCGCCTGAGGCAGCCGCGCAATCACGACCGAACCCGCAATGGCGGCAAAACCCGCTCGATCCGACCGCGCATGGCTTCGTATTGCTCGGGCAGTTTCAGGGCCTGTCCAAGCTGGTCCACAGGCTCATCAATCGCAAAACCCGGAGGATCGGTCGCAATTTCAAACAACACGCCGCCGGGTTCGCGGAAGTAGATCGCGTTGAAATACTGACGGTCTTTTACCTCGGTCGTGCGGTGACCGGCATGGGCAAGACGGTCCATCCAATCCAGCTGCTCTGCGTCATCACGGGCGCGAAACGCGACATGATGGATGGTGCCCGCCCCCTGACGCCCCGGCTGAGCACCTGCCACACGGATCACATCAATGATGCGCCCCCGTTCGGCGCCCGGTGCGATCAGCCGATGCCGCTCGGTCGTGCCTTCCTGCGCGGTCCCGATGTGCTGATAGCCAAAGACATCGCTCAGCAACCGCAAAGTGCGCTCCGGGTCACGCTCCCACAGCGTCACCGAATGAAATCCATGGCTGTCCGCCGCATCGGCGCTTTCGATCAGCTCCACCGGCGCGCCATCGGGGTCGCGCAGCGTGACAATCCGCTCGCCAAAGCGCAGCTCCGCACCCGCTTGGACCAATCCCTGCGCAGCCAGATCATCGGTAAGACGGTCAAACGCGGCTGTTGGAATGGCGTAGGCATAGGCCGAGGCCATGCCAGGCCCCGCGCGCCCCGGCCCTGCATCCGTGAAGGGAAAGAAGGTCAGGATCGTTCCGGGACTGCCTGCCGCATCGCCGTAATACAGATGATAAGTGCCGGGATCATCAAAGTTGACGGTTTTTTTCACCAACTTCTGCCCAAGCGTTCCGGTGAAGAAATCCACGTTTGGTTGCGGCGCACCAGAAATGGCTGTGACGTGGTGAAGGCCGGGAATGGTGGTCATTTTGTCCTCCTGTTGCCCAGATGCAGGGCTTTGCAGCGAAGATAGATCAAATAGGTTTGCAGATAAGGCGGAAATATTCACTACCATTGTGCATTTTCGCACATAACCTTCATCCGGCCTGCGCTGCGATCCAGTCCCGAAAGGCAATCAACGGCGGACGGGGCGGCACATCGCGCGGCCAAACAAGGTAATAGCTGCCCAACCCATGCCCGCGCGCCGGCCATGCCGGCACAAGCTGGCCGTCACGCAACGCATCTTGGATCAGGAACTCCGGCAACAGGGCCACGCCAAGCCCATGGATCGCCGCCTGGATCATGGTGGCAAACTGGTCAAACACCATCCCCACCGGGCGCTGACCGGGCAGACCTTGCTGCGCCAGATAGCGCCCCCAGGCTCCCGGTCGGCTTTCCAGTTGCAGCAAAGGCAGCGCCAGCAATGCCTCTGCCTCGGTGACCGGCTCTGGCATCACCGCAGGCGCGCACACCGGCAGCACCACCTCCTCAAGCAACAACAAATGCTCTGCCCCCGGCCAATCGGCCCGACCAAAGTGTATCGCGGCGTCAAAACCTTCGGCCGCAAAATCGAACGGCCGCAGCCGGGTGGACAGGTGCACCGTCACCCCCGGATTGGCACGGGCAAAATCAGGCAAGCGCGGGGCCAGCCATTGCACACCAAAGGCAGGCAGGATCGCAAGGCTGAGGCCCCCGCCACCGGGATTGGCCCGCAGCCGCAAGGACGCCTGCGAAAGCCCTGTCAGATGCACCCGCACATGGCGCACATAATCCTGTGCAGCAGGTGTAAGCCGCAACCGCTGGCGTTCGCGGACGAACAACGCCACCCCCAACTGCCCTTCCAGCCCCTGCAACGCCCGGCTGACCGCCCCTTGCGTCAAGGACAATTCCTGCGCCGCCGCCGAAACCGTCGCCAGCCGGTCCACCGCTTCCAGCGCCAGCAGTGCGGGCATGGATGGCAACAAACGGCGCGGGCCAATCATGCGTTTTCCTCATGAACCAGTGACAAGGCTTCGATAGCATCCCCCCCCTGTTTGCGCAATAAAGGGTTCCAACCCCGGCCAATTTGCCTGCTTTTCATCTTGGCAACACCTACTCCGGGGGTCCGGGGGCAGCG
>NZ_JAUXOV010000021.1 GCF_030684215.1 Pseudotabrizicola sp.
CCGTTCGCCCGTATCTCCACCCCATAGTCCCTGAGAAACTCCACCGTAGTCGCCATCGCGAAACTCCAACCCGATCTCCATCACCGGCGGAATCGCAGATCAGACGGATAGGCAGAAGGTGGGAGCCAGAGAACGCTTACGCACGTTGCTGCGCCTGCGAAGGTTTCTCCGATGCTGCGGCCTTCCTGAATGTCGCTGAGGGCTCCAAGCCGTCAGTGGGTATCTTGTGTCAAACGGCGAACACTAGAGTGAACCCTGAACAGTCGCGAAATACATCCCGGACAATTGAACGGTTTTTGGGTACAACGGCCATCGCTCTGACCATTTGTGGTGGAAGCAGAGCGCATCAGGCACTTTGAGTAATATCCGCACCATCTTTCAGTAAGGGCAACATCAACGCAAACAGTTCCGCCTGTGACGAGATTTGGCAGCGAGAGTATAATTGCTTGCGAAACACCTTGACCGTCTGCGCCGACACTCCCAGCCGCAGCCCGATCGACACAGTGGAATGCCCGCGCAGGATCAGCAGTGCTACCTCGGCCTGACGGGGGGACAGGTGGATGCCAAGCCTGCTCCGCGCGGCGGCAGCCAAAAGCGCGGATGTGTCTTCGGCAGGCCCTGTGGACCGCGCGACGGATGCCCAATGAACTTCTGACAAAGCCTGAACAATCGGCGCGATGCGGGTGCAGGTTTCCACTTCACGCATGGAAAAGACCTTACCCGAAGACGCATCCCGGCCAACACAGATGTTCAAAGTGACCCAAGGTGACGGATAGGCGACAAAGGTGATTTCATCAACCAGAGTTGTCTGGTCGTAGTATTCGATGAAATAGCGGCTGCGCTGAAATGCATCGGGGGCAATATCCTGAATTCGGTATGCCCCTGCGGACGCGCGGCGCAAGTGAAGATCATAGAAAGGGTCAAGCCTGTACGCACCGGCAAGATAGGTCCGGTTCAGTTCGGAAAACACCTGCGGGTGATCCGTCTGTCTATACAGCACAAGCGGCGGACCCGCGCTGCGGTAGGCAAGAATGATCAGATTGTCAGGTGCACAGGTCGCGCGCAAGAATGATGCCAGAGCCTGCTCAAACCCTGGATGCCCATTCAACCGGATCGCTTCCGCAAGTTGCGTTTCAGCCAGATTGGGTAGCGCCATCATCGCAGTGTCATACCTCGTTAGGGGTATATACCCCGAAAAATCCGAAGATTAGCCTTTCACTGCATATTCCGGGGGTATGGACCAAACGCATGAAAACCGCCATCGACATCTGCAAGGTGACCAAGACCTTCGGCACCTTTACGGCGCTGCACAGCGTTTCGATGTCGATCATGGACAATGAGTTCTTCACCTTATTGGGCCCCTCTGGTTGTGGCAAGACAACGCTGTTAAAGGCTAATCCGACATTCCCTAAGCCTGTCCGACTCTCCCCCGGCTGCACAAGATGGCGGATCTCGGATATCGAGGCATGGGAAAGCGCCAAAGCCAAACCCGCTCGAAATTAAAGAACCGCCCCCCATCACCTAGGGCGGCGGTTCAAACTGTTTCGGTCGCGATACCGATAGTTTAGCGCGCATCGCCCTTTTCCGACAATAGAAAAGGAGTTGCCAGATGGCACTTAAACCCTCTTGGGGTAACGCCCCTTATTACCTGCACCACAGCGACGGAACCGCGACACAGCACCTTATAGGGGGCCGTGAGCGCTGGGCGCTGGAATGTCTTATGGCCACCAAGGGCAAGGGCTGCACCCCGATAGATCATCCCGGCCCGCGCTGGTCGGCCTATGTCTTCACATTGCGGCGGCTGGGCTTTCACATCGAGACCATCACGGAAACCCATGAAGGCCCGTTTGCCGGACACCATGCCCGCTACGTCCTGAAAGACCGCGTGACGCGCGCGACGGAGGGCACAGCATGAATGAGGATGACCCCCTGCCCCTTTGGTTCTTGGCCTTCGCAGTCCTGTCCCTGTCCATATCCGTCAAGCTGTTCCTCTTGCGGGAATACTGGAGTTGCTTCTCATGAAGGCCACCCAAGCCCGCCGAAACCGCAAACTAGGCCGATCTACGCCCCAGTTTGTGATGTTGCCCGAATGGCTGCAAAGGTCCGAGGCATGGGCCACCATGAAACCGGGGCCACGCGCGCTGTATCTTGAACTGAAAAGGCGGTTCACGGGGTCCAACAATGGCGAGATATTCCTAAGCCAAAGGGACGCGGCAAAGGCTTTGAACGTCAACAAGGACACCGCCACCGCCTATTTCCGTGATCTGCTAGAGCGCGGTTTCATCACCATGACACAGGGGGGCCACCTTGGCCCCTCTGGCATCGGACAGGCCGCCAAGTGGGCGCTGCAAGAAGAACCGATCAACGGGAAGTCGGCCACCAAAGGCTTTATGGCATGGCGTCAAAAACAAAACCCCGTCCCGATAATCCGGCCACCCCGTCCGGAAAATAAGGACATCTTCTAGAGATTTTCCCGTCATTAGGGGAAACCGTCCGAGATATCGGGACGGCAAACCGCCTTTTCAGCACCCAGCCTGTCCCCAAGGTTCGGACATATATACATCTAGCCATAGGCACAGGGTTTCAGGACAGGCGGCTAAGGGGGCTTGCGGCTACGCACGGTCTGACACCTTGGCGCTAACTGCACCGCGTTCCCTGCCCATTCTGAGCACCCTTAGATTACCCCAAGGTCCAAGCCCAGCGCCGGGGGATTTTGCACCCTCAAAAGGGCCACCCGGTCGCGTTCGCATCGCAGACAGTTTCCCCGCGTAGTGACCCCAGAAAAATCGGGCAATGCCAGTTTTCGAGGCTGGGCAGATCACAGGGACGCGCAAAGATAGGAGGTGCGCCGCAAAAGTTAATACGCAATACGCGCGCGAGACCAAGCACCGCCAAGCGTTTCCCCTATGGCGGGCTGTATGGCGGGTTATTTCCTAATGATGGAAAACAACCAACAAAATCAAGGGTCAATGGCGGAGTGGAAGGGATTCGAACCCTCGAGACGTTGCCGTCTGCACCCTTAGCAGGGGTGTGCCTTCGACCACTCGGCCACCACTCCGTTGTCCCGTTTAAAGACGCAGACGAGCGGGGGCAAGGGGCTTGCATGGAAATATTGTTCAACCCCGTCCGGTCAGGGCTGTTCCATCGCCGCGCGCCATTCTGTCAGAAAGCGGTTGCGTGAAACCGCGTCCAGATTGGCCAGAAGGCCGGGGTCAAGACGGATGGGGCGCAGATGCGGGTTTCGCTCGAATGCGGCTTCTTCTACGGCGGCCAGCCCATCACCACTGGCAATCAGCGCCTGTCCCTCTGCTGACAGCAAAAAGCGCATGAAATCGGTCGCAGCCTCAGGCTCGGGTGCCGTGCGCGGGATGAGGGCTGTGCGCAGCAGGGTCAGTGTGAAATCTTCCAACTCCACCACCGTTATTCCTTCGGCCCCCTGCGCCTGCGTATAAAGGCCCAGCACATTGTAGCCCACCAGCAGGCGCCCTGCCCGCACCTCGTCGATCATATCGACCGAGCAGCAAAACAACCGTGCATCCAGCCGCCCCATCACCTCGGCCAGCCGCCAGAACGTATCCGACAACCGTGCATCTTGTGCCGCGAACAGATAGCCAGCCCCCGATACCGCCGGATCATAGGTGCCGACGCGCCCACGAAAACGGTCGGGGTTGTCGCGCAACAAGGCGATCAGATCGCGCCGTGTGCGCGGCACATCTTCACCCGCGCGCAACACGCCATCCGCCAGAATAAGCACCACCGGTTCTTGCGCCACCGACACCAGCAGATCGCGCCACCGCGACCAGACCGGCTGATCTGCGACCAGATCGGCGGGCAGTGACAGCGCAAAGCCGTCATTCGCCAGCTTCATCTGCAAATCCATCGCGGAAGAGATCACCAGATCAAACGCCGCGCCCTCATCGGCAATGGCGCGGTGCACTTCCTGACTGCTGGCCATCACATAACGCAGGCCAAGACCGGGGGTTTGGGCCAGATAGGCGGTGATCACCGGGGCCAGAATAGCCGTGTCTGTCGTTGACAAAACGGACAGCACCCGTGGCGGGGCCTCTGGACCGAAATCTTGTGTGGATTCCACCTCGAACGCCGCCAAAGACTGCGCCAGCCCCAAACTCAGACCAAGGGCAAACAGAATTCTGCGCATGTGCCGCCTCCTTCTCTTGCGCGCAGCCGGAACGTGCCGCCCATCGCGCCTGCCGCTTGTTCCACGATGGTCAGCCCAAGGCCCGACCCGGTGACATCGCCCACATTGTCGCCACGCCGGAACCTGTGCAACAGGCGCGCAGGCTCGGCCTGACCCAGGCCCCTGCCCCGGTCGGCGACAGCGACCACGGCCATCCGGTCAGTGGCCAACGCAGACACTTCCACCACCGAATCCGGCGGTGAGTACTTGATCGCGTTGTCGATGATGTTGCGCAATGCCGCCTCGATCAGCACCGCGTCGCCCTCACAGGTCAGCACGGCGGGAATGTCCAGCGCAAGGTCCATATCCTTCATCTCTGCCGCCGGGGCCAGACGGGTAGCCACCGCCCGCGTCATTGCCGCCAGATCCAGCTTTGCCCAATCCGCCTGATCGGCACGGTAAAGTACGGTCGCATGGTCAAGCAACTGCCCGGCAGAACGCGCCGCATCATCCGCCGACCGGATCAGCCCGCGCAACCGGGCGCGGGTGCTTTCCTCGGTCGACTGGCGCAGCGCCAGCTCGGCCTCGTTGCGCATCACCGCCAACGGCGTGCGGATATGGTGTGCAGCCTCGGCAATAAAGGTTTCAGTCTGGCTCAGCGTGCCGCGCAGCCGCCCGATGAAACTGTTCAGCGCGGTGACAAATGGCACCAGCTCACGCGGGGCCGGATGGCGCACCGGGCGCAGATCACGCGGTCCGCGCCGCCCCACCGCCTCGGCAAGCCGGTCAATCGGGCGAGTCAGGCTGCGCGCGACCAGCAACGCCAGCGGAATGGCCGCCAGAAACACTGCAAGCCCCAGCCCCGCCGCCTGCAACCCCAGCCGCGAAGCAATTGCCCCCTGCCCTTCGCGGGTCTGCCCCAGCAACACCAGCACCGGCGAGGCCCGGCCATCGACCCTGAGAGAACGCGCCACCGCCGCCACCCGGATTTCAGCATCCCGGAACGGCACCGTATAGAACACCGGGGCAAGGGCTGAGGGCAACATCCCCGGCAAGGGCAGATCCCCATAACCCGTTACCGTCACCTCCCCCACATCGACCCGGTAAAAGATCCGCTCTTCCCCCATGGCAGCCAGCATCGAGAATGTGGCAGGCTGCATGTCGATGACCACGCCGCCCTCTTCGGCGCGCATTTCTTCGGCAAGCCCCTGCGCCGCAGCACCCAGCACCGCATCCAGCGTCGCCTCGGACGCGCGCTCGGCCCCGATCCGCACCGCCAGCGACAACACCAGCGCCAACACTGCCGCCAACACCAATAGCTGCCCCACCAACCTGCGCCGCAGCGAAAACGCCATCCCGTCAGCCATCGGTCAGGCGGTAGCCAAGGCCCCGCACGGTTTCAATCCGGGCGCGCCCCCCCGCCAATTTCTTGCGCAAGCGGCCCACATACACCTCGATCGCATTGTCGGTCACGGGTTCGGAAAACGAGAACAGACGGTCGCACAAGTGCTCTTTCGAGAGGATCCGCCCCGGCGCATTCAGGAACAATTCAAGTAGCCGCACCTCACGCGAACGCAGGTCACGCGATTCGCCCGCAACGCTGACCGTGGCCGATAAAGGGTCGAATGACAGGTCGGCAAAGCTGCGCAGGGTCTGGGCACTGCCACCCCGGCGGCGCAACACCGCTCGGCAGCGTGCCTCCAGCTCGGCAAAATCGAAGGGCTTGGTGATGTAATCATCGGCCCCCGTGTCCAGCGCATCCACCCGGTCACTGACCGCAGAGCGCGCCGTCATCACGATCACCGGGGTCGTGCGTTCCGCCCGCCGATGGCGGACCAGAAAGTCACGCCCGTCACCATCAGGCAGCATGATATCCAGCAATATCAGATCATAACACGCCACCAGCAGAAATTCCTCTGCCTCCGCCAGCGTGCCCGCACAGTCCACGCCATGCCCTTCCAGCCCCAGCCTTGCAGCCACGCTTGCGGACAATTCGGCATTGTCTTCGACCAGCAAGAACCGCACGTCGCCCCCAATTCCTGTTTTCAACCTGCACAGAAAATTTGCGCATGACAGGTTCGTGTCAGCTTTCCAGCTTTGAGTGATCCCCGCAAGACCCGTGCGTCACGAGGAGAACACGGGCTGCCTGACATCAAAAGTCTCGGGAGGACTTACATGCGTATCACCGTCAAGGCGCTGGCTTTCAGCGCAACCGCTCTTATGGGGATGACCACCTCGGCACTGGCCACCGAATGTATCGCGCCTGCCAACCCCGGCGGTGGCTGGGATTTCACCTGCCGTCAGATCGCGAACATCATGCAGGAAATCGGCCTGTCGTCGAACATGGTGCAGGTCACCAACATGGCGGGTGCCGGTGGCGGCGTCGCCTATACCCATGTCGTCGGCCAGCGCAACACTGACGCCGATGTCTTTATCGCTGCATCGTCGGCCACCACAACCCGTCTGGCCCAGAACGCTTTTGCCGGCATGACCGCAGATCAGGTCCGCTGGGTCGGCACCATCGGCGGTGATCCGGGTGTGATCGTTGTGGCCAAGGACAGCCCGTTCCAGACCATCAATGATCTGGTCGAGGCCGTGAAAACCGATCCGGCCAAGGTAGCCTTTGCAGGCGGTTCCGCCGTTGGTGGCTTTGACCACCTCAAGGTGCTGATGCTCTTGGACCGCGCCGGCTATTCCGAAGCGCGCTCAGTGAAATACATCGGCCTTGACGGTGGTGCAGATGCCATCACCCAGACTGTTGGTGGCTTCACCCAGGCAATGACCGGCGATATCTCGGAAATTCAGGGCTTCATCCGCTCGGGCGACGTGCGCGCGCTGGCTGTGCTGTCTGACGAGCGTGTGGCCGGGTTCGAAGACATCCCGACCGCCAAAGAGCAGGGCATTGACATGGTCGCGATGAACTGGCGCGGCATCTATGTGCCAAAGGGCATCTCTGATGACGATTTCGCCAAGTGGACCGATGCTTTGCAAAAAGTGGCAGACTCCGAGCAGTGGCAAAAGGTAATGACCGACAACGGTCTGGCCCCCTATACCCTGATCGGCGCCGATTTCGAGAAATTCGTCAATGACAACATTGCCGAAGTGACCGAAATCTCGAAAGAAATCGGTATCATCCAATGATCCGTGCTGACCGCATCTTTGGTGTGGTCATGGTGATTGTGGCGCTGGGGTATATCCTCAGCGCTGCGACCATCCAGACCTCGTTCCTTTCAGACCCGGTTGGCCCGCGCGTGTTTCCCTATATGGTCGCCGCTGTCGTGCTGATTTCATCGCTGGTCATGATCCTGCGGCCCGACCCCGATGTGGAATGGCCCGTTGGTGGCATGCTGTTGCAGATGGGCCTCGCGCTGATCGTGCTGTTTGGTTACGCCATGCTGATTCAGCCCTTGGGCTTTATCATCCCCACCGTGATCGCCGCCGGCATCCTGTCATGGCAGATCAACCCCCGCCCGGTTCCGGCGGCACTGGCCGGGCTTGGCCTTGGCATCGGGTTGTTCGTGCTGTTCAAATTCATCCTCGGGCTGGGTCTTCAGGGCCTTCCCCGCGCCCTGATGGGCTGACCCAGAGGACAACATCACATGGACATTATGGCCAATCTGGCGATGGGCTTCGGCATCGCCCTTTCACCTTATACCCTGTTTCTTGCGCTGATCGGGTGCTTTGTCGGCACCATCGTTGGTGCGCTGCCCGGCCTTGGCCCGTCAAACGGCGTGGCGTTGTTGATCCCGATTTCATTTTCCATGGGGCTGGACGCCATCTCGGCGCTGGTGCTGCTGACCGCCGTTTATTACGGCGCGATGTATGGCGGGCGGATCAGTTCGATCCTCCTGAACATTCCGGGCGACGAGCCTGCGATGATGACCACGCTGGACGGCTATCCGATGGCCAAACAGGGGTTTGCGTCAGATGCGCTGGTAATCTCGGGCGTCGCCTCTTTTGTTGGCGCAATGGTGGCAACCATCGGTGTGATGTTCCTATCGCCGGTTCTGGCGACTGTCGCCTTTAAATTCGGCCCTGCGGAATACTTCGCGCTCTACATGCTGGCCTTCTGCACCCTTGGCGGGATCGGGTCGAACAATCAGGCCAAGGCCGCTTTGGCCGCCGCTATTGGTTTGGGCATCTCGATGATCGGGCTTGATAAAACCACCGGCATGCCGCGTTTCACCTTTGGCGAGATGCACCTGATGGATGGCATCGACTTTCTGGTTGCCATCGTTGGCCTGTTTGCTGTGGCCGAAGTGTTCCACTTTATCGAGACCCATGGCAAGGACAGCTCTATCGGCGTCAAGCTGGGCAAGATCACGATCAACTGGGCGAAACTCTGGTCCACACGCTGGGCCATGGCACGCGGCACCGGCATTGGTTTTGTTGCCGGGATCCTGCCGGGAGCTGGTGCTTCGCTGGGATCATTCCTTGCCTACATGACCGAGAAATCCTCGGCCAAGGACAAATCCACCTTCGGCAAGGGCAACCCCTGCGGCGTAGCCGCCCCCGAGGCTGGCAACAACGCCGCCGCCGGTGGCGCGCTGATCCCGATGCTGACGCTGGGGGTTCCCGGATCGGGCACCACCGCCGTTCTGCTGGCGCTGCTCCTCACGCTCAACATCACCCCCGGCCCCTTGCTGTTCACCGAACGGCCCGAGGTGGTGTGGTCGCTGATCGCATCGCTGATGATCGCCAACATCATGTTGCTGATCCTCAACGTGCCGATGGTGAAGGTGTTTGTGAAAATCCTGCAGGTGCCAAGCTGGATCTTGCTGCCGGGGGTGACGATGATCGCCTTTGTCGGCATCTACTCGCTGACCGGATCGTCGTTTGACTTGATGCTGATGGTTGCCTTTGGTGTCATGGGCTGGCTGTTCCGCAAGCTGGATATCCCGACCGTGCCGGTCATCCTTGGCATCCTTCTGGGCAACGCGATGGAAGACAACATGCGCCGTGCGATGGTGCTGTCGGATGGCGACTGGACCTACCTGTTCTCGTCGCCCATCGCGATTGGTTTGTGGATCGCCGCCGTGGTCGGCTTTGTGGCGCCGATGTTCCTGCGTGGGATCTTGAAGAAACCACCACAGCCCGTCACAGACGTCGGGACCCCTGATTAAGGATACTGCCATGCCAACCCGCGTACTCGTGCCTTCAGGCGTCCTTGGCCTCGGCTTTGACCGATCAGCACTGGCACGCGGGGTGGCAATGGCCCCTGACATCATCGCAATCGACGGGGGGTCCACGGATAGTGGGCCCTTCAGCCTTGGCGCTGGGCAGTCAAAATATGCGCGCGCCGCCACCAAATCCGAGTGGCGCGACCTGATGCTGGCCCGCGCCCAAGCCGGGGTGCCGCTGCTGATTGGCACCGCAGGCACCTGCGGCGCAGATGCCACCGTGGACTGGATGTTCGACATCACCGTGGAACTGGCGGCCGAGTTGGGCCAAACCCTGCGCGTTGCCCGGCTATACTCCAGCCAAAGCGCTGAAAGTGTATGCACCGCGTTGGACAAAGGCCGGATTACCCCGCTGACCCCAGCGCCCGAAGTTTCCGCCAAGACGCTGCACAGCATGAGCAATATCGTCGCCCTTGCGGGGGCCGAGCATATTCAGGAGGCCCTTAAGACCGGGGCCGATATCATCATCGCAGGCCGCACCACCGATACCGCCACCATCGCCGCCCTGCCCTTGATGCGCGGCGATCATCCCGGCGGGGCATGGCATGGCGCAAAAATCGCCGAGTGTGGGGCGCTTTGCTCTACCAACCCAACCTCCGGCGTGATCGTGGTCGATTTTGATGAGACCGGCTTCACGGTGGAAGCCATGCACGAGACCGCCCTATGCACCCCGCATTCCGTCTCCGCCCATATGCTCTATGAAAACACCGACCCCTTCATCCTGTATGAACCCGGCGGCCACCTGGACGTGACAAACGCGCACTACACCGCGCTGGACGCCCGCCGCGTCCGGGTCGAAGGGTCAGAGTGGGTGCCGGGCCGCTATACGGTGAAGCTAGAAGGCGCGCGGATTGCGGGCTATCAGACCACGATCCTCGCCATCTTGCGGGGCGCTCACTACGCCGCCCACGCGCAGCAATGGGTGGCCAAGCTGACGACCTTTCTCACCGATACCATCACCCGCCGCATGGACCTGTCGCCCGACAGCTACAGCCTCGATTTTCGCCTGATCGGCGTTGACGGCGCACTTGGCCCCTTGGAAAACCGCACCGGCACCCCGGTCGAGGTTGGCATGCTGGGGCTTGTGACCGCGCAGAGCCAAGCCATCGCTGCCGAAATCGGCAAGCTGATCAACCCGTTCGTGCTGCACTATCCCCTGACCGAGGATGAGGAATTGCCAACATTCGCCTTTCCCTATTCCCCCGCCACCACCGACCGCGGCGCGCTTTACGAATTTGCGCTCAATCATGTGATGGAACTGGATGAACCGATGTCGGCCTTCCGCCTGACTGTAACCGAGGTGGGCGCATGACTGCCGCAATGAAAACTCTGGGCGAACAAGTGCTGAAGGTCCGGTCGAAAAATGCAGGGCCGTTCTGGGTTACCATCGACATTTTCTGTGGATCGCCGCAGGCTTACGCGTCGATCCTGCCACGTGTTCGCACCGCAGATGTGGGCCGCCTGTACGGCACGCCGGAACAATTGGTCAAACGCTTCGATATTCCCGATCTGCATGTCATCAAATTCTCGATCCCCCGCCCGGTGGTGCAGGGGGCGGCGGCAGATCGCGACATGCACGGCGCCCAATGGGCGCATTTGCTGGATGAGATGCTGGTGTGAGCTTTCTGACCCCACCGCGCCTGACCACCTTTGGCGTTGCTGCAGCGGGCGGGGCCGGGTTCGTACTGCTCGGCCTGCCGCTGCCCTTGCTGCTTGGCCCGATGGCAGCCTGCCTGATTGCGGCGCTGATCGGCGCAAAAATGCAGGATGCGGGCCAGCTTGGCGCTTTCATGCGCACCTTTCTGGGCGTGGCAGTGGGATCTTCAATCACGCCCGAGACCCTTGGTCATCTGCCTGATTTCGCGTGGTCGCTGGCCTTTGTGCCGCTGTTTATCGTGGTGATCGGTGCGGTTGGCTATCCGCTGTTCCGCTTTGTCTTTGGCTTCAACCACGCGACCGCATGGTATGCCGCCATGCCCGGCGGCTTGCAGGATATGCTGGTGTTTGGCGAGGAAGCGGGCGGCGATGTGCGCGCGCTGTCGCTGATCCATGCCACCCGCGTTCTGGTGATCGTGACTGCGGCGCCCCTGATCATGACGCTGTATTGGGGCATAGACCTGACCCAACCCCCCGGTAGACCTGCGTTGGACTCTGACCCGGCGCAAATCGCGTGGATGATCTTTGCGGGCTTTGCAGGCTGGAAAATTGCGGCAAAGGTAGGCCTGTTTGGTGCATCCATCCTTGGCCCGATGATCCTGACCGCCACACTTTCGCTGACTGGTATCATCACCACCCGCCCGCCTGCGGAGATCATCTGGGCTGCGCAATTCTTCATCGGCATCGCGGTCGGGGTGAAATACTCCGGCATCACCTGGAAAGAACTGCGCATAGATGTGGGCGCGGGCGTGGTCTATGCCCTGATCCTCGCCGCCATTTCGCTCGCGTTTTTTGAGGTGATCTATCTGGCCGGACTTGCCCCCGCGCTGGATGCGTTCCTTGCCTTCCTGCCCGGCGGGCAAGCAGAAATGGTGATCATTGCCATCATCGCGGGCGCGGATCTGGCCTATGTGGTCAGCCACCACCTGTTGCGCATCATTCTTGTGATCCTGCTCGCCCCCATTGTCGCGCGGATCTTCCGCTAACCCACCTCATCAGCGACGACCGCCACGCAATCACCGGGCTTGACCAGCCCCGGAAAATGCCGTGCGGTGAACAGACCGCCCCGGCGCAGGCGCAATTCCGTTGGCGCAGCCCCAGTGCGACCCGTGGGGTAGATCAGCGCAATCACCTGCCCCGCGCTGACCCGATCGCCAAGATCCGCACAAAACCGGATCAGCCCGCCGTCTTCGGCAAAGGTAAAACAATCGCCATCCGGCATATCCAGCCATTGCGTCGGGCGCTCCTGCACCCCCCCGCGCACCACCCCCGCCGCGATCAACACGTTGCGCAGGCCGTCAATCGCGACCCCCACCGTTCGGGCGCTTGCTGTGCCTCCGCCACCCAGTTCGGTGGTTACAAACACTTTGCCCATATTTTCGGCGGCGGTGTCATACATGCCCACCGCATCAATCTCCAGCATCCTGACCGAGTAAGGCGCGCCGAAGGCCTGCACCAGCCGGAATGCCTTGGCCTCCTGCGCCTTGTCGGGCAGGATGTGGGCCGCGCAAAACGGCAGGAAATCCAGCGTGCGGCCGCCCGAGTGAAAGTCCACCACCACATCTGCCATCGGCAAAAGCACGCGCTGGAAATAATCAGCGATCTTCTCGGTAACCGAGCCATCCGGCCGCCCCGGAAAGGCGCGGTTCAAGTTGCCCCGGTCAATGGGTGATGTCCGCGTGCCCGCGCCAAAGGCAGGCTGGTTCATCGCAGGCACAATGATGACCCGTCCCGTCACCTGATCGGGTAACAGATTAAGGGCCAGATCAAACAGCGCGATCGGCCCCTCATATTCATCACCATGATTGCCCCCGGTCAGCAGCGCCGTCGGCCCTGCCCCGTTTTTCACCACGCAAAGCGGGATCATCACCGACCCCCAGGCCGCATCGTCACGGCTATAGGGCAGGCGCAAAAACCCGTGCTGTACGCCATCCGCGTCAAAATCCACCGAGGCGGTAATGGGCGAAGGTTTCATGCCCTAGCCTTTCACAAACAACTGGCGCGGCACATCGGCCAGACACTCAACACCGTCTTCGGTGATCAGGATGCTTTCGGTGATCTCCAGCCCCATATCCTCCAGCCACAGCCCGGTCATGAAATGAAATGTCATCCCCGGTTGCAAAACCGTACGATCGCCCCGGCGCAGCGACATGGTGCGCTCTCCCCAGTCTGGCGGATAGCTGACCCCAATGCCATAGCCCGTGCGGCTGTCCTTCTGGAACCCGAACCGCGCCAGCGTGTCAAAAAATGCCACCGCAATATCCTCGCAGGTATTGCCCGGTTTGGACGCCGAAAGGCCTGCCGCCATCCCCTCAAGCACCGCTTCCTCAGCGCGCAGAAAGGCATCCGTGGGCCGCCCCAGAAACAGCGTGCGCGACAGCGGCACATGATACCGGTTCACACAGCCTGCGATTTCAAAAAACGTGCCCTCGCCCGATTTCAACGGGCTGTCATCCCATGTCAGATGTGGGGCGGCGGCATCAGAGCCAGAGGGCAACATCGGCACAATCGCCGGATAATCGCCGCCGATCCCCGGCACACCGCGCAAACTGGCGTCATAGATTTCTGCCACCAGATCGCATTTACGCATCCCCGGTTCGGCCACCTGCTGAATGCGGCGGTGCATCTCGGAAACCACTTTAGCTGCATCACGCATATAGCTGATTTCTTGCGATGATTTCATCGCGCGCTGCCAGTTCACCAGCGCGGTTGCATCCACCAGCTCCACCCCTGGCAAACCCGCAATCAGCGCGCGGTAAGCGGCCGCGGTGAACCAGTAATTATCCATCTCGACCCCGATGCGGCCACGCGCCAGCCCCCGGTCTGCCAAACGCGCCGACAGATCATCCATCGGATGCCGCTCGGTCGATTGCACGTAATGATCGGCGTAGGACAGCATGTCATCCGGCGACAGCCATGCGGTGCGCGTTGCGCCCTCGCGGTCCATCCCCCGGCCCCACCAGAGCACTGGTCCCTCCAGCGGCACCACCACGCCCTGATGCACATAGAACGACCAGCCGTCATAGCCGGTCAGCCAGTTCATGTTGCTGGGGTCAGACACGATCAGGCAATCCAGATCGCGCGCCGCCATCTCGGCGCGGGTCCGGGCCAGCCTTGTATCAAATTCATCGCGGGTAAACTTCAGCTTTGGCGTAATCATCGGCCCCTCACACATGCGTATGCGCACAAGGTTTGGCCCGTTGTCGCGCGTCGTCAAGCACCTGCTTGCACGCCGCTGCGCGATGGTGTTCGCTGTCGCCAAAGGGGCGCAACCATGCGGCTGGATGCCATTGATCTGAAAATCCTTGACGCGGTGCAGCGTGACGGCCGCATAACCAAGCTTCGGCTGGCCGAGGTGGCCGGCCTGTCGCCAACCCCGGTCTGGCTACGGCTGCGCCGGCTGGAACAATCGGGCCTGATCGCGGGCTATCACGCGCGCCTTGCCCCGCGCAAAGTCACCCCCTTTGCCGCCGTCATCATGGAGGTGACACTTGCCAACCACCGCCAAAGCGATTTTGACCGGTTTGAACGGGCGCTTACCGCCGCGCCGCAGGTGGTGGCGCTGTGGTCCGTGGGTGGCAAGGTAGATTACTTCGCCAAGATCCTGACACCGGATATCGAGGCATATCAAAGTCTTGTCGATCACTGGCTTGCCGCTGACATCGGGATTAACCGCTATTTCACCTATGTCGTCACCCGCACGGTCCGCGATGATGCTGATTTCCCGATTTCTCTGCTGGTGCAGAGAGACTCTCTGTAAACCCACATCAAAACAGACCAAACCACGCGAAACGGCGCGATGTTTGGTCCCCTTTCCTGCGATGTCCGGGCCATCCTGCGCCCAACCCACAGGAGCTTCCCCATGTTCGACCGCGAAAACGACCTGCCCGCATGGGACCGTGATCATTTCTTTCACCCCTCTACCCCCGCTGGCCAACATGCCCGCGGCGAGACCCCGGCGCGGCGGATCGTGGGCGGCGAAGGGGTGCATATCGTTGATTCCACAGGCAAACGCAGTCTTGATGCCTTTGGCGGTCTGTATTGCGTGAACGTAGGCTATGGCCGCACCGAGATTGCCGAAGCAATGGCCGATCAGGCCCGCGATCTGGCCTATTACCACGCCTATGCTGGCCACGGGACCGAGGCCAGCATCACTCTTGCCCGCATGATCATCGAGCGCGCACCCAAGACCATGAGCCGGGTCTACTTCGGGCTGTCAGGGTCTGATGCGAATGAGACGAACATCAAACTTGTCTGGTATTACAACAACATCCTTGGCCGGCCCGAAAAGAAAAAGATCATCAGCCGCTGGCGTGGCTACCACGGATCGGGGATCATGACGGGCAGTCTGACCGGGCTGCACCTGTTCCACACAAACTTTGATCTGCCGCGCGCGCCGATCTTGCACACCGACGCGCCCTATTACTTTCACCGCGACGATCTGTCCCTGACCGAAGACCAGTTCTCGGCCCGCTGTGCGCAGCGGCTGGAGGAGATGATTCTGGCGGAAGGCCCCGATACCATCGCCGCCTTCTGGGCCGAGCCGGTTCTGGGCACAGGGGGCATCGTGCCCCCGCCCGCAGGCTATTGGCCTGCCATTCAGGCAGTCCTGACGAAATACGATATCCTGTTGGTCGCGGATGAGGTTGTCACCGGCTTTGGCCGTCTGGGCAGCATGTTCGGGTCAGATCACTATGGCATGACGCCAGACCTGATCACCATCGCCAAGGGCCTGACCTCGGCCTATGCGCCGCTGTCAGGGTCTATCGTGTCAGACAAGATATGGCAGGTGATTGTCGAAGGGGCGGACAGGCTTGGTCCGATGGGCCATGGCTGGACCTATTCCGCCCACCCGGTCTGTGCCGCCGCCGGGGTGGCCAACCTCAAGCTGATCGACGATCTGGGGCTGGTCGAAAACGCTGGCACCGTGGGCGCCTACCTGCGCGAGGGATTGCAGGACGCGCTGTCCTCGCACCCCCATGTCGGCGACATCCGGGGCGAAGGTATGCTGGCCGCAGTCGAGTTGGTCGCAGACCGCGACAGCCGCCGCTTTTACGACCCCGCCGACAAGATCGGCCCCCGCATCGCGTCCGCCATGCTTGATCGCGGCGTGATCGCACGCGCCATGCCACAGGGCGACATTCTGGGCTTTGCCCCACCCCTGTGCCTGACACGGGCCGAGGCAGATATCATCACCGGCGTCACAGCCGCAGCGGTGAAGGCAGTGTTGGGCTGATCTTCAGCCGGCCGTGACATCGTGTTTGTAAAGCCAGTCAAACCGCTTGATCGCAGCACCGGGGGCCACCACCGACCCCATGCGCAGCCCCAGATGCGCAACCCCGCGTGCCACGCCTGACAGGTGATAAAGCCGCGCATTGGTGTTGGCCGCAGCCACAATCCGGCTGCACCGGGGCAACCGTGTCGCCTGATAGGCAGCCAGCCCCGCCGCCACACTGTCATGGCTGGCCAGACAGTCCGCCAGCACCCAGGCATCCTCCAGCGCCATGCAGGCGCCTTGCGCCAGAAACGGCAGCGTGGGGTGTGCGGCGTCGCCAAGAATCACCGCAGCACCCTGATCCTGCACCCGGAACCAGTCGCGCGCCACAGGATGGCGGAACAGACCCCAAAGCCAGACATCCTCTACCTGATCGAGCCAAGCACGCACGCGGGGCGAAAACCCGGCAAAGGCCAGCTTCATATCCATCGTGTCGTCGCGCAGGGTCCAGCCCTCTTCAACCCAAGACCGCCGCTCCTCGACCGCTACAATGTTGCGCATGGTTCCACCGCGCAGCGGATAGCTGACCAGATGTTGCCCCGCCGCCATGTGCACCTCGGCCACATTCGGCACACCGGGGGATTCGGGGATCATCGCGCGCCATGCCACCTGATGGGTGAAGAACGGCGCGACCTTGCCGGTCAGCGCCAGCCGCACTTTGGAATGCAAGCCATCTGCCCCGATCAGCAAGCCTGTCTCGCCGGTGCCGCCCTGCACATTGCGCCACGCGGGCCGTGCACCCGACAGATCGACCGAGTCGATCTTTTGCAACAGCCGCAAGTCCACTCCAGCCTCACGCGCGCCGTCCAGCAACAACGCAATCAGATCGGCCCGGTGCGCAAAGTGATAGCCCGCGCCGGCCACATCCAGCCGCGTGACCACATCTCCCGACAACCCGTCGCGCAATTCCACCGCTTGGGCGCGGGTCGCCACCGCAACCAATGCCTCCTCCAACCCAAGCGCGCGCAACACTGCCGCGCCATTCGGGCTGATCTGCAGGCCCGCGCCCACCTCGCGCACTGCGTCCGCCTGTTCCAGCACCGTTACCTGCGCCCCGCGCAAGGCCAAAGCCCGCGCCACCGCCAGCCCGGCCACCCCTGCGCCCAACACCGTCACATTTTGCCCGATCAGGCTCATCCGCTGCCCCGTCCTTCAAATTCAAAAAAGCTGGCACATTCAAAAAGCCTACACATGCAAAACGCCGGACCTAAGGCCCGGCGTCATGTGTTTACCCCGCCCGCGCATGGGCCGGAAAATACCCCGACGGGCTTAGTCTTCGCGATGCACCTTTTCCCGGCGCTCGTGCTTTTCCTGCGCTTCCAGCGTCATTGTGGCAATCGGTCGCGCATCCAGCCGCTTCAGGCTGATCGGCTCGCCGGTCATTTCGCAGTATCCGAATTCGCCACTGTCGATCCGGCGCAGCGCGGCCTCGATCTTGGAAATCAGCTTGCGCTGACGATCGCGTGTGCGAAGTTCCAGAGCGCGGTCGGTTTCCTCAGATGCCCTGTCCGCCAGATCAGGCACATTGCGCCCGCTTTCAGTCAGGTTTCCAAGAGTTTCTGCGCTTTGATCCATCAACTCTTGCTTCCAGTTGACCAGCTTGCGGCGGAAATATTCCAGCTGCCGGTCGTTCATGAAAGGCTCACTCTCGGCGGGACGGTAATCATCCGGGAGGAAGGCTTCTGGCTTCATTGCAGCACTCTCCAGTTTGTCGGATCGCACCGACAGGTGGGCTTCTGTCATGGCGCACTCCTGTTGGCGCAGCACCTAGCCCGTTTTGCAGACAATGTCACTAGCTGTTGCGACATTTTGTGGTCGTGGATAGCGTGCGCCCAACCGATGCAAACAAGGGCCGCACCCACAATGACCTTTACTTCAACCGACAGTTACGTGGCCACCAAAGACCTGACAGTTGCTGTAAATGCCGCCGTCACTCTGCAACGCCCGCTGCTGGTCAAGGGCGAACCGGGCACCGGAAAGACCGAACTGGCACGGCAAGTGGCGGCATCCTTAGGGATGGAACTGATAGAATGGCATGTAAAATCAACGACAAAGGCGCAGCAGGGCCTGTATGAGTATGATGCCGTCAGCCGATTGCGTGACAGCCAGTTGGGGGATCCGCGCGTGCATGAGGTGTCGAACTACATTCGGCGCGGAAAGTTGTGGCAAGCCTTCACCTCACCCGCTCGGGTTGTGCTTCTGATCGACGAGGTGGACAAGGCAGATATCGAATTTCCGAACGATCTGTTGCAAGAACTCGACCGAATGGAGTTTCACGTTTATGAGACGGGCGAAACAGTACGTGCCATGCACCGCCCCGTGGTCATCATCACCTCGAACAACGAGAAAGAATTGCCCGACGCTTTTCTGCGCCGCTGCTTTTTCCACTACATCCGATTCCCCGACCCCGACACGCTGCGCGCCATCGTAGATTTGCATTTTCCCGGCATCAAGGAATCGCTGCTGACCACCGCACTGACCCAATTTTATGAAATCCGCGAGATGCCGGGGCTGAAGAAAAAGCCGTCCACCTCTGAAGTGCTGGATTGGCTGAAATTGCTACTGGCCGAAGACCTTGGCCCCGAAGACCTGCGCCGCGATGCCAAATCCGCCCTGCCACGCCTGCATGGGGCGCTGCTGAAGACTGAACAGGATGTGCAGCTTTTCGAACGGCTCGCCTTTATGGCGCGCGGGAATCGGTAACCGATTGTTGACGCCAAAGGCACGAATCGGGCGTGTTTGCCGTGGTTTAGCCATAGCTCTGCCACAAAGTGATCACGATATCTAATTTTAGTGAAATATTATGAAACATTTCGCGATCTCCATGAGATAGATAAGGTGTCTGGCGTCGCTTTCCCCGCCATGGGTAGACTCGTCCTTGGGCCGTGCTTTTCACATCATTGACACAGTGCCGCCCCTTTGCCGACATTCGGAGCCTGTTCTTTCGGAATTGTCCGATATGACCCAAAGGCGCTTTCCATGACCTCTGCCAATCGCTTCCAGACTCAGGCCGTTGTCGCTTTGCGCGACACGTCAGGGTCGGGCTGCGCGCTTTGGGTTTCTATCGGCAAGGGCGCATCTGCGGCGGGGGCCGCAGAGTTTGCCCGACCAATCTCTCTGCTGGCTGTGCGCGCAAGTGCCGTGCCGGACGGAGGGCGGGAATCGGGGGATTCCCGTATCAATCCGCAGGCTACGGCTGTCCGGTTCTGCCCGGACAGCCGGGCCGCAATGAAACCGGGGGCGTTTGCCGCGCCGCCTCATGCAAAAGAGCTGCCACTCTCATGCGCCTTTTCTCGATCTTTGCCGCCCTGGCCTTCACCACCACACTCGCCGCTTGCGTTCCTGCAAACACGGCCGATGTAACCAAAGGCGCATTTGATGCCCCCCTTGCCAATCCGGGCGTTGTTGCAATGCATGCCTTCCCGTCGGGGCCGGCGATCGGGGTCATGCGCAGCAATGTGGAACTGGCAAACGATTTCCTAGACCTTCAGTTTCGTATGGAAAGCGGGCGGGCGTTGCCTGTGCTGACCCGGTTTGAGGGGCCGATCACCGTCGCGATGACGGGGGATGTGCCGCCAAGCGCGCGCAGTGAACTTGCGCGGCTGATCTCGCGTTTCCGTGCCGAGGCGGGCTTGAATATTTCGCAAACCTCTGGACCTGCGTCCATCACCATTGATTTCCAGCCGAAATCCGCTCTGCGCCGCGCCGTGCCGACAGCGGCGTGCTTTGTGGTGCCCAATGTAACCGGACTTGCCGATTACGTCAAAAAGCGCAACACCGCCGCCGTGGATTGGGCAAGGATGAACCGTCGCGACAAGGTCGCGATCATGGCGCCGTCTGATGCCAGCCCGCAAGAGGTGCGCGATTGCCTGCACGAGGAACTGGCCCAAGCCATGGGGCCTCTGAACGATCTGTTCCGCCTGCCCGATTCCGTGTTCAACGATGACAACTTTCACTCGGTTCTGACCGGGTTTGATATGCTGATGCTGCGCGCCCACTACGCCCCGGAACTGCGGTCGGGTATGAACGAAGCCGAGGTGGCCGCCCGCCTGCCCGCTCTCTTGGCGCGGCTGAACCCGCGCGGTCAGGGCATTGGCGGCACGCCCAAGCAGATCAGCCCCCGGTCGTGGATTTCGGCCACCGAAGCGGCCTTTGGTGCGCGCGGCGGCAACCGGATTGATGCGGCAGAACGCATGATCTCTATTGCCAAGGCCCAAGGCTGGACCGACACCCGTATGGCGTTCAGCCTGTTTGCCCGTGGCCGTGCGCTGACAGCGCGCGATGTGCCTGCCGCGATCGAGGCCTATAGCCAGGCCGCCCGCATTTGGCGCAACATTCCCGGCGCGCAGATCCACGCCGCACATGTCGATATGCAATTGGGTGCGTTCGCGCTGACCTCGGGCCAGTTCGAGAGTGTGTTGCTGCTGACCGACAGGTCCATTCCGGTTGCCCGCAGCCATCAGAACGCCTCTTTGCTGGCCTCGCTGCTTGCCATGCGGGCTGAGGCGCTGGAGGCGACAGGTCGTGGTGCCGAGGCGCGGTCGGTCCGTCTCGACAGTCAGGGCTGGGCGCGCTATGCCTTCGGCTCAGATGCACAGGTGCGGGCGCGGTTGTCGGATATTGCGACGCTGGCCCGGCGCGGTGGGCGGGGGTAAGGCAAAACTGCCCCCCTTTTCCACGCGCAAACGCGCCGCGTGACAGGCAAGGGGAAGCACATGATTGTTCTGCTGGGTTTGGCGCTTGGGGCCATATTCGGAGCCTATACCGCCTATAAGCGGGGCGGCAACAAGCGCGACATGGCGCAGTATGCGGCAGGCTTTGCCATCGCCTTCATGCTTGTCGGTCTGTTCGTGACCATCTTTCTCGAACGTGCGCTGACCTGATGGCCGGCGCGCGGACGGCCTGACCAATGTTTTTGCCGTTTTTCGAAGCCCTTCGAAAGACGGGCGTGCCGGTATCCTTGCGCGAATACCTGACGTTTTTGGAAGCGATGGCTGCCGGTCTTGCAACCTATGATGTCGACGCGTTTTACTACCTCGCCCGTTCTGCGATGGTCAAAGACGAGCGCCACATCGACCGCTTTGACCGCGCTTTTTCACAGGCGTTCAAGGGGCTGGAGGCGATCACACCCGAACAGGTGCTGGACGCAATCGACCTGCCCGCCGACTGGCTGGCGCGTCTGGCCGAAAAGCACCTGACACCAGAAGAACGCGCCGAAATTCAGGCGCTTGGCGGCTTTGATGCCCTGATGGAGACGCTGAAAAAGCGCCTTGCCGAGCAACAGGGCCGCCATCAGGGTGGCAACAAATGGATCGGCACCGCAGGCACCAGCCCGTTCGGCGCTTACGGATACAATCCCGAAGGCGTGCGGATCGGGCAGGATAGATCGCGCCACCAGCGCGCGGTCAAGGTCTGGGACAAGCGCGAGTTTCGCAACCTTGATGACCAGATCGATCTTGGCACCCGCAACATAAAGATCGTCCTGCGTGCCCTGCGCAAATGGGCGCGTGATGGCGCGGCGCAGGAGTTCGACCTAGACGGCACCATCCAATCCACCGCCCGCAATGGCTGGCTGGATGTGCAAACCCGGCCCGAACGCCGCAATGCCGTCAAGGTGCTGATCTTCTTTGATATCGGGGGCAGCATGGACCCCTATATCCGCGTGATGGAGGAGCTGTTTTCTGCCGCCCGGTCAGAGTTCAAACACCTTGTGCCGTTCTACTTCCACAACTGCCTGTATGAAGGTGTCTGGCGCGACAACGCCCGGCGCTGGGATGCGCAGACCCCGACATGGGAGGTGCTGCGCAGCTATGGCCCCGATTACCGCTGCATCTTTGTCGGTGACGCCGCGATGTCACCCTATGAAATCCTGCACCCCGGCGGGGCCAATGAGCATTGGAACCCCGAGGCAGGCCATGTCTGGCTGGAACGCGCCTGCGCCCAATGGCCGCATCACCTTTGGATCAACCCGGTGCCGGAACCACATTGGCAATACACCCACTCCACCCGCCTGATCGCGGATATCTTCCAAAACCGCATGGTGCCGATGACGTTGGAAGGTCTCACGCGCGGCATAAAGGAGATCAGATGACCCTGTTGCGCCGTCACCCCGTTCTGGCCACCCTCTTTGCGCTTGCCCTCGCGCTCACCCTGTTCTTCGCTGGCCGGTTTGTCGCACAAGTGGTCTATTGGTCCGACCCCGCCCGTCAGGAACAAGAAGTCGAGGGCTGGATGACTCTGCGCTATGTCGCCAAAAGCTGGCGCCTGTCTGCACCCGATCTGTATGAAGCCGCGGGCATGACCCCGCTTGAACGCGGCGGTCGTCGCACGCTGGAACAACTGGCAGAAGAGCGCAACGTGTCACTGGCGCAGGTGATTGCCGAGGTCAAAGCCGGGATCGACCAGTTGACCCGTGAAAGCCCCGTTGACGGAGTGCCGGGACAGTGACCGATTGGATGCTTTCTGCCGTGCCCACTTATGGGCCTTGGCTGGTGGCGATTGTCACCTTCATGTCCTGCCTTGCCATGCCCGTGCCCGCGTCCATGCTGATGCTCGCGGCAGGCGGCTTTGCCGCGTCGGGCGATCTGTCGGTCTGGCAGGTGGCACTGGCCGCCCTGCTGGGCGCGCTTTGCGGCGATCAGATCGGATATTGGATCGCGCGCAAAGGCGGCGCGCATCTGCTTGACCGGTTTGCCACCGGTAAACGCGCCCAATTGCTTGCCCGTGCCCGCGCTTTTGTCGCGGCAAAGGGCGCAATCGCGGTGTTTCTCAGTCGCTGGCTGGTCAGCCCGCTGGGCCCCTACGCCAATGCCATCGCCGGAGCCACGCGCATGCGCTGGCTGCCCTTTGCCACTGCGGCCTTTGCCGGAGAACTGGTCTGGGTCGGTGTTTATGTCGGAGCGGGCTATGCCTTTGGCGACAATCTGGAGGCCGCAACCGAATTTGCAGGCTCGATCCTTGGCTTTCTGGCGGCAGGGGCTGTGGCGGCAGGCCTGGGCTGGTGGCTTTGGACGCTGGCAAAACGTGAACGCTGACCCTTTCCCTTTGCGCCCCGTCGCCCCATATTCCAACGCATGATCAAATTCCTTCCCGTCATTCTTGCCATCGGCTACGCCCTCTTGATGTGGCGTTTTTCGGTGTGGCGCACGTCGAAGATGCTGGACGAGCAATCCCAGCCCCTGACCGACCCCGCCATCACCCGGCTGGCCGAAAGGATGGCGCTCGCGCTGGACATCCCCCAGATCAAGGTCAACGTGTTCGAGATTGACGCCGTGAACGGTCTTGCCGCCCCCGATGGCCGCATTTTCCTGACGCGCGGCTTTCTGAACCGCAAGGCACGGGGCGAGGTCAGCGCCGAGGAACTGGCAAGCGTGATCGCGCACGAGTTGGGCCATGTCGCCCTTGGCCATACCCGCCGCCGCATGATCGATTTCACCGGGCAAAATGCGGTGTTTGTCATGCTGTCGGCGCTGCTGAACCGCTTTATCCCGATCCTTGGCGTATGGATCGCCAACCTGATCTCTACCGCGCTGATGGCCCGGATGTCGCGCCGCGATGAGTTCGAGGCCGACGCCTATGCCAGCGCGCTGCTGGTCAAGGCAGGCATCGGCACCGCGCCGCAAAAATCGCTGTTCCGTAAATTGCAGGCGCTGACGAATAACGCAGGCGCAGGCGTGCCCGCTTGGCTGCTCAGCCACCCCAAGACCGATGACCGGATCAAAGCAATCGAGGCCGCCGAAATCCGCTGGCAAGCCCGTTGACCTGCAACGGGCAGTTGCGCTGCACTCGTTTTGGAACCCAACGCAATTGAACTGCGTTTGTTAAATGTCATAGTTTAAAATCAGCAGGAGGCCCCATGTCCGCCCCACAAACCAACATTGAAAAACAACACCGCCGCCACCGTGGCCCTATTGTCGGCATGATCGTTGTCGTGCTTGGCGTTGGACTGGGGTATCTGTGGTGGGTCAGTTATGAAGTGGCGCAAAGCAATCCTCCACAAGGGTCTGAAACCCAGATTGACGGCCGCACCGGCGAAGAAGTCGCTCCGACCTATTGAGGCGTCACGCCTCGGCGGCGTCAAGCGCCTTGGCCAGACGGTTCAGCTTTGCCCGCCTGAGCAATGACTTGCGGGTAAACGCTTCACCCGACAGGCAGCAGGCTGTGGTGTGAACCGCAGTCACAACCCGCGCCACGGTGTGAGGGTCACGCAGGTGCAGATCTCGCAAAAACCCGTCCGGATCGCAGCGTTTGACGCCCTCTTCGGCCAGAAGGTGACGCGGAAAGTCCACTGCATTGAATGTCACGATGCAATCGGCTGAACTGCCAATCGCCACCGCCAACACATGCACATCATTGGGGTCTGGCAACATCAGCCGGGCCTCTATGTGGGCATGTTCGCGCACCATGGCCTTGGGAAAATTCGCCCGCAGCATCGCGGCCTCACCGTCGGCGAACACTTGCTGCGCCGGGCCAAGCTTGGCCGTCGCGCGCACCCATTCGCGCAGGATGCGTTCTGAAAACAACGGCTCGTACAACCCCGCCGCTGCACAGCCCATCAGGATTTCGCGCAGCACCGTGGGGTAGAGCACACAAGCATCCAGAACCGCCCGCATCGGCTATGTCTCTCAGCCATCCAGCCGGAAGGTCAGCGCCTTGAGATAGCCCGACTCCGCCAACTGAGGCAGCATCGGGTGATCCGGCCCGGCAAACCCGGTGTGGATCAACTGCGCACGCCGCCCGCCACGCCCGATCCCGCGCCCCGAAGCGTTGCGGAAAGACGCCAGATCAGCGGCGTGTGAGCACGAACACAGCACCAGATAGCCCCCCGGTGCCACCAATGGCGCCGCCAGCCGCGCCACCCGCTCATAGGCGCGCAACCCTGCCTCCAGCGCCGGTTTTGCCGGCGCAAATGATGGCGGATCACAGATCAGCAGATCAAACTGCGCGCCCTCGGTTCCCAACGCCTCCAGCACATCAAAAGCATCGCCCTGCCGCGTGGCAAAGCGCGCCTCTACGCCCATCGCCGCCGCCCCTTGCGCGGCAAGGGCCAGCGCAGGCGCGGATCCGTCAACCGCCAAAGCGCTTTCAGCCCCGGCGGCCAGACAGGCCAGCCCGAACCCACCGACATGGCTGAACAAATCCAGCACACGTGCGCCTTTTGCCAGACGCGCGGTAAAGGCATGGTTGGGCCGCTGATCATAGAACAACCCGGTCTTCTGCCCGCCCAAAAGGTCCGCCATATACAACGCGCCGTTCATCGGCACCGTCACCGGACCGTCCACCGCGCCCCGCACCACGGCCACCTCCTCGGTCAGACCCTCCAGCACGCGCGACCGGCCAGAGCCATTCTTGACCACCGACACAACCCCGGTCACGGCAACAAGGGCTGCAATCAGCATCTCCAGATGCGCCTCGGCCCAAGCCGCATTCGGCTGTACCACCGCAACATCACCAAAACGGTCAATCACCACGCCGGGCAAGCCATCTGCCTCGGCATGGACCAGCCGGTAGAACGGCGCGTCAAACAGGCGCGCCCGCATATCCTGCGCACGGGCAATCCGCGCTTCAAACCATGCGTGATCAATCACCGCCTCTGGGTCACGATCCAGCATCCGGCAAATGATCTTCGATTTCGTGTTGACTGTGACCAGCCCCAGCGCGCGCCGCTCACCATCCTCCAGCACAGCCAAAGTGCCGGGCTCCAGCCCTTGGGTACGCCGGTCGGTCACCAGCTCATCACTATACACCCAAGGGAAGCCATGGCGGATCGCCCGCGCCTCGGCCTTGGGTTTCAGCCGCACCACAGGCAGGCCACGGATGGCAGTTTCAGAAGCGAGGGCGGGGGCGTCATGCGCAAAGGGAGGGGTCATCATCCCCTCCCCTTACCCGAACTTCTTCCTTTGGGAAATGCCCCTCAGCGCAGCGTTACGTCGCTTGGCTGTGACAGGGCTTGCGAAATCAGCAACGGGTCTCTCACCCGGGCTGACAACTCGGCCCGGATCGCACTGGCCAAGCGCTCTACAACCACAACCCGCTGCGTGCGGCCCATCTGCTCCTCGGCCACCGCCTGTGCGCCGCCTGCAGCCTTGGCATCTGCCGCAACCAGACGTGGCCCGTCAATAACCGCACCCGTCGCTGCATCCCGCACGGTCAGGATAAAGCGCATCGAATGCGTGCCTCCGACCGTGTAGCGGGTTTTTTCCGTTACAGAATGAAACCGCGCCACTTCAACATCCACAACAACCTTGCGGCCTGTGTTCATCGTGTGGGTGCCCCGGTCCATCGCCTCTTTGAAAATCGACATCACCTGCGCATGACGGTTGCCCATAGGTTCTCCGCGCCAGACGATATCTGCGACCGGATAAAACATGTTGGCTTCCGACACCTTCAGCTTGCTCGGCACCGAGATGCGGATATCCTCCACATCATATTGTGCCGCGAGCACCTGACGCACATCGCCCGACACCACATCAACCCGGCCCTGACTTGCCAGAGTCATCTGCGCCCGGTCCGATCGCATGACATCCGGCCCGCCGCCCGCACAGGCAGACAGGCCCATCACCACGGCCAACATCGGTAAAAGAAGCGTCTTCATCACCAAAACCTCCGGGGGAGTTCTTCCCCTTGCGATGACAGAAATACCGGCCAAAAGTGGCAACATTGCGCGCGAAAGCGTGCGAAATGAGGGTTTTGCAGTGGCATACTGGCATAACGTGGAAGGTGCAGGCGCAAAGGCAGCCGCGGCCTTTTGCGATGGCAGGAACCCGCAAACGAAGGCCAAGAGCCGATGCCTGCAAACGAAGGCTATGCTAAACTGCTCAGATGACACAGACCGATGACTACCGTTTTCACAAGGCGACGGTCGAAGACCTCGACATGCTCGCCCAGTGGCAATCGCATCCTCATGTCAGCGCATGGTGGGGTTCTGATCACCCTTTCGACGAAGGCAAATTAAAAGATCCCCTCGTCGCAAGATGGATTGTCACCGCGAACGAACGCCCCTTTGCATTCATGCAAGACTATTCAGTGCATGGCTGGAACGATCACCATTTTTTTCGACTTCCCAAAGGCTCCAGAGGAATCGACCAGTTCATCGGAGATCCGGCTATGATCGGAATTGGCCATGGCTCAGCGTTTATTGCAGCGCGAATTCAGGTTTTGTTTGAGCAAGGCGCACCCGTGATCGTGACCGATCCACATCCTGAAAATGCTCGGGCGATTGCCGTCTACAAAAAACTGGGGTTTGAGGCTTTTGGCGCACCCCAAGCGACAAAATGGGGCCTGATCCTGCCGATGCGGGTCTCTCATTGAGCAGGGCATAGCCAATGCAAGGCTTGCCCCACAATCATACATCCGACAAAACTCAGCGCCCTCAGGTGCCTCGCCCCACCCAACCCTTGTTAGCGCTAACACATTCTGTTATACTTCCGCTACGCACGCCACAAACCCAAAGGCCCGCCATGACCCTGCACCCCGCCATCGCCCGCGTCACCGACCGTATCCGCGAACGCAGCCATGGCCCAAGGGGCGACTACCTGCGCCAGATGGCTGCTGCCGTGGCGGCTGGTCCGGCGCGCAGCCACCTCAGCTGTGGCAATCAGGCCCATGCCTATGCCGCGATGGAGGAAGACAAATCCACACTCGTTGCCGGTCGCGCCCCCAACATCGGCATCGTCACCGCCTATAACGACATGCTCTCGGCGCATCAGCCGTTTGAACGCTACCCCGACCTGATCCGCACCGCCGCGCGCGCCGCCGGGGCCACGGCGCAAGTGGCGGGCGGCGTGCCCGCAATGTGCGATGGTGTGACCCAAGGCCAGCCAGGGATGGAGCTGTCGCTGTTCTCGCGCGATGTGATCGCCCTTGCCGCCGGGGTGGCGCTGTCGCACAACACCTTCGACTCGGCCCTGTACCTCGGCGTCTGTGACAAGATCGTGCCGGGCCTCATCATCGCCGCCGCCGCCTTCGGCCATATCCCGGCCGTCTTTGTCCCCGCAGGCCCAATGACCTCGGGCATCCCCAACGACCAGAAATCCGCCGTCCGCAACGCCTATGCCGAAGGCAAGGCCACCCGCGAAGACCTGATGGCGGCCGAAATGGCCAGCTATCACGGGGTGGGCACCTGCACCTTCTACGGCACGGCGAACACCAACCAGATGCTGATGGAATTCATGGGCCTGCACCTGCCAGGCTCCAGCTTCGTCAATCCCGGCACACCGCTGCGCGAGGCGCTGACATCGGCGGCGGTTGAGCGCGCGGCCCAGATCACCGCCCTTGGCAACGACTTCCGCCCGGCGGGCGAGATCCTGGATGAACGCGCCTATGTGAACGGCCTTGTCGGCCTGATGGCCACCGGCGGCTCCACCAACCTCGTGCTGCACCTGCCCGCCATGGCCCGCGCCTCCGGCGTGATCCTTGATCTGCAAGACTTCGCCGATCTGTCCGATGTGGTGCCGCTGATGGCAAAGGTCTATCCCAACGGTCTGGCCGACGTGAACCACTTCCACGCGGCAGGCGGGTTGCAATTCCTGATCAACCAGCTGCTGGATGCGGGCCTTTTGCACTCCGATGCCAAAACCATCTCCGGCAATGGCCTCAACGCCTACCGTCAGGAGCCCACACTCAAAGACGGCAAACTTGGCTGGCAAGACGGCCCGCGCCAATCGCTCAACGACAAAATCGTGCGCCCCGCCGCAAACCCTTTCGCCACAACCGGCGGCCTGAAACAGCTCACCGGCAATCTCGGACGCGGCGTGATCAAGGTCTCCGCCGTCGCGCCCGAACGACACATAGTCGAAGCCCCCGCCCGCATCTTCCACACCCAAGACGCTGTAAAAGCTGCCTTCAAAGCGGGCGAGTTCACCTCTGACACCATCGTTGTGGTCCGCTTCCAAGGCCCCAGCGCCAATGGCATGCCCGAGCTCCATTCGCTTACCCCCACGCTGATGGTGCTGCAAGACCGCGGCCTCAACGTCGCCCTCGTTACCGATGGCCGCATGTCTGGCGCCTCCGGCAAGGTTCCCGCCGCCATCCACGTATCGCCCGAGGCGGCAAAGGGCGGCCCCCTTGCCCGCCTGCGTAACGGCGACATCATCCGGCTTGATGCCATCAACGGCACGCTCACCGTGCTGGCGGCCGATTTCGACAGCCGCCCCCCCGTCACCGCAGACCTGTCTGCCAACAGCCACGGGATCGGACGCGAACTGTTCACCGTCTTTCGCCAAAACGTCGGCACCTCAGATACCGGCGCGGGTGTGGTCATCTGACCCGCATCAAAGCCTTGCTGCATTTTCTGTTCTCAATTATCCCCGCCGGAGGCTCCCCAACTCTCCGCTGCACTGCCGCCAAAGGACCAAGCCATGACCCCCACCGAACAATCCGCCCGCGCGCTGGAAGTCTGCCTCCTCGCCCCCGTTGTCCCCGTGCTGGTGATCGACGATCTGGCCCATGCCCGCCCGCTGGCCGAGGCGCTGGTCGCAGGCGGCTTGCCCGCGCTTGAAGTTACCCTGCGCACCCCTTGCGCACTCGACGCGATCCGCGCCATGGCAGAAGTTCCGGGCGGCATGGTGGGCGCAGGCACCCTGCTGACGCCTGCCGACGTCAAGGCCGCCAAAGCCGCAGGCGCCACCTTCGGCGTCTCTCCCGGCGCAACCGAACGCCTGCTCGACGCCTGCGCCGAATATGATCTGCCGCTCTTGCCCGGTGCCGTCACTGCCTCCGAAGTCATGGCGCTCTTGGAAATGGGCTACACCGTGCAGAAGTTCTTCCCCGCCGAACAATCTGGTGGGGCGGCGTTCCTGAAATCCATTGGCTCCCCGATCCCGCAGGTCAGCTTTTGCCCCACCGGCGGCATCAGCCTGAAAAACGCGATGGAGTATCTGTCGCTGAAAAACATCCTCTGCGTCGGCGGCTCATGGGTCGCCCCGAAAGACGCAATGGCACGCGGCGACTGGGCAGCCATCACCAAACTGGCCGCCGAGGCAAAGGCTTTGCGCGGCTGATAACAGCCCGTTTCCGGGGCGCAGCACTGCGCGCGCGCCCCGCAGCCTCGCCAGCAGCCGTCTCTTGTGTCACCGATTTCATCTTGGCAAAAATACTCCCGCCGGAGGCTCCCGCATCTCACACAGCAAACCGCCGGGACATTTTCTGCCCCGGCGGTTCCGTGTCGTCACTGTCTGATTGTCGTCAGTCCAAATTTGTCGTCAGTCCAGATGCCGCGTGTCTTGCAGCAGAACGGTCAATTCATCCCGCATTTCGCGCAGCTCTGTCACATCGGCGGGCGGCATGCCAACAGCGGTGATCGCTGCATCAAAGGCCTCCAGCACATGGTTTTCACCGTCGCGGATGCTGTCCATCACATCGGCGTCGATGTCGTCAAACAGCGCCCGCAAACTGACAACCGCTTTGTTCACCGTGCCCATGAAACTGCCATCGGCATCGGGTTCTACGCCATGACGGATCAAAATCGCGGTCAGGGCTGCGTTATGGCGGTCGTGCAGCGCACGAAAACGCTCTGCTACCGGGCGGAACGCAGGCTCTGCCTTATCCACCATGGTCACATAGCCTGCCAAGGCATCAGCGGTCCGGCGTTGCAAGGTCAGCAACGCGTCATCCGCGTCCGGCGCAGCATAAGGCGCCTCGCTTTCCTCGGTGTCCAACATCATTGCGGCGGTGGTCGGCGTCAGCATGGTGCGATCCTCTCACTTTAGGGGCCATCTCTGCCGGTTCCGGTCAGGGCCTGGCCACATCATTTCATAACGGCTGGGGCGATCTGGTCTGTCAGACAGCGCGCCCTTTGTGCCAGGTCAACCCCTGAACCCGGCCGGGGGTTCCACTGCCGCCGTCAAAATCCCACCCCGCCAAGGCCAAAGGATCACCGCATCGTCTGCCCGAACAGCCCGCGCATTATCCCGCCGAAACGCCGGGGCATCAGGGCCGCCCGGCGCGACAGCATCTGCGTGGTGACCAAGGTGGTGCCCGTCGGTGTCACCCGAAACCAGCGGCGGTCTTCGGCAGGGTCTTCGCCCACCACCAGCCCCTCGGGCAGCGTGACCCCGGGTGCGATCAGCGCGCGCGTCAGACGGCAACCGGGCGACAGTCGCGCACCCTCCATCAGTACCGAAGCTTCCACCACGCCCCAGTCAGCGCGTCCGTCACGGCTGCGCAGCGGCGCAAACAGCCGCAAGCCACCCACCGTCGTTGACATGCCAAAGCGTGACAACGACGGCTCTACACTGCCAAGATCCGGCGAAGGAAGCGCGCAGGGCGCATCCCCTGTCTCGAACAGCAAAGCCGCCTCGCGTAGGGTGTCGAGCGTCGAGATTGCGCGCCAGAACACCGCACGCCCGCGCTCGGTTTGCCAAAGAAAGGTGCTGGCGACACCATCCCGGACGGCAATCGGCACGATATCATGGTCAAAATCATGGCGGCTGTCTGGTGCCTGCGCGTCTTTGGCCAGTTGCGCACGCAACCATGCCCAGTCGCAGATGAAAACGCCGATGCTGGCAAGGGCAGGCTTTGTGGTGTCGGGCAAGGCCGCAGGCAAATCTGGCGCCGTGGCCAAACGGGTGATCACACCATCGCGACGGGCCTCGACCACCGCCAAACCCTGCGCCACATGCTGATGATCCGCCGCTGTGACCGCCAGCGTCATGCTGGCCCCGGATGCACGGTGAGCGGCGATCAAGGGGCGATAGTCCATCTCGTAAACATGATCGGCTGACAAGATCAGCACGTCACGCGCGCCGGATGCGTCAATCTGAGCCGCGTTTTGCCACAAAGCATCCGCTGTGCCGTCATAGCCTTCTGATGCGCCCGTCCCGGTTGTGCCATTCGCCAAGATCAGGCCAGCAGCGCCGCCCATCCGGCCCGACCATGCGCGCTGAAGATAGGTCTTCAGCTGGTCGGACAGGTATTGGGTGATCACAAGCGCCCGTGGCAGGCCAGAGCGCGCGATGTTCTCCATGGTGAAATCCACGATCCTGCGCCGCCGCACAAAGGGCAATGCGGCCTTGGGGCTGCGGTCTGTCAGCTCGTGCAACCGCGCACCCCGGCCACCGGCCAGCACGATGGCAAGCGGGGGGGCCGCCTCTGGGTCGCGTATCGGGTCTGGCGCTTGGTCGCTCATCAGCGGTCTCCGGGACATGCGGCAAACGCGGCTGTCGCGCGCTTGTCCGGCTGTCGTAAACTATGACATCCACCGACAACGCCACGACCGGGCCAAAGGTTGCATGAAATCAGCAATGTCGCGCATATGGTTCAGCCAGGGCAACTGCAGTTACAACGGCCAGAACACCAAGATCGCAGGCAGCCCGACTGCGACCACAATCGCCTCCAGCGGCAGCCCCATTCGCCAATAGTCCGAGAACCGATACGACCCTGGCCCCATCACGATGGTGTTGTTCTGATGCCCGATCGGGGTCAGAAACGCGCAGGATGCCGCAATCGCCACTCCCATCAGATAGGCGTCGGGGTTGGTGCCTGTGGTTTCGGCCAGCCGGATCCCCACCGGAGCCGCCAGAATGGCGGTGGCGTTGTTGTTCAGCACATCCGAGATGAACATGGTGGACACCATAAGCACCAACAGCCCGACCCAGGCCGGCAGACCCTCGGTCGCCTGCGCCAGCGCCACGGCCACCAGACCCGAGGCCCCGGTGCTGTCCATCGCCATACCCAATGGGATCAACGCGGCCAGCAGCACGATCACCGGCCAGTCAATGTGTTCATACAGATCCTCGATCCCCAGCACGCGCGTCAGAACGTAGCCCACCACCACCGCACCCAAGGCAACCGGCATAGTCACCAGCCCCAGACTAACCGCCGCAATCGCCAGCGCGAACATCACCACAGCGCCCAGCGCGCGCTTTTCCATCGTCACCGACTCGCGCCTGTTCAACGGCAGCAAGCGCAGCGCGTCGGCGATGCTTTCCTCGGCGGTCTCGGGGATCAGCACCAAAAGGATGTCGCCCGCCAAAATCCGTGTGTCACGCAGGTTGTCGGTCAGCGTCCGGTCGCGCCGCAAAATGCCCAGCAGCACCGAATCGTGGTCCACCGCCAGCCGCGCCTGCCGCGCCGTGCGTCCGACAATGCGTGAGTTGTCTGTGACCACAAATTCCACCATCGCCTCACCGGCCAGTGAAATCCGGGGCGCGTCGGCCGACAGCCCGTCAGGATAGGCCAATTGCATCTCGACCCTGACCTCTTCCAGCAGGGTCGGCGTGGCCTCGATCAGCAGAATATCCCCCACCACAAGCACAATACCGGCAGGCGCGCCGTAGACCCGCCGCCCCCGGCGCTTGACCGCCACCAGACTGGCCCCCAGCTTTTCGATAGCCTTGCGCATGTCGGCCTTGGTCTTGTCGATGCTCTTGGAATCGTCTGGCACCACCAGTTCGGCCACGTAATCGCGCATCCGCGCCTCGGCATCTTCGGCCACCCCGCTGTCATCGCGCTGCGGCACAAAGCGCCAGCCGACAAAAGCCACAAACAACAGCCCCGACACGGCCACGATCCCACCCGCATAGGCAAAATCGAAAAAGCCAAAGGGCGCCCCCATGGCTTCGGCGCGGAAGCTGGAAACGATCAGGTTGGGCGGCGTGCCAATCAGCGTCAACATCCCGCCCAGAATGGTCGCAAAGGCCAAGGCCATCAGCGTCAACCCGGCCGCCCGCCCCGCCTTGCGCGCGGTTGCCACATCCACCGGCATCAGTAGCGCCAATGCGGTCACGTTGTTCATCACCGCAGACAACAGTGCCCCCACCAGCCCCAGCCGCAACACATGCAAGGACACCGGCAGATCAGGATCAGACAACACCCGCGCCAGCGCATTGATCGCCCCTGTACGGATCAGCCCGGCCGAGACGACCAGAACCAGCGCCACCGTGATCACTGCTGGATGCGCAAAGCCGGAAAACGTCTCCTCAACCGGAACAACACCCAAAAGCGTGCCCGCAATCACCCCGCCAAAGGCCACGATGTCATGGCGCAACCGGCCCCACACCATCAGCACAACAATGGCCGCGAACAAAGCAAACAACAGGATTTGAGCTTGGGTCAATTCAGGGGGCACTCCAACATGTCATGCGCTGTATTTTCAACGGCATATCCGGCAACGCCGCTGGGACATCCCAGTTCCGGCATTCTGCCCTGTTGAACGCAATAAACCAACGCTATCGGGCTGGCTCCCACGCGTCAGCGCCGGAGCAATTCGCGCGCCGTGCAGGCGGGGCCGTCGCTTGGCAGGTCCAGCCGTGCAATTTCCCGCCATTGCGCTTCATCGACCCTTGGAAAGAAAGCGTCGGCCTCCGGGATGTCCAGATCAACCTCGGTGATCAGCAAGCGGTGGGCCGCGCCAAGCATCTGGGTATAGATCTGCTGGCCGCCTATCCCGTAAATCCGGCAATGACCCTGTGACTGGGCAAGGGCAATCGCCTCATCCAAAGATGCCACAACATGGTCCGCCACCCCCGTATCGCGCGACACAACGATGTTAAGCCGGTTTTTCAACGGCTTGACCGGCAGGCTTTCCCATGTTTTGCGCCCCATGATGATGGCCCCGCCCATCGTCTCGCGCTGAAACAGCTTCAGATCTGCGGGGACATGCCATGGAATCTGATTGTCCTTGCCAATCGCTCCATTGCGGGCGCGCGCCACAACCAGCGTGATCATACCGCCACCGGGGCCTTGATGGCAGGGTCTGGATCATAGCCCACGAAGTTGAAATCCTCATAGCGGAAGTCAAAGATCGAACTGACCTGCCGCGTGATCTCCAAGCGTGGCAACGGCTTTGGCGCGCGCGCTAGCTGGGTCTCTACCTGATCCATATGGTTCAGATAGATATGGGCATCCCCCATGGTGTGGATGAAATCGCCGGGAGTATGGCCGCTGACATGGGCCAGCATATGCGCCAGCAGCGCATAAGACGCGATGTTGAACGGCACCCCCAGAAACATGTCGGCAGAGCGCTGATAGAGTTGCAGATGCAGCTTTCCATCCTGCAAACGCACCTGCCACAGCGTATGACAGGGCGGCAGGGCCATCTGGTCCACCTCTCCCGGATTCCATGCCGAGACGATCAGTCTGCGCGAGTCTGGTGTGTCACGCATCCGCCGCACCAGTTCAGCGATCTGGTCAATCTCGCCGGTGACGACGCGGCCATCAGCCTCGCGCACCACCGGGAAATGCCGCCATTGATGGCCGTAAACCGGCCCCAACTCGCCATTCTCATCGGCCCACTCATTCCAGATAGAGACGCCGTTTTCTGTCAAGTAACGAATGTTGGTGCTGCCCGACAGGAACCACAACAGCTCATACACGATGGACCGCAGATGCAGCTTTTTGGTGGTCATCAGCGGAAAGCCGTCGGCCAGCGGATAGCGGCATTGCATCCCGAAATGTGAAATCGTGCCGGTTCCGGTACGGTCAGTTGACCGCGTGCCATGCGCAAGCACGGTCCGAAGCGCATCATGATAGGTTTGCACTGTCTGCTCTCCCGCCTAAGGAACGTTACCCCTTGGCCAATGCCAACCGATGCGGGCGACACACAAGACCATGGCTTTGTCCCAATTCCTAGCCTAAGGCCGAACAACATCCAAGAGACAGGTCGCATTCGCCAAAGGCCCTCAGGCCCCCAGCCGCGCCGCCCGCCCGCCACGACGCCGTGGCGGCTCTGGCCGGACCAGTGCCTCGGTCAGAACCTTCGTCATCGGATGGTCAGGTGCGGCCATAGCGTATTCCGCCAGAACCACACGTAACGCCTCGTCGCTTTCCACCCCCGGCTTCAGGCTCAGCGCCCAGTCAATGAAAATTGACCGGCATTCGCCCCCGGAGATCCCGTCGATCCTGTAGCTTTCGCGCACCAGCCCCTTGGGGTCTGCTTCATCCAGCCGCATCATGCGTCTCCCCATTCACGCCTCCTGTTCCATCTGGGCTGCGATCACGGCCTCGGCAAGGCCCGTCACCGTTTCCAGCCGCGCTGTCAGCGCCTCGGCACTTGGCTCACCCGTCTCACGCAGCAAGAACGCCCGCCCGCCTTCGCCCAGGCTGTCCATCTCCAGCGGGCCTTCGGTCAAAAGCCGCGCCCCGCATTGCAGGCGCCAGAGCAACCTGTAGGCATCCAGCAGCGCCGTCTGATCCGATTGCGACAGACCAGCCACCGCGCCCGCCGCAATCTGGCGTTCCACCCCACGCGCCGGGCTGCCCGCGATCAGCGCGGCCATCTGCGCGCACAACTCCACATCCATCAGCCGCCCGGCACCGTTCTTGGCCTCCCAACTGCCCTTGGCGGGTTTGGCCGCCTGCAGCCGCTCACGCATAGAGGCCACATCTGCGCGCACCGTCGACCCCTTGCCCTTGCGCTGCAACAGATCACGGCGGAACGCCTCGACCTCGCCCGCCAGATCAGGATCCCCCGCCAGCACCCGCGCGCGGGTCAGCGCCAGATGCTCCCATGTCCAGGCCTCATCTTCCTGATAGCTGGTAAAGCTTTGCAAACTGGTCGCCACCGGCCCCTGCCGACCCGAGGGCCGCAGCCGCATGTCCACCTCATACAGCCGCCCCTCTGGCATCTGCGCGGTCAGCGCCGTTACCATCGCCTGCGTAAGCCGCGCATAATAGGGGCGCGTCGCCAGCGGCTTTGGCCCGGCAGAGTCTTCCACCCCCGCCGCATCATAAACCATGATCAGGTCCAAATCAGACCCCGCATTCAACCGCTGCGCCCCCATCGACCCCATGCCGATCAGCACCGCCCCCCGCCCCGGCATCGGCCCGTATTTGCGCGCAAATTCTGCCACCACAACAGGCCACAGCGCACCCACCACCGCATCGGCCAGATCGGCGTAGGATTTCCCGGCTTCAAAGGCATCGACCAGCCCGCGCAAATGATGCACACCAACCCGGAAATGCCATTCCTTTACCCAACGCCGGGCCGTATCGAGCTTTTTCTCGTAATCGGGCACCTCATCCAGCGCCTTGACCAGATCGGCCCGCAACGATGCCGTCCCCGGCCAGGCCGTCCAGAAACTGCCCCCGATCACCGCATCCAGCACGCCCGCATTGCGCGACAAGTGCCGCGCGAGGCCGGGCGAAGTACCCGCAATATCGATGATCAACTCAATCAGCGTCGGATTGGCCTCGAAAAGTGAGAATATCTGCACCCCCGCAGGCAGCCCCGCAAGAAAACCATCCAGCGCGCGCAAGGCTTCATCCGCATTCGCCGCCCGGTCCAACTGCTTGAGCAACTGAGGACGCAACCGCCGGAAAATCGCCTGCGCCCGTTCGGATCGCAATGCCGGATAGTGAATCCACCCCGCCACGATCTTGGCCGCCGCCTCAGACAACTCCGGCCCCGCCTCTGCCTCTGCGGGCGCAAAGAACCCATCGGTCAGCGTGTCCACGCGGGCGATCCGCTCCAACAGCCCGGTGCGGAACGCGGCTTCACTCTCGCCACAAAACGCGGCAATCCGCGCCACCCCTTCCGCCGTCACCGGCAGGTTGTGGGTCTGTGCATCCCCCACCATTTGCAAGCGATGCTCCAGCTCGCGATGCGCGCGGTAAAGCGTGGTCAACTCTGCCGCCACTTCCGGTGGCACCCAGCCCTTGGCAGCAAGAACCGAAAGCCCGCCCACCGTGGTCCGGTCGCGCAAGTGCGGATCGCGCCCGCCCGCAATCAACTGGCGGGTCTGGGTAAAAAACTCGATCTCACGGATGCCACCCTGACCCAGCTTCATGTTGTGGCCTTCAACCGTGACCCGGCCATTCAACCCGCGATGCTCACGGATACGCAACCGCATGTCATGCGCATCCTGAATGGCGGCGAAATCCAGATGCTTGCGCCAGACAAACGGCACCAATGTCTTGAGAAACCGCTCCCCCGCCGCCAGATCCCCACCACAGGGCCGCGCCTTGATATAGGCCGCGCGCTCCCATGTACGGCCCACACTTTCATAGTAGGACTCAGCCGCCGCCATAGACAAACACACCGGAGTGACCGAAGCATCGGGGCGCAACCGCAAATCGGTGCGAAACACATAGCCCTCACCAGTCAGATCCGACAGAATCGCTGTCATCTTGCGCGTCACGCGAATGAACGCCGCCCGCGCCTCTTGCTCGACCCCAGGATAGCGGGTCTCGTCAAACAGACAGATCAGGTCGATGTCGGACGAGTAATTCAACTCCCCCGCCCCCATCTTGCCCATGGCAAGACTGACCATGCCCGCAGCCGTCGCCGCATCTTCAGGCACTGCGCCGGGGATCTTGCCGCGGCGGATCTCGTCGGCGACCAGCCGCACCATCGCCAGATGCACCGCGCGGTCGGCAAGGCCCGTCAAGGCCCCCGTCACGGTCTCCAGAGGCCAAACCCCACCCAGATCACACAGCGCGGTCAGCAGGGCAATCCGGCGCTTGGCCTGCCGCAGCCCCGGCCCCAGATCCTCTAGCGTCAACGCCTCAATCCGCGCAAACTCTGCCGCCAATGCAGCCTCAGGGCTCTGTGCCAAGGCTGCGCGCAACCACGCGTCCTCGCGCGACATCAGCCCTTTCAGATAGGGGCTGCACCCAGCGACGGCCGCCAAAAGCCCTGCGACCGCGGGCCCCACATCGGCAAAAGCCGCGCACACCTCATCGCCACAGGCACGGTCATAGGGAAGCGGAGTTCGGGTCAGCCGCGCTGAAAAATCTGTCATCATGGCGCAAGCTTTGACCAAGGTCGCAGCCATCGTCAATTCCTGACACCGCTTGCATAAGTCAAACCACGCTGGGGGCTCCGCCCCCGCCTTCTGCTCCCCAGGCGTATTTCGGCCACGATGAAATCCAAGAAAGCTGGAATTGCTGGTTCTAAAATACTCCCGCCGGAGGCGCGGCGGAGCCGGTTGGCCGCAGGCCAGAGGCGACTGAAAAACACTGCGGCGTCAGCCGCTCCGCTGTCTTGATTGTTGGCGCCCGGTCTGGGGCAGTCAGGCTGCCGAAGCGTCTTTGAACTTGATCGACTCGCCACAACCGCAGGCCTCGGACACGTTGGGATTACGGAATTTGAACCCGGCGTGCAGCAAATCCACCTCGTAATCGATCTCGGTGCCGATCAAGAACATCTGCGCCATCGGTGCGATCATCACCCGTGCGCCGTCCTGTTCCACGATCTCGTCCAGCGGATTGACCTCGGACACATAATCCATGGTGTATTCCATCCCCGCACAGCCGCCCTTTTTCACACCGATGCGCAAGCCTTGACGGCCATCTTTTTCCATCAGCCGGGCAATCTGCCGGACGGCAAGGGGGGTCAGGGTGACGGCGGCTTTGCCGGGGATGCCAAACATGTGGTTCTCCTGTGTCTTTTTCCAATCTAGGGTGAAAGGTCGGGAATTCCAAGCGGTGGCAGTGCGGAAAGCAGCATTACTGTGCCGATCGCCATCAGCATCGCCCAACCAAAGGACGCGAGGGTGCCGATGATGACATATTCCGACAGCCGCGACTCTTCCTTGACCGCGCCAAAGCGCAGCACCGATTTGGCCGCGATCAGAAAGCCGATGCCGCCCGGTTCTCCGGCAAGGATCAAAAGAAAGATGATCCCACGCTCCAGCATCCCGATGATGCGGCCCCCACCCGGCAGGCCATCCAGACCCACCTCTCCCCAAGGCCGCATCAGCAGGCCAAGGGCAAAGCCACCGGCCCGTGTGGCCAGCACCGCCCCCGCCATGAGCGCCACGGCGGCAGGCAGCCAGAGCGGCGCATGTGCGGCCCAAAGGCCATTCGCCCACATCTGCGGCCACAGGCCCGCAACCAGCAGCAGCGTGACCAGATGTGCCACCTGATCGGCGACAAACCCCGCGATGCCGGACAGGCGCGCGCTTAACCCCACCTTGGCCGCGTCGATCACCAGATGCGCCAGCGTCAGCCCCGCCACAACCCACGCAGCCTCAGCGGTCTGCACGCCAAGCAACACCGCCGTCACCGCGCCCACAATCCCGACATGCGCCAGCATCCAGCCCGGATGCCCCGCGGCCTTGGCCTGCGCCATGCGACCCGGTTGCAGCACGAAATCGGCCAGCACATGTGCCAACAACAGCAGGGCAAGGGTTTCAGCCATGGGAAGCCTCTGCGGTGAAATGGGTGGCAAAGGCGCGGATCGCCTGTTCGATCAGGGCAAACCCCGCCGCGTTCAGCCGTGCGGCAAAGGCCTGACGCGAAATGCCAAGCATGTCGGCAAGTGCCTGTTGCGGCACATCAAGTCCGGGCGTCAATGTCCACGCCACCGCTTCGGCCTGTTGCGGCGACCATCCTTGAACCTGAGCATCAAGACTGGCCATCAGCGCGTGGTGCAACGGATCAAACACGGCCCCCGCAAGCGCCAGACGCCGCCCACCCGTCATCGCGTCAAGCGCCCGGCCAGAGGCCACAAAGGCCCCGCCACCAGCACTGGCAAGCGTAGGCTCTGCCAGACCCTGCGCATCACCAATGCCCAGCGCAATGCGGCTGGCCAATCCTTCGTCCTGGATCAGTCGGGCGGCAATGTAGATCATGGCACCAAGCCCCCGCCCCGCCGCGCCCACATAAACCTGCCAGCCATCGCCGCGATAGCGGTGAAAGCGGGCTTCATCGCTGAACCGGTGCGCCGCTGCCTCGATCAACGCCATGGTGTCATCCACCTGCGCAGGCGTGCCGCGGGTGGAGTGGATCAGATCGCCGGTCAGGACTGCGTGCAATTGGGCCATAGCGCAAGCCGTAAGGCTTGCATTTAAAAATTGCAAGTCAAATGGCCTGCAAATGAAAAATGCAAGCCAAAAGGTTTGCATCAATGACACGCCACGGAGGGGTGGCTTACATAAAGCCCAGTTCCAGCCGGGCCTCGTCGCTCATCATCTCCATCCCCCACGGCGGATCAAAGGTCATCTGCACATCCACCTGCTTGACGCCCGCCAGCGGCTCTACCGCATCGGCAACCCAGCCCGGCATCTCGCCCGCGACGGGACATCCGGGGGCTGTCAGGGTCATGGTGATGTTGACTGCGTTTTCGGTATCAATCTCTACGGTATAGATCAGCCCCAGATCAAAGATATTCACCGGGATTTCCGGGTCAAACACCGTGCGGCAGGCATCGACCACGCTGTCATACAAAGGATGATCGGTGCTGGAGGGCTTGATAAGCGGGGTGCCCTCGATCTGTGCTTCGCTGTTCATTCCGGCCTCATCAGGAGTTGTTGAGAGATTATATAGGGAATCCCACCCGCCCCGTCCAGTGGCGTTGCCCAAACGCACGCGCAGCGGCCCGATTCAATCCCGGTGCGGGCGGGCTTCGGGCAGGCTGATGCGGGCGACCTGTTCGGCAATCGGGTCCATCGACAGCGGGTGCAATTCGGCCCGGTGTGCGGCGGGATCGCCCAAGTCCTGCCATTGCCCGCCCTTATAGATCTCCAGCGCCGAGAACCCGGCCTTGTAACCCATTTTGCGGCTGCCCGGCACCCAATAGCCAAGGTAGACATAGGGCAAGCCCGCCTCACGCGCGATGGCGATATGGTCAAGGATGATATGCGTGCCAAGCGACAGATCGACCAGATCGGGGTCGTAAAAGCTGTAGACCATCGACAGCCCGTCATCGAACACATCGGTCAGGCAAACGGCGGCAAGACTGCCTGCCCGCTCACCCGGCATGCGCGGACGGCTGTATTCGATGACCCGGCTTTTGATCGGGGTCTCCTCGATCATCGCGGCAAATTCGAAGATATCCATATCGGCCATGCCGCCATCGGCGTGGCGGGCATCCAGATACCGGCGGAACAAGGCGAACTGATCTTCGGTGGCCCAAGGGCTTGTCGCATTGCGCCGTATTTGCCCGGTTTTGCGCATGATCCGGCGCTGCGTGCGGCTGGGCTGAAAATCGGCCACCCGGATCCGCGCCGACATGCAGGCCGAGCATTCGGAACAGGACGGGCGATACAGCACGTTCTGACTGCGCCGGAACCCCTGCTTTGAAAGCGTATCATTCAACCGCTGCGCATGTTCGCCCTGAAGTGCGGTGAACAGCTTTCGTTCCATCCGTCCCTCAAGATAGGGACAGGGCTGCGGAGCCGTCACGTAAAACTGGGGCGCTATGGGAAGGGTGTGGCGCATGGCTGTCAGGTTGGGAAAGGATGACATACGTTAGCAAGCCGCGCGCCAGACGCCAAGGTGGCATTTGACGCGGGCCAAACCTTGCCAATCACACTAAAGTCAGCGCGAGGCCGGGCTGTTGATTACGACCGACCCAAGCACCAGATCACTCAGCCCCTGCCCCCGCGATGAGGTCAGCATCAGGACCACCGACAGCACCTGCGGCATCACAAAGGCCATCGACACCGTATACCCCAGCGTGTGCAACAGCGCAGTGGCACTATCAAACCGCTGGCCGTTGCGGTCCAGAAATTCGATGTTCATCAGCCGCATCCCCCATGTGGCCGAGCGCCCGCTCAGGGTGAACCAACGGTAGACAAAGCCCACCACAAGAAACAGGAACGGCAGGAAAAACAAAGCGGTAAAGGCAGTGAATGGCACAATCAGCGCGGTGACCAGGCCAATCAGCACAAGATCAATCACCCATGCCAAAAGTCGCTTTGGCAAGACGCCTTCGTAAAACGCGGCATGACGTTCGGGGTCGGGTTGCATATCAGACATCATCATCGGTGAAACAGTGCGCATGGGCGTGGTCCTGAAACAAGGGATCTTGAAAGATAATACCAAGGCAGCGACAGCGGCCCCCATAAGGGACCGCTGTCGCCTTTGGTTTAGTATTCGCCGCGTGGCTGGTCTTCGGCAGAGCCTGCAGGGCGGGCCGCACCCTTGGCGCGGTCTTCCATGAAGCTGTCGAATTCCTGCTTGTCCTTGGCATCGCGCAGACGTTGCAGGAAGGATTCAAACGCGCCTTGTTCATCTTCCAGACGGCGCAGCGTGTCGGCCTTGTAGGCATCAAAGGCAGAGTTGCCCGAAGTCCGCCATGCGCTGTGGCGGTTCATGCCACCGTTATGGCCACCCTCACGACGACTGGCGCAGAATTTCCCTTTGAACATGCTTTTGCTCCATTTATTTGCGTAAGTCATATAGGCTACGAGTGCGAGCCCGACTGGCCAGAAGAAGACAAAGCCCAGCACCATGGCAGCGATCCACGCGCCACGACCTTTGGAATCAAGCCAGTCTTCGGCAGAATACAGTCGGGACGTCAGGCCGCCGAGCGCTGGCGCTTTGGCGGTCGTATTAGGGGAATAAGTCATAAGCGTCTCTCCATCTCGGCGGCAACGTGCCTGAATGACACGATGTGAATACCCTTCACATGATGCAAGATGCGCATGGCCTGCCTGCCGTTCAAGAGGTGATGTAAAACATTTTTACATTATTCAATCGACCAGTCGCCTGCGCGCTCTGACAGCCTTTGGGTGCGTGATTGACGCTTGTATCAGAGGGCCCCGCTTCTATGATCGCGCCCGACACATGCGAACCAAGGAGACAGGACATGCGCAAGCTGGCGGCTGGAAACTGGAAAATGAACGGGACGGGTGCCAGCCTGTCAGAGGTGGTGACGCTTTTGAAGGCACATCCGGCTCCGGGCTGCGAGATGCTGTTGTGCCCGCCTGCAACCTTGCTGGCGCAGATGGCCGATCTGGCCAAGGGCAGCGCCTTGCATGTCGGCGGGCAGGATTGCCACGCCAATATCAGCGGCGCGCATACGGGCGATCTGTCGGCGGGCATGTTGGCCGATGCCGGGGCCAGCCATGTGATCGTGGGCCACTCAGAGCGCCGCACCGACCACGCCGAAACGGATGCACAGGTGCTGGCAAAGGCACAGGCGGCACAGGTGGCCGGGCTGGTCGCGGTGGTCTGCATTGGTGAAACCGAAGGTGAGCGCGACGCGGGCGACACGCTGGATGTGATCGGTCGCCAGCTTGCCGGGTCTGTGCCGGACGCATCGACCGCCGCCAATCTGGTCGTGGCCTACGAACCGGTCTGGGCCATCGGCACCGGGCGCACGCCCACGATCGACGAGATTGCCGAGGTGCATGCCTTTATCCGCGCCCGCCTGACCGCCCGGATCGGCGCGCAAGCAGACAGCGTGCGGCTGCTGTATGGCGGGTCGGTCAAGCCATCAAATGCAGCCGAAATTTTCGCGGTGCCACATGTCGATGGCGCGCTTGTCGGCGGTGCCAGTCTGAAAGCGGCTGACTTCGGGGCGATTGTCGCGGCATTGTCCGCCGCCTGATAGCGGCATCCGCGCCGTCGCAGTCGGACAAGCCCGCAGGTGGATCAACGGGCATCAAGGGGGAATGACAGTCACCCCCGCCACTCTGCCGCCTTCGTCCCTGCCATTGGCGCATCTGGCCTGTGCTGCGTCCATGCTGGTCTGGGCGGCGGGATTGCCTGCCGCCGATCTGTTGATCCCGCATATGCCCGCGCTGACCCTGACCGCCGCCCGCATGGGGCTGGCGGCGGCTGCGCTGCTGCCGTTGTGGTGGCTGATCGACGGGTCGCGCGCGGTGCTGGGTGCGGCCTGGGGCATCGGGCTGCTGATCGGGGCGGTCAACAGCCTTGGGGCCTTTGGGCTGATCCTTGGACAAGCCCGCTCTGACGCCGTGACCGTCGCCATCATCTCTGCGGTCATGCCCATCGTTGGCATGGGCATCGAGGTGGTGTTCGACGGCCGCCGGATCACTCCGGCGCTGATCCTTGGGATCGGGCTTAGCCTGCTGGGAGGGCTGATCGCGCTGGACGGGGGCGCGGCGGGTCGTGGCACAGTACTGGGCGCGCTTCTGGCCTTTGGGTCAATCGTGATTTTCACCTTTGGCTCCCGCCTGACCGTCACCGCCTATCCGGGGCTTTCGCCGTTGGGCCGCACCACGATCACCCTGTGCGGCGGAGCGCTTGCATCGCTGGTCATGTTGGCTTTGGCCAGCGCCTTTGGCCTGCCTGCACCCGACTGGGACTCGCTTGGGCTGCCCGAGGCCGGGGCGATGTTGGTCTATGCCTTCGCCGCACTGGCCCTGTCGCAACTGTTGTGGATCATCTCGGTTGGCCGGCTGGGCATCGGCCTTGCGTCCCTGCACATCAACGCTACCCCGTTCTATGTCATGCTGATCCTGTTTGCCGTGGGGGGACCGTGGCTTTGGCATCAGGTGTTTGGCGCCGCCCTTGTGGTGCTGGGGGTAATGATTGCACAAGGGCTCTTGCACCCGGCCCGCACGCGCGGCTAAGCCTTTGGCCATGCAAAGCCTTACCCAATCCCCGACCGACCCCGCCTTCGTGCAGAACCCCTATCCGTTTTATGAACGTGCCCGCGCGGCGGGGCCGTTTTTTCACTGGCAGGACTATGATCTGATCTGCACGCCGCGCGCGGCGGCCGCCAACGCCATCTTTCGCGACCGCCGGTTTGGCCGTGAGGTGCCGTCCGAACTTGCGCGCCCCATCGCACCGCACACCGCGTCGTTTTATGCGGTCGAGGCGCATTCGATGCTGGAACTGGAACCGCCCCGCCATACAAGGCTGCGCTCACTGGTGCTACGCGCCTTTACCTCGCGCCGGATTGCCGGGCTGCATGGCGATGTCGAAAGCCTCAGCCACAGCCTGATTGACGCCCTGCCCGAGGGTGACTTTGACCTGATCACCGGCTTTGCCCAACCCCTGCCCGTGATCATCATCGCGCGGCTTCTGGGAGTGCCCGAAGACATGGCGGGACAACTCTTGCGCTGGTCAAACGCCATGGTCGGCATGTATCAGGCCCGCCGCACCTATGCGATGGAACTGGCCGCCAGCGACGCCGCGCGCGACTTTGCCGATTTCCTGCGCGGCTATGTCGAACAGCGCCGCAAAGCCCCCGCCGATGACCTGATCACCCAGTTGATTGCGGCAGAATCCGAAGGCGAGCGGCTGTCAACCGATGAGCTGATCACCACCTGTATCCTGCTCTTGAACGCGGGCCATGAGGCGACGGTGCATACCATCGGCAATGGCGTGAAGACGCTGCTGGAAACCGGGTCGGTGGCGCAGATCCTGTCGCCCGACACCGTTCCGCGCGTGGTCGAGGAAATCCTGCGCTTTGACCCCGCGCTGCACATGTTCACCCGCACCGCCTATGAAACGGTGGAGGTGATGGGCCACACCTTTCGGCGCGGCGATCAGGTGGGGCTGCTTCTGGCGGCCACCAACCGCGACCCGCAAATGTGGGACCGCCCCGATCAGTTCCTGCCAGAGCGCCCCGACAAGCCCAACCTGACCTTTGGCGCGGGGCTGCATTTTTGTGTCGGCGCACCATTGGCCCGGCTGGAGCTGCAAATCGCCCTGCCGATACTGTTCCGTCGCCTGCCCGGCCTGCATCTGGCCGAACCGCCGCGCTATGGCGATGTGTATCATTTTCACGGGCTGGAACGGCTGGTGCTGGCGCGCTGATCCTTTTCTGCACGCCGGACGCAAGCTGCGCTGTTGACGCCTCCGGCGGGAGTATTTGCAAAGCAGCAATGCCAGAACGCGCGACCACTTCTGATGGGCAAGGGCGACGTCAGAGCGGCAGAATCGTGGTGGATTTGATTTCTTCCATGCTCAGGAGTGCTGTGACGTTATAGATCTTCACCTCGGAAATCAGCGCCTGATAGAACTGGTCATAGGCGCGGGCGTTCTTTACGCGGACTTTCAGGATATAGTCGATATCGCCCGCCAGCCGATGCGCCTCGAGCACCTCGGGGCGGTCGCGCAGGGTTTTCAGGAACTTGCGCTGCCATTCGGCCTCATGCTCAGAGGTGCGGATCAAGACGAAGAAACACGCCTCCAGCCCCAAAGCTTCGGCATCCAGAATGGCGGTCTGGCGCGTGATGACGCCTTGCTCGCGCATCCGGCGGATACGGTTCCAGACCGGGGTCTTCGATGACCCCACCTTGCGCGCGATTTCATCCAGCGACTGGCTAGCATCCAACTGCAATTCACCAAGGATTTTCCGGTCCAGTTCGTCCAGTTGGGCCGCCATTCGCCATTTCCCTTGTTTTGCAGAACCCCGGCCCCGCTTTGGCGCAGTATTGGAACAAACATCCTTATCTGCAAGCCCCCATGGCCCAAAGGCAGGAAAATATCCTATATTGTACCCAGCCAGAGACAGGACTTTGCCATGACCCAACTGCATCAGCCAACGCTGCCCGTCGTCGCTTTTATCGGCGCCGGTCCCGGTGCGGCTGAACATCTGACGCTGGGGGCTTACCGTGCGATGCAAGAGGCGGATGTGGTGATCCATGACCGTCTGGTCGGTGATGAGGTGCTGGCCCTGATTCCGGCAACCGCCCTGCGGGTGGATGCGGGCAAAGAGGGGTTCGGCCCCACAACCCCGCAAAGCGCTATCAACGCAACACTTGTGGCCCATGCGATGACCGGGGCGCGGGTCGTCCGGCTCAAGGGCGGCGATTGCGGGATCTTCGGGCGGCTGGATGAGGAAATGGACGCGCTTACCGACGCCGGGATCACGTTCCGCATCCTGCCCGGCCTGACCTCGGCCACTGTGGCTGCCGCGCAAATCGGCCAAAGCCTGACTAAACGCGGGCGCAATGCGTCGCTTCGTATTCTCACCGGGCATGACATGGCCGGTTTTGCCGAACAGGACTGGCGCGGCATGGCCCGGCCCGGCGAGGTTGCCGCGATCTATATGGGCAAGAAGTCCGCACGCTTTATTCAGGGCCGTCTGATGATGCATGGCACCGCGCCGGGCACCGATGTTACCATCGTCGAAAACGTCAGCCGCCCTGATCAGCGCATCATCGGCACCACGCTGGCCCATTTGCCCGAAGCGATTGCCATCTGTGACGGGCCTGCCGTCATTCTGTTCGGCCTGGCCCCTCGTGCGGCCCGCCACTCCCTTTCCCATTTGAAAGAAGCCTGACCATGAGCCGCCGTTTCACCGCCAAAGTCGTCACCGCCAACCGCCTGCGCGAAGGGGATGTGGTCTACCTTACCGCTGATGACCAATGGACCCAGCATCACCATGAGGCCGAGCTGATCGAAGATGAGGCCCACGCGCAAATGCGCCTTTTGCACGCGTCAGCCCAGAAGTTGCTGATCGTCGGCGCCTATCTGGCCGATGCAAAGGCTGGACCAAACGGACCGGAGCCTGTGCATTTCCGCGAGGCGTTCCGCACGCGTGGCCCGTCGAACTATGACCACGGCAAGCAAGCAGACCTGAGGGCATAAGATGTATTCCTATTCCGATTTTGACGAATCCTTTGTCCGCGCCCGCGTTGCCCAGTTCACCGATCAGGTGGAGCGCCGCCTTGACGGGTCACTGACCGAGGAGGAGTTCCGGCCTCTGCGTCTGATGAACGGTCTTTATCTGCAACTGCACGCTTATATGCTGCGCGTGGCCATTCCCTATGGCACGATCAGCCCGCACCAGATGCGGCAACTGGCAATGATTGCCGACACCTACGACAAAGGCTATGGCCACTTTACCACCCGGCAGAACATCCAGTTCAACTGGCCCAAGCTGCCCGACGTGCCTGCGATCCTGTCGGCTTTGGCCGATGTGGAAATGCATGCCATCCAGACCTCTGGCAACTGCGTGCGCAACGTCACCGCCGACCATTTTGCCGGGGCCGCCGCGGATGAGATCGAAGACCCCCGCCCCTATGCCGAGCTGTTGCGCCAATGGTCCACCGACCACCCGGAGTTTCAGTTCCTGCCGCGCAAGTTCAAGATCGCCATCACCGGCGCGCCCAATGACCGTGCCGTAACGCGCGCGCATGATATTGGCCTGCGCATGGTGAAGAATGCCGTAGGCGACTCCGGGTTTGAGGTGATGGTGGGCGGTGGCCTTGGCCGCACGCCGATGATCGCCCATACCGTGCGCGATTTCCTGCCCGCGGCTGACCTTTTGCCCTATGTCGAGGCGGTTCTGAGCGTCTATAACACCCTTGGGCGGCGCGATAACAAGTATAAGGCGCGCATCAAGATCACCGTGCATGAGACTGGGAAAGAAGAGATTTCCCGGATGATCGAGGATCGTTTCGCTGAACTGCGCCCGCTGTTTGGCGGCGCGGATCAGGCATTGCTGGATGATATCCGCGCGGCCTTTGCCCCCCCCGCGTTTCGCAACGCGTCCGTGGAAGCCTATGACGCGTTCTACAAGGCAGACCCCGTGTTCCGCGCCTGGGCCGATACCAACCTTGCCGCACATCGCAATGACCAATACGCCATCGTGACCATCAGCGTCAAAGCCCATGGCCAGACGCCGGGTGATGCGTCGTCCGACCAGATGCGCGTGATGGCCGATCTGGCCGAGCGCTATGGTCACAACGATCTGCGCATCAGCCATGAGCAGAACGTGATCCTGCCGCATGTTCACAAATCCGACCTGCCCGCAATTCACGCGACGCTTGCGCAGGTTGGCCTGGCGACGGCCAATGTCGGCCTGATCTCTGACATCATCGCCTGCCCCGGCATGGATTACTGTGCGCTGGCCACCGCCCGCTCGATTCCGATTGCCACCCAGATCGCAGACCGCTTCAAGGCACTGGATCTGGAGCATGAGATCGGCCCGCTGAAGATCAAGATTTCTGGCTGCATCAACGCTTGCGGGCATCACCATGTTGGCCACATCGGCATTCTGGGGCTGGACCGCGCCGGCGTGGAAAACTACCAGATCACCCTTGGCGGTGACGGGTCGGAAACAGCCGCGATTGGCGACAAGACCGGTCCGGGCTTTGCCTATGACGAGATTGTGCCCGCAGTTGAACGCATCGTGCGCGCCTATCTTTCGGTGCGCGACACGCAGGAAGAAACCTTCCTGCAAACCTTCCGCCGTCTGGGGATGGACCCGTTCAAGGCCGCGCTTTATGAAACCGAAGGCGCACAGGATGCCGCGTGATCTGCACTCTGGCCCGGTGGCAGAGCGGGTGGCGGCGCTGAACGCGCGCTACAAGCACCACTCTGCGACCGCCGTGCTGGAACACAGCCTGAAGGACGATGATCTGGGCCATGTGGCGCTGGTGTCGTCCTTTGGTGCAGAATCGGTGGTGCTGCTGCATCTGGTTTCGGTGATCGCCCCCGAAACCCCGGTTTTGTTCATCGACACCCGGATGCTGTTCAATGAGACGCTGGAGTATCAGCGCGAATTGGCCGACAAGCTGCCGCTGTGCGACGTGCGCACCATCCGTGCGGCGCAACCGCGTGTGGCCTTTGAAGACCCCGATGGCACCTTGCACCAGTTCAACACCGATGCCTGCTGCGCCGTGCGAAAGGTGGAACCGCTGGAGCGCGCGCTGTCGGGCTTTGATGGCTGGATCACCGGGCGCAAGCGGTTTCAAAGCAACACACGCGGCACCGTCGATTTCTTCGAGGCCGAAGGCGACACCCGGATCAAGGTCAACCCGCTGGCGCATTGGGGCCGCGAAGACCTTGAAGAATACATCGTCAACAACCGCCTGCCGCGTCACCCTCTGGTGGCCAAGGGCTATCCCAGCATTGGCTGCGCGCCTTGCACCAGCCCAGTGAAACCAGGTGAAGACCCGCGTGCAGGCCGTTGGCGCGGAACGCAAAAAACCGAATGCGGTATCCATTTCATTGATGGCAAGCCGGTTCGCATTACAAAGGACACCGCCGCATGAGCGTGATCGTCACCGATACGGGCTTTGCGCCCGCCAGCCCCCTTGCAGGGGTCACGTTTGCGGATATTGCAAGCCATCAGGGCGTGCTGGATCTGACCCATACCGATGATCCGGCAGCGGTTCAGCCGCATCTGGACGGCCTGCACCTGATCCGCATTTCTTTCCCCGCCTTCAGCGATGGCCGCGCCTTTACGGTCGCGCGGCGGTTGCGGATGTTTGGCTATGCGGGCGAATTGCGCGCCACCGGCCCGGTGATTGCCGATCAATACGCCATGGCCCGTCGGGTGGGCTTTGACAGCGTAGAAATTCCAGACGACCTGGCCGCGCGCCAACCTGCCGATCAATGGGTGTTCCGCGCCGATTGGCAGGCCCATCACTATCAGGCCCGCCTGCGCGCCTGAGACTTTCCGCCGCTTTCCACTGATCTGGATCATAGCTAGAAGGAAGATGCCGGTTTACTGCCGGACACAAATCTCATGACCGAAGTGACCCTGATGACAGACGCACAGCCCGCCGCCGCCCCGACCGCAAAACCCCACCTGCCCGATGCGGCAAAGGTGACTTCGGTCACGCATTGGACTGACCGTCTGTTTTCGTTCCGCGTCGAGCGCCCGCGCACCTTGCGGTTCCGGTCGGGCGAGTTCGTGATGATCGGCCTGATGGGCGACACGGGCAAACCGCTGTTGCGCGCATATTCCATCGCCTCACCTGCATGGGATGAAGAGCTGGAGTTTTACTCGATCAAGGTGCCGGATGGCCCGCTGACCAGCCGTTTGCAGCATATCACGGTGGGGGATGAGATCATCCTGCGCCCCAAACCTGTGGGAACCTTGGTGCATGACGCACTGCTGCCCGGCAAGCGTCTGTGGCTTCTGGCCACCGGCACCGGAATTGCACCCTTTGCGTCGCTGATGCGCGAGCCTGACACCTATGAGAAATATGATCAGGTGATCATGATGCACACCTGCCGCGAGGTGACCGAACTGGAATACGGTCGCCAATTGGTCGAGGCGTTGCCCGATGACCCGCTGATCGGCGAGTTGGTGGGCGACAAGCTGCTGTATTACCCCACCACCACCCGCGAGGCTTTCCCCCGCATGGGCCGCGTGACCGACAATCTTTCGTCGGGCAAGGTCTTTGCCGACCTTGGCCTGCCGCCGATGGACCCGGCAACAGACCGCGCCATGGTCTGCGGTTCGCTGGCATTCAACGTCGATGTCAAAGCCATCCTCGAAGGGTTTGGCCTGCGTGAGGGTGCCAATTCCGAGCCTCGGGAATATGTGGTGGAAAAGGCCTTTGTCGGCGACGGCATCTGAACCGCCTGCCCCAAAACAAAAAAGGCCGCGCTGACTGCGCGGCCTTTTTCGATTCATGGGGTCAGATTACAGACCAAGCGCTGCTTTGACCTGAGCGATCACGCCCTCAAGCAACTCCGGGTTGGACGCGGCCGCATCCACAGCCGAGTTCAGCGTGGTTTTGGTGGCGATATCCAGCGACGAGCCGTTGATCAGACCTTTGACCGCATCAGCGTTAAAGTTTGACGGGTCCAGTGCAGCAGCAGCAGCGGTTGCAGCGCTTGCCGCAGCCTCATTTGCCGCATCAGCAGCAGCTTCGGCAGCAGCGGTGGCTTCGTTGGCAGCCTCAGCAGCAGCATCGGTTGCAGCCTCGGCAGCACCTTCTACAGCGTCGGCAGCAGCGGCGGCCGCTTCCTGTGCCGCATCGGTCGCAGCAGCAGCAGCTTCTTCAGCTGCGACAACGGCTTCGTCAACTGCATCCGTAACGGTTGCGGCTGCTTCTGCTGCGGCGGCAGCGGCTTCTTCAGCGGCGGCAACGGCAGCTGCTTCAGCCTCGGCAGCAGCTGCAGCAGCAGCCTCTTCAGCAGCTTTTGCTTCGGCGGCAGCGGTTGCTGCGGCTTGTTCAGCTGCTTGCTGCGCAGGCAAATAGCTGAATTGGTAATATCCACCAGCTGCCAGCAAGACTACAACGGCACCAACGATGACTGTTTTGTTCATTTCTATTACTCCCATATCCGGGTGTCCCGCCCGGCTGAACCGTGCATATGGCATTTGACAACCCGATTGAAAAGACTAATGCCGCATCGCAGCATGAATTTGGTGGAAAAGTGAGCGCTTTTCCTTGCCGCTCAGGCACAGAATGGCACCGAATTGGCATCGAATGGCGCGGAATGGCATTGAACCCAAAGCCCGACAGGATTATCGTGCCAGCGCTTGAGTAAACCACAAAAGGACGCACACCATAGCCCGCAGACCCCACAACGCCCCGCCGCAACGTGACACCGGCCCGCGTATCAATGATCGCATTCGCAGCCCGGAAATCCGCTTGATCGGCGCAGATGGCGAAAACGTCGGCGTCGTGACGCCAGCCCGCGCGATGGCTCTGGCGGAGGAGGCGGGTCTCGATCTGGTCGAGATCAGCCCGAACGCCGAACCCCCGGTTTGCAAGATCATGGACTTCGGCAAGTTCAAGTATGAGACGCAAAAGCGCGAAGCCGAAGCGCGCAAGAAGCAAAAGATCATCGAGATCAAGGAAATCAAATTCCGTCCCGGTACTGATACGCATGACTATGACGTTAAAATGCGCTCGGTCCTGAAGTTTCTGGAAGAAGGCGACAAGGTCAAGATCACCCTGCGCTTCCGGGGCCGCGAAATGGCCCACCAGGGGCTTGGTCTGGAACTGCTGAACCGTGTTGCCGCTGATGTGGGCGACAATGGAAAAGTCGAATCGATGCCACGGCTTGAGGGCCGTCAGATGGTGATGATGATCGGCCCGAAATAAGGTGCAGATCTTTGCAGACCACATGCGGGGGCCAATCGGCCCCCGTTTTCATGTCTGGCGACGGGGTTCGCGTGGCTGCGGGCGGATCGGAATTTCCTTCAGTAGCCCTCCTACCCCCATGGCCGCGATGTCGGCATCGCTCACCACCAGCCCGCAGGCCAGCCGTTCCAGCACCCAATCGGCACCGTTCAGCGCCGGGCTGCGTGCACAACCCGGCATGCCAATCACCGGGCGGTCACCAAAATTTCCGTAAAACAGCAGATTGCCCGGATCAACGGGCATCCCGAACCGCGCCACATGGCCGCCCGCCCGGCGCAAGGCTTGCGGGGCGGTGTCATAAAGATCAGACGTGGCCGATCCGGTCAGGATCAGCACCATCGCCCCCCGCGCCTGTACCACCGCCGCCGCTATCGCCGCTTCAGTATGGGGCACAGTCACGCAATCGGCCAGCCGCATCCCCAGTGCGCGCAGTCGACCCTCTACCGCCTCGCGCCCTTTGATCGCCAGCTTTTCCGGCAGGCCCGGCACTTGCGTCAGGATCAGACTGGCATCGGGACGCACCACCGGACAGACCCGCACCGCCGCCCGCGCCAGATCGCAGGCACGGCTCAGGGCCGTTGCGGCCACGCCATAACTGATGATCTTGACGGTGCCGACCAGCGTTCCCGCCTCGACCCGCGTAAAGGGTGCCAAGGTGGCAAGGGTGATCGACGGATCGACAAGGTTCAGCGCATGAACCGCGCCGGCGTCCAGCAACACAACCCCCGGCCCGACTGCATTCAGGTTGACACGCCCGGTAAAGGCCGTGGTCAGCGCCAGCCGCGCCGCCGCCAGATCGGGCACCAAAGCCTGCGCCAGCCGGGTAGCAGCGCTGTCCTCGGCCACATCGCCCGGCTCCAGCCGCGCGACAGTGACACAGCGCACGCCAGCCGCGCGCAGATGGGCCAGTTCTACCGCCCCCAACACCACACCTTTGCGCAGCCGCCCTTCACCCTCCATCACCGAATGGGCCAGAATGGCCCCTTCGGCCTGATCCAGCGGCACTTCGCCAAAGATCATGCGCCCCTCCGCAGGGTCAGGGTGATCTGCGCGAGGATAGACACCGCAATTTCCGCCGGGGTCTTGGCACCGATATCCAAGCCCACCGGCGCATGAATGCGGGCGATGTCGGCCTTTGGCACACCAGCATTGCGCAACCGATCCAACCGCTTGGCATGGGTGCGGGTAGAGCCAAGGCAGCCCAGATAAAAGCACGGGGAGGCAAGCGCCGCCAGAATAGCAGGATCATCAAGCTTGCTGTCATGGGTCAGGGTGACAACGGCGGTGCGCGCATCTGGGGCAAGCGCCGTCATCGCCTCATCCGGCCAGTCGTCCAGAATCACCTCACCCGGAAAGCGCTCTGCCGAGCCGAAAGCACCGCGCGGATCGATCAGGGTTGGCGCATAGCCGCAGGCCCGCGCCATGCTCAGCAAGGGTTGCGCGATATGCACCGCCCCCACCACGATCAGCCGCAGCGGCGGATTTTGCACGGCAATGAAGCGCCCGTCTTGCTCCATCCCGGATTTGTCAGACCGCAACCGCGCATCCACCGAACCGTCCTGCCCCGGCGCAACCAAGCTGCGCACCCAGCCGTCAAGCGTTACAGTATAGCCAAGCGTCAGACGCGCCGCGCGGGCTGCAACCAGATCACCCAGCAGATCAGGCGGCAGGCGATGCCCACCTTCCCCCACAGGTTCTACCAGCACCCGGATCGTGCCGCCACAGGCCAAACCCACCGCAAAGGCGCTGTCATCGCTGACCCCATAGGTCAGCAGGCGCGGCACGCCATCGGCCATCGCCTCCAGCGCCTCGGTCACCACGGCACCCTCGACACAGCCCCCCGAGACCGACCCCATGATGTCACCCGCGCCCGAAATCGCCAGCTGGCTGCCGGCCTGACGCGGGGCTGATCCCCATGTCTCAACCACGGTGGCAAGGGCGGCCCCCCGCCCGGCGCGGTGCCAGTCCAGCGCGATTTCGGGAATACGGTCGTGATCTGCTGCGGTCATCGTCACCCTCATTGCCCATAACAGGGCGGATCAGGCCCAAGTATGGGCCAGCCCTGTGTGCGGTGCCACTGGCAAAAGGTGCCATGCGCCAAAATGGCAAATACCGCGGGCATGACACCCGCGGCATTCCTGTCTTGTCAGATCCCAAACGCGTCTTAGCGCAGGGCAGCGGTCCGCATCAGCGGGGTGATGACCCGCACCACGGCACGACGGTTGCGCCGCTCGTCCGCTTGAGTCTCTATGCGCAATTCACCCTCACCATAGCCTTGCACCACCATGTTTTCCGGCGGGATGCCGTAATACTCGGTCAGGGCCAGGGCCACCGATTCCGCGCGGCGGTCCGAAAGCGTCAGGTTATAGGACGCCGAGCCGACGGCGTCGGTATGCCCTTCGATCAGGAACACCTCACCCGGATTGTCGCGCAGGATATCGTCGATGATCCGGCCAATAGAGGCCAGCTTGCGCGCCTCGGTCGGACGGATGACCGCAGAGCCAGAGTCAAAGGTGATGTTGTCGACATCGATCGTCGCCGCCAGTGCCCGCACCTGCGGGATCTCGCGGATCTGGCGCAGGCTGAAGGTCCGGCCAATGGCGCGGGCTTCTTCACGTGCAAGCGCTGCTTTCAACGACGCATCGCCATCGTTGGTCGAGATCGTCACCCGGTCCGGGCGCGGACGCGGCAGGGTCGATACGTCGATCCGCTCTTCGCGCACCAGATCGTCGATCAGCACCGCTTCGCGGCCCTGCGCATCATAGACCGCACGGCGCAGAACCCGACCCGAGGCGTCGCGGATGGTGACCACTTGCGTGCCATCAACGCGGTCCACGGTGGACCGGGTCGAGCCATCGCTGAACGTCTCGGTGCGCACGGTTGCACCGGGGCGACGCAGCAGGGTGTCATCATCCTTATAGACCACAAAGTTGCCCTGTGGATCGCGCACAACAACCCGGTCACCGGTGTTTTCCACCACTTCGCGGCCATCGCTCAGCACCTTACCAACCACAAGCGCGCCCAGCGCCAGCAGGCCGACCTTTTCAAGGTTGGACAGGCCAGAGCGCTTGTTGTTGCCCACAGCCGTCGGGGCTGCGGTGAACTCTTCGGAAGACGACCGCGTGGTTTCTTCGGTCACGGTCGTTACGGTCACGCTGTCCGGCTCAGGCTGAGCTGCGGGTGCCTCGGTGCCTTCTGCCGGGGCGGTGCCGTCCGGGTTCAGACCAAGCCCCAGCGCAAGGGCAGCGGCGGCCAGTCCGGTCAGCGGGTTGCTGGTATCATCGGTTGCATCGGTTGCATCGGTTGCGGTTGGCGCGGTCAGCAAACCGAACAAGGTCTGTTCTTCTTCTTCGCTGACAACCGGCACATCAACCGGCTCTGCTTCGGCCACGGCTTCAGGCGCAACAGGCACCTCTGGCGCGGTTTCCGTCACTGCTTCTGGGGCAACGACTTCAGCTTCAGCTTCGGCCTCAACTTCAGCCGCGACTTCTGGCTCTACCACAGGGTCAGCTTCCACTTCTGCCTCGGCTGCAACCTCTGGCTCGACGGGCACAACCGGCTCCACTACCGCTTCGGCAGCCGCAGCTTCTGCTGCTGCAGCTTCTTCTGCTGCAGCTTCGGCGGCCGCAGCTTCGGCGGCAAGCGCGTCTTCTAGCGCGCGCGCTTCAGCTTCGGCGGCCTCTGCTTCAGCGGCCGCAGCGTCGGCGGCTTCGGCAGCACGGGCTGCTTCTTCGGCCAGTCGAGCTTCTTCGGCACGGGCGGCTTCTTCTGCCGCTGCCGCATCTGCTGCTGCCGAATCTTCTGCCGCACGCGCTTCTGCTTCGGCGGCTTCTGCCGCAGCAATGGCTGCTTCTTCAGCAATGCGGGCTTCTTCTGCCGCGGCTTCTTCAGCCAAACGCGCGGCCTCAGCTGCGGCTTCGTCTGCCGCCACTACAGCGGCTTCAATAGCCAGTTCAGCGTCAGCTTTTAGCTGGTCGGCGTTTCCTGCCAGCACCTGCAGCGCGATCGCCTCAGCGTTGCAGGTCTGACCGGCCAGCACCGAACACAGAACAGCACCTTCAGCATCCAGAATGGACCCGTCGTCGTTCACAGTTATATCCGCGTCAAACACCTGCGCCATCAAGGGCCAAGGGGTTATCGGCGTCAGAACAAGTGACAGAACCGTGGTAGTAGAGAGCAAGCGTTTCATGGTCTTCCTTTCGCATGGCATCAATGAGCGTCGCATCTGCGACTCGCACCGCCGTTGAGCATGGTCAGACCCTAAGGAGTGTGGCTTTGCTATGCGATAACAACGCCACGAACCGGTAGAGACCACGCCAACTCACGCCCTTTAACGCACGAGCCTGTGATCAGGTTCCCGACATCATCCGCAACAGACGTTGTTTTTCGCCGCCGTCACCGGGGTCAGAGATCACCGCAGCCAGCGCCTCAAGCGACGCGACCGAATGCCCGGCCCGGAACGCGTCGCAATGGGGCAGCATGGCCCGGATGCCCTGCGCCTTTGGGGCGAACCCATCCCAGCGCAGCAACGGGTTCAGCCAGATCAGCCGACGGCACGACAGATGCAGTCGCTCCATCTGCCGCGCAAGCTGTCCGCTGTCGTCGCGGTCCAGCCCATCGGTGATCAGCAAGACCACCGCCCCCTGCCCCAAAACCCGCCGCGACCAGTCCCGGTTGAAATCTGCCAGACAAGACCCGATCCGCGTGCCGCCCGACCAGTCCTGCGCCTCGGCCCCCGCTGCGCGCAAGGCAGCATCAACATCGCGGTTTTTCAGATGGCGGGTGATATTGGTCAGCCGCGTGCCAAAGGTAAACCCATGCACCCGCGCCCAGCCCTGCCCCTGCCGGTTCGCCACCGCATGAATGAAATGCAGCACCAGCCGCGAATACTGGCTCATGCTGCCAGAGATATCGCACAGCACCACCAGATTGGGCCAACGCAGGCGCGGGGTCTTCATCGACAGTTGGGTGATCTCGCCGCCGTGCCGCAAAGACGCGCGCAAGGTGCGGCGCATATCCACCTGCGCCCCCGTGGTCGAAGCCCGGCTGCGCCGCGTGACCAAGGGCTTTACCGGCAGGCTCAGCCGCGCCAGCATCCGCTTGGCTTGTGCCACCTCCGCCACCGACATCTGCTCAAAATCCAGCGTTTTCAGGCGCTCCTCATGGCTCATGGTGGCCGAAGCGTCGATGTCGATCTCGCCGTCCCCATCAGCGCTGTCGTCATCCCCCGCAGGCAGGTCACGCTCCACCCCGTCCAGCAGCGCCTCTGCCGCCCGCTTTTCCGCCGCAGATGCCGCGCGGTCCTCTTGCAACCCCTGGATCGAGGGCAAAAGCAGGCTCATCATATGGTCGAGGTACTTCGGGTCGCGCCAGAACAGGCGGAACACCTGCTCATAAATCACCCGCTCTTCGGGGCGGCTCACGAAACAGGCGTGCAGGGTCCAGTAGAAATCCACCCGTTCAGAAAACCCCACCACCTCCACCGCACGGATGGCGTCCAGCACCCGCCCCGGCCCGATGGGCAAACCCGCCCTACGCAGCGCGCGTGCGAAATGGGTGACGTTCTGCGCCAGCTTGCCATCTTCAGGGATTTCCAGCGGGGCATAGGTCGCCATCAGCGCCCCCTGCTCATGCGCTCACCATCTCCTGCCGGACCTGCTCCAACAGGCGCTTGGCCTCTGACCCCTGGATCTTCTGGATGTCATCTTGATATTTCAGGATCGCACCAAGCGTATCGGCAATCACCTCAGGCGACAGCGCGATCACATCCAGCGCCAGCAGGCACTTGGCCCAGTCGATGGTTTCAGCCACACCGGGGCGCTTGAACAGATCTTCACGCCGCAAGCGCTGGACAAAGCCCACAATCTCGCGGCTCAGCACCTCTTGCGCTTCGGGAGCGCGGGCGTTCAAAATCTGCAACTCGCGGTCAAATCCGGGGTAATCCACCCAATGATACAGGCACCGGCGTTTAAGCGCGTCATGCACCTCGCGCGTGCGGTTCGAGGTCAGGATCACGATCGGCGGCTCTGGCGCGCGGATGGTGCCAAGCTCGGGGATCGTCACTTGGGCATCCGACAACGCTTCCAGCAGAAACGCCTCAAACGGCTCATCCGTGCGGTCGATCTCGTCGATCAGCAACACCGGCGCGCCGCCCGGCTGCGGGCGCATCGCCGCCAACAGCGGGCGCTCGATCAGGAATTCTTCGGTGAACAGATCAGCCTTGGCCGTGCCGCCCCCGGTGGTCTCCGCAGCCCGGATCGCCACCATCTGCGCGGCAAAATTCCACTCTGCCACCGCCGAGGCTGCATCCAGCCCCTCATAGCATTGCAACCGGATCAGCCGCCGACCCAGCGCTTGTGCAAGCGTCTTGGCGATCTCGGTCTTGCCAACCCCGGCCTCGCCCTCAAGAAACAGCGGCCGCCCCAGCTTCAGCGACAAGAATACCACCGTAGCCAAAGCGCGGCTGGCCACATAGCCTTGCTGCGCCAACATGCTTTCGGTTGCTTCAATCGTGGACGGAACGGGTATCACACAGCATCCTCCCCTGAACCCGGCCATGCTGGTCACAAGGTCTGGCAGGGTCAAGCCATCAACCACGCGGCTACGACCAAGGGACTAGCCCCTGCGGGATTGCTGCTTTCCAAATACTCCCGCCGGAGGCGTCCGCCGCACACCACAGGCACCCGGCTTCAAAGTCCAAGCATCCCCTGCCGGATAAACCTGTTGTCGCCCCGCACCAACACCCAGCGCCCCAGTTTGCGCGCCAGCCCCGGCCGCCCGCGGTCCAGCGCGCGTTTGAACAGCTCGCGCTGATAGCGCGGAAACGTCTTGCGGGCGCGCAAAGTGCGGTAGAACTCACCCTCGGTCAGCGTACCATTCAGCGCAGCCAGCGTGATCGGGGCCAAGATCCCCATCTGTTGCAGGCTCGACCCCAAGCGATGCCCCAACAGCGGCGTGCGCAGCTTTACCACATTCGCGCCGGTGAAACGGTCGGCGTGGCCGGTATCCAGCGGCTCGTAGGGATCATACAGCATGAACACCCGCCCCGCCGCCTGGCTGGCCTGTGACGCATCGCCGTAGGGGCCGGAATAATCGCGACCCCAAGCGGTGTGATAGCGCGTCTCCCACGGGACCAGCGCCTTATCCAGCGTGGATTGCGGGGAAATCGCAACCACATCTGCCCCCGGACAGGCGGCGACAAAAGCGCAGGCGGCATAGCCCCCCATCGACGCGCCATAGAACACCACCCGCTTGAATTTCTTGAAAAATCCACTGTCGCGCAGATCGTCAAACTGCTGCCAGACCCACGGATCACGATACCATGTCCAGCCGTTCGCCATCACCCCCAGCATAGACCAGCCCTGCTTTTCGATGAAGGCAAAACCCCATGGCCTGCGATCCTCGCGCTTGCCCATGGCGATATCAAGGTTGTCAAAGGTCACGACCAGCGTGTCTGACCGCTGCATGAACAGAAACGAATGCTCTGGGCTTTCGCGGTAAAATCCGTCGCGACCGGCAAGGGTTGTGGCGATTTCGGCCCAGCTTCCCTTATCGCCCGCCTTGGCAACCGGCGTTTTTGAGACCACCTGCGGCCCGGCCCGAAACAGCGCACGGGTGATGGTCACACCATCAGCTTCACGCGTGGTGATGGTGTCACAACTGCCGTAGGTGTTCAGCAACGGATAGGCGCCTGATCCCTTGCGGATATCGGTAATCATGAGCGTCTGAGCGTGCAGTGATACCTTAAGAACATCGCCCAAATGCTTGATCTTGTTTACATCCCCAAAGCCAGACAGATTGGCGATCACATCCACGGGCCGCAAATACTGCACACTTGCGATGCGCGATATCTTCGCCTCCGGCACGCCATGCGACGTCAGATAGCCGACATAGGGCGCGATCCAAGGCGATGGCGCGTCTGGCCAATTGCCCTTGTGATCAAGGTCGATCAGGTGAATGTCACAGTCCCATTTGTGCCAAGCGGCCAAGGCCAGAGACTGCGCATTGCCGCCAAGATCAGCAAAACTTTGCAGGTCGGCCACATCCAGACGGTCGACCAGCCCGGCATCAAACACACGCTTGCCCCGCCCTTTGATCGGGGCGGCCTCTGCCGAAATCTCATGCAGCTTCAGCAGCTTGTCGAGGTAACTTCCCACAGGCGGCACCCCATGGTGGCGCAGGCCCAATTCGCGCTTGTTTGACGCCCAAAGATGCAGCGCGGTGGTGCGTGGGGTGATCATCGCCTCGGCCACCGCAGCCGGGCGCAGGAATTTCAGTCGGTCGGGAAACGTCACCGGATAAAATGCATCCAGCGGCTGCACCTCGCCCACAAGCCCAAGTTGGTGGGTGAAATGCGTGACCATCATCGGCCCCCAGACCCCCCAAGGCTGCTGGCTGACATGCACTGGGGTGCCCGCTGCCGCTGCCGCGCGATACTCAACCTGCAGCTTTTCCTTCACAAAGGGCGCAATGCCGTAAACGTCCGATGTATACTCCAGCATCGCGCGCAGCAGCGGACCGTCCGCAGGCAGGCCCAGCACAGCATTGTTCACCCGCGTTTCACCCGGCAATTCAAACCCCAGAACATGATCGCTGTCATAGTCCATCGGGCGCAGGCAGTAGACATCGGTATCTACCCAGATCATGCCGGGATTTTGCGCAATCATATGCAGGCGGAACAAGTCGGCAAACAGCGCGAAGCTGTCTTTTTTTTCATATTTCAAGAAGTTGTCGGTATCGAGCACCTCGCGCCCGTCGCGGTAGATCACGCCTTGGGGCACGTTGGGGATCGGGGCATATGAAAACAGGGTGATTTTCTGGCCGCGATCGACAAAGGACTTCAGGCAAAGCTGCTCCATCCACGACAGGCTGCCGCCGATCCACAGCGTGCCGACTTCCCTGACCCTGACCATGCCTGCAAACAACCCCTGAAAGACCACACATTGTTGGCCATAAAGAAACAGTCTGGCGAAATTACGGCGCTTTGCCAAGGGAATGGCACAATTTATCCGGCCTTTGCTTTGCCGCACAAAGGCAGCCGTGCTATGCCAGTCCACAATCGCGGCAACAGACCGCAGGCAGTAAAAGGTGAGCGGGCATGGCGGGCAGCCCTTTGGCAACAGCGGATGTGTTTCACCGCACCCTGATGGCGCGCGATTTGGGCCGAGACGGGCTGACGCGGGCCTTGGATTGTGTGCAAACCCCGGATGGCCGGGTGTTCACGACCTTTGGCACCGGGACGAGCCCGGCGGCGTTCTTGCCCGATGGCGCGTCCGGTTGCGCCACCCCGCTGGAGTTGCGCGAGATTTCCGGCGGCGCAATGGTGGTGACGGATGGCCCCGGCCCGCTGGCCCTGTCCAACGGCGCGCGGCTGGATCTGTCGCCCATCCCGGCAGAACCAGAGCTGTTTGCCGGGCTGAACACGATTTTCGGCTTTCGCATCGACGAGACGCCGACCCAGGTGGCCGAGGGGCTCATCTATCACGCCCTGCATCACGGGTTGCACGCAGCGCTGATCGTCAACCGTCTGCCCGATGGCGCGGATTTCGCCCGCGCCTTGCGAAAGGCACTTGGCAAGACCCGGCTGACGGTTGTGGTGCTGGACAGCCCTATCCCCTTGGGCAAGCCGGACGAAGGCCCGGTTAACCACCCTTGGTTTGCCCCGGACGCGCCGGGCAAAGACCGGATGGAGGCCCCCGCCCCAGACCCGTGGCGCTCAGCCCTGTCCGAGCAGATCCTGTTTGAAGCATTGAAATGGCGGTTTCTGTCGCAGGCCCGCGCCGTGCTGACGCTGGATGTGACCGATATTCTGGCCCCGGATGCGCCAAACCCCTTTGATCAGTGCCAGATGGCCAAGCATGGCGTGATCCTGCTGGTCGGTCGGCGGATATATCCGTGGCGCGTGCGACCAAAGGGCGAGCCGCGCTTTGGCGACCACATCTGCCGCCAGTTTGATGCACGGCGCGGCATTGCCCGTTGGGGGGTAGCCCCGGCAAAGGCAGGTCTGGAAAATACATGGCGCATGGTGCGCGTGGCCTTTGCCAAGCCCGACACCGCCCAAGCCGTGCCGTTCCTGCGCGCCATGTCGATCCGGGTGCCGGGGCGGCAGGCGGGAGAACTGGCGCCCAAAACCTCGCTGATCGAAGATCCGGGTTTGTTGGCCATGGCGGAGACCTATTTCGCCCATAAACCCGTGCGTGCGCCCACATCTACCCCGCGCGCTGCCCCGCAAGCGGCGGCGAAAGCAGGGCGCACCGCGATTGTGACCACCATGAAGAACGAAGGCCCGTTCATTCTGGAATGGATCGCCTATCACCGCGCCATCGGGGTCGATGATTTCCTTGTCTATACAAATGATTGCACAGATGGCACCGACACCATGCTGGAGCTGTTGCAGGCCAAGGGTCTATGCCAGCACCGCGTTAACCCTTGGGTGCCGGGGGGCGAGTTAAAGCCGCAGCATGCAGCCTTGCAGGCAGCGGAATCTGAACCCGTGATGCAAAATTGCGGCTGGGGCATCTGCATGGATGTGGATGAATTCATTAACATCAAGATCGGCGATGGAACACTGCACGCGCTGTATACCGCGATGGAAGATGCCAATATGATCAGCCTGACATGGCGGCTGATCGGCAATTCTGACGTGGCCCCCTATCTGGACCGTTTTTTGCTGGAGCAGTTCACCGATTGCGCCCCCGAGGTGATCCGCAAACCGCATCAGGCATGGGGTTTCAAGACGCTGTTTCGCAATATCGACATCTACAAGAAGCTGGGGGTTCATCGGCCCAAGGGGTTGAAACCCGACCTGTGGGATCAGGTGAAATGGCTGAACGGGTCGGGCCGTCCGATGCCAAAGGAACTGTTTCGCAACGGCTGGCGGTCCACACTGGAGACCTATGGCTATGACTGGGTGCAACTGAACCACTACGCCGTGCGCTCGGCCGAAAGCTTTCTGGTCAAGCGTGACCGGGGCCGGGTCAACCATGTCGACCGCGACCAAGGACTGAACTACTGGTTTCGCATGAACCACAATTCCGACCGCGACACCTCTATTCAGCGGATGATCCCAGCGGTGCAGGCTGAATATGACCGCCTGCTGTCCGACCCCGAGATCAGGGCCGCGCATGATCATTCCGTGGCCTGCCACCGCGCCAAGATCGCCGAATTGTTGCAGACCGAAAACTACCGCAATTTCTTTGCCGAACTGACGGGTGAGCGGATGCAAAAACTGTGCCGCTTGCAGCATCACTTTGGATCAGCGGTGTTTTCCGCAGGCCCCGGCGTGATCCCGCCCGATCTGCACAGCCGCGATCTGCGGCCCGATTTCTTCTTTACCGTGGAGCATAGCGGAGAGGCCGAGCATTGAGCGGCTTCACCGTCATCACCACGATGAAAAACGAAGGCGCGTTTGTGCTGGAATGGGTGGCGCATCACAAGGCGCTTGGGTTTGACCAAATACTGATCTGCACCAATGATTGCGCCGACCACACCCGCCGCATGGCGATGCGCCTGCACGCGCTTGGTCTGGCGGTGCATCACCCGACAAAGCCATGGGCAGCCACCTCGATACAGCGCTCGGCGTTGAAACAGGCCACGCGCCATGACATCGTGCGGCAGGCAGACTGGATCTGGGTCTGCGATGCGGATGAATTCCTGACGATCCGGCTGGGGGATGGCAGCGTACAAGCACTTGCCGCAGCCGCAACACCGCAGGCCGAGGTGATTCCTGTGCCATGGCGCATCTTTGGCCCCGATGGGCGTCACACCTATGAAGACCAGCCCGTCACCCAGCAGTTTCACCGCTCCGAAAGCGCCGACGGCCCCGGCTACGCTTACGCCAAATCGCTATTCCGGGGATTGGCAAATGTGGGCCGCATTGGCATCCATGCCCCCATCGCGCGCACAGATCTGGGCCGCGACCTGCGGCGCGAAGAGGCCGGGGGCCGCCCTTGGCGCGCGCAGCCCCACACGATGTTTGTGGCGGCTGATTACAGCGTGGCGCAGGTCAACCACTACGCCTTGCGCAGCACCGAAAGCTTTCTGGTCAAGCGCGACCGCGGCCGGGTCAATCATGTCGGGCAGGACATGGGACGCGACTATTGGGACAGGTTCAATCTGGCGAAACAGCCCTGCGATGCGATCCGGCGCTATGATGATCGGGTACAAGACTGGATGGCGCGTATGATGGCCGACCCAGATCTGGCCTTTATGCACAAAAAATCAGTGGCTTGGCACCGCGCACGAATTGCCGCACTTAGGGCAGAGCCGCATCACGCAGCCCTTTGGGCGCAGCTCACCGGGCCTCAAACGCCCTGACACACCGCGGTCTGGCGCAAATTTGCCGATGCAAAAACGCGAATTAGCAAGAAACAGTTTGTCGCGCCATCGGGTCTTGCCTCAAATCAGCCAAAGTCAGACACTAAAGGTTGTGGTCACAATGATAGTTCGGCGCGTTTTTTTTCGCCGGGAACGGAGATGGTTATGTCGGATACGCTCTCACCGCCCCAGACGGCGGATGTGGCTATAAAGGTGTCAGCAGACGCCGCGGCGACCAACACCTCCACACCTGTCACCCCAGCTGACGAAGACCGCGCAAACTGGCTGGCCCTGCTGGATCAGATCGGCGACGAGGCAGGGTATTTCGAACAACTCGGCAGCCAGCACTGGGCGTTCTTTCTGGACGAAGACCCGACCCTGCTGGTCACCTTTGAACAGGCCGACGATATTCGCGCCCGTCCGGGGCAGATGCCTTTGGGCCATGACATTGCCAAGGAAAAAGGCTGGTCGCACCTGTGCATCATCGCCGACGGCGACACCTATTATCGCGATCCTCGGGTTTATGGCTATTTCGACCGGCTGGTGGATGACGCGTTCTTTGAAGATTTCGACGCGGTTCTGTTCATGGGCGCAGGCGTGCAGGGCTATGCCGCCGCCGCGTTTTCGGTTGCGGCCCCCGGCGCCGCTGTCATCGCCATTAGCCCTCGTGCAACGCTGTCGCCCGATTGGGCCAGCTGGGACAAGCGGTCGCTGAAATCGCGCAAGAAAGATTTCACCAGCCGTTATGGCTATGCCCCCGACATGATCGATGGCGCGGGCCGGGTATTCATCCTGCACGATCCGGACGTGGCTGAAGACGCCATGCACGCCGCGCTGTTCCGGGGCGATCATGTGACTCATCTGCGCTGCCCGCGTCTGGCTGGGCGGGTAGACTGGGCACTGACCCACATGCAGGTGATGAGCCCGCTGGCCCAATCCGCGATTGATGGCACGCTGACCCGCACCAGTTTTGCGCAGCTTTGGCGCGGACGCCGCAACTTTGGGCCCTATCTGCGTGCCCTGCTGACGCAAGCGCAGGCGCGCGGGCGGATTAAGATGGAAAAGGCGATCTGTCAGAATGTGGTGACCCGGCTGAACGCGCCGAAGTTCCGCAAACGTCTGGCTGATATTCTGGCCGCCGAAGTAGAAGCCTCGCTGAAAGACTAAGCCGCGCGCTCAGCCTTCGACCCCGGCCGCCAAGGTCCAAAGATCAGCGGCCCGCACCACTGTCAGACGGGCCTTGCAGCCCAAAACCAACAGCGGCTCTGCCGATCCGCCGCGCATCTGAAAGCCTTCAGCGGTGCAAGAGTTGTCGCGGAATGTGATCCAGGCCCGCTGCGCGTCGCGCAAGGCAACTTCGGCACCGCGCTGACTGGCCATCAACTCGGCATCCATCCGCCGCATGGCGTTGCGCGCCTGCCCGTAAGCGGCGTTCAGATCCTTGTCAGCCGCTTCGAACTCCAGCGCGGCGCAGGCGTTCATATCGCGTTGGGTCATGGCATTGTTGCAATCAAGCGACTGCGCCTGCCCCACGCTGGCAAAGCCTGCAACGGAGGCAATCACTGAAAGCACCAAAACCCGCATCAGAACACTCCTGCGCCGCTTTGCGGCTTAGTTTGCGAAAACCGTCACTTCGGGCAATGCGGTGAGCGACAGGCCAAGCGCCATATAGGCCGCCAGCGACAATTGCGCCGCCCCTTGCCCCGGCAACAGATCAACCGCGACCGACTGGCCCGAGGCCGTGACCACGCGCCCCTTGCCGGGTGCCGTCACCAAGGCACTGCGCAGCCAGATCCCCGGCTCTGCAGGACTGCCAAGGCTGACCGTGACCTTGCCAAGCTCGCGCTCACCGCTGGCTGCGGGTGCGGCAAGCGCGGCCTGCTTTTGCGCGGCCGTGGTGGTATCCAGCGCGGCGGCAGTGTTGCCACCCGCACCAAGTACCGGGGCCGGGGCTGCGGCGACAGGCTCTGACGCATCTGAGGCGTCAGGTGCGGCAGTGGCGGCTGTGGCGGCTGTGGCCGGTTTCAATCTATCCAGCACCGCACATCCAGAGGTGGCGGTCAGGGCGAGGGTCAGGGCAATCAATATACGCATGATCCGACGATAGTATGCCCCCGACCCGCCCGCAATGGCCCGATCACCGCTTGCCACAGCATCGGCGGGCTCTTACCTTTACCAAATGACCAAAACAGCCCCCCTGATCGACCCCTTTGCGCGCGCCATATCCTATTTGCGCGTTTCCGTGACCGATCGCTGCGATTTCCGCTGTGTCTATTGCATGTCTGAGAACATGACTTTCCTGCCCAAAGCCGACCTGCTGACGCTGGAGGAGTTGGACCGGATGTGCTCGACGTTCATCCGCATGGGCGTGGAAAAGCTGCGGATCACCGGCGGCGAGCCGTTGGTGCGCAAGGGCATCATGACGTTTTTCCGCGGCATGTCGCGGCATCTGGAGTCTGGCGCGCTCAAAGAACTTACCCTGACCACCAACGGCAGCCAGCTTGCGAAATATGCGGCTGAACTGGTCGATTGCGGGGTGCGGCGCATTAATGTGTCACTGGACACGCTGGATGACAAGAAATTCGCCGATATCACACGTTGGGGCCGGTTGCCGCAGGTGCTGAATGGCATCGCAGCCGCCAAAGCGGCGGGGTTGCGGGTGAAAATCAACGCGGTTGCGCTGAAGGGCTTTAACGAGGACGAACAGTTCAGCCTCACCGACTGGTGTGCGCGTGAAGGCCATGACCTGACGTGGATTGAGGTCATGCCGATGGGGGACTTGGGCAACGAAGACCGCCTGGACCAGTATTGGAGCCTGAAAGACCTGCGCGCCCGTTACGCCGACCGCTTTTCCGTCACCGACCTGTCTGAACGCTCGGGCGGTCCTGCGCGCTATGTCCGGCTGGAGGAGACGGGGCAAAAGATCGGCTTCATCACACCGCTGACCCATAATTTCTGCGAAAGCTGCAACCGGGTACGGCTGACCTGCACCGGCGAACTGTATATGTGTCTGGGGCAGGAAGACATGGCCGACCTGCGCGCGCCGCTTCGGGCAAGCACAGAGGATGGCGCGCTGGAAACCGCGATCCGCGCCGCCATCAGCCACAAGCCCAAAGGCCATGATTTCGACTATACCCGCACCGGTGCCACCGGTCAGATGACCCGCCACATGAGCCATACCGGCGGCTAAGCCAACAAGGCGTGACCGCTGGTCGCACGGGTCTTCACATCTGCACCTGAGTCCTAAATTAGGGACAACAGAAAGGTGTATCATGGATACGTTTTTGCTCTCCCGCATCCAGTTTGCGGCCAATATCAGTTTTCACATCCTGTTCCCGACGATCACAATCGCGCTCGGCTGGGTGCTGTTGTTTTTCCGCTACCGCTTTGCGCGAACCGGCCTGCAAAAGTGGATGGATGCCTATATGTTCTGGGTCAAGGTCTTCGCCTTGTCCTTTGCGCTTGGCGTTGTGTCTGGCATCACCATGTCGTTCCAGTTCGGCACCAACTGGCCGGGCTTTATGGAAGCCGTTGGCAACGTGGCGGGCCCGCTGCTGGCCTATGAGGTGATGACGGCGTTTTTCCTTGAGGCGGTGTTTCTGGGCATCATGCTGTTTGGCGCGCGCCGGGTGCCGCCGTGGCTGCATATTCTGGCGACCTTTCTCGTGGCCTTTGGCACCACGATGAGCGCGTTCTGGATCCTGGTGCTGAACTCTTGGATGCACACGCCGCAGGGGTATGAGCTGCGCGACGGAATCGTACATGCAACCGACTGGTTTGCCATCATTTTCAACCCCTCTCTGCCGTATCGTCTGGGACATATGTTGCTGGCCTCGGGCCTGACCGTGGCCTTTCTGATCGCCGGGATCGCGGCCTTCCGCCGTCTGATCGGTGACCGGACCGAAACGGTGAGCACCCAACTGCGATTTGGCCTGATCCTTGGCGCGGTCCTGATCCCGTTGCAGATCCTGATGGGCGACCTGCATGGGCTGAACACGCTGGAGCATCAGCCGGCCAAGGTGGCGGCGATGGAAGGTAACTGGGAAACCGGGCCGAATGTGTCGCTGCTGCTGTTCGCCATCCCCGACGAGGCCGCGCGCACCAACCATGCCGAGATTGCTGTGCCCAACGGGGCAAGCCTGATCCTGAAGCATTCGGCCAGTGGCGTGGTGCCAGGATTGAATGACTTTGTGGCCGAGGATGGCACGGTGATGCACCCGCCTGTGGCCCCGGTGTTCTGGGGGTTCCGGGTGATGGTCGGCACCGGCATGGCAATGCTGGCGCTGTCTTGGTTGGGGGTTCTGCTGATCTGGCGGCGCGGCGCGGATGCCCTGCCCCGGCCCTTCCTGATGGTAACGACCGGCATGGCATTTTCGGGCTGGCTGGCAACGCTGGCGGGTTGGTATGTGACCGAAATCGGTCGCCAGCCCTGGCTGGTAACGGGGGTGCTGACAACCGAGGCCGCCGTGGGCGACGTGGCGGCGCCGATGGTGATGGCCACGCTGATGGCATATATTGCGATCTATCTGGCGCTGATGATCGCCTATATCGGGGTCATCCTGCACCTTGCCCGCCGCGCCGCCGATGGCAAAAGCCCGACCCGCGAAGAGCCGCGCGACGCTCCCATATCTGTCCCAGCGGAGTAGACCGATGACCCTTGATGCCACAACCCTGCCGGTGATCTTTGCCGCCCTGATGGGGCTTTCGATCCTGCTTTATGTCATCCTTGACGGGTTTGATCTGGGCGTGGGGCTGCTGTTTCCCTTTGCAGCCCCCGCCGAACGCGACCGGATGATCGCGTCGATCGGGCCCTTCTGGGATGCGAATGAAACCTGGCTGGTCTTGGCCATCGGCATTCTGCTGGTGGCCTTTCCCACCGCACATGGCACCATCCTGACCGCACTGTATCTGCCGGTTGCGATCATGCTGATCGGCTTGATCCTGCGCGGCGTTGCATTTGAATTCCGCGCCAAGGCACCGCTGGCGCATAAACCGTCATGGGACCGGGCGTTCTTTGCGGGCAGTCTGATGACCTCGGCGTCGCAGGGGTTCATGCTGGGCATGTATGTAATGGGGCTGGAATGGACGGTGTTCCATGTGGTCTTCGCGGTTCTGACCGCAGGTGCACTGACCGTGGCATTCAGCTTTATCGGTGCGGGGTGGGTCATCTTGAAGACCGACGGGGCGTTGCAGCTAAAGGCTGTGGCTTGGGCGCGTGGCGGGATCTGGGGGATGGCGCTGGGGCTTGGCGCGGTGTCGCTGGCCACACCCTTTGTCAGTGCCCGGATATTTGAGCGTTGGTTCAGCTTTCCCGAGGTGGTGCTGCTGGCGCCGTTGCCGCTGATGTCGCTGGCGCTGATTGTGTTGCTATGGGTCGCGCTGCGCCATCTGCCAACCAAGGGCGACCATTTTGCATGGTTCCCGTTCGCCGGAGCCACCACCTTGATGGTGCTGGGATTTTTCGGGATGGGCTACAGTTTTTACCCCTATATCGTGCCCGAGCAGCTGACGATATATGAGGCTGCCTCCAGCCCGGAAAGCCTGAAAATCATCCTGTTTGGCGCGCTGTTCGTGCTGCCGATGATCATTGGCTATACGGTGCTGTCTTATACAGTGTTCCGCGGCAAGGCGACCAGCCTGAGTTATGATTGACAAGGTGCAGGGGGGCCGTCTGCCCCCCGGCGCTTCGCGCCCCCCCCGAGGATATTTGTGAACAGAAAATGGGGGAGGCAGGGTCTGATTCAGGCGGCGGGCATCCGAGATTCGACCATGCCGGCATACCAGCTTGAGCCGAACGGGATAGCGTTGTCGTCGAAGTTATAGGCCGGATGGTGGACCATGGCGGTGTCACCGTTGCCAAGGAAGATATAGGCACCGGGCCGGGCGTTCAGCATGAAGCTGAAATCCTCGGCGCCCATCAAAGGGGCGGTGTTGTCATCGACCTGACCTGACACTGACTTGGCCACCTCGACGGCGTGGCGGGTATTTTCGTCTGCGTTGACGGTGACCGGATAGCCGCGCTGATAATCGACCGTGGCCTTGGCACCCAGTGCCGTGGCTGTGCCGGTCGCAATCTCGGAAATCCGCTGTTCGACATAATCCTGCACGGCGGGGTCCATGGTTCGCACCGTGCCCTTCAGCTTTACCACCTGCGGGATCACGTTATGGGCGGTGGAATCGGTCTGCACGGTGCAGACGCTGACCACGACCTGTTTCATCGGGTCGACCCCCCGGCTGGCAATGGTCTGCAGTGCCACAATGATATGGGCAGCCACAACCGTGGTATCGATGCAATCATGCGGCTTGGCAGCGTGGCCGCCCTTGCCGGTGACGGTCATCTCAAACTGGTCTGCCGCCGCCATGATCGCACCGGGGCGAATCGCGAAGGTGCCAAGCGGGATGCCCGGCATGTTGTGCATGCCGTAAACTTCCTGCACGCCGAACCGGTCCATCATGCCGTCATTGACCATCTCACGCCCACCGCCGCCGCCTTCTTCGGCGGGTTGGAAGATGACCACGGCGCGGCCGTCGAAGTTGCGGGTTTCGGCCAGATATTTCGCGGCCCCAAGCAGCATGGCGGTGTGGCCGTCATGGCCGCAGGCATGCATCACGCCGGGCGTGGTCGAGGCGTAATCCACCCCGGTCTGTTCATTGATCGGCAGCGCATCCATATCGGCGCGCAACCCGATGACGCGGCCTGCGGTGTCGGTTTTGCCATGGATCACGCCGACAACCCCGGTGCGGCCGATGCCAGTCACCACCTCGTCACAGCCGAACTCACGCAAGAGGTCGGCCACGCGCGCAGCAGTGCGGTGCACCTCAAACAAGAGTTCCGGGTGAGTGTGGAAATCGCGCCGCCATTCGGTGATTTCGGGCAGCATTTCGGCGAAACGGTTTTTGACGGGCATCGGGGCCTCCTATCCATCGGTTGCACGGATGGTGGGCCGGAATGCGCCCATCTTCAAGAGGGGCAGCACGCCATTCTGACCTTTTGATCAAAATTGAGGCATCAGGCGAGGGCCGGGCCGACCTGTGGTGCGGTGCCATCGCTGAACCGTGACAGGCGAAACCGGGTCAGGTCATGGCCTGTGGCCCGCCCCATCACCAGATCGGCCACCACCCGCCCCATGCCGGGACCAATACCAAAGCCGTGCCCGCTCATGCCCGTGGCGATGGTCAGGCCAGAGATGGCTGCGTGATCCACCACCGGCACCACATCGGGCATTGTGTCGATCATCCCGGCCCATGCGGATTTGATTTTTGGCCGGCCAAGCGTGGGGAATGCAGCGGCAAAACGGTCTTGCACCTGGCCAAGGCTAGCCATGTTGGGCGCGGGGTTCAGGATGCGCGTTGCTTCAAACGGGCTGGCGCCATCGCCCCACCGTCGCGGGGTGCGCCATGCGTCTGGATATCCCTTTGGGGCCATGGCGCGGAAATGGGTTGACCGGAAATCCTTTTTCAACACAGGTAGATAATGGGCAAAGCTGCGAAACGCATCGGGGCCGATGAAGAAATCATGTTCGCCCCCCGGAGCCAGCGTGTAGCCGCCATCCATCCGGCGGCGAAAGGCGAAATGGCTGTCGGTGGCGCCGCCTGCGAAAATCTGGGGCATCGGCTCGGTCTGGGCCACGCTTGCCAGCACCGACAGTTGCGGGATCGCCACGCCATGCGCTGCCAGAAACAGCCGCGACCATGCGCCTGCAGCCACCACAACCCGTGCAGCGCGTACCCTGCCCTGTTCAGTGATCACCCCCGCCACCGCGCCCGCCTGCACATCAAGCGCGCGGATGGCGCAATGTTCTACAATGCACACCCCCGCCTCAGCCGCAAGGCCTGCCAGCAGCGGCACGGCGGCCCATGGCTCGGCCCGTGCATCCGAGGGCGTCATCATCGCGCCCCTCCACGCGGCTGAGGAGCCCAGCATGGTCGCAATCTCGCAGCGCGCCAGCATGCGGGTATCGACGCCATTTGCCTGCGCATGGGGCAAAAACGCCTCATACTCCTCTAACGCGGCATCGGTATTGGCCAGATAGATCACTCCGGCCTGCGAGAAGCCCAACGCGTCGCCAAAGGTCTGCGCAAACCCCTGCCAAAGCCGCAGCGATTCAACCACGATCGGCAATTCATCCTTGTCGCGCCCCTGTTGGCGGATCCAGCCCCAGTTGCGGCTGCTTTGCTCCGCCGCGATCCGGCCCTTTTCGCACAAGACCACCTTTTGCCCGGCCTGCGCCAGGTATAGAGCAGTCATCACTCCGATGATCCCGCCGCCCAACACCACCACGTCGGCCGCTGCGGGCAGCGGACCGGGAAAGCGGATAGGCGTCGCCAGCGAGATCGGAAAGCTCATATCAGATCAGCCAGCAGCTTTTCCATGAACGCTTGCCCTGCGTGAAACTCGCTAAGCTCCAGATATTCGTCGGCCTGATGGGCCTGCGCGATGTCGCCGGGGCCGCAGACAACGCTGGAAATGCCTGCCGCCTGAAAATGCCCGGCCTCTGTGCCATAGCTGACAACATGGGTGGCATTGTCGCCGGTCAGGCGACGCACCAGCGCCTCGGCTGTGCCTTGGGCTTCGGGCACCAAGGGCGGCACGTCAAAAAACCGCTCCAGCAGCACATCGGCTTCGGGACGCACAGCTTGCATGGCGGCGCGCAATTGCTCCACCTCGGCCTCAAACGCCTGGCACCAGTCTTCGGGGGATTCACCCGGCACCACGCGAAATTCCATCACATAGCGGCAATCGGCAGCGGTGATGTTATGCGCGGTTCCGCCCGAGATCATACCGGTGTGCAGAGTGGTACAGGGTGGATCGAACAACGCCGCCACCGCCGAGGCAGGCTTGGCACGGTTTTCTGCGTTGCGATCATTGGCCCACATGATCAGGCGGGCAGCTTCCATGATCGCGCTGACCCCTTGCGGCAGCAATGATGAGTGCACTTCGAACCCGCGCACATGCACGCGGTAGCCCGCCCCGCCCTTGTGGCCATTGACCGCCTTCATCCGCGACGGCTCGCCAATGATTGCCAGATCGGCCTTTGGGAACGCGGCTTGCAATGATGCAATCAAGGGCGGCGCGCCCATGCAGCCGGTTTCTTCGTCATAGGACAGCGCGATCTGCAGCGGGCGACGCACCCCACGCGCTTGGCCCTCAACCAGCGCCCAGATCGACAGCGCATCAAACCCCTTCATGTCGCAGGTGCCGCGCCCGTAAATCCGCCCGTCGCGCTCGGTCACTGTCCACGGGTCCGAGGTCCAGTCCTGACCATCGACCGGCACTACATCAGTATGGCCCGACAGAATCACCCCGCCCGGCTCCATCGGGCCGACATGGGCAAACAGCCCGGCCTTGGTCCGGTCCTCATTCCAATGCCTATGAGCGGTGATGCCATGGCTGGCCAGATAGGTCTCTACCCAATCCACCAAGGGCAGGTTGGTGTCACGGCTGACCGTGGGAAACGCCACCAAGCGATCAAGGATTTGCCGCGGCGAGAGTCTTTGGGTCATGGGCGCGTCCTTGTTGCGGTTGTGGCAAAGGTGCGCCGCAAAAACGGGCAAGGTCAAGCCTCCAACGGCTGACGCAAGGGAAGCGCAAACAAGCTGCTTGCGGGATGCAGAAAAATATCTAACACTTGGTCAAATCACGGGCGGGCCCTTGGTGCCAGCGCCGAAAAAATAAATAAAAAGAACGACTTGGGGGTTAACATATGGCCGATGGGGCCGCGCCCGTCCTTGATGTCCGGGGGCTAAAGACCGTATTTCGCACCCGCGGGGGTGAAGTGCATGCCGTTAATTCTGTCAGCTTCCATCTCAACCCCGGTGAACTTTTGGGCGTTGTCGGGGAAAGTGGTTCTGGCAAGTCTGTAACGATGATGTCGTTGATCGGGCTTTTGCCCTCGCCGCCTGCTGATGTGCGGGCGGGCACTGTGATGTTGGGCGACCGCGACCTGTTGAAAATCAGCGCTGATGAACTGCGCGATGTGCGCGGAGCCAAGGTGGGTTTCGTGTTTCAAGACCCGATGACCAGCCTGAATCCGGTGTTCACGGTTGGCAACCAGATCATGGAACCGCTGATCCGGCACATGGGGATGAACAAGAAACAGGCCGAGGTCCGCGCGGCGGAATTGCTGGCGCTGGTCGGTATCCCCGATGCGGCGGCGCGGCTGAAATCCTATCCGCACCAGTTTTCCGGCGGCATGCGTCAGCGGGTGATGATCGCGATTGCACTGGCCTGCGACCCCGATGTGCTGATCGCGGACGAGCCGACAACGGCACTGGATGTGACCATTCAGGCACAAATTCTGGAACTGGTGAAAGACCTGCGGCAAAAGCTGGGGATGGCGATTGTCTGGATCACGCATGATCTGGGCGTGATCGCCGGGATCGCAGACCGGGTGATGGTGATGTATGGCGGTCAGGTGGTAGAACAGGCCCCGGTCAAAGAGTTGTTTGCCAACCCGCAGCACCCCTATACCCGCGCCCTGCTGAAAACCATTCCGTCGCTGACCGGCGAACGCGAGGCGCGGCTTCAGGTGATCGAAGGCCAGCCGCCGATCCTGATCGGCGCGCCCACCGCCTGCCCGTTCCGCGCCCGCTGCGCCCATGCCTTTGCCCGGTGCGAGGCCGAAAACCCTGAGCGCCGCGCGATTGACGGTCGGGCCGTCGGTCAGGGGCATGACGTAGCCTGCCATTGGACAGCCGAGGTGGCCCATGCTTGATCAGGCGCCGAAATCCATCACCCCGCTGGTGCAGGTGCGCGGACTGAAGATGTATTTCCCGATCTATTCGGGCCTGCTGCGCCGCCACACCGGCGATGTGAAGGCCGTTGATGGGGTCAGCTTCGATATAATGCCGGGGGAAACGCTTGGTCTGGTTGGCGAATCCGGTTGCGGCAAATCCACCGTGGGCCGCGCCCTGCTGCGGCTGTATGAAATCACCGCTGGCAATGTGGTCATCAACGGCACCGACGTCGCCACCCTTGCCCCCGAGGCGTTGCGCAAAGCACGCCCGCAAATGCAGATGGTGTTTCAAGACCCGCAAGCCAGTCTGAACCCGCGCATGACCCTTGCCGATATCATCGGCGAGCCGCTGGATGAGCATACCGACCTGGACAGCACCCAAAAGCTCGCCCGGATTTACGAACTGATGGATGCGGTCGGTCTGAACCGCCGCTTTGCCAACCGCTTTCCGCATGAATTTTCCGGCGGTCAGCGTCAGCGCATCGGCATTGCGCGCGCTCTTGCGCTGAACCCGCGGTTCATTGTCTGTGACGAACCGATTGCTGCACTGGATGTGTCGATTCAGGCGCAGGTGGTCAACCTGCTGGAAGATTTGCAGGAAAAGCTGGGCCTGACTTATCTGTTTATCAGCCATGATCTGTCGATGGTGCGCCATATCGCGGACCGGGTGGCGGTGATGTATCTGGGCCGGATCGCGGAGCTTTCCCCGCGCGATGCGCTCTATGCGCGCCCCTTGCATCCTTACGCCGAGGCGCTGCTGTCAGCGGTGCCCGAACCCGACCCGACCCTTGCGCGGTCGCGCCAGCGGATCATCCTGCAAGGCGATGTGCCCTCCCCCGCCAATCCGCCCAAGGGCTGCAACTTCTGCACCCGTTGCCCCAAGGTGTTTGACCTGTGCCGTCAGGTCAAACCCGAACTGGTCGAAGTGGAACCGGGCCGTATGGTCGCCTGCCACCTGTACCCCAATACCAGTGTCGCCGGATCAACCGGCGTATTCGAGGCCAAAGAGCACAACCAACAAGGAGTCTCTCAATGAAACTGAAAACCGCCCTTCTGGGTGCCGCCGCCACGCTGGCCTTTGCGCCTGCCGCATTTGCGGAACGCGGGGCCGATGGCAACGTCAAGGTTCTGTATTCGCAGGCCGTGTCGATCATGAACGCCTATCTGTCTTCGGGCACCAAAGATGTGGAAGTGGGCAGCCTTGTGCTGGAACCGCTGGCCGGCTTTGACCAGGATGGCAATGTCATCCCGCGCTTGGTCACCGAGATTCCGTCCGTGGAAAACGGCGGTATCTCTGAGGATCTGACCACAATCACTTGGAAGATCACCCCCGGTCTGGTCTGGTCGGATGGCACGCCGTTCACCTCGGCCGATGCGGTGTTCTCCTACCAATATTGCACCGATCCTGCCGGTGGCTGCGCGCAGGCCGCGCGCTATGAGGGCATCGAGAAGGTCGAGGCCATTGACGAGCTGACCGTCAAGATCACCTGGACCGCACCGAAGCCGAACCCGTTCACCGCCTTTGTCGGTGGTACCTCGCCCATTCTGCAGGCGGCACAATTCGCCAATTGCCTTGGTGCAGCCGCACCAACCTGCACCGAGCAGAACTTCAAGCCCATCGGCACCGGCCCGTTCATGGTCACCGACTTCAAGGTGAATGACGTGGTCGAACTGGCCGCAAACCCGAACTACCGCGACCCGGCCAAACCGGCCTTCGCCACCATGACCGTCAAGGGCGGCGGCGACGCAGCCGGAGCGGCCCGTGCGGTGATGGAAACCGGCGAATTCGATTACGCCTGGAACACCCAAATCAACCCCGAACTGCAAGTCCAGATGGAAAAGGGCGGCAAGGGCCAGTTCGTTTCGGCCTTTGGCACGCTGGTCGAGCGGATCGAAATGAACCTGACCAACCCGTCGCCGGACCTGCCCGAGGGCGAGCGTTCGACCGCCGCGCATCCGCACCCGTTCCTGTCGGATCTGCGCGTGCGCAAGGCACTGTCGATGGCAATTGACCGCGCCCTGCTGGTCGAGGTCGGCTATGGCAACGCAGGCCAGCCGACCTGCAACCTGGTGCCGGCGCCTGCGACCTTTGCCTCGCCCAACACCGATTGCATCGCGCAGGACATGGACGGCGCCAAGGCCCTGCTGGACGAAGCAGGCTGGACCGTGGGGGCCAACGGCATCCGCGAAAAAGACGGCAAGCCGCTGAAAATCCTGTACCAAACCTCGGTCAACGCCGTGCGTCAGGACTTTCAGGCCCTGATCAAGGGCTGGTGGAACGAGCTGGGCGTCGATGTCGAGCTGAAGTCCATTGATGGTGGCGTCTACTTCGGTGGCGACCCAGGCTCGCCGGACACGTTCCAGAAGTTCTATGCAGACGTGGAAATGTATGCCAACAACTTCGACGGCACCGATCCGGAACCCTACCTTGCGCAATACCTGTGCGACAAGGCCCCAAGCCCGGCGAACGGCTGGCAGGGTGAAAACGTCAACCGCTTCTGCGATCCGGCCTATGATGCGCTGGTCGCCGAACTGGCCGCGACCCGCGACATGGACAAGCGCGGCGAAATCGCCATCCGCCTGAACGAGATGCTGACGAAAGACAGCTATGTGATCGTGCCGCTGGTGCACCGTGGCCGCCTGTCGGCGCATTCCACCACGCTTGGTGGTGTTGTTCTGAACACTTGGGATTCAGAACTGTGGAACGCAAGCGACTGGTTCCGCATCAAGTGATCTGACATCGGGGCGGGGCGCGGGGTTTTTCAGACTCCCGCCCCGCCTTCCTTTTCTGTTCCCCCTCCCTCAACGACTGCTGACTCGAGGCGTTGCCCATGCTCACCTTTACGATCCGTCGGTTGCTGCTGGCGATTCCGACGCTTCTGTTCATCAGTCTGGTGATCTTCCTGCTGGTCGATTTCGCGCCTGGCTCACCGATGAGCCAGATTCCCCTGACCGTTCCCCCCGAGGTGCGGCTCAAGATCATCGAGGCCATGGGCGCGAACGAGCCGATTTTCGTGCGCTATCTGCTTTGGCTCAAACAGTTTTTCTATGTTGAACCGCTGGTGCTGATCGACAGCATCTTTGGCAGCAGCTATTCCCAAGGCATGCAGCGGATCGTCAGCTGGCAGTCGCGTAGCCCGGTGATGGATATCATCGTTGAGCGCATGCCGCAGACCCTGACGGTGGTGGGCTCGGCCTATGTCATCGGCGTGATCATCGCGGTGCCCATTGGAATTTACTCGGCCTACCGGCAGTATTCATGGTTCGACCAGTTGGGCACGTTCATTGCAATGATCGGGTTTTCGGTGCCGACCTTCTTTACCGGCGTGGTGCTGATCCTGGTGTTTTCGGTCAACCTTGGCTGGTTCCCATCGATCTACAACACCTCGCTCAAGGTGACGGACTGGGACAGTTTCATGCTTCAGGTCAAACAGATGGCGATGCCTGTGGCCGTGCTGGCGCTGTATAATGCGTCACAGATCAGCCGCTATATGCGATCGTCCATGCTGGACAATCTGGCGCAGGATTATGTGCGCACCGCCCGCGCCAAGGGCATGTCTGAACGTGTGGTGGTGCTGAAACACGTGCTGCGCAACTCGCTGATCCCGGTGGTTACGGTCATTGCGCTGGGTATCCCCACCATTTTCGGCGGCGCAATCATCACCGAACAGGTGTTTAAGGTGAACGGTCTGGGCGCATTGCTGATCAACGCCATCCAAGGGTCTGACCTGCCGATGGTGCAAACCCTGACCTTTATCTTTGCCGTGCTGATCGTGATGTTCAACCTGATTGCCGACGTGCTCTATGGCATGCTCGACCCGAGGATCCGCTATGACTGATACATCCGTCATTGAAAAACCCCGCAGCCAATGGGCGGATGTCTGGTCGCAGTTCAAGACACACAAGGGCGCCGTTGCAGCCCTGACGGTGTTTGTGCTGTTGATCCTGTTCGTGACCATCGGTCCCTTTATCTGGACCGTTGATCCGAGCTATATCAACCCCAACGGGGCAGAGATGATCCGCACCCGGAACAAACCGCCAAGCTGGCAATTCCCACTGGGCACCGATCAGCTTGGCCGTGACATGCTGGCCCGGATGATGAAGGGCGGGCAGGTCTCGATTGCGGTTGGCATGGTGGCCATGCTGATCTCGATCTTCCTTGGCACGCTTGTTGGGGTGACGGCAGGGTATTTCAAACGCCTTGACGGCCCGCTGATGCGCCTGACAGACCTGTTCCTTGCCCTGCCGCTGCTGCCTTTGCTGCTGGTCATGGTCATGTTGTTCCGCGACCCGCTGGCCCGCGCCATGGGGCCAGAAAGCGGCACCTTTCTGCTGATCGTGTTCGCTATCGGTGTGACCAGCTGGATGCAGGCCGCCCGCATCGTGCGTGGCGAGGTACTGGCGCTGAAGGAGCGCGAATTCGTGCTGGCCGCGCGGTCGATCGGCACGCCATCACGCCGGATGATCCTGCGCCATATCCTGCCCAATGTGGTCAGCCCGATCATGGTGTCGGCCACGCTTGGCATCGCAAGCGCCATCATCACCGAAAGCGCGCTGTCCTTCCTTGGCCTTGGCTTTCCGCCGGATTTCCCGACGTGGGGTCGGTTACTGTTTGATGGCGTCGATTACATCCAGCAATACCCCGAGCGGGTGATCTGGCCCGGTGTCGCGATTTCGCTGACCGTTTTGTCGGTGAACTACATCGGTGACGGCCTGCGCGATGCGCTTGACCCGCGGATCAGGGGTCGCTGACGCGGCAAAACACCCGGTCGTGATGGCACCCTTGTCTCGGGGGGCCATCACGCATTACATTGGTGGAACCGGAAACCACCGGGGCGGAATGGAGCCATGTCAGTGGACAGCATGACAAATCACACCGACAGCGCACGGCCAGTTGAGGCCGGTTGTGAAGCATTGCCCCCCGCAGCGATGGAGGTGCAGGCCGCAATGGCCGCCAGCTTTCTCAAGGCGCTGAGCCATGAAGGGCGGTTGATGATCCTGTGCCATCTGTCATCGGGCGAAAAGACCGTGACCGATCTGGAGCGCCTGCTTGACAGCCGGCAAGCCGCCGTAAGCCAACAACTGTCGCGCCTGCGGCTTGAAGGGCTGGTGTCGTGCCGCCGTGAGGGCAAGGCCATTCACTATGCCATTCAAGACCCAAAGGTCAGCCGTACCATTGCGCTGATGTATGACATGTTCTGCAAACCCGGCCTTGGCTAAGCGCGAACCGGATCAGCCGCGCCCAAGATAGGGCATGTCGCGCGCCATAATGGTCATGAACGGCACGTTCACATCCGGCGGCAGGTTGGCCATATGCAAAACCGCCTCGGCCACATGCACAACCGGCATCAGGGGTTCGGGCCGCATCTCGCCGCTGGCTTGCGGCATACCAGCCGAGAACCCGGCAGTCATTTCGCTGGCGGCGTTGCCAATGTCGATCTGACCGCAAGCGATATCAAACCGCCGCCCGTCCACCGCCAACGTCTTGGTCAGCCCGCTGACCGCATGTTTTGACATGGTATAGGGCGCCGACCCCGGTCGCGGACGGTCGGCGCTGATGGATCCGTTGTTGATGATCCGTCCGCCCTGCGGGCTTTGCCGGCGCATCAATCCAAAGGCCGCACGGGCACACAAGAACATGCCGGTGATGTTCACATTCGACAGCGCCAACCAGTCGGCCACCGCAATCTCGTCAATAGGTTTGCCGGGCAAAGACATGCCTGCATTGTTGAACAAAACATCCAGCCGCCCGAACGTCGACTCTACCCGCGCAAAGCCTGCGTCAACCTGCGCGGGGTCCGTCACATCCAGCGGCAGAACCAGCGCTTCATGCGTGCCCGCCGTTTCACGCAGCGCATCCTCACGCCGGCCCACCAGCGCCACGCGCCAGCCCGCCCCGATAAAGGCCCGTGCGGTCGCCCGCCCAATGCCAGACCCTGCCCCGGTGATCAGAATGCTGCGCTGTGTCATGCCGTGTTCCTCCCTCATGCGAGGGGAACCTTAGCGAGCGATCTGCCGGGGTGCCAGAGCCAGCCGCCTAATGCAGCCGGAATTCCCCCACCACATTGCGCCATTCATTCGGGCCAATCAGTCGCTTGTGGCTGAAACGCACCGAATGCAGCGGGCCATCGATCTTTTCCTGCCAGTATTCGATGAATTTGAACAAGCGCGGGTAGTCGGGGGCCAGATCATAGTCCTGCCACACGAAAGTATTGAGAACATTGCGGTAATCCGGCATCCGGTAGAACATCTCTGCCGTGGTCAACCCATAGCCTTTCAGCATCAGCTCCGTCTCGGTTTTTTCCATATGAGTCTCCTGTTCAGGCTCCCCCTTTTGAAATCATGCCAAAGACAGATTAATAATCAATGATTTCAATTTATTATCACCCCGCCGTTGTGGCTGCCAAATCGGGCATCGGGGTGCCATTGCACCCCATCCCTTGCATGGTGTAAGGTTATGCCAACAAGATATAGCCCCCCCGCAAGGAAGGCACCGACCACATGAGCGACACGCCAGAAGATACTGATACCAAAGATGAAAAGCCGGTTCACACCGGACCTCAGATCGACATCGCAGCCGAGATGAAGACCGCCTATCTGGATTACGCGATGAGCGTGATCGTCAGCCGCGCGATCCCTGATCTGCGTGACGGGCTGAAGCCTGTGCATCGGCGCATTCTTTTCGCGATGAGTGAATCTGGCAACAGCCATGACAAGCCTTACCGCAAATCGGCCCGTCCGGTGGGCGATACGATGGGGAAATATCACCCTCACGGTGACTCTGCGATTTATGACGCACTGGTGCGGATGGCACAGCCGTTTTCGATGTCTTTGAAACTGCTGGACGGTCAGGGCAACTTTGGCTCAATGGACGGGGATTCCGCTGCTGCGATGCGCTACACCGAAGTGCGCATGGACAAGCCGTCGGCATTTCTGTTGGCCGATATCGACAAGGAAACTGTTGATTTTCAAGACAACTATGATGGCAAAGACCGCGAACCCACGGTCCTGCCCGCGCGGTTCCCGAACATGCTGGTCAATGGCGCGGGTGGTATCGCGGTTGGCATGGCCACAAACATCCCGCCCCACAACCTTGGCGAAGTGATCGACGGCACACTGGCCCTGATCGAAAACCCGGATCTGTCATCCGAGGCGCTGATGGAGATCATCCCCGCCCCCGATTTCCCCACCGGGGCCACGATCCTTGGCCGCGCTGGCGCGCGCAAAGCCTATCTGGAGGGACGCGGCTCGGTCATCATCCGGTCCAAGACCCATATCGAGGAAATCCGCAAAGACCGGTATGCCATCATCATTGATGAGGTGCCCTATCAGGTCAACAAGGCCTCCATGATCGAAAAAATCGCCGAACTGGTGCGCGAAAAGCGGATCGAGGGCATCGCGGCTGTCGCCGACGAATCTGACCGCATCGGGATTCGCGTTGTGATCGAGTTGAAACGCGACGCAACGGCCGATGTGGTGCTAAATCAGTTGTTCCGCTTTACGCCGATGCAGACCTCTTTCGGCTGTAACATGCTGGCGCTGAACGGTGGCCGCCCCGAACAGCTGACCTTGCGCGATTTCCTCACGCATTTCATCACCTTCCGCGAAGAAGTGGTAGCACGCCGCACCGCGTTCGAACTGCGCAAAGCCCGCGAGCGCAGCCATATTCTGTGCGGTCTGGCTGTCGCCGTGTCGAATGTGGACGAAATTGTGCGCACCATCCGCGGCTCTGCCGATGCGGCGGAAGCGCGTGAAAAGCTGATGACGCGCCGTTGGCCCGCCGCCGATATCGCGCCTTATATCCTGCTGATCGACGATCCAAGCCACACGATGAACGACGACGGCACCTATAACCTGTCCGAAGTTCAGGCCCGCGCCATTCTGGAACTGCGCCTGCAACGCCTGACGGCGCTTGGCGTCAAGGAAGTCACGGACGAACTGGAAGAACTGGCAGGCAAGATCAAGGAATACCTTGAAATTCTGGGATCGCGTGAACGGATAATGGCCATCATCTCGGACGAGTTGCGCGAGGTGAAACAGCTTTTCGCCGTTCCGCGCCGCACCGAAATCGTCGACTGGGCCGGCGATATGGAAGACGAAGACCTGATTGAGCGCGAAGACATGGTCGTGACGATCACCAGCGGCGGCTATATCAAGCGCACGCCGCTGGCCGAATTCCGACAGCAGAACCGTGGCGGCAAGGGTCTGTCTTCGATGGCAACCAAAGAAGATGATGTGGTGACTACGCTTTTCGTGGCCAACACCCATACCTGGCTGCTGTTTTTCACGACCGATGGCATGGTCTACAAGCTGAAAACCTGGCGTCTGCCACTGGCCGGGCGCACCGCCAAGGGTAAGGCGATTGTCAACATCCTGCCGATCCTGCAAGGCGTCTCGATTGCGGCGCTGATGCCCGTCGATGTGCCCGAGGATGAGTGGGAAACCCTGCAGATCGTCTTTGCCACCAGCGATGGCGATGTGCGCCAGAACGATCTGTCGGATTTCACCAACGTCAAACGCAACGGCAAAATCGCGATGAACCTGCCCGAAGGGGTCTCTTTGGTAAACGCCGCGATTGCTGATGAAAATGACGATGTGATGCTGGTCACCGCCCTTGGCCGCGCGATCCGCTTCTCCACCACCGACATCCGCGTCTTCAAATCGCGCGGATCGACGGGGGTACGCGGCATTCGTCTGGCGACGGGCGACCAAGTGGTGTCGATGGCGATCATCCGCCACTTCGAGGCCACGCCAGAGGAACGCGAGGCCTATCTTAAGCAACGCCGCCTGATGGCCGGCGCCGCCGAGGATGAGGCAGAGGCCGATGACGAAGAAGAAACCGTTGCGGCAGGCCAGCTTTCGCCCGAACGCTATGCTGAGATGTCGGCGCTGGAAGATCTGATCCTGACCATAACCGAAGGCGGGGCGGGCAAACTGTCATCCTCGCACGGCTATCCGGTGCGCGGGCGGGGCGGTATGGGCGTGATGGCGATGGACAAGGCGATGCGCGGCGGGCGGCTGATTGCCTCTTTCCCCGTCGAGCTGTCTGATCAGATCATGCTGGCGACCTCGACCGGGCAGTCGATCCGAGTGCCGGTCGATCAGATCAGCTTCCGTTCGCGCTCTGCCGGGGGCGTGCGGGTGTTCAATGTGGGCCGCGACGAGCTGGTCGTCTCCGTCGCCCGCGTGGCCGAACAGGCCGATGAGTGAGCTGGAGCAGCGGCTGGCCGATCTGGCCGCCGCTGGTCTGACGATCACTTATGGCCAGCTTTCCCGCGATCTGGGCTGGCGGATGGCCGAACTGACCGCAGCGCTAGAGGCGCTGATGGTGATTGACGCGCGCAACGGCCACCCGTTGCGCGCGTCTGTGTGTAAAGGGCGTTTGTCGGGCGGCCTGCCCGCGCGCGGCTTTTTTGACAAGGCCGTCGAGCTGGGCCTGATCCCAGCAGATGATGCAGCCTTTGTCGCAAAGCACCGCACGGCCCTTTTCCACGCGGCGCAGACGCGGCAACCGGAGGTTGTTGCGCCCAAGTCACAAACGGGCAAGGACTGATCGGGCGCGTTTACACCGCAGCGTCATAGGGCGTATCTTATTGTCAATGTGCAAAAAAATGCGCGTATACAAAGAAAATCGAGGCAGAAATGAAGCATACCCTTTCCTTGGCCCTGGCCGGTCTTTTCTGCGCATCTGCAGTGCAGGCTTTTGAAGTCACGGGCGGTTCACTGTCGCTGGGATATTCCAGCTTTATCGGCAGCAGCCCCGCCACCGATGTCAACAAGCTGTCGCTTGGCAGCTCCATGGAGTTTGGCCTTTCGCAGCAATTTTCGGTGCAGGGAGACTTTGCCTTGACCAAGTTCAATGCAACCAATCTGGACAACACGAATTTTGGTTTGCACGCGATTTTCCATGTCAACGAAAGCACCTCGGTTGGTGCATTTATCGGCCGCGATCGCATCGAGCACGAAAATCTGAATTATTTCGGCGTCGAGGTTGGCCATCAGGCAGGTGCCTTCGGGACCGAGGCCTTTTTGACCATCGCCAAGGATGGGGGCAGCAATGGCACAGTCATTGGCGTAAAGGGCGAATACTCATTGACAGACTCGGCCATGCTCGGCGCGCGGTTTGATCTTTTGAACGTCGATGGTGCCGATGCCGCCAAGTTTGCCATTATCGGAGAAGTGGCGGCACTGCCAGGCCTGAACCTTACCGGGGAACTTGGTCAGGCGCGGATCGACGGAATCGGATCAGAGGCATATGTCGGCGTTGGCGTGAAGGTAAACTTCGGGGCCAAGCGCGGTGCCACTTTTGACCGCCGCAGCATCATCGACCTTCTGCCCGGCGGCTGATGACGGCGCAAAGGCGGCGCTTAACGATTTGCACATCAAACGACCGTATCCTTCTCCACAGGAGGATACGACCGATGAACCTTTATCACTGCATGATCGAACTGCGCCAGGATTGCCGGGCACTTGCGTTTGCCAAGGCCGTTGATGGCTGGATGCAGCATCTGCAAACACGTGGTCTCATCACCGGCTGGCGTCTGATGCGGCGCAAATTCGGCCTTGCCTCGGGCGCGCACCCTGATTTCCTGCTGGAGATTGATGTGCCGGGCATGGCCGCGCTGGATGACGCCTTCGCCGCACTCGCCGCCGCAGATGACGACGCGGGCCGCCGCTATGACCTGATGCACCAGATGATCGCATCGGTTGAAGTCGGCCTTTACCGTCCCTACCCCGATACCAGCCAACGCGAACGGATTGCCTTGGTCTGACGCAATCATAAGTCACGGCCATATGCCACGCCTTGAAAGCAGCCGGGTGCCGGGATATCTCCCACGGATGAGCAAAACACTCCACATCATCGGCGGCGGCATGGCCGGATCAGAGGCCGCCTGGCAGGCGGCGCAGCAAGGCATCACCGTGGTTATCCACGAGATGCGGCCAAAGGTCGGCACTTTTGCCCACCGCACCGGGCATCTGGCCGAAATGGTCTGCTCCAACTCTTTCCGGTCTGATGACCACGAAAGCAATGCCGTTGGCCTTTTGCATTGGGAAATGCGCGCGGCAAACGGGTTGATCATGGAACAGGCCGCAGTGCATCGCTTGCCCGCAGGTGGCGCTCTGGCGGTGGATCGCGACCCTTTTGCCCAAAGCGTCACCGCGCGGATCATGGCCCATCCGCTGATTTCCGTATCTTACGAGGAAATCACCGAACTTCCGACCGATGGCCACTGGATCATCGCCACCGGCCCGCTGACCTCTGGTGCATTGGCCCAAAACATCCGCGCCGCCACCGGGGCCGATGCGCTGGCGTTTTTCGATGCCATCGCGCCCATCGTCTATGCCGATTCTGTCGATATGTCAGTGGCGTGGATGCAGTCACGCTATGACAAGGGCGAAACGGTTGAAGAACAGACCGCCTATATCAACTGCCCGCTGACCCGCGACCAGTATGAGGACTTTATCGACGCGCTGCTGGCCGCCGACAAGACCGAGTTCCATGAGAATGAAACCGCAGGCTATTTCGATGGCTGCCTGCCGATAGAAGTGATGGCCGAACGCGGCCGCGAAACCCTGCGCTTTGGCCCGATGAAGCCAGTCGGCCTGACCAACCCGCATCAGCCCGATGTCAAAGCCTATGCCGTGGTGCAACTGCGCCGTGACAATAAGCTGGGCACGCTTTTCAACATGGTCGGCTTTCAGACCAAAATGAAGTACGGCGCGCAGACTGATGTTTTCAAACGCATTCCCGGCCTGACCAATGCAAGCTTTGCCCGTCTTGGCGGCATCCACCGCAACACCTTCATCAACTCGCCCACCCTGCTGGATGATCAGATGCGCCTGAAAACGCACCCGCATATCCGTTTCGCCGGGCAGATTACGGGCGTTGAGGGCTATGTCGAAAGCGCCGCCATGGGTCTGCTCGCGGGCCGCATGGCCGCCGCCGAAATCAAGGGCGAGACGCTGCCGCCGCCGCCGCCCGAGACCGCGACCGGCGCGCTTATTACCCATATCACCGGCGGGGCCGAGGCAAAAACCTTTCAGCCGATGAACGTCAACTTCGGGCTTTTCCCGCCGATTGACGCAAAAGGCGGGCGCAGGGGCCGCAAAGACCGCTACAAAGCCTATACCGACCGCGCCAAGCAAGTGTTTACCACGTGGCTGTCGTAACGCGGTTTGCGCCCTCGCCCACCGGTCCGCTGCACCTTGGCCATGCCTATTCGGCGCTGCTCGCACATGACATGGCGCGCCGCCACAACGGCACCTTCCTGCTCAGGGTGGAAGATATCGATCAACAGCGCAGCAAACCTGAGTGGGAGGCGCAGCTGCTAGACGATCTGCACTGGCTGGGTATTTGCTGGGACGCGCCGCCGATGCGCCAGTCAGACCGCCTGCGCGCGTATCATGCCGCCCTCGACCGGCTTTGGCAGGCGGGGTATCTCTACCCTTGCACCTGCACCCGCCGTGACATCGAAACCGCCCTTGCCGCCCCGCAAGAAGGCGCGCCGCACCATGGCCCCGATGGACCGGTCTATCCCGGAACCTGCCGCCCGCAGCACGCCCCCCAAGTCCCTCGCCCGACTGACCAACACCTGCGCCTTAACATTGCCAATACCCATGCGCTGCTTGGTGAGGGCCTGACCTTCAGCGAAACCGGCCCGACGCACCCCGCCTCCACAATCACCACGGCCGAGGATTACACCCGACGCATCGGTGATGTGGTCCTCGCCCGCAAGGATTTCGGCACCTCATACCACCTGTCCGTCGTGGTCGATGATGCGGCCCAAGGCATCACCCATGTCAGCCGCGGCGAAGACCTGTTTTACGCCACCGCCATCCACATCCTGCTGCAACGCCTGCTGGGCCTGCCCACGCCGCTCTACCATCACCACCGCCTGATCCGCGATGATCAGGGCAAGCGGCTGGCCAAACGCGACGACGCGCGCGCCCTGTCCAGATACCGTGCCGAAGGGGCCACGCCACAAGATATCCGCCGCATGGTCGGTCTTTAGCTTCATCCAGGCCAAAATACTCTGCGGGGTCTGGGGGTGCAAAACCCCCGGTGCAACGCCTACAGCTCAGACCCCGGCTGGGCCGATACGCTCAGAACCCCCATCACATAGCCCGCGACCGAGCGGAAGCACACCAGCGTAAAGCCTGCGTCCTCGGCCCAGAATGCCGCCGCAACCTGCGCCGCGCGGCTGCGGCGCACCTCACCCGGCGCCAAATGGTCGAAATCCACCGGCGACAGCTTGCGCAACACCTGATCGGCGCGCGCGCCTTCAATGCGGAACACCGCCCGCGCGTCTGAGACATCAACGACCAGATGATGCTGGCCCTCCAGCGCCTGCGCGATACTGGCCAATGCCGCCGCCACATCGGCGTAAGGCACCACCAGCAGCAACTCATCCGGGCTCATCCAGCCCACCGCCCGCTCGCCTTGCCGCACAATCCGCCGCACCGCAGGCAGCGCGCAACCGGTAACGGCCAGAACCGCCGCCTCCAGCCCCGGCGTGCCCTCTTTGGCGCGCAGGGTGATCATGCCAAGCGGGCCAATTTCGCGCACCGAAGCAAAGCCATCATAACGTGCGCCCGAAAGCGCGGTGACCGGATCAGACATTCTGCTTCTCCCCGTCTTTGTCAAAGAACACCGCGTTCACGACCCGCGCTTTGGTGGTGCCGCCATCCATCCGTGTAAACTCTATCACCTCACCCATCCGCGCCGGGCCCTGTCGCAGCAAGCCCATGGCGATGCCGCGCCCAAGTGTCGGCGAATGATAGGTCGAGGTCACGCGGCCCTGCACGCGGCGCTGGTTGTTGGCATTCACCCCATGCTCGGGGATATACGCGCCATCCTCCACCACCGACCCGTCCAGCGTCTCGAACCCGACCAGTTTCCAGCGGTCCGGGTTGGCAAGGAAGCTGCGTTCCTGACCACGTTTGCCAAGGAAGTCGGCCTTTTTCTTGCTGATTGCCCAATCAAGCCCCAGATCCTGTGGAATGATCGTGCCATCGGTCTCGTCGCCGATCATGATAAAGCCCTTTTCGGCCCGCATGATGTGCAGCGCTTCGGTGCCGTAAGCCATCGCGCCGAATTCTTCCCCCGCCGCGTGCAGCGCCGCCCAAAAGGCCGCACCATGGCTGGCAGGAACCGCGATCTCATAGGACAGTTCACCCGAGAAACTGATCCGATACACCCGGCAGGGGAACCCGCCTAAAGTGCCGTCTGCCCAGCCCATAAAGGGCAACGATTCCTTGGAAACATCCATGCCGCCCAGCTTTTCCAGCAACATGCGGGCGTTGGGACCAACCACGGCGGCCTGCGCATATTGTTCGGTCACATTGGCGGTAAACACCTGCCAATCCCACCATTCACATTGCAGCCAGTCTTCCATCCAGCCATGAATCCGGTCCGCCCCGCCCGATGTGGTATGGCACAGCCATGTATCGGCGTCGATCCGGGCAACCACGCCATCGTCTGACAGGAACCCCTGTTCGTTGCACATCAAGCCGTAGCGGCATTTGCCGATGGGCAGGCTGCTCATCACGTTTGTATAAAGCATATCAAGGAAGCGTCCGGCATCGGGGCCTTTGACGATGATCTTGCCCAACGTGGATGCATCAAGCAAACCAAGGGCTTCGCGGGTGTTTTTAACCTCACGATGCACCGCTTGTTCCTGCGTCTCGCCGGGGCGCTGGAAGCAATAGGGCCTGCGCCAATGGCCGACGGGTTCAAAATACGCGCCGTTTTGTTCGTGCCAACCGTGCATCGGTGTCTTGCGCAGCGGCTGGAAAATCTCACCGCGCGCTTCGCCTGCCAGGGCCCCAAGCGGCACCGGTGTATAGGGTGGGCGGAAGGTGGTGGTACCAACCTGCGGGATAGCCGCGTTCAGGCTGCCCGCAAGAACCGCCAGCCCGTTGATATTGCTCAGCTTGCCCTGATCTGTTGCCATGCCAAGCGTGGTATAGCGCTTGGTGTGTTCCACCGATTCATAGCCTTCACGCGCGGCAAGCTGCACGTCTGACACTTTCACATCGTTCTGATAGTCCAGCCACATCTTTGAGCGCAGCGCGATGGATGCGCCCTGCGGCATGATCCAGACCGGCTCCAGCGGGGATTCATCGGCCACCACCTGCACCGGAGGAGCGAATTTTTTCACCTTGTAACCAAGCGCTTGCAAGGCGATCTTTACCTGCGCATCGGCATCTGCCACCGCGCCGCGCAACGCGCCATTCGCAGCACCAGCGGTCAGCACCATAGCAGAGCCGTCTTCATGCAGCGGCGGGCGGGCGGCGTCGGGGCGGAACATCGCGTCCGCATCATCCCAGATCAGCTTGCCGCCGCAATGGCTCCACAGATGCACGACAGGCGACCAGCCGCCCGACATGGCAACCGCGTCGCAGGGCATCGTGGAGCTGGCAGCCCCCTCGCCCGCTTGCAGGCAGATTTCGACTGCCTCGACTCGCTTGCCACCTTTGACCTTTGCAATGGCGCGCCCGGTTTCCACGCGAATCCCCAAGGCGCGCGCACGTTCCGGCAAAGCGCCGTTGGCGATGGTGCGGGCGTCGATCACCGCAACCACATCAAGCCCCGCCTCTTTCAGCGCAATGGCAGTGCGGTAGGCGTCATCATTGTTGGTGACCACAACTGTGCGGTCACCGGGCGACACGCCCCAGTTCACCACATAATCGCGCACCGCCCCGGCCAGCATCACGCCCGGAATATCATTGCCAGCAAAGGACAAGGGTCGCTCTATCGCGCCGGTGGCTGCGATGATCTTGCCCACCCGCATCCGCCAAAGCCGGTGCCGGGGCCGCCCGTCGCCGGGGGTGTGGTCGGCCAGTTTTTCGTCCAGCAGCACATAGCCGTGGTCATACGACCCCGCGGCCATGCAGCGCAGGCGCAGTGTCACATTATCCAGCGCGGACAATTCCGACACAGCAGCGTCAACCCACGCCCCCGCAGCCATACCATCGATCACATCGCCATCGACCGGCGCTCGCCCGCCCCAATGGGCAGTTTGTTCCACCAGCCAGACCCGCGCGCCAGCACGGCCTGCCACCAGTGCGGCCTGCAAGCCAGCCACGCCGCCGCCTACGATCAGCAGATCGCAGAAGGCATAGGCCTGTTCATACCGGTCCGCGTCACGGTCGCGTGGTGCCGAGCCAAGGCCAGCGGAGTGGCGGATGATCGGCTCGAAGATATGCTTCCACGCGGCGCGCGGATGGATGAAGGTCTTGTAATAAAACCCGCCCGGCAGGAACCGCGCGGCGTAGTTGTTCACCACACCCACATCGAATTCCAACGACGGCCAATGGTTCTGACTGCGCGCTTCCAGCCCGTCAAACAACTCGGTCGTGGTGGTGCGCTGGTTGGGTTCCAGCCGCGCGCCAGTGCCCAGATTGACCAGCGCGTTGGGTTCCTCTGCCCCGCTGGCAACGATCCCGCGCGGGCGATGGTATTTGAACGACCGCCCCACCAGCATCTGATCATTGGCCAGCAGCGCCGAGGCAAGGGTATCACCCGAACAACCGCGCAACCGCTTGCCGTTAAAGGTAAATTCAACCGGGGCAGAACGGTCGATCAAACGACCGCCGGATTTCAGACGCGTGCTCATGAATAGCCCTTCCACTCGGGGCGCTTGGCCTTGATTTTGTCGATGATGTCAGCGGGGGGTTCCGTGGACTGCGCAGGATATGTCCCGAACACCTCCAGCGTGGCGGTGCAGCGTGCGGCCAGAAACCATTTGCCACAGCCGTAGGCATGCCGCCAGCGTTCAAAATGCACGCCCTTTGGGTTTTTGCGTGCGAACATATAGGCCTCGAACTCATCCGGGCTGGAGCCGGGACCAAAGCGTTTAAGATGCGCCTCGCCGCCGGGGGAAAGTTCGGTTTCATCGGCCGCGACACCGCAATACGGGCATTCAAGGATCAGCATGGCGCACCTTTGGACATGACAAAGGCGGGCGCTGAACAGCGCCCGCCTTGCCGGGACAGGGAGAGAGAATGGTTGGTCTTAGTTGCCAGCCGGAGCGGGTGCCGCAGCGTCAGGGGCCGGAGCAACCGGGTCTGCAACGGCTGGTGCCTCAGGGGCAACAGGGACAACAGCATCAGGTTGGGGTGTGACAGGCGCTTCTGCTGCCGGAGCAGTGGCAGGAGCTTCGATCGTGACGTTGTTGCTACCGGCTGGCTGTGCAGGGGGAGCGTCGCTGCCACTATACACAAGCGCCGCAATCCCAACGGCAACAACGGCACCGCCAAGCATCCATGCGAACCAGTTGGTCGAGGTCTGGGTTTCGCGGACGTGGCTGGTGTGTGTGGCACCGGCATAGGGCTGGTTGCCAGGGTTGCTGTAGCCCGGCGCGGTGCCCGGCGCGCTGCCCGGTGTGGTCGTGGTTGAGTTGTAAGCGTCGGACATGTCTGGTCCTCCTTGCAATGTGTGATTGCAAGACAAACGCAGCCCAGACCGGAAAGGTTCCCCGAACGCATCAGTGTGCCACCCCGGCGGCGACGGATTCGTCGATGAACCGCCCTTCGCGGAAGCGCCACATGTCAAAATCAGCGGCCAGCGCGCCCGGCTCTCCGCGGGCCATCAGATCGGCCATGGCCCAGCCAGAACCGGGAATGGCCTTGAACCCGCCAGTGCCCCAGCCACAGTTGATAAAGCAATTGCCCAACGGGGTTTTCGAGATGATAGGCGAGCGGTCGCCAGTCATATCCACGATCCCGCCCCATTGCCGCAGCATCTTAAGCCTTGAGATCATGGGGAAAGTTTCGACCAAGGCGCGCAAAGTCTCCTCAATATGATGGAAGGACCCGCGCTGGGTATAGTTGTTGAACCCGTCGGTGCCGCCACCGATCACCATCTCGCCCTTGTCAGACTGTGACATATAGCCGTGAACGGTGTTGGCCATCACCACCACATCCATGCAGGGCTTGATCGGCTCTGATACCAGCGCTTGCAGGGCCAGCGATTCCACCGGCAGGCGGAATCCTGCCATATCGGCAACCTGCCCCGAATGACCCGCAACCACGATGCCAAGTTTTTTGGTGCCGATATACCCTTTGGTCGTCTCGACCCCGGTAACCTGCCCGTTTTCCGACCGCACCCCGGTCACTTCGCATTGCTGGATGATATCCATGCCCATCTCGGAACAGGCCCGCGCATAACCCCACGCCACCGCATCATGGCGCGCCGTGCCACCGCGCGCCTGATAAAGCGCACCAAGGATCGGATAACGCGGCCCGTCAATATTGATGATCGGCACCAGTTCCTTGACCCGCTCAGGCGAAATCCATTCCGTCACCACGCCTTGCAGGTTGTTGGCATGGACCGTGCGCAGATAACCCCGCACCTCATGATGGGTCTGCGCCAGCATCAGCAACCCGCGCGGGCTGAACATGATGTTGTAGTTCAGCTCTTGCGAAAGCGTTTCATACAGAGACCGCGCCTTTTCATAGATCGCGGCAGAGGGGTCTTGCAGATAGTTCGACCGGATGATCGTGGTATTGCGCCCGGTGTTGCCGCCACCCAGCCAGCCCTTTTCGATGATCGCGACATTCCGGATGCCGTGATTCTTGCCAAGGTAATAGGCCGTGGCCAGACCATGCCCGCCCGCGCCGATGATCACGGCATCATAGCTGGCCTTTGGGGTTGGCGATTTCCACGCCCGCTCCCATCCCTGATGATGGGTAAGCGCCTCACGCGCGATGGCAAAAACCGAATAGCGTTTCATCGGGCCAATCCTTCGGACAGTGGCGGGCGGTATCACCCTGTATGTGACTGTTTAACGCTTTGGCGCCACAGCCCCAAGCGGCACAACAGGGAAAATTGCGACATCGGCGCAGGTTGATGTCGCAGGTCAGCGCCGCAACCCGTGGTATTAGCCCGCCTGCGGCCAATTCCCGCCTTTTGTCCGGGGCCATGAGCCCTTACATGGGCTGAGGCGGACTGAATGAGGAAATGGGATGGAACTGTGGGTTTTCTGGGCGGCAGTCGCGCTGCTGGTCGCGGGTGTGGTGGCAACGCTGTGGCGGGCGGTCTGGCGCGCCCGCGCCGAAACCCGTGTCGCGGCTGACTTTGACCTTGCTGTCTACCGCGACCAACTGACCGAGATCGAGCGTGATATCGCCCGTGGCACCATCCCCGCCGATGAAGGCGTGCGCCTGCGCACCGAAATCCAGCGCCGCCTGCTGGACGCCGACCGCAACGCGCAAAAAGCGGCCCCCGCAGCCGAGGCGCGGGCCGGATGGGGGCTGGCGGTACTGATCGCCGTTGCCATGGGCGCAGGGGTTTATGGCTATTGGCGTCTTGGTGCGCCGGGCTATCCCGATCTGCCACTGGAAGCCCGCTTTGCCATGGCCGAAGAGGCCCGCGCCAACCGCCCCTCGCAAGCCGACGCCGAGGCGCAGATCCCCCCCGGCCTGCCACGCAGCGACATCGACCCCTCTTTCCTAGACCTGATGGACAAGCTGCGCCAAGCGGTGCAGGACCGCCCCGACGATCTGCGCGGCTTCGAGCTACTGGCCCGGAACGAGGCCGCTATGGGCAATCTGGCTGCGGCCAAGGACGCACAGGCCGCGATGCTCCGCATCAAGGGCGACGCGGCGACCGCCGAAGACCACGCAGCGCACGCCGAACTGATGATCATGGCCGCGGGTGGCTTCGTCTCGCCCGAGGCGGAACAGGCATTGGTCCGCGCGCTGGCGCTTGACCCCGCCGATGGCACCGCGCGCTATTACACCGGCATCATGTTTGCCCAGATCGGACGCTTTGACCGCACCTTCATCCTCTGGCGTCGCCTGTTGGAAGAAAGCCCGCCCGATGCGCCTTGGGTGCAGTCAATCCGTGCACAACTGCCGCAGGTGGCAGAGCGTGCAGGCGTTCGCTATACCCTGCCCGCCGCCGCGTCCGCCCCCGGCCCGACCGCGGGCGATATCGCCGCCGCCGCCGAGATGAGTGCCGAGGACCGTCAAGCCATGATTGAAGGCATGGTCGACCAGCTGGGTGCGCGTCTGGCGACCGATGGCGGCCCCGCAGAAGATTGGGCGCGTTTGATCACCTCGCTGGCGCAGATTGGCCGTACGGAGCAAGCCCGCGAGATTTATGCCGAGGCCCAGACCCGCTTTGCCGGGCGCACGGTTGAGCTGTCGGGCCTGCGTGAAGCTGCCGTGATGGCCGGGGTGGCCGAATGATCCTGACCGATATCGCAGACTTCATGGCGACCCTGCCCCGGACCGGCGGCATCGCGGGCCTTGATCTGGGGGACAAGACCATCGGCGTCGCGCTCTCCGACCTGCGCCGAAGCGTGGCCACCCCGGTTGAGGTGATCCGGCGCGAGAAATTCACCCTCGACGCCACCCGTCTGCTGACCCTGCTGACCGCGCGTGGTACGGCAGGCATCATCCTTGGCCTGCCGCTGAACATGGACGGCTCAGAGGGTCCGCGTGTGCAATCCACCCGCGCCTTTGCCCGGAATCTGGAAAAGCTCACCACCCTGCCGATCAGCTTCTGGGATGAGCGCCTGTCGACAGTTGCCGCCGAGCGCGCCCTGCTGGAGGCGGATACGTCGCGAAAGGGTCGCAAAGAAGTCATCGACAAGGTCGCCGCCGGCTATATCTTGCAAGGTGCGCTGGACAGAATGGCGTATATGACAGCACGACAGGACGAGCCGTGAGTGACGAAATCTGGAAACGCGCCGAAATCGAGTCGCCTTGCGTCAAGCTCTGCGTCGTTCACCCCGAGGCGCGCATTTGCATAGGCTGCCTGCGCAGCATTGACGAGATCACCATGTGGTCGCGCTTGTCACCAGACTCCCGCAGCGCCATCATGGCAGACTTGCCCAGCCGCGCGCCCCTGATTGCCAAACGCCGCGGCGGACGTGCCGCACGGCTGCAAGGCTGAGCGCAAGGCGCTACGGTGAGTCGATCCAGTCCACCACATTGGTCAGCATGGGGCGGAAATAGGCAATGATACGGTCGCCCTGATCTTCGCCACGCCATGGTGCCACCCCGTGAACCGTCAGACGGTGCAGCAGCGTGGCCTCTCCGACTTTGGCGGGCAGTTCCAGACGCTTGCAGTGCGCAAAGACCAGCGCGCGGGCGCTTTGATAGGCGTCGGTGATGTCGATCTCGTGCCAATGCGCCACCGGATGCGGGCGCAATGCAGCGTGCAGCGCGGCAGCCATGATCCTGTGGCTGCCCTCCCACACCACCAAGGGCGCCGCACGGATATCGGTCAGCGGCAGGCCAAGAATCCAGGCATGCGGCTCGCGGATCATCCGGCGGCGGTCGGGGCCAACGGGTAAAAGCCCGTCCAGATGGGCGGCATCGCGGCTCTGGCGAAAGGCAAAGGCGGCGGGGGATTCGTCGAGTGACGGCTGCGGATAGCCGGGGCGGATCACCGACAGTTGCGCCGGGTGCAGGGCCAAGGGAGCCAACGGCAGGGCAGACCAAGGAAAGACCACGCCCGCCACCGCGCCATCCGGCCCGTTTGGCAAAGCATCAACCCCGACAAACCATGTGCCGCCACAGCGCCAAGGCTGAGTGCTGGTCGCAATCTGCTGCTCTGCCACCGGCAAAGCCGCGCGCGCCCAAACCGCAATGGCCGGATCTGGCCCAAGCCTGCGCCAGCCAGAGTCCGTCATTGCCGCGCGCCGCTCAATATCCCAGCACCTTGCGCAACATGTTCAGCGCGACCAGCGTGATGAACACCGCAAACACCCGCTTGAGCGGCTTTGGGTCCATGGCATGCGCCAGTTTCACCCCCCAAGGCGTTGTGATCATTGTCATCGCAAAGATCAGCGCAAAGGCGGGCATGTTGACCGCACCCAAGGTAAAGGGCGGCGCACCTTCAACCGGCAGGAACAGGAACACCAGCACAGAGGGCACCGCAATGGTCATGCCAAAGCCCGAAGCGGTGGCGACCGCACGGTGGATCGGCGTGTTGTAAAGGCTCATCAGCGGCACGCCAAAGCTGCCGCCGCCAATCCCCATCAGCACTGAGAGGAACCCCACAATCCCGCCGAAACCCGCACGTTTTGCGCCCTTTGGCATCTCAGAGCCCAGCCGCCAATGCACTTTGCCAAAGGCCATATACAGGCCCACTATAATGCCCAACACGCCGAAGATCGCCTGCAAGGTCACCGATTTCAGCGCCGAGGCCGTGAAGACGCCAATGACCGCCCCTGCTCCGATTGCCGGGGCCCATGTCCGCAAAATCTCCCAATCTACTGCGCCCTTCTTATTGTGCGCCATGACAGATCGCAGCGAGGTCACGACAATCGTGGCAAGCGAGGTTGCAAGGCAGACCTGCATCAATTGCGGCCCGCCGTAACCCAAGGCCCCAAAGGCGTAAAAGAACGCGGGCACCAGCACGATACCGCCCCCGACCCCCAAAAGCCCGGCAATCACTCCGGCGACGGCACCGATCACCGCTAAAAGACCGATCATCGGGATCAGCAGGCTTGCGTCAGGCATGTCGGGCTCCTTCTGGCGGGCAGACTTGCCGCGCTTTGTGATAGCGCGCGGCTGCAACAAGGGCCAGTGCGGCCTTACCGATACCGACCGAAAGGTGTAGAGCGGTGAACTAACTCATCCGATGCGAGTCTTGCCCCATGTCTTCATCTTTGCTGCGCCCGGCGCTTGTGCTGGGCCTTTTGTCCTGTGTCGGTCCGTTTGCCATCGACATGTATCTGCCCGCAATGCCCGATATCGGTGCCGACCTTGGCACCAGCGTCGCGGCCATGCAGGGCACGATCACCGCATATTTTCTGGCCTTTGGGGTGGCGCAACTGTTTTACGGGCCCTGGGCCGATCAGGCCGGGCGCAAGCCGCCGCTGTATGCCGGGTTGGCGGTGTTCTTGCTGGGCACGCTGATCTGCACACTGGCTCCGTCAATCACATGGCTGACAATGGGGCGCTTTGTGCAGGGGCTTGGCGGGGCGGCTGTGATGGTGGTGCCGCGCGCTATCATCCGCGACATGGCAACCGGGCATCAGGCCACGCGGTTGATGGCGGCGATCATGCTGGTGATCTCGGTCTCGCCCATGCTGGCGCCTTTGGCGGGGGCTGGAGTGATGGCGGTGGCAAGCTGGCGCTGGATCTTTGGCGTGCTGGCTGTCGCCGCACTGCTGTCGCTGCTGATGATCCGCTTTGTGCTGGCCGAGACGCTGCCACCCATGCAGCGCCAGCATTTTGATCTGACAGATACATTGCGCGGTGCAAAGCGCTTGCTGAGCGACCGGGGTTTCATGGCACTGACCTTTCTGGGTGGCTTTGCGATGGCAAGCTTCTTTGTCTTCATCGCCTCGGGGCCGTTTGTCTATACGCAGGCCTTTGGTCTGTCGCCGACCGGATTTTCGCTGGCCTTTGCGGTGAACGCCATCGGGTTCTTTGCAGCGTCGCAACTGGCGGCCGGGTTCGGGATGCGCTTTGGGGCCGCGCGCGTGGTGCGGGTGGCTGTTTTGGGGTTCTTTGCCAGCACCGTAAGTCTTGTCCTTGTTGGCACGCTTGGCTTTGCCTCACTGCCCGTGGTGCTGGCCGGGTTGTTTGTCGCCAACGCCTTCCTTGGGCTGGTCATTCCCACCGTGATGGTACTGGCGCTGGAGGAGCATGGCGATATCGCGGGGCTGGCCTCGTCGCTGGGTGGCACGCTGCAAATGTTGGCGGGAGGCGTGATGATTGCGTTGACAGCACCCTTCTTTGACGGCACCGCTTTGCCGATGCTGGCAGCGATTGCCGTGTGCGGCACCATTGCACTTGCCCTGTCGCGCGGGGTCCGGGTTCAGGCGGCGGTCACCTGAACCTGCGCGAGGGCGGCATCCAACAAGTCCAGCCCCGCGCCGTCGCGCGTGGCGCCTTCGGACAGCACGCGGCGCCAGCCGCGCGCACCAGGGCGACCTGCAAACAGCCCCAACATATGCCGGGTGATCTGGTGCAGCCGCCCGCCTGATGCCAGATGCGCGGCGATATAAGGTTTCATATCTTGGACCACACGGTGCGCATCGGGGGCGTAATCTTCGCCCCACAGCGCATCGGCACCGATCAGCGTGGCAGACGGGTCGTGATAGGCCGCGCGCCCGATCATCACCCCGTCAAGCCCTTGGTCCAGCAGGTCTTTGGCCTGTGCCAATGTGCTGATGCCGCCATTGATACAAATGGTCAGATCCGGGAAGTCTTGCTTCATTTGCAGCACAAGCGGATAGTCCAGCGGCGGAATCTCACGGTTTTCCTTGGGGGACAGGCCCTGCAACCACGCCTTGCGGGCATGGATGACAAAGTGCCGAACTCCGGCGCGGGACACCTGATCTATGAAGTCAGGCAGCACCTGAGCCGGGTTCTGGTCATCGACCCCGATCCGGCATTTCACCGTGACCGGCACCGGGCTTTCCCCGATCATCGCCGCCACGCATTCGGCCACCAGCGCCGGACGCTCCATCAGCACCGCGCCAAAACAGCCAGACTGCACCCGGTCTGACGGGCAGCCAACGTTCAGGTTAATCTCGTCATAGCCCCAGTCGCGCGCGATCCGCACCGCCATCGCAAGTTCGACAGGCACCGATCCGCCCAGCTGCAACGCCACCGGATGCTCCACCGCACTGAAATCCAACAGCTTCGGGCGCGGCCCATGCAAGATCGCCGGGGCGGTTACCATTTCTGTATACAGCATCACCCGCCGCGACATCATGCGATGAAAGACCCGGCAATGACGATCTGTCCAATCCATCATCGGCGCTACGGACAATCTGTGGCTTTTATATTTCATAATTATATCATACACTTAATTCACAAATCGGGTGCAAGACACAGTCTGCGTGAAACGCCGCTTTGCGTTTGAGTTTCGGTCAGGCCATCGCACATTTGCGATCTGGATGGATCAAAGCAATCTCCTACTATGTGTCAGACTCTTAACCAAGCCCTTTGGCCCACAGTCACCCGTGGAAAACGCGGTCTTACACCACGTTTCGCGCAGCATCAGGGCAGAAACTATGTGGCAGACCGCAGCGGAAACTGGCAAATCATACAAAGACCACAATTGGGCTGTATGTCTAAATTTGTTGCAACTTTAGTGATCGAATGGTAAGCCCCTGCCAGATTTGGCAACGTGAATACGATGCCAAACCAGCGATTGAATGGACGCAATGATACCAGAGAAAACTTCGTCCTGTTTCGAGAGCAGCTCCCTCAAAATCGCGTTCATCGTTACAGAATACCCCAAGACGACCGAAACCTTCATCATGCGTGATGTCATGGAGTTCAGCGGTCATGGGTGTGAATTGCTCATCTTCTCGCTGACCCATTTCAACAAGCTTGATTTGCTGCATGATTTCGCCAAGCCGACCCGCGCCTGGGCTCGGGATTACGCTTATTTCGCATCACCGGATGTGATTGCGGCAGTGGCTTATTTTATGTGGCGCGCGCCGCGAAAACTGACGCGCGTTGTTTATGATATCTTGCGTGGCAGTTGGCGTCACCCGGCCACGCTTCTGAAATCACTTTTCATTCTGCCGAAGTCTCTGCGTATCGCACGAGAGCTAATGCTTTGGCAGGCAGATCATATTCACGCCGCCTATGCCGGGCATCCAGCGACAGCGGCATGGATTATAAAGCGGATGACAGGAATTCCCTTCAGCGCCAGCAGCCACGCGCATGATCTGTTCGAGACACAGGCCTTGCTGACGACGAAATTGCCGGAGGCAGAGCTGGTCAGGACGATCAGCAATTTCAACAAGCGTTTTTTGATCGAGCATGTTCCACAGCTTGCAGAGCGACCACCGCAGGTGATCCATGTCGGAACCTACCTTACGGACAACGATCAACGGGTGCCGTTGGACCAGATAGATGGTTTCCGCATTCTTTATGTGGGATCGCTGGAACAGCGAAAGGGCGTCGATCTGCTGCTGCGCGCCTTTGCCCGTGCGCGCCAACCAGACTGGCAGCTAGAGATTATCGGTGATGGTCCCGAAAGGGCAAACCTTGAAGCTCTGGCACGAACGGAAAGCCTCGCGGCAAGTGTCACGTTCAAAGGCGCACAAACCAATGAAAACGTGCGCGCTGCCATGCTGCAATCGTCGCTTTTGGTGGTTCCAAGCCGGATTGGTGCACGCAATCAGACCGAAGGCCTGCCCACGGTGATCGTGGAGGCTTTTTCTGCCCGGCTACCCGTTGTGGCGACCCGCCTTACCGGCATTCCCGAGATTGTCCTGCATGATGTGACTGGCCTGCTTTTTGAAATGGAAGACGAGGCCGGCCTGGCCAACGCACTGGTCCGGATATCGTCTGATTTGGCTCAAGCGGCACAATGGGCAGAGGCAGGGCGTGCCTTGGTGGACGAAGAATTCGACCAACGAAAGAACGCAAAACTGTTGCTGGATCAAATCAAGAAAACCCTGCCCAACCTGAACAGAAGCACCCTATGACGCCCCATCCTGACGACAAAGATCCGCGACGGATCGTTATCATCATTGACAATCTGGGTCTTGGTGGCGCGCAGAAATTGCTGCATGTTCAAATCTCGGAAATGAGCAAGACACACCATTTGCGCATCATCAACCTTGGACCGGCAACAGATCTGGCCCACAGTTTCGCCGCGCAAGGCGTGGACGTGGTTTCACAGGGCGGAATGCGCCTGACCGATCTGCGTGCCATGCTGAAGTTGCGCCGAGAGCTGGCTGAGTGGCGACCCGATCTTATTCACTCGCACCTGCTGTATGCGACAGTTATCGGATCAGTTCTCGCACGGTTGCTGAAGGTGCCGCATGTTGCGACCATACACAATGAAAAGGCGGCAGCGACGGGTTTCACAGACAAGGTACGCGGCTGGCTTGAACAGTTCGCTCTGCGTCAGATGACTGTTGTCGCCATCGCTTGTGGCCCGAAAATTGCAAAAATTCAGTCCCCCCGCGTGGGAAAAACGCCCTTGGTCACGGTCTCCAACAAGATCAGACCGGCGCAACACCTGTCGCCAGAGGCGCGGCATTTGTTGCGAAAGGCTGCCGGAATTGCCGACTCTGATATTGTGGTTCTAGCGGCGGGCCGATTGGTGCCCCAGAAGGGATTTGACGTTCTCCTTTCTGCCTTTGCTCAGGCGGTGAAGACTACGCCGCAGGCGCTTTTGCTGATCGTTGGCGAAGGTCAGGAACGTATAGCACTGGAGCAACAGGCAAAATCATTGCAGCTGGCAGATCGGGTGCGGTTTTCCGGTGAGGTGCCCGATTTGGGAAACATGCTGCAGATGGCCGATGTGTTTGCGCTTTCATCCCGCCATGAAGGGCTGCCGCTGGTCTTGATAGAGGCCTTATCCGCCGCCCTTCTTTGCAGGCCGATCAAACAACCGACGTGTCAGGCAATGCCGCGCGACCGGGCCTCCAGTTGCGCCAACACTTCAAACAAAGCGTCCGAGCGGCCCCTTGCGCCTGCCTTGCGCGCGGCAGCATCGACCAGAAACGCCACCTCGGCGGCGGGGCGGGCGTGCAGCGTAGCCGAATGCGGCAACAGCGGGGTGACGACTGCGCGCAGCCCCGACAACATCAGCCAGCCCAGCTTTTGCCCGCGCCCGGTGCGGGCCCTGTGGTTGACAGAGTCGTAACCCGTGCGCGCCACATGGCCACCGATGCCCGCGTAGATATGCCGGGCTGCAAAAATGCCCGGACGGCAGGCAAGCGGCAGCGCAGGCACCCCCGCTTCGGCCCGAAGATACAGACGATCCGCCTCGCGCAACAGGCGCGCGGTCACCCGGCGCACCCCGTCACAGGCGGCAGGTGTGGTCAAAAAGCGCGCCAGATCAACGCCCTCATCGCGCAGCCAGTCCAGCGGCAAGAACACCCGCCCTGCCCGCGCGTCTTCGCCCACATCGCGGCTGATGTTGGTCAATTGCATCGCCAGCCCCAGATCGCAGGCCCGCGCCAATGCGTCGGCATCGCGCACCCGCATCAACACGCACATCATGGCACCCACCGCCGCCGCCACGCGGGCGGAGTAATCCAGAACCCCCGACAGCGTCTCATAGCGCCGCCCGATCGCATCCCAGGCCAAGCCTTCCAGCAAAGCCTCGGGCAATGCGCGCGGCATGTCGAAATCTTCCACCACCGAGGCAAAGGCCCGGTCGGCATAGCCGTTGCGCGGGCGGCCAAGGTAAACCAGATCCAGCCGGTCGCGCAGGCGCAAAACCGCCCCCGCTTTGTCTGTGCCCTCATCCACCTCGTCATCCGCCACCCGGCAGAACGCATAAAGCGCCAGCGCCGGGTCGCGCACGCGGGCGGGCAACACCTTTGATGCGGCATGAAACGACAGGCTGCCGGTGCGGATCGCGGCGCGGCAGGCCGCCATGTCTGCGGGCGCGATCATTCTGCCGCCATCCGCAGCGCAGTTTGCGCCGCTGTCTCGGCGCGCACCATCGGGTCGGGCACCAGTTTGCCCAGCACTTCCGCTGTGCCGATCACCCCCGGCAGCCCTGCGCCGGGATGCGTCCCCGCCCCGGCCAGATACAGGCCCGGCAGTTCCTCACTCACATTATGGGGCCGAAACCATGCCGATTGCAGAATGCGCGGCTCGATCGAGAACCCCGCACCAAAGGGTGACAGATAGCGGTCGCGGAAGGTCTCTGGCGTGAAGGTCAGGCTTTCACTGATACGGTCTGTCACCCCCGGCAGCAGCCGTTCCTCCAGCACCTTCAGCATCTTGGCGCGGTACGGTTCTTCCTCGCGCTCCCAATCCACCCCGTTGTCATGGCCCAGATGTGGGACCGGCGACAGCACATAGAACGTATCATCCCCTTCGGGCGCGCAAGACGGGTCGGTGACGCTGGGGCGGTGGACATACAGGCTCATGTCATCGGCCAGACGCCCGTGGATGAAGATATCCTTGATATGCTCGCGGTAGCGGGGGCCGACGACGATAGAGTGATGGCCCACATCGCCCCACATGCCACGCGTGCCCTTGGTGCCGAAATACCAGACATAAAGCCCCATCGACCAGCGCGCGCGCTTCAGCTTGGCCGGCGTCCAGCGCTTTTTGGGAGCATTCCGCAGCAACCGGTCATAGGTGTGGCCTGCATCGGCGTTGGATACGACCACCGATGCGGGCAGAGTTTCACCCGATACAAGCCGCACACCTGATGCACGGCCACCTGAAATGGTGATCTCATCCACTTCGGTATTGCGAACCACCTCGCCACCCTGCGATTCGATCACACCCACCATGGCATCGGCAATCGCCTGCACGCCACCCATGGCGTAGTGCACGCCAAACGCCTTTTCCAGATGGCTGACAAGGATATACATCGACGTCACGTTGAACGGATCGCCGCCGATGAACAGTGGATGGAACGACAGCGCAAAGCGCAGGTGTTCGTCTTTGACCCGCGCCGCCGCATGGGCGTAAACCGACCGGTCAGCGCGCAGCATGGCAAATTTGGGGATCACCTTCAGCGTGTCCCAGACCTTGTGCATCGCCTTGCGGCCAAGGTCTTCATACCCGAACCAATAGCGCGCCTCGGAATCTTTGAGGAACCGCTCATAGCCCTTTGAATCCGATGGTGAAATCCGCGCCACCTCGGCCTTTATCGCGGCATCATCCTGACGTGCGGTAAAGGTCTGGCCATCGGCAAACCGGATCTCATAGAACGGGTCCATCGGTTTAAGCGCCACATCCGCATCAAAGTCACGCCCGCAGGCCGCCCACAGGTCGCGCAAGCCCTGCGGCACGGTCACAATCGTTGGCCCAAGGTCGAATCGGTGCCCGCCCTGTGTAATCGACGACCCGCGCCCGCCCGCCCGGTCCAGCCGGTCAATCACGGTCACACGATACCCTTTGGCGCCCAGACGCATCGCGGATGCAAGACCACCAAGCCCCGCCCCAATGACGATAGCCTGATCAGGATGGGATGGCGGGGCAACGGGGTGCGGTTTGTTCTGCATGATGCGATGATAACCTGTCTAGTTTAATTTACAACAATAGGCTTTCCGTTCAGAACTACAGAGTTGATCCTTTCTCTTGCGCACAAATAATGTCAGACTAAGTTTACACAGTCACCTATCGGAGGCCTGATCATTCCTGTCGCCACACTCAGCCTGTTCCGCTTTGACGGGATCGCAACCCGGCTCTGGGTGATTGGCCAGATGGGGGCGGCGCGCCTGCGCCTTGCTGGCGAACGACGGGCGCAGTTCTGGAAGCTGTGTGGATCGGGCACTGGACAGGGGTTCACGCCCAAACCCAACTGGGGCGTCTGGGCGATCCTTGCGACATGGCCGGATGAGGCGACCGCGCGCGACGCAGTGGCGACCAGCCCAGTTTTTGAACGCTGGCGCGCCAAGGCATCGGAAAGCTGGACAGTATTTTTGAACCCGACTTCGGCGCGTGGGTCATGGGCAGGGGTGAACCCGTTTTCCCCCTGTGATCTTGCCTCCAACACAGGCCCGATCATCGCGCTGACCCGCGCCACGGTGCGCCCCAGCCGTGCATTGAGGTTCTGGAACCGAGTGCCTGATATCTCTGCCGTGATTGGTGCCGACCCAAATGTGGTTTTCAAGATCGGCATCGGCGAGGTGCCATTGCTGCATCAGGTGACGTTTTCGGTCTGGCCCGATGCTGCCAGCATGGCACATTTTGCGCGCGGCGATGGCCCGCATGGTCAGGCCATCAAAGCCGTGCGCAACGGCGACTGGTTTGCCGAAGAGCTTTATGCCCGCTTTGCCCTGTTGGGCACGGTGGGCCGCTGGGAGGGTGGCGATCCGCTGGCCCGGCTCACTTCAGAAAAGGACGCTGCCTGATGCCTGCTGACACCGCGCCCAAAATCCACGCCTTGCCATCGCGTGCGGCCCCGCGCCAGCCGTTTCCGTTCTCGGCCATTGTGGGCCAGCAGGCGATGAAGCAAGCCATGGTGCTGACCGCCATCGACCCTGCCATCGGCGGTGTGCTGGTGTTTGGCGACCGGGGCACCGGAAAATCCACCGCCGTGCGCGCGCTTGCCGCCCTTTTGCCCGAGATCGACGCCGTGGAAGGCTGCCCGGTCAATTCCGCCCGCGCAGACCAGTGCCCCGATTGGGCACAGGTAACGTCTACCCAGATCATCCGCAAACCAACCCCCGTGGTCGACCTGCCGCTTGGCGTGACCGAAGACCGCGTGGTCGGCGCGCTGGACATTGAACGCGCGTTGACGCGGGGCGAAAAGGCGTTCGAGCCGGGGCTTTTGGCCCGCGCAAACCGGGGGTACTTGTATATCGATGAGGTCAACCTGCTGGAAGACCACATCGTTGATCTTTTGCTGGACGTGGCACAATCGGGCGAAAACGTGGTCGAGCGCGAAGGCCTGTCGATCCGCCATGCCGCGCGCTTTGTGCTGGTCGGATCGGGCAATCCCGAAGAAGGCGAATTGCGCCCGCAACTTCTTGACCGCTTTGGTCTGTCGGTTGAGGTGACAAGCCCGCGCGATGTGGACACTCGGGTTGAGGTGATCTTGCGCCGCGATGCCTATGAGACGGGGTATGATGCGTTCATGCCCGATTGGCAGGCCGCAGATGCCGCCTTGCAGGCCCGTATCCTTGCCGCCCGCGCCGCCCTGCCCGCGCTGAAAACCCCCGCCACCGTGCTTCACGATTGCGCATCGCTGTGCATCGCGCTTGGGTCTGACGGCTTGCGCGGCGAGCTGACGCTTTTGCGCGCCGCCCGTGCGCAGGCCGCGTTTGACGGCGATGCAACCGTGGGCCGTGCGCATCTGAAGGCGGTGGCCGTGATGGCCCTGTCGCACCGTCTGCGCCGTGATCCGCTGGATGAGGCCGGATCGGGCGTGCGGGTGGTGCGCATGCTGGACGAGGTGCTGCCGTAAGGCTGTCATGGAGTGGGACCGTATCACCCTGGCGCTAAACGTGCTGGCGATTGACCCCGAAGGCGTCAAGGGATTGTGGCTGCGTGCCCGCGCCAGTGCGGTGCGCGACCGGATCACGACGGCGCTTGCCGCCCTGCCGCTGCCCTTGGTGCGCCTGCACCCCGGCGTGGCCGATGATGCGCTGTATGGCGGGCTGGATCTGTCTGCCACCCTTGCAACAGGCCGCCCGGTGCAATCGCGCGGGCTGCTCTCGTCCCCTGCCGCCCTGATCCTGACCATGGCAGAACGGGTGCCGCCGGGTCTATCGGCACGGCTGGCCCATGCGCTGGATACCCGCCGCCATTGCCTGATCGCGCTGGATGAAGCGGCCGAGGATGGCGAGGGCCTGCCCGCCGCCCTGACCGACCGCTTAGGTCTGTTTGTCGATCTGGACGGGCTGGCGTGGTCTGACACCACGGATATATTTATGAATATCAATACTTTGTCTAAGGCGCGTGCGCGGCTTCCCTCTGTCACCCTGCCCCCTGACGCCGCAAGCGCGCTGACCCGTGCGGCGGCGGAACTGGGCATTAGGTCTTTGCGCGCGCCTTTGCTGGCGATGGCCGCCGCCCGTGCGCTGGCCGCACATGCTGGTCGCGACACAGTCGGCGACAATGATTTGCAACAGGCCGCCGAGCTGATCTATGGCCACCGCGCCCTGCCGCTGCCAGATGCCACCGCGCAAGACCAACCCGAACCGCCGCCCCCCGATCCGGGCGAAGACCAAGCGCAAGACATGGAACATCAAGCCCAATCCATCCCCGAGGAGATGCTGGTGGAAGCCGCCCGCGCCGCCCTGCCCGCCGACCTTTTGGCGCAACTGGCGGCAGGCCGCGCCGCACGCAGTGCCAAGGGCGCCACCGGCACCGGGGCAGAACGGGGCGGCAACCGACGTGGGCGCCCGCTGCCGTCGCGCCCCGGCAAACTGGGGTCTGGCGCGCGGCTCGATCTGGTGGCCACCTTGCGCGCCGCCGCCCCTTGGCAACCGCTGCGCCGCCGCACCGCACCGTCCGATGCGGTGCTTTTGGTGCGCGCATCCGACATCCGCATCAAACGGTTCGTTGAGGCGTCGGACCGGGTGCTGATCTTTGCGGTCGATGCCTCTGGCTCTGCCGCCTTTGCCCGTCTGGCCGAAGCGAAGGGTGCGGTGGAACTGCTGCTGGCCGCCGCCTATGCCCGGCGCGATCACGTGGCACTGGTCGCCTTTCGCGGGACCGGGGCCGAGGTGATCCTGCCGCCCACCCGCAGCCTTGTGCAGACCAAGCGCCGCCTGGCCGGTCTGCCGGGGGGCGGCGGCACACCGCTGGCCGCTGGTATGCAGGCGGCGATGGCGACCGCCACACTGGCGCGCGCGCGTGGCCTGACCCCCACGATTGCTTTGCTGACCGACGGTCGCGGCAATATCGCGCTGGACGGCAGCGCCAACCGCGCGCAGGCCGAGGAAGACGCGCTGCGCCTTGCCCGCGCGATCCGCGCAACCGGCATGCCCGCCGTGGTGATTGATACCGCCAACCGTCCACAACCCAGCCTTGCCGCGATGGCCCGCGCGATGGATGCGCCCTATCTCGCGCTGCCCCGCGCCGATGCGCGGCGGCTGTCGGGCGTCTTGGGCGCGGCATTGGGGGGCTAGGGCATGGACAGCGCCCGCCTGCCGCAAGACTGGCCATACCGTGCGCAATCCCGCCGTATGCGCGTGACTCCGCATGATTGGTATGTGATCGACACCGGGCCACAGGATGCCCCCGTGCTGCTTTTGCTGCATGGCGCGGGCGGATCTGGCCACAGTTTTCGCGCGCTGATCCCTGTTTTGTCAGACCACTACCGGGTGATCGTGCCCGACCTGCCGGGCCAAGGCTGCACCCGTGCGGGCGGTATGCGCCGCTTGGGTCTTGATGCCATGGCCGAAGACCTGACGCGGCTTTGCCTGTCGGGGGGCGTGGCCCCACAAGCGGTAATCGGCCATTCGGCGGGGGCGGCGATTGGCTTGCGCATGGCGGATCTGTTGCCGCTGAAGGGGATCGTTGGCATCAACGCGGCCCTTGGCACCTTTGACGGCGCGGCGGGGGTGATGTTTCCACTGATGGCGCGGGCCTTGGCGGCCACGCCCTTTGTCGGCTCTGCCGTGTCAAAGCTGTGGGGCACTCCGGCGACGGTGGCCAAGCTTTTGTCAGGCACCGGGTCGCCGCTGGATGCGGCTGGCCAAGCGCAATATCTGGCGTTGGTGCGCGATTCAGCCCATGTCAGCGGCACTCTGGGGATGATGGCGCAATGGCGGCTAGAGGGGCTGATGGCCCGCCTGCCCTCACTTGCCAACCCGGTGCTGCTGATCGCATCCGACGGCGATAACGCCGTGCCGCCAAAGGTCTCGCGTGATGCGGTGGCGCATATGCCAAACGCCACCTATGCCGAAATTGCAGGCTTTGGTCACCTGGTGCATGAAGAGGCCGCAGATCAGGTCGCAGACGTGCTGCTGCCATGGCTTGCCGCGCGGCTTTAGCGCGCCACGCCCACGCTGGCCCCGAATATGCGGGCCATATGCTCGGTCATGTAGATCTTGAGCCATGGGGTGAACTTGGCGGGCGTGCGCAGCACCTCGGCGGACAGGTCATACAGATCAACCCAGCGGGTTTCCATCACCTCATCTGGGTTGGGCGCAATCACCAGCCCCGGCCCGGCATCGGCCACGAAAATGTCGACCAGTTCATGCTCGATCAGCCCCGCCCCCACGTCGGCGCGGTATTCCACCCGGTCGGCAAAGGCCGGGAACAGGCCCGATATCCCCAACTCCTCGCGCAGGCGGCGCACGGCGCAGGTGGCAGGATCTTCGTCCCAACGGGGGTGCGTGCAGCAGGTGTTCGCCCAAAGCCCCGGCGTGTGATATTTCGACAGCGCGCGGCGCTGGATCAGCACGCGGCCCTTGTCGATCACAAACACCGATACCGCCTTATGCCGCAGCCCGCGCTGATGCACCTCCAGTTTGCCCACTGGGGTCAACTGGCCATCAACCCAGGCCGGGATCATTTCTTCGGCGGAAAGAGCAACTTTCATGACCACTTTGGCGAAACCAATCCTAGCAGATGCGCCATGTTCTTGATGCCGATCTTGATATGCGCCATGGGCCGCGCCTTTACCAAGGATTTGTTCATATAAGCCTCGAACGTCAGCTTTTGAACATCAAGATCATGGCACAGGCTGACAAAACGCTCGCGCCGGTCGTCGCTGCGATAATAGGCGTCCTGCATGGAACGCAAGACCCGGAAAACCGTGCCATGTTCGCGCATGAACAGCTTGCGCGCGATGCGCAAATCCTTGGCGCGTCCCGAAAGCAAGGCCGCCTGCGCTGCCGTGGCGGCCACGCGGCCCCCGGCCATGGCATAGAATATCCCCTCACCCGACGAGGGGGCCACAACGCCCGCCGCATCGCCCGCCAGCACCACATCGCGGCCATTGTCCCAACGATCCAAGGGTTTGAGCGGAATCGGCGCACCCTCTTTGCGGATCGTCTCACAGCCCGTAAGCCCCGCCATCGCACGCAGTGCGGCGGTGGCCTCTTTCAGATCAACGCCAGCCACCTCGGTGCCCATGCCAACGCTGGCGTGTTTGCCATGAGGGAACACCCAGCCGTAGAAATCAGGGCTGATCTTGCCGTCATAAATCACATCGCAGCGCATCGGGTCATAATCGGCATTGGCGGCGTGGCCACCTTCAGGTGCCTTGATAATCTCGTGATAAGCAATGACATAGGGGATCTTGTCACCCCCCGGCACTTCGGCGCGTGCCACAGCAGATCGCGCACCATCGGCCCCGATCACCAGACGCGTGCGGCTACGCCGCTCGGCCCCTGACGCTTTGTCGCGCCAGATCACATGGGTGCCCGCAGTGTCCCGCTCTATCCGAAGGAAGGTTCCGGTCAGCCGGTCGGCCCCGGTCATCGCGGCGCGGTCGCGCAGGAATTCGTCGAATTCCTCACGGTCCACCATGCCGACATAGCCTCCCTCAATATGGATATCCACCGCGCGGCCCGTCGGACTGATCATGCGCGCGGTCTGAATTTTGGCCACGATCATGCGATCGGGAATGTCGAAATCGCGGATCGCGCGCGGCGGGATTGCACCACCGCAAGGCTTGATCCGCCCCGCCCGGTCCAGCATCGCCACCCGGTATCCGGCGCGTGCCAGATCTTCGGCAGCCGTTGCCCCCGAAGGCCCGCCACCCACAACGAAAACATCATATATCATGGTCATTCTCCCGGAATGGCGATGGCACAGGGGCGCGGATCACGCCCCCCACGGGTCGCATCAATCACCCGCAGGGCAATCAGCGCGGCGATCAGAAACAGAAGAGCCTCGGCCAGAAACACCAGACCAAAGGCGGAGTGTGCGGGCAACCACAGCCGGAACAGATCGACCGAAGCCGCGCCCAAAAGGCCGCCAAAGCCAGCGGCAAGCGCTTGCGCGGCCCCCCACAGCCCCATGCGGGTGCCTTCACGCGCGCCGCGCCCCTGACCTGCCAGCGCCATCATCGACCCGATCGCCGCAACCGCAAACATGCCGTTGAAAAAGCCAAGCGCGATCACGGCGGGCACCAAAAGCCCAAGGCCAGTTTGCCCAAGACCCGCAATCACCGCGAGGGCGAAGGCAGACCCAACGCAACCCGCAACCACCCATTGCCGCAAACTGCCGATGCGCAGACCCGTCGCCGCAATCCCCACAGCCAACATGCCGATAAACACGCCACCATTCTGCGCACCTGAAAGCTGGGTGCTTTGCCCGACGCTGAAACCGAAGACCAAGCCGGCAAATGGCTCAAGGATCAGTTCTTGCATGAAATAAGCGGTCATCGACAGAAACACGAACAGGGTAAAGGCACGTGACTGTGGCTCGGCCCAGATTTGCGCCAGACCCTGCCGGAACGGGGCTGGATCGGCTTCACGCTCGGCAATCACACGGGATTCGATGCCCCAGACCGCCAGCGTGGTCACGCCAACCGCGCCAAGGGTGACTGCGCCAACAATCTCCAACAGCAGCGCGGGTGTGTAATCTTTGAGGAAATGCCCGACGGTTCCGGCGGTGACAGCAATGCCAAAAATCATCATCAGCCAGGTGATCGTGGCCGCCGCCGCCCGACGTTCCGGTGCGGTGGCCGTGGCCAGAAGCGCCAGCAGCGAGGTGCCCGATGCTCCCACGCCGACGCCGATCAGCGCATATGCTGCAACCGACAGCACCAAACCTGCGGTTGGCTGGTCCGGGATCAGCACCACGCCAAGGGCGGCCAGAAAAGCCCCAAGGCTGAGCGCCGCCATGCCGCCAATGATGAACACCGTGCGGTTGCCGCGCGTATCCGACCGAAAGCCCCAGTTGGGGCGTGTGATCTGAATGCCATAATGCAGCGCTACCAACAGCCCCGGCACCAGTGCGGGCAAGGCCAGTTCAACCACCATCAGCCGGTTCAGCGTGCTGGTGGTCAGGACCACCACCGCGCCAAGGCACATCTGCACCAACCCCAGCCGCGCGATCTGACCCCAGCCAAGCTTCACAGCGCAACCTCCAGATTTCGCAAGGCAAAAGCCGCGATCATCATGCCCGCGACATAAAACACAATGCCGGTGCCATTATACCAAGGCGCGTATTTCTTGGGGTCGCGGAACAGCCGCCGCATGGCCACCATCTGCGCCAGCAACAGCGCGGTCACCGCCAGTGCGTGCCAAGGCGCGCCCCAGATCAGCAAAAGCGCGATCACGATTGCCTGCGCCATTGCCATCGTGGTGCAGGCGATGCGCGCCGCCACCTCTGGCCCCAGCACGACGGGCAAAGACCGCACACCATGCTGGCGGTCGCCCTCCAACGCTTTGAAATCATTCAGCGTCATGATGCCATGCGCACCAAGCGCGTAAAGCAGCGCGATGATGACCACCTCAAACCGGGGGGCGGCTGACAACAGGACGGCGGCCCCGGTGAACCATGGCAAGCCCTCATAGCTCAGCCCGACCAGCCCCGGCCCCCACCAGCCCGAACGCTTCAGACGCACAGGCTCGGCAGAATAGGCCCAGGCGGCGATCACCCCCACCACCGTCGCGCCAAACCCCCAAGGGCCAAGCAACCAACCGATGGCCAGCGAAATCATCGTCATCACCAGCGCAATATAGAGGCCCCAACGCCCCGGTATCCGGCCCGAGGGGATCGGGCGGTTCGGTTCATTCACCGCATCGACATGCCGGTCGCACCAGTCATTCGCCGCCTGCGACATGCCGCAGACAATCGGCCCAGCCAACACCATGCCAAGGATCACGATGCCCCAGCTCCCCGCAAGCGGCACGCCCGACGACACCGCGCCGCACAGATAGGCCCAGATCGGCGGGAACCAGGTGATCGGCTTGATCAGCTCCAGCATGGCGCGGGGCTGTGGGGTCGTGCGGGCATATGGGGCGATACTGACGGTCATCTGTCAACTAAACAGGACAATCGAGAGTCGAGCAAGAGGTTTGCCACCGACTGTGTCAACTAAATCTGACAGTTTGTGCGGCAAACGGTGACAAGAGGGGCGCCTCCCCTCGGCTTCGCCTCACCCCGGAGTATTTTTACCAAGATGAACGGGCAAAGCAGAACAGGTGCGGACCAGTCAGGCGAAGGCGACAGCATGGCGCGCAAGGAGCATCGCGACCGCACAGCAAAAAGGGGGCGAAAAGTGCCCCCTACGCCGCAGCAAAAGGCATCGGCCCTTATGTATGTGTCGGCTGCTGTTCGCAATTGAGAATTTGGCACGACTTCGGAAATCGCTCATATGTATCCGGCCTGTTGATCGGCTCGCGGGCCGTGGCCTTGATGGGGTTACGCACGCGCCTTGGTCTCATTAG
>NZ_JAUXOV010000036.1 GCF_030684215.1 Pseudotabrizicola sp.
CGCGCGGTCGTGGACCGCATCATCACCAACCTCGGCGTGCTCGATGTCGTCCCCGGCGGCCTGAGACTCGTCGAACTGGCTGATGGCGTGACCGAAGCCGACCTGCGCGCCGCCACAGAGGCCACGATTGTCGACTGAGCCTGGGCTCGCAGAGCTGTGGATTTTCAACGAGGCCGGGTGTTGGCAGAAGGATTGGCTGCGAATGCTCAGACAATCGCGTCCCGGCATGCATGTCTGCCGACGACGGCGCGCTGTTGTTACAACGCTCAGATCGCAATTCCCTAAACCACAAACATAAACCTGATCTTGCTTGTCGTCCCAAGGTTTGAGAGCGGGTCTTGACCGAGCGTTTCAAGGTTCCGCCGCACGAAGGCTGCGTTTCTTGGTGTCGATTGCGCCTAGAAACTGTCGTTGCCCGTCATGCCACGGTCCAACACTGAAACTTCAGACCTGAGGCAAAAGCACCTGTCAGTGACAGCCCGATGTAGGGTGCAAAGACCTTTGGTTTGGCCAGTGCCCAGACAGCCGGGCATCCTGCAACCGGCCAAGGGCAGAAAGCACGCTTTGGCTGGCCAGAAGACCCAAGAGGATCATAAGCGCCGCTGTGATCAGAGGCACGCGCAAGGTGACGGGCAGGTTGCGAAAGCGGGAAAATGGTTTCATCCACCCCCCCGAACCGCCATGCGCGCGAAGATGCCATCAAACAGCGACGCGTTGCCAGCGGAGACGCTGTCGAGATACAAAAGCTTCAACATTGCGCGGCCCGGTTCGGTTTGACCAAGGCCCTGAAGTGTTGATGCACAGGCGGTGACTCCGGTCTCGGCCCTGCGATCGCTGCCGACCACAAACGGCGGAAAACCAAGGCTTTCGGACCGTGGAATCACGCGGGTTTGGGCCGTCAGCGCAGGCTGGACGCTGTTCATATCCTCCCAGACATAGCCATCGACACTGCCCTACCGGTTCACCCCCCCTGCAACTGTGCGGACCACATTTCGGTGGCCATAGGTGAAGATCGCCCGCGAAAAGAGCCGATCCGGCGTCTCAGCCATACCTGCCAGATCCGAGGCGGTCACCTGATAGCCCGAGTTGCTGTCAGGGTCGGAAAAGGCATGCGCACCGCCGCGCGGATTGGCAAGGCTGGTTGCCGGATCATCCGCTGCCGCGATCAGACAGGATTGATAAACTGCCGCGCCCCGCCATACCGGCACGCCCAGCAACGACAACTCGGCCCGATATTGCAGGAATGGATAGCCGCAAGTCCAGGCTGCATCGACCTATCCATCCAGAAGTGCCCCGGTAATCTCTTGACAGGTACGCCTTTGGACAAGCTCAACGTCTTGCCCCATTTCCGAGGCGAGCACTGTCCGCAGTGCGGAAATCACGGCGGCATCATTGTCCAGAAACACCGGCGTCAGGGCAAAACGAAAGGGCGCGGCCTGGGCTTGCACCCACAGCGCAGCACACCGGGCAGCCCCGGTCAGGAGAGCGCGCCTTCGCGTGAACATGTCATCCTCCCGTGAAGCCGCGATACGTTGCACCCCGTCAGATTGGGGCTTGCCCGACGATCCGTTAAATCGTAAATCGACGATAAGCGAACAGCATATCTTTTGTGAAGCGATTCCCTCATGTCAAACGAAGAGACGGTTGCACATCTGGCCAAGGCTCTGGCTCATCCTGCGCGCATTCGTATTGTGCGCCTGTTGCAGGCGACACCCGGCTGCATTGGTGGCGCCATTGTCGAGGCAGTAGGGCTTGCACAATCCACAGTGTCCGAACACCTGCGCATCCTGAAAGCGGCGGGCGTCATCACCGGAGAGATTGACGGGCCTCGCATTTGCTATGCGCTGGACCCTGCGGCCCTGCAACCGTTGTCCACACTTATTGCGGGTCTTGCTTCACCGGACAGCAAAGCCTGCTGCCAGCCTGATGCAAAGGAAACCCCATGAGCCTGTTTGAACGCTATCTGACCCTTTGGGTCGCGCTGGGCATCGTGGTCGGGCTTGTTCTTGGCAACCTGCTGCCCGGCGTCTTCGCCACATTGGCAAGCCTTGAATACGCCTCGGTCAACCTGATCGTTGCAGTGCTGATCTGGGCGATGGTCTATCCGATGATGGTGGCCGTCGATCTTGGCTCGCTAAAGTCGGTCGGGCAGCGGCCCAAGGGGCTGATCATCACGCTGATCATCAACTGGCTGATCAAACCCTTCACCATGGCGGCGTTGGGGGTGCTGTTCTTCCAGCACCTGTTCGCCGGGCTGATCGACGGCAACAAAGCCTCTGAATACATCGCCGGGCTGATCCTTTTGGGCGCGGCACCTTGCACGGCGATGGTGTTCGTCTGGTCGCAGATGACAAAGGGGGATCCGAATTACACGCTGGTTCAAGTCAGCCTGAATGACCTGATCATGGTGGTGGCATTTGCGCCCATCGTCGCCTTTCTGCTGGGCGTCACCGACATTGCCGTGCCATGGGAGACGCTGATCCTGTCAACCGTGCTGTATGTGGTGATCCCGCTGGTGGCCGGGGCTTTGACGCGGTCTGTCCTGATCCGTCAGGGTGGCGAGGCTTCCGTGACGGCCTTTACCGCCCGGATCAAGCCCGCGTCGGTATTGGGTCTGCTGCTGACCGTTGTGCTGCTGTTCGGGTTTCAGGGGCCTGTCATTCTGGCACAACCGGGCCTGATCGCGCTGTTGGCGGTGCCGATCATCATCCAGTCTTACAGCATTTTTGCGCTTGGTTATGGTGCGGCATATCTTTGGCGTCTGCCCCACAAGATCGCCGCGCCCTGCGCGCTCATTGGCACGTCGAACTTCTTTGAGCTGGCGGTGGCGGTGGCCATCGGTCTGTTTGGTTTAAACTCGGGCGCGGCGCTGGTGACCGTGGTGGGGGTGCTGGTCGAAGTGCCGGTGATGCTGTCGCTTGTCGCCTTTGCCAACCGGACGCGGGGGAGTTTTCCGCAATGACAGATACGCCCAACATCGACGACTCTCTGCTTCCCGGCATTGACGCGGCTGCCTTGCTGACCCCGCCACACAAAACCCATCCTGCGCGTATCTTGATCCTTTACGGCTCGCTGCGTCCGCGCAGCTTCAGCCGCCTGTCGGGCGAGGAAGCCGGGCGCATCCTGACCCGTCTGGGGGCCGAGGTGCGCATCTTCAACCCGTCGGGGTTGCCCTTGGTCGATGACGGCGTGGACGCCACCCATCCGAAGGTCCGGGAATTGCGTGATCTGGTGGTGTGGAGCGAGGGCATGGTCTGGTCATCCCCGGAACGTCACGGCGCGATGACTGGGCTGATGAAAACGCAAATCGACTGGATACCTCTGTCAGAAGGCGCGGTGCGCCCGACCCAAGGCAAAACGCTGGCGGTGATGCAGGTGTCAGGCGGATCGCAAAGCTTTAACGCGGTCAACCAGATGCGTATTCTGGGGCGCTGGATGCGGCTGATCACAATCCCCAACCAATCCTCGATCCCCAAGGCATTTCAGGAATTTGATGACGCGGGACGCATGCGCCCGTCGCCGCTTTTTGACCGGGTCGTAGACGTGGTGGAGGAGTTGATGAAGTTCACTCTTCTGACCCGCGACCGGGCCGATTATCTGGTGGACCGCTATTCCGAGCGCAAGGAAACGGCGGACGCGCTGATGAAACGTGTGAACCAGTCGGCGGCAACCTGACGCCAGTCAGTTCCCGCCCTGCATCATCATCTCATGCACCGCCTGCATTCCACGAGCGGCCATATCGGACACCTCGGCGGCATGGAGTTGCAAGGCTGCCACAACCTCCGGGTCGGTCGAGGTTCGCACCACTACAATGCCTTCGTCTGTGACCGTGATGTCAGATGTTATCCCTTCGCCGCGCTCAAAGAAGATATCCAGAGTTGGGCTTTGGATGAAAATCTTTGGATCATCCCCGCTTTGAACCCGGCTGATCATGCCAGCCACATGGCTGACCAGCGCCGCCATCACCTCCGGGTCCGAGGATCGGGTGACGCTGCGGATCCCGTTGGGCAGATTGGTCACCTCACGGGTGAAGGTGTTGAAGTTGCGGAACATCACAGCCAGTTCGGCGCTTTCTTCGGGGGATGCATTTTCGCCCCGCAAACCGGGCATGTTGGCTTCGTCATGACCGGATCCGCCCATGCCATGCCCATGCATACCGCCATGCATGTGGCCCGCCATCTGCGCCAGCGCGGGCGCGCGAAGATAGACCAATGCGCCCACTGCCAAAACCGAAACCAGCCCAAGAGCGGCAATCGTTTTGCGCCCTGTGCCGCGCAGTAAAGTGAACATTGCCATTTAAACTGCCCCCGCCGCTGTGCCGGTCTGTCGTGCGGACCGCTCAAATCCATGGCATATGGCCCCAACGATGTATATGATCCCTATCATGTCGGTAGAGCTTTTCCCCCTTTTTGACGGCGGTCGGACCCGATCTTTGGGCAAGGACAAAACGCTGTTTCACACTGGCGAGCCGGTGCGTTCGATGTTCCTTGTGCTTCAGGGTGAGGTCGATCTGATCCGCCATACGCCCTCGGGCCTGCGCGTCCTGCTGTTTCGGGCAAGCACCGGGTCGGTTCTGGCAGAGGCGTCTGCCTATTCGGATGTCTATCATTGTGATGGCGTCGCAGTTGGTCCGGCGCAGGTTCGATTCGTCTCAGTGGCGTCGTTTCGCACCCGACTCGATGCCAGTGCAGGCTTGGCCAGTGCATGGGCCGCGCGGTTGGCGCATGGGCTGCAAGGCGCGCGCATGAATGCGGCAATCCGCACGATGCGCACCGTGGATGAACGGTTGGATGCCTGGCTTGCCGGGGGCAAAGCCCTGCCGCCCAAGGGCCAATGGCAGACCCTGGCTGATGCCCTCGGCGTAACACGCGAGGCGCTGTACCGGGAACTGTCAAAGCGGCGTCCTGTCGGATAGAGCGCGGATCGTTCCTGGGCACGTCGATGCCGTAGCAATCAACGCGCTTTCTCTTGCCACAGGGTCAGACCTTTCGGATCAGGGTTCCTTCCAACGGCACGGCCGCTGAGAGCGTGTTGGAAATTGTGCCATTTTTCAGTATATTGCGATGCAAAAGGTTCAGACGCTGATCCATCTCGGCACTGTCCACGCTGATCGGATACCGGATCAGGGTCAGCTTGGGTGGCGCGTCCTGACGGATGGCCTCCAGCGCGGCCTCGGCGCCGTCCATCTGGAACGCCAGCATCGGCGTTACCCGTTCTATGCCTTTGAGGATGCAGGCTGCCAACGCTGACAAAAGCAACTCCACCGGGTTCATCGCATCGCGGCGCCCTGTGATGCCGGTAGCAGGATCAGGTCCGCTTGCGCCGTGACGGCCACTGGCCGCGCGGCGAAGAAGACGGCGAAGTGATCTATCCCCTCCGCGCCACACCAGATGCCGCAAACCCTGTTTCCTTACTGTTGGCACGGGCTTTCGGCAACTGAAGGGGCAGCCGTTTAAGACCGTGGCGCTGCGCAACAGTCTCCGCCGTTTGGCCGCTTTGTCCATATTGCGGCGCTCTGGGCTTTGTTGCAGCAAGCACTGGCTTCCTCTGCGTCTTGACAAGCAATCTCTTAATCGGGAAAACCAAAGCATGGGGATGCGCGACCTCCCCACGAGGCGCCAGCTGAAGATCGCGTTCCAATCCTGCCAATCGATTCCGAGGAGGAACGCACATGCCTGCGCCTGACGCAATTTCCTGCGACCAACTGGCCCGTCTTCTGGGCACACCAAAATCCCCTATCGTTCTTGATGTGCGCCGCGAAGCTGTTCGCGCCACAGATCTGCGCTTTTTGCCCGGTGCGACCGCGTTGCCCGAGGCGGCTCTGTCTGCGCAGAGCCTCACCACGCTTGCCGCCCGGATGGACGGTCCGGTTGTCGTTGTCTGCGCCGAAGGCCACCGGCTTAGTCAGGGCACGGCAGCAATGCTGCGGCATATGGGGGTACAGGCAGAGTATCTGCTGGGCGGGCAGGCCGCATGGGTGGCTGCAAATTTGCCGCTGATTGATCCTGCCAAGATCACAGCACGCGATACGCAGGGGAGGTCGGTTTGGGTCACGCGGTCGCGGCCCAAGATTGACCGCATCGCTTGCCCTTGGCTGATCCGCCGCTTTATCGACCCTCAAGCCGTATTCCTGTTCGTGGCACCCGCCGAAGTTCAGGGAGTGGCCGAGCGTTTCGGCGCGATGCCCTTTGACATCGAGAATGTGTTCTGGAGCCACCGCAATGGTCTGTGCACCTTTGATGTTCTCTTGTCCGAGTTTGGCCTGTCCACTCCGGCGCTGGACAAGCTCGCGTTGATCGTGCGCGGGGCTGACACGGCGCGGCTGGACCTTGCTCCAGAATGTGCGGGCCTGTTGGCAGCGTCGTTGGGATTGTCGCGGATGTATTCCGATGATTTGGCGCAGCTGGAAGCCGGGATCGCGCTGTATGATGCATTCTATCGCTGGGCGCGGGATGCGACCGACGAGACGCACAACTGGCCGACCAACACCGGGAAACCGATCAACACCGGAAAATCAAAATGAGCACGGGCAAAGACTACCCCACCTTGGCAGAGGCCACAAAGGTATGGGCGCGGATCGCTGCCCTGTCCTTTGGCGGTCCGGCGGGACAAATCGCGGTCATGCACCGCATTCTGGTAGAGGAAAAGCGCTGGATCGGCGACGGGCGTTTCCTGCATGCGCTGAACTTCTGCATGCTATTGCCGGGGCCAGAGGCGCAGCAGCTTGCCACCTATATCGGCTGGCTGATGCACGGGGTGCGCGGCGCGCTGATTGCGGGGCTGCTGTTTATCCTGCCGGGTGTCGTGGCGATCATGGTGCTCAGTTGGGTCTATGCGATCTGGGGCGAGGTGGGCATGGTCTCGGCGCTGTTCTTCGGCCTAAAGGCGGCAGTGCTGGCGATCGTGTTGCAGGCCGTGGTGCGGGTGGGCAAGCGGGCGCTTAAGAACCGTGCAATGCAGGCCATTGCTGCCGCTTCGTTCCTTGCGATCTTTGCCTTTGGCGCGCCCTTTCCGCTGATCGTTGCCGTTGCTGCGCTGATTGGCTGGGCTGGGGCCAAGGCCGGGATTGCGGGGTTCAAAGGCGGTGGCGGGCATGGTGCGGTCGGAAAAACCCACTTTGATGACGCGGCCTCGCTGCTGGGCGAAGAACATGGTGATCTGACAGGCACAAAACGATCAGGGGCCTTTCGAGCCGGGGCTGCAGCGCTGGTTCTTTGGCTGGTGCCAGTGGCCGCAATGCTGCTGTTTGCCCCGGGCAGCGTCTTTGCCGATATCGCGACGTTCTTCTCAAAACTGGCAGTGCTCACCTTTGGCGGGGCCTATGCGGTGCTGGCATGGGTCGCGCAAGAGGCGGTCGGCACCTATGGCTGGCTCGCGCCGGGCGAGATGCTCGACGGTCTGGGCATGGCTGAAACAACACCCGGCCCCCTGATCATGGTGTTGCAGTTCGTGGGCTTCATGGGGGCATTGCGTGAGGCGGGCTGGGCCGCGCCCCTGATTGCGGGCAGTCTTGGCGGTCTGCTTGCCACGTGGGTCACTTTTGCGCCCTGCTTTGCATGGATTTTCCTTGGCGCACCGTTTATGGAGCGGCTGCGGGCAAACCAAGAACTGTCGGCCGCCCTGACGGCAGTGACTGCGGCAGTTGTGGGCGTGATCCTGAACCTTGCGCTGTGGTTCGCGGTTCATGTCATCTGGCGTGAGGTGGTTCGGCTAGAGGCAGGGGCTTTGTCCTTGGAACTGCCTGTTCTGGCATCTGTGGACTGGGCCGCAGCAGCCCTGTCAGTGATTGCGCTGCTGGCGGTGTTTCGAGCCAAGCTTGGCATGGCAACGGTTTTGGCTGGGGCAGGAGTGCTGGGGCTTGCCTTGCACCTTGTTGGTTTGGCCTGAACCCTTACGCAGACCGGGGGGGCTGTCTGCCGGGGCAGGCGTCAGCGCGCATCGTCTTCCCGCGGGTCCAATGCCCCGCCACTGGCCGGACCGCGCAGCGGCTGCATCAGCATACGGTCCAGCCACAGATCGCGCTGCGTGCGGAACTGCTCGATCCCGATGGTCATGCCCTCGTGACCGGCCTTTGGCTGCGCCCGGTAGGTGCCCAAAAGTCGGTCCCACCAAGGCAGATTGAAGCCGAAATTGCTGTTGGTCTCGGCCGGGATCACCGAATGGTGCACGCGGTGCATGTCGGGTGTGACAACAATCCAGCGCAGCACCCGGTCAAGCCCTGCGGGCAGGCGAACATTGGCGTGGTTGAACAGGGCTGTCGCATTCAGCAGCACTTCGAAAATCAGAACCGCGACTGCCGGCGCTCCGAGCGCGGCTACGATTGCCAGCTTGATCACCATCGACAAGACAATCTCGACCGGGTGGAACCGAAGACCGGTTGTCACGTCGAATTCAAGATCGGCATGATGCATCCGGTGCAGCCGCCACAACCCGGGTACCGAGTGGAATAGCACATGCTGGAGGTAGATCGCCAGATCCAGCAGCAGGACCGACAGCACAGCAGCCAGCCAAAATGGCACATCCAGCGCATTGAACAGGCCCCAGCCGCGCGCTTCGGCCATCAGTGCCAGACCGACGGCAAGGATCGGAAAGGTCAGACGCAGGATGATGGTATCAACCACGACCAGTGCAAGATTGTTGGTCCAGCGGATAACGCGCGGGATCTCTTGCCGTCTGCGCGGGGCTGCCAGTTCCCATCCCGCCATTCCCACCAACACGCCAAGAAACACGGCAAGGCGCAGCGTCGGCTCCTGAGCGAGGATGATGTCCATCATAACGGTCCAGCCTTTGGATATGCAGTATTTGGACTTGAGGTTGCGGCGAGACTCTATTTATTAAAGTATTCGCTTGAGTGATCTAATAACTGGAGCCGCATAATGTCAATCAGCCCCAAGGCCGCATTGCTGGAGGAATACGCGCTTGTTGCGCGCGCGATCTCGGCGCCGGCGCGGTTGATGCTGCTGGAGCAGATCGCGCAGGGCGAACGCGGGGTGGAGGCACTGGCCGAAAAGACCGGCCTAAGCATCGCCAACGCCTCGCAGCATCTTCAGCACTTGCGCCGCGCGGGGTTGGTCGACAGCCGCCGCGATGGCAAGTCTGTGATCTATCGGCTGAGTGACGCCAAGACGCTGGCACTGATGGACCTGTTGCGGGTTGTGGCCGAACGAAACCTTGCGCAGGTCGAACGTATCCTGCGTGGGTTGTCAGATGGCCAAGACGCGCCCGAACCGGTCAGCAGGGATGATCTTGCCGATCGGCTGGCCGAGGGGTCTGTAACGATCTTTGATGTCAGGCCCGCAGATGAGTTTGCGTTTGCCCACATCCCCGGCGCGCGGAATGTCACACTTGCCGATCTTGACCGCATCGCGCTGACGCTCATCCCCGGCTCCGAGATTGTCGCCTATTGCCGCGGTCCTTATTGCATCTATGCCCATCAAGCGGTTGCTGCTCTGCGCAAGATGGGATTCAACGCTCGACGACTGGACGGGGGCCTGCCGGAATGGCGCGAAGAGGGGCGGCAGGTTTTTCACAACTGAGCAGTGCAACGCAGATCCTGCCCAAGGGCTGTTCCGTTTGCCTTGAACAATTCTACACTTTGCAAGACGGCAATCAGACCGACAGCAGCTTTTACCGATAGGGCGATACACCGATCACCAATTCATGCAGGAAAAGTGCCCCGGCCCAGATCACCGCCGCAATCCCAATGCGCGATGCCAAGGGGTGATGATTGACTTGCAGCAAGCTGGATCAAAGACCCTTTGCGATGGCAGCAGGGGCGTTGCAAAAGCAAAAGATGCCAATCCTAACTCCAGCCATCCCGCAGCGCTCATTGATCGGCCTTTTCCATCAAGCGCTGGATATGGCAAGCAAATGCCCAAGTCGCCGGAACACCCAGCACCGCGCCAGCCAGCACCGACTGCACGGGCGTCAGCACCGGCCAACCGATCCAGGACCAGATCAGGGACGCGAAGAACACATTAACCGCCATCGCCCCCGCCCCGAATGGATAAAGGATGAGGAACAGACGCCCCATTCTGGCCCGCGATATCATCTGCGGCTGATCAACCATTGCACTGCGATCAGCGCCGCCAGCAAGAGGACCGAGGCGGCAAAGTAGCTGATCTCTGCCTGCGCGGTCTGGGGCTGCGGGATCGGGCGTTGAAAGGCCTCCGCCAACGCTGTGGCGGGCATCAGGACGGCGAGAATAATATAGGGCAAGGGCATATCAGGTCTCCTGGGTCAGTGAGCGGTAAATATCAGGCAAGGCACGGCCAAGCCGCGCGGGGTCGGGCAAAAGGGTAAAGCCTGCGCGCCCAAAGATGCGGGCGAACCAATCCTGCCCGTCGGCATCGACGATCACACCATGCACGGCCTGACCTGTGCGGCGGGCCTCACGCACGGCTTTGTGGCTGTCTTCGATGCCATGAGTGCCCTCATAGTGGTCCAGATCATTGGGCTTGCCGTCCGTCAGGACCAGCAAGAGCTTTCGGGCCGAAGGCTCTGTGGCAAGCTGGGCCGAAGCATGGCGGATCGCCGCGCCAAGCCGGGTGTAATGGCCCGGTCGCAGGCCGCCGATACGGGCGGTGACGTCGGGCGTCAAGCGCTCGTCAAAGCGTTTGCAGCGGGTCAGGAACACCCGGTCTCGGCGCAGCGAAGAAAACCCCCAGATCGCCAGCCTGTCGCCCGCCGCATCAATGCCGCCCGCCAAAGCGGCAAGTGCTTCGCGCGTGGTGTCGATGATGCTGCGGCTGCCCACCACGGATTCGGTGGATCGTGAGCAATCCATCAGGATCGCCACCGACAGATCTCGTTCTACAGTGCGCAGGGCGCGAAAAATGCGGTCGCTTCCCTGCCCGGTGGCACGAATGGCGACCTGAGCCGCGATCAGCGCATCAAGATCAAGCTCGTTTCCGTCCACCTGCCGGGGCAGAAGGATGCGGCGGGGGTGCAGCGCCCCAAACTGGTAACGCACGCGGGCAATCAGGCGCGGATCGGGAGCAAAGGTTTCGCCGGGGACCGCGTCCGCCTCCAGCACGCGGACATGGTCGGGCATGTAGCTGCGGGCGCGGTGGTTCCATTCGGGGTAGGTGAAGGTGTCGGACAGCCGCTCATGGTCGGCATCCTGCGGCGCGAGATCCAGATGCAGACGCAGGCGGGTGGCGGCGCGTTTGTGGTGCTTGGTCAGGGTGATATGGTCCTGATCCTCGGCCGCTTTCTGAGCATTTTCAAGGTCGTCATCGTCGGTTACTCGGTTCAGTCCCATGCTTTCAACCCATGAGAAGATCGACTCGAACCGGTGCATGATAAAGCTGTCGGTGCGGTTGGCCTGTTCGTTATCTTCGCGCTTGCCCTGTTTGCGGGTGGCGGTGGCAAGACCGGGCGGCGCGCTGATGCCGTCTTCGGCAGGGGTGGCTGCCTGACTGCGGGCCAACCGGTCCAGCCGCAACCAGACCGGCAGCGGGGCAAGCGGGGTATAGCCGCGTGGGGCAAGGCCCTGTGTGTGGACCGGCCGCAAATCGCCCGTCAGCATGGCGCGGGCGTGATCCAATACCGTGCGCTCGGCGGATGATGTGGCGTGGTCTGGCATGACAGTCAGCAGATGCGCGCATAGGGTGGCGTAGGGCGTGCGCAGGCCGGGGCACAGGTGCAGCGCGCACATGGTTGCCTTGGCCGTCGCGGCAAGGTGGCACAGATCACCCGCATAAGCATCCAATGGCGCCCCGTAGGTTTCTGCGCCTGCGGCCAAAGCCGCCAGCCACAGAAAGGCGGTGCGGTTCAGGGCGGCGGTTGGAAAGGCATCTATCACAGGTGGCAGGCGCAGGGTGTCACCATCAAAGCTTGCGACATGTTCCAGCACCTGTGCTTCGGCCAGTTGCGCAGCCATGCCCCTGCGGTGGCGCGAGGCGGTGGCGGGGCTTGCCGCAATTTCCACCCCCGGTTTGCCGCCAAGCGCGCGGAACAGCAGCGTGACGCTGGGGCGAACCGCGTCCAGCGCCACGGCATGTTCGGCGTAGCCTGCCACAGGCGCAAGTCTTTGAGCGACCCCGTGCCACAGGTTACCAACCGTTTCTTCCGGCTCCATCAGGTCCATCGGGTGCAGGGCCATCGGCTTAGCCATACACCGATGCGATGACGTCACGCAGGGCTTGGGCGACATCAGGCTCATCTGTCAGGGGTTCCACCACTGCCGCTTGCAGTGCGCGTTCGATCGGCATTCCTCCGGCGATCAGGCTGGCGGCATAGATCAGCAGGCGGGTGGATACGCCTTCCTCCAGATCCATGCCCGACAGCGTGCGGATATGCCCGGCCAGCCGCACCAACGGGGCCACCCGGCCCGCATCCAGCCCGCTTTCGCGCGCCACGACGGCGGTTTCGGTGGCGGGATCGGGAAAGCCAAAGGTGATCGACAGGAACCGCTGCCGGGTCGATGGCTTCAGCCGTTTCAGGATGTTCTGATAGCCGGGATTGTAGCTGGCAACCAGCAAGAAGCCCGCAGGGGCCACCAGTTCTTCGCCCGTGCGGTCGATCATCAGGGTGCGGCGGTTGTCGGTCAGCGGGTGCAGCACCACCGTCACATCCTTGCGCGCCTCGATCACCTCATCCAGATAGCAGATAGCCCCCTCCCGTACCGCGCGGGTCAGCGGGCCATCGACCCATTCTGTCGCCCCACCGCGCAACAGATAGCGACCGATCAGGTCGGCCGCCGACAGGTCGTCATGGCAGGCAACGGTGTAGAGCGGGCGGCCCAACCGGGCCGCCATATGTTCCACAAACCGTGTCTTGCCGCACCCCGTAGGCCCCTTCAGAAGAAGGGGCAGACCGTTGGCATGGGCGGCCTCGAACAAGGCCACCTCATGTGCAACAGCGCGGTAGAACGGCACTGTCAGATTGGGGGAAAGCGCGTTCATGCGGCCTCTCCTGTTGCGGTGCTGTTTTGCGCAATCACCTCACGCCGGACAACAAGCTGGCTGTAAATGAACAGGATTGCCCCCATAACCACCGCAATGCCCGCACCAAAGCGCATCACATAGAACAGGCCCAGCTGGTCCTGCACATCCATGTAATAATCGCCGACGATGCGCTGCATATGGGTCTGGATCGTGCCGGCAAAGGTTAGCACAAAGGTCATGAACGCCATGCCACCCGTCATCAGCCAGAACGACACCATATTCATCACCTGATTATAAGGCGCACGCCCACGCAGCAGTGGCATTGCATAGGTGATGATCGCAAGGTTCATCGCGACATAGGCACCAAAGAACGCAAGATGCCCGTGAGCCGCCGTGATCTGGGTGCCGTGGGTATAGAAGTTCACGCCGTGAAAGGTATGCAAAAAGCCCCAGACACCTGCGCCAAAGAAGGCCACCGTGGCAGAACCCAGCGCCCAAAGCAGCGCCGCTTTGTTCGGATGGGTGCGCCGCCCCTTCCAGACCATGATGAAGGCAAATGACATCATTGCAAAGAACGGCACCACTTCAAACGCCGAGAAGATTGAACCCGTCCACTGCCAGTATTCCGGCAGGCCGATCCAGTAAAAGTGGTGACCGGTGCCAAGGATGCCCGAGAACAGTGCAGTGGCCACGATGACATAAAGCCACTTTTCCACCACCTCGCGGTCAACGCCGGTCAGCTTCAGCATCAGAAAGGCGAGGATCGCGGCCATCACCAATTCCCATGTGCCCTCAACCCACAGATGGACTACGAACCACCAATACATCTTGTCGAGGCTAAGGTTGTCGGGGTTGATAAAGGCAAAGATCCACAGCAGCGACAACAGCCACAACCCGGTCAGCAAAACGCCGGTGATTGCTGTCTTGCGCCCCGCCAGCACTGTCATCGAGATGTTCAAAAGGAAGATCACTGCCGCGACAAGGATGCCGAACTTGACCCACAGCGGTTGTTCAAGAAACTCACGCCCGCCGTGGATACCGACAAGGTAGCTGCCGACCGCCCCAAGGGTGCCGACGACAAGGATGATCAGTTGCAGATAGGCCAGCTTGACCGACCAGATTTCGCGCTCGGATTCCTCTGGCACAAGAAAATAGGCCGCTCCAAAGAACCCCAGCAGCAGCCAGACGATCAGCGCATTGGTGTGAATCATGCGGATAATGTTGAAGGGAAGCAGCTCTGACAGCGTGTTGGGCGAGATATAGATCCACCCCGCCAGCAATCCGCCCAGCACCTGAATGCCGAACAGGCCCATAGCGACTAGGAAATAGGCGTAAGCCACTTTTTGTGTTTGATATTTCATGGTTTTCTCCTAGCCCGCATCCGTGGGCGGCCAGCCTTGGGTGTCTGTTTGATCGGCCCAGCGCAGGAACTCTGCCAAGGCGCGCATCTCTTCAGGGGTGATCTTGAACAGCGGCATCTGACGCCGCCCCTCGATGCCGCTGGGTTGAGCAGACATCCAGCCATCCAACGTCTGAAACGCATCTTCTCGGTCGTCCATCACGCCCCAGCGGGTCATCACATTACCCAACTCGGGCGCGAAATACGCACCTTCGCCATGCAGGGTGTGGCAGTTGATGCAGCTGTGGCGCTCCCAGACATGTTTGCCAAGGATCACCTCGGGCGACAGTGGCATTCCGGCGGTCGAGACGTTCACCACATAGCGGTGGGAATGGATGGTCATGACAATGAACACGATGATGAAAAACAGCGATCCACCGTAAAAGATGTTCCTCGCCCGTGATTTCGTAAGGATCTCTGACATTGGGTCGGTCCTGGCGATTGTTGCGGATCAGCTTGTCTTACGCAGACAAGCACTGGTGGACGTTGTTCCAGCACAACGACGCAAGCTGTTGGCGCGGGCAGGTTAAGGGAACGGCACTCCAGCCGAAGCGGAGGCACCATGTGCGGCCCAAGGATGGACGATCCCGATCTGCCGCTGGGCCTGCTGTTTTCCCATTGGCCTGCAGCTGCGAGCGTTTTTCTGTCGCATCGGATGGTCTGCTTTGGCTGTCCGATTGCACCGTTTCACACGGTGATCGACGCCTGTGCGGAATACGGGCTGAATGAGGCGACATTCCGCGCCGAATTGCGTGCGGCTGTTGGCGGGTGACAGGGTCCGTGCTTTGCGCGGCCGTGCGGTGCAGGTGGCCCTGTCGGGCCTATCAAGCAAATACAAAGGCCTGAGTGATGTCTGATCCAATCCTGCCGCCCTATACGGGCCTTGCCCTTTTCAGCTATGGCTTTCGGCCGCTTTTCCTTTTGGCGGGTGCTTTCGCGGCATTGGTGGTGCCGCTTTGGATGGGGGTCTGGTCAGGCAACGTTGTGCTTGACGGCCCGTTTTCCACGCTCGACTGGCACATCCATGAGATGCTGTTTGGCTACACCTCTGCCGTGATCGCCGGGTTCTTGTTCACAGCCATCCCGAACTGGACAGGGCGGATGCCAACGCGCGGCTGGCCCTTGATGGGGCTGACAGCACTGTGGCTTGCCGGACGGCTGGCGGTGGCCGGGCTGATTGCGCTGGGACCGGTCGGGGTGATGGTGGTCGACAGCGCCTTTATGGTGGCGATCGGTGCGATGGTCACGACTCAGATCGTGGCGGGGCGGAACTGGAGCAATCTTAAAATCGTCGTGCCGGTGCTGCTATATTTGGCCGCCAATATCACCTTTCATCTTGAAGCGATGGCGGCGGGCCAGGCCGATTTGGGCCGCAGACTGGGGTTTGCCATGGTCGCACTGCTGATCTTGCTGATCGGTGGGAGGATCATTCCCAGCTTCACCCGCAACTGGTTGGCCAAGCGCGGGCCGGGGGCGTTGCCAGAGCCGTTCGGGTGGTTTGATGCGGGCAGTCTGGGGCTGTCGGCTGTGGTGTTGATCAGTTGGGTGATCTGGCCCCAAACCGTGATAGTCGGTGGCTGCCTGATGCTGACCGGGGCGCTGCAACTCAGTCGTCTGGTGCGGTGGCGTGGGTGGCGGGTCTGGTCAGAGCCGCTGTTGGGGATGCTGCATCTGGCCTTTGCCTTTGTGTCCGTCGGACTGTTCGCCATAGGGCTGACATCAGTTGGTATTCTGCCAGCCGCGACCGGGTTGCATCTTCTGGGTATCGGCGGTGTCGGGGGGATGACGCTTGCGGTGATGATGCGGGCGTCACTGGGCCACACGGGGCGCGCGACAAAGGCCGGGGTGGCGGTGTCTCTGGCCTTTGGCGCTGTGGCATTGGCGGCGTTGGTTCGGGTGCTGGTGCCTGCCACTATCGGGGTGTGGATCGCGGCGGCGTTCTGGACGTTTGGCTTTGCGCTGTTCCTGTGGCACTTTGCACCGATCCTTGCGCAGCCCAACCCTGCCCGCCGCAAACCCACGACGGCACCACCTTCAACCGCGCCCAGCACAGAGTAACCCCTTGGCCAGCATCACGTTTGAACACGGCACCATCAACATTGATCCTGCGATCGTGGCAAAGGGGTTGCGCCTCGATGCCGAGGCGCTGCGCGACCATCTGCGCAGCGGCACCGTGACCAGCCTGTGCGAAAAGGGCGAGGCTGAAGACGAGGGCAGGTTCCGGCTGACGTTTTTCTCACCGACCCGGCGGTTAAGGCTGGTGGTGGATGCAACAGGGGCCATCCTGACCACCTCGACCGCTGATTACAGCCGCAAGGATGCGCCTAAGATACAGCCCCGCTGAGTTCGACCAGACGATGCGGTGCGGTGACCGTGATCTTGCGCCGCTCTGATGCGACGATGCCGTCGCGCTCCCAGCCTGACAGCAGGCGGCTGACGGTGTGAAGCGTGGTGCCGGTCATATCGGACAGGTTTTGCCGGGTGATTGGCAGGCCAATCTCGATCCCGCTCTCTACCTTGTGGCCGGTTTGGGTGATCAGCCGCAAGATCGCGCAGGCCACCCGCTGTTCCACCTGCTGAGTTGCCAGCTCGACAATCCGGTTGTTCATCTCGCCCACGCGTTCGCCAACAACCTTGTAGGTTTCAGTCGCAAAGCCTTCATATCGTTTGGTAAACTGTGCCCACATTCGGTTGGGCCAGGCCAGCGTAAGGCAATCATCCGCCGTCATGGCCGTCGCGGGATAGGTCGTGCGGCCCAGCGCCGCGCCGATCCCGAACAACTGGCCGGGCGCAATGTGCAGGGCGATGATCTGATCACCCCCTGGTGTGGTTCGGATCACCCGGATATGGCCATCCATCAGTAGAAAAAACCGTTCTACCGCCATGCCTTCACTGAACACTGCAATCCCCGGATCGAAGCGCAAAGGCGTTGCTGCATCCAGAATCTCGCGGATTTGCGGACGGGACAGTCGACGAAATGGCGGCAGGTTGGTCAGCAGGCTTTCGTCCAGTTTCTTCAAAACAAAGCCTCCGATGTTGTGACAGCACAACGAGCCGCAGCGAAGGTTAGCCTAGAACCGGAGCAAGACCAATCGCTTCCGTTCTCAGAAAGGACACCCGATGTTCCCGAAACTGATCGCCGCCAGCCTTGCCGCTCTGCTGCTGGCCCCCGCTGCCCGAGCGGAAAACTTTGACGTGCTGATGCTTAACAAGGGTGCCGAAGGCGCAATGGTCTATGAGCCTGCCTTTGTGAAGGCCGCTGTCGGCGACACCATCACCTTTATTTCCACCGACAAGGGCCATAACGCCGAAGACATCAAGGGCATGCTGCCCGAAGGGGTTGAGGCATTCAAAAGCAAGATGGGTGAGGATTACGTCCTGACCCTGACCGCGGAGGGGCTCTATGGCGTGAAATGCACCCCGCATTACAGCATGGGCATGGTTGCGCTGATTCAGGCCGGAGCCCCGGTCAATCAGGCTACGGCGACGGCTGTGGTGCTGAAGGGCAAGGCCAAGACCCGGTTTGAGCCGTTGTTTGCGCAGGTCGCCGAATAAGTCGCCCGGCAATCAATCGCACATGGCAAAAAGGGCGGCCCCGGTGATGGGACCGCCCTTTCTTCTTTGGGCCATGTTCAGCCTGTTCCGTCAGTCCGCGCCATCCCGCACCAGCCGAAAGCCCAGATAGTCGGGCGGCACCCCGGCTGCGCACCCCCCTGACCGCGCATCACGGATGAAGTCGATCACAAAGGCCCGGTGTTTGCCCTGAACAGCCCTCACCCCGCAATAGTCTGATTGGGTCAGGATCGCGGCACCGTCCGGCGTCAGCGTCCCATTCCGAAAGCAGGTTCCTGTCCATTCCCAGATGTTGCCAGCCACGTCGGCCAGCCCGACCGTATTGACACCGAAATGCCCAAGAGGATGCGCCACAAGGTCTGCTTCGCCGCGCAACGACACCTCGCGCTGATAGCTTGCGATCCAGCGACGTGAGGGATCAGCGCCGTTGGCAGCGTCAGAAAACCCGTCCTCACTGCCCCGTTCTGCTGCCGCACGCAGCCATTCGGCATCGGTAGGCAGACGCCAGTTCTGCCCGGTGCGTGCCGAGAGCCACGCAGCATAGGCCGTGGCATCGCTGTGGTTGATCCCGGTCTGGGCATAATCTGTCCGCCCTGCGGATGGCACGGTTGGGCAGGCATCGTCAGTCGCGCAAAGCGCATAATCTGCCTCGCTGACGTGATGTTTCATAATTTGCAGGGCGGTGGCGTCCTGTGGTTTCTTTGGCGCATCGACGATCCGTGTTCCTTGCCGGAATTCGCCCGCTGGCCTGTAAGTCTGGCGCGCGGCGGCGAGGTGTATGATTTCCGGCCCTTCGATTGAAAGGCTCTGATCCGGCCAAAGCCCTGCGGCAGCGCCCAAAGCGACCACGACGAGTGACGCAATTGCTATCCGACGTTTCACGACTGCCCTCCGATCAAAAAGGGCGGCCCCGATGCCGGGGCCGCCCACAAGTCTGCGATGTCTCTGTTATGGCAGGGCAGAGCGGCCTTCGTGTGCCACGTCGTATTCGACCGGGGCCACCACCTGTTCCATCAGGTCATTGTTCCAGTCGCCGCCGACAATCACATGCGCCGTGGCCCCCAGATTGACCGCCTCGATCAGGTTGTGATTGACGTATGCGTAAACACCCGGCTGCAAGAAGGTATACAGTGCCGCCCCTGCCGATCCGCCCCGGATGAACCATGTTTCCAGATCGCGTTCCGGTGCGTTGTTGAACTTGCCGGTTTCCCAGACCAGATCGCCATGCCCGCCGATCAGATGCGGGCGGGTGTCGCGGTTGGCCTGGCTGTGGATGAACAGCACAGCCTCCCCCTGTTCCGCCGTCAGGGCTTTGTCACCAGTCAGCGCGCCCACACGGCCGTTGAAGACCACATGCGACGGGATCAGACCATTCATCACCGCAAGCGTATCGGAATAGCTCTCCCCAGCGTCGGCAAAGCGCATGTAGTCCCCGTCTTCCCCGCGCGGAATGTAGAAATCGTTCTCGCCAATGTAGTAAACCCGGTCGTAGGATACCGGCTGGCCAAGATGGTCTTTCAGCCCGTCGCGCGGCAGCACCATGATGGCACCCGACATGCCCGACACCACATGCCAAGGGATCATCGGGCCACCTGGAGCGCAGTGGTAGACAAACACCCCCGGTCGTGTGGCCTTGAACCGCAGCACCGCCTTTTCGCCGGGGTTCACCAGTGTCAGCGACCCACCCCCAAGCGCGCCGGTGGCGGCGTGGAAATCGATGTTGTGCTGCATCATGTTTTCGGGCGGGTTGAACAGCGTCAGTTCAACATAGTCGCCCTCATGCACCACCATCAGCGGGCCGGGAACCGAGCCATTGAAGGTCATCGCCTGTATCCAGGCGTCTTCGTCCACCTGCATTTCCTTCTCGATGATCTTCATCTCGAATTCGACGATCTGTGGGCCAACCGTTGCCACCTGTTCATGTGGATGCACGAAGGGCGGGGCGACCAGCTTAACCTTGCGGCGAGTCATGGCCGACAGATCGACCGGGGCGGCGCCAGAGGTGTCCATTACCTCCTCCGCCGCGACGGACGTTTTGAGGACATAGGGCGAGGCGGCAACCAGTGCGGCCCCCATAAGTGCAGCGCGTCTGGTCAGCATGATGTTTCCTTTCAAGGGCAGGTCGTTTCCCGAAATCTATCCTGCTGCTCAAGGGCCATCGTTGTGCCGCAACAACGTTTTGGATGGTCCGTGGGCTGTTTGCCATGAATTCGGGCACGCGGGCAGAAAGCGATGAAGCGCATATGCTGCGAAAGCTCAGGGATGCGATGCGGAACCGATCCGCGTGGCATTCAATACCCACAGTGCGGTTGGGGGTGTCAGCCTTGTCGGAAAGCCCGGTGGACGCAGACAAAGACTTTTTTGAACAGCATTTCGGCACGGCACGGCACGGCACGGCACGGCACTGCGCGACGCCTGACGCAGCCGTGTTTTGATCGCGGATCTTTGACATGCTAAGTTTTAAATCGGGGTTTGGGTTCAGTGCCCCTCATTGTTTTTCGCTGAAAGGTGGCTGCGGTGTTTCATTTTCGTCCCTTGGCCGCCTTTGTGATAATATGCGCGCTGTCGTCTGGCGCCGTCCATTCAGACCCCGCTCAGTGGCGTGCTGAATGGCCCGACACCGATTTCAGCCGCAGCACCATCAATTTTGCCGAAGTCATCTCGGGCGGGCCGCCCAAGGATGGCATTCCGGCGCTGGATGGCGCGTCGTTCATCCCCGTTGCAGCCGAAACCCGGCTTGACGACCGTGAGCCGGTCATGACCTACGAACATCCGGGCGAGGCTCCGCGCGCTTGGCCGATCCGCTATCTGATGTGGCATGAGATCGTGAATGATCAGGTTGGCGGCGTGCCGATCGTTGTCACCTTCTGCCCCTTGTGCAACACCGGCATTATCTTTGACGCAAGGATCGAGGGTGTGGCGCACAGCTTTGGCGTCTCGGGCAAGCTGCGGTTTTCCGACATGATCATGTATGATCGCCAGACCCAAAGCTGGTGGCAACAGGCGCTGGGCGATGGGATTGTCGGCCAGCATACCGGAGCGACCCTGACACAGCTTCCCGGCTGGATGGAAAGCTGGTCGGCGTTTCGCGACCGCAATCCGAACGGGCTGGTGATGGACGAGCCGGACTGGCGCCGCAACTATGGGGCCAACCCCTATGTCAGCTATGACAGTTCTATCCGGCCGTTTCTGTTTGAGGGCGATATGCCACCGCATGATATTGCGCCGCTGATGCGGGTCGTGCGCGTGGGCGACCGGGCTTGGCCGCTGGACCGGCTGCGCGCAGCAGGCACACTGACCGAAGCGGGCGTCACGCTGTCCTGGGTCAAAGGGCAGGCATCGGCGCTGGATACCGCGCGCATCGGCGACGGGGCCGAAGTTGGCAATATCCGGGTCCGCGACGCCGCCGGGCGCGATTTGGTGCATGACATTCCCTTTGCCTTTGCGTTCCACGCCTTCTTTCCCACGGGCACTTGGATGCTGGGTCAGTAAAAGGCAGCGGTGCCGCGCTGATACAAGAAAACCGCCACCCCAGCGCCGCGTCGATTGCCGCATGGATGACCCGCCTGCTCAAGCCGTTCTGCGGAGGATCTGTCGCGGCTAACGCTTCTTGGCCCCCGGTTTTGCGGGGTCAAATGATCGCGCCGCGCACCTTTGCCGACACCCATTCTGACAGCACCACAGTGGCAAGGATCACAAGCAAAATCATTGTCACCTGCGGCCAGGCCAGCGTGTTGAGCGATGCTTGCAGCTTCAACCCCAACCCGCCTGCGCCCACCAGCCCAAGGATGGCGCTTTCGCGGATGTTGATGTCCCAGCGAAACACCGTGATGCCCCAGAACGCGGGCATGATCTGCGGCACGATGGCGTAGTTCAGCACTTGCGTCGGGCTGGCTCCGGTGGCCGTCACTGCCTCGATCTGGCGGATATCGGTTTCTTCGATCGCCTCATACAGCAGCTTGCCGATAAACCCGATGGACCGCAGGCCAATGGCGATGATCCCGGCCAGCAGCCCGGGTCCAAGGATCGCCACCAGCAAAAGCGCCCAGATCAGCGAGTTGATAGACCGCGACGCCACGATGATGAACAGCGCGATGGGTCGCAGGATCAGCACCGAAGGCGAGGTGTTGCGCGCCGCCAGAAACGCCACCGGCACCGCCAAAATCACCCCCAGCAGCGTGCCCAGCGTCGCCATGTTCAGCGTGTCCCAAAGCGGCTTCATCAGTTCGGGCAGATAGGACAGGCGCGGCGGAAACATTCGGTTGCCAATATCGGCGGCCTGTCGCGGCGCGTCCCAGATGAACATCCAGATCGTGTTGGCCGTCATCACCTGCCAGCAATAGACAAACAGCGCCACAAGGCAAAGCCAGCCAAACCACAGGGCAAGGCGCGCGCGCGGGCTGCGATGCGCCCATGTATGCGGAAAATCAGTCATTGCAGGAACTTCCGCAGGTAAGATGAGGAATACTCCGCCACCATCACGATGGCGATGATCACCAGCAGGATTGCCCCCGCACTGTCATATTCATAGCGGTCAATTGCGGTGTTCAGCGTGGCACCAATGCCGCCCGCCCCAACGATCCCGATCACGGCACTTTCGCGAAAGTTGATATCCAGCCGGTACAGCGACAACCCGATCAGGCGCGGCATCACCTGTGGCTGCACCGCATAATGCACCAACTGCAACCAGCTTGCCCCCGTCGCGCGGATTGCTTCGGCCTGTGCCTCATCAATATCTTCAATGTCTTCGGCCAACAGCTTGGCGATAAAGCCGATGGTCGCAAAGCTCAGCGTCAGGAACCCGGCAAAGGGGCCAAAACCAAACATGGCCACCAGAAAGATCGCGATGATGATCTCTTGCAACGACCGGCTGACCGCGATGATGCTGCGACAGATGTAATAGACCCAAGCCGGGGCAAGATTGCGCGCAGCCCCAATGCCGATGGGCACCGAAATCGCCACGCCCACCACCGTTGAGGTCAGGGTCATGGTCAGGCTCTCGATCAGCCCGTTCGAGATGTCTTTCCAGCGCGAGGTGAAATCAGGTTGCAAAAACCCGTTGATGAACCGCAGGCCGCGCGCGCCGCCTTCCATGATCCGCTGCCAGTTCAGATCGACGCTGCCCACGCCGATCACCAGATAGGCAATCACCGCCACGGTCAGCACAATGCGCCAGCGCCGGTCGGTCACGATCTGCGGCGGACGCCGCCAAGTGGTGGGGTAACTGGTCATGCGCTGATCATCGCCAGACTCGCCACAGCTTCGGCTTCGGCCACCTGATCGGCCTCGCCATCCTTGCGCATCGCAGTCCAGTCTTCAGCGCCGTAAATCGTCGTTAGCACGGTTTCGGTCAAATCCTCGGGCGGGCCGTCAAACACCACACTCCCAGCCCGCAAGCCAATGATCCGCTGCATGAATTGCTGGGCCAGCGGCACATCGTGAATGTTCACAATGGCAGGCAGGCCGCGTTCGGCACAAATCTCGATCAACAGGCGCATGATCTGGCGGCTGGTCTTGGGGTCAAGGCTGGCGGTGGGTTCGTCCACCAACAGCAGTTCGGGTTCTTGTGACAGCGCGCGCGCAATGCCCACCCTTTGCCGCTGGCCGCCCGACAACGCATCGGCGCGTTTGTCGGCGTGTTCCATCAGGCCCACACGGTCCAGCAGGCGATACGCCCGCTCGATATCGCCGGCCGGAAAGCGGCGCGTAAAGCTTTGCCAGAACGACACGTAGCCCAGTCGCCCCGACAGCACGTTTTCCATCACCGTCAAACGCTCTACCAGCGCATATTCCTGAAATATCATGCCAATCCGCCTCCGTTCCCGCCGCAGCGTGCGGGGGCCAAGACCAGACAATTCGCGGCCCGACAGAATGATCTTGCCGCTGCTGGGTTCCACCAGTCGGTTGATGCAGCGGATCAGCGTCGATTTGCCCGCCCCCGACGGCCCGATCAGCCCGACAACCTGTCCCTTGGGCACGGTCAGGCTGACGTCGGACAACGCCTTGTCGCCGGTCTTGTAGGTTTTGGTCAGTGCAGCAAGTTCAAGCATCATGCATCCTGTCGGCAAAAAGCCACATGCGGGCGGAATCGCCGCCCGCATGTGGTTGTTTTCTTTAGGTTACTGGCAGGTGTATTGCACGCCCATCGCAGCGTCGATCTCGCGCACCACGGTCCAGTTGTCCTTGAACGTGATCGGGATGAACTGCGACTCGCCCGACTTGCCAAACTCGGCCTCAAGGCTGGTTCCGGCCCAGTCAAAGCTGAAGAACCCGTCGCGGATCTTGTCTTGCAACTCTGGTGTCAGGTTGTGGGCGACGCCGTATCCGGTGGTCGGGAAGGTGTCGGATTTGTAAATGCTGACCACCTGATCGGCTTTGATCACATCGCGCTCGATCATCCGGGTCATCACCGAATTGGCGATGGCTGCGGCATCATAGTCCTTGTTCGCCACGCCCAGGATCGAGTTGTCATGCGCGCCCGAAAACGCCGGGGTGAAATCGGCGCCAGCGGCCATGTTATAGGTCGATGCCAGCAAGGCCGACGGTGCCTTGAACCCCGAATTTGAGGTCTCGGCCGTAAAGGCCATCGTGCGGCCCTTGATGTCTTCCACCTTTTCAATGCCTGAGCCCGGATAGGTGATGAATTCCATCTCATAGCCAAAGCTGCCATCGGCTGCGGCCATCATGGCAAACGGGCGGAACCCGGCGCAGGCTACGGCCAGAGGGTTTGACCCGGTGTTGAAACCCGAGATATGCAGACGGCCTGCACGCATGGCTTCGATCTGGGCGGCGTTGCTGTTGATCGGGAAGAACTGCACTTTTTTGCCGGTGGTGGCTTCCATATGGCTGATGAAATCGGCCCAGGCTTCGGCATAAACCGCCGGATCTTCCACGGGCGTATAAGCAAAGATCAGCGTGTCAGGATCGACCAAAGCGGCAGGATCAGTCGGAATGTCAGCGATCATGTCGCCGTCGGCGTCGATATAACGGGCATCCAGCGTGAACTCGGCATGGGCAGCAGTGGCAACAACTAGCGCTGCTGCGGACAGGAGCAGAGACTTCATGACAATCTTCCTTTTTTAGCGTGTTCAGCTCTTCGATAGGGGGTTGGCGTAACATTTTAATGAAATCGGCATCACGGATCCATGAAACGGCACGTCCCATAGACGCTGCCCCAAGGCATCGGCGTCGCGCCCGACGGTGTTTTCTGGCTGTCATATGAATGTTGCGTGCCGCCTCTATCCCGCAGATCAAGCGTCTGGCTCCGCGATATCTGCGTAATGGATGATCTGGCGGGCTATGTTCAGACCGTGCCGATGCGATCCATGCCCGCGCTGATCACAGAAGGGCTGTAGAGCCAGTATCTGGAAGTTTGCATCGGCCCGTTCATCCGGCGGCTTGACGCAGATTTCACGCTTGATGATGTTCGCAAGGCGGACCTGTCGCTTGTGGTCGAAGGGCAGGATGATTTTGTTCTGGAAGGCCTGTCTTCGATGTCCCAGATCAGCCGCGACCCAAAGGATCTGGCGGCCCAGACCATCGGGCGGCATCCGCCCTTATGGCCGTGGTGACACCGACAGTTGTACAGCTGTTGCGTGTTGCAAGGTGATGCCGGCGCTATGTGCCGGATATTGGCCGGGCAAAAGCTGGAGCCGGACTTTGGACAGGACGGTCGCCAGAATGTGGCCGGCCATCGCGTGCGCCAGATAAAGGCCAATGCAGCGGTGCTGGCCAAGCCCGAAGGGCAGATAGGCATGCCGTTGATGCGTTGGCGCGTCTGCCCATCGCTGGGGCTCAAAGTGTTCAGGCTCGGGCCAGAGCGCTGCATTGCGGTGAAGCAGGAGCGGTGAGATCAGCACAGAGCTGCCCTTGGGGATGTGGTAGCCGCCGATCGCATCGGGTCCAATTGCGCGGCGCTCGATCACCCAGATTGACGGGTGCAGCCGAAGCGCCTCGGCAAAGATATGGCGGGGTTCAGCGTCTTCATGTCCCTTCGCGGCATGAATGAAGGCCCAGGCCAAGGCGTTGGCAGTGGTTTCATGACCGGCAAGCAAAAGGGTGATAGCGGCGTCGCGGAGTTCCTTGTTGTTCAGGCCTGTCTCGCCCTCGGCCTCGTGGGCGTCAATCAGGCGGGTCAGAACGTCATCCGGCCGGTCATCCTGTCTTTTGCGGTGCGCGATAAGGCCGTAGACAATGGCATCAATCTGCTTAAGCGCAGAGGAAAACCTGCGTCGGTGCAGGTGCCGGGACACCATCGACAGATCAAACGGGGCTTCGATCCGGCGCCACGTGTCTGCCAAAAGCGCCTCAAGCGGGGCGCTTATAGATGCAGGCTTGATGTCGGCGGAAAACAGGATCCTGATTGCGGCGGCGATGACGAGCTGCATCATCTCATTCACGATATCGATCTGCCCCTGGCGTCTCCAGCGCTCGATTGCTGGCAACAACAGGCTGTCGATGGCCGGTCCGCTGATGGCTTCAAAGCACCTTGGTTGGAAGGCTGGCTGGATCAACCGCCTGTGCCGCGCCCACATGTCTGAGTTTGCAGACAACAGGCTTTGTCCGGTGGCAGCGGCGATCCGGTCCGCGCTGCGCGTGGCTTTGTCATAGTTCTTGGCATTGCGGGACAGAACATGTTCGATATGATCCGGCGCGTTGAGCAGATGCGCAGTAACCGGGCCAAATCGCAGGCGCACGACAGGCCCGTGTTCGCGCACCGCCTGACCCAAAAAGCCGATGGGGTCAGCCTTGAACGCTGGCAAAGACCCCAGAAAAAGCCCTCCCTTTGGCCCCGGCGCGCGCGTCATATCGGATAGTTGCCTTTTTCAAAGCTGCGCGACCATCGCTTTGCCACCACCGCCCTGGTTGCCGCATCAAGCCCGGCAAAGGTGTTTTTCTGATAATCTTTCAGGCTGTCGGTATAGGCCCGCAACTGTGGCTCGAACGCGTCATATCCGCCAAGCGACAGGGCGCTGTAGATTTGCTCGATCTGCGCGACCGGATCAGACTCCAGCCTATCAAACCTGACCTCATGGAAATGGCCCTTGGGGATCAATGACAGGTCTTCGTAAAAGGCGTCATACATGACTTCATGTCGGGTCAGAATTGCATTGTCCAAAGCGGCCAAATCAGGCTTTTGCAAATAGGTATACCAGCCAGCCGTATCAAAGAAATGCCGTTGCGATTGAAAGACATCGTAGGGATTTCGGTGAATATGCACAAAACGGGCATCCGGAAACATTTCAAGGATTGTTCTGATGCGTGCCGTATGCGGCGGCGATTTCAAAAGCAGCGCGCGCGGGTTTTGCAGGGTGATCTTCTTGCAAAACAAAAGGAAGGCGGCTTTCCAGGCTTCAACCTCGGCACGGTCCACATCGCGAAAGGTCATATAGCGGTCGTAATGCACGGCACGGCGCGGAAAGCTGATGCCAAGATACAAAGAGGTAAGCGTCATCAGAAGCGGCGCAAATTCATCTTCCTGCGGCGAGGTGAAAGACAGGGCCATGTTGTCCATCGGGCGTTTGGGTGGCACCAGCCACGGAAAAGCCTTGGTGGTAAAGCTTTCTGTGGTCAGAAACGTATAGGGGTTCACGACTTGATAGGTGTTGGGCGTCTGAAAGTGGGCGTGGTCCTGCGCAAGCAACTCGTGCAACAACGTTGTTCCGCTGCGCCAATGGCCAAGAATGAAAAGCGGGGCTTGGGTGATCTGGGTCTTGGCGATCTCGCGGCCATAGCGAAGGTCTTCTGCCACAGCTAACGCCGAGTTGGACAGGCTTGCCATGGTGATGACAGCGGCACGGTGCAGATAGGCCGGAGAAATCTGAAAGTCGTTTTGCATAAGCAGACGACACCACTTTCCAAATGTGATGCCCGTCAGATAGTTGTGGCCAATGCTCCAACGATGTTTAAGGGGGGAAGGCATATGGCTCCATCGTCGAATTCGGGTTCCACCTGCCATCGTAGCGATTAGACTGGAAAGCGCCAGAACATGTCGGAAAAACTCTGAATGCCTGTCCCCTCTCATGTCAAAGACATGCTGCACAGAATTCGGGCGCGATTTCAGACCGCGCCGCTTCAACAACGCATGTTGCCCAGTGATGCCCAATTCACCACATTGCGCCCGGTGCGCAAGGCCACGGTGTCTTCGGTTTCCAAGTATTGGGAACGCCTTTTGGGCAAAGCCACTGCCGCGGATCGTGATGCGCTGGCCGATCCGCTGACGATGGCAGGGCTGGATCAGTTCAACGCCAACATTGAGAATTTCATCGGAACGGTAAAGCTGCCCGTAGGGATCATCGGGCCACTGCGGATCAACGGCCTTAACGCGCATGGTGATTATCATGTGCCCATGGCCACGACCGAAGCGGCGCTGGTCGCATCCTATGCGCGCGGGGCCTATGCGGCCACAAAGTCCGGCGGCATCAACACCGCGATCTTGTATGAAGGTGTCATCCGCACCCCGGCCTTTGTGCTGGACAGTTTGCTGGATGCAGGGCTGTTCGTCGAATGGGTTGTCAGGGAGATTGAGCCGCTTAAAGCCAGGGCCGAGGCGACAACGCGGTATGGCAAGCTGATCTCGGTCGAACCTGTGATCGACAACAACATCGTTTTTCTGATCTGCCGGTTTACCACGGGCGATGCTGCCGGCCAGAACATGGTGACCATCGCCACGAATGCGATGTGCGAAGACATTGCGGCGCGCTGCCCGGTCACGCTGCGCGCCTGGTATATCGAGGGAAACTTCTCCGGCGACAAGAAGGCGTCGTTTCTTGGCATGGTCACCGGGCGCGGGCGCAAGGTCAGCGCGTCCGTGATCCTCAGGGCTGAGGTGGTGGAAAAGACGCTTGGAACATCGGTAAAGGCGATGCTGGCCTATGGGCAGGTGGCCAATCTGGGTTCGCTTCTGTCCGGGCAATTGGGCGCGCAGGCGCATTTTGCGAACGGGTTGGCCGCTGTGTATATCGCCACCGGGCAAGACGCTGCCTGTGTCGCTGAAAGTGCGATGGGTGTCACCCGGATGGAAGCGCGCGGCGATGATCTGTTTTGCAGCGTGACCATGCCCAATATTCTGGTGGGGTCCGTTGGCGGCGGCACATCCTTGCCCAGCCAGTCTGCCGGGCTGAACATCCTTGGTCTGAAAGGCACGGGCAACGGCGCGGCCCTTGCAGAGGTGGTTGCCGCAACCTGCCTGTGCGGTGAAATTTCAATCGTGGCGGCGATTGCCGCAGGGCATTTCTCGCGCGCCCATGAAAATCTGGCGCGGCACAGATGAATCTGGCCCCCCTCTGGACCTATCAGAAAGAACGGTTCCCGCTGGCCAAGACCGCCCCCTTACTGGCGATCTTTTCTGCCGCCAGCATCAGCGTATCGGCTGAGCTTGCGGGCCGCCCCTTGCCCACGTGGGGGGGCTTTGCTGCGGGTTTTGTCGTTGCGATGCTGCTGTTCTTTCAGATGCGGGTCTGTGACGAATACAAGGATCTGGAAGATGACAGGCGGTATCGCCCCAGCCGCCCGATCCCGCGCGGGCTGATCTCCTTGCGGACGGTGCTGGGGCTTGGGTTTGTGTCACTGCCGATCACTGCATTTGCTGTCTGGGCGTGGCATCCGCCGCTTTTGTGGCTGTTGGGTCTGGTGTGGCTGTGGCTTGCCGCGATGACGGCCGAATTCGGCGCGCCGCGCTGGCTCAAGACGCGGCCTGTGCTGTATCTGGTCAGTCACATGGCGATCATGCCGCTGATTGACCTGTTGCTGACCGGGTTTGAGTGGTTGCCAAATGGCGTGCCTGCTGCTGGCTTGGCGGTCTTTCTGGTGCTGTCTTTTGTAAACGGCTGCGTGTTGGAAATCGGGCGCAAATTATGGGCGCCCGAGAGTGAGATTTCGGGGGTTGAGACCTATTCCCGCCTTTGGGGACCGCGCAGAGCAGCGCTCATTTGGGTGCTGTGCGTCGCTGTGTCTTGGTGCCTTCTGCTGGGTGTGGCGGGACTTACCGGGGTGTTCTGGATCACGCTTTTGCCGGGCAGTGCGGGCGCGGCCCTTTGTGCATGGGCGGCTGTGCGCTATGCCCGAGCCCCCACCGTTGCGGCTGAAAAACGTCTTGACCTGCTGGCCGGGCTTTGGGTTTTCCTGTGTTACGGGCTGGCCGGGTTCGCGCCACTTCTGACAAGGGTGGTCTGATGTCATTCATCATAAGACAGCAAGATGCCACGCAGGCAGAGGATGTTGGCGGCAAAGCTGCCGCCTTGTGCCGTCTGGCCCTTGCGGGCTTTGCGCCCCCCGAATTCTTTGTCATTCGCGCCGAAGCCTTTGAAACCACCGGCCCCGTTATCGGGCTGAAGGAGGCGACCAATGCGCTTGGCGCAGGCCCCTTCGCGGTGCGCAGTTCCGCGCGACAGGAAGACGGGGCAGACCACAGCCACGCCGGGCAGTTCGACACTTTCCTGAACGTGCCCGCTGACGGGGTCGAGGCCGCTGCGCGCAAGGTCTGGCAATCGGGATTTTCCGAAACGGTCGCCACCTACCGCGCCCTGAAGTCAAAGGGCAAAGCCGAAGGCCCCGCCGTTGTGGTGCAGCGCATGGTTGATGCGCGCGTGGCAGGTGTGGCATTTTCCGCCGATCCCGTCACGGGCCGCCGCGATAGGGTGGTTCTATCGGCAATCGTGGGCTTGGGCGATCAACTGGTATCGGGCGAGGCGGATGGCGAAGACTGGACTGTGGGCACCAATGCGGTCTGCGCCGTGCCCCCGGTTGTTCTGACCCAAGCACAGGCGCAGGACATTGCCGCGCTTGCGCGACGGGCCGAAACGGTCTTTGGCGCGCCGCAGGATATCGAATGGGCGATAGATGCGCAGGGCCTGCACATCCTGCAATCGCGCCCCATCACCACTGCACTGCTGCCGCTTGCCAATCCAGATACGGCTCTGACGATCTTTGATAATTCCAACATCGTTGAAAGCTATCCCGGCATGGTCAGCCCGTTGACCTATTCCTTTGCGGTCCATGTCTATGCCCGTGTCTACCGCGCGTTTGTGGCCCTGCTGGGCGTGCCACAAACCACCATCGACGCGAATGCGGCTGTGTTTGGCAATATGCTGGGGCGGGTGGATGGCCGGGTCTACTACAATCTGGTCAACTGGTATCGGGCGCTGTCGTTGCTGCCGGGGTTTTCGCTGAACCGGGCGTATATGGAAACCATGATGGGCGTTGATACCCCGATGCCGTCCGAGGTGACCGATACGATCGGCCCGGCATCTGTCAGAGGATTTGGGCGACTGCGGGAATACACCAGACTGACAAAGGCCGGGTTTGGCCTTGTCTGGCAGGCCATGGTGTTGCCGCGCACAAGGCGGCTGTTTTACAATCGGCTGAACGCGGCGCTCAACAGCGGCTTTGACGTGGATCACGCCGGCCCCACGGCTCTGGCCGCTGAATACCGCAAGATTGAAAGCACCTTGCTGGATCGCTGGGATGCGCCTTTGGTCAATGATTTCCTGTGCATGCTGGCTTTTGGGGCATCGCGCAACCTTTTGCAGAAATGGTTGGGGCAGGACGGGCTGCTGCTGCACAATGACGTGATGATCGGGCAGGGTGATATCGTATCTGCCGAACCAGCCCGGCGCATCGCACAGATGGGGCAAATGGCAAAAGCGGCCGGGCTGGATGCGGCTTTGGCCGCTGGTGACAGGACCTCGCTTGAGACTCATCCGGCGTTGGCACACGCGATTGCTGACTATCTTGCAAAGTTCGGGGATCGTTGCACCGAAGAGCTGAAGCTGGAAAGCCTGACCCTGCGGGATGACCCGACCAGCCTTCTTGCCGCGATTGCCGCAAGCGCACAGCGCTCGACCGGGGTCCGGCATGTTGCCAAGGCCCCGGACTGGCGGGCGCATTTCCCAAATCCGGTCAAGCGGGCGGTTGCAAAGGCCGTGATCGGCTGGACAAAAAACCGCGTGCGAGATCGCGAAAACCTCCGCTTTGAACGGACCCGGATTTTCGGCTACGCCCGCCGTGTGTTTCTGGCGATTGGCCGAGAATTTGCAGCGCGCGGCTTGCTCGACGACCCGCGCGACGTGTTCTATCTGACCACGGCCGAGGTCTTGGGCGCGGTTGAAGGTTTCGGGCTGTCGGGGGATCTGAAATCGCTGGTGGCGCTTCGCAAGGCAGAAGACCTAGCCGCCATGACCCGTCAAGATCCGCCGGAACGGATCGAATTGCGCGGTCCGGCGATTGCCCCGGTATGGGTTCACACCGCTGGCGTGAAAGACGCCTCGTCGCGGCGCGTTGCGACCGGCTGTTCGGCGGGCCGGGTGTGTGGCACCGCACGGGTGATCCGAGACCCGCGAAACCAGTCGCTGGCCGCGGGCGACATTCTGGTCGCGCGGCACACAGACCCCGGTTGGATTGCCGTGTTTTCCAACGCGTCCGCGATCGTCGTCGAACGGGGATCGCTGCTGTCCCATTCCGCCATCGTCGCGCGGGAACTTGGCATTCCTTGCGTGGTCGGGTTGAAAGGTGCGACGCAGTGGATTTCTGACGGCGAAACCATCACCGTAGATGGCGCAACAGGTGAGGTGGAAAGAAATGACAGCCTCTGAGATCGAAACCAAAGCCAGCTTTGACCACATTCGCTATGCCCAGTTGTGGGAGGACGCGGATATTCTGACGCAAGCGTTTGGGGATTGTGCAGGCGGCACGCTGGTTTCCATCTGCGCTGCCGGGGACAATGCGCTCGCCATGCTGACGCTTGATCCGGCAAAGGTGGTGGTGGTTGATCTGTCGCCAGCCCAGATTGCCTGTCTGCGCCTGCGCATGGGGGCGTTTTCTGCGCTGTCGCACCCCGAGTTTCTGGAACTGATGGGCGCGCGCGCCTCAAACCGGCGCAAGGCGCTTTTGGCGCGTGCGCTGGCGGGGCTGGATGCGCAAACACAGGCGTTCTGGGCCGGGCTTGCCGAGGATGTGGCCCTGTACGGCGCGGGCGGTGTCGGCAAATTTGAACGGTATTTCCGCATTTTCCGCACCCGCCTGCTGCCCCTCGTCCACTCTGGCAAGACGCTGGACGATGTTTTTGTGCCGCGCGGAAAAGCTGACCGGCAGACGTTCTACGACACGCGGTTCAACACCTTTCGGTGGCGCATCCTGCTGAACCTGTTTTTCTCGCGTTTCGTGATGGGGCGCATGGGGCGGGACAAGGCGTTTTTTGACCATGTCGACGGCAGCCCGGCCCAGCACGTCGCCCGGCGCATCCATCATGCGGCAGTCGAGACTGACCCCGCACAGAACCCCTATCTGCACTGGATCTTGCATGGCACGCATGGTGCCGCCTTGCCGATGACATGGCGGGCCGAGCATTTTGACACCATCCGCAGCCGACTTGAGCGCATCGACATCCGCCCCGGATCGCTGGAGGCGTTTGTCTCGACTGGCGAGCGGGCGGACGGATTCAATCTGTCCGACATCTTTGAATACATGTCGCCTGCGGTCTTTGCGCAGGTGTATGGCAGCATCCTTGCCGCCGCGGCCCCAAAGGCGCGGCTGGTCTATTGGAATATGATGGCCCCGCGGCGTGTGCCCCCGGCCTTTGCGGCGCAGGTCACCCGGCAACGCGGGATCGAGGATCGGCTGAAGGCACAGGACAATGCGTTTTTCTATTCCGATTTCGTGGTTGAAGCGGTGAACGGGTGAACATCATCCTTCAGATCGTGCTGGCCTTTGGGTCGGTGGGGGTTCTTTTGGCGCTTATGGCTCTTGTGCGCATCCTTGCGGGCCGCGCCCGGATCGGCCCCGAGGTGCAGCGCAAGCTCGTGCATGTGGGAACCGGGCTTTATGCGCTGAGCCTGCCATGGATTTTCCCGGACCGTTGGCCGGTTTACATGCTGATCGGCGTTACTTTGGTGGCGATGATTGTCCTGCGCATTCCGCGCCTATCCGGCAGCCTTGGGCAGACGTTGCACAGCGTCGAGCGGCGATCCTATGGCGATTTTCTGTTGGCCATTTCGGTGGGGCTTTGCTTTTTCCTCGCCGAGGGCGTCACGCTTTACTATGTGCTGCCGATTGCAGTTCTGACCCTTGCAGATGCCGCCGCCGCACTGGCCGGAACCGCTTACGGAACCCGCAGGTTCAAGGTTGAAGACGGGCACAAAAGTGTAGAGGGAACCGTTGTTTTCTTCGTCGTCACCTTGCTGGTGTCACTGATCTGTCTGATGTTCCTGTCAGATCTGCCACCACCGAACATTCTGGCTTTGGCGATCATGGTGGCGGCCTTTGGTGCTTTGGTCGAAGCGCAAAGCTGGCGGGGGTTTGACAATCTGTTCCTGCCGCTTGGGCTGTTGGTGTTTTTGTCCGTTCACAGCCAAAGCAGTTTGTCGGTCCTTTTGGGGCTTGCCGGACTGTTCATCGTGTCGATTGTCGGCTTTCGCATCATTGGCCCACGCTTTGGGCTGACCAAACATGCGGCGCGGGTCTATGTCGTGGCCGTTTTCATGATCCTTGCGGTTGTCGAAGTGCAGAATGCGATCTTGCCCGGACTGGTGTTGCTGGCCCATGCTTGGTGTTCGATCCGTGCGCCCGGAAAGGACAGCTACGGCGATCTTGATGTGGTGGCCGCACTTGCGCTGTTCAGCTTTGGCTGGCTTGCGGTGGGCAACGCAACGGGCTGGAACGCCGTGCAGTTCTACGGCCTGACGGCGATGGGATTGGTGATGGGGCTTTGCACCCTTGCACTTGGGCGGCAATTGATCTGGGTGCCGGTGATTGCCGCAGGTTTGTTGGCTGTCAGAGGTGTTGCAACCAGCCTGAATGTGACGACCACGCTCTGGGCGGAGCCGCTTTGGCTTTTGGCATCGGCATGTCTGGTGGTTTCCGCCGCCGCGGCAATCGCGGTTCCGCATCTGTTTGGGCGCGATCGCGTGCTGAAGCTGACCTTCTTGTCGATGATATTGCCAGTAGGCTACTACGCAATTGCGGTGATGCAACAGGGCGGTGTTCGTGCAGCCTCGGGGGCGGGACTATGACGCAACAGACATTGAAGACCGATGGCGCCAGTCTGACCATTCATCTGGGCGGGCCACACTGGAACGGTATGCCCGCCGCCACAATCGGTAACGTCTCGTTCAAGAACGCCGGGGCCGGGGCGCAGTTGCTGGATCAGGCCCTCAGGCAGATAGGGGACGCAGGGCGCGACCGGGTTCTGGGGCCGATGGCGGGCGACACATGGCATAGTTATCGGTTTGTGTCCGAAACCGATGGATCGCCCCCGTTTTTGCTTGAACCCACAAACCGCCCCGAAGAACCGGAGATTTTTGCAGCGGCAGGGTTTGCCCCCGTGGCGCGCTATTTCTCGGCCAGGATGCCGCTGGCAAAGGTCGATCTGACACCCCCACCGCAAACGGATGCCTTTACCATTGAAACATGGGACGGCACCGATCCCGACCGTCTGCTGCGCGAGGTGTTTACCCTGTCTTCACAGGCTTTTTCCAGCAACGCCTTTTACACCCCGATCACGCAAGATGCCTTTCTCGCGATGTATCAACCTGTGATGCCGCTGATGAAGCGTGACCTGATCTTCTTTGCGCGCCGTCGTGATGGGGCATTGGCGGGTTACCTTTTCGCTATGCCCAATTATGCCGAAGGATCAGAACCAAAGTCCGTGATCCTGAAAACCTATGCCAGCCGCGAACGCGGGGCAGGGCGGCATCTTGTGCATGCCTGCCACAGCGCCGCGCTGGGTCTTGGCTTTGAAACCGTCATCCATGCGCTGATCCACGATGACAATGTGTCGGCCGAACGCAGCCAGCGCGAGGGCGCGCAGATCTTTCGCCGCTACGCGCTTTTGGGCCGCCAATTGAATGGCTGATCTGCTGGACGCATTCGCGGCAGCGGTCTTGCGCCATCCGCAGCGGCTGGCTTTGGTGGATGGCGCAGGCCATGAGGTCAGCTTTGCGGCCCTGCAGTCGCGGGCCGATGCGTTTGCGGGCGCGTGGCATCGCAAAGGTATTCGTCCTGGTGACAAGGTCTTGCTGGCCATGTCGGTTGGCGCGGATCTTTACGCAGCATTGGCGGCGCTTTGGTCGCTCGGGGCCACCGCCGTTTTGCCGGAACCCGCGATGGGGCTTGCCGGGCTTCGGCATGCGGCACGGGTAACGCGACCGCAGGCGTTTTGCAGTTCAGGTGCCTTTGGGTTGCTGAAATGGCTGCTGCCCGAGCTTTGGCCGATCATTCACCTGTGGCCCGCAGCGAAAGCAGCACCGGCACCCATTTTGCCCCGTCTTTCTGGCTCGGATATTGCGCTGATCTCTTTCACATCGGGCACCAGCGGTGCGCCCAAAGCCATTCCGCGCAGCCATGATTTTCTGAGCGCCCAGCACAGGGCCATCGCTCCCCTGCTGCACAGCGACCGGACAGAACGTGATCTGGTCGCCTTTCCGGTCTTTGTGCTGATCAACATTGCCAACGGGCAAACCTCGGTTCTGCCGAACTGGAAAATGTCCCGGATCGATGCGCTGCGCCCGGAAAAGCTGCACGGCTGGATGGAACGCCAACAGGTGACGCGCGCGCTTATCCCGCCTGCTCTTTGCGAAAGGTTGGCGCGATCTGGCGCTCCGCCGTTGCTTCACACCGTTTTCACGGGCGGTGGCCCGGTGTTTCCCGATTTGATCGAGCGGCTGAAAACAGTTGCACCCTCTGTGGGCCTGACCTGCGTTTACGGCTCAACTGAAGCTGAACCGATCGCGCATTTGAACACCGTTGATATCGATGCAACGGATCAGGCGGCGATGGAGCAAGGTCACGGCCTGCTGGTTGGCCGCCCCGTTGATGACATCCGGTTGCGGATCAAAGACGATGAGATTCAGGTCGCAGGCGATCATGTGAACTCTGGCTATCTTGACCCTGCACATGACCGTGAAAACAAGATCCATGAGGGCGATACCGTCTGGCACCGCACGGGTGATGCGGGGCACCTTGACGCGAAGGGGCGGCTTTGGCTGCTGGGGCGGATCGGCGCAGAGGTGCAAATCGCGGGGCAAAGGGTTCACCCTTTCTCGGTTGAGGTTGCCGTTCGGAAATGGCCGGGTGTGCGCAGCTGTGCCTTGATTGCCAATGGGCAGCAGGTGTCGCTATTTATCGAGGGCGACACGCACGAGGCGTCGCTGTGGGGCCAGCAGGCAGCAGCTTTGGGGATAGAACGCGTGATCCCCATCGCAAAAATGCCAATGGACAAGCGCCACGCGTCAAAGATCGACCGTGCAGCCCTGATGGAGAGTTGAGCCGCGCAAGATCTGAAATGGACCAGAACAGCGGTTCTTGGAATGTTTGCGTCGGATCAAAGGCTTTGGCGGATTCTGAGGGCAGGGGGCAGGCGGATCGTCGAAGGGGCGCCGGTTTCGCCTGCAATGCGCCGAGTCAAAAGATCCAGCGCAGCGTGAACGGTTTCACTCACCGGATTGGCCACCGTTGTCAGGCAGAACGGCTCCCACGCCGCCGCCGGAATGTCGTCAAACCCGCAGATGCCCACATCTTCGGGCACGCGCAGCCCAAGACGGTGCGCCGCCGCGATGGCCCCGATCGCCATGGCATCATTGCCGCAGGCAATCGCATCGGGGCGATCCGGGCCGGTCAGCAGGGCCAGCGCCTGCACCATGCCGCTGTCGGTCGTGTAATCCCCCCGGCGCGTCTCGCACAGGGACATTCCATAACCAGCCAAAGCTGCTGTCAGCCCCTCGAGCCGCTCCACATTGGAAAAGGTGTCTGCGCGTCCGCCGATCCAGGCGATCTTGCGGCGTCCCGTGGTGACCAGCCGTTCGGCAATCATGCTCATGCCGGCGCGGTTGTCGCAGCACACCGAGTCGGCGCCGCCGCCGTCCAACACCCGGCCCACCACAACAATCGGCGCACCATTGGCAGTGCAGCGTTCGGCCAGTTTGCGGTTGACCGACCCGGCGGCGATCACCGCGCCATCAACCTGGTAGGCCAGCGCGTGATCCAGCGCCGGTTCAATCTCTTGCCCCGGCGAGACTGGCACCAGCAGCGGCCACAGGCCCCGGCTGCGGATACCTTGCGACAGAATATCAAGAAACCAGCTTTCATAAGGGTTTGAAAGCGACCCAACTACAACCGCGATCAGCCCGGTGGCACCCCCGGTCAGGCTGCGCGCCATCAGGTTGGGCCGATACCCCAGATCATCGGCTACGGCGCGGATATGGGCGCGTTTGTCGGGCTGGATACTGGCCCCTTCGGTAAAGGCCCGCGACACGGCAGACCGGGAAACCCCGGCCCTTGCCGCCACATCATCCGCCGTCACCCGCATGCTGCTCCCTGCGCCCGGAAAAAATGAACACGATTTCAAGATAGACACATGCTTGTTACACATCAAGGATAATCAGCCTTAACACATAGAGCAAAAGCAGGAAACCATGATTGCACAGGCTTTCAAAACCGCGTCGGGAGGGGGCGATATGGGAGTCGAGGCGCTGGCATTGTGCGGGCTTTCCATTCGTTTGGGGGGCGTGCAGATCCTGCATGATGTGACGCTGAATGTGCCGGCTGGCAGCTTCACCTGCCTGCTGGGTCCGTCGGGCTGTGGCAAGACCACACTTTTGCGGTCGATCGCCGGTTTTGCCCCGCCAGCGTCGGGCGATATCCGTCTGGGCGCGCGGTCTATTGCCGATCTGCCGCCGGAAAAACGCGGCACGGCTATGGTATTCCAGTCCTATGCGCTTTGGCCGCACATGACGGTGGCGGGCAACCTGACCTATCCGCTGAAGCTGCGCGGCATTGGCCGGGCCGAGCGGGACACACGGGCCGAGGCACTGCTCGACATGTTGGGCCTGTCGGGCTTTGGCCCGCGCAAGGTGGGCAGCTTGTCGGGCGGCCAGCGCCAACGCGTCGCACTGGGTCGGGCGCTGATCATTGATCCGCCGATCCTGTTGCTGGACGAGCCGTTGTCGAACCTTGACGCCGCCATCCGCCGTAACCTGCGCGGCGAATTACGCCGCCTGCAGCAGCGGCTGGGCATCACCACCATCATGGTGACCCATGATCAGGAAGAAGCCCTCGCCATGGCCGATACTATCGTGCTGATGCGCGCGGGCCGCGTGGTGCAGGTCGCCGCCCCGCAAGATCTTTACGCTCGTCCCGCCGATTTGGATGCCGGACGGTTTCTGGGCGTGGACAATATGATTGCCGGTCGTCCGGGTGATCCGGTGGCGGCTGCCACGCTGGGGTTTCGCAGTATGGACGCCCGCATCCATGACGCAGCCCCCGAAAATGCCCTTGTCCGGAATGGCACGGTTCTGGACTGTGCCTATACCGGCGGGGGCTATCACCTTCAGCTTGAGAGCGGAGCTGAGGTGATTTCAGCGGTTTCCGGCGTGCCAGTCGCGCCGGGGACGCAGGTGCGTGTCGCTGTGCCGACCGCATCGCTTATGGCGTTCGGGGCCAACCAGATGTTGCTGCCGAACTGAACCCCACCCACAGCGGAGACTTGCCAATGAAACGATCAATTGTTCTGGGAGCGGCCTTCACCGCCGTCCTAAGCCTTCCCGTTGCCGCCCAGACCCTGAATGTGGTCACAGCAGGCGACACCAACATGGTGGATTACATCAATGATTACCTCGGCCCCTTGTTCGAGGAGCAAAACCCCGGCGTGACCGTGCGCGCACTGGGCACCGGTCCCGGTGATGGCGGCAGTCAGGCGTTGTATGAAAAGCTGTCGGCGCAAAAGGGAAATGACGTCTGGGATGTCGATGTCGGCGTCGTGCATCAGCGCATGGCCGGGCAGATGGTGTCTGAAGGCCTGCTACAATCCTACCGCGACCGCGCCGCAACCGGCTCTCTGGTCACTGCAGACAGCGCAGAAAACGCGCTGGGTGTTGATGTGGGTGGCTATGTGATGCCAATGTTCCAAAGCCAGATCGCCATTGCCTACAACCCGGCGCTGGTCAGCGCCCCGCCGCAAAGCTATGCCGAGCTGGCGGATTGGGCAGCGGCGAACCCTGGCCAGTTTGGCTATAACGGTATCACTGGCGGCATGGCGGGCGTGGGCTTTGTCTTTGGCTGGATGTATGCGTTTTCCGACATGTCCGAGACTCTGCGCAACGGCCCGTTTGACGCCGCCGCCGCCGCCAACTGGACCCCAGCGCTGGAGGGGCTGAAGCAGTTCAACACGGTCGCTACCATCACGCCGGGCAACGCCGGCACGCTGGATGCGATGAACCGGGGCGAAATCGCGATGGGCCCGGTCTGGATGGATATGTTCTATACATGGGTTGCCGATGGCCGCCTGAATCCGGATCTCAAGCTGTTGATCCCCGCGCCGGGCATGCCGGGCCAGCCAATGTATTACGTGGTGCCGGATAAGGCCGCACAGACGGATCTGGCGGTCAAGTTTATCGAACTGGCCACCTCGCCCGAAGTGCAGGCCGAAGGCATCGTGCGCCGGTTCAACTGGCTGCCGGGCATCGATGCCAATGCAGTCAAGGAAAACCTGACGGTCGAGGAATGGGGCGTGCTGTTCACTGATGTCTCACCCGAAGTGCTTGCCGAACGCGGTCTGTCGATGCCGCAGGCCGATTACTTCCGCACGATCCTCGAAAGCTATGAACGGCAGGTCGCCAACTGATGCCGATGCCGGGGCGCGGCACTGCCCGCGCCCCGGCTCTTTCGAATTGGACGTTTCAGAAAGGCTGCGCCTGATGCCCACAGCTGACGCCACCCCATCGCCATTGCGCGGGAAGCTTCCCGGTCTTTTGCTGATCGCCCCCGCGCTTTTGGCGATTGCGCTTTTATATGTGGTGCCGCTGGCCAGATCGGTGATCTTTGCCTTTCTTGATCAGGATGGCGGGCTGACAACGGCGCATCTGCGCACCGCAATCGAGCTTTATGGCCGCGATATAGTCTTTACGGTGCTTGTGGCGCTGGCTTCGCTGGCACTGATCTCTGTCGTATCGATTGCGATTGCGGGCTATCTGACGCTGGGGGCCACCCCTTGGGCGGTGACGGCGCTGCGCTGGCTGTATCGCTGGCCGTTGTTCATCCCCTTTATTGTCGCCGGCCAGACTGCGCGCAGCTTTCTGGCGCGCAATGGTCTGATGAACAGCTTGCTGATCGACTCTGGCCTGATGGACCAAGCCACCGCGCAAAGTCTGCTCGACTGGCGCGGGCTGGTGCTGACATTCGCATGGAAACAAGTGCCGTTTGTGACGCTGCTGCTGGCCGGAGCAATGGCCTCTGTTGACCGCTCCACGGTTGAGGCTGCGCGCAATATGGGGGCAGGGCGCCTGCGCTGCCTAATCGAGATTTTGCTGCCACAGGTGCGCGGAACGCTGCTGGTCGGGCTGATCCTGTCGCTGGTCACGATCATGTCGGTGCTGTCAGTGCCGATGATGGTGATAGCCGGAAACCCCACCATGATGACCTCGATGATGGCGCACCGCGTGACTTATTACGGTGATTATGCGGTGGCCAATGCGTTGGGGCTGTTCTCCTACCTGATCACGGCCGTCGCGGCCTATGCCTATCTGCGGATGACCCTGAACCAGCATAACGAAGGGGCGCGCTGATCATGACCATGGCAAGCATCGCACGGCGCGGGGCCGCAAACCTGTTACCCGCCCTGATGATCGGGATCTGCGCCTTTGTTGTGTTTGGCCCGCTGACCAACCTTTTTATGTGGGCTTTTGCGGAAAAGTGGTTCTTTCCCGCGCGCTATCCGACGGAATACGGGTTCGACTTCTGGCAACGGGTGTTCCGTCCGCGTGCGGGTGCCTGGACCTCGCTGTTCTCATCGGTCTGGATCGCGCTGGCTACGGTGGCGCTGTCGATGGCGCTGGCGGTCCCGGCGGGTTATGCGCTGGCGCGGCTGGCCTTGCCCGCGCGAGCGTTCATCATGCTGATTTTCCTTTTGCCACAGGCGTTTCCCAGCTTGCCGATCTTTGTGAACATCGCGAGGATGTTTTATGGATTTGGTCTGAACGGCACCTATTTGGGCGTGGTTCTGGTCCATTCGTTGCCGGGGCTGGTCTATGCGGTCTGGATCGCCACTGCGGCCTTCGGTGCCGTTGATCGCACGATGGAGGAAGCCGCCCGCAACCTTGGCGCCGGACCACTGCGCACATTCCGGGATATCACGCTGCCACAGGCGTTTCCCGGTCTGATCGCCGCATCAATCTTTGTCTTTCTGGACAGCATCGACGAATTCACCGGCACATTCTTTGTCGGCACCCCCGACATCTCGACGCTGCCAATCTTGATGTTCAACGCCTCTATGGGTGGTAATTACCAGATCGCCTCGATCACCGCGCTGGTCCTTCTGGTGCCGTCCATCGGCTTCATGTTGGTGATTGAACGGTTCCTCAAGGCCGATGTGCTGTCGCGGATCGGGAGGTGACGGGCATGCTGATCGCGCATCTGTCCGACCTGCACATCTCGGCAGGCCCCCCCGAAACCGCACCTGTGCGGCGCGATGCCCCGGACATGGCCCGGCTAATCGTGGCCGATCTGATGGCGCTGCCCCAGCGCCCCGATGCCGTGCTGATCACCGGTGATGTGGCGGACGGCGGATCGGTGGCCGATTATGATCTGGTGCGCAGGATCCTTGCGCCGCTGTCAATGCCGGTGATGGTGGTGCCGGGCAATCACGACAGGCGCGGGCCGATGCGGGAGGCCTTTGGCGGCATGGTCCCCTATGCTTCGCCAGACGCCCTGTCTGCGGGCACGCTGCATTTCGAGGCCCATGTCGCGGGCGCGCGCATCATCGGGCTGGACAGTCTGGTGCCGGGTCGTGTCGAAGGCGTTCTGGACACTGCGCAGCTGGACTGGCTGGAGCATCGTCTGGCAACTGGAACGGCACCTGTGTTTTTGATGCTGCACCATCCACCGTTTCCAACCGGCAACGCCCATTGGGATGCCAGCGCCTTGCAAAAAGGGAGGGAGCGGCTGGGCCAGATTGTGCAGGCATGTCCCGCCCCAGTGCGCCTGCTGTGTGGACATGTGCATCAAGCGTTTCACACGCAATGGGCGGGGGGCTATGCGGCCGTGGGGGGCAGCCCTGCGTTCCAATATGGCTTTGGCTTTGACGAAAGAGCCGAGCCGCCGCTGATCGATGCGCCCTATGCGTGGTGGATGCATCACCAAAGAACCAACGGCAGCTTTGCGGTGCATCCACGGGTTGTGACCTTGCCCTCGCGCAACGACCTGCCACGCTGACGCCGCCCGCAGCGGCGGCGATGTAGCGCCGTCTTGAGGTGATCCGCATTCCTATCCCCTGTCCCCGGCGATGCCGGTCGCGGTCCAGCAGGTCAATGGCGCACCACAGCGCACTTGCACCGTCGCACACTTCACAAAGCGGGCTGAATGACAGTCTGGCCCCGGATTTTCATCAGAAAGTCATGTGGTTAAATGGTGCTGTGAGAGAGGATTGAACTCTCGACCTCTCCCTTACCAAGGGAGTGCTCTACCACTGAGCTACCACAGCATCGGCACTGTCCGACGGGTTTCGTCGGTGCGTGGCGGGTGATTAGACGCAAACGCTACGGGGTGCAAGCCCCTTTTCTGGGCCTCTCTGGACCAATTCTGCGGGCTGGGGTATAGCGGCTGCGATGACAGCGAAAATCGGAAAAACCCAAGGCAGCAAAGCCCCTTTGACCGCCGCCGAAGTGCGTGAAGCGCGGCTCAAGGTGGCGTTGAAGGCCAATATGGCGCGGCGTAAGTCGCAGGCAAAGCAGCGTGGGACCGAGAAAAAATTGCCGGAGCCAGACTTCGGGGCAGAGTCGGACAATCGTTCCGGCACACACAAAGAGTAGGGCAGGGCATGGATTCGATTCTGGTCAAGGGAAACGGCGCGCTGAACGGGGTGATCCCGATTGCGGGGGCAAAGAATGCGTGTCTGACGCTGATGCCGGCCACACTGCTGTCGGAAGAGCCGCTGACGCTGACCAACGCGCCGCGCCTGTCCGACATCCGCACTATGACGCAGTTGCTGGAATCGTTGGGGGCCGAGGTGGCCAGCCTGGCTGACGGACAGGTGCTTGCCATGTCCAGCCACACGATCGACAACCATACCGCCGACTATGACATCGTGCGCAAGATGCGCGCCTCTATCCTCGTGCTGGGGCCGATGCTGGCGCGCGACGGGCATGCCATTGTGTCGCTGCCCGGCGGTTGTGCTATTGGCGCGCGCCCCGTGGACCTGCACCTTCAGGTGCTCGAGGCGATGGGGGCAGCCCTTGATCTGCGAGACGGCTATGTTCATGCGAAAGCCACTGGCGGACGGCTGCGCGGCGCGGTGTTCGAATTCCCCTTCGTCTCGGTTGGGGCCACGGAAAACGCGCTGCTGGCGGCGACTCTTGCCAAAGGAACCACAGTCTTGAAAAACGCCGCGCGTGAGCCGGAAATCGTCGATCTGGCGCGGTGTTTGCGCAAGATGGGCGCGCAGATTGACGGTGAGGGCACCAACACGATCACCATTCAAGGTGTGGACCGTCTGGGCGGGGCCACCCACCCGGTGGTGACTGACCGGATCGAGCTTGGCACCTATATGCTGGTCCCTGCGATCTGCGGCGGCGAGGTGGAATGTCTGGGCGGCACGCTGGAACTGGTCGGCGCTTTTGCCGAAAAGCTTGATCAGGCCGGGGTGTCCGTGACTGAAACGCCGCGCGGTCTGAAGGTCAGCCGCAAAAATGGCCGGGTGTCGGCTGTCAATGTGACAACCGAACCCTTCCCCGGTTTCCCGACTGATCTGCAAGCGCAGATGATGGCGCTGTTGTGCACTGCTGATGGTGTCAGCGTGCTGGAAGAAAAGATTTTCGAGAACCGCTTTATGCACGCGCCGGAACTGATCCGCATGGGCGCAAAGATCGACGTTCACGGCGGAACGGCCACGGTGACCGGGGTGGATAAGCTCAGAGGTGCGCCGGTCATGGCGACCGACCTGCGCGCATCGGTCAGCCTGATCCTTGCGGGTCTTGCTGCCGAAGGCGAAACCGTGGTCAGTCGCGTGTATCATCTGGACCGCGGCTATGAAAAGGTCGAGGAAAAGCTGAGCGCGTGCGGCGCAAAAATTGAACGGATCAGTGACCGGGTATGACAGATGCTCGGTTTGAAGATGGTGATGAACGCCCCCTGCGCCTGATTGCGCAAGAGGCGGACGACATCCCGGTCATGGCCGCGCTGGTGCAGGATGCGGTGTTTCCGATTACTGAAATGCGCCATGATGCAAAGGCCCGCCGCTTTGCCATTCTACTGAACCGCTTCCGCTGGGAAGATCAACCCGCAGCCCAGGCGGCAAAGCGCCCCTATGAACGGGTGCGCAGTTTGTTGGTGATCGAAGACGTGCTGCGCCTGCGCAGCAACGGCATTGACCGCACGGACCGTGACACGGTGCTGTCAGTCCTGACGCTTGATTTCACACCGGGCGTTGACGGTATGGGCACCCTGACCCTTACGCTGGCAGGTGACGGGGCCATCGCGATCGAGGTCGAGGCGGTCAGCCTGCGACTGGAAGACGTGACCCGCCCCTATGTCGCGCCCTCTGGCAAGGCACCTTACCACGGTTGACGCGCACTGCTTGCGGGTTGGCAACCCGCGCAAATGCCGCTAAGGCAATCACAGCGAACATGGAGCCGGGTGCAATTCCTGGCTGGCTCTTCCGGCCGCCGATCCGCCGGACCACGTCTTACAGACCCTGACTGATCATCGGCATGGCGGCCTATGTCGTATCGGTCTGGAACGGAACAAAACAAACATGATTTCTATTGATGCATACCGCGATCAGTGGTTCGGCAATGTCAGGGCCGATCTGTTGTCGGGCCTTGTTGTGGCCCTTGCCCTGATCCCCGAGGCAATTGCCTTTTCCATCATCGCGGGGGTGGACCCCAAGGTGGGGCTTTACGCCAGCTTTTCCATCGCCGTGCTGATCGCTTTTGTCGGCGGGCGGCCCGGCATGATTTCGGCTGCCACAGCCGCGACGGCGGTGCTGATGGTCACGCTGGTGCGCGATCACGGGCTGCAATATCTGCTGGCCGCCACCGTTCTGGCGGGGCTGTTGCAGATCGGCATGGGCCTTTTGCGCTTGGGCTTTGTGATGCGCTATGTGTCGAAATCGGTGATGACCGGCTTTGTCAACGCGCTCGCTATCCTGATCTTCATGGCGCAATTGCCGGAACTGGACCCGACAAAGGTGACATGGCTCACCTATGCGCTGGTCGCTGCGGGTCTGGCCATCATCTACCTGTTTCCCTATGTTACCAAGGCCATACCCTCGCCGCTGGTCACCATTGTCGTGCTGACCGCACTGGCGCTGTTCTTTGGCTGGGATGTGCGCACCGTGGGCGATATGGGCGAACTGCCCGACACCCTGCCGGTGTTCTTGATCCCCGATATCCCGCTGACCCTGAAAACCCTGCAGATCATCTTCCCCTACGCACTGGCCGTGGCCGTTGTCGGCCTGCTGGAAAGCCTGATGACGCAGAACATCGTCGATGATTTGACCGATACCAAATCCGACCGCAATCAGGAATGTATCGGCCAGGGCATCGCCAACACCGCCACCGGCTTTATCGGCGGCATGGCAGGCTGCGCCATGATCGGCCAATCCATCATCAACGTCAAATCCGGCGGACGCGGGCGCTTGTCCTGCTTTGCTGCAGGGGTCTTCCTGCTGATCTTCTGCGTCGGTCTTGGCGATTGGGTCAGCCAGATCCCGATGGCCGCGCTGGTTGCCATCATGATCATGGTCAGCATCGGCACCTTCTCATGGTCATCAATCAAGGCGCTGAAAACGCATCCGAAATCGTCCTCCATTGTCATGTTGGCCACCGTGGTTGCCGTGGTTTACACCCACAACCTTGCCATCGGTGTGCTGATCGGCGTGCTGCTCTCTGGCATCTTCTTTGCCGGCAAAATCTCGCAACTGTTCCGGGTGACTTCGACCATCACCCCGGATGGCCGCACGCGCACCTATACGGTCGAAGGCCAGATGTTCTACGCCTCGGTCGAAGATTTCATGAACGCTTTCGACTTCAAGGAGGCGCTCGACCGGGTAATCATCGATGTGACCAACGCCCATATCTGGGACATCTCCTCGGTGCAGGCGCTCGACATGGCGGTGCTGAAATTCCGCCGTGACGGGGCCGAGGTCGAGATCAAGGGCATGAACGAAGCATCAGAAACCATCGTCGACAAGCTTGCCATACATGACAAGCCGGGCGCGATGGACAAGCTGATGGCACATTAAGGGGCGTGGATATGACACAGAAAATCATCGCACTGGTTGACGGCTCGACCTATTCGGCATCGGTCTGCGACCACGCCGCATGGATCGCGGGACGCACCGGCGCTGCTGTCGAGGTGCTGCACGTTCTGGGCCGCCGTGAGGGGGTCGACAAACAGGATCTGTCTGGCACCATCAAGCTCGGTGCCCGCACCGCGCTGATGGAGGAACTGGCGGAACTCGATGCGCAGCGCGCCAAACTGGTGGTGCACCGTGGCCGCGCGATCCTTGAGGATGCCCACGCCATTCTGACCCGCGCCGGGGTGGCCGAAATCACCACCCGTCTGCGCAATGGTGATATCGTGGAAACCGTCGCCGAGATCGAAGCTGATGCCAGCCTGATCCTGATCGGCAAGCGCGGAGAGGCGGCGGATTTCGCCAAGGGCCACCTTGGATCGAACCTCGAACGCATCGTGCGCGCCAGTCACAAGCCGGTTATCGTGGCCTCCCGCGCGTTCCGGCCGGTGCAAAAGGTGCTGGTGGCTTATGACGGCGGCGCCTCGGCGATGAAAGCCATCGATCACATCGCCGGCTCGCCCCTGTTCGCTGGGCTGCAAGTGACCGTGGCAACAGTCGGCGCACCATCCGCAGAGGTGAAAAAGGGCCTCGATGACGCAAGCGCCATGCTCCGCGCCGCCGGGCTTCAAGCTCAGACGGCCATCGTAGAGGGGCAGGCCGAAACCGCACTTGCCAAGATGGTCGAGGCTGACGGCTTCGACATGCTGGTAATGGGGGCTTACGGCCATTCGCGCATCCGCTCGCTGGTGATCGGCTCGACCACCACAGAAATGTTGCGCGCCTGTAAAGTGCCTGTCGTTTTGGTCAGGTAACATCGGCCCGTCACACCTGACACAGCCAGCAAAGACCAATCCCGGGCGGTTGATTTTCATTCAACCCGCCCTGTCATCAAACCTTCACTGGACCGGCGCAAACCATTCCATTATTCTTGAATTATGGAATCAATTCGCGCCGCCCAAGCCTTCGCCATCCTCGGTCACCCCGGTCGCCTTGCCGTGTTTCGGCTCTTGATGCGCTTTGCCCCGCGCGGCGTGCGCCCGACTGAGATTGCCGATGCGCTGGACCTGCGACCCAACACCCTGTCTCACCATCTGGCCGACCTGACCGCCTGCGGTCTGGCGAAGGTCGACCGACAGGGCAGGTCGCTGTTCTATTCGGTCGATCTTGGCACCACCGAGGGCCTCATAGGCTATCTCGCGCTTGATGTCGGTCGCGCCCGCCCCGATCTTCTTGGCCCCCTCCAGCCCATCCTTGAGGATATCATGCCCCATCAGAACACTGATTTCGATGTGCTTTTCATCTGCTCGGGCAACTCTGCCCGCTCCATCTTTGCCGAAGTGCTGCTGCGCGATCTGGGGCGGGGTAAATTCCAGTCCTTCTCGGCTGGCACCCGGCCCAATACCGAACTCAACCCTTTTGCGCTCGATGTGCTCAGGCGCAACGGCCATGATGTTTCAGGCCTGCGCTCCAAACATATCTCGGAATTCCAGCAGCCCGGCTCGGTCGAGATGAATTTTGTCTTCACCGTTTGCGACACAGCCGCTGCCGAAGATTGCCCGCCGTGGCCCGGCCAACCGATCACCGGTCATTGGGGCTTGCCCGACCCTGCACGCGCCACCGGCACCGACGCCGAACGGGCGCTGGTTTTTTCCCAGACCTACGCCGCCCTGCGCCGTCGCATCGCGGCCTTTGTCGAGCTGCCCTTTGACCAACTGACCCGCCTTGCGCTGCAAACCCATGTCGATGCCATCGACGCCGACGCTCTGACACACACAAAAGGCTGATCCCATGCCCCGTATCGCCCTCAACGGCCTTGGCCGAATTGGCAAACTCGCCCTGCGCAACCTGATCGACTGTGGGGCGGGCGGCGACATCGTGCTGATCAACGACCCCGCAGGAGACGCCGAACAGCACGCCCTGCTGATGGAATTTGACTCGGTGCACGGCCGCTGGCCCACCCTCGTCAGCCATGAGGATGGCGCGCTGATCCTCAGCAGCCAACGCATCCGCCTCAGTCATGAGAAAACCATCGACGCCCTGCCGCTGGCAGAGCTTGGCGTCGACCTGGTGATCGATTGCACCGGCGTCTTCAAAACTGCCGCCAAACTCGCGCCCTATTACAAGGCCGGAGTGAACAAGGTCGTGGTCAGCGCCCCGGTCAAGGATGGCGGCGCACTGAACCTTGTCTATGGCATCAACCACCACCTCTATGACGGCACCCAGACCCTTGTTACCGCAGCGTCCTGCACCACCAATTGCCTCGCCCCGGTGGTCAAGGTCATCCACGACTCTTTCGGTATCAAACACGGTTCGATCACCACGATCCATGATGTGACCAATACCCAAACCATCGTCGACCGCCCTGCCAAGGATATGCGCCGCGCCCGTTCGGCACTGCTGAACCTGATCCCGACCACCACCGGCTCGGCCACTGCCATCGCCCTGATCTATCCCGAACTCGCCGGCCGTCTGAACGGTCACGCCGTCCGCGTGCCGCTACTGAACGCCTCGCTCACCGATTGCGTGTTCGAGGTCGACCGCCCCACCACCATAGCCGAGGTCAACGCCCTGTTCAAAACCGCCGCCGATGGTCCGCTCAAAGGCATCCTTGGGTACGAGACCCGCGCGCTGGTCTCCTCCGATTTCACCAACGACCCGCGCTCGGCCATCATCGACGCTCAATCCACCATGGTGACGGGCGGTACACAGGTCAAACTCTACGCATGGTATGATAATGAATGGGGCTATGCCTGCCGACTGGCCGACATTACCCGCATGGTCGCAAAGTCCCTCTGACCGCCTCATTTTCTGTTAGAAAATATCCCGGGGGGTCCGGGGGGCTGGTCCCCCGGTCCGACACCGGTCCAAGGAACCACCCGATGACCGATTTAAACCCCCTGCGTGCCTATGCCTCGGTCACGGCCGCATATTGGGCCTTCATGCTGTCAGACGGCGCGCTGCGGATGCTGGTCCTGCTTCATTTCAACGCGCTTGGCTTCTCTCCGGTGCAACTGGCGTGGCTGTTCCTGCTGTACGAGGTGGCAGGCATCGCGACCAACCTCGGTGCGGGTTGGCTCGCGGCGCGCTTTGGCCTCGCGGCCACGCTTTATGCCGGGCTGGCCTTGCAGATCGCCGCACTTGTGGCACTGGCGCAGCTTGATCCGGGGTGGAGCGTTGTGGCCTCGGTCGCCTTTGTCATGGCGGTGCAGGGGATGTCGGGCGTGGCCAAGGATCTGGCCAAGATGTCGTCGAAATCCGCCGTCAAACTGCTGGCCCCCGCGACCGATGGCGGGTTATTCCGTTGGGTTGCGGCGCTGACCGGATCAAAGAACGCGGTCAAGGGGTTTGGCTTTTTCATTGGTGCGGCTCTGCTTGGCCTTGCCGGGTTCCATGCGGCGGTCTGGGGCATGGCTACGGTTCTTGCCATTATCCTGACCGCGGTGGTGCTGTTTCTGCCGGCGGGCCTGCCGGGCCGGATGAAGTCCGAGGACGGCTGGGGCGGATGGCGCTCCAAAGACGCACGCGTCAACCGGCTGTCACTGGCCCGCATGTTCCTGTTCGGGGCGCGAGATGTCTGGTTCGTTGTCGGCATCCCGATCTATTTTCAGGCCGTTCTGTCCGATGGCACCAGCGAGGGCCGGCGCGAGGCGTTCTTTCTGGTCGGCGGGTTCATGGCGGTCTGGATCATCGCCTATGGCGCGGTGCAGGCGTTTGCCCCGCGCATCCTTGGCGGCAAGGCCCAGTCAGAGGCGCAAACCACCGCCAAGGCGATCTTCTGGTCTGGCCTGCTGGTCCCGATCCCTTTTGCGCTGGCCGCTCTGGCCTATGTCGCGGGCGAACCCGCGCCTTGGCTGACCGCCACCCTTATCCTGGGGCTGTTGGCGTTTGGCTTTGTCTTTGCGATCAATTCCGCAGTGCATTCCTACTTGATCCTTGCCTTTGGCGCGGCAGAACGCATCACCCGCGATGTGGGCTTTTACTATATGGCCAATGCGGCAGGGCGGCTGATCGGCACGCTTTTGTCGGGGCTCAGCTATCAGATCGGCGGCTTGACTCTTTGCCTTGTGACCGCCGGGGTGATGGCGGGGGCAAGCTGGTTGGCCGCGCGCAGGCTCAGACAGATGTGACCGCCCGCAGCCCGATAGGGCGCAGCATTGGCGCGGGGGGTAGCAGCGCACGGATATCGGCAAAGGGAAAGCGCGGCTCAAACCGGTACGCCTCGGCCCGCGCAGTCACCGGGGCATTGCACTCGCCCGCCCGGAACCCGGCCTGACGGATGGCCGTCAGCACAAAGCGTTCCGGATCTTGGCTCGCGTGCGCGCGGATGGCGGTCTCTTTGGCGCCCCAATGCGCGGTCACGTCCACCCAATGCGTGGGCACAAACCCGGTGCCGTTCAGCGTGTCCATCCACAAGACTGGCACCGTGAACCCCGCCGCCTGTGACGCCGCCATCGACAGCGCGCGGTGGTCGGCGTGATAGTCATTCGGCGCATGGGTCAGCAACAGGTCGGGCTGCACCTCGGCAATCAGGCCGCGCAAGGCGTCTTCCAGCGGCGCATCGGCCCGCAGGCCGCCATCTGGAAAGCCCATCAGGCGCGGCAGGCCCAAGGGGGCGAGTGCCGCGACCGTTTCCACCGCCCGCACCTTGCGCAATTCATCCGGCGGATGGGTGCCGCCCTTGGCCCCATCGCTGGCCACAGCCAGCACCAGATTTGCCCCCATCTCCGCCCATGCGGCAAGCGTGCCATAGGCAAAAATCTCCAGATCGTCGGGGTGCGCGCCGATCGCCAGTATCTTCACCGCTCACGCCTCCATTGACAAAAACTCCAGCACCATCGCCGCCGTCCATGTGAACCGACCACCGCCCAAAGGCTCGCCCGTCATGGGATCGTAATATTCAGCAAAGCCGCTTGTGCGGATCAGATCAAGGCTGGAGGCGGTGATCTTGTCCGCCGCCTCTTGCGCGCCAGCCCGCGCCAGCCCATCCGCGATCATGTAATTCACCACCAGCCACACCGGCCCGCGCCAATAGCGCTTGGCGTCAAAACGCGGGTCCGATGGCGGATGGCTGGCCACGCGAAACCGTGTGCCATGTGCGTCAATGGTGGCTGCTATCGCCTGCGCCCGCGCCGACGGAATGGCACAAAACGCCGCCAGCAAACCCCCGATGGAGGCCGAGTCGATCAGCGCCCCCGTCACCCGGTCGCGGCACAGATATTGGCCATGCGCGTCCGACCACAGGCCTTCCATCGCCGCCAGCCCGCGCGCGGCAAAGGCGCGGTTCTCGGCGGCAAGGGCGGTTTCCCCCAACCCCTCGGCCAGATCGGCCAGATCGGCGCTGGCGCGGATCAGGATGGCGTTGAAACCGGGATCAACCACCTGAAACGGTGACGCATCATGCAGTTTCGTTGTGTCCCAGCCCAGCCCCCGGAAATGCTCGACCAGCCACAGATAGCGGTCGTATTGCTCTTTGGTCGGGCGATGTGCGGGGTCTGCGTGCTGGGTATCGCGGCGGGTATAGGGGCTGATGCCATCTGTCGGCACCCGGTCAAACGGCGTGTCCCAATCGATGGAATTATCGCGCCCCGCCTCCCACGGGTGCAGGATCGCGACCAGACCTGTCCCTGCCGGATCGCGGGTCGCGTAAAACCAGCGGTGCCACGCGGCAACCTTTGGCAACAGCACCCGCACGCGGGTCTCTGCCGCCGCCTTGTCGCTGGCCAGATCATACAATCGGCGCAGCGCAAAGCCCGCAACTGCTGGCTGGGTGATGCCAGATGTTGGCACCGGGCGGTTTGTGGCCCAGACATCGGGGCCGGGGAAATAGCCGTCATCGTGTTTGTGAAACACGATATGCGGCACCATTCCGCAAGGCCATTGATGCGCAAAAAGCGTGTCAATCTCGGTCCAGGCGCGCGCCTCGTCAAAGTGCCTTTGCCCAAGGGATGTCAGGCACGAATCCCAGTTCCATTGGAACGGATACAGCCCCTTGGTCGGCACTGTATAGCTGCCACGGTCATTTTCGCGCAGGATTTCAATGGCGTTTTCGGTAAGACTTGTCATGGCAGACACTTTCAGCACAGGGCGGTTTGGGTGGCGGGGTCGAACCAGCGGATGCGGTCCGGCACCGGGGCAAGGTGGATCACATCACCGGGACGCGGCATCAGCGTGCTTTCCAGCACGGCGCGGAACGGTTGACCCGCAACGGTGGTGGTGACCAGCGTATGGGGGCCAAGCGGTTCCACCACGCGCACCTCGGCGGGCAGGCCGTGGTCTGCGGGGTGCAGGTCTTCGGGGCGGACGGCAAATTCGGCGGCTTGCGCGTGGGGTCCGTCATAGGTTTGCCCCGCCACCTGCCATTTGCCCGGACCGACAGGCGTGGCGGTGAGGAAATTCATCGGCGGGTTACCAATGAAACTGCCGACAAAGCGCGCGGCGGGATTGCGATACACCTCGACCGGATTTGCGGCCTGCACGATGCGCCCGCCGTTCATCACCGAGATGCGGTCGGCAAGGCTCATCGCCTCTACCTGATCATGAGTCACATAGATGGTTGTCGTGTTCGACTCCGCCAGAACCCCCTTTAGCTCGGCCCGCATCTCAAGGCGCAACAGCGCGTCAAGGTTGGACAGGGGTTCGTCCATCAAGATCACGTCCGGCTCCATCGCCAACGCACGCGCCACCGCCACACGTTGCCGCTGACCGCCCGACAACTCGCCCGAATAGCGCTTCAAAAGCTGCTCGATATGCATCAGTTCTGCTGTGCGCGTGACCCGGCGCGTCACCTCGGCCTGATCCATCTTTTTCATCCGCAACCCGAATGCGATGTTTTCGAACACTGTCAGATGCGGAAACACGGCATAGTTCTGGAACACCATCGCAATGCCACGCTCACGCGGGGGCAGATGATCCACCCGCCGCCCGCCGATCCAGACCTCGCCTGCTGTCGGCGTCTCCAGCCCGGCGATGATGCGCAAAAGCGTGGTCTTGCCACAGCCCGACGCGCCCAGAAGCACCATGAATTCCTGATCGGCAATCGTCAGATCAACCGAGTGCAGGGCAGTAAACGCGCCAAAATTCTTGGCAACCTGCTTGATTTCGATAACGGCCATGATGACCCCCTTAACGGTTGGCGATGCCCCACATCGCAAACAGGTATTTGCGAACGGCAAAGATGAAGAACAGGGCAGGCAGCACCAGCGCCGCCCCGCCCGCGAATTTCAAAGGCAAGGGGGAAACATCTAGACTTTGCAGCAGAAATGCCGTCAGCGTGCGGTTTTCCACCGTCAGCACAGCGGCGGCAAAGACCTCGTTCCAGCTGATGACAAAGGCAAACACCGCACTGGCGGCAATGCCGGGGGCAGCAAGCGGCAAGATCACTTTGGTAAACGCCTGCACCCGGTTGCAGCCCAACGTCCACGCCGCTTCTTCCAGCTCTAACGGGATGCCGGAAAACAGCGAATAGGTGATCAGGACGGCAAACGGCAGCGCCAGCGTGGTATGCACCAGCGCAAGCCCGATAATCGTGTCATCCAGCCCCGTGCGAATGAACATCACCGCCAAGGGCAGCGCCAAAAGCGGCAGCGGAAAGGCGCGTGTCATCACCACCAAAAAGCGGAACGTCTCTTTGCCGGGAAAATCAAACCGCGACAGCGCATAGCCCGCTGGCGCGCCAACCCCGATCGACAGGATCATGGTCAAGGCCGCCACTTTCACCGAATTCCACAGCGCATCAATCACGCCGGAAAAGCCGAAAAAGAACGACAGCGACGCCAGATCAAACGACGGGATAAAGCGCTTGGGAAACCCCGTCACCTCGGCAGGGGCTGAAAGGGCGTTGACGAACAACAGCCAGATCGGCAGGAGAACCCACAGGATCAGCAGGGCAACGCCTGCGATGAAAACGCGGTTGCCCGCACGGCGCACAGATGGTTCGCTCATACCCTTGCCCCCTTTGGCACATGCAAAAGACGCAGGATCAGAATGGTAAACGCGACCGACACCGCCAGAATGACCATGGCATAGGCCGCCGCGACCCCGCGTTCTTGCATGGCAAACTGCCAGTGATAGGTCTCGCTCATCAGCACCGGCAGCTGTGTGCCGCCAAGCGCCACGACCACAGCAAACACCTCAAACGCCAGAATTACCCGCAAGATCAGCGCGGTTTGCAGGCTGGGTTTCAGCATCGGCAGCGTCACCCGGCGAAACTTCTGCCAGCGCGACGCGCCAAACACATCCGCCGCCTCGCCATATTCCTTGGGGATCAACCCCATGCCCGCCACCAGAATGACCATCATGATAGCGGTCGCGCGCCAGACTTCGGCCAGAGCGATGGCGATGAAAATGACCCATGTGTTCTGATAGCCCAGCAACAGAATGGGCCGGTCCACAACCCCAAGCCCCACCAGCAGACTGTTCAAAAACCCCGATTGCTCAAACACTGACAGCCAGATCAGCCCCGCCGCCAGATCGGAAATCCCCAAGGGAATCGCGAAAATATACAGGATCGACGACCGCCCGCGTTGCAGCTTGGTCACGATGCTGGCCATGGTCAGCGCCATCGCCAATTGCACCGGCACCACCACGGCGGCCAAAAGCATGGTATTCCAGAACGCCGTTGAAAACTTCCAGTGCCCGGCCATCCGGGTGAAATTCTCCAGCGTGTAGACGCCGCCCCGCATGACAGAGTCATGCGCGACCTGCACAAAGGGATAAAGGAAAAACAGGCACAAAAAGGCCGTTGCAGGCAACAGCAGCAAATATGGAAGCAGACGCGGCATGGCCCTTGTCCTTCGCAATTGAATGGGTGCGGTCTGGTGCAGACGGGGGCGCGATCATCACCGCGCCCCCAAAGCTGTCAGTTCACCGGGCAAGGACCATCCGAGGCCGCATCCGGGGCCCAGCACGGCGCATTCGCCTCGATCATCAGCGCGCGCAGCACCTCGGCTTGGCTGTCCAGCACGGTGCGGATGTCCTGCCCCGCCAAAATGATGCGTTCAAACGTGTCGGTATAGACCTGATTGAACTGGCCGCCCTTGTCGCCCAACCCCATCGGCAACAGCGCGGGCAGCGCGTCAGCGGCCCCCGTCATGGCCGCAATCGCCGGGCCTGACGCCTTGACCGAGGCGGGCATGTCTTCGGGCAGATCGGTTGCGATCACCGGGAAAAAGTTGGTCGCCCGCAGGGTGGCGATCTGGGTTTCCGGTTTCAGCATATGGGCGACCAGCGCCATCGACTCGTCCATGTTCGGCGCTGTGCGCGGCACCGCAATTCCTGCCACCACCGGCATGAACGCGCGGCCCATCGGGCCAGCGGGCGCCGGGAAGGCCACGAAATCATCAGGGCGCTGGTTGAACGCATCGGCGATACGGGCCACGTGATCAAAGGCGATCCAGACTTCTTCGGTTACCAACTGCTCTTGCATGAACGAATAGTTGGTCGCCGCCGGGTTGGTATACTGCCACAGCTCGCGGAATGTCTCCCACGCCACCACCGCCTCATCCGAGCGGAAGTTGGTCACCGTCGATTTGGTATAGGCTGGCAGCAGGAAACCCTGAAAAAACCGATGCTTCAACCCCTGTGGCCCGGCGGGGAAGCCGAACTTTGGCCCGCCCGTGGCCTCGGCGGTGGCGCGCGCCCAGTCGATCAACTGGTCATAAGACAGCGCATTAATATCCGCACCTTCGGGCAGAAACTCCAGCGCCTTGCGGTTGGCAACCATCAGATAGGTGGCCTGCATCCACGGAATATATTTCTGCTCTCCCGATCCCAGCGCCCCCAGTTCCATCATCGCTGGTCCTACGGCTTCGGCATCAATGCCCGATAGATCGACCAGATCACCGCCCAGCGATGACAAATCGCCGTGCAATCCGCCCAGAACCGCAATTCTGCCTGATCCGGCCTGCAATTCGGCCTGCATCCGCGTCAGCCACGGGCCTTCATCCGATGGCTGGTAATCCACGCCGCCGGGAAAGCCTGCCATGACCTCATCGCGCATCTTCTGGCTTTCCTCGATCGGCTTGGCCTGTGTGGACCAGAACAGCGGCTCGGCTAGGGCCGGGCCTGCGATCATCGATACCGTTACGGCAGCCGCAGTCAGTCGCCATTTTACAAGCGTTTTCATTGTCGTCCTCCCTTTATGTGTCGTCTTTGGGTCGTCCGTGTCAGGCCAGCATCAAGCCGGTGCTGGCCCATGGCTGGCACGCAGCACCAGCTTGGGCCGGATCAGCAGAGACTGCTGATCCGCGTCGGGTGATTTGATCCGCTCTACCAGCATGCGCCCCGTGTCGCGGGCGGATGAAAACGTATCAGTGTCAAAGGTGGTCAATCCGGGGCGCGCCATTGCTGCCGAGGTGATGTTGTCATAGCCGATCACGCTCAGATCGCGGGGCACTGACAGCGACAGGCTTTCGGCCACATGCAAAACATTCAGCGCAAGGCTGTCGAACATTGCCAGAATGGCGGTGGGGCGGGGGTCTGCTGTCAGCAGATCGCGCACCACCTGCACCCGCCGGGCCGGATCATACCGGGGTGAGGTGGCAATGGTCAGCGTTACCGATGGGTCGCCGCAGCGCTCCATCGCCTGCATCACGCCTTCGGTGCGGTGATGGCGAAAGGTCATCGCCTCCTCGATGGTCAGCAGGGCAAAGCGGCGATGGCCAAGGGCATACAGCAGATCAAACGCCTCGGCAAAGGCCGCTGTGCCATCGGTATCCACCCATGAATAGGGCAGGGCATCCGACAGCACCCGCCCGTGGGTGACAAAGGGAAACCCCGCCGTAATCAGATAATCAACGCGGGGGTCCACCTCGGATGTCCTGCCTAGAATCAACCCGTCGGCACGCCGTGATGTGACGATATTGCGGATCACCGACAGTTCAGACTGCCCTTGCGGGATCGCGGCCAAAAACAGATCAATCCCGGTTTCCGCCAGCCCATGCCCGAGGCCCGATATGTATTCGCCCAGATAACTGTCTTCGCGGCCATAGCCGGGGTCGGTCAGCACCAGCCCGGCAAAGCCCGAGGTGCGCCCGCCCACAAGTGACTGCGCCGCGCGGTTCGGGGCGTACCCCAACTGATCGGCAAGGGCTTGCACCCGGTCACGCGTGGTTTCGGGTATGCGGGCATTTCCGGCCAAGGCACGCGAGACTGTGGCGGCTGAAAGCCCCAACTGCTGCGCAATATCCTTGATTGTGGTCATGTCCCAACACCCTCCCAGTTGTCGATTGAGGAAAGGTTAGCAGCAGTTTCGATTCTGCGCAAACGTTTGCGCAAATTATTTTCAGGCGGTCTGCCCTTCAACTCCAAAGCAAAAGGCCGGGACGTGCCCGGCCTTTGATCTGAAATGATGGAACCGCGCCCGCGCCCCATACAGGGGAGCATCACACCAACCGTTCAACTTCTTTCGCTGCGCGCACGAAGTCGGCGAACAGGGGGTGGGGGGCGAAGGGTTTGGATTTCAGTTCGGGGTGGAACTGCACGCCGATGAACCACGGGTGATCCTTGACCTCGACGATCTCGGGCAATTTGCCATCGGGGGACAGGCCGGAAAAGATCAGGCCGCAGGCTTCAAGCTGGTCGCGATATTTTATGTCAACCTCGTAGCGGTGGCGGTGGCGTTCCTCGATCACGGTGCCGCCGTAAACCTCGGCCACGCGTGAGCCGACTTTGAGACTGGCGGTATAGGCCCCCAGCCGCATGGTGCCGCCCTTGGCATCGTCTGACTTGCGGCGCACGGTATGGTTGCCCTGCACCCATTCTTTCAGATGGTAAACCACGGGTGTAAAACGCTTTTCTCCGAATTCGTGGTCAAACTCCTCGGACCCTGCATTGGGCAATCCGGCGAGGTTGCGGGCGGATTCGATGACAGCCATCTGCATGCCCAGACAGATACCCAGATAGGGGATCTTTTTCTCACGCGCGAATTGTGCCGCCTTGATCTTGCCTTCGGTCCCGCGCTCGCCAAAGCCGCCGGGCACCAGAATGGCGTGGAAGTTCTGCAAATAGGCGGCGGGGTCTTCGTTCTCGAAGATCTCTGCGTCGATCCATTCCGCCTTGACCCGCGTGCGGTTGGCCATGCCACCATGGGTCAGCGCCTCGGCAATTGACTTATAGGCGTCTTCCAACTGGGTGTATTTGCCCACGATCGCCACCCGGACCGTGCCTTCGGCATTGGTCATCCGGTCCATCACGTCTTCCCAGCGGGTCAGGTTCGGCTTTGGCGCGGGCGAGATGCCGAACGCATCCAGCACCGCCTGATCAAGGCCCGCGCGGTGATAGGCCAGCGGCGCCTCATAGATGGTTTTCAGATCATAGGCCGGGATCACATGATCTTTGCGCACATTGCAGAAAAGGGCGATCTTTTCACGCTCTTTTTCCGGGATCGGATGCTCAGACCGGCAGACCAGCACATCAGGCGCAAGGCCGATGGATTGCAGCTCCTTGACCGAGTGCTGGGTGGGTTTGGTTTTCAGCTCACCGCTGGCCGCCAGATAAGGCAACAGCGTCAGGTGCATCAGAATCGACTGGCCGCGCGGCCGCTCGTGGATGAACTGACGGATGGCTTCAAAGAATGGCAAGCCTTCAATATCGCCCACCGTGCCGCCGATTTCGCACAGCATGAAATCCACCTCATCAGCGCCGATGCGCAGGAAGTCCTTGATTTCGTTGGTGACGTGCGGAATCACCTGAATGGTCTTGCCCAGATAATCGCCGCGCCGTTCTTTCTCAAGCACGTTCGAATAGATCCGGCCTGATGAGATAGAGTCGGTCTGCCGCGCCGATACCCCGGTGAACCGCTCATAGTGGCCAAGGTCAAGATCGGTTTCCGCGCCATCGTCGGTCACAAACACCTCGCCATGTTCAAAGGGCGACATCGTGCCGGGATCAACGTTCAGATAGGGGTCCAGCTTGCGTAGGCGCACCGTGTAGCCGCGTGCCTGCAACAACGCCCCGAGTGCGGCAGAGGCAAGCCCCTTGCCCAGCGATGACACAACGCCGCCTGTGATAAAGATATAGCGCGCCATGTGAAGGCCCCCGTGTAACAAACGCGATTCGATGGGTGGGAATCGCAGTACCACGGGACCAAAGCCTTACCCTAGGCAACAGTCCTTTGCAACAGCACCGCTAGATGCTGTTTTGCAGGGCGGGGCCGCGACAAGGGATAGTATCAGTTTTCAGCCCGTGGTGGTGCCAACGGCGCATTGGTGGGCGCAGGTGGCAACAGATCGTTCCCCGATGGCGTTACGGGTGTTGATGGCGACGGCGACGGTGCGCCGATCTGGTCAATCACCGAACCCGAGCCCGCTTTTTGCGCCGCCAGAATGGTCAGCGTGATCGAGGTGCAGATGAACAGGATCGCTAGGACCCAAGTTACCTTGCCAAGTGCAGTCGCAGCCGCGCGGCCCGACATTGCCCCGCCGCCACCGCCGCCGCCCATGCCAAGGCCGCCGCCTTCGGACCTTTGCAAGAGAACCACGCCGACCAGAAGGAGGGCGAGGATAAGGTGGATGGCAAGGATGACGTTTTCCATGGGCGTTCCCGAAGCTGACGCGCCTATCTAGGCTGATGGGGGGCGACGCGCAACCCCTTCACGGCGCGCAGGTGTGCAACTGTGGAACGCCTCCGGCGGGAGAATTTGGAAAGCAGCAATGCCAGACGTGCGCTGGGGGTGAGGCGCGAAACAGCACAGACGGTGATGACAGACCATTTCCCTGTTTCCCTGAGCGGGCCTTACGTCTATAGCACAGACGGTTTTAGAGCCAAGGAGATCAGCATGGCCAACGTGGTTGTCGTGGGCGCCCAATGGGGCGACGAGGGCAAAGGCAAGATTGTGGACTGGCTGTCCGAACGCGCCGACATCGTCGCGCGCTTTCAGGGCGGGCACAACGCGGGCCATACGCTGGTCATTGACGGCAAGGTATACAAGCTGTCGCTGCTGCCGAGCGGAATCGTGCGCGGCGGCAAGCTGTCTGTGATCGGCAATGGCGTTGTGCTGGACCCCTGGCATCTGGTGATGGAGATCGCCAAGCTGCGCGATCAGGGCGTGGATATTTCGCCCGAAAACCTGCTGGTGGCCGAAAATGCACCGCTGATCCTGCCGCTGCATGGCGAGTTGGACCGGGCACGCGAAGGCAGTGTCGGTGTTGCCAAGATCGGCACCACCGGGCGCGGCATTGGCCCGGCCTATGAAGACAAGGTGGGGCGGCGCGCCATTCGGGTGGCTGATCTGGCCGATGCCGCCACGCTGGAATTGCGGGTGGACCGTCTGCTTGCGCATCACGATGCGTTGCGCCGGGGTCTAGGGATGGACCCGGTGGACCGCGCAGCACTTCTGGCGCTGCTGCATGAGATCGCGCCGCAGGTGCTGCCTTATGCCTCGCCCGTCTGGAAGGTGATGAACGAGTCGCGACGGGCTGGAAAGCGCATCTTGTTCGAGGGTGCGCAAGGCGCGCTGCTGGACATCGACTTTGGCACCTATCCCTTTGTTACTTCGTCCAACGTGATTGCGGGGCAGGCGGCCACCGGGGTGGGTCTTGGCCCGACCGCGATTGATTTTGTGCTTGGCATCGTCAAGGCCTATACCACACGCGTGGGCGAAGGACCGTTCCCGGCGGAACTGTTTGACGCCGATGGCGAGCGTCTGGGCGAGCGTGGCCATGAGTTTGGCACCGTCACCGGGCGCAAGCGGCGCTGCGGCTGGTTTGATGCGGTTTTGGTCCGCCAGACCTGTGCCACCAGCGGTGTGTCGGGCATTGCACTGACCAAACTGGACGTGCTGGACGGGTTCAAGACGCTGAAAATCTGCATTGGGTATGACCTAGACGGCACCCGTCTGGACTATCTGCCAACGGCTGCCGATCAACAGGCCCGCTGCACCCCGATCTATGAGGAAATGGAAGGCTGGTCAGAGTCGACCGCCGGCGCGCGGTCTTGGGCGCAACTGCCGGGTGCTGCGATCAAATATGTGCGACGGATCGAGGAATTGATCCAATGCCCGGTCGCCCTACTTTCCACCTCTCCTGAACGGGACGACACCATTCTGGTGACCGACCCGTTTGCGGACTGACTGGCACCCCTGACCCATAGGGAGGCCCTAAACCGGATGAGGATGCCATGGCGTTAAGCTACAAGGCGCGGCGGCGACTGTCGTTGCTGGTTTTGCTGATAGGATTGCCTGCTTATGTCGTGGTGGCGGTCAGTCTGGTGAACTGGATCGACCGTCCGTCGATACTGTTCGAACTGGCGATTTATGTCGGGCTTGGGATTGCGTGGATCTTGCCATTGCGCCCGATTTTTCTGGGGGTGGGCCAGCCGGACCCAGAGGCGGGGACGCCAAAGCCAGAAGCTTCAGAGAGGCAACAATGAAAACAGGCGGAATGCAGCACTGCATTCCGCCTGTCTTTTGGGGCCTTGATGGCAGCCTCGGCCCACTATTCCGTTTTGCGGCGCTCAGCCCGCGATTTTGCGGGCCTCTGCCAGCAGTGGCGAGGCTTCGCTAATTGCGAATTGTCCGCGACGGCTCCGCTCTATCACGCCATCCCGTAGCAGGATTCCAAAGCTGCGCAAACCGTCTTCGCGCGACAGACCTTCTGCGGCTGCACCGATGTGGCGCATCAACTGTGGGCGGGTAAAGCTGTCGCGGCCTTCAACGCAGGCAATATAGGCCGCTGCGGCTTCCAGCAGGTCGGGCAGCTCACTTGCGCCCAGCCGTTCGGCAAAATCGGGAAATCCGCTGTCGGCTTCAAAGAGATTGCCGCCAGCATCGTCGTCCAGATCATCCGCCTCGTCCAGATCGGGCTCAACCGCAAGCGCCGCCGATGTCATGGGGCGCGTCGGGCGGACCGGCTGCACGGGAGCAGCGACGGGGGGCATGGCAGTCGGTTTTGTAGGGCGGTCAATGCGCTGTTCGGATACCAGAACCAACGGCGCAGGCCGTTCGACCGATGCCGGGGCCGTTACAGCCGAGGGACGCACCACCTTTGCAAGATCATCGCGATAAGCGCCCATACGCTGGTTGTCATTGCCAGCCAAGGTGCTGCCGGTCGCGCGGCGTTCTGCGATCGTCGCTGCAACGGCGGCCTTCAGATGGGCAATGGCCGACTGGCGGCGCTTTGTATCGGGCACCTCCATCTGGTTGCTGGCTTCTGCCATCAACCGATTCACGGCAATATCTTCGGTTGGCTGCGTGTGGCGACGTTCTGGCACAGAAGCGGCGGGCTGTTCCGGGGCAGCTGGTGCAACCACCGGTTCAGGCTTCGCCGGGCCATCTTGTTCCACGGCTGCCAATTCAGCTGCAAGGGCGGCTTCGGCTTCTTGCGACAGGGTTGCCGGGGCTGCGTTGTCTGAAACAGCCTGCATATCGTTGCGACGGATCTTGATGACACGGGCACGGGCACGCTGAAGCTTTTCAACAGAGATCGGTGCCTGTGGCGCCGGGTCGTCATCGGCAGGCATCACATCTGAGGTGAGTTCTTCGACAAGTGCGGCGGGAACCGAGGGCCGATCAAGGGCGGTCGGCCGCAAGGTGCGGACCGGACGCACGGGGCGGACAGGTGCCACTGGGGCCACTTCGTCTGTCGTGTCGTCCTGATCTGTTGCAAAGACGTCTTCGGGTTCGGCATCGGCTTGCGCCGTATCCGGTGTGTCTTCGACATCTGCCTGTGATTCTGGCAGGTCGTCTTGTGTCTCTGTCTCTGCCTCGAATTCGATGTCGTCCTGCGGTGTAGGAAACGCGGCATCGATGGGTTCAGGCGCAGCTTCAATGTCGTCTTCGTCACTGTCATCCGCGACCATCTCTGGCGCTGTGGCTTCCAGTTCTGTTGGCGCGGACTCAATCTCGGCGGCCTGCGTGACAACCGGGGCTGCCGTTTCCTCATCTTCCTCTGGATCGACCAAAGATGCGAGGCTGGCGAGCAATGCGTCATCCGCCGCTGCTGTGGCGGGAAGCGCCTCAACTTCAACCTCAGCCGCCGGAGCCGTTTGGTCTGCGGCCAGACTTGCCAGCAGCATATCGTCTTCGTCGTCGAAGTCGTCGCTATCCTCAACGCCTGATGATGTGTCTGAAACCTGCAGTTCTTCAAAGACCTCTACCGCTTCGTCTTCGGCGTCAGTTTCCTCGGCCGCGGCGGTCAGGTCTGGGGCGTCAGGTGTATCCGCCTCAGGTTCATCAAAGCGCGGCGCTGCGTCTATTGCTTCAAGATCGGCCAGATCCTCGGCGTCGATCTCATTATCAGACAGGTTATCTGCGCTGGCCTGCGCTTCGGGTGTCAGATCCCCGGCGACAATCTCGTCAGCGGTGGGGGCCAGATCTTCGGGCAACAGGTCATCAAACGCAGCCATATCCACAGACAGGTCAGCGTCATCTTCCGCGGCACTTGCCAATTCAGACGCCTGCACGCTGTCTGGCACGGCGTCTGCGTGTTGGTCTTCGGTAAAGTCGTCTTGCGCAGCCACAAGGGGGGCGCTTGCCGCCATCAGGGGGGCCACTGTTGTCACAACAGTGGCCGTTGCCGCCATTGCCTGACTTTCAGCGGCGGCTTTACGCAGGCGTGACAGCTTTTCGGCAACCGATTCCGCGCCGGCTTCAGCCAAAGCGGCAGTGTCCGGGGCGGGTTGTGCCACTGTTGGCGCCGGTCTTGCCGGTGCCGCGGCGACACGGGCGGGCATTTCGACAACGGGCTGGGGTTCGGCAGCAGCGGGCATTGCGGCGGGGGCCGCCACAATTGGCGCTGCAATCGCCCCTTGTTCTTCGGCGCGCAGAATCACGCCATTTTCCTGAACTTTGGCCTCAACCCTGCGCTGAATCTCGCGCTCGGCTATCTTGTGCAGCATCGCCGCATCCGGCTGCGGCGGTTCGGCACCGAAATACCGATCCTCGGCCGCCAGATCGCGAAAATACTCCGCAATGGCCTTCATTGTGTTGAATGGGTCTTCAAACCCCTCCAACGTGCAGGAGAAGGTTCCGTAAGAGACCGTAAGGATTTTACTCGCACCGTTCATCGGATGCTCGCTTTCTGCAAAACTCGATACATGTTTCTCACCCATCACCTGTTCGAATCCGTGGACAGATCAGGGTGATTTAAAGGATTGTTTGTGGCACACCCCCCGGTGATTTGCCTCAATTCGAAAGACAGTATCCGCATGAATCAGGTCATTGTGCAATCCTCAGGCGGGATCACGCTTGTGGGAGGGGCCCCGGTTTCCCCCGCATTGTTTCGGATTTCGCAGCAAAGGGCGCCCGTGGTTGTGGCGGCGGATGGTGGGGCAGACCGCTGTCTGGCGCATGGCGTTCACCCGCAGGCTGTGATCGGGGATATGGACTCAATCTCTGACGCGGCACGTGTGGCGCTGGGCGCGGACCGGCTGCACCACATCCCCGAACAGGACACCACCGATTTTGACAAGGCGCTGCGGTCTATCGATTGCCCCTTTATCATCGCGCTGGGCTTTATCGGCGCGCGGGTGGACCACGGGCTTGCGGTACTGACGACACTTGTTCGCCAGGCCCGCCCTTGCGTTTTGTTGGGGCCGCAGGATGTGGTGTTCCATCTGCCGCGCCAGGTGCAGCTGAACTTGCGGCCGGGCGACAGGTTCAGTCTTTATCCGCTGGCCTCGGTCACGGGCCGCAGCACCGGGCTGGACTGGCCGATTGACGGTCTGGCGTTTTCGCCCGACACGCGGGTCGGCACCTCAAACCGGGTCAGTGTCGGGCCGGTCAGCCTTGATCTGTCGGGGCCGGGTATGCTGTGTATCTTGCCGCGCGCACGGCTGGATCAGGCTTTGGCCGCGCTGGCGGGTGCTGCCCGCGCCGACAACCGCTCGCGGTAGATGATATAGAGACCGGACGCGGTGATCACGGCAATCCCAGCCCATGTCAGTGCATTGGGGAAATCGCCAAAGATCCAGTAGCCAAGCGCTACCGCGGCCACGATCTCCAGATAGTGAAGCGGGGCCAGCGTGGCCGATGGCGCAAATTTCAGCGCATAGGTCATGCACATATGGCTAAGCGCGGCCCAGAACCCCACGCCAAACAACCATACCCAAGCATGGCCTTGCGGCATGACAGGATCAAAATGCCGCCATCCGGTGCCCTCGGCCAGCAACATGACCGGCAGACACATCAAAAGCCCGGTCCATGAGGTGTGAAACTGCATGGCTACCGGATGCATGAACCCTGCCACTTGTCGGGTGGACAGCATGTAAAACGCAAAGAAGAACGCAGTCCCCAACGGCCAGAGCGCGACATATCCAAAAGCCGCAAGCGATGGCTGGATCACTAGCAGCGCACCCGCAAAGCCCACCCCGGATGCAATGATCCGGCGCGGCCCGACCTCGTCGTTGAACAAAAGGCGGCCAAGCAGCAACAGAATGAACGGCTCGACAAAGGCGATGGCAAGCGCATCAGCGACCGGCATGACCGAAATGGCCGCCACAAAGCTGAATGTGGACAGGATCAGAAACACCGCCCGCAGACAGATCAGCCCCAACGCCCTTGGGCTCAGGCGCAAGGTGATCCCCATGATCAGGATCACCGGCAGCATCAGCGCGCCTTGCACCACAAAGCGCGCGGTCACGATCTGCCCGACGGGGATCGTGGCCGAGGCAAGCTTGGCCGACACATCCAGCAGCGGCGCAAGCACGCAGAACGCAAGCATCAGCACGACGCCGGGGAGAATACGGTCGGGTTGGCGGGTCATCCCATTGGGCTAACGTGGGTTTTCCACCCCGTCCATCGCAAAAGCGACACAAGCCTCGCGGATTTTGCACCGCCATCTTGCCGCTTGCTCAGAAAAGACATTAGCCTTTCGTCAGCAAAGACAAACACACGGGGGCAGGGGTGCTGGTTCTTGAAAAGGCGCGGCTGGTGTTTCTGGCCAATCCGAAAACGGCCACGCAATCCTTGCGCGCGGTGCTGGCGCCGTTTGCACAGGCAACGCCATCAGACACTGGCCATAAACATATCAACGCTCAGATCTACCACCGCAAATGGGCCGCGCGGATCCGCCGAAATCTTGGCGGGCCGGTCGAGACCTTTTCCGTGATGCGCGCGCCGATGGACCATCTGGGAAGTTGGTATCGCTATCGCCAGCGTGATGCCCTGCGCGGGCATGAAAACTCCACCCACGGGCTGAGCTTTGCCGAATTTGTCGAGGCGCGGCTAGCGGATGACCCACCGCCCTTTGCCCGTATCGGGCGGCAAGACCGGTTTCTGGGGTTTCTGAACGGCGGGACGCCGGTCAACTACATCTTTGATTATGCTGACCTTGACCGGCTGCTGGCGTTTCTGTCTGCCCGTCTTGGCAGCAGTCTTGAGCTGCCCCACCGCAATGCCTCACCTATCGCCGATGCGCAGACACTGATCCTGCCAGACGCCCTGTCTGCACGGCTCAGTTCCGCCCATGCGACAGAATTTGCGCTTTATGACCGCGTACGGAAAGGCGGGCTGCTTCATACTCCGGCAGCACCCGGCGGCGCAGTTGCCTGAGTATTTGGAAAGCAGCAAACCCGCTGGGCGCGCTTTGAATTGCTGCTTTCTAAATACTCCCGCGCGGAGCGCATCCTCCCCCTGCCACCCGTATAGGTGTCAGCAGTTGGGCACATTCACCGCCAGCCCGCCCAGCGAGGTTTCCTTGTATTTCTCGTGCATGTCGCGCCCGGTCTGACGCATCGTCTCGATGCAGGCGTCAAGGCTGACCAGATGCTGCCCGTCGCCCCGCATCGACAGGCTTGCCGCTGACACCGCCTTGATCGCACCCAGCCCGTTGCGTTCGATGCACGGCACCTGCACCAGCCCTTTGACTGGATCGCAGGTCATGCCAAGGTGATGCTCCAGTGCAATCTCTGCGGCGTTTTCCACCTGTTCCGGTATCCCGCCCAACACTGCGCACAAGCCCGCAGCGGCCATGGCGGCGGCGCTGCCCACTTCGGCCTGACAGCCGCATTCAGCGCCAGAAATGCTTGCATTATGCTTGCATAGACCGCCGATGGCGGATGCGGTGAGCAGAAATTCCCCGATCCGTGAGGGTGCGGCGCCCGGCACATGGTCCAGCCAATAGCGGATGACCGCAGGCACCACGCCCGCAGCCCCGTTGGTGGGTGCAGTCACAACCTGCCCCCCGGCGGCGTTCTCTTCGTTCACGGCCATGGCATAAAGGCTCATCCAGTCATTGATCGTATGCGGGGCCTGCATGTTCAGCCCACGCTCGGCCAGCAACTGATCATGGATGCCCTTGGCCCGGCGGCGCACCTTCAGCCCGCCCGGCAAGATACCGCTGCCCGACATGCCACGGTCGATGCAGTCGCTCATCACTTCCCACAGCCGCATGATGCCGCGATCCAGTTCGGCGGCGCTGCGAAAGCGCAACTCGTTGGCGCGCTTCATTGCCGCGATGGACAGCCCGCTGTCGCGCGCCATTGCCAGCATTTCTGCCGCTGTCTCAAACGGATAGGGCACATCGGCACGCAATTTCTTTTTGTCGGCGGCGCTGGCCTGAAGCTCGGATTCGGTCAGAACAAACCCGCCACCGATGGAATAGTAGGTCTCTTGCAAGATCACATCGCCCTGCGCATCGGTGGCGCGCAGGATCATGCCATTTGCATGGCCGGGCAGGGCCTGACCGTAGTCAAAACTCAGGTCGCGTTCGGGGTCAAAGTGCAGCGCGGGCAGACCCGGCGCTGAGATCTGATGCGACTGGCGGATCGCGTCCAGGGCTTCGTCCGCTTTGGCGGCATCATAAGTGTCGGGCGCAAACCCTGCGAGGCCAAGGATCGTCGCGCGGTCTGTGGCATGGCCGACCCCGGTGAAGGCCAGCGACCCGTGCAGCGATGCTCGCAGCCCATGGGCTTGAAACGGAGATCCGCGCAGCGTGTCCAGAAACCGCGCTGCGGCCACCATAGGCCCCATGGTATGGCTTGAAGACGGGCCGATCCCCACCTTGAACATATCAAACACGGACAAGAACATGCGGCGCTTCCTTTAACATTTGCCCTACCATGCGCCGGATTCCTCGGGCGTCGCCAGATGAAAGCGACATGCTGCGGGTTTCTGCGGCATGGCTCTTATATGGCAGAGCCTTCTGGCGGAACGGGATACGCGGGGGCGGTAAACGGGTGCCGCCCCAGACCTTCGGCCAATGCGACCCGAGCGCTTTGTGGCGCGGCTTCAAGTGCGCTTGCGATGCCATGCAGGGCGGGAAAATCGCCAAGGGTAAACCAGCCTGTTTGCCCTCGTGGATAAAGCACCGACCAGCGCATCAGGGCGCAGACATAGGGGGCAAGGATACCCTTTATGCCAAACAGCGCCGGATGCGCTTCCGCCTCGCGGTTTAGGTGGTCAAAATGGTCCAGCATTCGTGCCGCCATAAGGCGGTGATGCGCGCCTTTGGCCGACGCAGGAACATAGCGGTCCGGGTAGAACATCTGGCGCAGATCGGCATGGGCAGTGTTCGCGGTAAAGGTCAGCCATTGCAGCATCACGGGCCGTTCGCTTGTGTGGGGGGCAGGGGTCAGACCATGCTGGTCACCCAGCCACAACAGAATCGCGGCGGTTTCAGACATGGCTCCGTGCTGCGTTTGCAAGGTCGGGATCAGGCCCATCGGGTTCAGCGCGCGATAGGCCGCGCTGTCTTGCTGGCGTGTGCTGCGGTCGACCAATGCTGTGCGGTATGGCAGGTCAGCCCCCTCCAGCACCAGCCGGATGATCATCGACGCATTGTCGGGCGCATAGTGCAGGACATACATATCGTGGCCTCCGTTCTGGTCCGCAGTATTGCGGGTCGGGGCGTGGTATGTCCCACAAAAGCGCCATGCAATGGGGCGATTGCGAAGGGCGTTTCCCTTATCTGGCCGCCCCGATCGGGCGATTGACCCTCGCGCGCAGGGGCAGCTTTGCCTATAACCCCGACATAGCATTTTTCCACTGCCGGGGAATCGATCCATGCCTGCCGAACTTTCGCCCATCGACAAGGCCAAGTTTCTAGCCGCCAAGCGTGCCACCGACTTTGTCGAGGACGGGATGAAGCTGGGCCTTGGCACCGGGTCAACTGCTGCCTGGATGGTGCGCTGTCTGGCCGAGCGTATCCGCGAAGAGGGGCTGCGCGTGGTTGGCGTGCCGACCTCCAGCCGCACTGCGCAACTGGCGGCGCAGCTGGGCATCCCGCTCACCACATTGGATGAGGCGAAGTGGCTGGATATGACCATTGACGGGGCCGATGAATTCGACGGTCAGCTGAATCTGATCAAGGGCGGCGGCGCGGCTTTGCTTCAGGAAAAGATCGTGGCAACTGCGTCTGACCAGATGATCGTGATTGCCGATGCCGCCAAGGATGTGACCCAGCTTGGTGCCTTTCCGCTGCCGATTGAGGTGATCCCCTTTGGCTGGCAGACCACCAAGGCGCTGGTCGAGGAAACTCTGGTCAGCCTTGATGTGCTGAACCGCGATGTCAGCCTGCGGATGAACGGTGGTGCGCCGCTGGTCACGGACGAGTCGAATTACATCCTTGATCTTCACCTCAAGCGCATCGGCAACCCGCGCCAGTTGGCGCTGGTGCTAAACCAGATACCGGGTGTGGTTGAAAATGGCCTGTTCATTGACATCTGTGACATCGTGGTGATCGGCCATGCTGACGGGCGTGTGACGGTGCGCAACATCAATTCGGGCGAGGTTGAAGACGAACGGGTCGAATTCATGCCAACCTCCAACATCTTTGCGGATATGGAATGATGGCGTTTGACGTAGATCTGTTTGTCATCGGCGGCGGCTCTGGCGGGGTTCGTGCGGCACGGATGGCAGCGGCCACCGGGGCAAAGGTTGCCCTGGCAGAAGACAGCCGTTTGGGCGGCACATGTGTTATCAGGGGCTGCGTGCCCAAAAAGCTGATGGTGTTTGCTTCCGGCTTTCGCGAAATGCCCACGCAGGCACGCGCCTACGGCTGGGACATTCCCGACGGGTCGTTTGACTGGTCGATCTTTCGCGACAAGCTGCACGCAGAGTTGGACCGGCTTGAAGGCGTGTATCGCCGTTTGCTGGATGGCTCTGGTGTTGTTATTCACGATGCCCGCGCGCATTTGACCGATGCGCATACGGTGGCGCTGTCCACCGGGCAAACCGTCACCGCCAAGCATATACTTGTGGCCACCGGTGGCCGGCCAGAGCGTCCCGATCTGCCCAATGCCCATCTTGGTCTTGTGTCGGATGACATCTTCGAGCTGGACAGCCTGCCCAAATCCATCCTGATCGTCGGTGGCGGGTTTATCGCCTGCGAGATGGCCTGCATCCTTGCTGGGCTTGGGGTCAAGGTCACGCAATTCTATCGCGGCGCGCAGATCCTGCGCGGCTTTGATGACGAAGCACGCGGCTTGATTGCCGAAGCAATGAAGGCGCAGGGGATCGACCTGCACCTGGGCACCAACATTGTCGAGATGGCCGAAGCAGCAGCCATGGCGGATGACGGCACCAACATGGGAGCGGGGGTCGATTCGTCGCTGGATCTGTTGCCGCACTCTGGCAAGCGGGGCTGCCCGGTCTGGGTCAAAGCGACCAATGGCACCGAACAGAGTTTTGACTCGGTGCTGTTTGCTACAGGGCGCAGCCCGAATACCGATGGAATGAAGCTTGAAGATCTGGGCGTCAAACTTGGGCGCCGTGGTGAAATCACCGTGGACAATTACAGCCAGACCGCTGTGCCGTCGATCTATGCCATCGGCGATGTGACCAACCGTGTGAACCTGACCCCGGTGGCAATCCGCGAAGGCATGGCCTTTGTGCGCACCGTGTTTGAGGGCGAGCCGACAGCGGTTGACCATGACCTGATCGCCAGCGCCGTGTTCACCCAGCCAGAGCTTGGCACCGTGGGTCTGACCGAAGAAGCGGCCCGCGAGCAGGAACCGATCGAGGTTTACTGCACCAGTTTTCGCCCGATGCGCAGTGCATTTGCCGGCGAAGACGCGCGCGTGCTGATGAAACTGATCGTCAGTCAGGCTTCGCGCAAGGTGCTGGGATGTCACATCGTCGCACCTGACGCTGGCGAAATGATCCAGCTTGCGGCAATTGCCGTCAAAATGGGGGCCACCAAAGAGGATTTCGACCGTACGGTTGCAGTTCATCCGACAATGGCAGAGGAACTGGTCACGATGCGGACACCGACACGCAAGGCGTGACCGGATTTGCTTGATTTTCGCGTCAGAATGACCAGTTAAAGACACAGGATAAGAGAAGGGTTTCAGCGAATGGCAAGTGGAGGTCCCTGGGGGGGCGGTGGCGGATCGGGCGGCGATGATCGTGGCAATGGACGAGAAGACGAACGCAAGTCTGGCGGCCGCAGGCCGGAAAACTCGGGTCCGCAAATCCCCGAGATCGACGAGATCGTAAAAAAAGGTCAGGAACAGCTGCGTGTCCTGATGGGTGGGCGTGGCAAAGGCGGCTCGAATGGCGGCGGTGGCGGCGGTCCGCGTGGGCCCGTTGGCCCACGGGTGACCAAGCAAGGCATCGCGCTGGGCGCTCTGGCGGCCGCTGTGCTGTGGTCCTTCATGTCGTTCTACACCGTGCGCCCGGAAGAACGTTCGGTCGAATTGTTCCTCGGTGAGTTCTCGACCATCGGCAGCCCCGGTCTCAACTTTGCGCCTTGGCCGCTGGTCACGGCTGAAATCATTCAGGTGACCAACGAACGTACAACCGATATCGGTGTTGGGCGCACCGGCGAAGACGCCAGTCTGATGCTGACCCGCGACCAGAACATTGTGGATATCGGGTTTCAGGTCGTCTGGAACATCAACGATCCGGCAGCTTACCTGTTCAACCTTGCCGATCCGGCGGACACGATGCGCGCGGTATCGGAATCGGCGATGCGCGATATCATCGCGCGGTCGGAACTCTCCCCCATCCTCAACCGGGACCGGGGCGCCATTGCAGCCGATCTGCGGGCTGCGGTTCAGGGCACGCTTGATACCTATAACGCCGGTCTGAACGTGATCCGGGTCAACTTCGAAAAAGCCGACCCTCCGCGTGAAGTGATAGACGCTTTCCGTGCGGTGCAAGCCGCCCAACAGGAACGCGACCGGTTGGAAAAAGAAGCCGACGCCTATGCCAACCGTGTGACGGCTGGCGCGCGTGGTGAAGCCGCCCGTATCGTCGAAGCGGCCGAAGCCTACCGCGCGCAAGTTGTCAACGACGCCTCGGGTGAGGCGAGCCGCTTCCTGTCGGTCTACGAAGAATACGTCAAAGCGCCCGAAGTCACGCGCAAACGGATGTATCTGGAAACCATGGAACGTGTGCTGGGCAGCATGAACAAGGTCATCCTTGACGGTGTTCAGGGCGGCAATGGCGGTGGTCAGGGCGTCGTGCCTTTCCTGCCGCTGAACGAACTGGGTCGGCAAACGCCAGCTTCCGCACCTGCGGCTGCAGCAACGACCGGAGGTAACAACTGATGAAAGCGCAACTTATTCTGCCAATCGTGGCCGTTCTTGGTGCCGCCGTGCTGTCGTCTATCTTCATCGTGGACGAGCGCGAAAAGGCGCTTGTGCTGCAATTTGGTCAGGTTAAGCAGGTCAAGGAAACCCCCGGTCTGGGCTTCAAGATCCCGCTGATCCAAGAGGTCGTCAAATATGATGGCCGTATTCTGGGCCTGCCGACCCAACCGATGGAAGTGACCCCGCTGGATGACCGCCGTCTTGTGGTCGATGCCTTCGCCCGCTGGCGGATCACCAATCTGGTTGATTTCCGTGAAGCAGTTGGTGTGGGCGGCGTTGATGCCGCACAGACCCGGTTGGACCGTATCCTGAACGCCGCCATCCGTGAGGTGTTGGGCTCGGTGCCGTCCAACCGTGTGCTGTCTGAGGACCGGACGTCGCTGATGAACCAGATCCGCGACCGGGCACGGACCGAATCCGGCGCTTTGGGGATCGAAGTGATCGACGTGCGTCTGACCCGCACCGACCTGCCAGAGCAAAACCTTGCTGCCACCTTTGCCCGGATGCGGGCAGAACGTGAACGCGAGGCCGCGGATGAAATCGCCCGTGGTGGCGAAGCAGCGCAACGTGTGCGGGCAACCGCAGACCGGACCGTGGTGGAACTGACGTCTGATGCAAGCCGTATGGCCGAAGTGGCTCGCGGTGAAGCTGACGCCGAACGCAACGCCATTTACGCCGAAGCCTTTGGCCGCGACCCTGAATTCTTTGCCTTCACGCGCTCGCTCACCTCTTACGAGCGGTCGTTGCAGTCGGGGAATTCATCGATCGTGATGCAGCCAGACAGTGAGTTCTTCACCTATCTGCGCAGTGATATTGCCCCGGCAGACCGCCCGGTTGCGGTTGCACCTGCTGGCGCGACGGCACCGTGATCTGGGTTATCCTGGCCCTCGGGCTGGTGGCAATTGCTGAGGGGCTGGTGCTTGCACTGGCCCCTTCGCGTGTGGAACAGGTGCTGGCGATGATGGCCAGACTGTCGCTGGAAACCCGGCGTTTGGTTGGGTTTGTGTCGATTGCCTGCGGCGCGACACTTATCGCACTGGCGCGCTGGATCGGGTTTTAGGGGCAGGTCGCAAGATCAGGCCCAGCCCCGTGCCATGGACCAAGATCCTGAGCAACAATGCGTTGCCCCTCAAGTTTCACCGCCAAAGCGCGCGACCAGTCGGAGGATGCGACGATAAGCGCATCCCGCCCATTGCATCGGCGCACGCCGCCTGAAATCCAGCTTTCGCCAATGCGGTGATTGGTAAAACCGGGCGCGCGGGCAATTTCTGTAAGGTTGTCGCCATCTAGTCGCACGAAGACCAATTCTCGTGCCAGATGCGGGCGGTCCACATAGGCGATCTCGATCCGGCCATCGCCGTTGAAATCCCCCCAGCCAGCCGGTGCCAGCCAGCGATTGGTCTGCCCGACATAGGCCGTCGCCGCGCGCCTGCCTGCTGCATCATAGATGGCAAGGGATGCGCCTCGGGTCAGCGATGTTTCAACCACCATGACCTCGGGCCGACCGTCGCCGTCAAAGTCCCCCAGCCGTGCCGTCACATCTTCAAAGACAAGGCTGTCGGGCAGGGTGAAGCGCAGTTTACGGCGATCCGAAAGTGTAAGCTCCAGTCCCGCCCATTCCAATGCATCGCCCAGAACGGCGTGGGCATACCGGTCGGTAGGCTCCACCAGACGTGCCGCCACAATGTCTTGCGCTGCGGCGGGGCTGCAAAGCCCGACCATCAGCGCAAGAGCGCAGCGCATCAGATCTGCTTTTCGGGCATATGGACAACAAGACCGTCCAGCGCGTCAGAAACCTTGATCTGGCAGGTCAGGCGCGACCGGGCCGGGTCTGGCTGATAGGCAAAATCCAGCATGTCTTCTTCCATGCTGTCTTTCTTTGGCAGCTTTTCGACCCATTCCGGGGAGACATAGACATGGCAGGTTGAACAAGCGCAGGCACCGCCGCAATCGGCCTCGATTCCCGGAATGCCATTGTCGCGTGCGCCTTCCATCACGGTCAGGCCGTTGGCCACATCCACGATATGTTCCTTGCCGCCGAATTCCACATATTTGATCTTGGCCATCGTCTGTCTTTGTCCCTTTTTCGCAAATCCGCGCATTTCGTTTGACATAGGCCACAATCGCGATCTTTGCCAGAGGGGCGGGGGCGGGAATTCCGGGTCTCATCGGGTGCAGATGCCGCATCTGGGGCAGGGGTGGCCGGGGTGCAACGCAACCGGAACGATCTGGCCGGGGCGCTAGGCCGCACGGGCCATATGTGATAGCCCTAGCGTTGAAAGCCGGGTCAACCGGCGCAGGCAGGATAGATCAACCCGATGATGCGCAGTGCGCCCTTGGCCCTGTTCGGAGCAGCCCTCTGGCTTGCCGCCTGCCAGCAGGCGGGTGTTCCCGAAGCGCCCGGTCGCGCCGATTTGTCGATGGATCTGGTCCGTCTGACGAAACCCGGCCCACCACCCGGCCCCGAAGGCGCGTGCTGGGCCTCCGATGTGACCCCAATGGTGATCGAGACGGTGACCGAACAGGTCATGATATCTGATGCCCGCAAAGACCCACAGGGGCAGACGATCTTGCCCGCCGTCTTCCGGTCAGAGACGCGGCAAAAAATCGTGCAGGAGCGTGAGGAAATCTGGTTCCGCAGCCCTTGTCCGGCAGAGATGACGGTGGATTTCATCGCCAGCCTGCAACGCGCGCTCAAAGCGCGAGGGCTGTATCTGCTGCCGCTGACCGGCGAGATGGATACAGCCACCCGTGCCGCCCTACGCCGGTTTCAGGCTGATCGCGGGCTGGAAAGCGACCGGCTGGCGCTGACCTCTGCGCGTGAGCTTGGGCTTGTCACCACGGATCTGGGCAAAAGATGACACATCTGGTTAAGAACGCGCGGGCAGAACTGGTCCGGCTGTGGGCAGGCGCGCAAGACCCGGCGCATGATCTGGGCCATATCGACCGGGTTTGGGCCAATTGCCAGCAAATCATGGCCGATGTGCCGGGGCTGGACGCGGATGCGCTGCAGATGGCGGTGATTTTTCACGATGCGGTCAACCTGCCCAAAGATGCGCCCAACCGCGCCGACGCTTCGAGCCTGTCTGCCCGTGCTGCTGCCGATTGGCTGACCACTCAAGGCTGGCCTGCGCCACGCATCGCTATCGTCACCCACGCGATTGAGGCGCACAGCTTTTCTGCCGCCATTGCCCCGCGCAGCGATGAAGCGCGCGTGCTGCAAGACGCCGACAGGCTAGAGGCTTTGGGGGCCATCGGCCTTGCGCGGATGTTTGCGGTGGCCGGGGCCATGGGTGGAGCACTGTTTGATCAGGACGACCCTTTGGCACAACACAGGCCCCTGAACGACCGTGCCTATGCGCTGGATCATCTGGAGGTGAAGCTGTTCCGCATAGCTGAAACCATGCAGACCCCGACAGGGCGGGCGATGGCCGAGGAACGGGCGGAATGGATGTTCAGCTTTCGTGCGCGTCTGTTGCGCGAAATCGGTGGCGCTGCGACGTTCTTCTAACCATATATGCAAAACGCGCGGCAGGGATCCTGCCGCGCGCTGTTCTTTCTGGGTCTTGATCCGATGCGCGTCAGTCGATGGCCAGCGCCACAAAGCGCGGGTCTCCGGCACGACGCACCAGAAGTAGAATGGACTTGCGGCCCGCATCGCGTGCCTCGGTGATGCGGTCTTCCAGGTCCTTCAGACGCACCACTTTTTGCTGTCCGGCCTCGGTGATGATATCGCCATCGCGCAGACCCTTGGCATAGGCCTCGGATGCCACGTCCACCTTGCCCACGACCAGCCCTTCGGCATCATTGGGCAGGTTCAGCGACTGCTTCATCTCATCGGTGACCGGGGCCAGCGTCATGCCCAGAATCTCTGCCTCGACCGGATCTGCCGGTTTTTCGTCGGCGGCAGGGCGCACTTCGGCGGCTTCTGCTTCCTCGCGGCGGCCCAGTGTCACTTGCAGCGTCTCAGAACGACCGTCGCGCTGCACGATTACAGGAACGGCCTGACCCACGGGGCTGTCGGCGACTCGGCGCGTCAGATCGCGGGTGTCACGCACGGGCTTGCCATCAAACTGGGTAATGACATCGCCCGCAATGATGCCCGAATCCTTGGCCGGCCCGTCTGGCACATCCGTCACCAGCGCCCCCGAGGCTTCGGTCAGGCCCATGGCTTCGGCAACATCGGGGGTGACGTCTTGAATCCGCACGCCAAGCCAGCCACGGCGGGTTTCGCCGAACTCTTTCAGCTGATCGACAACCTTGGTCACCACATTCGACGCCATCGAGAAACCGATCCCGATAGACCCGCCATTGGGCGACAGAATCGCGGTGTTCACACCGATCACCTGACCGTCCATGTTGAACAAAGGCCCGCCCGAGTTGCCCCGGTTGATCGCGGCATCGGTCTGAATGTAATCGTCATAGGTGCCCGACAGCGCCCGGTTGCGGGCCGAAATGATGCCCGCGCTGACCGAAAAGCCCTGACCCAACGGGTTGCCCATGGCCACGACCCAATCCCCAACCCGGCTGACGTCAGAGTTGCCAAAGGCCACGAACGGCAGTGGCACATCGCTTTCCACTTTCAGCAGCGCGATATCGGTTTTCGGATCGGTGCCGACCAGTTTGGCCTTCAACCGCTTGCCGGAAAAGAACTCGATCTCGATCTCGTCGGCGTTCTCAATGACGTGGTTATTGGTAACGATAAAGCCATCTTCCGAGATCACGAAGCCTGAGCCAAGCGCCTCGGACCGGCGGGGTGCACCTTCACCGCCGCGATTGTTGCGGTCCATGAAATCGCGGAAGAAATCTTCAAACGGGCTGCCCTCTGGCACGATCGGCCCACCAGAAGCAGGGCCGGATACCACGGCAGACGTGGTGATGTTCACAACTGACGGGCTGATTTGCTGTGCCAGATCGGCAAAGCTGTCAGGCGCGCGCGCGAACGCGCCCTGCGCGTGACCCAGCGCCATGGCAAGGCCAAGACCAATGGCAAGAAGCGTGGCACGCCCCCGCGCGGCACTGGCCGGTTGGTTGGAATAGGTGATGGCTTTGGACTGCACTCCCGAACTCCTCATGATTAGGACGGCAGGCCCATGGCGCAATGATGCGCCGGGTCGCCAGCAGGCTGTTACGTATCATCAAGTAAGCGTCGTGAAACGCAATGCAAACCCTGTTACGATGCCTCAAAGCCTTGTGATGGGCGCGTGTCTGGACACAGGTAACACCGCATCAGCGGTTTCCACGCCCGGCAAACAGCCCAGCATCTTCAGCGGCACGGCGCAAGGCACGGGATTTGTTGACAGTTTCCTGAAATTCGGATTCCGGGTCGCTGTCATAGACCACGCCCCCCCCGGCTTGAATGTAGAGGGTTTCGTCTTTCAGAACGGCGGTGCGCAGCGCGATGCAGAAATCCATCTCGCCATTGGCGGCGAAATATCCGACCCCGCCACCGTAGACTCCACGCTTTTCCGGCTCCAGCTCGTCGATTATTTCCATTGCCCGCACCTTGGGCGCGCCCGATACAGTGCCCGCTGGCAGGCCCGCCAGTAGCGCCGACAACGCGTCTTCGCCATCCTTGATCTGGCCCACCACGTTGCTGACGATGTGCATGACGTGGGAATAGCGCTCGATGGTGAATTTCTCGGTTGGATGCACGGTGCCGACCTTGGCCACGCGCCCCACATCATTGCGGCCCAGATCCAGCAGCATCAGATGTTCCGCCAGTTCTTTCTTGTCGGCCAGCAGGTCCAGTTCAAGCGCGCGGTCTTCCTCGGGTGTCTCGCCGCGCTTGCGGGTGCCGGCGATGGGGCGGATCGTCACCTCACCATCACGCAGACGGACAAGGATTTCCGGGCTGGCTCCGATGACCTGAAAGCCGCCGAAGTTGAAAAAGAACAGGAACGGCGACGGGTTGGTGCGCCGCAAGGACCGATACAGCGCAAAGGGCGGCAGCTCAAACCGTTGCGCCCAGCGTTGGCTTGGCACGACCTGAAAGATATCACCCGCGCGAATGTAATCCTTGGCGCGTTCAACCGCCTGCTTATATCCGTCATGCGTGAAGTTTGACACCGCCTCACCCACCGGGGATACCTCGCCCAGATCGCGCTGCGCGGGGGGCGCGCGGTCCAGATCGCGCAAGGCGTCCATTACCCTCTCGGCGGCTTGGGCATAGGCTGCCCGCGCCGACAACCCGCCCTGAACCCAAGCGGGCGAAACCAGTGTCACCTCACCTTTCACCCCGTCCAGCACGGCAATCACCGTGGGGCGCATCAGGATAGCATCGGGCAATTGCAGTGGATCGGGGTTCACGTTTGGCAGGTTTTCCACCAGCCGGATCATGTCATAGCCCAGATAGCCAAAAAGCCCCGCCGATACCGCAGGCAGACCGTCTGGCATCTCAATGGCGCATTCCGCAATCAGCGCGCGCAGGGTTTGCAGCGGGTGGCCCTCAAGCGGGTGGAACGCACCTGCATCGAAGCGGGCCTCGCGGTTGATCTGCGATCCGGTGCCATTGCAGCGCCAGATCAAATCGGGCTTCATGCCCACAATGGAGTAACGCCCGCGCACTTCGCCGCCCGTCACCGACTCCAGCATAAATGTCTCGGGCCGCGCTTCGCCCAGCTTCAGCATCAGGCTGACGGGCGTATCCAGATCGGCGGCCAACCGGGCCCAGACCAGCTGATTCTTTCCCGCGTTCCAGTTGCGTTCAAACTCTTCAAAACTGGGGGAAAGCATCATCGGTCAGGGCCTTCGGTCTGGTCAGTTGAATTGCGCGTGAACGGCGTTGATGGCGTTCTGATCAAGGAAGATCCCGGCCTCGTCGGTCAGCGCGTTGGAAAACAGTTGCAGCGCGTCTTGTGCCAAAGCCTGCTCGACCTGCGCCGCAATGGAGCTTTTGAGCGCGGCCACATCGTCGCCCTCCTGAGCAGCGGGGCGCACCTCATCCAGACGCACAACGCCGACAAAGCCCGGCCCTTCAATCACCTGCAGATCACCGGGGGCCATTGCGAACACAGCCGTCAGCAAGCTGGATGGCGCGTCCTCGACAAAACCTTCGCGGGCGATGTTGGCAGTGCGTTGCACGATCCCGAACGCCCCAAGCGAGGCTCCGCCCTCTACTGCCGACTTCACCTCGATGGCGCGGTCGCCCAAGGCTTTGGTGGTAGCGTCAGCGACAAAGGCTGCCAACACATCGTCGCGCGCGTCTTCAAACGGGATCGGCGCCGCTGGCACCAGTTCAACGTATTCCATCGCAATCACGCCGCCATCGGCCAGCAAAACCGCTTCGGGGAAGTCGCCCTCGGACAAAGCATCTGCGGCCGCGCGAAACGCCGGATACCCGGCGATCCCTTCCGGGGCGGCAACCGAGGCCACATAATCAACAGTCTCGATCACCATGCCCTGGTCTTGCGCCACTTCGTCCAGTGTGGATCCACCGGCCAGCATGTCATCAATCGCATCCACTTGGCCTGCGATCAAGCGCCGGGCGGCATCTGTCTGCATCTCGATGGCAAGGTCTGTGCGAGCCTCGTCAAAGCTGACTTCCTGCGCCGCCAGAATGGCATTCATGCGAAACAGTGCCGGGCCAAGATCGGTGTCAAACGGTCCGACCACACCGGGGGCGTCCAGCGCAAACACAGCCTCGGCGGCGCTGCCAAGATCTTCGCGGGCCACGTCGCCCAGATCAATATCGTCCAGATCCAGCCCACGTTCGGCCACCAGCGTCTCAAATGCCTCGCCCGCATCTACCCGCGCGCGGGCGTCGGATGCGGCCTCGGTCGAGGGATAGATCAGCCGCTCAACCAACCTCCGCTCTGGTTGCACGAATTCGGCAAGGCGGGCGTCGTACATCCGACGCAGCGCGTCTTCATCCACGGGCTGGTCGGCTGCAATCGCATCGGGCAGCAACGCAGCAAAGCGGATGCGTTTGGCTTCGGGCGCGGTAAAGCTGGCGATATTGGCCTCATAGAACGCCAAAACCGCCGCATCATCAGGCGCCGGAATCGGAGCGGTCAGATCGTCTTGGGTCAGACGCAGCATTGAAAAGCCGCGCCTCTCGCCCACCCAGTTGTAAAGCGTGTCGGTCAGGGGTGCTGGGGCCACAAAGCCGCCAGCAACCGCCCCGGTCAGCAATTGCCGCGCCACATCGGCGCGCAAAGTTGCTTCATAGGCGCTTTCGGTCAGGTTGTTGCGATCCAGCGTAAAGCGGTAAGTGTCACGGTCAAAGCGCCCCGCTGTGCCCTGAAACGCAGGGCTTTCGGTGATACGCTGTGCCACCACGGCGTCGCCGACAGACAGCCGAACCCGCACGGCTTCGTTGTCCAATGCGGTTTGCGCGACCAAGGATTGCAGAACCTGCCGGTCAATCCCAAGGCTTTGCGCCTGTGACAAGGTGATGTTCTGGCCAAACTGCGCCCGAAGCGCCGCCAGTTCCTGTTGCAGGGCGCGGGCATAGGTGTTGGTGTCGATCTCGCGATCACCCACCCGGCCGATACTGGTCAGACCGCCGCCGAAATTGGTGACGCCAAAACCGCCCAGACCGACCACAAGCATGGCCATCAGTGCCCAGACAACAATCTGGCTGCCCTTGCCCTTTTTGCGCGGGGTATCGTCGCTGTCTTTGGCCATAATCCGCCCCTTTGGAACCTGCGTTGAGACTGTCTATGCGCTAAGGCACAGGGGAACAAGAGGCGGCAAGGTGTCAGGCATGAAAGGCTTTCAAGCGACGGAACAGCTCGGCAATACCCGCCGTATCGACATTGGCAAAGGCAATGCGGATCTGGCGCTTGCCTGCCTGCGACCCCGCAGGCTGAAACATCGTGCCGGGCAGCATCAGAAGCGACGCCTCGCTGACCAGCCGTTTGCACAACTGATCTGAGGGCAGGTCAAACGGATGCTCGACATAGGCGAAATAGGCGCCGCACCCCAAAAGCTGCCACCCTTCTAGCTGGGCAAAGCCGTCTACCATGGCGCGGCGGCGGCTTAGGATCTCGTCCCGCTCACCTGCAACCCATTGGCGTAAGTTGCGCATCCCCCAAAGCGCTGCGATCTGCCCCAACTGGCCGGGGCAGATCGCCACGGTGTCGAGGAATTTCTCCACCTCGGCCAGACGCTGCGCGCTGGCCACAATCGCCCCCACCCGGTGCCCGGTCAGGCGGTAGGCTTTGGAAAAGCTGTACAAGTGGACCAGAGTATCTGACCAGTCCGGATCGATGAACAGATCATGCGGCCGCCCGCCCATCTCGACCGAGTGGCGGCTGTCAAAATCGCGGTAGGTTTCATCGACAATCAGGGCGAGGCCGTGGCTGCGACACAAATCGCGAAAGGCGGAAAGCGTGGCCGCAGGATATTCCACGCCGCCCGGATTATTCGGCGAAACCAAAACGATAGCGCGGGTTCTTGAGGTGATCAGCGCGCGGGCTGCCTCGGCATCCGGGATCAGCGTCGGTCCGGTGTCCAACGCCACGGTGCACACGGCCTGCATATCGAACCACATTTTATGGTTGAAATACCATGGGGTCGGCAAGATCACCTCATCCCCCGCACCGGCAAGGGTGGACATGACGGCAGTGAACGCCTGATTGCAGCCTTGGGTGATGGCCACCTCAAGCGCGCCAATCTGGCCCCCATAGGCTACAGACCATTGTGCCGCGATTTCTGCGCGCAAATCTGGCAGCCCCAGAACCGGCCCGTAAAGATGCGCCGCATCATCTCCCAGTGCCGCATCGGCAATCGCTTGCCGCAGTGCCAGCGGCGGCGGTTCTACCGGGGCGGCCTGACTGACATTGATCAAGGGTCGATCCGCCGGAAAAACGACACCTTGCAACCAGCGCCGCGCTTCCATCACCGGCGGAGCGTCAGTTGCGGCCATTGCGGGGTTGAGCGGCAGGGTCATCGTGGGCACTTTCCTGAAAGGACAAAGTTTGCTCGAGAGGACAGAGCGGGGGTTTTTCACCCCCGCCCCCCCGGAGAGTACTTGTTCCAAGATGCAGTCGGAAACCATTTCATCTTGGTAAAAATACTCTCAGGGGTGTGAATCGCCCCAGGGCGAAGGAGGGGGCAGGATGCCCCTTCGCTTGGTGCTTCAGTCGGTGCCGCGATAGGGTTGCACATATTGCAGCGCCATATCCCATGGAAAGAAGATCCAGGTGTCCTGGCTGACCTCGGTAATATAGGTATCGACCTGCGGGCGGCCTGAAGGCTTGGCGTAGACGGTGGCAAAATGGGCCTGTGGATACAGGTTGCGCACCAGTTCCAGTGTCTTGCCGCTGTCGACCAGATCATCGACGATCAGAATACCGGTGCCATCGCCCATAAGATCAGGCTGCGGTGCCTTGATGACCCGCGCTTCTGTCTGGGACTGGTGACTGTAGGATTTGACGCTGATGGTATCGACCACGCGGATGTCCAGTTCGCGGCTGACGATCATCGCGGGGACAAGGCCACCGCGCGTGATGCCGACCACCGCCTTCCAGGCGCCGTTGTCCGGCCCCTTGCCATCCAGCCGCCAGGCCAGAGCGCGGGCGTCGCGGTGGATCTGGTCCCAGCTGACGTGAAAGCCTTTTTCATGCGGCAGGCGGTCGTTCATGGCAGGCTCCTTCAGGTGGCGGCGATCTTGGCGCCGAGCAGGGCGAGAAGACCGCCAAAGCTGCGGTCCATTGCGGATTTGGCCCCGACATAGGCGCGGCGGGTGGCAGGAAGCGAAAAGACGCGGGCGACGATGGTGTTCCACAGCGTTTCGACCGTGAACAAAAATCCAAGCAGGCTGACCAGCACCCAAAGCGGGGTGCCCGGCGGCACCGTGCCGATAAAGATGGCAGACAGCACCACGGCTGGTTTGGGGTTCGACAATTGCGTGACCACTCCCAGCCGAAACGCCGACAGCGCAGAGCGCGGCGGTTGGCCAGTTGTGTCGGGCAAGGGCTCGGCCGCATGGCGCCACATCTGCACCGCCATCCAGATCAGGTACAGTCCGCCGACGATCTTGAACGCCCACAACAACGCAGGCGCGATCTTGAACAATGCGGCCAGGCCCGACAGCGCCAGCGCCGCCCAGATCACCGCGCCAAGCCCGATGCCCATGGCGAGGAAAAACCCGGTGCGCAACCCCTCGGTGACCCCGGTGCGTGCCGACATCAACACAGCAGGGCCGGGGCTGACCGCGCCCATGGTCAAAAGCGCAGCAACTGCAACAAACGCCGCCAGTGTCATTGTGCTTGCCTCTTATTCCTTACGACCGGTGACCACATCAATATCGGGCGCATCCACTGCCTTCATACCCACCACATGATAGCCCGCATCGACATGCAGGTTTTCGCCTGTGGTGCCCGAGCCAAGGTCCGAGATCAGGTAAAGTGCGGCCTTGCCCACCTCTTCTTGTGTGACATTGCGGCGCAGGGGCGAGTTCAGCTCGTTCCATTTCATGATGTAGCGGAAATCACCGATACCGCTGGCTGCGAGCGTCTTGATCGGCCCTGCCGAGATGGCATTCACGCGGATGCCGTCTTTGCCAAGGTCTTCGGCGATGTATTTCACCGAGGCCTCAAGGGCAGCTTTGCACAGGCCCATCACGTTGTAATGCGGCATGACCTTTTCGGCACCGTAATAGGTCAGGGTCAGCAAACTGCCGCCGTTTGGCATCAGTTTCGCGGAGCGGGCGCAGATGGCGGTGAAGGAATACACCGAAATATCCATAGACATCAGAAAGTTGGCGCGCGAGGTTTCCACATAGCGGCCGCGCAGCTCGTTCTTGTCGGAAAAGCCGATGGCATGAACCACAAAATCAATGGTGCCCCATTCTGCTTCCAGCCAGCTGAACAGCGCATCCATGCTGTCTTCGCTGGCGACATCGCATTCATACAGGCGCGGCTTGCCCAAGGATGTGGCCAGCGGCTCGACCCGTTTTTTCAGCGCCTCGCCTTGATAAGAGAACGCAAGCTCTGCCCCGTGGTCAGCAAGGGTCTTAGCGATGCCCCATGCAATGGACTTGTCATTGGCAAGCCCCATGATCAGCCCGCGCTTGCCCGCCATAAGCCCTGTTGACATCTATTGTCCCTCGCACATTTCTCGCTTTGAGATAGACGTGTAGGCGAAAGGCTTTGCCCGTTCAAGCCAATGGCTGCGGCGGCGTGTCAAGCAAGATAGGGGCGGATACTATGGACAGGGGCGGAATTTTTGCGGGCGATGACCCGTTTGCCATCGCGCGGCAATGGCTGGCCGAGGCCGAGGCAACGGAGCCGAATGATCCCAATGCCATTGCTTTGGCCACGGTAGACGCAGAGGGCCTGCCAAATGTGCGCATGGTGCTGTTGAAAGAAATCGAAGACGGCGCCTTTGTGTTCTACACCAATTACGGGTCAAAAAAGGCGCAAGAGATCGAGGCGTCTGGCACTGCGGCCTTTGTGATGCATTGGAAATCTTTGCGCCGCCAGATTCGGGTGCGTGGTGTGACCGAGCGTGAGGAGGGGCCGAAGGCAGATGAATACTATGCGAGCCGCAGTCTGAAATCCCGCTTGGGCGCTTGGGCCAGCCAGCAGTCGCAGCCATTGTCCAGCCGCGAATACCTGATGGCCGAGGTGGCAAAGCTGGCGGTGACCAAAGGCATAAATCCGCCTAGACCATCCTTTTGGGGAGGTTTCCGTTTGCATCCGGTTGAGATAGAGCTTTGGGCAGATGGGGACTTCAGGCTGCATGATCGGTTTCGCTGGACACGCAAAACTCTGTTGGACTCTTGGGGAATCCAGCGTTTAAATCCCTAAGCCGTGCTTCGCGCGGCCAAAAGTTTTGACCAGTTGTCTCGAGTAGATACTTGAAGCTTGATCGGGAATAGCGTCAAAGTGACGCTAGGGGTCAATCTGGGGAACGGCTCTACTATGACTGAAGATGATACGGCCACGCGTATTGTGCATGGCCATGTGAAGTGGTTTGATCCGGCCAAGGGCTTTGGCTTTATCGTATCCGATGAAGCTGAAACCGATATTCTGCTGCATGCGAATGTATTACGGAATTATGGCCAGAACTCCGTTGCCGATGGGGCGACAATAACCGTGCGCGTGCAACAAAGCCCGCGCGGTGTGCAAGCTGTTGAGGTTGTGACGGTGCAGGCGCCGGTGGGGGGAGTTGTGCCTCTGCCGGAGGAAGGCAGCGTTATGACCGCTGAACAGGTTGCAGCCCTTGTGCTGGAACCAGCCCGTGTCAAATGGTTCGACAAGGCCAAGGGCTTTGGCTTTGCGAATGTCTATGGACGCAATGACGATGTGTTTATTCACGTCGAAGTGTTGCGCATGTCTGGCTTTGCCGATCTACAAGCAGGCGAAGCGGTTTGCTTGCGGATCATCGAAGGCAAGCGCGGACGCATGGCGGTTCAGGTGGCATCATGGGAAGCAGCATCACGCGGCGAATGCTGACTGGCGCAGTTGCGACACTGGCACTGGCGTTGATCTTTTCAACGGGAACGGCCTTGGCCGAATGTCGCGCCGATCAGGTAGAACTGCGCTGGCCTGGCGGGCAAGCGCGGTTTTCTGTTGATGTGGCTGATACGGACGCGACGCGCAGCCGCGGTTTGATGTTCCGCGAAAGCATGCCACGATCTGTGGGTATGTTGTTCATCTATGAAAGCCCGCGCCGCGCGACGTTCTGGATGAAGAATACCCTGATTCCCCTCGACATGATCTTCGCCGATCCGTCTGGCCGGGTGAAAAAGGTGCATGCCAATGCAAAACCGCAGGATCTGACCACCATTGATGGCGGCGAAGGTGTCAAATTTGTGCTTGAAATCAACGGCGGCCTTGCTGCCCGACTGGGGATTTCACCGGGAGCAGAGCTGCGGCATCCGGCAATTGTCGATCCTGCATGGTCTTGTGCCGAATAGGCCTTTTCTTCCCGATCGGCTTTCGCTAATACCCCTTTCAGTCGGGGCGTAGCGCAGCCTGGTAGCGCGACGGTTTTGGGTACCGTAGGTCGAGAGTTCGAATCCCTCCGCCCCGACCACTTTTCAAATGCACAGCCTCAGGCATCGCAAATTGAAAAGGTGCAGGCACAGCCTGCCATTCTTCCTGACTTGCCATTCTTGTCCAACCAGCTTTCTTTCGGGGCGTCAAAGCCTGCCAGTGTTTTTGACACGCGTGGTTGATTCCCGGTTTTTCCACTGCAATTGTGTGATTGCTGCATTCTGGGTAGGTTTTTCCGACTCTGGGGCTATGCCCTATGCGTAAGGATAGAAGATCATTTTTCAATGATCGGATATTCCACGCTTATGTTCAGTGTGTGGGGCATGGTGGGGGTGAGCAATGCATAACGCAAGTCATGGCGGCTTAAAGGGAATGGCATGGGGCTTTGGTCTGTTTTGGGGCCTGAGTGCTGTGGCATCTGCCGACCCGCTTGCAGGCGTGCTGTCTGACCCGACCGGAGCGGTGATTCTGACTGTGCGGGGCGACCTTGCGCGAACCAATGGGAACGCCGAGGCCAGACTGGACAAAGCGATGATCGAATCCATCGGCATGGTCACCTTTCACACCGGCACGATCTGGACCGAAGGCACCAGCGAATTTCAAGGTGTCGAACTGGCGCAATTGATGGAACATCTGGGCGCGGATGGCAGCATTCTGCGTCTGACCGCCCTCAACGATTACGCTGTTGATATCCCGATGTCTGAGGCTGTCACAGGTGGCCCGCTGCTGGCGATGCACATGGATGGGCGGGAATTGTCGCCGCGTGACAAGGGGCCGTTGTGGATGGTTTATCCCTATGATGTGAACCCCGCCTACAAGAACGAGGTCAGCTATTCCCGCTCGGTCTGGCAGGTCAGCACGATCGATGTTCTGCCCTAAGCGCTTGTGCAGGCGCGGCCCCGCCCCATATGGGTTGAGTCAGCGCCGCGCTTTCGGCGCGCAAGGTCTGAGGGAATATGCCTGATACATCGCCCGATACTGGCGCCCATGAAAGCGGGTTCAACTTTGACAACTCCTGGCAGCGGGATTTGCCGCGCACCTATGTAGAGCAAGCCCCTGATTATTCACCCGCGCCGCAGATTCTGGTGCTGAATGTCGATTTGGCGGCGAATCTGGGGTTGGAGTCATCGGTGCTGGCACAGAATCCTGGCTGGTTTGCCGGGGGGGAAGTGCCGCCGGGGGCGGCCCCCGTGGCCTTGGCCTATGCCGGGCACCAGTTTGGCGGCTTCTCGGCGCAGCTTGGCGACGGGCGGGCACATCTGATTGGCGAGCATCTTACACCTGACGGTCGGCGCTTTGATCTGCAACTCAAAGGCTCTGGCCGGACCCCGTTTTCGCGCGGAGGCGACGGCAAGGCAGCGCTTGGGCCAATGCTGCGCGAATACCTGATCTCTGAGGCGATGGCGGCCCTTGGCGTGCCCACCACGCGCAGTCTTGCCGTGGCTCTGACGGGCGAGGATGTCCGGCGTGAGGCGGGCCGTTTGCCTGGCGCAGTTGTGGCGCGGGTGGCAAGCAGCCATCTGCGGGTCGGCACGCTGCAATTCTGGTCCGCGCGCGGCGACCATGGAACGCTGGCGCGGGTGGTCGACTATGCAATTGCCCGCCACGACCCCGATCTGGTTGCGCAAGAGGGCCGGGTTCTGGCGTTTTTCGACCGGGTGATCGCTCGTCAGGCGCGGCTGGTGGCGGCGTGGATGGGCCTTGGCTTTGTGCATGGGGTGCTGAACACCGATAATGTGGCGCTGTCGGGGGAAACCATCGACTATGGCCCCTGCGCCTTTATGGAAGCCTATGCGCCCGGTACGGTTTTTTCCTCGATCGACCATCAGGGGCGCTATTCCTACGCCAACCAGCCGCTGATTCTGGGTTGGAACATGGCCAAACTGGCCGAAAGCCTGCTGCCCCTGATGGAGGATGCAGATCGGGCGGTTGAGGTGCTGAATGACCGCTTGTCGGGGGTGGAAGACCTGTATCACGCCGAATGGCTGGCGGTGATGCGCGAGAAGCTGGCGCTGCACGGCGCGCAAGACGGGGACGCCGATCTGGCCACGGGCTTTCTGGCCGCAATGGAGGGGCAGGGGGCAGATTGGACTTTGGCCTTCCGCCGCTTGGCCGAGGCGGCGTCGGGCGATGTCACACCACTGCGCGCGCTGTTTGCCGACCCTGTGCGGCTGGATCTTTGGCTGCCCTTGTGGCGTGCCCGTCTGCGAGAGGATGCGGCTGACCACCTGCGCGCCGTCAATCCGCTGATTATCCCGCGCAATCATCTGGTTGAACAGGCGCTGCAAGCTGCGGAACAGGGCGATCTTGCGCCCTTTACCGCGCTTTTGGCACAGATCACCGACCCGTTCACCGACAGGCCGGGGCGCGAGGCTTTCTCTCTGCCAGCCCCCAGCGGCTTTGGCGATTACGTCACCTTTTGCGGGACGTAACCGCTAGTCGTCAGTTGGCTCGGCGCTCATCAGCCGTTCGGCTTTTTTGCGCACCAGAACCGACCGCAGATCATGCATCGCCAAAAGGAGCGCATCGGTCACGTCTTCCAGCTGCGCATCACTTGCCTTGGATTGCGCCCATTGTGTCACAAGGTTCAGGTGATCGACGGCCCGATGAATATCATCGACATCGCGCGCCGTCAGAATCGCACTGCGACGGGCGATCCAATCGGTGATGACGGCGGTTTCTTCCGCCGTCAGCTTGCGGTCACCATGCGGCCTTATGTTGCCGTTCCTGACATTGGCGATGGCGATTTCTTCCATCTCGATCCGTCGCTGACGATTTTCCGTATCAACTTTAAACACAGCCGCTCCGTTTTCACGGATGCGGAAATAATACTCCGGCAAATCGCCCGACATGAAAACCCCTCAGGTCAGTGCAGCGCAAAAGGCTTGGATACGCCCGCACGCCTCGCGCAGCGTCTCGTCTGCAGTAGCGTAGCTGACACGGAAGTTCGGCGATAGACCAAAGGCCGCACCAAACACCACGGCAACCCCGGTTTCTTCCAGCAGGGCGGTCGCGAACACCTCGTCATTGCTGATGACAGTACCGCCTGATGTAACCTTGCCGATGCATTCGGAGATGTCAGGGTAGACGTAGAATGCGCCTTCGGGCGTGGGGCAGGTGACGCCTTTGGCCGCGTTCAGCATCGACACAACCAGATCGCGGCGGCGTTCAAACACGCGGCGATTCTCGGCCAGAAAATCCTGCGGCCCGGTCAGTGCCTCCAGCGCCGCATATTGCGACACCGAGCAGGGATTTGAGGTGGATTGCGACTGGATTGTCCCCATCGCCTTGATCAGCGCCACAGGGCCAGCGGCATAGCCAATGCGCCATCCGGTCATCGCATAGGATTTCGACACGCCGTTACAGGTCAGCGTGCGGTCATACAGTTTGGGTTCTACTGCGGCGGGGGTGCAGAATTCAAAATCGCCGAACACAAGATGCTCATACATGTCATCCGACATGATCCAGACATGTGGATGGCGCAGCAGCACATCGCACAGCGCCCTGAGTTCGGCACGGGTATAGCCCGCACCTGTCGGGTTAGACGGGCTGTTGAAGATGAACCACTTGGTTTTCGGCGTGATCGCCGCTTCCAATTGGGCGGGCGTCAGCTTGAAGTTGGTCTCGATCCCCGCCACCACAGGCACCGGGGTTCCACCCGCCAGCAGCACCATATCGGGGTAGCTGACCCAATATGGCGCGGGAATGATCACCTCATCGCCCGGATTACAGGTCGCCATCAAGGCGTTATACAACGTCTGCTTGCCGCCTGTGCCCACCGTCACCTGCGCAGGCGTGTACGTCAGCCCGTTTTCACGCAGGAACTTGGCGCAGATCGCGGCCTTCAGCTCTGGAATGCCATCAACGGCGGTATATTTGGTCCGCCCTGCATCAATCGCGCGCTTGGCCGCGTCCTTGATGTTCTGCGGCGTGTCGAAATCCGGCTCGCCCGCGCCAAGGCCGATCACATCCTTGCCCTCGGCTTTCAACTGTGCGGCCTTGGTGGTGACAGCGATGGTGGGCGAAGGTTTGACGCGCGCCAGCGTGTCGGAAAGGAAGGGCATTGCAGGCTCCTGATTTGTCATTTCCGGCTTTTGGTCTTATGGATGCCCCTTGACCCGATCAAGCGATATCGACCTATAGGAGAGGCAAGATGGCGGAAAATGACACAGCAAACACGTGGTTCTCGGCGGAAGTAGCCACATTCGGTGACCGGCTGGCCGGCGCGCGCGAAGCGGCAGGGTTAAGCCAGCACGATCTGGCCAAACGGCTTGGCGTCCGGCTGACCACGGTTCAGGCATGGGAAGATGATGCGTCTGAGCCGCGCTCCAACCGTTTGCAGATGCTGGCGGGCATGCTGAACGTATCGATCCGCTGGCTGCTGACGGGCGAAGGGGACGGTCTTGACGCGCCCTCGGCCCCCGGCACCCATGACGCAGCAACGATTGAGGCGCTGTCAGATCTTGCGCGGATGCGGGCGCAAATACTGGCTTTGGCGCAGGATCTGGGGCAGATGGAAACACGGCTGCACCATCTGATGCGGCGCGAAGAGGTTGATGCAGAATGACGCCGACACCAACGATTGTGATTGAAACGCCCGAGGCCCGACTGAAACGCATGAAAATGCGGTCATGGCGGCGTGGGACCAAGGAAATGGATCTGGTGCTTGGGCCGTGGGCCGACGCCCATCTGGACGGGCTGTCGGCGGCGGAACTTGAAGAATATGAGGTTTTGTTGGCCGAAAATGATCAGGATTTGATGTCCTTTATCTTCGAACAAGCCCAGCCCGCGCCCCTGATTGCACCCCTGTTGGCAAAGATCACCACCTTTGCCCGCGACAGATTGCGTAAGGTTTGAGCAAAAACCGGCGATAGTTTACGGAATGTTTGCTGTTTGTGCTGATTCTGCCGGTGTTTCTTGGAAGGCGGAGATCACACATGACGCATCAAGCCCCCGTTCTGGACGGCTCACACAAGGTTCTGACGGTTGGCTATCTTGATGGCCTTGCACTGCTCGAACGGCTGCACCGCCTGTTGCTCGATGTTATCAAGGATGAATTCGAGCGGCTGGCAATTCTTGAGATCAATTCGGTTCAGGCCCTGTTGCTGTTCAACATTGGCGACAATGAGGTAACGGCGGGCGAATTGAAAAGCCGCGGGTACTACCAGGGCAGCAATGTCAGCTATAATCTGAAAAAACTGGTCGATCTGGGCTACATGCACCACCAACGGTCGGAACTCGACCGCCGGTCGGTGCGGGTGCGGCTGACGGAAAAGGGGCGGCGGGTGCGTTCGGTGTTGACTGAGCTGTTCGCGCGCCATGCCGATGTGCTGCTGAAAAAATCCGTGATCGATGCCGCCGGGATGGAGCAGATGAACCATTCGCTCAAGCGGCTGGAACGGTTCTGGACCGATCAGATCCGCTATATTTATTAACGCCGCCAGAACCGTGCATAGGTGGCAAACCGCCCCTGCAGCTTGGCCAGAAATCGGTTGCCCAATCCCGGATGCGGCAAGACACCTGTCGCCAGCCGGTCCACGGCAACCTCAACTGGGCAGGGTCGGCGGCTTGCGGGGTCATAGTAGCGTGGATAGGCGATCAGGGCTGCATGCACCAGATGATCCAGCGTCGGGCGAGGCAGCAGCCCGCCATCAAGGCCCCGCATCCGGCGGGTGGGCACCGGGCCCAGATCGTGCGTCAGACCCCAGCCCGCATAAAACGGCGCGCCCAGACAGGTGACAGGCTTGCCACGCAAAAGCGCCTCGAACCCCAGAAGACTGGTCATCGTCCAGACCTCATCACAGGCATCAATCAGCGCAACCGCTTCGGCCTGACTGGCCACAACATCGGCCAACCCGTTCAGATCGCTTGTAGAAAGCGCACCGGCGCGTAGGCCTGCTTCAACATCCGGGTGGGGTTTGTAAATCACCATGGCGCCCGGATGCGCCGCGCGCGCGGCCTGCAACAGCGCAAGGTTTGTCCGCACCTCGCCACCACCTTTCAGGATCGACGCGTCATCCTCGACCTGTCCCGGTACCAGAATGCGGTGGCCGCGCGGCAGGTCTGGCCGCGCGCCGGACAGGTTGTATTTCGTCAGCCCCAGGGCCACCAGCCGTTCGCGCAACCGCGTTGCACGGGCGATCCCGCCGGGGGGCGGCGGGGACAGGATCAGGCGCTCTAACCGGCTTTCGCGACTGGGGTCATAGTAGATGCCCAGATCATCGGTCACCAAAGACAGCGGCGGCACCAGATCGGCGCCCAATCCGCGAGAGCGCAAAAAGCCATCCTCGACCCGGCGCAACGGCACGCCCGGCAGAGCCATCCCGTCGGTTTCCTTTCCGGCCCAGACCAAAATGCCCCGGCCCTTCGCCTCTCTCGGCGCGTTGCGGAAAATCAAGGGCTTTTCAACCCCGAACACCGCCTGCAACCGCCCGCGTTTCCACAACCGCATGCCGACGGCGATATGGCCAAAACGGTCTTCGCGAAAGGCGCGCACCTCGGCTTCCAGCTGATCTACAGCTTCTTCAAAGCTGCACAGCCGGTCCCGGCACGGGTCATACCAGACCGGCGCAAGGATCATCGCGGCGGCAAACAGTTGCACGCGGGTCAGGTTGCGACCGCGCCGGGGCAGGGGGGTGGCATCATGGCTCAGCCCCCAGCCGGCATAAAACGGCTGGCCGTAGACATGCGGTCGATGGCCAGCCAGAATCGCCTCGAACCCCAGTTGTGACGACACGGTGTAGACCGCAATCGCCCCATCGAGCAGTGCACGGGGCGAGACCGGATCGGCCAGAAGCGTCACGCGGTCTGACACATCCGCAGCCGAAAAATGCCCTGCTCGCAAGCCAAGGGCGGTTTCGGGATGCACCTTCAACACGATGCGCGCCTGTGGATGGGCGTCCATCGCTTCGCCCAGCATTTGGGAAAATGATTGCGCACGCGCCCCGCCAAAGCGGATCGATGCATCACCTCGGGTCTGATCAACCACCAGCACATAGCCCGGATCCGGCAAGGCCAAGGATGCATCGTGCATATTGTATTTTGACAAGTTGAGCGATCTTATCCGCTCAATTCCGTCACGTGCCCGCATCAAAATGTTCGAATCATCCAAGTGTTCATTGGCCAGAATCTGTTCCAGCCTCGAAGGCGCAGAGGAATCGAAATGCACGCCGACCGGGTCAATCATCAGCCCCAGCCCGCCGCCACCCAATCTGCCGGGCCGTACCGAGCGTAAAAATGCATCCTCAACCCGGATCAGCGGCACATCACGCCTGGCGGCAACCGCCTCGCCCCGGTGGGCATATGGGCTGCGCCCCCAGACCACCACGCCGTCATCGGGCCCCGGCTTGCCAAGCGCCAGTTCGTGACCGCTCAGTGTCAGGATGCGCCGAAGATGCCGGTCGCGCAGAAAGCCTGCGGTGTAATAGCAAAGCCGCCGGGGAATTTTCCCGGCGGCTTTCGGTCTGTCATCTGGTTGCGGCGCCAAGCTGGCCTCAGCCGCCCGAGCCCACATCCGCCAGCGACGTGGCTGCCCCGGCGGTGCCGGTGATCGCGGACAAGGTTTTTTGCCACTGCACGAACGGCGCTTCGGTCACGTAGACCGTGTCGCCATCGCGCACGATGAAATCGCGGGCCTCAAACATGCCGGTGGGCTGGGTCAGATCCAGCACATAGACCATCCGCTGTGCGCCGCGCAGATCCTTGCGGCCCAGAACGGCGTTTGCGATGGCCTCTGGTTCGTTGCGGAACACAAAAACGCCGGTTGGATCGGCAAGGTTGGTGTTCAGACCGCCGACAATCGCAATCGCTTCAATCGCGGAGAGCGTCTGCGTCTCGAACGGCACCCGGTTTTGAGTGCCTGTCGCGCCAAGCGCCACAAAGGCCCGTGTGTCACGCTCGACTACGATCTTGTCGCCGGGGCGCAATGCGATATCAAGCGATGGGGTGGAATACAGATCCTGCAACCAGACCTTGCCGGTGTGGCCGCCACGGGTGACGCGAATGACCGCGACGGCGGGTTCAATCGAAACACCACCCGCCCGCGCGATCATGGCAGAGAGTTTCCTGGTCGGGCGTTCGATTGGGTAAACACCATTCGCCCCGACAGTGCCCTGAACCGAAACGGTCGATCCGTCACCTGCCAGCCGTGCCACAGTGACCTGCGGATCAGGTGTCTGCGTGTCCAGCTTGCGGGTGATCGCCTGGCGCAGCCCCTCGGGCGTTTGCCCTGCGGCTTTTATCCGCCCGGCATAGGGCACAAAGATATAGCCTTGACCATCGACCTGTACTTCCTCCAACGCACTGACGCGTTGGCCGGTATTGCCCAGAAGCGGGTCATCGCGGACGTTTTCAAATATGGTCAGTCCCAGAGTGTCGCCGGCGTTGATCGTATCCGACCCCACCACGCCCGCATTCAGGAAACCGGAGGAAAACCCGAAGGCGGGCATCACAGCCGTAGCGCGGGTCACGCGCTGGTTAACGGTGACGATAAAGGCGTCGCCGTCCTTCATCACCGAACCCTTGAATATCTCGGCTTTGTTCGGACCGGATCGGGGCAGGCCACACGCCGCAGTTGATGCGACCAACGCAACAAGACAAAGGGCCTTCGCCCCCTTCGATACAAGCATTTTCACTGCTCGGGCTCCTTTAACTGGATTTGCCTCAAGTTTTGCCTGCAAGGGTACAGAATGAATTGAGAAAATGCCAGTCCGGGGTTTCGCGGTCAGTTCACCAGCCGCAACTGTTGCCGTGGCGCCGCGCTTCCCGATATCAGCGCGTCATAGGGGTCTTCGGGTGACAGCATCATATCTACCACCTGTCGTAGCACCTCTTGCCGCCCACGCGAACTGTAGAAGCCGCCGGTGATCTGGCTGGTTTCCAGCAAATAGTGCCGGAAATCGCGATAGGCGCGGCCATCGGGGCGGTTTGGGCGGGCAAAGAACCGCGCAATCGGCTGATGGGACACAAATTCCGGCTTGGAATAGACTGCAGAGCCAAAGGTTTTCAGGGGCATCCCGCGCCAAAGCACCTGCTGTCCGGCGGTGGAGTTGACCGTCACCGCGCTGCGGGCGTGGTTCAAAAGCTGTGCCAGTTTGCCGCCTCGCACGAAATGCACCCGCCCCTGTACCCCATGCAGTTGGGACAGGCGCCGGATTTCGGCTTTCAGCGGGGCGCGGCCATCTTCAAGCGGATGCGCCTTGAACACCAGATGATGGTGCGAGGCAGCGCCCTTGGCAAAGCCCTCAACAACCACGGCCAGAAACTCTGCCATGGTCTTGAACGGCGAATGCATCTGAAAACTGGCGTCATGTTCCAGTTGCAGCAGCACCAGATGATAAGGGAAGCCGCCGTGCCGGATGCGGTATTGCGCGATCATCCGTTCCCAGCGGTGGAACGGCAGCAAAAGCAGACGTTGGCAATACAGCATAAACTCTTGCCAAACGGTCTGTTTGCGATGGGGGCGAAAGTTGCGGAAATCCCAAAACCCGGTCATTACAAACCAATGATACAGCGCGCCCCAAAAGATATGCTGGCGCATGTCACCCCAGCGCGCTGCTGCTTCGGGCTGGTCCATTTCGGCCTTGGCAAGGGCGGCCTGCATATCGGCCACGCTCATCTGCATCAGGCGCGAGTGGCCATTGGCGCCACCGCGTTCATAGGTGACCCAATGCGGGCGAAGATAGCCTTCTTCAAACACATGCACCATCACGCCAGCGGCGCGGGCGGCCAGAATGGCCTGTGCATGTATCGGGCGGGTGTCGCCGTAAAGCACCAGATCGGTGATCGACAGTTCAGCCAGAAGCGCCATGATCCGGTCGGGCCACAGCTCTGGCGGGTCGTGGAACGGGATGAAACTGTCACCCGACGGCCAGAACGCCCGATCCCCCCGGTTGAACCCGACACGCCAGACCTGCGCCCCCGCCGCCCGAAGCATCTTGCCCAGACGTTGGAAAAAGGGGCCGTGTGGCCCTTGCAGAAACAAAAATCTGCGGTTGTCACCAGTTGTACGCATCGCACCCGTCAAATTTACACAGCGGCACATTGGCCCCATAGCGTTAATCTTTAGCAATTGGCTGTGGTCAAAGCACGGCCAATTTTAGACAAAATGCGCCCAATTTTGCCTCGACCTTGCGTCACGGCAAACCTCGGGCTAGGCATTGCATCAAAAGGAGATTGGCCATGTTCACAGGGATCGTCAGCGATATTGGTGAGGTGCTGGAGCTGGACCAGCAGGGCGATCTGCGCGCAAGGATCGGCACTCGCTATGATGTGGCCGGGATCGACATTGGCGCGTCGATTGCGTCCGACGGGGTGTGTCTGACCGTGATTGCCACCGGCACCCTGCCGCGCAATTGGTATGATGTGCAAATCTCCGCCGAAACTGTCAGCAAGACCAACCTTACCAGCTGGACCCCCGGTGCGCGGGTTAATCTGGAGCGCGCGCTGAAAGTGGGGGACGAGTTGGGCGGCCATATCGTGTCCGGTCATGTCGATGGCGTGGCCGAGGTGGTCGGGGTCACCCCCGAGGGCGACAGCCTGCGCGTAACCTTTCGCGCGCCGCGTGATCTGGCAAAATTTATCGCTCCCAAAGGGTCGGTGGCGCTGAATGGCACATCTTTGACCGTGAACGAAGTGGATGGCACAGATTTCGGCATCAACTTCATTCCGCACACCCAAAAAGCCACCACATGGGGCGATGTGAAAGTGGGGGACAAGGTGAACCTGGAGGTGGATACCATGGCGCGCTACGTCGCTCGGCTGCGCGAATGGGAGTGAGCGCCGGCATCGGCCACAATGGTGGACCAGAGCTGACAGGGCTTTCGTGGCGCACCCATTGCTGGCGTGCAGCGCGTGCGCGGCTGGTGCCGACCCTGCCGCTGGAGGTGGTGCGCCTGCGGGTGCGCCGCGCGGCTGAACTGGGGTTGGACTACAAGACCTATGCCGGTATCCGCGCCAGCACTGGGCATGATCTGGTGGCGTTCCTGTTTTCCTCCAACGCCTTGCGCGTGTTGCGTGCGGGGCAGATGCTTCCGGGGGATCGGGCGGTTAAGCTGACGGGCATCGCCAAAGTCGGGCTGATCGGCCTTGCCGTCCAGCCTTTGCAGGCGGCAGCCCTTGCCAGCGCCGCACCCATGCTGGCCAGGTGTCACAGCGCGCCGCGTGCTTTGGCCAGCTTTCCCGACACACGCAGCTGCTTGCGCGAAGTGCTGGGCCGCACGCCGCCCGACACCGTTTTGCTGATCGGCGATCACGGGCTGGAGGCCGAGTGGTGCGCGGCTGGCCGTCTTGCCGGATATCTGCCTGCCGAGCGCTACTTCGCGCCCGCGTGACATTTTGCACTGTGGCTCTGCACGGCCCGGCTCTGGCTTTTGCTGGCATGGCAGAGTAGACCCGTCCAAAGCACGTCCAAAGCCCGTTCAGGAACGCAGCCCATGACCGAATATTCCAACGCCATCTCCTCTGTTGAAGACATCATCGACGATGCCCGCAACGGTCGCATGTTCATTCTGGTGGACCATGAGGACCGCGAAAACGAAGGCGATCTGGTGATCCCGGCGCAGATGTGCACCCCGCAGGCTGTGAACTTCATGGCGACGTTTGGCCGGGGCCTGATCTGCCTTGCGCTGACCGCTGAACGGGTGGACCAACTGGGCCTGCAACCCATGAGCCCGAAGAACTCGTCACGCCTTGCCTCGGCCTTCACCCTGTCGATTGAGGCGCGCGACGGGATTTCCACCGGAATTTCGGCAGCTGACCGGGCGCGCACGGTTTCCGTTGCGATCGACCAGACCAAAGGCCCGCAGGATATCGCCACCCCCGGCCACGTCTTTCCGCTGCGCGCGCGTGACGGTGGCGTTCTGGTGCGCGCCGGCCATACCGAGGCGGCGGTCGATGTGTCGCGTCTGGCGGGGCTGAACCCGTCGGGCGTGATTTGTGAGGTGATGAATGATGACGGGTCGATGGCGCGTTTGCCCGACCTGATCGTGTTTGCGCAAAAGCATGGGCTTAAGATTGGCACGATTTCCGATCTGATCGCCTATCGCCGCCGCAACGACAATTTGGTTAAGCTAAGCGAAGAGCGCAACGTCACCGCAGAGTTCGGCGGCGACTGGACCATGCGGATTTATACCGATGTGACCGAAGGTGCGGAACATGTGGTGCTGATAAAGGGCGACATCACCACACCCGGCCCGGTGCTGACCCGGATGCACACACTTGATCCGCTGTTGGATGTGGTCGGCCTTGGCGGGGCAGGGCGCACGGCGGAATTCGCCGAAGCGATGAAGCTGATTGCAGCCGAGGGGCGCGGTGTGCTGGTGCTGCTGCGTGAGCTGGACCGAAAGCTAATCTCGGATTCCGAGGCGTCACCGCAGACGCTGAAGCAATACGGTATCGGCGCACAGATCCTTGTGTCGCTTGGGGTGAATGAGCTGACCCTGCTGACCAATTCGCCGCAGCCCAAGATTGTCGGGCTTGATGCCTATGGCCTGTCGATCACCGGCACCCGCAAGATCACGGAGTAAACCATGGCCACCGCAGAATCCCATTACACCCTGCCACTGCCGGTCTTTGACCACCCCGTGAAACTGCTGATCGTGGTGGCCCCGTATTACAAAGACATCGCTGATAACATGGTTGCGGGCGCGCGCGCGGTCGCAGCCGCCTGTGGGGCCGAGGTGGACCTGGTCGAAGTGCCCGGTGCGCTGGAGGTGCCGACCGCCATCGCCATGGCCGAACGTCAGGCCAAGTTTGATGGGTATGTAGCACTTGGCTGTGTGATCCGGGGGGAAACCACGCATTACGATACAGTGTGCAATGATTCCAGCCGCGCCATCAGCCTGATGGGGCTGCAAGGGGCCTGTATCGGCAATGGCATTCTGACAGTTGAAAACCGCGTTCAGGCCGAAGTGCGCGCCGACCCTGCGGGGCAGAATAAAGGTGGCGGGGCTGCCGCGGCGGCCTTGCACCTGATCGCACTTTCGCGCAAATGGGCGGGCCAGACGAAAGGGATCGGGTTCCGCGCATGACTGACAACACACCGGCCGCCAAATCAGGCGCCAAACCCAGCAACGCCGAGAAAAAGCAGATGCGCTCTGCCGCGCGGCTGTATGCTGTTCAGGCCCTGTTCCAGATGGAGGTGTCCGGCCAGACCATCAAGGCGATCTGCCGCGAGTTTGAGGTGCACCGCTTTGGCGCTACCTATGACGAGGGTGAATTTGCCGAAGGCGACGTGACCCATTTCCGCACACTCGTGGACCATGCTGTGAACTTTCAGGCGCTGATCGACCAGATGACCGACCGCGCTTTGGTCGCCAAATGGCCGATTGACCGGATCGACCCGGTGCTGCGCGCTCTGTTCCGGGCGGCCGGGGCCGAGTTGACCCAGATGCCGACCCCGCCCAAAGTGGCGATCACCGAATTTGTCGATGTGGCAAAGGCGTTCTTTCCCGAAGGAAAAGAATCCAAATTTGTCAACGCAGTGCTGGATCATATGGCGCATGAGGCCAAGCCCGAAGGGTTCTGATGCGTTATGGTGTCAGTGCCTTCAAACCACAGGACCCTGATCATGACCCGCCTTACCTTCGCGCTTACCGCCGCCCTTGGACTTGCCGCCTGTCTACCCGCGGTGGCATATGGTGTGCCACCTGAATACCTTGCCATCGAATGGAAGCTGGTGTCGATCGACGGCCAGCCCTTTCTTGCGCGCGGAAATCTTGACCTGAGTACGGCAGGAAAGATCGCAGGGCAGGGGCCGTGCAACCGCTTTTTTGCCGAGTATGGTGGAACCCTGCCCGATTTTCGCCTTGGTGCGATTGGCGCAACCCGGATGGCCTGCCCTGACCTTGCGGCTGAGTCGGCGATGTTTGCGGCGCTTGGCCAGATGACCCGTGCCGAAGTGACGGGGCCGGTGACACTGCTGCTGACCGGGCCAAAGGGCGGCAGTATGGAATTTGTCCGCCCGATGAACTGACAATCGCTGCGCGCGCCAACCCCTGCGGCAATATGGGCCTTTTGCTTTGTCTCAGCTGCGCTACATTGCGTACCTTGGATAGGAGCGCCCAAATGCCCAAACTCATCCGCCTTTATATCGTCAACGTCGCCATTGGTTTTGCCATTTCCGCGGTCTTTGTGGCGGCTTTGGTCTGGCTGGATGTCGCAGGGCTGCAACGACTTATTCTGGGCGCGCCCATGGGGTGGGTCGCCGCCCTGATGCTTGTCATGTTCAACGGGGTCGTGTTTGCCGGAGTGCAATTCGCCATCGCCGTGATGCGGATGGCTGACACCGATGACACGCCCTCGGGTGGCACCCGCGCCCGGCTGCCTTTGGTGCCTGTGCGGGTGGCTGCGACATCGCGCATCCGCTCTGACAACCGTCCAGATTCACGGCGCTAGGCATTTCTGCAAAAGTGTCGTCAGACATATTGTTTCATAGATTCAATTGATTGATTTCCCCGGCGTCACTTCACGCGTCGTCACAGATCTGTGAGCCACCGGAACTTTGATCATATTTGCCGCGTTTCATACGCGACCGGCACGAGAGAGGCCGGTGTGTGTGAAAGGATATTATGATGACAGTCAAACTCCGCACCTTGGGTGCCGGCGTGCTGGCTATTGCCGCCGCCCAAGTCGCTTTTGCACCTGCCGCTGTGGCGCAGGTTGCGATTACGGGCGTTGAATCGGTCAATGATCGGATCGACGACATCAACGAAAATGTAGCGGAAGATATGGCTCGTGCTGAAGATGCAGCGCGTTTCGGCAACCCAGAGTTCCGCCCCGGTCTGAGCGGCTCGGCTTCGCTGGGCTATTCGGGCAAGACCGGCAACAACGAGTCGCAAGACATCTCTGCTGGGGTGCGTCTTCGGTATGCGCAGGGCAATCTGGTTCAGACCTTAGGCGCAGCGCTCGACTTTTCCGAAGCGAACAACGCTGCGACCAAAGAAGACATTCTGGCCGTCTATGACGCGAACTATTACTTCGACCAGAATTTTTATGGCTTTGTCCTGGCCCGTCTGGAATCCGATGGTCTGGCCAGCACGGTCGATGAAAACCGTCGCGATGCCTTCCTTGGCTTTGGTCCGGGCTACCGCATCGTAAACACGCCAGACATGACGTGGCGTGTGCAGGCCGGTGTCGGCGTCAGCTATCTACAGGATGGCGCGCGCAATTCGACCACGGAAACCGGCTATCTGGCTGCGTCGCGATTCTTCTACAAGATCAACGACAACGTCTTCGTGACGAATGACACCGACATTCTGAAGTCGAAAACGGCTCTGCGGGCGAACAACGACCTTGGCCTGAACGTCAAGATGACCGACACCCTGTCAACCCGTGTCAGCTATCTGACCGAGTATAACGACAACCGCGCGATCCGCACCGACAACAAGTTGGGTGTGTCGCTGGTGTTCGGCTTCTAAATCAAGCGCTCACACACAAAATAGAAAGGGGCGGAGAAATCCGCCCCTTTTTTCATGTTTGCCGTCCGAAAATTTGGGTGGCGGGCCCGCAGCAGCCGTGGGTGGCATGGTTTCCCGAGAGCCAGAGGTCTCAGGTGGGCACCAGGTAGCAAGACCAGGATCTTGCCAGAGCCAGCATCCATTCGTTTGCTTATCGGCCACTGGAAAAAAGCCCCAGCACGCGAAGAGCAGCACCCGCCACTCACATAGATAAGCGCGCAAGAGCTCGCCCGCAAGGCTTGTCAGGTGTTCATCTTTCGTTCATATTTGGCGCCATGGACAGGATCACAGACCCATCGCCGCAGATGCCCGGCCAGCGCCTTGCCCGCGGGGTTGCGCGCGGCCTGCGCGATATGGGCTTTGTTACGGTCGAAGAACTGGTGCCAGCCCCTGGCTTGCGCGTCGATCTGATGGCGCTTGGCCCAAAGGGGCAGGTCTGGATTGTGGAGTGCAAATCCTGCCGGGCCGATTATCAGGCCGACCGGAAGTGGCAAAACTATCTGCATTGGTGCGACCGCTTTTTCTGGGCGGTGGATGCCGATTTCCCGACCGGGCTTTTGCCCGACGAAACCGGCCTGATCCTTGCCGATGCCTACGGCGCAGAAATCATGCGGATGGGCACCGATACGCCACTGGCACCTGCCCGGCGCAAAGCGGTGGTGCAGGGCTTTGCCCGCCACGCCGCGCTGCGCCTGCAGGCGCTGCGCGATCCTGCGGGCATTATTTCCGCTTGGGCTTAGGCTTGACCGAGCCCATGGCGCGCACGGCTTCGGCTGCGGCGCGCAGTTCTTCGGCGATTTCTTCCGCTTCTTCCGGCTCGAAATCCAACGGCAATTCTACACCACCATCCGCCTCGATATAGATGCGCACCATGCCGGCCGAGGTCGGCCCGATCTGCAGGTTCGCAGCGATCTCGCTTTCCTTGTCGATGCCCATTCCGGCCCCCTTGCTGTCTTTTTCACGGCCTAGCGTCCTTTGCCACTTTCTGCAAGCGCACCCGCTATCACCGAACGGTCTGCCCCGGCAGGATACTGGCCCGAGTGACAAGATTTGCGCCAAAGCCTGCTTGCAATCCAAGTCAAGGAGCGTTAAATCGCCCCCAAGTGCCGGCTTAGCTCAGTTGGTTAGAGCACTAGATTGTGGATCTAGGGGTCCCCCGTTCGAGCCGGGGAGCTGGTACCATCTAAACTTTCGATATCGTTGCAGAGTTTGGCCCTTCGGGGCCTTTTCTTTTGGGCTCGCGGTCCGTCTTCGGTGATGGGCGGTGTCGGACGGACAGGCTTCTTCCAGATATATTGGCGGAAGAAACGCCTCTGGTGCCTGACCGGGAATGGGTCGGCACTAGCGCTGACGTTCGCGCCGTGACAGTGATCTATTTGTTTTTGCTTGGGCAGAACAGAGAACACATATGACCCTGGAGGCATGTCTTTTTGCGGAATGCAGTTCATAAATCCACTGATAATACACTTGAAGGTCGTTGGGCATCTGTATAATTTTGCGCCGAGAATATATTTGCAGGATACCGCCCCATGGAACTTGACACCGAATCCAAGGTTTTGGAAAGTCTGGAAGTTTTTAAGATTTCCAAGGATTTCAGGGCCGCGCAAAAAATATTGGAAGATGGTATTAAGCGTTTCCCCGACAGCAAGGCGATTTTGCTACAAGCCCACAACAATTGTCGCGCGCTCGGAGACTTGAACGCTGCGGTTGTGCTTTCGTCCAGGCTTAGGGATGTTCACCCAGATTACTTTGATAGCTACGCACGTTTGACCCAAGATTTCAATTCATTGAAGAAGTTTGACGATGCTGTCTCTGTCATTGAGGAGGGGTTGATCAGATTTCCAAGCGATAAGTGGATACTGTTGGCGGCTCTGCAGACCTATCGTCACTTGGATCGAATAAAGGATGCGGTTGCCTGCGGTGAAACATTGGCGGAGAGGCATTCTGATTTTGTTCAGTTCTATCGGCCTTACTTTGATATTCTATTGATATGTGGCAACTATGGGGCGGCGCAGGAGCTTCTTGCCCGTACCGCTGCTGGCGTTGAAAGGGCAGAAATGCACCTTAATCTTCTGCTCAGTCAGAGGATGTATGATGAATACTTTTCTGAGCTTGAAAGATATGTATCTCTATTCCCTATGAAATCGACAGATTATGCAAGACGACTGCGAGATTTTTCTATATTGCAAAAAGAGCCAAGTGATCAGCGTCATCGGGTCGACAGTGACGTAGACATCATCTGTATTGCATCTGACGAGGCGCCATATATTTCTGATTTTATTCATCACTATACATATCTAGGCTTCAAACGTATATTTGTTGGCCTGAACAATTGCAGTGATGACACTCAAAAAATAATCGAAAAGATAGCCGGCATTTTTCCAAATGTCTTTGTCATCGATGTGAATGCTGTCATAAGTGCATTCAAGCAATCCGGCTGCTATGCGCACCTCTTTGAATATGCACGGAAAGAGTCCAGCTCCAAATATTGCATGTTTGTAGATGTTGATGAATTCTGGGTGGCGGATCCATTCCCCAGTACGATACAGACCTTCATGAAAGATATTGCCACTTGCGATTGCATCTCTTTCCAGTGGATCAACATTCTAGGTGAAAGTATTTTTGCACGACCTTTGGCATTGAGTGGAAAAATTGGCATAAATCCTCATGTCAAAAGCTTAGTGAGATACGATTCTGAATATATTGGATTTGGCGCGCATGCGCCCACGATAGCCAATATAGAAAGCCCGCGAACGCACCTAGGTCGGGATCCGGTCGCAAATCACAGGAAGACACCGACCGGTTATGCTGTCCATCAAATCACACCTGCCTCGTTGATGCCAAAGCTTCAAGACAAGGGCCTTGGGTAGATATTCCACAGATACAGTAGATCTGAAATAGAGTTCAGCTATAGAATTTTCAAGGTTCACGCAAATGACGATACCAGCGCAGTCAGCTTCAAGACCAACAGGAAGGGTGGTTATTTAGCTAAATCTGAAAACAGCATTGCTGAGAGCAGCTTTTTGGATCGCGTTTTCGATGAAACTTCAATCACAGCCTAACACAATTCCCTTCAGGAGTTTGAGCTAAAATGTGGGGTTTCGGCAGATATTGAACGTGCAAAAAGCAAGATCAGTGAAGCATCTGTTTTGAGAATGCTTGAGGGGATACCTGAAGATATCTTTGAGCGTGACCATAAGGTTTTGCTGACAGCTTTTGCAGGAACTCGCTTTTTTGATTACATAGTCAACAGGAAATTATAGCGATAGTGCCCCCCTGTGCCATGGAACACGATGGCGCGCGCGGGTGGCTATGTTATAGCGGTTGCATGGCTGACAGACTTTGCCAGCGACAATGTTCTGCCAGTCTGTATCGCGATGTAAAATCATCCAAAAATTTGAAAATGCTTGAATAACGCTGCCTATGCACCCCACAAAACGCGACGAATCCATCTTTTCCCCTTAAACGCCTGAGCCAAGATCCCCTTGCGGGACGCTTGGGAATGGTGTGGCCCCGGCCAGACCCTTCCCCTTGCCGACGGGCTTGGCTATGGTCGCCCTCCGACCGAGAGGGGACCACAAGACCATGACGCCAGACACCACCCGCCGCATTGCGCAAACCATCGCCACCGAGATCAATGCGCAGACCCCGCAAGTGACCGCCGCCGTGGCGCTACTGGATGAGGGCGCGACCGTGCCCTTCATCGCGCGCTACCGCAAAGAGGTGACGGGGGGGCTCGACGATTCGCAGCTGCGTCTGCTGGCCGAACGTCTGGTTTACCTGCGCGAGATGGAGGGGCGGCGCGCGGCGATTTTTGGCTCGATCACCGAGCAGGGCAAAATGACCGATCCGTTGGCCCAGTCGATTGCCAAGGCGGTGACCAAGGCCGAGTTGGAAGACATCTACCTGCCCTACAAACCCAAACGCCGGACCAAGGCGATGATCGCGCGCGAAAACGGCCTGCAACCGCTGGTCGATGCGATTCTGGCTGACCGCTCTGCCGATCCTGTCGCCGTGGCGGCGGGCTTTGTGACCGAAGCGGTGCCGGATACCAAAGCCGCACTTGAAGGCGCGCGTGATATCGTGGCCGAAGGGTTGTCTGAAAATGCCACCCTTTTGGGTCGGTTGCGTGAGCATATGAAAAAGGTCGCCCGCCTGTCCGCCAAAGCTGTGCCGGGCAAAGAGACCGAAGGCGCGAAATTCTCAGATTATTTCGCCCATAACGAGGCTTGGGCGACCGCCCCCAGCCACCGCGTTCTGGCCATGCTGCGCGGCCGGAATGAAGGTTTTCTGACCATTGATCTCGACATCGACCCAGACGCCCCGCGCGGTCAGAGCCCGGCCGAAATGGCCTGTGGTGCGGCCCTGTCTGCGGGCAGCAAGGGGCCCGGCGACGCATGGCTGCGTGACGCGGCAAGCTGGGCGTGGCGGATCAAGCTGAAGACCTCGCTGACGCTGGATCTGATGGGCGACATCCGCGACCGCGCCGAAGCCGAGGCGATCAACGTGTTCGCCCGCAATCTCAAGGATTTGTTGCTGGCGGCCCCGGCGGGCGGCAAGGCCACCATGGGTCTTGATCCTGGCATCCGAACCGGGGTCAAGGTGGCCGTGGTCGATGCGACGGGCAAGGTTCTGGCGACGGATACCGTCTATCCGTTCCAGCCCAAGAACGATCTGCGCGGCGCACAAATGGCCATCGCGCAGCTGATCGGCAAACATAAGGTCCAGCTGATCGCGATTGGCAACGGCACCGCCAGCCGCGAGACGGAAAAGATGGTGGCCGACCTGCTGGCCGTGCTTCCGGGCGCGGAAAAGCCAGTCAAGGTGATCGTGTCCGAGGCGGGCGCGTCGGTCTATTCCGCGTCGGAGCTGGCGTCGAAAGAGTTTCCCGATCTGGACGTCAGCTTGCGCGGCGCGGTCAGCATCGCGCGCCGCCTGCAAGATCCTCTTGCCGAACTGGTCAAGATCGAGCCCAAAAGCATCGGCGTTGGCCAGTATCAGCACGACGTCGACCAGCACCGCCTGAGCCGCAGCCTTGAGGCGGTGGTGGAAGATGCGGTGAACGCGGTGGGGGTTGACCTGAACACTGCCTCTGCGCCCCTGCTGGCCCGCGTGTCGGGCGTAGGGCCGGGGCTGGCCGAGGCGATTGTCGCGCACCGCGACGCCAATGGCCCGTTCAACACAAGGCGCGAGTTGTTGAAAGTCGCGCGGCTGGGGCCAAAGGCGTTTGAGCAGGCGGCCGGGTTCCTGCGCATCGCGGGCGGCAAAGAACCGCTGGATGCGTCATCAGTCCACCCCGAGGCTTACGACGTGGCCCGCCGCATCACTGCCGCCTGTGGTCGCGATATCCGCAGTCTGATGGGAGACGCGGCGGCGTTGCAAAAACTGGATCCGCGTGCCTTTATCGATGACCGCTTTGGCCTGCCCACGGTGAAAGATATCCTGTCCGAGTTGGAAAAGCCCGGCCGCGACCCGCGCCCCAGCTTCCGCACCGCAACTTTTACCGAAGGCGTGAACGAGATCCGCGACCTGAAACCCGGTATGATGCTGGAAGGCACCGTGACCAACGTGGCAGCCTTCGGTGCCTTTGTCGATGTGGGCGTCCATCAGGATGGGTTGGTGCATGTCAGCCAGCTTGCCGACCGCTTTGTCAAAGACCCGCATGAAGTGGTGAAGGCCGGCGATGTGGTGCAGGTCCGCGTGGTTGAGGTCGATGCCCCCCGCAAGCGCATTGCCCTTACCATGCGCAAAGACAGCAGCGACGCGCGCGAAACTGCCCGCGAGCGCGCGGTGGACCGAGCAGAGAAACCCGCACCACGCGGCAAGCCGCAGCCGATGCAAGCCAGCCCCCAAAGCGCCAGCGCCAATCCGTTTGCCGATGCGCTGAAGGGTAAGTTCGGGAAATAAGATGAGTATTTGGAAAGCAGCAATCTCAGGCGCTGTGCCGGATTGCTGCTTGCTGAAATACTCCCGCCGGAGGCACCTGTAAGCGGTGCAGGCCAGTGACCTTGTTCAGTTGGCCTTGCGCTTGGGCAAGAACGGCAGGGGGGCGACTGGCACGCCGTCTTCGATCAGCTTTTTCGCCTCCTCCGGCTTTGCCTCGCCGTAAATGGCGCGTTCAGGGGTTACTCCGTCGTGCATCTTGCGTGCTTCGGCGGCGAAGTTCAGGCCGACATATTCCGAATTGGCCTCGACCTGAGCGCGAAGGGCGGCAATGGCTTGTTCGACATCGGTTTCAGGTTGAGACAGGGCGGCAGGCGCTGTGGCAGCGGCGCGGGCGGGACGCACAGCGGGGGCCATCAGCAATTTTTCAACATCTTTAGATCCGCAAATTGCGCAGGTCACATGGCCGGCTGCGCGCAACGCGTCAAAAGCCGTCGCGGATTGAAACCAGCTTTCAAATTCATGCGCTTGCGCACATTTCAGGCTATAGCGGATCATGTTTTGCCCAATACGGAAGGACTGTGCCCATACCCACAGCTAACCATCGCACAGGCGAATTCAAGCGCGCTTTTTGCGCTCGGCTGTACAGACGAGCTTTGGGCCGGCGACTGCAAGCTGCGCCAGAAGCCTGCGCAATTCGGGTTCCATCACTTTGAGCGCGGCTTTCTGGGCATCAAACCATTTGCGCCTGCGCTGTTTGCGTTCGGGAAACTTGTCAGCAAGGCTGGCCACGCGCAGGGCAAAGACGCTGACGTGGCAAGGGATCGGATCTTTGGGTGTGCGCAGCTTGTCATAGCTGTAAAACCCGAGCGGGGCCGAGGCATCGACCGCACCTTGCACGCCCGCTTCTTCCCACGCCTCTATCGCGGCGGTCTCGAACGGTGTTTTGCCGCTGATTGGCCAACCTTTCGGCACGATCCAGCGCCCGGTGTCACGGCTGGTGATCAACAGCACCTGCACGCGGTGACGGTGCATGCGCCAGCACAGCGCAGCATTCTGGCTGGAAACCCCTTCTGGCAGGGGGATGGAAAATTGGTCAGGCGTTGTTTGTTTCAAGTCGTTGTTTTCTTCTTCTGCCCGTGATCTGTCACAGTCTTGCGCTGGATACTCCTTAAAGCTACAGCCAGAAAGCTGGCTTCAATAGGGCATATCTTTTGGTTATCTCTATATATTGGGTCTTAGTTGACAATTTGTCACCCCCGGCAGCGACGAAATGCGCGAGCTGAGCGACTCCACTTGTGTCAGGCTTTGACCTTTTGCCGCATCGGCCTATCTTGCCTGACAGAACCTGGGAGGTTTTAGAATGCGTCGTCGGATGGTTCTGGCCGGAATCGGCATTGGTCTTTTGGCTTTCACGGGTCAGGCGGCGACTCTGCCAGGTGCAGGGGCATTTTCGTTTGCGTCGATTGATGGCGGGATTGTCGATCTTGCCGATTGGCGCGGCAAACCGGTGCTGGTGGTCAACACGGCCTCACTCTGCGGTTTTGCCGGGCAATTTGACGATTTACAGGCGCTGCATGAGCGATACGGCGCGCGGGGCCTTTTGGTGCTTGCGGTGCCTTCTGACGATTTCAACCAAGAGCTGGCAGACGCGCAGGCCGTCAAGGAATACTGCGCGGTGAATTTTGACCTGACCTTGCCGATGACAGACATCACCCATGTCCGCGGTGAGCAGGCGCATCCGTTTTACAAATGGATGGCTGCCGAGCATGGCTTTACCCCCGGGTGGAACTTCAACAAGGTGCTGATCGGCGCGCAAGGTGAAGTGTTGGGCACATGGGGCTCGGCAGTCAAGCCGACCGCAGGCGCGATCACCAAGCGGATCGAGCCGTTGTTGCGCTGATCTTGCCTCTGTTCATCGGGTCAGAGATTTATCGCGGGTCATCCTATGGCCCGTCGCATCCGTTGCGGGTGCCGCGCGTGTCAACGGTGATGGATATGTGCCGGGCTTTGGGTTGGCTGCCCTCTGCGCGCTATCGCACCAGCCCGCGCGCAAAACTGGGCGCTTTGGCGCAGTGGCACACGCCGGACTATCTGGCCGCCTTGCAGCAGGCCGAGCGTGAAGGTGATGTCGCCGATGATGCGCGGGTGCGGCATCATCTGGGCACGCTGTCGAACCCGGTTTTTGGCCAGATGTTTTCGCGCCCGGCCACTGGGGCGGGGGGTGTCATACTGGCGGCTGAACTCCTCGCCAACGGCACCGCTGCGGTGCATGTGCCGGGTGGCGGCACACATCACGGGCTGCCCGACCGGGCCAACGGCTTTTGCTATCTGAACGATCCGGTGCTGGCGATTTTGGCGCTGCGCCATGCTGGCCTGCGCCGCATTGCCTATATCGACATTGATGCACATCACTGTGACGGGGTGCAGCATGGCTTTTCGGGCGATCCACGCACCCTGCTGATCTCGACCCATGAAGAAGGACGTTGGCCGTTTACCGGGGCGCTGGAGGATGACGGCGGCGGCAATTGCGTGAACCTGCCGGTGCTGCGCGGCTTTAACGATACGGAAATGCGCGCGGTGCTGGACGGTGTGATCTTGCCCCATGTGCAGGCGCACCGTCCCGATGTGATCATCCTGCAAGCCGGGGCGGATTCGCTGGATGAAGACCCGCTGTCACGGCTTTCCCTGTCGAACTGCGCCTATATTGAGGTGCTGCGCGGCCTTCTGCCGATGGCGCCACGGTTTTTGCTGTTGGGTGGCGGTGGCTATAACCCGTGGTCGGTGGGGCGCTGCTGGTCGGTGCTTTGGGCCACGCTGGCGGGGGTGGAAATCCCTGACCAGCTGCCAGACCCGGCGCAAGACATATTGCGCGCCCTGCATTGGGGCGGGGGGGGGCGCCCGCCGCCTGCGCCGCATCTGCTGACCACGCTGCTGGACCCGCCCCGCGAAGGCCCGGTCCGCCCGGAAATCCGCGCAAGGATAGCCCGTCTGGCGCAGCGTTTGCGGGCATAGGGCTTTCCTTGCGCCCGCGCGGGCGGTAGATCAGGACAAAACCCTTGCAAGGACCGCGCCCCCATGAAAATCGGCACCCGTGAGATTGGCCCCGATCACCCGCCTTTGGTTATCGCAGAAATCGGCATCAACCATGGTGGCAGCCTTGCCGTCGCCAAAGAGATGGTGCGACTTGCTGCGGGGGCAGGCTGCGAGATGATCAAGCACCAGACCCATATCATCGAAGATGAGATGACCGAGGAGGCAAAGTCGATCTTTCCGCCCAATGCGGATGTGTCGATCTGGCATGTGATGGAGGCCTGCGCGCTGTCACTGACGGATGAGGCAGAGCTGAAACGCTATACTGAATCGCTGGGGATGATCTGGATATCTACCCCGTTTTCGCGCGCGGCGGCGGATTTTCTCGAAACCCTTGACGTGCCTGCCTACAAGATCGGGTCGGGCGAGGCGGACAATCTGCCGCTTATCCGCCACATCGCGCGCAAGGGCAAACCGGTGATCCTGTCCACGGGGATGCAGACTATTGAAACCATCCGCGCCAGCGTGGCCATTCTGGATGCGGCTGGGGTGGACTACGCGCTGCTGGAATGCACCAACCTCTATCCCTCACCCCCCGAGATTGTCAGCTTGCGCGGCGTGACCGATCTGAAAAATGCGTTTCCGAATGCGGTTGTGGGGTTCTCTGACCATTCCATCGGGCCAGAAATGGCGCTTGCGAGCGTGGCGTTGGGGGCGTCCATTCTGGAACGGCACTACACCGATACCCGCTACCGCAAGGGCCCCGATATCATCAACTCGATGGACCCGTCCGAACTGCGCCACCTGATCGACCGCTCACGCGAGATCTGGATCGCCGCCAACAACCCCAAACAACGGACCGAAGCCGAAGAACCCGTCTACCGCTTCGCCCGCGCCAGCGTGGTGGCCGATGCCGACCTGCCCGCAGGCCATGTGATCACCGAATCCGACATCTGGGCGCGCCGCCCCGGCTCGGGCGAGATTGCGGGCTATGATTTCGACAAGGTGGTAGGCAAACGCCTGACCCGCGCCGTAACGCGGAACACGCAGTTGAAATGGGCGGATCTGGCGTGATCCCGGGGTGGAAGATTGCCCGGGAGTTTGACCGGTTCGTCCAGCAGATTAAGGCCGTGATCGGATTGACATGGGAACCTGTAGTTCAGTGGCGCTATGACAGGAACCGGGTCACGCTCACTCGGATCATATCTACCGGGCAATCGCCCTTGGACAAGATTGCGATCTATCTGATCTTTCAACCGAAAGGACTGTGCATATCAACTCTTGAGACCTGCCGCATTCTGGCGCGTCAAGGCTACAGTGTGCTCATTGTCTCAAACGGACAGCTTGCCGAGAATGATATAGCGCTGTTGCGGGATCAGGTCTGGGCCGTGTTGATCCGCCCCAATTACGGTTATGATTTCGGTGGCTATCGTGATGGGATACTCCACCTTTTCGATGTCCGCGCTGATCCGGCAAAACTACTGGTGATGAACGACTCCATTTGGTTTCCAACAGGCCCGGAAGATACCTTGCTTCCAAGAATGGAGGCATCCGGAATAGATGTGACCGGAACAGTTGTTCATCGATCGCATCGTTCAAAAACCAGACAGGGCTTTGGATCGAGGGTGATCGAGAGCTATTTTTTCCTGTTTGATCGTCATGCTGTGCGGTCCGAGTGCTTTCGGTCATTCTGGCAGCGCTATCGTCTGTCGTCCAACAAGTACAACGCGGTTTACCGCGGCGAGCGAAAGATCACCGAGGAAATGCGAAAAGGTGGGCTGACCGCCGATGGCTTGTTTGGCCGCGAAGACTTTATGACAGCTCTTGAGCAACAGGATTCGGAGTTTTTGCGAAAAACGCTTTTTTATGCGGCCTATACCGATGATGTGTTCAGGGCTGAGGGTGAGGCCCTGTTGTCTGAACCTGTCGATGCCCAGAACTGGCGTGCGAACGTTATCGACCACATCAGAAGGGTCACGCTGAAGCGGAATTTTCATGGCGCATTTGTATTTGCAAGCATGACCTTGCTGGACATGCCCTTTCTGAAAAAAGGGACTGGTACGTTTCTGAAGCGAACATACGGTACGCTTTACACTCGGATGCGCGAAAGATATCTGGCTGCGGTCATGGCCGGAGATTTGCCCCGTCCCAGATCAGAAGTTATCGATGAAATCGTCCAGCGTGATGGAGTGAAGCTTGACCCGCACTGAAGCGGAATGGAATATCTTAGAAAAACGGCTGGATCAGCAGACGTTGGTTCCGATAGCAGATGACAAGCGCTGGTATGTAGCACCGATGGGGGAGCTGGGATGTTTCCCAGTAGCCAGCTGGTTCTGAAGGAGACGAAACGATGCCCAATCTTCCATGGTGGAAACTCTCCCGAGAAATTGGTCGGATCAGGGGCAAGATCAAGTTTGCATTGCTCGGTCTGGATAGATCTAGAACGACGATTTTCTATCAGGGATTACAGGTTCCTATCGCACGGTCGGGTATGCGGTCCGATGTTGTTATGGCGCTCGCCCGTAATTATTACGAAACCCCCGAGATTAAGGGGTTGCGTGCGTGCATTAGGCCTGGAGATAGGGTTCTGGAGCTTGGTTCGGGCCTTGGGATTGTGACCGCCCTTATTGGTCGAGCCTGCGGACCGGACGGATTTGTTCTTTCGTTTGAAGCCAACCCAGATCTGATTTCTGACACCCGAAAGTTTCTAAAAGATCATAACATAGAAAATGTCGAACTTTGTCATGCTGTTCTGGTACCGCATGCCGACGTCGATGAGACACGGGAATTTCACATCTCTGGATCCTTTGCCTCGAACTCTATGCTGGATATCAATGATGGGCGAAGTGTCAGAACAATTTCTGTTCCGGCCCGGTCGGTTTTAGATGTGGTTGTAGAGTTTAAGCCAACGGTTCTCATGTGTGATATCGAAGGCGGAGAGGCAGAATTGATACCAGCACTGGAAGCCGGAGGATTGCGGGCAGTTGTGATTGAACTGCACCCGCATATTCTGTCCGCTGAGCAGATAGAGTCAATCTACACGTCCCTTGCCAGATATGGCTTGCAGCCTTCTCCTTGCCAGCTTGGCGGAACTGTGGTGATGTTCCGGCGAGATTTGAATTGACAAAATCCCTCCTCTTCCTCACCGGCACCCGCGCCGATTTCGGCAAGCTGGAACCGCTGGCCGCGGCCGCGCGCGATGCGGGCCATGCAGTGACGTTTTTCGTCACCGGCATGCATATGATGGACCGCTACGGCCTTACCAAGCTAGAGGTGCAGCGCATGCCGGGGGTGCGGGTGCATGAATTTCTGAACCAGCGCCCCGGTGATGGTCAGGATATCGTGCTGGCGAAAACCGTCGTCGGCTTTTCGGATTATATCACCGAACACCAGCCCGATCTGATCGTCATTCATGGTGACCGGATAGAGGCACTGGCGGGCGCTCTGGTTGCCGCCACCAACTACATTCCGTCCGCCCATATTGAGGGCGGCGAGGTGTCGGGCACCATTGATGAGGTGTTCCGCCACTGCAACACCAAGCTGGCCACGCATCATTTTGTTTCTTCTGATAGCGCCAAGCGGCGGGTGATGGTGCTGGGCGAGGCCGAGGAGGCGATCCATGTCATCGGCTCGCCCGAGCTTGATTTCCACGCTGGGCCGTCAGGGGTTTCGCTGGATGAGGTGCGCGCGCGCTATGACATTCCCTTTGCCGATTACGGCATCGCGGTGTTTCACCCTGTCACCTCCGAGCAGGCCACGATGGGTGCGCAGGCGCAGGCGCTGTTTGGCGCGCTTGACGCGTCGGGGCGTAGTTTTGTGGTGATCGCGCCGAACAATGATCCGGGGTCGGATGCGATTTTCAGCGTGCTGAACTGCCTGACCAAGGATCGATTCCGCCTGATCCCGTCGATGCGGTTCGCGCATTTCTCGGAACTGATGAAACACGCGGCTTGTATGGTCGGCAACTCCAGTGCCGGCGTGCGTGAGGCGCCGTTTCTGGGCATCCCATCGCTGGATGTTGGTACCCGCCAGACCAATCGGGCGATGGCAGCGTCAGTTGCCTTTGCGGGCGCGGGCGACGCGTCGGCAGTGGCGCAGTTTCTGGCGACCCGCTGGGGTCAGCGCCATGCCCAAGACACAGGCTTTGGAACAGGCCGCGCCGCTGACCGCTTTGCTCAGACCCTGACCAGCCCCAAATTTTGGGCGCAGGGGCTTCAGAAATCTTTCCAAGATCAAGATCTTGCCTAGCCGCGCGCCAAAGGGCCTCGTCTTGCGGGCCTATCTGGCGGCCAGCCCGCTGATCGCGCTGGCCGGTCCCGTTATCTTGCGCAGACGGCTTGCGCGCGGCAAGGAAGACCCCGCACGCATGGATGAAAAGCGCGGTTACGCCTCGGCCCCAAGGCCAGAGGGGCGGTTGATCTGGCTGCACGCGGTCGGTTTAGGTGAGGTGCTGGCCCTTCGCGGGTTAATTTCGGCAATGGCACAGCATGATCCGGCGTTGCAGTTTCTGATCACCTCTTCTGCGCGCTCCTCCGCACAGGTGATCGGGGCCAATCTGCCGCCCCGCACGCAGCACCAATATCTGCCGCTTGATGCGCCGACCTATCTGGCGCGGTTTCTGGATCACTGGCGCCCCGATTTGTCGGTCTGGGCCGAGCAAGAACTGTGGCCGGGTGCTGTGGTCGCCGCCCATGCGCGTGGCATTCCGCTGGCCTTGGTCAATGCGAGGATGACAGATGCCGGATTCAATCGCAGGGTCAGAGCGGGCGGGCTTTACGGTGATCTGCTGGCGCGTTTTGCGCGGATCACGGCGCAGGATACGCGCAGTGCCGATCATCTGACCGCGCTTGGCGCGAGCGGGGTGCAGGTAACTGGATCGCTCAAATCTGCCGCCCCGCCGCTGGCTGCAGACCCTGCCACGCTTGCGCAGGCGCAAGCGGCAGTGCAGGGCCGTAAGGTCTGGGTGGCGGCCTCGACCCATGCAGGGGATGAGGCGCAGGCGGTGGCCGCACAGGCCGCGCTGTGGCAGGTCGATCCGCAGTGGCTGCTGATCCTTGCGCCCCGCGATGCTGGGCGCGCCGGGGTGGTGGCATCGCAATTGACCGAAGCGCGCCTGCCCTTTGCCCGCCGCAGCCTAGGGCGGGTGCCGTCAGCGGGCGACGCGGTCTGGCTGGCCGACACCTATGGAGAGATGGGTCTGTGGTATCGTTTGGCATCAGCCGCCCTGATCGGTGGTGGCTTTGACGCCGTCGGCGGCCACAATCCATGGGAGGCGGCACATTTCAATGCGGCCATTCTGCACGGACCGGACACTGCGAACTTCTTGAATGACTACAAGGCCCTGCACGACGAAGTTGCGGCAGTGTCCGTGCCATTTGGCAAGCTGGCCGAGGCGTTGCAAGACACAGATTTGCCCGATATCGGCCTGCGCGCCGGGCAGATCGTGCACCGTGCGGCGGGCGCGCTTGACCCGCTGGCCGCTGAATTGCTGGCCTTGGTGCGGCGATGATGCGGGTCTTTTTGCTGCTTTGGTCGGCGCTGTGGACCTTTGGTCTGCCGCTGATCCTTGGCTATCTGTGGCGGCGCGGGCGGAAAGACCCGGCCTATACCGCCCATCTGGCTGAACGCTTTGGCCGATACCCTGCGCCCTTGCCCGGTGCGGTTTGGGTGCATGCGGTGTCCTTGGGCGAGGTGCGATCGGCTGTCCCGCTGATCCGTGCGCTGCTGGACCGAGGCGACCGGATCGTGACCACGCATTTCACCCCCGCAGGCCGGGCCGAGGCGCAGCGGGTTTTCGCCGCAGATATCAGTGCCGACAGGATGCGGGTGGTGTGGGTGCCACTGGAAACCAGCTGGGCCTACCACGGGTTTTTCCGCGCGTTCCGTCCCACTTACGGGTTGGTGATGGAGATTGAGATCTGGCCTCGTATGGTCGCGGCAGCCCGCGCTGCTGGCGTGCCTTTGTTCATGTGCAACGCGCAATATCCCAACCGCGCGCTGGTGCGCGACAGCAAGGGCATGCGCATCCGGCAAGCTGTGATGCGCGGATTTGCCGGGGCACTGGTCAAATCCGATCTTCAGGAGCAGCGCTTTTCCAGCGTGGGTGTGCGCAACATCGCTGTAACAGGCGAGTTGCGCTTTGACCAGCCGGTGCCGCCCGCACTGGTCGCGGCGGGGCATGCGGCGCGCATCTGGATCGGGGCCGCAGATCGCAGTGTGATCACAATTGCCAGCGCCATTGAAGGTGAGGATGCGACCTATATCCACGCCATCCGCGCCCTGCACGATCAGGCGCGCAGGCTTGGTCTGCCCAAGCCGCTGATCGTTTATGTGCCGCGCCGACCTGAACGCTTTAACCACGTCGCGGAAACACTTGCTTCAGAGGGGTTTTCCGTTCTGCGCAGGTCGTCCTTTCCGACGCCTTTTGATCCAGCAGATTGGGAAAAGCCGGACAACTGCCCTGACATCTTTTTCGGGGATTCTCTGGGTGAGATGTATGGTTATCTGGCGATGGCCGATCAGGTGATCGTCGGCGGCGGCTTCAATCCTAAGGGCGCGCATAATATTTCCGAGGCGCTGGTGCTGGGCAAGCCTGTGATCACAGGCCCGCACACTCATACCATCGAATACCCCTTTGCCGAGGCCGAAGCCGCGGGCGTTGCGGTATCCGTTTCCGATGCATCAGCGCTTGCGGCGCATCTGCTGGCAAATCCTCCGACCGATCCGGCCCGGATCGCTGCCTTCACCGCAGCCCATTCCGACGCCACGTGCAAGACCCTTGCCGCGATTCCGCACCTGTTGGCGCAGGTCAGGTCTTCCTGACGCCAGCGTTCAGCTGTTCGGTCAACAGGAACTCGACCAGCCGGAAATCATACGGCGTGTCAATGTCATGGCAGCGTTCGGACGGGAGCACAAAGGGCACCACGCGCCCTTCGTAAATCGTCTTTGCGCGGCGCAGATAATCCGGTGCGACCACATAGACCACGCCGACATGTTCATACACCATGGGCGCATCTTGCCGTGCCCAGACCCCGCCGGGCAGCGGTTTGGACACCTGCAGCGCGCCGGTGGCATCGGGTTCGACAAGATTGAAATAGGGGTTCTTGCGCGCCTCACAGACGCTCATCACCATATCCGGGGCCTCCGCCTCGAACTTGTCCAACGCGCCGTCAATGTCTTCGGGAATGCGCAGGGGCGAGGTGCAGTCCAGATCCAGAAAGGCCGAGACAGGCCCGCAGATCGCCTCGGACGCGGCCAGCGCATGCTGCCAGACGCCCCATTTCGGCGCGGTATCGGTGGCAAGCTCTGCGGGCCGCAAGCCAATATCCAGCGCGCCGCGTGCCACGGCATGTTCATAAATCGCCGGATCATCGGTCGACACCACCACCGCGCCGACCCGCGGGTTGGCGAACAACTGGTCCAGCGACCAGTCAATCAGCGGCTTGCCACACAGTGTGCGAAAGTTTTTTCCCGGAACGCCCTTTGACCCTTTGCGCGCGCCGATATGGCCTAAAATCATGGGGTTTTTCCACTTTGTTTAAGTGCTTTGTAATAGGCAATCAGCTGGGCTTTGACTGGGCCAAGGGCTGCCTCTGACCAGATCAAACGACGCCCCTTGCGGTCCACCACTTCTGCCCCGTCCGGCAGTGCCAGCAAGGCGTCGCCCTTGACCTCCACCCCAGGCAGGGTAAGGGCGATCAGGCGGCTCCAGCGCCTGCGCACCCAAGGCAGGCTGGCCCGAAGATGGATCAGCCAAGGCCAGGGCAGCATGAACTCGGTCGGCAGCTTTACTGCCATATCGCGCGGAATTGCACGCATGTGGGGTTGGTGTGACCAACTGATAAACCGCTCATCCGCGACCATCGGGCGAATGCCGTTATAGCCAACCTCGGCCACCAAGGCGCGGTAGCGTGCTGCGATATGGGTGCATTCCGCCGGGTGATAGACCACGATGGACGAATTGCCGCGCGCATACTTGCGCCCTTTGGTCAGACGATAAATCGCGCGGGCTATCGCACCAAAGGGCAGGATCGCGCTGTGCAAAATCGCGACGGTCCGACGCGTGGTTTGGAGTGCCAGAAACCGGGTCATGTCACCGAAAACCACCGTGTCGATGTCAATGAACACGGCGGGCAGATCGTCTGGGACCACCCCCGCCTCGAACATGCACAGCTTGGTCTGACACCCACCGCCGCGCATCCTTGGGTCCATGAAAAAAGCCGGAATTTCGCGCTGTATCACACCTTCGCGCAGGCCGTCGCGCATCTGGTCGGTCACCAAGACCACCTGGGGCGGGTGACTGGCGTGGCGGCACACTGTGTCGATCAGATGATTGACCTCGGCCACAGGGTATTTGGTGCCCCACAGCACCAGAACAAGCTGCCAGACGGGGGCGTCTGGCGCCGTTGTCACGTGCGAACCCCGGCAAAGCGCGCTTGCCAGTCGGTGCGTTCCTCGTCGGTGATCTTGCGGAACAGGTTTTCGGGCACCGCGAACGCGGCGCCCGGCTCCAGCACCCGCATCGCTGCGGGCAAGTCATCAGGCCATGTCCAGTCATCCGATTCCATCGCGGCCATCATCGTTGCTGATGCGTCAGGGATGAAAGGCTGCGACAGGATCGCGTAAACCCGGATCAGGTTCAGTGCCAGCCGCACCATCGCCTGCGCTTGCTCGGGATCGGTTTTCACCACGGTCCAAGGGGCGGCGGCTTGCAGGTATTCGTTGCCGATCACCCAGATTGCGCGCAGTTCGGCGGCAGCCTTGCGCACCTCCATCGCCTGCATCAGCGTCTCATACTCGCGGATGCGCGCGCCAAGGTCGGCAATCAGCGCGGTCTCCATCGGGCCAAAGTGGCCACCCGCCGGAACAGTGGTGCCGAACTTCGCGGTGGCAAATTTTGTCACCCGGCTGACCAGATTGCCCAGCACATCCGCCAGATCCTTGTTCACAGAGCCTTGGAAATTCTCCCAGGTGAACTCGGCGTCTGACGATTCTGGCGCATGGGACAAAAGCCACCAGCGCCAGTAATCGGCGGGCAGGATCGACAAGGCTTGATCCATGAACACCCCGCGCCCGCGTGAGGTGGAGAACTGGCCACCATCATAATTGAGGTAGTTGAAGGACTTGAGGTAATCGACCAGCTTCCACGGCTCGCCCGATCCAAGGATGGTGGCCGGGAAGGACAGGGTGTGGAAGGGCACGTTGTCTTTGCCCATGAACTGGTAATAGGTCACGTCCTCGGCGCCCATGTCGGTGCGCCACCAGCGCTGCCACGCGGCATCGTCCAGCCCGTTGGCATCGGCCCATTCGGCGGTGGCGGCAATGTATTCGATGGGGGCGTCGAACCAGACGTAGAACACCTTGCCCTCCATCCCCGGCCAGGGCTGATCGCCACGCTTGACCGGAATGCCCCAGTGCAGATCGCGTGTGATGCCCCGATCCTGCAACCCGTCACCATCATTGAGCCACTTCTTCGCAATCGAGGTGGTCAGCAGGGGCCAGTCGTGTTTGCTGTCGATCCACGCCTCCAGCTTGTCACGCAAGGACCGCTGCATCAGATACAGGTGCTTGGTCTCGCGCAGTTCCAGCTTGGTGCTGCCGGAAATGGTCGATCGTGGGTTGATCAGATCGGTCGGGTCAAGCTGCTTGGTACAGTTGTCGCACTGATCGCCGCGCGCAGAGTCGTAGCCGCAGTTGGGGCAGGTGCCTTCAACATAACGGTCGGGCAGGAAGCGGCCGTCATCAACCGAATAGATCATCTTTTCCGAAACTTCGCGGATCAGGCCGTTATCGGCCAAGGCCGCTGCAAAAGCCTGGGTCAGGTGATGGTTGCGCTGGCTGGACGACCGGCCGAAATGGTCGAACGACAGCCGGAAGCCGCGCGCAATCTCGGCCTGCACGGCGTGCATTTCGGCGCAGTATTCCGCCACGGGCTGTCCTGCCTTGGCCGCGGCCAGTTCGGCGGGCGTGCCGTGTTCATCGGTGGCGCAGATGAACATCACCTCATGCCCGCGGGCGCGGTTATAGCGGGCGAACAGGTCGGCGGGCAGTTGGCTGCCGACGAGGTTGCCCAGATGCTTGATCCCGTTGATATAGGGAATGGCCGAGGTGATGAGAATCCGTGCCATGTTGCGCCTTTGCCTGATTATGGCGTTCGTTTAACGCAAGCAGTGCGAGCTTGCCAGAGCATGCGCGGGGGGCAGGCGGCGCATTTTGAGTATTTGGAAAGCAGCAATCCATAAGGCGTGCACGTTTTGGTCAGCGGTCCCGGCGGCCGCGCAGTAGTTTGCCAATCAGGAAAGAGGTGCGCGGCTCATAGGTATAGGGGGTGCGGCTGCCGGGTGTGGGGCGGGCACGCATCCGGGCAAGGCCGAACAGGATCAGCCCGATATGGGCGAGCGCGATCATCAGGAACATCGCCGAGGGGCCATAGCTGTCGATCAGCAGCGCGGCAATCAGCGGGCTTGCGATTGCACCGACAGCGTAGAGGAACATCAGGGCGGCGGACAGTTCCACCCGTTCCATCTGGGTGGCATAGTCATGGGCATGGGCGGTCGAGATGGAATAGACCGGCAAGGTGACAAAGCCGAAAAACCCGGCGGCCAGAAAGACGCCCACCGTGCCGCTGCCTGCCGCCAACACGGTTGCTGCACAGGCCGCTGCCCCGGCGACCGATATGACGATCAGCACCCAGCGACGGTCGTAGCGGTCGGCCAGCCAACCGACGGGATATTGTGCGAAGGCCCCGCCAAGGACGTAGGCCGCCAGAAACAGCGCGATCTGATCGGCGCGCAGGCCGACCTCGGTGCCGTAAAGCGGGCCGACCATGCGGAAGGCGGCCCCGGTGATGCCGGACACCACGACACCCGCCGAGGCAAGTGGCGACAATCGCCAGGCGAGGCCGGGGCGCAGACGCGGCGCGTCGGGCATCTCGGGCGCTTCGGCACGGCTGAGGGTGAGGGGAAAGATGGCAAGGCAACACAGCAGAGCGAGGATGTTGTAAGACAGGTAGCTGGCTGGCTCCAGCACCCCGATCATCAACTGCGCACCAAGGCTGCCGGCGATATCGACCACGCGGTACAGCCCCATGGCGCGCCCTCGGGTTTCATTGGTGACCTTGGCCTGCAACCACGCCTCGATGATCGTGTAGCACCCCGCCACCGCCAGCCCCGATGTCAGCCGCATCAGCGCCCAGGCATAGGGATCGACCACCATCATATGCGCCAGAATGCCCAGCGTGCCTGCGGCGGTAAAGGCAGCGAAGGCGCGCGAATGTCCGACATCTCCCATCAGGCGTGGGGCCCACCAGCAACCGATGAAGAACCCGAAGAAATGCGCCGAGCCAAGAAAGCCGATCTGCGCCGTGCTGAACCCCAATGCGACGCCGGATATGGCATCCAATGGGGCCACGCCGCCAAGGCCAAGCTGCAAAAGCACGACCGACAGGAACAGGGCAGCAAAGGAGACCAGCAAGCGCATAAAGGCCAGCAGAGCGGTTTTGTCGGGCAGAGTAAAGGGCGGTTTTCGGCGCTGTCGCGGGGCGGCAAACCGTGACATCGCACAAGACCTTGCTGTGCAAATCATCGTGCAGTGGGCTGACTGGACTTGCCATGCCAGACAGGGCGGTTAGGTTGCGTGCCAAGAGAATATGCGATGAAAAGGGCAGGTAATGGAACGGGTTCGACTGGGACACAGCGGAATAGACGTATCCAGGCTTTGCCTTGGCACGATGACATGGGGCAGCCAGAACACGCAGGCCGAGGGTCACGCTCAGGCCGATATGGCCATGGACCATGGTGTGACCTTTTGGGACACAGCGGAAATGTATCCGACCAACCCGGTCAAGGCCGAGACGGTGGGCAATACCGAAACCATCATCGGCACCTGGCTGTCACAGCGTGGCGGGCGCAGCCGGGTGCAGATCGCGACCAAGATCAGCGGGGCGGGGCAGGCGGCGGTGCGCGATGGTGCTCCGATAACCGGGGCCGCACTGCGGGCGGCGGTCGAGGACAGTCTGCGCCGGTTGCAGACCGATTACATCGACCTTTACCAACTGCACTGGCCTAACCGGGGCAGCTATCACTTTCGCCAGGCGTGGCGCTTTGCCCCGCGTGTGACAGACCGCTCGGAAGTTGAAGCGCATATGCTGGATGTGCTGCACACCGCCGCTGACCTGATCGATCAAGGCAAGATCCGCGCCATCGGCCTGTCGAATGAAAGCACCTGGGGGGCGGCGCTGTGGCTGCATCTGGCGCAGACCCATGGCCTGCCGCGCATGATGTCGGTGCAGAACGAATACTCGCTGTTGTGCCGCCAGTTCGACACTGATTGGTGCGAGCTAAGCACGCTTGAGGATATGCCGCTGTTGGCGTTCTCCCCTCTCGCGGCGGGCTTGCTCAGCGGTAAGTATGCGGGCGATGTGGTGCCCGAAGGCACACGGCGTAGCTTCACCCCCGATCTTGGCGGGCGGATCACGCCGCAGGTGTTTCCGGCCGTGGCGGCCTATCTTGGCATTGCAGCGACCCATGGGCTTGACCCGTGCCAGATGGCAATTGCGTTTTGTCTGTCGCGCCCGTTTCCCTGTATCCCGATCATCGGGGCCACCAGTCTTGGGCAACTGGCCGTCAATCTGAAGGCGGCGGATCTTTCTTTGTCCGAATCGGTGCTGGCCGATATCGCCATAGCGCATCGCCTGCACCCTATGCCGTATTGAGCCGCACCATGCGCCTGATCCCTTTTGTAGTGTGTGCTTTGCTTGGGCTGGCGGGCTGTCAGGCGCTTCCCTTTGGCAATCGGGGTGGGGCAGAGCCTGCGGCGGCTGTGGAAAGCCCGATCACCGGGGGGGAGATTGCGGTGACCTCGTTGGATGGCGCGGCACCCCTTGCGGCGAAGGCTGTGCCACCCCCTGATGATCAAGACCCCGCGCCATTGGCACCAGTGCCGGACAAGATGCCCGATGCGCCGTCCGGCGCCGCCCCGGCTGCAGCAGAGCCGGTAGCACCCGTGGCCATCAAGACAGCCGCGCATCTGGCCTGCGAAAAGCGGGGCGGACGGTGGAGCGTGGCGGGCGGCGGATCGGCAGCCTTTTGCCAGTCGCCCACCAAGGATGGGGGCAAATCCTGCCAGAAATCAACCGATTGCACAGGTTATTGCCTTGAAAAGTCCAGAACCTGTGCCCCGGTTACGCCAATGCTGAGCTGTCATGACATCCTGAACGAGACCGGAAGGATGTTGACCCAATGTATCAACTGAAGCGCGGGTTATGGGGTGGTCTTGCCTTGGCCCTTGTGGTGCTGGCGGGCTGCGCGCCCAAAACTGCACCGCCTGAAGCGGTCAGCTATCGACCGTCAGGCGCACCGATCTGGTCGAACGCGCAGTTTGATCAGGCGCGGCTCGTGGGCAACTGGCGGCAATCGGCGGCTTTTGCGACGACGGGTGGCTGTGCCCCCGGTGGGGCAGAGATTGGCGGGCAGGCGGGCGCGCTGACGGTGAATGCGCGGCTGTGCCTGTCGGGGCAGGATGTGCGGCTGACCGGGCCGTTGCAGGCCATCGGGCCGGGTCGGTTCCGCGCGGGCGGGCAGGAATGGTGGGTGATCTGGGTCGATACCGATTACCGCACCCTTGCCATCGGTACGCCGTCTGGGGCGTTTGGCTTTATCCTCAATCGGGGCGGGGCCTTGCCGCGCGACCGCCTGACCGCCGCGCGTGAGATTTTCGATTTCAACGGCTATGACACAAGGCTGTTGCAGGCCTTCTAAGAAATCCGCGACCGCAAATCGCGCAGATGCGCGGGCACATCGCGGGCGCTGATTTCGGCCTCGCGCACCAGCCAGTCAAAATGCCGGGTGAAACTTTCCACCCGCGCGGTGTCGCGGAACGCCAGATAGTGCCGCCCCAGATACAGCACAGCCAGCAGCGGCCCGAACACCGTGATCGGAGCGGAAAACACCCGGCGCGCGTCAAACAGATAGATCCGCAGCGCCGGATACAGCGCCTCAGACAATTCTATCAGCCGGTCGATCTGCTCCAGCCGCAGGGCGACGGGAAGGCCGGTGTAATAGCCAGTTGCGGTGGCAAAGGCCAAAAGCTCGTGCCGGGGCAGGGCGATTTCGTAATCCGACCGCGCGCCGCGCATCCAGCTTAGCCGGTCCTCGAACGCGCCAATCGCCTGCGCCGCCGATCGCCCCAGTTGCGGCGCATATTCCCAATCGACCATGGCCCGCGTCTTCAGCGTATCGGGCAGGGTGGCGGGCACATGGCGGATCTTGTAGCCCGCCGCCTCTTGGTGCCAGCCAAAGATCGCCTCGTCGATCAGAGCACGCGGGGCTTGGGTTTCGGTCAACTGCATCGCTAACAGGTCTGCCATCGGCTCGGGCCGCCCGGAGAGGCCCAGCAACCAGTCGGCAGATACCCCAAGGGATTGCGCGCAATCGGCGGCAAGCTGGGCATTGGGCATGCGTTTGTCCGACACCAGAAGCTGGCTGATGGTGGACCGATCCACCCCGCAAGCCCGCGCCAAAGCCGCCTGTGACATGCCGCGTTCGGCCATCGCCTCGGCCAATCGGGTGCGGAACAGGGCCGCCCGGATGCGTTTGTCGATCATAGCCCGCCTTTGGTGATTAAAGTCAACGAAGGTGATATTTTGTTGCGTATCCTTGGCGTTTTCGGGGCGCAGCGCAAGTGATAGTCACAAAAGGGTTATCACATACGGATCAACATCTTGGACCAAAGCGACCCAGTCCTTTCCCACCGCAGCCGCGCCGCAGTTGAATGGCCTACTCTGTCCGTTTTGATTGTCACCTATGGGCTGTGGGCCTTTGGCACCACCACGCTTTACACCCTGTCGCCTGTTCTGGCGGTGATCGTGACGGCGCTGGCCATCACGCAATATTCCTCGCTTCAGCACGAGGCGCTGCATGGCCACCCGTTCCAGACCCCGTGGCTGAATGAGGCACTGGTGTTTCCGGCGCTGTTTCCCACCGTGCCCTATGGCCGCTTTCGCGCCACCCATCTGGCGCATCACCACGACCCGATCCTGACCGATCCCTATGATGACCCGGAATCGAACTACCTTGACCCGGTGGTCTGGGCGCGCCAGCCGCGCTGGATGCAGCATGTGCTGAGTGCCAACAACACGCTGCTTGGGCGTATGGTGATTGGCCCCCTGATTGGCACCATCTTTTGGCTGCGATCCGAGGCGCGGCTTTTGCGCCATGACCGCGCGGTGCAGCGCGACTGGCTGCTGCATCTTGGCGGGCTTGCGCTGCTGGTGTTGTGGCTGGCTTACGCTCCGATGGGGTGGGTGGGGTATCTGATTGCGTTCTACATCGCGGCGGGGTTGCTCAAAATCCGCACCTATCTGGAACACCGTGCGCATGAAGCCGCCCGTGCCCGCACGGTGGTTGTCGAAGACCGTGGCCCACTTGCATTGTTGTTTCTGAACAATAACCTGCACGTTGTTCACCACATGCACCCGCAGGTGGCGTGGTATCGTTTGCCTGCGCTGTATGCCGCGAACCGTGACCATTACCTGCGCCGCAATGACGGCTATGCCTACCGTTCCTATGCCCAGATATTCGCACGACACTTCTTTCGTGCCAAAGACCCGGTGCCGCATCCGCTGATGCAGGCCGACGCCGCTTATACGATTCGTCGAAACGTCGGCGTGGTGCCAGAGTTGTCGAAAAACGGCACACCCTGATCTGGCGCACCACGCAGACTTGCGGTCACTTCGGCCAGCACCACTTCGGTTATGAACGGCAGATCAAGCGCGCGGGCTTCCGCCAGCCCGATCCAGTGCAGGTGTGAAAGCTCATCCCCTGCCGCGCTGAAATCATCTGGTGACCCAGCCAGGTAGCCCGAATCGGCCAGAAAGAACCGCGCATCAAACCGGCGTGTGCGACCGGGCGGTGTAATGGCGCGAAACACGAAGCGCAGCGCAGGCGCGTCGGTGGCAGGCAAGACCAGTCCGGTTTCCTCATGCAACTCACGCAGCGCCGCACCCGCCAAAGCGCCGGGTGAGGGGGCGGCATCGTTGGCCAAGATGCCAAGACGACGGACGCAAAGTGCGTTCATCGGCAAAGGGTTGGCCCCATCGCCCGGATCAACAGCACCGCCGGGGAACACGTATTTCGATGGCATGAACGCGGCCGCTGCCCCACGCATCCCCATCAGCACCTGTGCCCCAAGCGACGTTTCGCGCCACAAGATGACCGTTGCCGCCGCGCGGATCGGGGGGTCAGTCGCCAGCACGAGACCGGCCAAAGCCATGCATCCGCTTGGCCCACTGGATCGCCACCATCACGCCTTTGAGCCGGGGCAGCAGATATAGCGACAATGCCACCGTGCCCACTGAGAACACCGAGGCCAGCACCAGCGGGTCGGGCCGAAAGGCAGTAAACACATACAGGATCAGCGGGGCCATCAGGTGCCCGACGATCAGAATGGTCAGATAGGCCGGGCCGTCATCGGCGCGGTGATGGTGAAACGCCTCACCACACACCGGGCAGGTGTCGCGCACTTTCAGATAGCTGCGCAGCATCTGCCCCGCGCCGCAATTCGGGCAGCGCCGGTGCCAGCCCCGCAGCATGGCCGGGCGCAAGGCGCGGTCCTCGTGATCATCCATCACGGGATCAGAAACTGCGGAGATCAATGTATCCGGCATGGTCGCACAACTTTTATATTGGGGGCAGCGTGAGTCGTACCTGCTCAAGCCTCATATTGTTACCGCAAACTATGTGGATATGGGAGGTCGCCCGACAGCGTTGCGCGGCTTTGTCGCAAGTCCGCAACATTCTGCGACGGAACCGGGACGGTGCCGCGTTTCACATTCACAAGGCCCGATACAAAGCAAAGGGCCGGTCTGAAAAAGGATGCGACCAATGATCGATAAGAACCAAATCGTGGGTGCCTCGCTGGTGGTGCTGGCCATCGCCCTGACCGCAGGGGCTGCAATGGCCGACCGTGGTGACCGTATGGGTGGCCCGATGGGCGGCATGGGCGGTATGGCGGGCCCGATGGCGGGGATGGATTTTGCCGCGGTGGATGCGGATGGCGATGGCAAGGTCACGCAGGCCGAAATTGATGCGTATCGCGCTGCCCGGACCGCCGCGATTGATACCGATGGCGATGGCCTGTTGTCTGCTGAAGAAATCGCCGCCATGTATATCCGCACCGCCACTGAACGGGCCAACGCTCAGGCTGCACAGATGATTGAGCGGCTGGACACAGACGGCGATGGCAAGCTGTCGGCCGCTGAAATGGCGACCCGTCCGATGCCCACCCGGATGTTTGACCGGTTGGACACTGACAAGGACGGCGCGATTTCCGAGGCTGAACTAGCCGCCGCCAAGGACCGCATGACCGAGCGACGCGGCGACAAGCGTGGTGGCAAGCGCGGGGAGCACCGGGGCGGCAACCATGGCCCGCGCGGCAACAACTGATCCTGACCTGCAAGGGGGGGCCGCGTTGATGCGTAGCCCTTCCGGCGGGGGGCGAAAGCCGATAAGCCAGCAACAGGATGGATATGCCACGCGACACAACTGCCCCGCTCTCGGACGAGGCGCTGCTGGGTCTCTATGCAAAGGGAGATCCCGAAGCCGCACGGCTGTTGACCCAACGTCTGGCCCCGCGTGCATACTCCCATGCGCTGCGGATGCTGGCCGACCGGGCCGAAGCCGAGGATGTGGCGCAAGAGGCTTTGCTGCGGCTGTGGCGTATCGCGCCCGACTGGCGGTCGGGCGAGGCGCAGGTGACAACCTGGCTGTACCGTGTGGTGGGCAATTTGGCGACCGACCGGTTGCGTGCCCGTAAGCGACGCCGCGCCGATCCGCTGGACGATGCACCCGAGCCCGCCAGCGATCAGCCGGCGGTGGTACTGGCAATGATAGAGGCAGACCGCATGGCCGCGTTGCAGGTGGCATTGGCGGCCTTGCCCGACCGTCAGCGGCAGGCTGTGGTCTTGCGCCACATCGAAGGGCTTGCCAACCCAGAGATTGCCACGATCATGGAGGTCGGGGTTGAAGCGGTGGAAAGCCTGACCGCGCGGGGCAAACGCGCATTGGCCGCGCTTCTGGCGGGGCGGCGAGAGGAACTGGGATATGAAGACGCACAGTGACATGACACCGAACGCCGATCTGGATGCGCTGTTTGCGCAGGCGCAGGCCCATCCGCCCGAGATAGACGCGGCCTTTATGGCGCGGGTGCTGGCCGATGCGCGCGCGCTTCAGCCTTTGGCCCTACGCCGTGCGCCGGTGCGTCCCGGTCTTTGGGCGCGGCTGGCCGCTGCGCTTGGCGGTGCGCTGGCGGTGGCGGGGCTTGGCACCGCGGCGATGGCTGGGCTGGTGATTGGCTATGTCCAGCCCGAACCGATGGTGTCGCTCGCCGGAAGCATCGGCTTTGGCGTCAGCGAAAGCCTTGATCTGCTGCCCGGCTTTGATGCGCTTTTGATTGAGGATGCCTTGCAATGACCGAACCGCCGCCAATATCGCCCGCCAAGTCAACGGGCAAATCAACAGGACGCGGAGTCAAGATCCTGCTGGCGGTGTCGCTGGCGTTGAACCTGGCGGTGGCGGGCACAGTCGCGGGCATGGCGCTGCGCTGGCAGGACGCTGGCCGCAGCGCACCGTCTGCTGTGCGTGATCTGAATTTTGGCCCCTTTACCGAGGCACTGACACGCGATCAACGCCGCGCCATGCTGCGTGGTTTTGTTGAGAATGGGCCGGGATTGCGCGAAATGCGGGCTCAGATGCGGGGTGATTTCGATGCCGTGCTGGCTGCATTGCGCGCCAGCCCCTTTGATCCGGTGGCCTTTCAGGCCGCGGTTGAGACGCAAAGCCGCCGCATGGCCAGCCGTGCCGAAGGCGGGCGTGACGCGCTGGTGACATTGGTGGTGCAGATGTCAGAAACCGAACGGGCGGTATTTGTGGAGCGTTTGGAGAAATCGCTGGCGCGCGGCGGCAAAAGACCGGGGCGCGGCGACGAGCAACCCCGCAACTGACCCATCCGGGTCAGGCGGCATTCCGGGCCAGTGTAACCTGATTGCGCCCGGCCCGTTTAGAGGCAAGAAGGGCCTGATCCGCCCGGTCGATCAGCGCATCAACCAGATCCGGGTCTGCCCGCACTCCGCCCAAAGGCACGGCATCCGACAGCGTAAGCCCGATGGATACGGTCACGCTCAACGCCTCGCCGCCCGGCAGAAGAACTGGGCGCCTCTCAACCTCATTGCACAGGCGGCGGGCGACGGCCTGCGCCTCATCCAGAGTGGTAAAGGGCAGGGCGACCAGAAATTCTTCACCGCCAATTCGGGCCAACAGGTCATCAGCGCGCAGATTAGCGCCCAAGCGGTGGCTGACCTCAATCAGCACATCGTCGCCAACCGCATGGCCATAGCGGTCATTCACGGATTTGAACCGGTCGATATCCGCCACCATTACTGCCAGCGCCCGGCCATCCTTGACCGCCCGCTCGGCCATCATTGTCAGGCGCGCGGTGGCGTAGCGGCGGTTGAACAACCCGGTCAGCGGATCAATGACTGCCAGACGCAGCCCGTCCTGCACCTGTTCGCGCCGCAGATCGGCCCGCCGTTTGCTGCGCAGCACCGCCCGCAGACGCAGGGCGATTTCCGGGATCGTCTGGTCAGTGTTCAGGATCGCATCCGCGCCCAGATCAAAGCCCATCATCACTTCGGATCGGGGTGCGGCACTTGTAATCAGGCAAATCCCGGCATGGCGGGTCGCCGCGCGGCTGCGCAGGTCAGACAGCAGACGCAGCGCCCGGTCAGATTGCGCGCCATCTGCATCAATCACATAGATATCCGGCGCACTGCTCGACGTGTCGGTGTCGGACAACGCGTTCGCGTGCTTGAGCACCGAAATCGTGTCGCGCATTATCGGCGACAGGTCGTGACGCAGCTTCAACGCCATCTCCGGGCGGTCGGTGACCAGCACCAGATGCCCAGGGTGGCGGAAATCGGCTCCGGTTTCTGCCAGGCCAAACATCGCAGGGTCGTGCCCTTTGGTCAGATCCGTCAGTTCCTGACGGCCGCGCAACAGGTTGCGCAGGCGCGCCAGCATCAGATCGTCATCATAGGGTTTTACGAACACATCATCCGCCCCCGCCTCAAATGCGGCTAGACGGTCATCAAGCGCCGTTGATGAGGACACAACAATAACCGGAATATCGCGGGTGACAGGATCTTCGCGCAGGCGTCTGAGAACATCAATGCCAGACAGATCTGGCAATATCAGATCCAGCAAAATCAGATCCGGCACATGTGCGCGTGCCATACGCAAACCTTCAACGCCGCCGGACGCAATCATGGGATGATATCGCGCAGCACCAAGCTTTACCTTCAGGACAATCCTGTTGGTCGCAACGTCATCAATGATGAGGATTCTGCCGTCCATGCTACTCAGGTTTGAAGTGAATTTATTGATAGTCTGTATCTCGCAATTTGGTTAAGGAATGGTTGCGGAAGCAATAAGAGTTTTCTTAGCCTTTGACGAAAACTGTCGACAAACTGCCCAAAAAGCCAGGAAATATAAGATGTCTAGGCAAGATTCCGCTGAAATGCATGCTTTACAGGCCCTGGCCTGGCTGGCGGGAAATGAAGATCTGCTGCCGGTTTTTATGGGGTCTACCGGGCTTTCCCCGGACGAGTTGGCCGCGCGTGCGGCAGAGCCGGAGTTTCTTGGGTCGGTCCTTGACTTCATATTGATGGATGATGCGTGGGTTGTGGCTTTTTGCGATGCAAACGGACTTCGCTATGACGCGCCGATGCTGGCGCGCGCGGCACTGCCGGGCGGCGAGTCGCTGCATTGGACATGATCGCTTTGGTAAAGGCTACAAATGCAGGATGCACACATGATTGACGGCGTGATCTTTGACAAAGACGGCACATTGTTCGACTTTCGCCGCAGCTGGGGCGAGTGGGCTGAGACGCTGATCCGACAGATTGCGCGCGACGAGGATCACGCAGCTCAACTGGGGCAGGCCATCGGCTATGATCTGACGACCGGCACATTCGCGCCTGACAGCCCGGTGATTGCGGCCACCGCCAGCGACATTGCCGCCGCCTTGCACCCCCATCTGCCGGGGCAAAGCGTGGTGGGGGTTGCTGCGCTGATCAACGCCGCCGCCGCGCGTGCCCAGATGGTGCCTGCCGTGCCACTGCGGCCGTTGCTGGAAATCTTGCGCGCCAAGGGGTTGCGCGTGGGTCTTGCCACCAATGACACCGAAGTTCCCGCCCGCGCGCATCTTGCCGCCCACGGGTTGACCGATCTGTTTGATTTCATCGCCGGTTACGATTCAGGCCATGGGGCCAAGCCCGGCCCCGGCATGTGTCTGGCCTTTGCCCGTCAAACCGGTCTTGATCCGGCCCGCGTGGCCATGGTCGGTGACAGCCTGCACGATCTGCATGCCGGGCGTGCGGCGGGGATGCTGTGCATCGCCGTTCTGACCGGCATTGCGACGCAGGCCGATCTTGCCCCCCATGCCGATGTGGTTTTGCCCGATATCGGTGCGCTCCCCCTTTGGCTGGCCGGACGCGCAGCCTAAAAACGACGCTTTTACGTCGCCAGTGTATGGCGCGCGCTGCCCTGCTTTCAGTCATCCTGCCCAACAAGACACCGATCGGGTGAAAGGATGCGTGATGAGTGATGTGCAAGACCGCAAACGTCGTGCCGGGGGCCGGGCAGGCAACAAGGCGCGTGCCGGCTCTGCTGTGATTGATCAGATGCCATGGCGCATCCCGGTCAACCCGGACCACCCCACCGAGCCGCTGGACGGCGACGGTGTGCAGCGCATTCATCGTGGTGCCATGACGATCCTGTCGGACATCGGCATCGAATTTCTGAACCCCGAGGCGGTCGAGATCCTGACCCGTGCGGGCTGTATTGTGTCGGGCACCAATGTCCGCATGGACGAAGCGTTTGTGATGGAGATGCTGGCCCATGCGCCGGACAGCTTCACCATCACCCCGCGCAATCCGGGCCGCCGTGTGATCATGGGTGGCAAGCATATCTTGTTCGGCAACGTATCCTCGCCACCCAACGCATGGGATCTGGAACGTGGCAAGCGGTCGGGCGATCTGGCGACCTTTCGCGAATTCACCAAGCTGACGCAGTACTTCAACTGCATCCATCTGAACGGCGGCTATCCGGTCGAACCCGTCGATGTGCATGCAAGTGTGCGCCATCTGGACTGTCTGCACGATCAGCTGACCCTGACAGACAAGGTGGTTCACGCCTATTCGCTGGGGGCGGAGAGGGTAGAGGATGTGATGGAAATGGTCCGCATCGCTGCTGGCCTGACACCTTCGGAATTTGACTCGGCCCCGCGCATGTTCACCAACATCAATTCGGTCAGTCCCTTGAAACATGACTACCCGATGCTGGACGGGGCCATGCGGATGGCCCGGCGTGGTCAGCCGGTGGTAGTGACACCATTCACGCTGGCCGGTGCGATGGCCCCGGTGACCATGGCAGGTGCGGTGGCGCTGTCCTTGGCCGAGGCACTGGCGGCCATTGCGCTTCTGCAATACATCAACCCCGGTTGCCCGGTGGCAATTGGCACCTTTACCAGCAATGTCGATATGAAATCAGGCGCGCCCGCTTTTGGCACGCCAGAATATATGCGTGCCACGCAAATGACCGGGCAATTGGTGCGGTTCTACGGACTGCCGCTGCGGTCATCCGGTGTGTGTGCGGCCAATGTGCCCGATGGGCAGTCGATGTGGGAAACCTCGAACAGTCTGTGGGCAGCCGTGCAGTCGCGCACCAACCTTGTCTATCACGCGGCGGGCTGGCTGGAGGGCGGGCTGATCGCCAGCCCCGAAAAATTCGTGATGGATTGCGAAGTGCTGCAAATGATTCAGCGCTATTTTGAGCAAGCGACCTTTGCGACCTCTGATGACGATATCGCGCTGGATGCCATCCGCGAGGTGGGGGCAGGCGGGCACTACTTTGGCTGCCAGCACACGCAAGACCGCTATCAGACAGCGTTCTACGCCCCCTTTGCCAGTGATTGGCGCAACTATGAGGCGTGGCAAGCCGATGGCGCGCTTTGGACGCCCGAACGCGCGCATCGGATCTACAAGCAGATTCTGGCCGAGTTCGAGGCGCCCGACATGGACGACACCGCCCGCGAAGACCTTGCCCGCTTTGTTGCACGTCGCAAACAAGAGGGTGGCGCGCCGACCGACTTTTAAGCTGGCTACCGGTGCGGATTGGCATGGCGATCCCTGCCGATCCGGCGAAACCCGGTTGAAACCTGTGCCGTGATGGCGGATGAAGGCCAAGGCGGTCGGAACCTGCTTCCCGCCGGTCAGATCAGAGTGAGCCGCATGGAACAGCCGATCACACCAGCCCCGCCCGCGCTTCAGGATGGCTATGCCCGCCTGATCGACTTTGTCGCCATGGGTGGCCCGGCGATGTGGGCGATTGCGGTGCTGTCGGTGCTGACGGTGGCGTTGATCCTGTGGAAGGTGATGCGGCTGTTGTCCTTTGGCGCTTGGTCGGGAGGGCGTCACACTGCGCACGCGCTTGACCTTTGGGCCGCAGGTCAGGCCGCGCAGGCCATCGCAATGCTTGCCAGTCGTAGCTCGCTTCGTGCGCGTCTGGCGCTGGCCGCCATGCAATTCGCCCTGAATCCCGCGCTTGACCAGACCGCCGCCGAGGCCGAAACCGGGCGTGTGGCGCGTGGCCTTCTGGCGCGTGCGCGTGCGGGTTTGCGCGGTCTTGAACTGGCCGCAACCATCGGCCCGCTGCTGGGCCTGCTGGGCACCGTCACCGGCATGATCGTCGCCTTTCAGGCCCTGCAAGAGGCCGGGTCGCGCGCCGACCCTGCCGCCCTTGCCGGTGGGATATGGGAGGCGCTTTTGACCACCGCCGCAGGCATGGCGGTGGCGATTCCGGCTTCGATCGCGCTGACGTGGTTTGAAAGTGTCGTGGATGGGCTGCGCCATGATATGGAGGATTCCGCCACCCGCATCCTGCACGGTGCGCGCGCGGTTCCTGTGTCGCACAAGGCCGCCGAATGATCACCTTTGGCACTGAACGCCCGCGCAGGCGGCCGAATCTGACGCCGATGATCGACGTGGTTTTTCTATTGCTGGTGTTTTTCATGCTGGTCTCGCGCTTTGGCATGGACCGGGCGTTGCCGCTGTCTGTCGCGGGCGGGGGCGGCACCTATTCCGGCCCGCCGCGTCTGGTGGACCTTGCCGCCGATGGCCTGCGTCTGAACGGCGTGGCCATTGCTCCCGACGCGCTGGCCGATGCGTTGCGCGGCCTGACCGAAAACCCCTTCGATGCGATCATCCTGCGCGCTGGCGACGGAGCCGATCTTCAGGCGCTGGTGGCGGTGATGGACCGGCTGACCGGCGCGGGCTTCACCCGTCTGGTGCTGGTTGAGTAGGGCTGTGGATTTCTCTGATCCCCCCCGCCGCCGCGCGCAGGAAAACCTGCTGCCGATGATCAATGTGGTCTTCCTTTTGTTGATCTTTTTCCTGATCTCGGCCCGGATGACCCCACCCGAACCCTTTGCCGTCACCCCGCCCGAAGCGCATGCGCAAGCCGAGGCGCAGGGCGATTTTGCCTTGTTCATCTCCGCTGACGGCCTGCTTGGCTATGGCGACACCACGGGCGATCCTGCCCTGGTCGCGCTTGCCGCCGCCCACACCGGGCATTGCGTCGCCAATGATTGCACTGCGGCCCCCCCGCGCCTGACCTTGCGCGCCGATGCTGCCTTGCCCGCGGCGCGTTTGGCGCAAATCTTGCCACAACTGACCTCGCTTGGGTTTGCGCAGATCGAGCTGGTTGCCCTGACCGGAGCGGCACCATGAGCGCGCGGCTGCACGCTGGGCTGGCTCTTGCGCTGGCGCTAGGTTTGCATGTCGCGGCCTTTTCCTTGCGCCCCGAGACGGTCGGTGCCGTCGCAGCCGGAGCAGGGGGCGACGATCTGGTGTCGTTGCAGGCCGCAGATGCTGCGCTTGCCGATCTGATCCGCGACTGGGACCGCCAGCCAATGCCCGAGGCAAAGCCGCTGGCCGATCTGACACCCCCGGCATTGCCCGATACACCGCCACTGTTGGCCCCGGCACCTGATCCGTCTCCGCAGCAGATGCCCGTGGCCGAGGCACTGCCCCTGCCGCAACTGGCCGAGGCAGTACCGATGGCCGATGTCAGCCTGCCGCCCCCACCACTACCGGAGCCAGACCCGGAACCGGAACTGGCACCCGAGCACACACAACGGCCAAAGTCCCGACCCGACAATCCCGCCACGGCGTCCAAGGTCGCCGAAAAGCCCAAACCAGCCGCAAAGCCTGCGGCAAAGTCATCTTCTGCCGCGCAACCGGCCCAACGTGCGGCGGGCAGTGGCGGCGGCGCGCAGGCGGGGACAGGCGGGTCAGCACAATCGGCCACCCTGACAAAGGCGCGACAAAATGATCTGAAGGCGGGGTGGGGGGCATCTATCCGCACCCGGATCGAGCGGCGCAAATCTTATCCCACGGGCGCGGGTGGCGCCTCTGGCACGGTGACGGTGCGCCTGACCGTCAGCCGCGCGGGTCAGCTTGCGGGCGTGGCGGTCGCCAAATCTTCGGGCCATGCCGCGCTGGATCAGGCGGCGGTGCGCGCGGTGCAGGCGGCGCGCAGCTTTCCCGCCGCCCCTGCTGGCCTGACGGAGGCCAGCTACACCTTTACCCTGCCGATCAAATTCGCGCGCTGACCCCCGGTTGCCAGATCCCGCCGCCCCACTATGTTCCTAAGCGGGAGGAATGCCATGTCCGTCAATACCATGCCCGTCACCACGGGCGAGGCCGCAGCCGTCTTGTGGCAGGGCTGGCAGGCCCAGACCGCCGGTGGCATGACCGCAAGCTGGATGCTGCATGGCCGCCCCGGCATCGGCAAGACCGAGATTGTGCAGGCCCTTGCTGCCCGCGCAGGGGCGATGCTGTTCGATCTGCGCCTGACCACGATAGAGCCTCAGGATCTGCGCGGTCTGCCTTACTACGACCACGCCGCACAGCGCACGGTCTGGTATCGCCCTGAAGATCTGCCCGACGACCCCGGCCAGCCCTCGGTCTTGTTTCTGGATGAGCTGACAGCCGCCCCCCCAGCCTTGCAGCCGACAGTCTATGGCCTGCTGCAAGAGCGCCGGATCGGGCGGCACCGCCTGCCTGACAGATGTTTTGTTGTGGCCGCTGGCAACGGCCCCGAGGATGGCGCGATTGCCTATGAGATGGGCACTGCGCTGTCGGACCGGCTGATCCACCTGTCCTTGCGCGCCACTGCGCAGGATTGGGTGGAAAACTATGCCCTGCCGGAGCGTCTGCATCCTGCGATCCCCGCCTTTATCCGCGCGCGACCCGATCTGCTGGAAACCACCGCCGAGACGCTTCAGCGCGGACAGGTGATCGCCTGCACCCCGCGCAGTTGGGCACGGGTCAGTGCGATTGTGACCGCTGTGGCCGACCGCCGTCTGCGTGATGTGATGATCTCGGGCGCGGTGGGCGAGGCCCCGGCGGCCGAATTTGCCCTGGTGCTGGCCGATATCGCCGCAAGCGTGCGGGTGGATGAGATGATCGCAGCCCGCCCCGCCGATCGCTGGGCGCTTTACCCCACATCGCTGCACGGCCTGACCGCACTGACCTATGCGCTGATTGGCGCAGTGGAACAATCCACGATTGCCCCGGTGATCGCGCTGATGGTGGGGGTGGGCAAGTTGCACCAGCACCGCAGCGAGCCAGAGTTGCGCAGCCTGCCCTTGGCCGAACTTTGCACGCATGGCTTTGAGCTGTTGCTGCAAAAGGCGCTGACAAACGGGTGGGTAGACCACTTTGCCGCCTCGCCCGACTGGCAGGCCTATGCACGCGCGCGGGCCGAGGGCGGCGTGTGATCGCGCCTGGCGCGCATTCTGACCGCGCCCGCCCCGCGCTGGTGCGGCTGGCCACCGACGATCCGGCGCTTGGGGCGCTGGCGCTGTGGTGCGCACACCGCGATGCGGCAGACGGTCCCGCCGCGCGCACCGATGGGGTGACGATCTACTATGGCCCCGGATTTGGCCAGCTTGCCCCGCACGAGCAGACCGGGCTTGCCGCCCATCACATCCTGCATGTGGCCCTGCGTCATGGCCCGCGCATGGGGGCAATGGCACAGCGGTTGGGGGGCAGCTTCGACGAAACCCTGTATGGCATTGCCGCCGATGCCCTGATCAATGAGGCGTTGTTGGCGGCAAACTATGCCATGCCGCGCCCCGCCCTTACCTTGCGCGACGTGCTCGAACAGGCGCTTGGCCTGCCTTTTGGGCCCGATGCGCTGGCCGAATGGGATGTGGATCGGCTGTATCTGCGCCTGTGCGATTCGGGGAACGACAAGCGCAAGGGCAAAGGACCAAACGGGCAGGGCGGCGACAGCCCCAACGCGGCAGAGCAGGCACGCAAGCTGGCGCAGCGCGCAGGCTTCACCCCGGATCTCGCCCGCGCCACCCCAGATGCCGACAGCCCCGACGGAGCCGATCAGGCCGCGCAGTGGCGCCAGCATCTGACCCGCGCGCTGGAGGCGGGGCGGATGGCGGGGCGCGGGCTTGGCCTGATCGGGCACCGACTGGCCGATCTTGCGCCGCCGCGCACCCCGTGGGAACACGTCTTGCGCCGCCTGCTTTCCCGCGCGCTGCTGCCCGGTCTGATGCAGACCCACCGCCGACCCGCCCGTGACTGGATCGCCGCCGAGGCACTGGCGCGGGCAACCCGTGCGCCCACCCCCGGCTTTCGTCCCGGCACACGTCGCAGCGTCGAGGTGCCATGCATCGCACTGGCCATAGATGCTTCCGGCTCGGTCGAAGGCCCGTTGTTGCACCGCTTCCTGTCCGAAACCGCTGGCGTCGCCCGCCGCGTGGCCGCCGAAATCTATTTGATTGCGTTCGATGATGCGGTGCGGTGGCAGCACCGGCTTGACCCCGCCCGTTGGCAAAGCCAGATCGCGGGGCTGGACTGGCCGCGCGGCGGTGGCACTGATTTCGCGTCCCCCATCGCGGCAGCACAGGGGCTTGGGGCATCCGTCGCAGTGATTCTGACCGATCTTGACGGCCCATTCGGCCTGCCCCCGCGTGGCATGCCAGTCATCTGGGGGCTGAGCCGTACGGCGCCCGCGCCTCCCTTTGGCCATGTGCTGGAGTTGGCACATTAGGTACCTTGTGGTTTGATCCGCCGCACTGGACGGCATCGTCGCAAGATGCGTATTTTTGCCAAGATGAAAGCGAAACCTGCTTGTTATTTCATCTTGGTCTTGAATACTCAAATCTGCGACAGCCGCCGCCTGCGCGGCGTCAGGCAAAGCCGGTCAGCGCCGCCATGCGCGCATGGGCGGGAATGGCCCGCAGCTCAAGGCTGATAACGCTTAATGTATCCTTTCGCGCCAGTGTCAGCTTTTGCATCTCGGCCTCGGTCAGAGGCGGAGCGAACAGCGTGTCGCGGATCAGGGTTTGGTCCTGATCGGACAGATCAAGGATGGCGGGGCCGTCGTCACTTTGCACCGTGACAAAGGTCAGCGGCGCCACGCGGGCCAATTCGGACTGTTCCACTACCAGATGCAGAGTGCCGGTAGTGAGCCGCCCGCGCGCGCCGATCCGGGTCAGAATTGTCCGGCCCCTCGCGGCGAGAAGATCGCCCATGCGGTCTTGTTCTGCCGGGTTCAACAGGGCATCTCGGGCGGCAGGAGAGAGGCGCAGAAAGCGCATCTCGACCCCATAGATCACCAGCACCATCAGCGCCGGGGCTTGTGCGATCGCCAGTGCGGAGTCGCGCCACAGCAGCGCCATTCCGGCAAAGGGGGCCAGCGCCACCAGATAGCGCAGCAGTTCCACTTCAAAGATCACCCGCGCCTTCAGCCGCCAGCCTCCGCGCCGGGGCCAGACAAAGCTGCGGCCCAAAAACCGGCGGGGCGTCTGGCGAAACTCCAATGCGGCGCGGTTCGGGATGGTGCGGGGTGTGATGATGAACATCGGTCAAGTGTAGCGCAGACAGGGCGCGCGGCTAGTCCGTCGCGGTGCCGCTGGTGCGGATCAGATCGGCCATCTGGGCAAGCTGGCTGGCCAACGGGTTGGTCTTGCGCCAGACAAGCCCGATAGTGCGCGACGGGCGCGGCGCAGGCAGGCGCGCAACCGCCACCGCTGCCGAGCGGGTTTCAACCGCCACCGCCATCTGTGGGATCAGCGTGACCCCTATCCCGGCACCCACCATCTGCACGAGGGTTGTCAGCGAACTGCCCTCCATCAGGTCACGCGGAAGGGCCGAGCCGAGTTTGCAAAACGAAATCGCCTGTTCACGAAAGCAATGCCCTTCTTCCAGCAGCAAAAGCCGCATCTCGCGCAGGGTTTCGGGGTTGGGCACGGGTTTGTTGGCATCCCATTCCGGGCGCACCAGAATGAACTCCTCGTCAAACAGCGGGTATTCGGTGAGCGAGGGCTCAGAGACCGGCAAGGCCACCAAAGCGGCATCCAGACGCCCCTCGATCAGGTCTTCGACCAGCCGTTGCGTGATCGCCTCACGCGGGCGCAGGTCCAGATCGGGAAATTGCGCGGACAGGTCTTTCATGATCCGTGGCAGCAGATAGGGGGCGACTGTCGGGATCACCCCGATCCGCAGTCGCCCTGTCAGCGGACCAAAAGAAGCGCGCGCCAGATCGCCCAGTTCTTCGACCGCTTGCAAAATCCCGCGCACGCGCAGCGCGAAATCTGTGCCCAGAGGAGTCAGGCTGATCTGGCGTGCCCCGCGTTCGATGAGCGGCGCGCCGAGAATGTCTTCCAGCTCTTTCATCTGAATTGACAGCGCGGGTTGCGAAATCGCACAGGCCTCGGCTGCACGTCCGAAGTGGCGGTGCAGAGCCAGCGCCTCGAAGTAGCGCAAATGTTTCATCGACAAGGCTTTCATAAGAAAAACATATAATGTTGATTAGAAAATGCAAATTCTAATTATCGCAATGCCATGTTAGAGAGATTCTAAGCAGCCATGGTTCTGCGGGCGGCGATTCGTGCTGCCTGATCTGTGGATCGGCTGTGCCACCTTGCAAAAAGCGGAGAGTTGACATGGATGGAAACGATATCGGGTCGGGCGGCAAATGCCCGGTGATGCACGGATCGCTGACGGCGAAAGATACCGCAAAGGCGGATTGGTGGCCAAAGGGGCTGAATCTTGACATCCTGCATCAGCACGACACCAAGTATAACCCGCTGAAAGGCTTTGATTATCGCGAAGAGGTCAAAAATCTTGACGTGCCCGCGCTCAAAGCTGATCTGATTGCGCTATTGACTGACAGTCAGGACTGGTGGCCGGCAGACTGGGGCCATTATGGCGGCCTGATGATCCGTCTGGCGTGGCATTCGGCGGGCACCTACCGTCTGGCCGATGGCCGGGGTGGTGGCGGCACTGGCACCATTCGTTTTGCACCGCTGAACTCGTGGCCTGACAACGCCAACCTTGATAAAGCGCGCCGCCTGCTGTGGCCTCTCAAGAAGAAATACGGCAACCGTATTAGCTGGGCCGATTTGATCATTCTGGCTGGCACAGTGGCCTATGAGTCGATGGGTCTGAAAACCTATGGCTTCAGCTTTGGCCGTGAAGACGTCTGGCACCCCGAAAAAGACATCTACTGGGGCGCGGAAAAGGAATGGTTGGCACCGTCCGACACCCGCTATGATGATGTAAAAAACCCGGCCACCATGGAAAACCCGCTCGCCGCCGTGCAGATGGGCCTGATCTATGTGAACCCCGAAGGCGTGAACGGCCAGCCTGATCCGGCCATGACCGCCCTGCATGTGCGCGAAACCTTTGCCCGCATGGCGATGGATGACGAAGAAACCGCAGCCCTGACTGCTGGTGGCCATACCGTCGGCAAGACCCATGGCAACGGCGATGCCGGTGCCCTGCAGGCTGCGCCAGAGGGTGCCGACATTGTCGAAGGCGGCCTTGGCTGGATGAACAACACCAGCCGTGGCGTCGGGCGCAACACCGTGACCTCGGGCATCGAGGGCGCGTGGACCACCCATCCGACCAAGTGGGACAACGGCTATTTTGACCTGCTGTTCGGCTATGAGTGGGAACTGAAAAAGTCGCCGGCCGGGGCCAACCAGTGGATGCCGATCAACATTCGCGAAGAAGACATGCCGGTGGATGTCGAAGACCCGTCGATCCGCGTGATGCCGATCATGACCGATGCCGACATGGCGATGAAGGTCGATCCGATCTATCGCGCGATCTGCGAACGCTTTGCCGCTGATCATGCCTATTTCTCGGAAACCTTTGCCCGCGCTTGGTTCAAGCTGACCCACCGCGATCTGGGGCCGCGCACCCGTTACATCGGGCCGGAAGCCCCGGCCGAAGACCTGATCTGGCAAGATCCGGTGCCTGCTGGCAACACCGCTTATGACGTGGCGGCGGTCAAGGCAAAGATTGCGGCCTCTGGCCTGTCGGTTTCCGACATGGTGACAACGGCTTGGGATTCCGCCCGCACCTATCGCGGGTCGGACATGCGCGGCGGGGCAAACGGTGCCCGCATTCGCCTTGCCCCGCAGCGGCACTGGGAGGGCAACGAGCCTGCGCGTCTGTCGCATGTGCTGTCGGTGCTGGAACCCATCGCGGCAACCACGGGCGCAAGTCTTGCAGATGTGATCGTGCTGGCAGGGTCTTATGGCGTGGAACAGGCAGCGAAGGCCGCTGGCTTTGACGTGACCGTGCCCTTTGCGCCCGGTCGTGGCGATGCGAGCGCCGAGCAGACGGATGCAGCATCCTTCGACGTGCTGGAACCGCTGGCCGATGGCTTCCGCAACTGGCAGAAGAAAGACTATGTTGTCAGCCCCGAAGAGTTGCTGCTGGACCGCGCGCAACTGTTGGGCCTGACCGCATCGGAAATGACCTGCCTTGTCGGCGGCATGCGCGTCATCGGCACCAACCATGGCGGCACAGCGCATGGCGTGTTCACCGACCGCGTGGGGGCGTTGACCACCGATTTCTTTGTCCACCTGACCGATATGGCGTGGAAGTGGAAACCGGCGGGCAACAACCTGTATCACATCACCGACCGTGCGTCGGGGGCCGTGAAGTTCACCGCGACCCGCGCCGATCTGGTGTTCGGATCGAACTCCATGCTGCGTGCTTATGCCGAGGTTTATGCGCAAGACGACAACGCCGAAAAGTTCGTGCGCGATTTCGTTGCCGCATGGGTCAAAGTGATGAACGCCGACCGCTTCGATCTGGCGTAAGCCCCAAGTCCCCCCGCAGGCCATGTCTTGCGGGGGGGAAATTTCTTGCCGCAAGGCGCCTAGGCTGGCAAGCAAGGGCCAGCCTTTTCCCGGCAAGGAGATCCCGATGCGTCTGGTCAACCGCACATTCGACGAACTGCGCCCCGGTGATACCGCAGAGCTTAAGCGGTTGATCACGCCGGATGATCTCTATGTTTTTGCCGCCTCGTCGGGTAATTACAACCCGATGAACCTGCCCAACGGCGATCTGGATGGCGATGGCCAGCCCGAACAGATGGCGGCGGGCATGTTCATTGCCTCGCTGATCTCGGCGGTTCTGGGCACCCATCTTCCGGGGCCGGGAACGGTGCTGCGCTATCAGTCGCTCACCTATCACATTGCCGCCTGCGCGGGGGATGAATTGCTGTGTCAGGTCACGGTGCTGGAGAAACTGGCCGATGGCGGCGTGCGCCTGAAGACCGAGGTCACCCGTCCTGCCGATGCTGCCCTGATCCTGTCAGGCGAGGCGATTGTGCAGGCCCCGCAGATCAAGTTCGACCGCGACAACCAGCACATTCCCGGACTAATCGTGCAGCGTCACCGCCATTTCGACGCGCTCTTGGAACGCGCGCGCCCGCTGCCTGCGCTGCCAACAGCGGTGGTTTGCCCCGACGATGCCAACGCGCTTGGCGGCGCGCTGCTGGCGGCCAGTCAGAGCATCATCACACCTATCCTTATCGGCCATGCCGATGCCATCCACGCCGCAGGCAAAGCCCTCGGCGCGGATCTGTCGGGGTTTGAGATTATCGACGTGCCGGGCGATGACGTCGCCGCAGCCGCCATGGCATGCCAACTGGTGCATGAGGGGCGCGCGCTTGCAGTGATGAAGGGCCATCTGCACACCGATGACCTGCTCCGCCCGATGGTGGACCGTGACCGGGGCTTGCGGGTGGGGCGCAAATTTACCCATGTGTTCCTGATGGACGTGCCCGGCTTGCCCGAACCCGTCATGGTCACCGACGCCGCCATCAACATCGCCCCCGATCTGATGACCAAGGTGGATATCATCCAGAACGCCATCGACCTTGCGCTGTCTTTGGGGATGGACCCGCGCGTGGGCGTGCTGTCAGCGGTGGAAACCATAAACCCCGCGATCCAGTCGTCGATCGATGCGGCGCTGCTGTCAAAGATGGCCGAGCGCGGCCAGATCAAGGGCGGGCAGGTCGAAGGTCCGTTGGCAATGGACAACGCGGTGGACATGGCCGCCGCCCGCACCAAGGGCCTGACCGGGGGCGTGGCTGGGCGCGCCAATATATTGGTCGTGCCGGGGATTGATGCCGGCAATATGCTGGCCAAGCAACTGGCCTATATCAGTCATGCCGAAGGCGCAGGGCTTGTGCTTGGCGCGCGTGTGCCTGTCATCCTGAATTCCCGTTCTGACAGTCCCATGGCGCGTCTTGCGTCTTGCGCTGTCGCGGCCCTGCACCATTTCGCGGCCAAGACGGTGTAGGGCGGGGTTCACCCCGCCGTTCATCACAGGCTGAGCGTCAGCAAGACCTGTGCCCAAGACCTGCACTCCGGGGATCAGCCGGGCAGCGGCGTGAAATCAAACGCCATCAGATGCCGATAGCGCTGCCCCGGTTCCAGCCGCGCCGAGGGAAACTGAGGCCGGTTAGGGCTGTCGGGAAAGGTCTGGGTTTCCAGCGTGAACCCGGTAAAGGGCGCAATCGGCACGCCGCCTTTGCCCGGCCCCCCACCGCCCAGAAATGCTCCGGTATAGAGCTGCACCCCCGGTTCAGTGGTCCAGACCTCCATCCGCCGGCCCGAAGCCGCGTCAACCGCCTCGGCGCAAAAGCGCAAGGTTTCGCCCCATTTCGGCACCAGTGGCCCGGTCAGGCACAGGTTATGGTCAAAGCCCGCATCAGACGGCACCGCAGCCCCGATTTCCCGCAAGGCCATGAAGTCAAAAGGTGTTCCAGCCACCGCCAACACCTCGCCCGTGGGGATCAGATCGGCACCAACCGGGGTGTAATGTGTGGACCCCAGCCGCAGCTGCTGACCCATCACCGACCCGGAGCCAGCCATGTTGAAATAGCTGTGGTTGACCATGTTGACCACTGTGGCGGCGTCTGTGCTGGCCTCCATCGCGATCCACAACCGGTCGCTTGGGTCCAGCCAATAGCGCACCTGCATCGACAGCCGCCCTGGATAGCCCATCTCGCCATCCTCGGCCGTGGCGGTCAGCGTGACCGCGCGCGCGCTGACTTCGGCGATGTTCCAGATCTTGCGGTCAAACCCTTCCCGGCCGCCATGCAGGTGCTTTTCGCCCTCATTCGCATCCAGCAGCACCTCGCGCCCGTTCAGCATGAACCGCGCGCCCGCGATGCGGTTGGAATAGCGCCCGCAGGTCGCCCCCAGATAGCCTTTGGCCGTGCGATAGCCCGTCGCCTCGTCATGGCCCAGCACGATATCTGCCAGCACGCCCGCGCGGCCCGGCACCCACAATTCGGCCAGCCGCGCGCCATAAGTGATCACCCGCGCTCGCGGCCCGGCACCGCCGCCAAGCGTCACTGCCTGCACCGCCCGCCCGTCAATCTGTCCGATCTGTTCAACCGACATCGCATCCCCCCCGCGCATGGTCTGCACCATGACGCGCGCTGCAAAGGGTTGCAATCGCCTACCCTTACCCTTCAGGCAAATCTGCCATCAGCCGTGACAGGTGATCCGCCAGGACCGTCACATTGGGTGCTTGCAAGATCGACAGGTGATCGCCCGGCACGTCAATCACCTCAAACCCCGAAGCCGCAACCGAGGCCCAGCCCAAACCATCGCGCGCGCTTTCGGGGCTGTCAAAGACGTTTTCCTGCGCCCGGAAAATGGTCAGTGGCCTGCGGATCGGGCGCACCTCATAGGCTTGCACAGCAAGTTCCGCCGCGACCATGAATTTATCAACCGTCATTGGCGCCGTGTCGCCCCGCGTTTCCTGCAGTCTGAGCCGCAGCTTTTTGGTGCGATACATCATATCTGCCCAACGGTTTGCCGCGATCCCCGCCAGATGCGACGGCCCGCGCCGATACAGCTGGCGCAGATGCACGCCGACCCGCGCCCGGCCCGACAAGCGCGAGCGCCCGCCGGGGCCTGCGCTGTCGAACATCGCGATCACCCGCACCTCGCGCCCGGCGCGGATCAGTTGCTGCGCCAGTTCATAGGCGACATAGCTTGCCAGCGACACCGACCCCAGACTGATCGGCCCTTCGGGGAAATATTGTTGAATTTCATCAGCATAGGCACGCGCGGTTTCCTGCACCCCAATAGGTGTATCCTGCGCGAGCAACCCGACCGTCAGGCCAAAGACTGGCTGATCCGGTCCCAGAGCTGCGGCCAGCGGGCGGAAATGTTCTTCATTCCGGCCCAGAACATGCACCCCGAACAAGGGTGGCAGGCTGCCTTTGGGCTGGATCGGGATGATAAAACGTGGCCCCGACCGTGCCGCTGACAAGGCCCGCGCCAAAGCGCGCGGCGTGGGGCGGCGGTGCAGGTCGGCCACGCCAAGCCGGTGGCCCAGCTCGGCCTCGATCCGGCCAATCAACTGCACCGCCAGCAGAGAATGTCCGCCAAGGTCGTGGAAATCATCATCCGGCCCCACCGATGCCAGCCCCAGCGTCTGCGCCATCAGATCCGCGATTTTCCGGGTGACCAGATCATCGATCGGGGCCACGTCAGCTGTCAGAGCCACGTCGGGTGCGGGCAGGGCGGCAATGTCGATCTTGCCGCCGGGCGTGCGCGGAAAACTGGCCACCGGCACAATTGCGGGCAGCATATGGGGCGGCAGTTTCTCGGCCACGGCGGCGCGCAGGGCCTGAGCATCGGGCAGCGGCTGACCATCCACTGCCGCGACCCAGACCACCAGCCGGGCGGTCGGCGTGCCAGACCCCAGCACATGCGCCAAGGCGCGGCCCACGCCGTCTTCGCGTTCAAGCACACGTTCGACATGGCGCAGGTCAATGCGAAAGCCGCGCAGCTTGACCTGACGGTCGCGCCGCCCAAGGAAGGCCAGTACCCCATCGGGCCGCCAGCGGGCCATATCGCCGGTGCGGTAGATCCGCCCCTCACCATGGAAGCGGTCCGGGCAAAACGCCTCGGCGGTTTGCGACTCGTGTCCGATATAGCCGTCACTGACTGCTGGCCCGCCGATCCACAATTCGCCTACCGCCCCCGGAGGCGCAAGAGAGCCATCTGCAGCAAGCACATAGGCGCGGGCATGGGCTGTGGGTCGGCCAATCGGAATGTCCTCGCCCGCAGTCACTGGTCCGGGTTCGTGCAGGGTGCAGGTGATCGTGGTTTCGGTCGGCCCATAGCCGTTCAGCCAGCGCGGATGCGGTGCGATCCGTTGCCATGTCGCCAGCGCGCGGGGGCTGATCTGTTCTCCCCCCACAATCACCAGTCGCACTGATGGCGGAAGCTGCAAGCCATCGCGCGCCATTTCATCCACCAGAACATGCCAGAATGCCGTTGGCAGGTTCAGCACGGTGACAGCGCGCTGCGCGACTTCCTCCAGAAACAGGCCAACGGATGTGGCCATCGCATCATTGCGCAAGATCAGCTTGGCCCCGGCCAGAAGCGTGGGAATGATCTCCTCAATCGACACATCGAACGACAGGCTGGCAAATTGCAAAACCCGGTCCGATTGCGTCAGGCCAAAGGCTGCGATGATGGCACTCGCGTGGGCCGACAGCGCGCGCATCGGCACTTTGACGCCCTTTGGCACCCCGGTCGAGCCAGAGGTATAGATCACATAGGCCAGCCGGTCGGGGTCGGGGGGCAGAAAATCGGGTGCAGGCAGCGGCACCGCCCCGATACCCGCGTGGGGCGCAATGCAACGTACGCCGTCGGGCGCGTCCTGACCGGGCAGGGTGACCATCAGCCCTGTGCCGCTGTCGCGCAGCATATGGCCGATCACCGGCTCGGGGTAAGAAGGGTCCAGCGGCAGGAACGCCGCCCCAGCCTGCATGACAGCCAGCATCGCAATGATGAAATCCGGCCCGCGTGGCAGGCAGATTGCCACGACCTGCCCCGGCCCGGCCCCGGCCTGCACCAGCCGTCCGGCCAGCTCCCCTGCCTGCGCTGCCAGCGTTGTGAAATCCAGCATACCCAGCTGACCAACCATCTGCAGGGCCCAAGCGTTTGGCTGCAATGCAACCACGTCGGAAAAGCGCAGTGATATGCAGGGATCAGCCGGCACCAAGCGCTGATCCGGCCTGCCCAGCGAAATCAGCGCGGCCTCCTCGGACCGGGGCAGCATGGTCAACTGGTTGAGCGGCGTCGTCGTGCCCGCCTTGGCCAAGGATGCCAGAAGTTCGGCCATATGGGTCAGCATGGCGGCGGCCTGCGCCTCATTCACCGCAAGCGGATCATGTTCCAGCACCAAAAGCAGGGCCGCGTCACCATAGGCGGCCAGTGTCAGCGGCAAAGCGCCTTCTTCGCGCAGCTCAACCCGCCGTGTGGCCCAGTCGGGGCCTGTGCTGCGCATGGTTTCATTCATGCTGGATCGCTCGAACATCACCATTGAGTCAAACAGCGATACCGTGCCTGGCATGCCGCACCAGCGCCGAATATCGGTCAGTGCCGCATGTTCATGCGCGCGCAGCGCCAGCGCATCGTGGCGCAGGTCGGACAAAAAGTCATCGGCAGCGCGTGGCGGGCTGATCTGCACCCGCATCGGCAAGGTGTTGATCAGACAGCCCACGCTGCGTTCGGTGCCCGGCACAATATAGCGCCCCGCGCGCGTGGCGCCGAAAACCGCCATGCTGCGCCCGGTCCAGCGGGCGACCACCATGCCCCATGCGGCCTGAACCACGGTGGCCAGCGTGGCGCCTGTCGCTTCGGCCCGGTCGGTCAGCGCGTCGGTCAGCGCCGGGTCCAGCCTGCGTTCCAACTGACGTTTGCGCGCCGGGGCCGGATCTGCGGTCACGTCCGTCAGCTGGTTTGGCTGGTCGAACCCATCCAGATAGGTGCGGAAGTAGCTTTGCGCCGCCGTGGTGTCCCGCGCGGCCAGACCCATTGCATAGGCCAGAAATCCTACCTTTGGGGCAGGGGGCAAGGCGTGGCCGCGCAACTCGGCAAACACTTCCTCGAGGACAATGGCCATGCTGCGGCCATCGACCATGGCGTGATGCACGGTCCAGACCATCACTGCGCGCCGTGGCCCCAGATGTGCCAGCATCACCCGCCACGCAGGCGCCGCTTCCAGATCGACGCCCTGTTCGCGGTCGGCTTCCAGATATTGCTGCAGCGTCCCATCCCTGCGGCGCGCAGGCAGCCCAGACCAGTCTTCAACGCTCAGGACCACATCGACCGTGCTGCGCAAGATCTGCACCGGAACCACGCGCTTGCGCCACAGGATCGACAGGCGCAACGCTTCATGCCGGGCGGCGACAACCGCCCATGCGGCGCGCAGGGCCTCGGCATCCACCACCTCGTCGTCCAGATGCACGACGATCTGTTCAAGGTTGACCCAAGGCCGTCCGGCAAGCGCGCTTTCATAAACCATGCCAAGTTGCAGTGGGGTCAGGGCATGTTCTGCGGTTGTCGCATCTGCTGTGGTCTGGCTGTGCAGGGTCATGGCACGGCCCTTCCGAACAGAGTCAGCAGCTCGCCAATCGGTCCACTGTCCAGACTGATGGCAGCAACCGCGATCAGCAGCCCCAACCCGGCAAAGGTGAGGTCATGCAGCCAATCCCATGCCCGGTGCCGTCTCGCCAACCAAATCAGCAGCGGATAGACCGCGATGGCCGCCAAAGCCTGTCCCACCAGCGCCCCGACCAGCCCCAGCCACTCTGCCCCGACAACCAGCCCGGTAACCAGCAACCCCGCCCGCGCCGCCGTCAGCAGGAAATAGTTCCTGCTGTCCCCCGCCGCCAAGGCCGACTGGTCATAGGTCATTCCGATCACCGACGGGATCTGCACCACGGCAATCAGCACCAAAACTGCCCCTGCCGCCGAATAGCGCGCATCATACATCAGATCGACGATCCATTCACCGCCAAATGCCATCACCGTCAGCAGCACAAAGACTGACCCCGACAGAATAAAGCGCATCTGACGCAGGCGGGCGAAATTCTCGGGCGACTCTCCGGGCGGGCGTTCGCGATACAGCGGGATCAGGATGCGCCCGCCAATGGTCTGCCCTAGAAGCATCGGAAACGAGGCAAGAAAAAAGCCGATGTTGTAGAGGCCCAACTGCTCTAGCGTCAGGTATTTGCCCAAAATCGCCTTGTCGCCCTGCGCCACCAGAAAACCGCAGGCGGTTGACAGAAACAACCAAAAGCCGAAATGAAGCAGATCATGTGCTGCTGCCGGTTCCCATCCCAGACGGCTTTTGGGGCCGGGCAGTGCCCATGTTACCAGCAACAGACGTGCGCCTGATGACACGATCCACCCCGCCACCAGCGCCCAGACCGATTGCGTCAACCAAGCCAGCGTCACCATCGACACAATGCCGATGACCTGAGAAATCAGATCCAGCGCCGTCAACCGCCCCAGCCGCAAATGCCGCGCTGCCGTATCCACGCGCGTCGGCTCAAGCCCATGAAGCAGCAAAGAAAACCCGGCTACGGGCAAGATCATCGCAAGGTCGGGCTGGCCGTAAAACACCGCAGCCGGCCATGCAATGGCCGCCGAGGCCAGCCACAGAACCACTCCTCGCGTCACCTGAATGGAAAAGGCTGTGTTCAGAAATGCCGGATCATCGCCGCGCTTGTGTTGCAAGATCGCTGGATGGGTGCCTACATCGGAAAACATCGTCAGGCCGACAATGAACACGGATACCAGTGCCATCAGACCAAAGGCTTCGGGAAACAACAGCCGCGTCAGGATCAGGTTCGACGCAAGCCGCAGGGCCTGACTGGCACCATATCCAAGCGCGGTCCACGCCGAGCTGCGCATCACGCGGGCCAAAAGCCCGTTGCCTTGCAACCGTGTGATGACCGGGCTCATCGCTTGGATAACCTTTAAACATGGCTGGCAGTGGCCCGCCCCCCGGCTACCACACTCAACCTTCATAACCTGCCCCAGATCAGGGGTTTGGTTCAAGTCCCTGATTTGGCAACTCTCTGGTGCCCAGATGGGCGACTGCTCTGCTTTGTCGGGCGCAACAGCTGATCTGTTCAATCTATGCGGGCGTCTCGGGCAGGCCAGATCACGCGATCGGGCATGCAAGCGGGCACACCCAAGGACAAACGAGACACGACAAAGGGCGGCCTTCATCACCGCCGCCGCCCACATGACTTGTGCTGTCATCCGGGCCGGGGCAGGGTGCTGGCATGACAGCAGATATACCCACTGGTGGCCCCTCATTCTGGTGGCGGCAGATCGGCCCGCCCCAACCCCGCCCGGCCCTTGCGGGCGACACCACGGCACAGGTCTGCATCATCGGCGCGGGCTATACCGGGCTGTGGACCGCTCTGTCGCTCAGATCCGCCAGACCGGATCTCGACATCCTGATCGTCGAGGCGGAGTTTGCAGGCTTCGGGGCCTCTGGCCGCAATGGTGGCTGGCTGACAGGTGGTTTTGCATGGTCCCACGCCCGCTACGCCGCCAGCAGCAGCCCGCAGGCCGTGCGCGATATGGTGGCGGCGATGAATGGAACGGTGGCCGAGATCACCCACCAATGCCAGTCCCTTGGCATTGATGCCGGGATCACCCCGACCGATGAGCTTCTGATCGCAACCAGTCCGGCGCAATGGCAGCGCCTGCAAGCCGAACACCAGCACCGCAGCGCCTGGGGAGAAGCGGATCGGCTGCGCTTGCTGACCGCCGCGCAGATCAAGCAACGGGTGCGGATGGCGGGCGGCGTCGGCGCGCTGGAGATTTCTGGCACCGCCCGCATTCAGCCTGCGAAACTTGTGGTTGGTCTCGCCCGCGTCGCCGCGGCCCGCGGCATCCGCATCGCCGAAGGCACCCGTGTGACCGCGATTGCGCCCGGTCTGGTCATCACCACCCATGGCCGCATCACCGCTGAAACCATCCTGCGCTGCACCGAAGGCTTCACCGCCACACTGCCCGGTCATGAACGTGATCTGTTGCCGCTGAATTCCGCCCAGATCATCACCGAACCATTGCCGCCGGAAACATGGATGCAGATCGGCTGGCAAGATCATGAAATTGTAGGTGATTTTGCGCACAGCTATTGCTACTGCCAGCGCACCCCCGACGGCCGGATCGCGTTCGGCGGGCGCGGTACGCCCTACCGCTTCGGCTCAGGCATTGACGACAGCGGCCGACCCGACCCTGCCACCATCGCGCAACTCACCAGCCGGCTGCACCACCTGTTCCCTGCCACACGCGATGCCCGGATTGACCACGCATGGTGCGGCGTTCTTGGTGTGCCGCGCGACTGGTGCGCCGGGGTGGCGTTTGACCCAAGGACGCGCATCGGACACGCGGGCGGCTATGTGGGGGTGGGGGTCGCCACCGCCAATCTTGCAGGCCGCACCCTCGCCGCGCTGGCCCTCGGCACCGACGACCCGCTCACTCTCCTGCCATGGGTCAACCGCACCCCGCGCAGGTGGGAGCCCGAACCCCTGCGCTGGCTTGGCCTGCGCGGCACCTACGCGGCTTACGCGCTTGCCGACCGGTCAGAGGCACGGGGCGGCCCACCCTCGCGGCTGGCGGCTTGGGTAAACCGGGCAACAGGGCGGTAAGGCCAAGGTTGACGGTCAGGCGCAACGCCCCCCACACTTACCTGTTCAAAAAATATCCCGGGAGAGCCGAAGGCGGGGGCAGTGCCCCCCCTTTTCTGAAGGCGCGTCAAGGTCACAGACTTGAAGTTCTGATACCGAACCGCCCGCCCAGATCTGACGCAGGGCGCTCTCAGCCCCGCCCTTTCCATGGCACCAGCTTTTTCTCGGCCATCCGCACCAGGATGTCGATGCCATAGCCGATCACGCCGATCAGGATGATCCCCATCACCACGATATCGGTCAGCTGGAACTTTGATGCAGCGATGATCATCATCCCCGCGCCCTTTTGCGCGGCGACAAGTTCGGCAGCAACGACCGTGCCCCAGCACACGCCCATGGCCACCCGTGCGCCGGTGAAAATGTCGGGCAGGCTGTTGGGGATGATCACATGGCGCATGATCTGCGCTTTTGACGCCCCTAACGAATAGGCGGCGTGGATTTTCGACAGCTTCACTCCAGACACCCCAGAGCGCGCAGCGATCACCATGATCCAGAGCGCGGCAAGGAACAAAAGCACCACCTTGCCGGTTTCCCAGATGCCAAACCAGATGATGACAAGCGGGATCAGCGCCAAGGGTGGCACAGGGCGCATGAATTCGACGATCGGGTCGAACCAGCCCCGGAACCAGCCCGACAGCCCCATCGCATAGCCAAGCGGAATGCCCACCAGTGACCCCAGCACAAACCCTGCCATCACCCGCGCCAGGGACGCGCCCAGATGCCCCCAAAGCGAGGTGTTCTGATAGCCGTTGGTCGCAATCTCCGTAAAGCGCGCCACCACTGCCTCGGGTGAGGGCAGCCAGATCGGCTCCATCTGCATGCCCTTGGCGGCCTGAAAATTCAGCGACCCGCGCTGGGTCAGCGTGACGGTGCCGCCGGTGACGTTCACCCGGTCTTCCACTGCAATGGGTTGGCCATTGATCGCCACCACGGACGCGCCGTCACCATCGTTTTCGGTCACCCGCAGCAGCACCGACCGCCAAGCCTGCACCACGGCTGTATCGGATTTCGCAAAACCGCTGCCCTCGGCAACGGTGGGCGCTGTCGGAACGTCGGTGGCCTTATGCACTGTAATGCGGACTTCGGCCTGCGCTTCCGCGCCATCGGGGGCGCGGGCGGTGTAGGTGAACCCGGCCTCACCGACAAACGGGCCCGGCACATGCAGCGGCACGATTGCAGACCCGGTGAACGCGCCCCAGATCAGAAACACCGACAGGATTGAAATGACACTTGCCACCCGATCAGGGGCAATGGCGGATTCGTCGCCAAAGGTCACGGTTTTGAGCGAAGTAAAATCATGCCGGTCGCGGTGCCGCTTGATCCGGCCCCAGACCAGCATCGAGCTTACAAAGATCACCACATAGAAGACCAGAACCATCATGCGGCACCTTCTTTTTTGCCCATGATTTCTTCTTCCATGCCCCAGATCATCGACAAGATTTCCTCTCGGGTCTCGGCAAAGCCGTCAGATTTCTTGACCTCGCGCAGGTCCATGTTCACGCCGCGCTCGGCAAAAGGCAGGTTGTATTCGCGGAAAATCCGGCCCGGCCGCGGGGCCATCACCAGCAATCGTTCGCCCAAAAGCAGCGCTTCTTCGACCGAATGGGTGATCAGCACCACGGTCTTGCCGGTCTCTTTCCACAGCTTCAGCACCAGACCTTGCATCTTTTCGCGGGTCAGCGCGTCCAATGCACCAAGGGGTTCGTCCATCAAGATCACGTCGGGATCATTGGCAAGGCAGCGGGCAAGCGCCACGCGCTGCTGCATGCCGCCCGACAATTCATAGACCGCTTTTTCACCAAAATCATGCAGGCCAACGGTTTCCAGCAGATGATCGGTGATCCGGTCGCGCTCTGCCTTTGCCATGCCCTTCATGCGCGGGCCAAAGTCGATGTTCTGGCGCACATTCATCCATTCGAACAGAGCGCCTTGCTGAAACACCATGCCGCGTTCGGGGCCGGGGCCAGCCACTCGCTTGCCACCAAGAATGATCTGGCCTTCGGTCGGTGCAAGAAAGCCCGCAAGGATATTCAAAAGCGTGGTTTTGCCACAGCCTGACGGTCCCAGAACCGACAAGAGCTCGCCCTGCTTCAGATCAAGCGAGACGTTTTGCAACGCCTGAACCGCCGCGCCATTCGGAAGGTCAAAACGCATCGAGATGTTGTCGATGATCAGTCCGGACATAAATCCCCCGGTGATAAAAACGGGCGGCCCGGTTTGGGCCGCCCTTTGGGTTTTACATGCCGCCCGCAGCAGCCAGTGGCGCGGTGTTGACGGTGGTGTCATAGCTGGGCAACGCCGCCGGGATCGAGCCTGCGCTGACAAAAACATCGGCCACACCCTTCATGAACTCTTGCGCGCCGCCGCCCAGCCAGGTAGCGGACATCTGATCTGCAACAGTCGGAAAGACAAAAGTGGCGATGGTTTCGGCGGTGGCAGCTTCGTCCATGCCAGAATCCGCTGCAATCACCGGAAGCATGGTGGCGTGATTGGCGCTGTCTGCCCACATGGCATTGGCATCGGCGGTAACTTTCAGGAACTTGGTCACCAGATCAGGGTTTTCCGCGACAAAAGACGCAGGGGCAGAGGTGACATCAAACACCAGAATGCCAAGCGCCTCTTTCTCGGCGCCGCTCAGCAGCACATTGCCCGCCTCTTTGGCGCGGCGCAGGCTGCCACCCCAGCCGCAGAACATCTCAACCGACCCTTGGATAAAGGCGGCTGCCCCATCCGGTGGCGCCATATCCACGATCTCAAGGTTGGCTAGATCGACGCCGAAGTGGTCCATCTGTTTCAAAAAGCCGTAATGCGCGGCCGTGCCCAACGGCACGGCTACCTTTTTACCGGAAATCTCGGCAGCGTTGTCCTTGTCGATCTCAAGAGCAGATTGGACGACGCAATTATCGTTGTCGGCATAAGATACCGCGACATCAAGGATCTGCAGATCCTGCCCGGCACTGGTGGCGACAACAAAGGGCGGCACGCCCTGGCTTACCGCAAAATGGACGTCGCCCGCCGCCATTGCGGCCGACATGGCGGTGCCGGTGTCAAAAGCAACCCAGTTCACCTTGACGCCCATTTCAGCGTCATAGGTGCCCTGCACTTTGGCGTATTGGAACGGCATCGGCCATTCCATGAAATAGGCCACCGTCACCTCGTCCAATGCCATGGCGCTGGTGGTGCCGGCCAGAAGGGCCACGGTTGCGGCAGCAGTTGTCAGAGTCTTGCGGAATGTCATCCTCGGGTTCTCCTTGTTGGTGTCAGTTGCTTTTCTGCTTTTGCTCTTGCCCTCATTGGTCGGGGCAGCTTTCGGTCTGTCCAGCGGCTTGACCGGGTTTCAGGAAATCGGAAGGACTGCTTCCACAGGCGTCAGGCCGTTGCCCTGTGATCTTTGCCCTGCTTTCGCCATGTGCAAAACGATTTTGTAACTGGCATTATCGGGGCGGGGCGTCTGGCCCTACGAATGCCCGCGTCAAAGGCGGATGCTGACACATCACGCACAAAGGGGCACAGCCATGGATGGCTACAGCAGCAATGATATCTCCGCGGTGGTCGAGGCCGACCGCGCCCATGTCTGGCATCATCTGAGCCAGCACAAACTCTATGAAACCGTTGATCCGCGCGTGATCATCGAGGGTAAGGGCATGCGGGTCTGGGATGCGCGCGGCAAAGAGCATCTGGATGCGGTGTCGGGTGGGGTCTGGACGGTGAACGTGGGCTATGGCCGCGAGAGCATCGCCAACGCCGTGCGCGACCAGCTGATCAAGATGAACTACTTTGCAGGCGCCGCAGGGTCCGTGCCTGGCGCGCGATTTGCCCAAAGATTGATCGAAAAGATGCCGGGGCTGAGCCGGGTTTACTATTCGAACTCGGGCTCTGAGGCGAATGAGAAGGTTTACAAGATGGTGCGCCAGATCGCGCACAAGCATCATGGCGGCAAGAAGTGGAAAATCCTGTACCGCGAAAGGGATTATCACGGCACCACCATCGGCACTCTGGCGACCAGCGGGCAAGCGCAGCGGGCGGCGCAATACGGGCCCTACCCGGATGGGTTCGTGATTGTGCCCCATTGTCTGGAATACCGCGCGCAATGGGACGTGGCGCATTACGGTGAGCGGGCGGCTGACGCGATTGAGGAGGTTATCCTGCGCGAAGGCCCCGATACCGTCGGTTGTCTGGTGCTGGAACCGATCACGGCCGGTGGCGGGGTGATCGTGCCGCCAGCGGGCTATTGGGAACGGGTGCAGGAGATTTGCCGCAAGTATGACATCTTGCTGCACATCGACGAGGTGGTCTGCGGCGTGGGCCGGACCGGCACCTGGTTTGGCTATCAGCATTACGGCATCAAGCCCGATTTCGTGACCATGGCGAAGGGTGTTGCCTCTGGCTATGCGGCGATTTCCTGCACGGTAACGACCGAAGCGGTGTTTGACCTGTTCAAGGACGATCCCACAGATACGATGAGCTATTTCCGCGACATCTCGACCTTTGGCGGCTGCACCGCCGGGCCTGCGGCGGCGCTGGAGAACATGAAGATCATCGAGGATGAGGATTTGCTGAACAACACCATTACCATGGGCGAGCGCTGTCTGAACAACCTGCGCGCACTGATGGACAAGCACAAGGCCATTGGCGATGTGCGTGGCAAGGGGTTGTTCCTTGGGGCCGAACTGGTGGCAGACCGCGGCACGAAAGAAGCGCTGGACGAGAAAAGGGTGCAGGCAGTGGTGGCCGATTGCATGGCGCAAGGGGTGATTATCGGGGCCACGAACCGATCGGTTCCGGGCCTGAACAACACGTTGTGCCTGTCGCCAGCGCTGATTGCCACGCCGGATGACATTGACCAGATCACCGATGCGATTGATCAGGCCCTGACGCGGGTATGTGGCTGACGGTGTTTCAAGGGAATTGAATCCTCTGCCCCAAAGTGGGGCAGAGGATATTCGTTTTATGTCGTCGTCGCGTGCCGCTCCTCCTCCGCATTGCCTCTGGCGGGAGTATTTTTGCCAAGATGAAAGCGGCTTGACCTTTGCATGGTGGCAGCGTTTTCTGGACTTATTCGTGATAAGGCCAGATCATGCCCATTCCAGTTGAAGCGTTTTTTCTGCCGCCGGGCGCTGTTGGCACCTTGCAAAGCCGGATCCGGTCGATGGTGGTGCAAGGGGTTCTGGCGGGGCGGTTGCGGCCCGGGGACAAGATGCCATCTTCGCGCGGATTGGCGGCCCATCTGGGGATCAGCCGCATTACGGTGACGCTGGCCTATGCCGATCTGGTGTCGTCTGATTATCTGTCGGCAAAGGGGCGATCGGGGTATTTCGTATCAGACACGGCGCCGCGTGCGCCGGAGTTTCCATCCGCGCCCGTGCGCGATGAGGGGGTGGATTTTGCGGCGTTGACTGGCGCGCGGTTTTCGCGTTTGGCGCGGCTTGCCAAGCCCGAGGATTGGGAGCGATATCCGTTTCCTTTTATTTACGGGCAGGCGGATGCGGCGCTGTTTGATCACCAGAACTGGCGGTCTTGTGCGCTTCGTGCCTTGGGGCGACGCGATTTTGCGGCGCTGACCTCGGATTATTATGAGCGCGATGATCCCTTGTTGCTTGAGCATGTAGTGCGCAGCATTCTGCCGCGCCGGGGGATTGCCGCGCGCGCCGAGGAGGTTTTGCTGACCATGGGCGCGCAGAACGCGTTGTGGATTGCCGCACAGGTCTTGCTGGGGCCGGGCAAGCGGGCGGTGATGGAAAATCCCGGCTATCCGGGGCTGCGCGCCATTCTGGAGCCATCAGGGACGGAGGTGCTGGCGGTTGATGTTGATGAGGGCGGATTGCCGCCGGAGCAAGTGCCTGATGGCGTGGATGTGGTGTTCACCACCGCATCGCATCAGTGCCCGACCAATGCGACCATGCCTGTCGCGCGCCGTGTGGCGCTGCTGGAAGCGGCGGCGCGGCAGGGGTTTGTCGTGGTCGAGGATGATTATGAATTCGAGATGTCATTTCTGAAACCCGTCGCCCCGGCGCTGAAGTCTTTGGACCGTGACGGCCGGGTGATTTATGCGGGCTCGTTTTCCAAGTCGATCTTTCCGGGGCTGCGCCTGGGGTATCTGGTGGCCTCGCCCAGCTTTATTGCCGAGGCGCGGGCGCTGCGGTCGATGGTTTTGCGCCATCCACCGGGGCATATCCAGCGCACGGTGGCCTATTTTCTGGCCGATGGTCATTATGATGCGCTGATCAACCGGATGCGGGTGGCGTTCCGGCGCCGGCGGCAGGTGATGGAGGAGGCGTTGGCCGAACAGCGTCTGAGCGTGGCGGGGCAGGGCGGCTTTGGTGGCTCAAGCATCTGGATGCGGGCGGCGGACGGGGTGGACACCGAGGTGCTGGCGGCGCGGCTGCGCGAAGTTGGTGTGCTGATTGAACCGGGGCGGGCGTTCTTTCACCCCGACCGGGTCAGTCGGCAGTTTTATCGGCTGGCCTATTCCTCGATTGCGCCGTCGCGGATACCCGAGGGGATTGCGCGGATCGCCACTGCTTTGGGGCAGATGCGGTAGCGGCACAACTGGACCTAAAGTCGCGCGCGCTCTGGCCCTAAGGCTGGTTTGGCGCCGCCGTTAGAGTGGGGGTCAGATCCATAATGCCGGAGCCAAGCCCATGCGTATGACCACCGAAGAAGCCTTTGTCAAAGTCTTGCAGCGGCATGGAATTGAGCATGCTTTCGGCATCATCGGGTCGGCCTTCATGCCGATCTCTGATCTGTTTCCACGGGCGGGAATCACCTTTTGGGATTGCGCGCATGAGGGCAGCGGCGGGATGATGGCCGATGGCTATACCCGTGCATCGGGCAAGATGAGCATGATGATCGCGCAAAACGGACCGGGGATCACCAATTTCGTGACCGCCGTGAAGACCGCGTACTGGAATCACACCCCGCTTTTGCTGGTCACGCCGCAGGCGGCGAACAAGACCATCGGCATGGGCGGGTTTCAGGAAGTGGAACAGATGGCGCTGTTCAAGGACATGGTCTGCTATCAGGAAGAGGTGCGCGACGCGTCGCGTGTGGCCGAGGTGCTGAACCGCTGTATCTTGCAGGCCAAGCGTCAGTCCGCCCCGGCGCAAATCAACATGCCGCGTGATTTCTGGACACAGGTGATTGATATCGACCTGCCCGCCGTGGTGGAGTTCGAACGCCCTTCGGGTGGCGAGGCGGCGATTGAGGCCGCGGCAGAGTTGCTGTCATCCGCGAAGTTCCCGGTTATCTTGAACGGCGCGGGCGTGGTGCTGGCGGGGGCCATTCCAGCCAGCATGGCGCTGGCAGAGCGGTTGGATGCGCCGGTCTGCGTGGGCTATCAGCACAACGATGCCTTCCCTGGCTCGCATCCGCTGTTTGCCGGGCCATTGGGCTACAACGGGAGCAAGGCCGCAATGGAGTTGATTTCGGGTGCAGATGTGGTATTCTGTTTAGGTACCCGGTTAAACCCGTTTTCAACGCTCCCGGGATACGCGCTGGACTACTGGCCGAAAGCGGCCAAGATCATCCAAGTCGATATCAACCCGGATCGGATCGGGCTGACGAAAAAGGTGACAATCGGTATTGTCGGCGACGCTAAAAAGGTCGCCGAAGCGGTTTTGGCGCGATTGGCCATCACCGCCGGTGACCATGCGCGTAGAGAACGCAGAGCAAAGATTGCACAGACAAAATCGGTGTGGGCGCAGGCGCTGTCATCCATGGATCACGAAGAAGATGATCCGGGCACGTCATGGAATCAGCGGGCACGCGATGCCAAGCCTGATTGGATGAGTCCGCGCATGGCATGGCGCGCGATTCAGTCGGCGCTGCCGCGTGAGGCGATTATTTCCAGCGATATCGGTAACAATTGCGCGATTGGCAACGCCTATCCGACGTTTGAGTCGGGGCGCAAATACCTTGCGCCGGGCCTGTTTGGCCCGTGTGGATATGGTCTGCCTTCTATCATCGGGGCCAAGATCGCGTGCCCGGATGTGCCGGTGGTGGGTTTTGCCGGGGATGGGGCGTTTGGGATTGCGGTGACTGAGTTGACCGCGATTGGCCGCCCGGAATGGCCTGCGATTACCATGGTTGTGTTCCGCAATTATCAGTGGGGCGCGGAAAAACGCAATTCCACCCTGTGGTATGACGACAATTTCGTCGGCACCGAACTGGACGAGGGCGTAAGCTATGCTGCCATCGCGCGGGCGTGCGGGTTGCAGGGCGTGCAGGCCAGCACGATGGAGGGGTTGCGCGCGGCACTGACCACGGCGCTGGCCGACCAAAAGGCGGGCAAGACCACGCTGATCGAGGCGCTTATCAACCAAGAACTGGGCGAGCCGTTCCGCCGCGATGCGATGAAGAAACCCGTTGAAGTTGCTGGTATTTCTGCCGCTGACATGCGCCCTCAAACGGTATGATCCCCTTTGGCCTGACCCGGCTGGAGGCGGTTCTGGTCGCAGTTGGAATGGTCGTCGCAGGCTATGTGCGCGGCTATTCCGGCTTTGGGTTTGCTGCGCTGGTCATGCTGTTTGCGGCGTTGGTGACCGACCCGTTCCCCTTTGTGCCGGTGGTCATTCTGGCCGACATCTTCATGACGGCGGGGCAGGCGCGGGGGATCTGGGCACATATTGACTGGCGGCGGGTGGCGGGGCTGTTCGTGGGCTGTCTGGTCGGGGTGCCGCTGGGGGTCGCTGCGATTAGCTGGGCCGGGGCTGACCTTGGGCGCGCGGTGCTGTCGGGCTTTGTGCTGGCGATGTGTGTTTTGCTGCTGGTGGGTTGGCACATCGGGCGGCAGGGGCATGGCGTGCATGTCGGCGTGGGCGCGGTGTCGGGGTTTGCCAATGGCATGGGGGTTGGCGGTTTGCCGGTGGCGGTGTTCTTCACCGCGCAAGGCGTGGCGCCTGTGGTGTTTCGGGCGACCGTCATCGCCTATTTCACAGCGTTGGATCTGTGGTCTTTGCCGGTGCTTTGGCATGCCGGACAGATCACCCGCGACAGTTTTATCGCGACAGCCCTTGGTTTGCCCTTCATGCTGGTCGGGCTATGGTTGGGCGGGCGCAGGTTTGCCCGGACCAGTCCGCAAGACTTTCGGCGCTTTGCCATCCTGTTGCTGACAGCTTTGTCGGTGGCGGGGCTTTTGAAATCGGTGATCTGATGCTGCTGGTGATCAATTCGGGGTCTTCTTCGGTCAAGCTGGCGGCGTTTGACGGGACCGACCTGCACGCGCAAACCCAGGTCGAGGCGATTGGCTCGGGCGGGCCTGCCGATCACGCGCAGGCCTTGGCGATTGGGTTGGACAAGCTGTCACTGCCTCTGGGTCAGGTGCGGGCGGCGGCGCACCGGGTCGTGCATGGCGGCATGCGGCTGACCCAGACCTGCCGGATCACGCCCGAGGTTGAGGCCGAGATAGAGGCCTGCGCCGGTTTTGCGCCCTTGCACAATCCGCCCGCGCTGGCAGGCATTCGCGCTGTGGCCAAGCTGTGGTCAGCGGTGCCGCAATATGCCGCCTTCGACACGGCGTTTCATGCGGCCAATCCAGAGGTGGCAACTGGCTATGCCTTGCCCATGGCCGAGCGCGTGCGCGGGTTGCGGCGCTATGGCTTTCATGGTCTGTCCTACGCCGCAATTGTTCGAAAAGTGCAATTAATTTCCGGGAAGACGGTTCCAAAGCGTATGCTTTCGTTCCATTTAGGCAATGGTGCATCGGCCTGTGCCATCCTGAACGGCCGGTCTGTTGCGTCCAGCATGGGGTTTTCACCGCTGGATGGCCTGACCATGGGCACCCGCCCCGGTGGTCTTGATCCGGCTGTGGTTCTGGACATGGCCGCGCGCCATGGGGTGGATGGGGCCGCCCGGATATTGAACCGCGATTGCGGATTGAAAGGGCTGGCCGGCACCAATGACATGCGCGCCCTGCACGCGGCAGGCACGCCCGAGGCTGCCTTTGCCATCGAGCATTTCTGCTATTGGGCCGCGCGGCACGGCGCATCGCTATGCGCGGCGATGGGGGGGCTGGATGCGATCACCTTTACCGGCGGAATTGGTGAGAATGACGGTATTACCCGTTCCAAAATCGTAAAGCACCTTGCCTTTCTGGGGGCTGTCATCGACGCTGACGCGAATGCGCGGGGCGATCACGCCCTGCACGCGGCGACATCCAGTGTCGCAATCTGGACAGTTCCCGCCGATGAGGAGCGCCAGATTGCTATGGAAGCTGCCGCAGCGATGGACCGGGAGGGGCCCAAGTGAACCAGCCATTTGTGAACACATCGCCACAAATCTCTGACGAGGTTCGCAAAACCACCTGTTACATGTGTGCTTGCCGCTGCGGGATTGACGTGCATCTGACCTCTGGCCGCGTGAGCTATATTGAAGGCAACCGCGACCATCCGATCAACAAGGGCGTGCTGTGCGCCAAGGGCGCATCTGGCATCATGCAGGTGACTGCGCCCAGCCGGTTGCGTACCCCTTTGCGCCGGGTCGGCCCGCGCGGGTCTGGCGCGTTCGAGCCGATCAGTTGGGAAGAAGCGCTGCAAACGGCGGTCGATTGGATGCGGCCATTGCGCGAGGAAGCCCCTGAAAAGCTGGCGTTTTTTACCGGCCGCGACCAATCTCAGAGCTTTACCGGCTGGTGGGCGCAGGCGTTTGGCACACCCAATTATGCGGCCCATGGCGGGTTTTGTTCGGTCAATATGGCGGCTGCGGGGATTTACACCCTTGGCGGCGCGTTCTGGGAATTTGGCGCTCCCGATTGGGAGCGTAGCAAGCTGTTCGTGCTGTTTGGCGTGGCCGAAGACCATGACAGCAACCCGATCAAGATTGGCATCGGCAAGATGAAGGATCGCGGCGCGCGGGTGATCGGGGTGAACCCCATCCGCACCGGGTATAACGCGGTGGCCGACGACTGGATCGGGATTACACCGGGCACCGATGGCTTGCTGATCCTGTCGCTGATCCATTGCCTGCTAGAGGCGGGCAAGGTGGATCTGGAGTATCTGGCGCGCTTCACCAACGCGGCCTATCTCATCAATGAAACTGACGGCTCGGAAAAGGGCCTGTTTGTCCGCAACGCCGAGGCGCAGCCGTTTGTGATCGACCGCCGCACCGGCATGCCTGCGCCGTGGGAGGCCAAGGGCGTGCAACCCGATCTGGGGGCAATCTGGCAGGGGCATCGCACGGTGTTTCAGCACATGGCAGAGCGCTATCTGTCGCCCGACTATGCCCCCGAAGTGGTAGAGGCGCGCTGCGGTGTGACCGCGCTGCGCATCCGGCAGCTTGCGGCGGAGCTGGCGGATGTGGCCTTTAATCAAGCCATTGAAATCGCGCAGCCTTGGGTTGATTTTCGCGGCGATGAACATGCCACCATGACCGGCCGCCCGGTCAGTTTCCACGCCATGCGCGGGATTTCCGCCCATTCCAACGGATTCCAGACCGGGCGGGCGCTGCATCTGCTGCAAATCCTGCTGGGCGCCGTGGAAACCCCCGGCAGCTGGCGGATGAAACCGCCCTATCCCAAACCGATGGAGGCGCATCCCACCCCGCATTTCGTCACCGTTCCGGGAAAGCCCTTGTCTGGTCCACATCTGGGCTATGTCCGCGGGCCGGAGCAGCTGGCGCTGTTGCCTGATGGCTCTCCTGCGCGGATCGACAAGGCGTTCAGCTGGGAAAACCCGTTTTCGGCCCATGGCATGATGCACATGGTCATCCCCAATGCGCATGCGGGCGACCCGTACCGGATTGATACGTTGTTCCTCTATATGGCCAATATGGCGTGGAACTCTTCCATGAACACCGCGCAGGTGATGGCAATGCTGACCGCGCAGGAAGCGGATGGCAGCTACACCATTCCGCGCATCATCTATTCCGATGCCTATGCCTCTGAAATGGTGGCATATGCCGATCTGATCCTGCCCGACACCACCTATCTGGAACGACACGACTGCATTTCCATGCTCGACCGTCCGGTTTCAGAGCCGGACGCTGCAGGCGATGCGATCCGCTGGCCAGTGGTGGACCCGGACCGCGATGTGCGCGGGTTCCAGTCGGTGCTGCTGGATCTGGGGGCACGGCTGGGCCTGCCGGGCATGGTGGCCGAGGACGGCACGGCGAAGTTCAAGGATTACGCCGATTACATCGTCAACCATCAGCGCCGCCCGGGTGTAGGGCCGTTGATGGGCTTTCGCGGCAATGGGGATGGCGAGGGGCGGGGCGCTCCCAACCCAGACCAGATGCAACGCTATATCGACAATGGCGGGTTTTATCAGGCGCATGTGCCTGACGACGCACGGTTTTTCAAGCCGTGGAACAGAGCCTATCAGGACTGGGCGGTGAAGGTGGGCCTGTTTGACAGCCCGCAGCCCTATCTGTTCAACATCTGGTCCGAACCAATGCGGCGCTTTCAGCTTGCCGCCGAAGGCCATGGTGCAGTGCAGCCGCCTGATCATCTGCGCGAGCGTCTCAAACTGGCGATGGACCCGCTGCCGGTCTGGTATGAACCCTTTGGCGATGCGGCCGAGCCGTTTGGCTTTACCGTTCACGCCCTGACCCAACGGCCGATGGACATGTATCATTCTTGGGGCAGCCAGAACGCGTGGCTGCGCCAGATCCGGGGGCATAACCCGTTGTATGTTCCCACGAAAATCTGGGTGCAGCATGGATTCAAAGACGGCGACTGGGCGCGGGTGACATCGCCCACCGGGCAGATCACGGTGCCGGTGGCGCATATGGCGGCGCTGAATGAAAACACGGTCTGGACCTGGAATGCGATTGGCAAGCGCAAGGGGGCATGGGCGTTGAGCAAGGATGCGCCAGAGGCGAAGCAAGGGTTTTTGCTGAACCATCTGATCTCGGAACTCTTGCCCGCGAAAGGCGACGGCATGCGCTATTCCAATTCCGACCCGGTGACCGGGCAGGCGGCGTGGTTCGATTTGCGGGTGCGGATCGAACGGGCCGAGCCGCCGCCGGATGGGCAAAGCCTGCCCGCCTTTGGCGCGTTGACGTCTGTGGTGCCGGAAGGGCGCAAGCGATGACCTGTCTACCGGGAAAAACCGATCGTGCCTTGGGGCTGGTGATTGATCTGGATACCTGCGTGGGCTGTCAGGCCTGCGTAACCGCTTGCAAGGGGTGGAATGATCAGGGTTACGGCGTGCCGTTGTCGGACCAGAATCCTTATGGATCAAAGCCTTCAGGCGTGTTTCTCAACCGGGTTCACAGCTATCAGGTGCAGCCGGAAGTGGCTGCGCCGATGATCGTGAATTTCCCGCGGTCGTGCCTGCATTGCGCCGATGCGCCTTGTGTCACCGTCTGCCCGACCGGGGCCAGCTACAAGCGTGTGGAAGATGGCATCGTGCTGGTCAATGAAGACGCCTGCGTCGGCTGCGGTTTGTGTGCCTGGGCCTGTCCTTATGGCGCGCGTGAGATGGATGCGGATGAGGGCGTGATGAAGAAATGCACCCTGTGCGTGGACCGGATTTACAACGAAAACCTGCCCGAGGAAGACCGCGAGCCTGCCTGCGTGCGAACCTGCCCGACCGGGGCGCGCCATTTCGGCGATCTCAACGATCCGCAAAGTGCGGTCAGCCAGTTGGTGGCGGCGCGTAGTGGCTATGATCTGATGCCGGAACAGGGCGCAAAGCCTACCAATAAATACCTGCCCCCGCGCAAGAAGGACCGGCCTGATCAGGCCAGTCTGCTGGCACCTTTGCTGGACATAAAGGCCACGGGCTTTGCCGGATGGCTGGACCGGGTTTTGGGGAAGATTTGAATGAATCCAGCACCTTCTGTCATTATATTCACTGTTTTGTCCGGCATGGGCTTTGGCTATCTGGCCTTGCTTGGCACTGTGCATGACTACAGCGGCGTGGCGGCGCTTGCGCATTGGTTCATGGGCTTTTTTCTGGCCACGGCCGGGCTTGTGGCGTCTGCTTTTCACCTCGGCAATCCTAGCCGCGCGTGGCGGGCGTTCACGCAATGGCGGTCAAGCTGGCTGAGCCGTGAGGCGTGGTTTGCGGTGCTGGCCTTGCTGGTGTTGGCCCCGGTGGCGCTGTCGGCATGGCTGGGTCTTGGCCTTCCGCGCGCGCTGGGTTGGCTGGGGGCGGCGCTGGCCTTTGCGACCGTTGCGGCCACCGGCATGATCTATGCCCAGATCCGCGCCGTGCCGCGCTGGCATCATTGGAATGTGCCTGTGCTGTTTTTGGTGTTTGCCGTCACGGGCGGCTGTCTGCTGGCGGGGCTGCGTGGCCCGGCGATTGCGGCTTTGGTGGTGCTGGGCGCGGGAATGGTGCTGCACTGGCGGATTGGCGACGGCGCATTTGCCCGTGCGGGCAGCACGATGGGCACGGCGACGGGTCTTGGCGGGCTGGGGCAGACCTCGGTTTTTGAGCCTGCCCATACGGCCGGCAACTACCTGCTGCATGAGATGATCTATGTGGTTTGCCGCCGTCATGTGCCAAAACTGCGTGCGCTTGCGCTGATTTTGGCTGTGGCTTTGCCCCTGCTGGCCATGCTGTTCTTGCCCGGCCGGTATGGCCCCTATGTCGCGGTGCCGCTGCATCTGCTGGGGGCGCTTGCACAACGCTGGCTGTTCTTTGCGCAAGCCGAGCATGTGGTGGGCCTTTATTACGGCAAGCGCTAAGCCCTTGCGCTGCGCGTGGTGGTGAACCATGCTGCAATCTCTGGTAGAAGTGTTGCGGAGGATGCAGTGTGGGCGCGCTGAATGGCTCTGGCCGGTCGTTCTCTGTAACCGCGGCCTTGCTCTTGGCGATCCCCGACGTTTTGGCGGATCTGGCAGAAGCGGGAGCATTGGCTGCTGATCGGGCTGCGCTTGACGGGGCTGTGCAAAGCGGGTTGAACCGGATCTCTGACGCACTCGGATCACCGCTGCGATTGGGTGTCGGTGACAAGCTGTGGCTGGCCGGGGCCGGGGCCGATGTTGCACCCAATCAGATCAGCCATGCGGGGGCGCGGCTGGAGGGAGTGCCAAAACCGCTGCCCGAGCCGTCAGAACACGCCCTTCGCGCGGTCCTTCGCGCGGTTGTTGCCCAACACCGCGCGGCACTGTTGGCCGCAGAGCAGCTTCGCACCTGCACCAACGCCAAAGGCAAGATCGCCCGGCGTGACCTTTTGCTGCGCCGTCTGTTCGATCTGGCGCCTGTGGGTGTCGTGCTGATTAACCACGCTACCGGCACCGTGATCGAGGCCAACACCGCCTTTATGGCCTTTGGCAACTGGTCCCGTGAGGCGCTGACGGGCGTACCGATCACGGCGTTTCTGCCACCTGACCAAGAAGCCATCCTCCGTCGTGCCGTTGCTGAACTGGATGAGGGCGGGCGGTTTGGCCCCTATGATCAACAGTTTGTCCGTCCTGACGGATCAGGATTCCCTGCGATCCTGCGCGGCATGATGCTGAAAACCGGGGATGGGCAAAAGATTGTCTGGCTGATGGTTGAAGATGTCAGCGAATTGCGCGCCCATCTGGCCGAAATACAGGCGGTGCGCGACGAAGCCCTGCGGGCGCGGGCCGAGTTACAGACGGCGGTGCAGGCCTTGCCGCATGGTTTCATGTTGTTTGACGCCGAAGACCGCATCGTGATGAGTAACAGCCAGATGTTGGTGATGTACCCGGACCTTGCCCCTGTGATGATTCCGGGCACTAAATACGAAGACATGGTGCGCTTTGGGCTCGCTGCTGGTCTTTGGCCTGTTCCTGACGTGGGACCAGAAGCCTATGTGCAAGACGTCATGGCCCGACGACGTAAACCGCTTCTGGACCTGCAGGTTGAAACGCAAGACGGGCGTGTGGTGCGGGTGGTGGATCACCAGACCCCGACGGGCGGGCGCGTTGGCTTGCGCATTGATGTTACGGCGGAAACCGACAGTCAGCGCCGCCTGACACATGTGATCGAAGGATCGCAGGCGGGAACATGGGAATGCGATTTCGTGACCTGGGAGAACCGGGTCAACGAACGCTGGGCGCAGATGCTGGGCTGGACTTGCGCGGAACTGGCCCCGATCACCGTGTTGACATGGCAAAGCCTGCTGCACCCTGATGATCTGGAACCGGCGCTGGCCGCGTTGATGCAGGTCGCACGCCGCGATGCCGAGGTATTCGACATGGTTTTTCGCCTGCGCCACCGGGCCGGGCATTGGGTCTGGGTGCAGTCGCGCGGCACGGTATCGTTGCGCGATGCAGAAGGCACGCCCATCCGCATGTCGGGCGTGCATGTCGATGTAAGCGCCCTGAAAGAGGCCGAGCAGCGTCTGGAGCAGATTATCAATGGCGCCGAAGCGGGCACGTGGCACCACGACATGACAAACGGCATTTGCCATGTGAATGCGATTTGGATGCAGATGCTGGGCTATACTTTGGACGAGCTTGGCCCGATCACCGATGCGGTGTGGCGGGGACTGTTGCACCCTGATGACTGGATTATGCTGAACAGCAATATGCAGGATCGTTTTGACGCAGGGGTCCACCAGTTTCAGGATGAACTGCGTTTGCGCCATGCGGATGGGCATTGGGTCTGGGTGGCGTCACGCGGGCAGGTTGCGGCATGGGATGCAACAGGTCACGCGACCGCGACAACCGGCGTTCATATTGATATCAGCGCCCGCAAACGGCTTGAACATGATCTGGAAGCCGAACGCGATTTTATGGCGACGCTGATGGAAACATCGGGCAATGGCATTCTGGCGGTGGATGAAGACGCGCGGGTCGTGTTTTTCAACCGCGAAGTGCAGCGGATTCTGGAATTGCCCAGCGAAGAGCTTTTGCACCGGATCTGCGATCCGGTTGCTTTGCGGTTAAAGGATCTTGATGGGCAAATCCTGCCATTTTCCGGCTTGCCCTGCCGTCTTGCGCTGACTTCGGGCAGGACCATCCGGGATATGCGGTTGCGGATAGACATGGCCGACGGGCGCGAAAAGGTGATTTCGGTGAACGCGGCGGTGTTGCCAGACCCCGGCATGACGGCGCGGGTTGTCTGCACGATCACCGATGTGACCGCCGCTGCACGCAGCGAGGATGACCTGCGCGGAGCGATCCATCGTGCCGAGGCGGCCAGCGGGGCAAAATCCCAGTTTCTGGCCAATATGAGCCATGAACTGCGCACACCGCTGAACGGGGTTCTGGGCATGGCCGAATTGCTGGCAGAATGTGCGCTTGATCCCAGACACCGCATCATGCTGGACGCGATCCGCGAGTCTGGCGAGCACCTGCTGTCGGTAGTGAATGACATTCTGGATCTGGCCAAGATCGAAAGCGGGAAGCTGGCGCTGGATCTGGCCCCGATGCGTCCGAGGGAGTTGGTATCCCGGATCGAGGCAATGCATGGGCTGGCCGCGCGGCGCAAGGAGATTGGCCTTAATGTGACGCTTGGGCCGGGGTCTGACACGCTGCGCATCGCTGATTCCAAGCGGCTGCTGCAAGTGCTGCACAATCTGATCGGAAACGCGGTCAAGTTCACCGAAACCGGCGCGGTGACTGTCACCATCGAAGAAGATATTGCGCGCTCAGGTCATCTGATCATCGCGGTGGCAGACACTGGAATCGGGATGAGCGAAGATCAGACTGCGGTGGTGTTCGACGACTTTATCCAAGCTGATGGTTCCATCACCCGGCGGTTCGGGGGCACCGGGCTGGGTCTGCCCATCGTGCGGCGTCTGGTGGCGCTGATGGAGGGCGAAATCGACCTGACCAGCAGTTTTGGCAAGGGCACAACGGTGACTGTGACCCTGCCGATGCCGCCGGTTGCGCTGCCCTGTTCACCGGCACAAAATCCGGTTTGTTCGCCAACCCCCGCAGTGCCCGACTTTACGGGGATGCGTGCGCTGTTTGCCGAGGACAATCCCACCAACCGCCTGATCATGCGCGCGATGCTGGTGCGGTTGGGCATAGAGGTAACTCTGGTCTGTGATGGCGACGAGGCTTTGGCACATTATGCGCCGGGGCGGTTTGATCTGGTGCTTCTGGACATTTCAATGCCGGGCAAGGACGGGTTGACGGCTCTGGCCGAAATGCGCGACAGGGCGGGCAACGCGGGTTTGCCGCCGGTGCTGGCTGTGACCGCACATGCGATGGAGCAGAACCTTAAAGACTATCGCGCTGCCGGATTTGCCGAGGTGGTGACCAAACCCGTCACGCTGGAGGCCCTTGCCAACGCCATCCAGCGGACCCGGCACGAATTTCCGTCATTGCTCGGTTCTGTGGCACATCCGCGCTGACTGCCCGCGATGCTGCCTATTTCCTATGCGTCCCTGTGTTGGTGAATGATTGCTTGTGGCGAATCGACGTTGGGTTTTACCGTATGGTCAAACAATAACGCCAACAAGGGGATGACAAAGATGATCGGGATCAAACGGGGTGTGTCGCGGCGGGGAATGATCCTTGGCGGCGGCGTTCTGGGGCTTGGGGCTGCGTTTCTGCCGCGTGCGGTGATGGCGCAAGAGCCTCTGAAAGTGGCGGGTATCTATACCGTGCCGGTGGAACAGCAATGGGCCGGCCGCATTCATCAGGCAGCAGAGGCGGCCAAGGCGGCGGGGCTGGTTGATTACAGCTATACCGAAAACGTCGCCAACACAGATTATCCGCGCGTGATGCGTGAATATGCTGAAAGCGGCGTCAAGCTGATCGTGGGCGAGATTTTCGGGGTCGAGGCCGAGGCGCGCGAAGTGGCGGCGGAATACCCGGAAGTGGCGTTCCTGATGGGGTCGTCCTTTATGCCCGACGCGGCGGCAAACCCAAATCTGGCGGTGTTTGACAACTACATTCAGGATGCAAGCTATCTGTCGGGCATCATCGCGGGGGCGATGACCACATCGGGTAATATCGGTCTGGTCGGTGGCTTCCCGATCCCCGAGGTGAACCGGTTGATGCATGCCTTTATTGCCGGTGTGCGCGAGACGCGGCCCGATGCGACGTTCCAGGTTACCTTTATCGGGTCATGGTTCGATCCGCCAAAGGCAAAGGAAACCGCGTTCGCGATGATAGAGGCCGGGGCGGATATGCTTTATGCTGAACGCTTTGGCGTGGCGGATGCGGCGGCGGAAAAGGGCGTGCTGGCGATTGGCAACGTGATCGATACCCAGGCAGATTACCCTGAAACGGTCGTCGCCTCGGCGCTGTGGCACTTTGAGCCGACGTTTGAGGCCGCCTTGGCGGCGGTCACGTCGGGCAGCTTTGTCGCCGATAACTACGGCGTTTACAGCTACATGAACGTGGGGGGCTGTTCGCTGGCGCCTTTGGGCACGTTTGAAGGCAAGGTGCCCGCAGCGGCGATGGAACTTGTGGCGGCACGGCAGGCGGCGATCATGGATGGCAGCTTTACCGTGGCCATTGACGACAGCGAACCAAAATCGTCGTGAGTTTTAACAAGAACGGGGCGGAGGTTGTCCTCCGCCTTGACCAGATCACCAAGCGCTTTGGCGCTCTGGTGGCCAATGATACTATCAGCCTGACGCTGCACCGGGGCGAGGTTTTGGCGCTTTTGGGCGAAAACGGCGCGGGTAAGACCACGCTGATGAACATTCTGTTCGGGCATTATCTGGCAGATGGCGGCACGGTGACTGCCTTTGGACAGCCCCTGCCGCCGGGCCAACCACGCGCCGCGCTGGCGGCTGGCATCGGCATGGTGCACCAGCATTTTACGCTGGCAGACCAGATGACGGTGCTGGAAAATATTACGCTGGGAACGCAAACCCTGTGGAGCCTTGGCCGGGGCCGGGCGGTAGCTTTGGCAAAGGTGCAGGGGTTAAGCCGGGATTTCGGGCTGGCAGTAGACCCGGTGGCACGGGTGGCCGATCTGTCGGTGGGCGAGCGGCAGCGGGTGGAAATCCTCAAGGCGCTGTACCGTGACGCACGCGTGCTGATTTTGGATGAACCGACAGCGGTGCTGACCCCGCAAGAGACCGAGGCGCTGTTCCAGACCCTGCGGCTGGCGACGGCGCGGGGGCTTTCCGTGATCTTCATCAGTCACAAGCTGCACGAGGTCATGGGTCACGCCGATACCTGCGTGGTGCTGCGCCATGGCCGGGTGGTGGGGCAGGTGGCCACTAAAGACACCGATCGGCGGGCACTGGCCGCGATGATGGTCGGTGCCGAGATGGCCGAGGCATCGGTAGCACCGGGCGTGCCGGGGCCGGTGCGGCTGTCCCTGCGTGGCGTGTGGGCGGGCGTGTTGCGCGATGCCACGCTGGATTTGCGCGGCGGCACAATCACCGGGCTTGCGGGCGTGTCGGGCAACGGTCAGGCGGCGCTTGCCGATCTGATCGGCGGCGGGTTGGTACCCGATAGGGGGCAGATGCTGGTCGACGGTGTTGCGCCCGTGCGCTGGTCGCCACGCGCCGCGATTGGGGCGGGTGTCGGGCGCATCCCAGAAGACCGCCACAAAACCGGGACTGTGGCCGATTTCACGCTGGCAGAAAATGCGGTGCTGGAAACCTATGCCTCGCGCTTTGCGCGTGGGGGCTTTGTCGATTGGGTGGCGGTGCGGGCGCATACGATGCACCTGATCGCAGGATACGACGTGCGCTGTCCGGGGCCAGAGGCGCGTATCCGTCTGCTCTCGGGCGGCAATATGCAAAAGCTGATCCTTGGCCGGGTGATGGAGGAAACCCCCGGTATTCTGATCGCCAACCAGCCGGTGCGGGGGTTGGATGTGGGGGCGATTGCCTATGTGCATGGGCGGCTGGTGGCGGCGCGCGATGCGGGCGCAGCGGTCTTGCTCATTTCCGAAGATCTGGACGAGGTGATGGGGTTGTCAGACGTGATTCATGTGATCAGCGAGGGGCGGTTGTCGCCGTCATTCGCGCGCGGGGAACTGACGCAGGCGGAACTGGGGCTGTGGATGGCGGGTCAGGGGTTTGATCATGCGGCTTGAGCCGATTGCCAATCCGTCGCTGTGGCGGCAGTTGGGCCTGCCCGCGCTGGCGCTGGGTGTGACGGTGTTGGTCGCCATGGCGCTGGCGCTGCTGGCGGGGGCCGATCCGCTGGCGGTGCTGGGCCAGATCTTGACCGGAGCGGTGGGCTCGCGGTTTGCGCTGCTTGAAACGCTGAACCGCGCAACGCCGCTGATCTTTACAGGGCTGGCGGTGGCAGTCGCGTTCCGGGCCAAGCTGTGGAACATCGGTGCCGAGGCGCAGCTGTATGGCGGGGCCATTATGGCGGTGCTCTTGGGCACTGGTGCGCTGGGCGCGCCGTTTGTGCTGCCGGTCACGGCGGTTGTGGCGCTGCTGGCGGGGGCGATGCTGCTGTTGGTGCCGGTGCTGCTGAAGGTGCGGCTGGGGGTGGATGAGGTGGTCACCACCTTGCTTTTGAATTTCATCATGGCGCTGTTTGTCAGCTATCTGCTGGAAGGCCCGCTGAAAGACCCGATGGGGATGGGCTGGCCCAAATCGGCGGCACTGATCAAGGAAGCCCGCCTGCCGCGCATTGTCGATGGCTTGCGGTTGCATTGGGGGTTCGGGCTGGCGCTGATTTCCGCGGGGATCGTCTGGGTGATCCAGACCCGCACCACACTGGGGTTCGAGATGCGGGCGGTGGGGGCGAACATCCGTGCCGCGCGCTTTGCGGGCATGCCGGTGAACGCGGTTCTGGTGAAGACTGCGCTGCTGTCTGGCGGTCTGGCAGCCCTTGCGGGGTGGTCAGAGGTGGCCGGCGCGCGGGGGCATCTGTCATTGGACCTGTCGCCGGGCTTTGGCTACACCGGTATTATCGTGGCCATGTTGGCACTGTTGCACCCTTTGGGGGTGGTGGTGACGGCGTTGTTTGTGGCGGGCGTTTTCGTGGGGGCGGACGCCATGAGCCGAAGTGCCGGCGTGCCGACCTATATCGCCGATATGCTGTTGGCGGTGGCGTTGTTGACGATGGTGCTGGCCATCGCGCTGACCAAGGTCAGGGTGGTGCGCGGATGACTGTGGAGCGGGGCACCTTTGGCTGGCCCCGGGGGGCTTCGCGCCCCCCGGACCCCCCGCGGAGTATTTCTAAAGCAGCAAACGATGAAGGTG
>NZ_JAUXOV010000078.1 GCF_030684215.1 Pseudotabrizicola sp.
AGACATGCTCAGGGACGCGCGTATCACTACCGAAACCTGGCACGCGTTCCTCGACGACTTCGTCGATGACGCAGAACTCGTCGCACGCATCAAGGCCCAGTCACCACGGTAACAACCGGTCGATTACGTCTTGCCGCCTGACCCATGATGCAACCGGGCCGGATGACCCCTGTGGCACGGCTACCCCAAGCGGTTGTCAGGCGGGCAGGATCATTTCCTTTTCGGCAAGCTGTGACAGCAAGATGGCGGTATCTGACACGATGCTGTCCTTTGGCTGATCGGGGAAGACTTCGGCCAAAGCTTCGGCCAGATCGGTTGCCGATCCCGGTATTTCAAGCAAAGCCCAGATCGCGCCGCCAAGCAGATTCAACTGCCACAGCGTTGTGTCGTCTGGCATCCACAGAAAATGCGACTCTGCAACCCGGCGCAGCGCCACTTTGGGGTTTTGCCGCCAGGTCTGGTGTAGATCAACGGCAGTCGGCGCCTTTTGCGGAGGGGCATGCTCTGTGCAGTCCGGCCCGATGTCCAGCGCTGGGTTCAGCGGCAAAGACCCACAAAAAGCCCGTCGCAGCAAGGTCACCGCTTCCTCTAATTCGGAATAGATCAGGCGCAGACAGGTCACGCCCTCGATCACTGCCAGCATTTTGTCCAGCGCTGACTTTGCCGTGCCAAGATCGGCAAGGTTGTGCGACAGCAGCTGTCGCAGGGCTGTGTCGGGGGCCATGTGGTGCAGACGCGCCGAGCCAGAGTCGCGCCTGTCCAGCGTGATGATCGCCCCCAATGGGGCCGTCGCACCATGGGCTGCGCGGCCAGGGGGGCACAGATAGGCATAGCGTTCGTCTTGCACCGTGCTCCAACGGGCGACATGGGACCGAAAGGCCGGGCTTGCGCTGGCGGGCAGGGGCAGGCGCAAACGCGGCGCAATCCCCAGGGCGACCCCGCGCCCGTCAGGATGGATCGGCAGCACATCATCGCAGAAAACCCGCATGTCCGGTTCTGCGGTAAGCCGGGAAACAAGCGTGCTTTTGCCCGCGCGATGCGCCCCTGTCAGGACCACCAGCCGCCCGCCGATCTCGACGGCGCCACAATGCAGGGCCAGCCTGCCGGGGCTGCTGTCGATGTAGCTTTGCGACAGATCCGCCACCAGTGCGCAGGCGGCCGAGGTCAGCGTCAGACCGGGCAGCGGGCTGTCGGTAAACAGCGAGTGTGCCGTCAATCCTTCTGGACCTGCCACGATTTGGGCCAGCGCTTGTTGGTCTGGCGGGCAGGGGCGGGTGGCAGGCACCGATGTCACCCGGTGAGGCCAGTCCTGAATGATCCGGGCGAGCACGACAGGCAATGCCTTGGCGCCTTCAATCCAGACAGGGCCGTCAACCCCGGCGAAATCAAGACGCTGGCGTGTAGCAGGGGCCAAAGCCCGGACCCGCGCGTGGCGGGTCCGGGCAGTGTTGCCATTGGCAAGGTTCCGGATCATCTGATTACAGACCAAGGTTGCGCAAGAAACGGCGCAGATTCAACGCCTGCTGAGCCTGAGCCTGAGCCTGCGCCTTTGCCTGTGTCGGGCGGCGTGACGACGCGTTGTTGCGCGAAGGCCGCGACGGACGTGAGGGCCGTGATGGACGTGAGGGTGGCGAATTGCGTGATGGGCCAGAGCTGCGCGATGGGGCAGACTGGCCGCTGTTGCCACTGGCGCGGGCGGCGTTGAAACCGGCCAGTGTCGGGGCGACATAGGCCGCACCTGCGGCCAGACCAATGCGGCCCAGCAGGGCGCGGCGCGAAATCAGGGTCTTTGCGTCGTTGGACATGGTGCTTTCCTTTTCCAGTTGGGCCGGCTTTCTTCCCGGCTCTGATGGAAAAACGTGAAACCGCGCACTTTATTCCCCGCTGACCGAAAATAGTTCAGCATTTTCTGCGTTGCACTGTGCGGGGGCAGACAGAAGCCCATAGCCAAAGGTGTCATCAAACCCGGCTTCGCCCAGATCACGGGCACAATCGAACAGGCTCTGGGTCACCTCTGACAACGCAAGGTCCGGCGCACGCATCCGCTCAATCGCAAGCGACGCTGTGACAAAGGGTGCGGCATAAGATGTGCCGGATCGCAGGCGACCGCCAGAAACCGAGGCGGCGGTCCAGACATTCACACCGGGGGCAGCCAGCATGACATAGGGGCCGCGATTGGCCTGTCGGTAAGGCTGCGCGCTTGCATCCACCGCCGTCACCGCAATCACCTGACCCCATGCCGCCGGATAGGCTGGCGCGGCACCCGGCCCGCCGTTTCCAGCCGCCGCGACCATGGCCACCCCCGCCACGTCGGCGCGGATCACCATGCGTTCAAGCACCGTATTCGCCGGGCCAGAGAACGACAGGTTGATCACGCTGACACTTTCGGTCAGCAAAATATCCATGCCCCGGATGATCGAGAAGGCATCCGCCACCTCGCCCGTAGCACCCCTGTGAAACCCTTCGACTGCGATCAACTCGGCATAGGGCAACAGGCCGGGCACACGCCCGGCAACGCTGCCGATCAGCATCGCGGCAATCGCGGTGCCATGCTGACGCCCCGCTGCCGCCCGGTCAGCCAGATCCAACTGATGCACCGTCAGCTTCTGACCTGACAGCGTCGGGTGATCGACATTGACCCCAGTATCAATCATCCCGATGCGCGGCGCCATCGCACTGGGCCAGCCTGACCAGCCTATCATGGCATGGGCGGCGCAATCTTCGCCGGTGCAGGTGAAATCATCGGGCGCGTAAAGATGGTTCTCATCCGCCAGAGCACCGGGGATCAGTTGCGCAAGTTCTGCCAAAGCCGCCTCGATGGTGCGGCCCCCCGGCAGGCCCAACCGTGCCAGCCTGCCCGAAAGACCGCCCGAGTCTGCCTCGTCCAGCACGCGGTATCCTGCCTCTACGGCAGGCGTCAGGGATTGCTCTGCGCCAAGAAGGATCAGGATTTCCGGCACAACATTCGGAGCAGCCGGGCGGCGGCGCTGAGCCTGCTGGCGACGTGTGTGGGTGGGGTTACGGTCTGATCCGCGTGGTTCCACACCTGACGGGCCACTTGGCCCACTTGACCCTGACGCCCGCGCAACCCCCAGAGCAGACAGGCCGGGTGCCACATAGCTTAGCCCGGCGGCCAGCCCGATCCGGCGCAACAGCGCGCGACGTGTGGTCTTTGGGGTGCTGTCACTGTCCATCACCTGTCCTTTTTCGTCCGATGTGCAAAAAGATAGCCTTGAGGCATGGTTTAAACGATCCCGGTGGGCGATTTATTCCCCAAGCTGGCAAAAATCCTCCGATCCGCGTTTCTTTGCGCGCAGGCTGGAATAAACCGCTAACGGCACGCGTTGACACAGCAACCAATGGATCAGGTCGGGATGGACAGACCGTGACAACTGAACTTCGCAGCCAGATGATTGCGCTTTTGCCCCGTCTGCGCGCCTTTGGCCGCAGCCTGACGGGGGTGGCGGATCAGGCCGATGATCTGGTGCAGATGACCGTGGAAAAGGCGTTGTGCAACCTTGATGGCTTTACGCCCGGCACGCGGCTCGATTCGTGGATGTTTCGTATCATGCGCAACGCGTGGATTGATACGATCCGGGCGCGCAAGGACACGCAGGCGCTGGATGATGCCAGTGCCGAAACGCTTGTTGGTGATGACGGGCGCACCACGACCGAAGCGCGCTTGCATCTGGCCGATGTGCAACGTGCCATGGCCGGCTTGCCCGAAGAGCAGCGCGCGGTGCTGATGCTCGTTTGTGTTGAAGGCATGCGTTACCGCGAGGTGGCCGAGGCCCTCGACATCCCCGAAGGCACGGTGATGAGCCGCCTGTCCCGCGCCCGGCTGGCTTTGGCCGGGCAGTTGAACAAAACACCCGATGCGGCACCACAAAAGGGGTTTGCCCAATGACCCGAACCGAAGAAGTGAGCGATGATATGTTGATGGCCCTGGCGGATGGAGAATTGCCCGAAACTGACGCGCGTACCTTGCGCCAGCGGATCGAGGCTGATGCAGACCTTGCCGCCCGCTATGCGATCTTTGCCGAGACGCGGGCCATGTTGCAGGCCGCGTTTCCGCCCGAGCCCGTGCCGCAACACTTGATTGACGCAGTGATGCAGGGCGCAGAATCCGGCCCGTCCAATGTTGTGCTGATGGCGCGGCCCATGCTGCCCCGGTGGAGCTTGGCTCTGGCCGCATCACTGGTGTTAGCGGTTGGTGTGGCGGGCTTTGTGGCGGGTCGGGGTGCCGCCCCGGTCACACTCGCCACCGGGCCAGAAGCGGCGGCGCAGGCTTTGGCAGGCGTGCCAACGGGGGGCGAGGTGACCTTGGCCGATGGCAGGCGCGCTCGTGTCCTTGCCAGTTATCAAACTGACCTTGGCCTGTGTCGTCTGATCGGCACCGACGCATTGCGCGCGGTTGCCTGCCGCGCCCCAGATGGCTGGGCTGTAGCACTGACCGTGACCGCAACCGGCGGAGAGGCGTATTTGCCTGCCTCTGACCTTGGCACGGCGCTGATTGATCAGCTGCTGGATGACATCGCCGCTTCAGCGCCTTTGGACCCAGGCACCGAGGCGCAGGCTTTGGCGCAATAGATCAGGCAGCACGCAGGATCATCCCGAACAGGTCACGCGGATCATCGGGATCTGCGATCATGTCCAGATGGTCACACAGCCCGGTTTGCGCCAGTTGCGCACGGATATAGCGCAAGGCGCTGAAATCCTCGATCGCAAAGCCCACACTGTCAAACAGCGTGATCTGAGCGGCATCTGTGCGGCCGGGGGTTTGGCCTGCAATCACCTGCCACAGCTCTGTCACCGGATGATCGGGGGCAAGCTGTTGAATTTCGCCCTCAATCCGGGTTTGGGGCGGGTATTCGACAAAAATTGACGAGCGCAGCAGAATATCGCCAGCCAGTTCTGTCTTGCCGGGGCAATCGCCGCCAACACCGTTGATGTGAACGCCTGCGCCGACCATGTTGTCGGTCAGGATGGTCGCATTGGCCTTGTCGGCGGTGACGGTGGTGATGATGCCCGCGCCAAGGATCGCCTCCTCGGCGGTGGTGCAGGTGGTCACTGTCAGCCCGCGCCCCTTCAGGTTGGCCGCGCATTTTGCAGTGGCGGTCGGGACAAGATCGTAAAGCCGGACCTCGGAAATTCCGCAAATTGCCTTGAAGGCAAGCGCCTGAAATTCGGCCTGTGCGCCATTGCCGATCAGCGCCATCGTGGTGGTATTGGGCGCCAGCCACTTAGCCGCCATGGCCGAGGTCGCCGCCGTGCGCAGGGCGGTCAGGATGGTCATTTCCGACAGCAAAAGCGGATAGCCCGTCTCCACATCGGCCAAAAGTCCAAAGGCTGTAACGGTTTGCAGACCTTTCTTCATGTTTCCGGGGTGGCCGTTCACATATTTGAAGCCATAAGTTTCGCCATCAGAGGTTGGCATCAGTTCGATCACCCCGACATCAGAATGCGAGGCCACGCGCGGCGTTTTGTCAAACTGCGGCCAGCGCAGGAAATCCGCCTCAATCTCGGCGGCAAGATCCACCATCACACGTTCGATCCCAAGATGAAGAACAAGCTTCATCATATTGTGAACGCTGACAAAAGGCACAAGGTTCAGGCTCATGTCATACGCTCCGTTTCATTTCGCTCGGGTCGGGCGGTCAAAGACCTTTCGGCCCATCAGACTGCCCACCAGATCAACCATCAGTCGCGCGGTCATGCCCCGGTCATCCAGAAACGGGTTCAATTCCACCAGATCAAGGCTGGTCACCAACCCGGACTCGTGCAGCAATTCCATCACCAGATGGGCCTCGCGAAAGGTGGTGCCGCCGGGCACGGTGGTGCCCACAGCGGGCGCAATCGCGGGGTCCAGAAAATCGACATCAAGGCTGACATGCAGCATGCCACCCGCCCGACGCACCTTTTCCAGAAAGGCGCGCAAGGGCGCGACGACGCCATGTTCGTCCAGCACCCGCATGTCGTTGATGGCGATATCATGCTCCAGCAGCGCTGCGTGTTCGGCTGGATCAACCGACCGGATGCCATAAAGGCAAATGCGATCCGCCGGAATTGGGGCGGGAAACGGTGCAAACGCCTCAAACCCGGAACGGCCCGCGATATAGGCCACGGGCGTGCCATGAAGGTTGCCGCTGGTTGTGGACAGCGGCGTGTGGAAATCCGAATGGGCATCCAGCCACAGCAAAAACAGGGGCCGCCCGTTACGCCGGGCATGGGTCGCCGCCCCTGAGACAGAGCCAAGCGCCAGCGAATGATCGCCGCCAAGCATGATCGGCATCGCCCCCTCGCTTAGCGCGTCATCCACCTTGTCAGCCAGAATTTCGGTCCAGCCCAGAACCTCGGCCAGAGAATGCACCGCCGGGTTGGGGCAGGCCGGGGCCTCAACCACCGGGCAGCTCAGATCGCCCCAATCCTGTACCACATGGCCCTGACCGGAAATTGCCTGCGCCAATCCGGCCACGCGATACGCGGCAGGGCCCATCAGACAACCGGGGCGCTTTTGCCCCGCGTCAATCGGTGCGCCGATAAGAATGGTTTTGGGCATGTCGGTTTCCTTCTGTTTGGCACAGGGTTGCGCCAAACGATGGTGGATTCACGCAAATTACTGTGCAAAATGCACAGAGTATAGCGTCAAACGGCAGGGAATTTGCGCAAAATGGACGACACCGATACACGTCTCTTATCTGAACTGCGCCGCGACGGACGGGCGGCGATTTCCGATCTTGCCGACAGCCTTGGCCTGTCGCGGGCCACCGTGCGCGCCAGGATGGAGAGGTTGGTGGACCGGGGCGAGATCGCGGGCTTTACCGTTGTCACCCGCGCTGACGTGACAGCGGCCGCCGTGCGCGCGCTGATGATGATCGGGATCGAGGGCAAAGGGGCCGAACGCACCATGGCACGGCTGGCGGGTCTGCCCGCGGTGCAAGCGGTGCATTCAACCAACGGGCGGTGGGATCTGATCGTCGATCTGGCCACGCAGACTTTGCAGGAGTTGGACGAGGTGATCTTTCGCATCCGCAACATTGACGGCGTGATGACCAGTGAGACGAACCTACTTTTGTCTACCCGCAAAGCCGGGCGGCGTTAGGTCTCGCCGGGGCGCAGGTGTTCAAACACCGTATCCACAATCGCATAATCGCGGTAACCCATCCGGGCAAGCGGGCGGTAGCGGCTAGGATCAAACCGGCCGTCAACCACGCAATCATCGCGCAGGTGAATGCCTGTCACCTCACCCAGAATCAGAAAATTATTCTGTCCTTTCAGATCGATGATTTGGGTCAGCACGCATTCTAGGGTGGCGGGGGCATCGGCCACCCGCGCGCAGGCAATCGTGGTGCAGGCGGCTTTGTCCACTTCAGCTGCGGCGAATTCATCCGTGCCGCGCGGCAAGGGGGCCGAGGTTTTGCTCATCGCTATCAGCATATCGGCGCCCACGATATTCACAGCGAACACCCCGGTTTCGCGGATATTGGCCAGGCTGTCCTTGGCCCCGGTTGACGAGAACATCACCTGTGGCGGCACATAGGCTACGGCGTTAAAGAATGAATAAGGCGCAAGGTTATCGCCCTGCGACCCGGTGCTGGAAATCCAGCCAATGGGCCGGGGGGTAACTATGGCGTTGAACGGATTGTGCGGCAGACCGTGACCGTCCTCGGGGCGATAGAACATGGGGGCGTCCTTTTGGGAACAGTGATTTGAACCTGACATAAACGCATGTTAGGCGCGCATGTCACGGGGCATTCTAACCGGACACTGCGGGGAATCGCCCGCGGTTGCGGGTATTTGGGCGGGAGACGGACCGGGTGTACAAGCTGGAGGAGGAGACCGAGGACGACTGGTGGGAAGTCGAGGCGCTGTATGATCTGTGCTTTGCCCCCGGTCGCACCGCGTTGTCGTCTTACCGTTTGCGTGACGGAGTGCCGACGGTGGCGGCGCTGTGCCTGACCTTGCGCGATACCGATGGCACGCTGGCCGCTGTGATCCGCTATTGGCCTGCACTGGTGGGGGGGGGGCAGGATGTGCTGCTGCTTGGCCCCATTGCGGTGCACCCGACGCGGCAGGGCGAAGGCTTGGGCGGGCTTTTGATCAACGAAAGTCTGGCTGAAGCGCGGCGTCTGGGATGGGAGCGGGTGCTGCTGGTGGGCGATGCGCCCTATTACGGGCGGTTCGGCTTTCGCAAGCTGGAGGGGGTGGTGATGCCGCCGCCGACCAACCCCGACCGCGTTCTGGGTCTGGCGCTCAAGGCGGGCGCGTGGGACGGGGTGACCGGCGCTGTCACGAAAGCCACCTGAAGCCCCATTGCGCCGGGGGAACTTCCCCCCATATCATGCCCTATGGACCCTTTGCCGCTTGATCAGTCGACTGTTGTGCCACCCGGCGATGCCTTGCCGGAAATCCGCGATCTGGCGGCGCGGCACAAACGCGCCAACGGGCCGGTCATGAGCATGGTCAACCGGCTGGGCGGCACGCTGGAGCGGCAGATGGCGCTGGTGCCTCAGGTCTACCGGACCCAGATCGAACGGGTGGTGGCGCAGGCGCTGTCGGCGGCGATGACGGTGGCGGGGCAGGGCGACCGTTTGCCCGACACCGGTACGCGCGGGCCGCTGTTTGCCGCGATGGCCACGGGGGCTGCGGGCGGCGCCGGGGGCCTTCCGACAGCGGTTGCCGAGCTGCCGGTCACGGTCACGCTGATCTTGCACGCGATCCGGCAGGCCGCGCGGGCCGAGGGGTTTGACCCCGACGACCCGGCTATCCGGGCCGAGTGCATCCGGGTTTTCGGCGCGGGCAGTCCTTTGGCGACGGATGACGGCATCAACACCAGCTTTTTCTCGGCCCGGCTGACGCTGACCGGGCCTGCGGTGCAAAAGGTGATTGCCAGTGTCGCGCCAAAGCTGGCGACAGCCCTGGGGCAAAAGCTGGCGGCACAGGCGATTCCCGTGCTTGGCGCGGTCACGGGGGCGGCGCTGAATGCTGCATTCCTGAATTATTACAGTGAGATTGCCCGCGTGCGTTTCGCGCTGTTGCGTCTGTCACAGACCCATGGGGCCGAACAGGTTCTGGCCGATTTCCGCGCCGCCGTCGATGCGCCGCGCCTTGAAGCGGGGATCTGACGGAGCGGCTGCGCCGCGCGGTTTTTTTAGCTTGCCTCTGGCCTGCGGCCAACCGGCAAGCGCGCTGCCTCCGGCGGGGATATTTGAGAACAGAAAAAGTCTGCTCTGGGTTTATCTGGTTATAAGCAGCCTGAAAAATCCGGAGCATCCGCGCGCTTTTCGCGCGGCGGCGACATGTCGCTTGCCGCCGTAGGCGGCTCCGTTTGGGTCGGGTTGGATCACTCGCCTTGGTTGGACAGCCAGTCCATCAGGGCGGGGCGGGCGCTGTCATCGCCTTTGGCGCGGGCGTCTTCAATCACGCCGCGCACCTGCACCAGATCGACCCGTCGTAAAAGCGCCTTGACCGGGCCGATGGAGGCCGGCCGCATCGACAGGCTGCGCAGGCCAAGGGCGGCAAGGGCCAGTGCCTCGACCGGGCGGCCCGCGTCTTCGCCGCAAAACGACAGCGGGGTGTCTGTCTCGGCGCAGCGGGCCACGATCTGGTCGATGAAGCTGAGGAAGGACAGGTTGAGCATATCATAGCGGCGGCGTACGCGTTCATTCTCGCGGTCCGCAGCGAAGAAAAACTGCTTCAGGTCATTGCCGCCGATCGAGACGAAATCGGTCAGTTCGAAAAAAGCCTTTGGCGCGAAGGCAAGGCTGGGGGTTTCCAGCATCGCCCCGATCTCCAGGCCGGAGGGCATGACATGCCCCAGCGACCGTTCGCGGTGGATTTCGCGCAAAACATGGGCGCGGGCTTCCTGAAACTCGGAAAACTCTGATATGAAGGGGAACATCACGGTCAGTGCCCGGCCATTTGACGCGCGCAAAAGCGCCTGTATCTGCATGCGCAACACGCCGGGTTTATCAAGGCCGACCCGGATCGCGCGCCAGCCCATCGCCGGGTTAGGCTCGTCATTGGGCTTCATATAGGGCAGCACCTTGTCTGATCCGATATCCAGCGTGCGAAAGGCTACGCGCTTGCCTTTGGCCGCATCCATGACGCGGGCGTAAAGTGTGGCCAGTTCGGCGCGGCGCGGCATCTTGTTGCGCACAAGAAATTGCAACTCGGTGCGGAACAGACCCACCCCATCCGCGCCAGAGCCTTCAAGGCTGGGAAGATCGGCCATCAGCCCCGCATTCATATGCAGCGAAATGGTTGTGCCGCATTTGGTCAGCGCGGGCAGGTCGCGCAAAGACGCATAGCGCTGCTGCGCCTGCGTCTGCATGGCGATTTTGTCGCGAAAGGCGCGGGCTACGGTTTCTTCTGGCCGCAAATGGGCAATGCCCTGATCGCCATCGACAAGGATGTGATCGCCGTTCAGCGCCTCCATCGAGATGCGCCCGGCATGGATAATCAGCGGTATCGCCAACGCGCGGGCGACGATCGCGGCATGGCTGCCGACGGAGCCTTCCTCCAGCACCACGCCGCGCAGCTTGCGACCATAGTCCAGCAACTCGCCCGGCCCGATGTTGCGCGCAACCAGCACCGGGTTTTCCGGCATTTCCGCGCCGGTATCAGCACCTTGCCCGGTCAGGATGCGCAGCAATCTGTTCGACAGATCGTCCAGATCATTCAACCGCTCACGCAGATAGGCGTCTGGCACCTGTTCCATCCGGGCGCGGGCGGCGGATTGTTCCTTTTCTACGGCGGCCTCGGCGGACAGGCCGCTTTGGATGTCTTCTTCCATCCGGCGCAGCCAGCCGCGCGAATTAGCAAACATCCGGTAGGCTTCCAGCACCTGTTTCTGATCTTTGTCGAGGCTTTCGACCGACAAAAGATCATCGACTGACACCCGTAATTGTCCCACCGCCTCGCGGATGCGGTCAATTTCGGTCAAAGGGTCGTCGGCCACCGGGTTTGTCACCACCACGCGCGGCTCGTGCAGCCAGACATGGCCCTCGGCCGCGCCCTCTTGCCCGGTGGCACCGCGAAACATCACCGGTTGGCGGTGCAGCGCGCGCATGCCGTCTTCATCGCTGGTAAAGGCACCCAGTTCTGTCATCTCGGCCAGCACCATGGCCACGACTTCCAGCGCATAGATCTCGTCATCGGAAAACTGGCGCGCGGTTTTGGACTGCACCACCAGCACGCCCAGCTTTTCACCAACCCGTTGAATTGGCACGCCAAGGAAGCTGGAATAAATCTCTTCGCCGGTTTCGGGCATATAGCGAAAGCCCTTTTCGGCGGGTGCGTCGGCGGTGTTGACGGGCGTACTGGTGCGCGCGACCCGGCCCACCAGACCTTCGCCCAGCTTCATGCGCGTCTGGTGAACGGATTCGGGCTTGAGCCCTTCGGTGGCGCACAGCTCCAGCGTCTCGGGGTCACGGAACAGATAGATCGAGCACACCTCTGTCCGCATGGAATCAGCGATCAGATGGGTGATCTGATCCAGACGTTCCTGCCCCTTGGATTGCGCACCCAAGACGTCGCGCAGTCGGCGCAAAAGTTTGCGGCTGTCACTATCTGACCGTTCTGGCATGGCAAGGCATCCTTTGACTTGCTCTCTCTATAGGCGAGGCCGTCCCGGATGGGGAGTGGGGAAGTTCAACCGGGCGCGACACAGAGCGTAAGGGGGCGGAAATTGCCCGAAAAGCTGGCAGTTGCGCTGGCGGGTCTGGGTTTCAAAGGGCGATCTGCCGGAGCGGGCGGAACTCCGACAGACGCCAAGGGGTGGGGGATCAGGCTTTGTCCAGATCAAAGCAATCATGCAGCGCCTGAACGGCCAGTTCCATATACTTGCGGTCGATCAGGACCGAGATCTTGATCTCTGATGTCGCAATCACCTTGATGTTGATGTTCTCGGCTGCAAGCGCGTTGAACATCTTGGCGGCAACCCCAACCTGACTGCGCATGCCGATGCCCACAACCGAGACTTTGGCGACGTCGGTGTCAGAGATCAGCTCATCATACTTGATGATCCCGGCGGCACGCGCGTCTTCCATCGCCTTTTGCGCGCGGTCGACCTGATTGACCGGCACCGAAAAGGTCATGTCTGTGACCGCGCCGGTGTGACTGCCGTAGTTTTTCTCGGAGATGTTCTGAACGATCATATCCACATTCACCCCTGCTTCGGCCAGCGGGCCAAAGATGGCCGAGGCAACGCCGGGACGGTCCTCGACGGTGACAAGGGTCATTTTCGCTTCATCGCGGCTGTAGGCCACGCCAGAGACGACTTTCGATTCCATGATTTCATCCTCGTCGCAGACCAGGGTTCCAGAGTTCTCGTCGGTGTCCTCGAATGAGGACAAGACGCGCAGCCGCACCTTGTAGCGCATCGCAAGTTCGACCGAGCGGGTTTGCAGGACTTTGGCGCCAAGCGATGCCAGTTCCAGCATTTCTTCAAACGCGATTCTGTCGAGCTTGCGGGCTTTGGACGCAATGCGCGGGTCGGTGGTATAGACGCCGTCTACATCAGTGTAGATGTCGCAGCGCTCTGCTCCAAAGGCGGCGGCAAAGGCGACGGCGGTGGTGTCAGAGCCCCCCCGGCCAAGCGTGGTGATGCGGCCCTCGGCAGAGATGCCCTGAAAGCCCGCGACCACGGCAACCTTGAAGCCTTCGGCAAACTTGGCGTCGATATTGGCGCGCGGAATGTCGATGAAGCGGGCCGACCCATGGGCGCTGGTGGTGTTGATCGGCACCTGCCAGCCCTGCCATGACCGGGCCGGGATATCCATTTCCTGCAAGCGCAGCGCCATCAGTCCCGCGGTGACATTCTCACCGCTGGACACAACGGCATCATATTCGCGGGCGTCATAAAGCTTTGACGTGCCCTCGACATAGCCAACCATCCTGTTGGTCTCGCCCGACATGGCGCTGACGATGACAATGACGTCATAGCCACGGGCCACCTCGGCCTGCACCTTTTTCGCGGCATTCTCGATCCGCGACAGGTCGGCCACAGATGTGCCGCCAAATTTCATCACCAGAAGCGGCATGGATCAATCCTCCCCACGGCCCCCCAAACAATCGGGCGTGTCATAGGCCGCAGACGGGGAAGGCGCAAGCCCTGCCGCGCGGCGTGTAGAAGTCAAAGGTGAAGGCGGGTATTTAAGCCAAGATGAAATGGCACACGCGCGGATTTCATCCTGGCAAAAATACTCCCGCGCAGAGCGCATCCGACCACTGGCACCAATGCCATGTGGCGGATCAAAGCGCGCGCCATCCGATGTCGCGGCGGCAAAAGCCCTCGGGCCAGTCGATGGCATTCACCGTTGCATAGGCGCGGGCTTGCGCCTCGGCCAGCGTGGCTCCGCGTGCGGTGACGTTCAGCACACGGCCGCCTGTTGCGGTGATCTGGCCGTCTCGGGCCGTGGTGCCCGCATGAAACACCATCTGCGATGCGGTTTCAGGCAGGGCTTCAAGGCCGCGGATTGTGCTGCCCTTGGTGTAGGCGCCTGGATAGCCGCGAGCGGCCATCACCACTGTCAGGGCGTGGTCCTCGGCCCAGGTGACGCGGGTCTGGTCCAGCCGCTCTTCGGCGCAAGCCAAAAGCAGGTCCAGCGCCTGTGCGCCAAGGCGCATCATCAGCACTTGCGTTTCGGGGTCGCCGAAGCGGGCATTGTATTCCACCAGCCGACACTGGCCATGCTCGATCATCAGCCCGGCATAAAGCACGCCCTGATAAGGCGTGCCGCGCCGCGCCATTTCGCGGATGGTGGGCAGTACGATCTGATCCATCGCCTGCTTTTGCAACGCTGGGGTCAGCACGGGCGCCGGGGAATAGGCCCCCATGCCGCCGGTGTTTGGCCCGGTGTCGCCTTCGCCCACGCGTTTGTGGTCTTGCGCGGTGCCGATGGGCAGGGCGTTCATACCATCGGTCAGGATAAAGAAACTGGCCTCCTCACCCTGCATGAACTCTTCGATCACCACCTCGGCCCCGGCGCTGCCGAATTCGCCGCCAAACATGTCATCGATGGCGGCCAGAGCTTCGTCCATGGTCATCGCCACGATCACGCCCTTGCCTGCGGCCAGCCCGTCAGCCTTGACCACAATCGGCGCGCCTTTGGCCTGTACATAGTCACGGGCGGGGGCGGCTGTGTCAAAGCGGGCATAAGCGGCAGTGGGGGCGTGGCACGCGTCGCAGATTTCCTTGGTAAAGGCTTTCGATGCCTCCAGCCTTGCGGCTGCGGCACTGGGGCCGAAGGTGAGCAAACCCGCCGCGCGGGTGGCATCGGCCACCCCGGCAGCCAGAGGTGCCTCAGGCCCGATGATCACGAAATCAACGGCGTTTTCGGCGCAGAAGGCCACCACGGCTGCCCCATCAAGGATGTCGATGTCGGCGCATTCCGCCATCTGTGCAATACCTGCATTGCCCGGTGCCACGATCAGCCGATCGGTCTTCGGGTTTTGCTTGACCGCCCAGGCGAGGGCATGTTCGCGCCCGCCAGAGCCGAGGATCAGAATGTTCATGGGCGCGCCCCCTTGGCCTTCGTTCACGGGCGTCATAAGGTCACCCCCGGATGGAGGCAAGCTCTATGGACCTGCTCGACGATACCCCCGCGCCGCCCGGCAACAGCCCTGAGTACACTGTTTCCGAATTGTCGGGAGCGGTTAAACGGGTGATCGAGGGTGAATTCGGCCTTGTCCGCGTGCGCGGCGAGGTTGGGCGGGTGTCGCGCCCGGCCTCGGGGCATCTGTATTTCGACCTGAAGGATGATCGCAGCGTGATTGCCGCGATTTCGTGGAAAGGGCAGGTAGCCAAGATGCAGACCCGCCCGGAAGAAGGCATGGAGGTGATCGCCACCGGGCGCATGACCACCTTTCCGGGCCAGTCCAAATATCAGCTGATCGTCGAGGATGTGGCCCCCGCAGGCGCGGGCGCGCTGATGGCAATGCTGGAAAAGCGCCGTGCGGCCTTGCAGGCCGAAGGGCTTTTTGATGCGACCCGCAAGAAGCCGCTGCCCTATCTGCCACAGGTAATCGGAGTCGTCACCTCGCCCTCTGGCGCGGTGATCCGTGATATCCTGCACCGCCTGCGCGACCGCTTCCCACGCCATGTGCTGATATGGCCGGTGGCAGTACAGGGACAGGCCTGTGCCGCCGAGGTGGCAGCCGCTATTCGCGGCTTCAACGCGATCGAGGCTGGGGGGCCGATTCCGCGCCCCGATGTGCTGATCGTGGCGCGCGGTGGCGGCAGTCTTGAAGATCTGTGGGGCTTCAACGAGGAAATCGTGGTGCGGGCTGCGGCTGGCTCACAGATCCCGCTGATCTCGGCTGTGGGGCATGAAACCGATACCACGTTGATTGATCACGCCGCCGACCGCCGTGCGCCGACGCCGACTGCCGCTGCGGAAATGGCGGTGCCGGTGCGGCTGGAGTTGCTGGCGGCAGTAGATGCGCTTGGCGCGCGTCTTAGCCGGGCATTGGCACAGGGGGTGGCGGCGCGCGGCCAGCGACTGCGCGATGTTGCGCGCGCGCTGCCCCGGCCAGAAGCCCTGCTGGCCACCCCGTCACAGCGGCTGGATACTGCGACCGGGCGTCTGTCGGGCGGCTTGTCGCTGGCCGTCAGCCGCAAGCGCGCGGTTTATGCGCAGCAGGCGGGACGGCTGTCACCGACGGCGCTGGCCGGGCTGGTGATGCGGCGGCGTGAGGCGCTGTTGCGCCGCGCCGAGACGCTTGAGGCGCGTCTGTCGCGCAAGCAGGACTTGTGGCATTCGAGCTTTGACAAATGGGCCTCGCGGCTCGCACCTTCGCTGGCGCGGCTGATCATGCAAGCGGGTGGAAAGATCACTGATCAGCGCAATGCCTTGCAAGGTTTTACCGCCAGACTTGAAGCGGCACCCAAGCTGCGCTTTTCCGAACTTTCCCGGCGGCTTGATGCGCTGGACCGCACCCGGCAAACGCTGGGCTACGCCGAAACATTGCGTCGCGGTTACGCCGTGGTGCGCGGCGATGGCGAAGTCATCACCTCACGCGTAGCAGCGGAAAAGGCGCATGCGTTGGAGGTCGAATTCCACGATGGGCGGATGGCCCTGGGCGGCCGATCGGCTGCGCGCAAACCGGGTGGAGCAAAGCCGCCAGAGCAGGGCAGCCTGTTCTGACAGTGCCCCCACAGCGCATGCCACAAAACCCAAAGCGTGCACCGCGCCTTGAAAGCAAAGGGCGCGCCCGGCCATACGCGTGTCCGCTCCGCGGGGAGTATTTCAAAAGCAGCAAATCACAGTGCTGCTTGCAGCCACAAATCGCAGCGCTGCTTGCAGCCACAAATCGCAGTGCTGCTTGCAGCCAAAAATCGCGGCTCTGCCTGAAATTGCTGCTTTTAAAATACTCCCGCGCGGCGCGCGCCCTGCCCGATCCGCAGGCGCAAGGTCCGGTAGATGCGCTCAGACCCCGACTTCCGGCCCGGCGCAGGCCAGAGGATCGGGTGATTGCGCAACCTCGGACAATTCCGCGCCAGAGCCGTCACCGATGAACAGCCCCGTCAGCCTCCCGTCTTGCCGCCAGAAATTCCAGCATTGCGGGGTCTGGTCGTAATCGTAGACAAAGCAGATCAGCCCGGCCTCTTCATACCAGGATCCGTCGCGGCAGATATCACCCTTGAACGCCCAGCGAACCGCGCGGCCGGGCAGATATTGCTCGGCCCCGTAAACTTCGCCCATCTGGCTGAAGGTCAGGGTCTTGCCGGTGGTATAGGCCTCGAACTCTGCCCCAGTCATCGGCACGGGAGGTTCCGCGGCGGCTAGGGCTGCCGGCAGAATGGCAAAGCACAGGGCGATCTGGTGGGCAAGGCGGCGCATTGCGATGATCTCCGGTCACGAACAACCCAAGGTCGCATGGAGCGCGCCACATTGCCAGTGACAAGCACCGTCACTGCGCGGGAACTTGCGCGTGTTGGCTTTGCCAATGGGCCAAATGCGGGCGCATCCGGCGCTTCCACAGTCGCGGCACCATTGCCAGCGCACAGGCCAGCGGAAGCGGCCATGGCAGCAGCGGCGCGTCTTTGGTCAGCCGCAGGGCAGGGTAGGGCCGTGACGGATGGGCATGGTGGTCGGAATGGCGCGGCGCGTTCAGCATCAGCGCCGATGAAAACCAATGAGGCGTGTTCCACGAATGGCGCGCACCAACCGGTTCATAGCGGCCATCGGGCAGCCGCGCGCGGGCCAGCCCGTAATGCTGCACATAGTCGCCCAGCAGTTGCTGCATCTGCGCATGAGCCGACAGCAACAGCCAGATCAGTGCGCCAACCGGCCCTCCGATGATCGCGGCAAGTCCAAGGCAGGCCACCCCGATCCCCAGATACCACGCATAGGGATGCGCCCCCGCGGCTCTCTTGCGTCGGGCACGCAGCGCATCTTCTGCCGCTTTGCCTGCCCTGAACCCGCCGATCCAGGCGCGCGGCGCAAAGCGCCAGAAGCTCTCTCCCGCCCGCGCCGTATTGGGGTCATCGGGTGTCGCCACCGCCGTATGATGCACCAGCCGGTGCGCCGAGGCATGATGGCCAAACAGCATCATCGAATAGACCAGCACCCCCAGCCGATACAGTCCCCGGCCAGAGCGGTGGATCAGCTCATGTGCGGCGGGGTGGCCGACATGGCCAAGGAAATAGCTGGTACCAAAGAACAAAAGCACTTTCTCGCCCAAACGCAGGTGGTCCGACGTGATGCCCCAGACCGCCAGTGGCATCAGCGCCACCACCGCCAGCCCAACCGCTACCAGCACCGCATCAGCGGCAGGAAACTCCGCCCCCTCAGGCGCGTTTCCGGCGACATAAGGGATCAGCTGATCTAGCACGATCACCAGCAGCACCATGTACAGGAACCCGGCCCAAAGCCACGTGCCCCCGGCCCAGACACCAAAGGCGATTAACCCCACCGGAGACAGGGCGGCGATGGCAAAGACAGGCATGGGAAGCGGTCGGTCACTCATGCGCCTGTCTTTAGCACAGGATTTCGGCCTTTCCATGGCGTCACAGGCGCACAGGTCCGGCAATTTCCGCGCTCTTTGCCTGACCAATCCGTCGCCTGACCTTTTCTAACCGACGCTTTGGGCTTAGGTGTCGGGAAATGCGCCGTCACAGGACCGAGGCCCCAATGTCATTCTTCAAAAAACTGCGTGACAAGATGTTCCGCTCGTCCGACAAGATCGGTGAGGGGCTTAACGCGCTGGTATCAGACAGCCCGGTGCAGGATCAGGCGACGCGCAGCGTGGCCCCACTCCCAGAGGCCGAAGCCGCAAAGCCGGGCCTGCTGGACCGTCTGTTTGGTGGCCCCGAAGCTGAAGAGCCGCGCCGCGAGTTGGATGACGCCATGCTCGAAAGCCTGGAAGATGTGCTGATTCAGGCCGATATGGGCGTCGATACCGCGCTCAGGGTCAGCGCCAATATCGCCGAAGGCCGCTATGGCAAGAAGATCTCGGCCAGTGAATTGCGCCGCGCCCTGGCAACCGAAGTGGCCCGGATCATGACCCCAGTGGCCCGCCCGCTGCCCCTATATCCGACCAAACCGCAGGTGGTACTGGTGGTCGGCGTGAACGGATCAGGCAAGACCACAACGATCGGCAAGCTGGCAAGCCAGTTCAAGGCCGCCGGAAAATCGGTGGTGATCGCCGCAGGCGACACCTTTCGCGCGGCGGCGGTCGAACAGCTGCAAGTCTGGGGCAGCCGCGCCGGCGTGCCGGTCATGACCGCGCCCGAAGGGTCAGATCCGGCCAGCCTTGCCTTTGATGCCTTCACAAAAGCCCGTGCCGATGGCGCCGACCTTCTGATGATCGACACTGCAGGCCGGTTGCAAAACCGCGCCGACTTGATGGAAGAACTGGCCAAGATCGTGCGCGTCCTGCGCAAGGTCGACCCAACCGCCCCACACAACACACTTTTGGTTCTGGATGCCACCACGGGCCAGAACGCCATCGCGCAGGTCGAGATCTTCCGCAAAATCGCCAATGTGTCGGGCCTTGTGATGACCAAACTCGATGGCACCGCCAAAGGTGGCGTGCTTGTCTCACTTGCCGATAAATTCGGACTACCGATCCATGCCATCGGGGTCGGCGAACAGATCGACGATCTCGCCCCCTTTGACCCCGAGGATTTCGCCCGCGCCCTTGTCGGCCTCGACAGCTGACACCGCGCCTTTTCATTTTCTGTTCTTAAATATCCCACGGGGGTCCGGGGGTGTGAAACCCCCGGCGGCCTGCCCCGAAAGCCCACGGTCAAAGCATGTCACACTGGCTCATCTCTCTCGAAGGCACCCCCGAAGGCGCCCGCCTCGCGCTGATCCTCGCGCTTACCTCGGCCTTTGCACATGCGATTTTCGGGGCTTTGCAGAAGGGCCGGCATGATCCGTGGGTCACGCGCGGGTCGATTGATCTGTGGATCGCGGTGTTCTCGGCGCCTGTGGCGTTGTTTGTGGTGCCTTGGCCGCAGGGGTTTGAATGGCTGGTGCTTTTGGGTGCGCTGGGCATTCATTTCGCCTATAAGCTGACGATGGCGCTTGCCTATGAGCGCGCAGCCTTCACCGTGGTCTATCCGGTGGTGCGCGGCACCGGGCCCTTGGCGACGCTGGCTTTTGCCGCGATTTTTCTGGGCGAGGGCTACGGCGCGCTGCAATGGCTGGGGGTGGCGATCTTGTCGGCATCGATTCTGGCGCTGGCGGCGTTGAACCTGCGCGGGGGGCTGGTGGCGCGCGGAGCGCTCAAGGCGGGGTTGGCCTGGGCCTTTGCGGGCGGGCTTCTGGTGGCGGTCTACACCACCTACGACGCCTGGGGCATTCGCTTGACCCCGGACCCGTTCACCTTTTTGGCATGGTTTTTCCTGATCACGGCCATCGACTTTCCGGCGCTGGTGGCGTACCGGCTGTGGTGCGGGATTGGTGCGCCGTTGCCGGCAGCGGGGCCGCTGATCTTGCGCGGGATGATCGGGGCGTTGATCGCCTTTGTCAGTTTTGGCGGGGTCATGCTGGCCACACGTCTGGGTAAAGTGGGTGAGGTTGCGGCTTTGCGCGAAACCTCTACGGTGTTTGCCGCAATCATCGGCTGGGCGATACTGGGCGAAAAAGTCGGGATCTGGCGTGCGGCTTTGATGGCAGTCGTGGCAGGCGGAGCAATCATGGTGCAAGCGGGGTAAAGATGGCAGAGCGCAAGATCAACGGTGTGTTGAAACAGGGTCTTGAACTGGGGCCAACGGTCGTATTTTTCCTGACCTATCTGAAAATCAAGGAAGACACGTTCACCGTTATGGGCACCGAGTATTCCGGGTTTATCATCGCGGCGCTGGTGTTTATCCCCATCCTTCTGGCAGCTATGGGGGTCTTGTGGTATCTGACCGGCGCGATCAGCCGGATGCAGGTGTTCACCGCATTCATGGTGATCTTTTTTGGCGGACTGACCGCCTGGTTCAACGATGAGCGGTTTTTTAAGATGAAGACCACCATCGTTTACAGCTGTCTGGCGGGGCTTTTGGGCATCGGTCTTTTGCGTGGGCAAAGCTGGCTGCAATATGTGATGGGCGAGGTGTTGCCGATGCAGACCGAGGGCTGGATGATCCTGACCCGGCGCTTGTGTCTTATGTTTGTGGGCCTTGCGCTGGCCAATGAATTCATCTGGCGCACCATGTCTACCGACGCCTGGGTCAAGCTGGAGACATTCGCCATGCCCGCGGCGCTGATGGCGTTCTTGTGGTGGCAGATTTTTGCCTTGCAGCGGTTCCTGATCGAGCCGGAGGATGATTCCAAAGCGTAGTGCCATGGGCGGGGTGAATGCGCTCCGCGCGGGAGTATTTAGAAAGCAGCAATGCATGGCTGCGCGGCAATTGCGGGCGGGCCGAAGGGCGTTGACCGGAGGCTGGCAAAGGCGTATGCCGCGTTTTGTGGTGCTTTGTTACCGGATTGCGGGCCACGTTAAACATTCCGCTAAAAGGTCTTGGGTTGAAACCCCGAAGCCTTTGCCGGTTTCGGGGTTTTATTTTTGCCGACAGGTGACGCAATGTCAGAGACTTGGAAAACGCGCACGAAACTGGTGCATGAGGGCAGCCGCCGCAGCCAGTATGGCGAGATGGCCGAAGCAATTTTCCTGACCCAAGGGTTTGTTTATCCCACCGCCGAGGCCGCCGAGGCGCGCTTTGTGCAGGCCGGGGCGGATGAGTTCATCTATGCCCGCTATGGCAACCCCACCACGCGGATGTTCGAAGAACGCATTGCAGCACTTGAGGGCACCGAGGATGCCTTTGCGACCGCCTCTGGCATGGCGGCGGTGTCGGGCGCACTGACGGCGATGTTGCGGGCGGGGGATCACGTGGTATCTGCCCGCGCGCTGTTCGGGTCTTGCCTGTATGTGCTGGAGGAGGTTCTGACCCGGTTTGGCGTGCACGTCACCTTTGTCGATGGGGCCGATCTGGACCAATGGCGCGCAGCGGTGACGCCGGGCACCAAGGCGGTGTTCTTCGAGTCGATGTCGAACCCGACGCTGGAGCTGGTCGATATCCGCGCTGTGTCAGAGATTGCCCATGCCGCGGGGGCTTTGGTGGTGGTCGACAACGTGTTCGCCACGCCGATTTTCTCGCGTGCGGTGGATCAGGGCGCCGATGTGATCGTGTATTCCACCACCAAACATATCGACGGGCAGGGCCGCGCGCTGGGTGGCGTGGTTTGTGGCACGACCGAGTTTATCCGCAAGACGCTGGAGCCGTATATGAAGCATACGGGGGGCAGCATGTCGCCGTTTACCAGTTGGATCATGCTGAACGGCATGGCCACGCTGGATTTACGGTGCCGCGCGATGGCGGAGTCGGCTTTGACGATCGCGACCGCGTTGCAGGGCCATCCCAAGCTGAGCCGGGTGATCTTTCCGGGATTGGAAAGTCATCCGCAACACGGTCTGTGCATGGATCAGATGGGGTCGGGCGGCACATTGGTAACGTTTGACATCGCGGCGGGCAAAGAGGCGGCGTTCCGATTTATGAACGCTTTGCAGATCACCAAGATTTCCAACAATCTGGGCGATGCCAAGACCATTGCGACACATCCGGCCACAACCACACACCAGCGCCTGCCGCAGGATCAGAAGGACGCGCTTGGCATCACGCCGGGGCTGATCCGGCTGTCTGTCGGGCTTGAGGATGCGGATGACCTGATCGCCGATCTGCTCGGCGCATTGGATGACGCCTGAGCCTTGTCTGGGCGGCCGCCCCCCCTATATCTGGGGTCGGCCCAAAGGTCTCCGCGCAAGGGCGGATGCAAAATCTGCATCATCTTCGCGCTGACCAATGATCCGGCGAAGGCTTGCCTTCGTATAACCTGTTGACATTGACGGCCTGGGTACTGCCCGGCCCGAACCGGAAGGACCGATCTTCATGAACATCCACACCCCCGAGATTGACCGCAAGCCAAGCCGCACCGAAGCCGAAGCGGCACTGGCCTTGCTGCGGCAATGGGCAACCAAATCATCGGATGACGAGATTGCCACGCTGGAACCGGTCGTGGGTTATCTGTTGCCGGATCAAGGCGCACCTGCGCTGAGCCGCATCTATCCGCTGGGGTTTGAGGTAACAGACGCCTACAAGGCCAGCCTGCCCGATCTGCAAAACGGGCCAAGCAGCCTGATCCGGGGCGCGAAGGCCCGGATTCAGCATGTGGGGATTTCCAATTTCCGTCTGCCGATCCGCTACAAGACCCGCGACGGCGCACCCGTGATGCTGGAAACCAGCGTGACCGGGACGGTCAGCCTTGAGGCCGACAAGAAGGGCATCAACATGAGCCGCATCATGCGGTCGTTCTATGCCCATGCCGACAGCACTTTTGGTTTTGCGGTGATTGAGGCGGCGCTCGATGACTACAAGGCCGATCTGGGCAGCTATGACGCACGCATTCAGTTGCGCTTTTCCTATCCGGTAAAGGTGCAGTCGCTGCGCTCGGGCCTGTCGGGCTGGCAGTACTACGATGTGGCGTTTGAGCTGGTCGAGGCGGCCGGCGTGCGCAAAAAGATCGTGCATCTGGATTATGTGTATTCCAGCACTTGCCCGTGTAGCCTGGAACTGTCGGAACATGCCCGGTCGGTGCGTGGGCAGTTGGCGACGCCGCATTCGCAGCGCTCTGTCGCGCGCATTTCCGTTGAGGTGCTGGATGATCAGCTGTCAGTTGAAGATCTGATCGAGGCCGCACGGGCAGGGGTCGTGACAGAAACCCAGGTCATGGTAAAACGTGAGGATGAACAGGCATTCGCCGAGCTGAACGCCGCCAATCCGATTTTTGTCGAAGACGCTGCCCGTTCGTTCTGTGCGGTGTTGATGCGTGACCCGCGGATCGGTGATTTCCGGGTTCTGGCCAGCCATCAGGAAAGCCTGCACAGCCATGATGCGGTCAGCCTGCTGACCGAAGGCCCGACATTCGCGCAAGACAGCCTTGACCCGCGCCTGTTCCAGACGCTGTTCCATATCGGCTAGCCGCGCGCGGCGCAGGTTGTGGCTTTGGCGTCGTTGCCAAGTCCGCTTCGCGGCACACCCGATTGACTTGGACGCAGGGCTTCGCCAAGGCTCACGGCATGATTGATGTGCGACCCGTGACCTATGTGATCGGCCTTCTGGTGGCAGCCATGGGGATATTCATGCTGTTCCCGCTGGCGCTTGATCACGCGGCAGGCAATCCGAACTGGCGGGCGTTTCTGCAGGCATCTGTCCTGTGCCTTGTGGCCGGGGGGGCTACCGCGCTGGCCTCGGCAAATGGCGCGGGCGGTGGAATGACATTGCAGCAGATCTTTTTGCTGACCACCGGGGTCTGGGTCGCCATGCCCGCCTTTGGCGCCTTGCCGCTGATTCTGGGTGCGCCCGGTCTTCCCGTTATTGATGCCTTGTTCGAGTCGGTATCGGGCATGACCACAACCGGCACGACGGTGATCGTTGGCATTGACGCGCTGCCTTTGGGGGCGAACCTGTGGCGCGGTATCCTGCAATGGCTGGGCGGGCTTGGCATCGTGATCGTGGCGCTTCTGTTCCTGCCGGTGATGAAGGTTGGCGGGATGCAGTTCTTCCGCTCCGAAGGGTTCGACACGCTGGGTAAGGTCTTGCCGCGCGCGCTCGATATCTCGTCGGCGCTGATCCAGATCTATGTCTGGCTGACAGTCGCCTGTGCGATGACCTATTTCGCCTTGGGGATGAGCGGCTTTGACGCGGTGATGCATGCGCTGACCACAGTGTCGACCGGGGGCATGTCCAGCCATGACGCGTCGTTTGGTGTGTTTCAGGGGCCGCTGGAATATGCGGCGGTGGTGTTCATGGTGCTGGGCAGCTTGCCCTTCATCCGCTTTGTGCAGCTTGCCCAAGGCGTGTTTCAGCCGCTCTGGCGCGACCCGCAGGTGCGGGCCTATCTGCGCTGGAACCTTTATGCGGTGCTGGCTGTAGCCGGCTATGAGGTGCTTACCCATGATATGCCCGCAAGTCTTGTGCTGCGCGAAACCACCTTCAACATTGTCTCGACCTTTTCCGGCACCGGGTTTTCCAGTGTGGATATGTCGGCCTGGGGTCCGTTCCCCTTTGTTGTCCTGATCATCGTCGGGCTGATCGGCGGCTGCACCTCCTCGACCGGATGTTCGGTCAAGGTGTTCCGCTACCTGATCCTGTTTGAAGCGATCAAGGTCCAGATCAAGCGCCTGCATAACCCGTCGTCGGTCAACCCGCTGCGCTATGACGGGCGCACGGTAACGCAGGATGTGGTAGATTCGGTGATCGTGTTTTTCACGCTGTTCATCCTGACCTTTGGCGTGCTGGCGGTGGCTCTTTCGCTGACCGGGCTGGAGTTCAAGACCGCCGTGACCGCCGCATGGACCAGTATTGCCAATGTCGGCCCCGTCTTCGGGCGCGAGGTGGGCAGCACCGGCGCGGTCCACGGCTTTCCCGACAGCGCTAAATCGCTGATGATGGCGGGCATGCTGGTCGGGCGGCTGGAACTGCTGTCGGTCTACGTTTTGTTTATGCGCCGCTTCTGGCAAAACTGACCCCAGACCTGATCGCCCGCCCCGCCACCGGTTTATTTTCTGTTCAAAAATATCCCGGGGGGAGTCGCAACGCGACGGGGGGCTGGCCCCCCGGCACCGCTTGACCGGGGCGCCAAAGCTTCAGGTCAGTCGGCGCGCTTGCTCACTCCCAGCAGCTGACCAGCACGGTCATGCCGGTTGCCTTGCGGGTCAGATCTTCCGGCGCGAGGGCGCCGTTGGCCTTGGCATCAACCGCAGCAATGCCTTGCGTGCCCAGCACCTGCGCCAAAACTGTCCCGGAGGCGACAAACTCGACTCCACCCGGCAGCACGCGTGCGGGATCGCGCGCGCGCGGCAACAGCAGTCCCAGCACCGCGCCTGTGCCATCCAGCACCGGCCCACCTGCATCGCCGGGCAGGGTGCTGATGCCAAGCCGCTTCACGCCGGTTTCACCGTTCAGCCCCTGAACATCCTCCAGCACCCCAAAGGTGATGACCGGGGCGGGCAAGCTGTCGCCATAGGAATAGCCCGCGACCGCAACTTCGGACCCGATCCGGTCGGTTGCCGTCTGGAATCCCGCGACCGCAGGTGGTGCAAGCGGGGTGTTCGGGGTCAGAAGCGCAATGCCGGTGGCGGTGTCTGTATGGGTCACCTGTGCCTCGGTCACACCATCCAGAGTGATCCGACCGCAGTGCGCGACCGCCTCTGCGGTGGTCAGCACGCGGCCCGAGGTGTCGACGTAAAACCCCGATCCCGTGCTTTTGGGGCGGCGCAGCTCCAGCCCGGCCAACAGGCCGCGGCGGGTGGCGTCGGTCATTGGCACCATGCCGGGGTCCAGCGCGCGGTTGCCCACAGCGCGGAAGCTGGTCTTCATCTGGCCCAGCACACGGGCGGCCTGATCGGCCTGATCCGGGGGCCAGACCAGAATATAGCCCTTGACCAGCCCGGCTCGCGTTTCGGCAAAGGCATAGCTTTGGGTGCTGGCGGACGCGCCGTTGATCTCGAACGACCGCTCAGTGCGGCTGCGCTCACCCGTCGTCGGAATGATCGTCAGGGTTTGCAGAATGTCATACAGCCCATATAGGGCGGCCCGGTCACCGGGTTGCGAGATCAAAATCACCTTCATCCCGCCTTCAGTCTTTGGCGTGTAATGCACGAAGGGCGGCTCGTAATGGTCAAACTGCACAAGGCCAATGGGCAGGGTGATCTCAATGCCGGATTCGGTTTCAGACACCGTCTCAAACCCGTATTCCGCCACATCCAGCCGCCAGTTGGTCACCAGAGTATCGCGCTGGCGCGTGGTCAGAACGCCGGTCGGCTCCAGCCCCATTGCTGTCTGATACGCCGCCATCGAATTGCGGGTGCCGGGGCCAAAGGCTCCGTCGATGCCTGCGGTGTAAAACCCATCCCATTGGAGGGCGCGTTGCAGCTCTTGGCGTTCCTCAAGGGTCAACGCCGCCTCGGCCGCGCGGGCTTGAGCCGGGGTTTCCTCGGCCACGATGGTTTCGGGTTCCGCGATCAGCGCTTCGGGTGAGGCAGATTCCGGCACGACCTCGGCGCTGACCTCTGGCTCCAGCGGAGCCACATCAACCGGGGCGTCCGGGGCAAGGGGTGTGGCGAGTGGTGCGGCTTGCGGCGCACCGACCGGCCAGAACTGCTCGCGGAAATTGGTGCCATCCGATACATAGCTGTCGCGCGGGATCAGGTTTTCGCGCCGCAGGTCCGCCAGACGTTCAGCGGCCTCGTCCGGGCTGTAGGGACCAAGGGCAATGCCATACCAGCGCGACCCCAGACGATAGCCCACCACATCGGGAAAGGCTGCCGCATAGGCACTTGCGCGCACTTCGGCTTCGGCCAGCGTGGGTTGCGCCTCGACCTGCACCCAGGATTGTTGTTGCGCGGCGGCCATGCCGGCCCAAAGCATCACCGCAGTCATCCCTATCCCAAGTATCGCGCGCAGCATTCCGTTCTGTTCCCTTCGATTCCCACTCGCCGCCTGTCGGGCGACGCACCTTTAAGACCAGCGGAAAGACGCCCGCCCGTTCGCGTCACGCGCACTGCCCCCGCAAAGGCGCGGCGGCGCATTGACCCTGACCTGCCTCTTGCCTATGACAGCCGGGCATTTCAAGGCTTTTACGCGCCACCGGGGGTCAACATCATGTCAGACATGCCGCTTACAGGTGCTTCGCCTAGCGCAATCACCGCGCCACGCTCGTTCCAAGAGATTATCCTGCGGCTTCAGTCTTATTGGGCGGCCAAGGGCTGCGCGATATTGCAACCCTATGACATGGAGGTTGGTGCAGGTACCTTTCACCCGGCCACCACCCTGCGCAGCCTTGGCACCAAGCCTTGGGCCGCCGCCTATGTGCAGCCCTCACGCCGCCCGACCGACGGCCGTTACGGCGAAAACCCGAACCGCTTGCAGCATTATTACCAGTATCAGGTGATCATCAAACCAAGCCCGCCCGATCTGCAAGACCTGTATCTTGGCAGCTTGCGCGCCATCGGGCTGGACCCGGCTCTCCACGACATCCGCTTTGTCGAGGATGATTGGGAAAGCCCGACACTGGGCGCCTGGGGGCTGGGCTGGGAGGTGTGGTGCGACGGGATGGAGGTCAGCCAGTTCACCTATTTCCAGCAGGTCGGCGGCCATGATTGCCGCCCCGTCTCGGGCGAGCTGACATACGGTCTGGAACGTCTGGCCATGTATGTGCTGGGCGTTGACCATGTGATGACCATGCCGTTCAACGACCCTGCCAGCCCCATTCCGTTGACCTATGGCGACATCTTCCGCCAGACCGAGGAAGAATACAGCCGCCACAACTTTGACGGCGCAGATACCGCGCAGCTTCTGCGCCACTTTGAGGATGCCGAGGCCGAGTGCGACCGCCTGCTGGGCTTCCCGCCCGAAGACCCAAAGACCGGAAAGCGCATCATCATGGCGCATCCGGCCTATGACCAGACCATCAAGGCCAGTCACCTGTTCAACCTGCTGGACGCGCGCGGCGTGATCTCTGTCACCGAACGGCAGGCCTACATCGGGCGGGTGCGCGCCTTGGCCAAGAAATGCGCCGACGCCTTCCGTCAGACCGAAGCCGGGGCCGATGCCGAAGGTGTGAGCGCATGAACGGCAAGATAGCAGCGGGGGCAATCGTGATTTCAGCAGCAGTGGCGGGCGTGGCGATCTGGTATTTGCAGGTCTATGCCTTTTACGAACCCGTCAGTTTCACGCCGGGGCAGGAAATCACCCTGACCACCATTGAATCGGGCCAGCCCGAGCCGATTTTAGCCGAAGACATCACTGGCATTGACGCAGACAGCAGCCCCCTGCGGTTCCGCGCCTGTTTCACCACGCCGCTGACCTTTGGGATGCTGTCGGAAACCTACGTCGCTTATGACGGGGCCGAACCGCTGGTCGCCCCCGGCTGGTTCGACTGTTTTGACGCGGTTGCCATCGGCACTGCGCTGGAACGCGGCGAGGCGCTTGCCTTTCTGTCGCAATCCTCGGTCCATACCGATGTCGACCGTGTGGTCGCCGTCTTTCCCGATGGCCGGGCCTTTGCCTGGCATCAGTTGAACCCCGCCGCCAAGGATTGATCTTATGCCCGATCTGCTGATCGAACTGTTTTCCGAGGAAATCCCGGCCCGGATGCAGGCCCGCGCCCGCGCGGATCTGCAAAAGCTGGTGACCGATGGTCTGGTCGAGGCGGGGCTGACCTATGCCTCGGCGGCCGCGTTCTCGACCCCGCGTCGCCTGACGCTGGCGATCGAAGGGCTGACGGCTGAGTCGCGCCCCGTGCGCGAAGAGCGCAAAGGCCCCAACACCTCTGCGCCCGCGCAGGCGGTGGAGGGCTTCCTGCGCTCGACCGGGCTTTCGCTGGAGCAGTTGGAAAAGCGCGCCGACAAAAAGGGCGAGGTCTACTTTGCGGTGATCGAACGCCCCGGTCGTCGCGCGCCCGAGATTATTGCCGACGTGCTGGACGCCACCATCCGCAATTTTCCCTGGCCCAAGTCGATGCGTTGGGGCAGCGGGTCTTTGCGTTGGGTGCGCCCGCTGCATTCCATCCTGTGCCTGCTGTCGGATGAAGGCGGCGCCGAAGTGGTGCCTCTGTCCGTCGATGGCATCGCATCGGGCAACACCACACGCGGCCACCGTTTCCTGTCACCGGGGGTGTTTTCGGTAACGAATTTCGACGATTACGCGGCAAAGCTAAAGCGCGCGCATGTGGTGCTGGACTCTGCCGAACGCGAAGCCGCGATCTGGCACGACGCCCAGACCCTTGCCTTTGCAGCCGGGCTGGAGGTTGTCGAAGACCGCGCTTTGCTGACCGAAGTGGCGGGTCTGGTCGAATGGCCGGTGCCGCTGATGGGCCGCATCGGCGATGATTTCCTTGGCCTGCCGCCAGAGGTTTTGCAGACCTCCATGCGCGAACACCAGAAGTTCTTCTCGGTCAAAAACCCGAAGACCGGCCGGATTGAGGGCTTTGTGACCGTCGCCAACACGATCACCGCCGATCATGGTGCGACGATCCTGAAGGGCAACCAGAAGGTGCTGGCAGCGCGGCTGTCGGATGCGAAGTTCTTCTGGGAAAATGACCTGCGCGTGGCGAAATCCGGCATGGCAGAATGGGCCGACGGGTTGAAAATGGCAGAATGGGCCGACGGGTTGAAAGCGGTGACCTTCCATAACAAACTGGGCTCGCAATCCGACCGCATCGCCCGCATCGCGGCCCTTGCCCGCGAAATCGCGCCGATGGTCGGGGCGGACCCCGATCTGGCGGAACGCGCGGCCCGTCTGGCAAAGCTGGACCTGCGCAGCGCGATGGTCGGCGAATTCCCCGAACTCCAAGGCCTGATGGGCATGTATTACGCCCGCGCGGCTGGAGAGCCGGACGCGGTCGCCAATGCCGCACGCGACCACTATTCGCCGCTGGGGCCATCCGACGCCGTGCCCACCGACCCGGTTTCCGTCGCGGTGGCCTTGGCCGACAAGATCGACACGCTGACCGGCTTCTGGGCGATTGACGAAAAGCCCACGGGGTCAAAAGACCCGTTTGCACTGCGCCGGGCGGCGCTGGGGGTTATTCGGTTGGTGTTGGGGAATGGGGCGAGCACCGAGATTTCGACAAAACTAATCACCCATCTTGATATCGTATTAAGCGACATCGCGATGACAGCACGCCGACAAGCGCAGCAGTCGGGTGGTGACTTCATGGTCGCCATAGGTCAGGCTTTGAAAGAAGTCGACGGAATACAGGTTCCGGTGACTATTTTGGATCTCCTCGCCTTCCTCCACGACCGCCTGAAAGTCTTCCTCAAAGATCAGGGCATCCGCCACGACGTGATCGACGCCTGCCTCGCCATGCCCGGCAATGACGACCTGCCCCTGCTTGTCAAGCGCGCCACCGCCCTGCAAGCCACCCTGCAAACCGAAGACGGCGCCAACCTCGTCGCGGGCTTCAAGCGCGCCAACAATATCCTGACCCAAGCCGAACAAAAGGACGGCGTCGAATATTCCTACGGTGCCGACCCTAAATTCGCCGAAACCGACGAGGAACGCGCGCTGTTCGCAGCCCTCGACCACGCCGATGCGCTCATCGCCCCCGCGATGAAAACCGAAGACTTCGCCACCGCCATGCAAGCGATGGCGACCTTGCGCGCGCCCATTGACGCCTTCTTCACCGCAACGCAAATCAACACCGACAACCAGATCGTGCGCCGCAACCGCCTGAACCTGCTGCACCGTATCCGCACCATCTGCCTGTCGGTCGCAGACCTCACCAAACTCGACGGCTGACATTTTCTGTTTACAAATATCCTCAGGGGGTGAGGAGCGATAGCTCCGAGGGGGGGCGAGCCCCCCCTTTTCCACATCTGCCCCTGCGCGCAACCGCCTGCTTGCCTGACCCCAGAATCGGTGTAGTGTCTGCGCAGAAGAAGGAATGCCGCAGTGCAGAAACTCGATGCCGCCCCCATGACCGATCCGCTGGTCGCATTTGCCGAAGTCACGCCCTCGGCGCGCATTGATGTCGTGGCGCATGGCTGGCGAGCAAAGTGCTTGCAGCGGCTGGTGCGGCTGGATCTGCCGGTGCCGCAGACGGTTGCTTTGTCGGCCCTGACCGTCCGGGCGATTGCCGCGGGCACATTGGTGGATTGCCCTGCTATTTTGGCGCATTTCGGCACGGCGCCGCTGATCTCGGTCCGGCCCAGCCCGGAAAACCCCGATTGGGGTGGGCCTGCGACGGTGCTCAACATCGGGCTGAATGCGGAACGCCACCGCGCGCTTGCCACCCGCCATGGCCAGCAGGCCGCCGATGCCATCTATCTGCGCTTTGTCCAGTCATACGCCACCCATGTCGCCCGTCTGGACCCCGATATGTTCGCCGCCACCGCGCCCTCGCCCGAGGCGGTTGCGGCGGCGCTAAAGGTCTATGAGACCGAAATGGATGAGGAATTTCCGCAAGATCCCGCTCGGCAACTGTCCGAGGTGTTGCGCTCGATGGCCCGCGCATGGGAGGGCACAACGGCGCGGCTTTTGCGTCAGGCCAAGGGCGCGCCCGTTGATGCGCCGCTGGGTCTGGTGGTGCAGGCGATGGCACAGGGGCTGGGGCAAGGGATTTCCGGCTCTGGCGTGGTGCAATTCGTCGATCCGGTGACCGGAGAGCAGCAGATCACCGGGCGCTATCTGGGGCAGGGGCAGGGACGCGATGTGCTCAAGGCGGCGCAGGCGATGTTCCTGACCCGTGATGCGCGCGGCTCCTCATTAGAGGACATCGCACCGGAACTGGTGGCGGACCTCGTGCGCTATGGTGCCGCGTGCCGCGCCCGTCTGCGCGAAGAAATGCAGATTGAATTCACCATTGAAGATGGCCGTCTGGCGGTTCTCGATGCGGTCAAGGTGCAACGCTCGGCCCGGGCGGGCTTGCGGATTGCAGTCGCAATGGCCGAAGATGGCGTGATTCCGCGCGAAGAGGCGGTGTTGCGGGTGGAACCGCGCGCGTTGTCCGAACTGTTGCACCCGCAGGTCGATCCGCGCGGGCTGCGTGATGTGATCGCGCGCGGCATTGCCGCAAGCCCCGGCGCTGCAGTGGGGCGGATCGTGTTTTCCAGCCATGCCGCACAGGCCAGCGCGGCGCGGGGCGAGGCGTGTATTCTGGTGCGGCGCGAAACCGCGCCCGAGGATATCCGTGGCATGCATTCTTCGGCCGGGGTGCTGACCGAGCGCGGCGGGGTCACCAGCCATGCCGCGGTGATCGCGCGGGGCTTGGGCCTGCCTTGCGTGGTGGGCGCCGATCTGCGGCTGGATGCGCGCGACAAGCGCATTCACGCCAGCGGCCGCAGCTTTGGCGAAGGCGATGTGATCACGGTGGATGGCACCACGGGACAGGTGCTGGCCGGGTCGGTCGATATGCTGGCCCCGGCACTGGACAGCCATTTTCAGACCTTGCTGGGCTGGGCGGATGAGTTTCGCGATATCGGCGTGCGCGCCAATGCCGACACGCCTGCCGATGCCGCCACCGCGCGCCAGTTTGCCGCACAGGGCATTGGTCTGTGCCGCACCGAGCATATGTTCTTTGAGGAAAACCGTCTGGTCGCCATGCGCGAGATGATCTTTGCCGATACCTCGCAAGATCGCGCGGCATCTTTGGCGCGGTTGTTGCCGATGCAGCGGGCCGATTTTGTGCAATTATTTGAAATCATGTCGGGATTGCCGGTGTGCATCCGTCTGTTCGACCCGCCCTTGCACGAATTTTTGCCCCATAGCCGTGAAGGTTTGCGTGAATTGGCCGAGGCGCTGGACAAGCCCTTGTCCGAAGTCACGCGCCGCGCCGAGGCGTTGACCGAGTTCAACCCGATGCTGGGCATGCGCGGCGTGCGCTTGGGCGTTGTTCTGCCCGAGATCTATGACATGCAGGCGCAGGCGATCTTTGAGGCCACGGTCGAGGTGGCGCGGCGTGGCGCTGCTGTCGTGCCGGAAATCATGATCCCGCTGGTGAGCGCTCGGCGCGAGGTTGAACTGGTGAAAACCCGCGTCGACGCGGTCGCGGCGGCGGTTCGGGTCAAGGCCGGGATGGACTTTGATTACAAGCTGGGGGTGATGGTGGAAACCCCGCGCGCCGCGCTGCGGGCCGGCGAGATCGCGCAGCACGCGGCGTTTTTGTCGTTCGGTACCAACGACCTGACCCAGATGACCTATGGTCTGTCACGCGATGATGCCGGGCGGTTCATGAACACCTATGTGCAACAGGGCGTTTTCCCTGAAGATCCGTTCCACATTCTGGATGTGGACGGGGTGGGAGAGCTGTTGTTGATCGGGGCGGACCGGGGGCGGAAAACACGGCCTGATCTGACCGTTTCGATTTGTGGCGAGCATGGCGGCAACCCCGAATCAATCGCGTTTTGTCGAAAGGCGGGGTTCGATTACGTGTCTTGTTCACCGTATCGTGTTCCACTGGCGCGTTTGGCGGCGGCCCATCTGGCGTTGAGGGATCGTTGTGAATAACTCGAATTTCGACACAATATCATGTGTCTGAGCGGCTTTGTTCATCCGGTTTGTTAAAATATGCGCAAGTTTCCGCCGACTTGAGCCTGAATAGCGTTGCATTTTTGTCGCACCTCTGGACTCCGCCCCTTTGCCTGCTTTAAGCCCGGCGGCTGTTGCACGAACCCGTTCCTTTTCGTGGCCCGTGCAGCGTAGGCAACAGAACGGAACACGAGACAATGCGCTTGCGACAAATCATGGCCTCGGCTGCGGTGGCAGTCTGTGCCACGGGTGGAGCGGCCTTCGCCGAGGTGACGGTGAGCCAGTCCAACAGTCCAGAACTGGGCATGGCTGAACAGATGGCCTCTCTTATGGGGGCAGAACATGCGACGGTTGGGGCGGTACCTCAGGAACGTCTTGCGACCCTAGCAGCGGGTCCGAAAAAGCAAAAGCCGGGTGCCGTGGTCAAGGCGGTCGCGCCTGCCCAGCCCGTGCTGATCCGCTATGAAGACAGTTTTCTGGCATCCCAGCCTGCGCCAAAAGGCGATGCGCAATGGCAATGCCTGCAATCGGCCCTGTATTTCGAGGCGCGGGGCGAAAGCCTGAAAGGTCAGTTTGCGGTGGCCGAAGTTATTCTGAACCGTGTGGACAGCCGCGAATACCCCAATTCGGTCTGCGGTGTCGTCAAGCAGGGAGGCAACCGTGGCTGCCAGTTCAGCTATGTCTGCGACGGCAACAGCGATGTGATGCGCGACCGTCAGGCCGCCGATACGGCGGGCCGGATTGCTGCGGTCATGCTGAGCGGCGCGCCGCGCGGTCTGACGGCCGGGGCCACGCATTTCCATACCCGCGCTGTAAACCCCCGTTGGGCACGCCAGTTTCCGCGCACTGCTGCGATTGGCGCACATCTGTTTTACCGCCAGCCCTAAGCCCGCCCTAAGTCCGCGTGTCGCAGGGCTTGCGCCCGGTGTCGGCTTTGGGCATTCGGTTTCGGGGGCGGGCTGTAGCCTGCCCCTGAATGTTTTGCGGGCCAAGGGGGCCAGATGACCAGCGATATTCGCCTAGCCTTTGCCCACCCGGAAGAACGCAGCCACGCCTCGGCCAGTGCCGATCCGCGTGATCGGATCAGTTTGCGCGACCATGTGGTCGAGGTGGATATCGGCGCTTTTCAGCAAGAACGCGGCCACAAGCAGCGGGTGATGTTCAATGTGGTGGTCGAAGTGGCGCCCATAACGGCGCCGCTGAATGATGATGTGGACCGGATCCTGTCCTATGACCGGATCACATGGGCCATCGCGCACGAGCTGGCGGCGGAACGGCTGAACCTTTTGGAAACCCTTGCCGAACGGGTGGCAGAGCGCATTCTGGCCGAACCGCAGGCCATGCGCGCCTTTGTGCGGATCGAAAAGCTGGACGTTGGACCTTATAAGCTTGGGGTCGAGATTGTGCGCAGCCGTGCCGAGGTGCCATTGCGCGTTGTGGGGCAGGATGGGATGGAAGCGGCGGTGCATCCGCTGGTCGTGCATCTGGACAATGCTGCAATCGGCGGTGCGGGTCTGACCGCGCGTCTGGATGCGTTGCTGGCGCGTGGCGCTCCGTTGATTTTGACGGTGGGTCTGCCGGACGGCCCGCGCCCGCAGACCGGGCACAAGCCGACGCAGCGCCGTGTGGATCTGCTGGCGATCGAGCAAAACGCATGGACCCTTGCGGCGCGTGATCCGCGCTGTGTGGTGGTGGCGACGCGCACCGAAATTGACTGGGCGATCAAGCGCGGGCAATCGGTGGTCTGGGCCCCGTCCAAAATGGTGCTGGATGCGGTGGATGGGCCTAAAACCGCAGACGCAGTTGCCCTGGCGCTGTGGTTGGCCGAGGAAATGGCGGCGCTGGGGCTGGTTGTTCACGGGAATGTTGCACTTCCGGCGGGAAGCCGCGTTCCGGTGGAACAGGGCTAAGCGATCCGCTTGCCAAAGCTCGGCAATGGGGCCTAATCCGGGCGCATGACATATATACGCCCGATCCCCTTGCATGATGTCGCCCGCCCCACCGATGCCGTGGTGCTGGCCGGTGGCTGGTGCCGCTTTACCCATCTGGAAATTCTGGAGCGAGGCCGTGCGCCCGTGGTGGTGCCCGCGTCCGAGGCTTCGCCCAGCCTTTTGTCGCCCCTTATGGCGCCGCGCGCCGATTTTGCCGGGCTTGCGATGGACAGCCCCCGGTTGATGGGCATTCTGAACGTGACCCCGGACAGCTTTTCGGACGGCGGGCTGTTTTTGAAGCCCGAGGCCGCGATGATGCAGGCCCGCGCTATGGCAGCGCAGGCCGATATTCTGGACGTGGGCGGTGAAAGCACCCGCCCTGGTGCCGCCGAGGTGACGGCAGACGAGGAAACCGCCCGCACCGCCCCGGTGATTGCCGCGATGCGCGCGGCGGGAATTGACCGGGCCGTGTCGATTGACACCCGCAAGGCGGCAGTGGCGCAAGCCGCGCTGAACGCAGGGGCGGGGATCGTGAACGACGTGACCGCCTTGCAGTTTGATCCGGCGATGGCGGGTCTGGTTGCTGATGCGGGCGTGCCCGTCATCCTGATGCATTCGCTGGCCACGCCAGCCACCATGCAGGACAACCCGGTCTACGAGGATGTGCTGCTGGATGTTTACGACGCGTTGGCCGCCCGTGTGGCAATGGCCGAGGCCGCGGGCATCGACCGCAGGCGCATCGCTATTGACCCCGGTATCGGCTTTGGCAAGACGCTGGCGCATAATCTTGCGCTGCTGGCGCGGCTGAGCCTGTTTCATTCGCTTGGCCTGCCGTTGCTGCTGGGGGCAAGCCGCAAGCGGTTTATCGGCACGCTGACGGGCGAGGATGAGGCCGCCCGCCGGATGCCGGGCAGCATTGCTGTGGCGCTTGCGGGCGTGGCGCAGGGTGTGCAGATGATCCGGGTGCATGATGTGCGCGATACGCGGGCCGCGCTGACACTTTGGCAGGCCGCAACACAACACGAAGAAAAAGGGGAAAACCCATGATACGAAAACTGTTTGGCACCGATGGCGTGCGGGGCCGCGCCAATACCCATCCGATGACCGCGGAAATGGCGCTGAAACTGGGAGCTGCGGCGGGGCGGTTTTTTCGTCGTGACGGCGGATCGGCGCATCGGGTTGTGATCGGAAAGGACACCCGGCTTTCGGGTTATATGCTGGAAAACGCGCTGACGGCGGGATTGACCAGCACGGGCATGAATGTGCTGCTGCTGGGTCCGGTGCCGACACCAGCGGTCGGGTTTTTGACGCGCAGCATGCGGGCTGACGTGGGGGTGATGATTTCCGCGAGCCACAATCCGCATCAGGACAACGGTATCAAGTTCTTCGGGCCTGACGGGTTCAAGCTGTCCGATGAGGCAGAGGCCGAGATCGAAGCCATCGTTGCAGGGGAAATTCAGCTGGCGCAGGCGCAAAACATTGGCCGCGCGCGCCGGATCGAGGATGGCCGGGGGCGCTATCAGGAATTCGTCAAGACCACGTTTCCCGCCGGCGTCCGGCTGGACGGGCTGAAAGTGGTGATCGACTGCGCCAACGGGGCGGCTTACAAAGCCGCGCCCGAGGTGCTGTGGGAACTGGGTGCGACTGTGGTTCCGGTGGGCGTGTCACCCAACGGCACCAATATCAATGACCGTTGTGGCAGCACCCACACCCAGACCGCCGCCGAGGCGGTGGTCGCGCATGGGGCGGATGTGGGCATCTGTCTGGACGGCGATGCCGACCGGGTGATGATTCTGGACCAGACGGGCCGGGTGGCTGATGGCGATCAGATCATGGCGCTGATGGCGTCCCGCTGGGCCGAGGAAGGCAAACTGCGCGGTGGCGCTTTGGTGGCCACGGTCATGTCAAACCTTGGGCTTGAGCGGTTTTTGACTGGGCGCGGCATCGGGCTGGAGCGTACAGCGGTGGGTGACCGCTACGTGGTCGAACGGATGCGGGCGGGCGGGTTCAACCTTGGCGGAGAGCAGTCGGGGCATATCGTGATGACCGATTATGCCACCACAGGCGACGGTTTGATCGCGGGCTTGCAGTTTCTGTCCGAGATGGCGCGCACGGGTAACCCTGCCAGTGCCTTGGTGCAGCAGTTCGACACCGTGCCGCAGATGCTGAAAAACGTACGCTTTGCCGCTGGGAAAGCACCTCTGGAACACGCGTCGGTCAAGGCGGTGATTGCCGCCAACACCGCCCGGATTGAGGGCAAGGGCCGCATTCTTATCCGCAAATCCGGCACCGAACCCCTGATCCGGGTGATGGCGGAGTGCGAGGATGAGGGGATGCTGCATCAGGTCGTTGATGAAATCGTGGGCGCGGTCGAGGCGGTGGTCTGATCACCGCACCCTTGTCATCACCGGGGCTTGGCCCGCCCGCTCTGGCTGATGGCAAGGCCGGCCAAAATAAGGACCAGCGCTGCAAAAAAGGTGCTGGGTAGGGCTTCGGCCAGAAGCACCACGCCAAAGCCCATTGACCACAGGGGCACCTGATAATTGGTCAGGGTCATGAAGCCTGACCCTGCGCTGCGGATCACGGTCACGCGCAACAACGCGGCCAGTGCGGTTGGCACCAGCCCAAGGAAAAGGATGGCAAGGCCGGGCTTGGTGCCTGCCCAGCCCGGCACGCCTTCAACCAGCAGCATGGCCGGGATCAGCACGGCTGCACCGACGATCAGCGTGGCTGCGGCCAGTGCCACCGGGTCGACTGGCGGGCAGCGGCGGGTCAGGATCGACGATACCGCATAAGACAATGCGGCGCACAGGCAGGCCAGCCGCGCAAGGGTGGCTGCGTCGCCCTGAAACGCTAAAGGGCCAAGCAGCGCCAGCACCCCGGCAAAGCCAAGCGCAAAGCCGGTCGCTTTGCGGCGGGTCAGCGGCTCGTCTGAAAAGGCATGTGCAAGGGGCAGCACGAACAGCGGCACAGCGGCCATCGACAGCCCGGCAAAGGCCGATGGCACCGACTGCTGGCCCCAAGACAGCAGGAAAAACGGCAGCGCGGTGGATGTCAGGCCAATCGGCACCGCGCTGCGCCAGACGGCGGGCGATGTGGGCAAGCGCCGCCCGGTCAGACGCAATAGCCCAAGGACCGAAACCGCGCCCAGCGTGGTGCGGGCGCAGGCAACGGTCACCGGGCCATAGCCGCGCAGGGCAAAGGAAATGACCACAAAGGTGCCGCCCCAGATCAGGCCGAGGGCAAAGATGGACAGCCAGTCTGATCGGGTGGGTGTGGGGGGGGCGGGTGAGATCATGGGCGGCGGTGTAGCGGGTGGCGCTGCGCTGCGCCAGAGGCTGCAATACACGCGGGCGCGGAACCAAAACCGCGCAGCGGGCGTTGGCAGGACAGACCCATGACAGCCCGCCGCGCTATGCTTTCCGACGCGACGGCCAACCCGAAAGGAAGCCCACCATGTCTGGTGCCATTGTTCCGTTTCTGTCGTTGCTGACGCTGCTTGCTGTTGCCACCTTTGCGCTGATCAGCAAAGCGCGCGTTGAAGAGCGTCGCCACGATCCCTACGCGCCCAAATCAACGCTGGCCAAGGATGGTCCGCAGGGCGGCGTGGCGTTCCTGATGCCTTTGGGCGCGCGTATGCAGCACATGCCAGACCGCGTGAAGCCATTTCGGGTGTGATCCGACCCGATCAACGAATGCCCGATCAATGAAAAAAGCCGGGGAGGATCCCCGGCTTTTGACTGGTTGATGGGGGCTGCTTAGTTGCGGGCCTTGTCCACCATCTTGCCCTTGGAGATCCAAGGCATCATGTCGCGCAGCTTTTTGCCGACCAGTTCGATCTGGTGCTCGTCGTTCGAGCGGCGCGAAGCCTTGATCGTCGGCTGGCCAACGGCGTTTTCAAGCATGAAGTCGCGCACGAATTTGCCGGACTGAATATCGGACAGCACAGCTTTCATGCGGGCCTTGGTCTCGTCATACGGCAGGATGCGCGGGCCGGAAACATACTGGCCGTATTCTGCCGTGTTCGAGATCGAGTAATCCATGTTGGCGATGCCGCCTTCATAGATCAGGTCGACGATCAGTTTGACTTCGTGCAGGCACTCGAAATAGGCCATTTCGGGCTCGTAGCCAGCTTCTACCAGCGTCTCAAAGCCCATGCGGATCAATTCGACCAGACCGCCACACAGCACGGCCTGTTCACCGAACAGGTCGGTTTCGCATTCCTGACGGAAGTTGGTCTCGATGATGCCGGAACGGCCGCCACCGATGCCCGAGCAATAGGACAGGCCGATTTCCATGGCTTTGCCGGTGGCGTCGTTATGCACGGCGACAAGACAAGGCACGCCGCCGCCCTTGGTGTATTCGCCGCGAACGGTGTGGCCGGGGCCTTTGGGCGCCATCATGAGGATGTCGACGCCGGGCTTTGGCTCGATCAGGCCGAAGTGGATGTTCAGGCCATGGGCGAAGGCAATCGCAGCGCCTTCGCGGATGTTGTCGTGGACGTATTTGCGGTAGGTCTCGGCCTGCAATTCGTCGGGCATGGTGAACATGATCAGGTCAGCCCAGGCAGCGGCTTCGGCAATGCCCATCACCTTGAGGCCTTCGCCTTCGGCCTTCTTGGCCGATGGCGAGCCATCGCGCAGGGCAACGACAAGGTTTTTCGCGCCCGAATCGCGCAGGTTCAGCGCGTGAGCGTGGCCCTGAGAACCGTAGCCGAGGATCGCGACCTTTTTGTCTTTGATCAGGTTGATGTCGCAGTCACGGTCATAATACACGCGCATGGCGTCTCTCCTTTGATTGATGGGGGCAGGATAGGGGTTTTGAGGCGTTACGCCGTGCATTGTTTGACGAATTTTCAGTAACATGCGAAAGATCATTCTTATAATTGATTATTGGTGAAAAAATCATGCAGTTGGATGAGGCGGATCGGCGGATCTTGCGGCACTATCTGGCCGAGCCTGCGGTGGATCGGGCGGTTCTGGCCGACCGCGCAGGGGTGACGCCTGCGACGCTGTGGCGGCGGCTGGAACGCCTGCGAGCGGGAGGGGTGATCCGGGCTGAGGGGGCGGTGATCGACTGGGCGGCGCTGGGGTACGGGGTGGAAGTCTCGCTGCGTTTCACGCTCGACAAAACCAACAGCCGCGCCTTTGACGAGTTTATCGAGGCCGCGCGCGAGGTGCCGGAGGTGGTCACGATCGAGACCTTTCTTGGCCGGGTTGATGTGCGTCTGACGGTGATTGCCCGCGATATGGCGCAGTATCAGGAAACCTACCGCCGTCGCATCCTGACCCTGCCGCATATCGCAGAATTGGAGGCGCTGATGTTGATTGCGACGATCAAGGACGCAGGGGGGCTGCCGCTGTGATTGATCTGGACGATCAGGACAGGGCGATGCTGCGTGCGTTGTCGCTGGATGCGGGGCTGTCTGCGGGGGAGTTGGGGCGGCGGTTCGGACTGTCGCAGCCCGCCGCATGGCGCCGGGTGAAGCGGCTGGAAGATGCCGGCGTGCTGGCAGGGCGACGGGTGGAGGTGGACCGCGCCGCCCTCGGTTTTGGCGTGACGGTGTTTCTGGGCGTGAAGCTGGCCACACGCGGCCGGGTACCACTGGAGGATTTCGAGCGCGCAGTGACCGCCATCCCCGAAGTGCAGGTGGTGCAGCATGTGCTGGGCCTGTTTGATTACAGGTTGCGGGTCGTGGCGCGCGACATTGCCGATTTTGAGCGGGTGTTGCGGCGGCGGATCATGACCTTGCCCGGCGTGGGCAACGTTGAGGCCAACGTGCTTTTGACCGAAGAGCGCAGACCGGGACCGTTGGGATAGGGGCTGGCCGGGCAAGGGGGGCTTTGCCCCCCTCGGCTTCGCCTCACCCCCCAGGATATTTTTGAACAGAAAATGGTGTGGGGGCGTGCTTTTTGTTTTGGCTCGCCTATGGTTGGGACAAAGAGGAGAGAGATCATGGCTGGATTGCTTGGTGACGTGGACCCGGATGGGTTGGAGGAGTTTTCGGTGGTGTTCACCGATCGCAGTCTGAACCACATGTCAGCGCGGTTTCAGGCGGTGATGCGCGATGTGTCGGGCATGCTGCGCGCGGTTTACAAGGGCAGTGCAGTGGCGCTGGTGCCGGGGGGGGGCACCTATGCCATGGAGGCAGTGGCGCGCCAGTTCGGGCAGGGTAAGGTTCTGGTCGTGCGCAATGGCTGGTTCTCTTATCGCTGGAGCCAGATTTTTGACGCGGGCGGTTTCGCGCAGGATGTCAGCGTGGTGATGGCGAGACAAACCGGGAACGACCCCCGCGCGCCCTATGCGCCGCCCCCGGTCGAGGAGGTGTGTGCCAAAATCCGTGAGACGGCGCCGCAAGCAGTGTTTGCGCCCCATGTCGAGACCAGCGCCGGGATTATCCTGCCTGATGACTACATCGCGAAAGTGGCCGAAGCCGCGCATGAGGTGGGCGCGCTGATGGTGCTCGATTGCATCGCGAGCGGCTGCATCTGGGTGGATATGGTCGCTTTGGGGGTGGATTTGGTGATCTCGGCCCCGCAAAAGGGCTGGTCAGCCTCACCCTCGGCTGGGGTGGTGGTGATGTCGCCCTTGGCCGAGGCGCGGCTGGCGGAGACCACCTCGAACAGCTTTGCCGTTGATCTGAAGAAATGGCGGGCGATGATGGCGGCGTATGAGGCGGGCGGGCATGCCTATCATGCCACCATGCCCACCGATGCCATTCAGGGCTTTCGCGATGCGATGCTGGAGACGCAGGCGATGGGATTTGAGGCGGCCAAGGCGGCGCAATGGGAGTTGGGTCGCGCGGTGCGGGCGCTTTTGGTGGCCAAGGGCGCGCGGTCAGTCGCGGCCGAAGGGTTTCAGGCGCCGGGCGTGGTGGTGAGCTATACCGATGACCCCTCGGTACAGAACGGTGCCAAGTTCCGCGAGCAGGGCTTGCAGATTGCCGCCGGGGTGCCGTTGCAAGTGGGTGAGGGTGAGGCGTTCAAGACCTTCCGCATCGGGCTGTTTGGCCTCGACAAGCTCAAGGACGTGCCGGGCACCGTGACGCGGCTGGAGCGCGCGGTGGAAGCGGTGCTGTAGCGCAATGCCAAGGGCGTGTTGGCTGTGTAAAGATGCCACGCAACACGCCCTAGCGGACGCCAAGCCCTGCTTTCATCAGCGTTTTGCGCACGGGGGCTGTGGAATACAGCGCGTTCAGCGCGCCTGCCCGCAGGTCGCGCAAGGGCTGCGCCCCCATCATCGACGCGCGGTTCAGCGCGTCTATTCCGGTGACGCGGGCCTGCACATCAAGGTGGCGCTTGCGGTGATAGGCATCAAGCATCTTGGCCGACCCGATGTCATCTGGTGCGGCCTGCGCCAGATCCAGAAGCGCTGTCAGATCGGCGAGACTCATATTTAACCCCTGCGCGCCGATGGGAGGCACCACATGGGCGGCCTCGGCGATCAGGGCGCAACGCTCGCCCGCCATACGCTCGGCGATCTGCGAAATGATCGGCCAGATCGTCAGGCGGCTGGCAAGGGTCAGCGGGCCAAGGATCTGGCACGAGCGGGTGTTCATCTCGGCCTCGAACGCGGCCACCGGCAGGGCTTGCAGGCGCGCCACTTCTGGCCCGGACTCCATCCAGACCACGGCAGAGCGGGGCATCCCATCACGGTCTGGCAGCGGCACCAGCGTGAACGGGCCGCCCGTGCGGTGAATTTCGGTCGAGACGTTTTCATGTGGCACCGGATGCGTCACGGCAAAGGCAAGCGCCTTTTGCCCATAGCGCAGGGTTTTGACCGGAATGCCAAGCGCTTGCCGGGTCAGCGAATTGCGGCCATCGGCTGCGATCACCATGCGGGCACGGATCTGCGCGCCGTCAGATAGGGTGACCAGCGCCTCGCCGGTACGGGTCATCAGGCGGGTTGTGGAAATGCCGGGGCGGAAATCGACATTCGGCAATTCGGCCAGACGCGCCACCATTTCGCGGCGCAACAGCCAGTTCGGCAGGTTCCAGCCAAAAGGCCGGTCGCTGATATCAGCGGCGTTGAAATCCTTGGTCAGACGCGGTTCGGCCACCTCGCCCCCTGCGTCGATGATCCGCATCACCTGCAAGGCAGCGGCATAGGGTTCCAGCCGCGCCCAAAGCCCCGCAGCCTGCAAAACCGGGATCGACGGATGCAGGAATGCGGTTGTGCGCAGATCGGCCCCAGCTTCGGTGTCAGAGGAGACCGGCGGGGTGGGATCAACGCAGATCACCCTGAACCCGGCAGTGCCAAAGGCAGCCGCCGCCGTCAGCCCGGCAACTCCGCCGCCAGAGATCACAATATCGGTCTGAATCTTTTGAGTCATTGCACGCTCCTGTCAGCCGGGAAGATAGGCCAAGCGCAGGCGAAGTCGAAGCGACAAAGCGCCCCGGTCAGCGTTTTGGCTTGGATCTGCCGGGCCAGCTGATGACCACGAAAAACAAGAACATCAGAGGCACAAGCGCAATGGCTGTCAGCGTGAAAACCACAGGGCCCCAAAGGCGAAACGCCAGAACCTCCAGCGTGACCACGATCACCAGCAGATAGAACAGGTTATTCACATCCTGCCCGACCTCGCGCGCGATGCGGCCAACGACCGGTGTGCGATACAAAAGGCGCTGGCCAAGTGGCAGGGTCGTCGCGTGGGGGGTGGTCTGGGTCATCGGCATCTGCTCCGCTCTGTGAGAACCAGACATAAGGATAGCACGCCGCACCTGCCACGCGCGAAATGACGCATCTTCGATAGAGGTTTGTCTCAGATTTGCGTCAGCCGCGCCAGAAAGCCGGACAGGTCTTCGGCATGATGATGAATATGCGGGGCTGGTTCCGCCTCAGGCGCAATGTGGATGGTGCGCAGGCCCATGGCATGCGGCACGGCCAGATTGCGCGGGTCATCCTCAAACATGGCAGCACTTGTGGGGGTCAGCCCGTCAAGACGAAAGACCGTCTCAAACGCGGCGGCCTCTGGCTTGGGCAGATAGCCCGCATGTTCCACGCCATAGACCGCATCAAACAGCCCCGACAGCCCGCGTGCCGCCAGTACCTTTTGCGCATAGGGGGCATCGCCATTGGTATAGATGATCCGACGACCGGGCAGGGCGGCGATGCGGTCGGCCAGTTGTGGATCAGCCTCCAGCACCGAAAAGTCGATGTCATGCACATCGGCCAGATACCCCACTGGATCAATGGCGTGTTCCCGCATCAGCCCGGCAAGCGTGGTGCCGTAAAGCTGCCAGTAGTGCCCGCGCAGGTGGTTGGCGCGGGCGTGGTCCACCCCCAGCTCGCGCATGACCCAGGCCGTCATCCGCTGCTCGATCTGGTCAAACAGCCGCATCCGGGGCGGATAAAGCGTGTTGTCCAGATCAAAGACCCAAGTGTCGATGTGCGAAAAGCTGTGGTGTATCATGTCACCCACTTAACCCGATGCCACCCCCCCGGACAAGACCGCGCGCCCATGGCGATTGCTGCTTTCAAAATACTCCCGCCGGAGGCGTCCGGTCTGTCCGCCGGGTACGTGGCTATGGTTCTTGCCAAAGACCAAGGCAGGGCTGTAGCCTGCCCGTCTGTCAAAGACCAATTACAAGGACGTGCCGGTGCAGAAGGATGCCTATACGCTGATCCTCGAGGCGATTGAGACGGGACTTTACAAGCCGGGGGATAGGCTCGTCGAATCGGAACTGGCCGAGCGGCTGGGGGTAAGCCGGACTCCGGTGCGCGAGGCGCTGCAACGGCTTGAGACGCAGGCGATGCTGACGCGCGACGGGCGCAGCCTGATCGTGGCCAGTCTGGATCACAACCAGCTCGCCGAACTTTATGCCGTGCGCAGTGAGTTGGAGGGGCTGGCCGCGCGGCTGGCGGCGCGCCATGCCACGGATGAGGAAATCCGGGTGCTGCGCGGCATGGTCGAGGATGACCACCGCTTGCTGTCCGGAGATCCGCGCGCGCTCAGCCGGGCAAACAAGCGCTTTCACCGCCAGATCCATCTGGCCAGCCACAACCGCTTTCTGGTCCAGCAACTTGACCTTGTGCATCGGTCGATGGCGCTGATGGCCAATACGTCGCTTGCGGCCGAGGGGCGCAGTGAGGTGGCGCTGGCCGAGCATGACAAGATCGTGGCGGCCATTGAGGCGCATGACGGCGAAGCCGCCTATCAGGCGCTTCGGGTCCATATCAGTCGGGCGTTCGAGACGCGGCTGCGCGTGGATGCCGGCGAATTGCGCATGAAAATCTGAACCTCGCATCAGCTGTCCAGTGGGTCAAAATGGCCATGCGCGGTCTTGTCCCAGTAAAACGGATTGCGCACCAGTTCCCACGCCGCCTTGTACGACGCAAGCGCGCCCAGCGGAAAATACAAGTGCATGATCAGCACCCACCAACGGCTGAACCGGTGCCCCGACAGGTGCAGCGCGGTCAGGTGCAGTGTCAGGTTCACCACCTCGGTCAAGAGCAAAACCCCGATCAGCGCCAAGGTGACGGCGGGCGGCAGGGCGTCGGCAATGGGATGCGGCAGGCCCAGCCATGGCAGCCAGAACGACCACAGGACCGGCACCAGCAGGAATTGCGACAGGGTGGCCAGAAGCAGCACCTGAAAGCCCGCAAATTGCCATGGCCCCAGCTGACGCCACAAAAGCGCGGGGTCTCGCATATGGGTGGCCCATGTCATCATATAGCCCTTGAGCCAGCGTGAACGTTGCTTGATCCAGGGCAGCGTGCGGCAGTTGGCCTCTTCCCCGGTGACGGTCTGGATCAGCTCGGTCCGGTAGCCGTGACGATACAGCCGCATGCCCAGATCGGCGTCTTCGGTCACGTTATACGCGTCCCAGCCGCCCAGTTCTTCCAGCGCGGCACGGCGAAAGAACAGCGTGGTGCCGCCCAAGGGAATCGGCAGGCCCAGCCGTTGCAGCCCGGGCAGGATGATGCGGAACCATGTTGCATATTCCAGCGTAAAGCAGCGTGACAGCCAGTTGGTGGTGGGGTTGTAGAAATCCAGCACGCCTTGCAGGCAGGCCACCTCTGGCCCGCGCTGGTAAAAGCGCTGCACAACGCGGGTGATCTGGTCCGGGTCTGGCGCGTCTTCGGCGTCATAGACCCCGATGATCGACCCGCGGCAATGATCCATTGCAAAGTTCAGCGCCCGCGGCTTCGTTTTGATCTTGCCTTCCGGGACCACGACAATCCGCATCCATGGTGGCAGGTTTGCCCTTGCAAGAGCGGCGCGGGTCGTCCGATCGTCGGCTTCGACCACCAGCACAATATCAAGCAATTCCCGCGGGTATTCCAGACGGCCCAACCGGCGCAGCAGGCGCGGCGCGATATCGCTTTCGCGGTAGAGCGCCACGATGACCGACACGATGGGCAACCGGGCTATGATCGGCGGTGGTGGTTCGGGTACCGGACGCCGCCCTGCGGCCAGCCCCGCTGCGACCTTCAGCAGCGTGGACAGAAGCAGGGTCAGGAATGTCCACCCCGTCAGCAGCCAAAGCAACCCCAATGGCCAGAAAAGCGACACCAGCACAACCAACGCCGCCGCCAAGGCGAGGGGCCGCAACAGGGTTGCACCGCCCAAGGTGCGGCAGCTTTCCGCATCAGGCACCCGGTTTTCCGCCGCTTGCGCAAGGTGCCCGCCGCGCAGTGCCAGAACCGTATCCTGCACCGCCTGCAAGGGCGTGATGGCCATCGCCACCGGACCAAACAGCCGGATCAGATGATCACGGTGTTTGGAAAAATCTTCCGGCTCTGCCGTCGCAATCACTGTGGCGCCACCAACATTACGCCATGGAAACATAGACTTGCGCAGGCAGGTGCTGGCACCCAACTGGTCGAGCAGCCGGATGTCCGGCGGCAGTCGCGCAGGGTCAATCACAGAGGTTTCCCAATGCGCGGCAAGGGCTGCATAGATCTGTTTGGTGGGCAGGGCGGCACGAGAGAGCAAAATGTCGGTCACCCGCTCCCGACGCCGCGCCTGATGGGCCAGTGCCTGCACCATGGCGTCACCGCCGACCAACCCATCGCGCAGCAGGGCGACACCCAACGTATCGGCCTTGCCCGGCATATCCGGCACATCCGGCGCAACATTCTGTGTGCGGACCTTTGCGGTCTGGGGATGCGGATGTGCAGCGAACATGAATCCTCGGATGCTTTTGGCCGAGGGTTGCATGACACTGGTTAATGCGACGTTAAAATCCTGTTAACGCAGCGCGACGCCTCAGGCGCTCCGGCGCGCCTGCATTTCGCTGGCGAAACGCTCGAACAGGTAATAGCTGTCTTGCGGGCCGGGGCTGGCCTCGGGGTGGTATTGCACGGAAAATACTGGCTTTCCATGTACCGCGATACCGCAGTTTGACCCGTCAAACAGCGAGACGTGGGTTTCATCCACACCATCTGGCAGGGTCTGGCTGTCTACGGTAAAGCCGTGGTTCATCGAGGTGATTTCCACCTTGCCCGTCGTCAGATCCTTGACCGGATGGTTGGCACCGTGATGGCCGTGGTTCATCTTGACAGTCTTTGCCCCAAGCGCAAGCGCCAGCATCTGATGGCCAAGGCAGATGCCAAACACCGGAAGGTCGCGCGCCAGCACGCCCTGGATCATCGGCACCGCGTAGGCCCCTGTGGCCGCCGGGTCGCCGGGACCATTGGACAGGAACACGCCTTCGGGGTTCAGCGCCAGCACGTCTTCGGTGGTGGCCGAGGCGGGAAGGACGGTTACATCACACCCGGCCGAAGCAAGGCAGCGCAGGATGTTTCGTTTCGCGCCGTAGTCGATGGCAACCACGCGCAGGCCATCGCCGGTCCGTTTTGTATAGCCCTCGGGCCAAGCCCAGCGTTTTTCATCCCAGCGGTAGGATTGTGCGCAGGACACGTCTTTGGCCAGATCAAGCCCGACAAGGCCCTTCCACGCGCGGGCGCGGGCGACCAGTGCCTCAATGTCGAAATTACCGTTCGGGTCATGGGCCAGGGCCACATGCGGCGCACCTTGCTGGCGGATCGCGCGGGTCAGGCGGCGGGTGTCGATGCCGCCGATGCCGATACGGCCCTTTTTGAGCAGCCAACCGGTCAGCTCGCCCGTCGCGCGCCAGTTTGACGGCTCGGTCACGTCCCACTTCACCACCATTCCGGCAGCGACGGGTTCGGCGGTTTCGTCGTCTTCATCGGTAACGCCGGTGTTGCCAATATGGGGGAAGGTGAAGGTGACAACCTGACCCGCATAGCTGGGGTCGGTCATGATTTCCTGATAGCCGGTCATCGCGGTGTTGAACACCAGTTCCGCCACGGTCTCGCCGACCGCGCCGAAACCATTGCCGTAAAACACCGTCCCATCCGCCAGAGCAAGGCAGGCGGTAGCTTTCTGCTGAGCAGGCATGGCGGCGACTCCTATCGGTAAATTGCGCGGAACCTACGGGGGATGGCGTGCCGGGTCAAGGCTTTGTCGGAAATGGAATATGTCTGTATTACAATGGTTTGGCAAAAGCATGGCCAGTTGTCCTTGGCCGCGATCCCCTGTATTGTGCGCGCCACCGATCCTAGAGTGAAGGCAAACCACATGTCGCTGCGCGAACGTCTGCAGATTTCCCTGAAAGAAGCGATGAAGGCAAAAGAGGCAGACCGCCTGTCCACGCTGCGGCTGATCAATGCCGCCATCAAGGATCGCGAAATCGCGGTGCGCGGTGAAGGCGGCGAGGTTGAGGTGGGCGAGGGTGATATTCTGGCCATTCTTGGCAAGATGGTGAAACAACGTCAGGAATCGGCGCGCGCCTATGAAGAGGGCGGACGGCTTGAATTGGCGGAAAAGGAGCTCGCCGAGATCAAGGTGATCGAGGAATTCCTGCCGCGCCAACTGTCTGCCGCCGAAGTTGAGGCCGCCATCGTCGCCGCCGTGGCCGAAGTGGGGGCGTCCAGCATCCGTGACATGGGCAAGGTGATGGCGGTCCTGAAGGGCCAATACACCGGCCAGATGGATTTCGGCGCAGTCGGACCGATGGTCAAGTCGCGGCTGTCCTAAGCGCGCCTCAGCCCTTGTGACGGGCAAAAGCGGCGCGCAACTCGGCTGACAGGCTGACGCGTTCCTCCTCCGATAGAAACGATCCGATCTCAACCGGGCGCGGGCCACCGCGCAGGGTGACATATTGTGGCACCGGGCCGCCGGTTTCATGCAGTTCAACCCGCACCCAATGCGGGTTGGCCTGCCACTCGGCACGGGCCTTGCGTGGGCCTGTCCGGGTCAGGGTGACTTGTGCTGGCGTCAGGGTCAGGTCTTCGACAATCTCGCCGTCACGGTAGCTGCGTTGCAGCGCCATCCATATCCCCGCGATGGCCAGCACCAGAAACGGCAACAGCCCCCACAACACTGGCGAGCCAAGCACTGTCACAAGCGGTAAAGCGATCAGCGCCGAGGTGCCGCCGATGAACCACACAAACCCACGCTGCGGCAGAGACCGGTGTGGCCACAGACGCAAATGGCGGGTGTCGGTCTGGGTCGGGTCTGGGGGCAGCCAGTGGTAGGGCATGGCGCGGGGTGGTCCTTGTTCGCTGAAAAAGACATTAGGCCGCGTTTGCGCACTGTCCACGACTATGCCCTGTGGTCAGGCGTCGCAGGTGATCTGAACCTCATGCTGGCGATAGATAAAATCATCGCGCACCACTTCGAACCCCACCGGGCGCGAGGAAAACAGGCTGAAATCACCAAAGCCGCACAGCTGGCGCGCCTCGGCGGCGATCTGGTCGCGAAACGCCAGCTCACGCGGGTCGGACAGGGTAAAGGCGCGGTCGATGGTAAAGCTGTGCAGGGTTGACGGGGTAGATTTTGCCGCAACGGTCGCGACAGACTGTGGTGTGGTTGTCGGCACGCAGGCGGCAAGCGCGAAGACACACAAGATGGGCAAGCGATAGGTCATAGGCTGGCACGTCCTTTTGGGGCGAAGCATTGCGCCAGTATCCCGCAGATTGGCGTGGGCGTCAAAGTCTGGGCGCGCCGTAAGCAAAAAGGCCCCGGATCTCTCCGGGGCCTTTCAGGGGTGTTAATGATTTAGTGGGCGTGGCCTTTGTCCCAGTCGGATTGTTTGGGCAACTGCTCAAACGTGTGCTCCGGCGGGGGCGAGGGCAGGGTCCATTCCAAGGTGTCAGCGTATTCATTCCAGTAGTTGTTCTGGGTGATCCGCTTGCCGAACTTCATCGCCCAGAAGATCATCCCGATGAAGAACACGAAGGACGCAAAGGACAAGAACGCACCAATCGACGAGACGTAGTTCCAGTAAGCAAACGCCTCTGGGTAGTCGATGTAGCGGCGTGGCATGCCCTGACGGCCAAGGAAGTGCTGGGGGAAGAAGGTCAGGTTGGCACCGATGAACATGGTCCAGAAGTGCAGCTTGCCTGCCCATTCCGGATACTCCCGGCCCGACATCTTGCCAAACCAGAAGTAAATGCCGGCGAAGATGCCGAAAACGGCGCCAAGCGACATCACATAGTGGAAGTGGGCCACGACGTAGTAGGTGTCATGATAGGCCCGGTCGACGCCGGCCTGTGACAGCACGATGCCGGTCACGCCGCCGACGGTAAACAGGAACAGGAAGCCGAAGGCCCAGAGCATCGGCGTCTTGAACTCGATCGAGCCGCCCCACATGGTCGCGATCCACGAGAAGATCTTGATGCCGGTCGGCACCGCAATGACCATGGTTGCCAGCATGAAGTAGCTTTGCTGGGTCAGCGACATGCCAACGGTGTACATGTGGTGCGCCCAGACGACGAAGCCCAGAACACCAATGGCGACCATCGCATAAACCATTGGCAGATAGCCAAAGATCGGCTTGCGCGAGAAGGTCGCAATGACTTGGCTGATGATGCCGAAGGCTGGCAGGATGATGATATACACTTCCGGGTGGCCAAAGAACCACAGGATGTGCTGATACAGGATCGGGTCGCCGCCGCCTTCGGGTTGGAAGAAGGTGGTGCCGAAGTTACGGTCGGTCAGCAACATGGTGATGGCACCGGCCAGAACCGGCAGCGCCAGCAGGATCAGCCATGCTGTCACAAAGATCGACCAGGCGAACAAGGGAACCTTGTGCATGGTCATGCCCGGTGCGCGCATGTTCAGGAATGTGGTGATGATGTTGATCGCGCCCAGAATGGACGACGCCCCTGACAGGTGGACCGCGAAGATCGCAAGATCCATCGAATAGCCACCCTCATTGGTGGACAGCGGCGGGTAAAGCACCCAGCCCACGCCCGAGCCCATTTGCCCGTTGCCGCCCGGTGAAAACACCGAAGCCACGGCCAGCGCTGTGCCGGCAACGAACATCCAATAGCTGAGGTTATTCAGACGCGGGAACGCCATATCCGGCGCGCCGATCTGCAACGGCATGAAATAGTTACCGAAACCGCCGAACAGGGCCGGGATCACGACAAAGAACATCATCAGGATGCCATGGGCCGTGATCAGCACGTTCCACAAATGCCCGTTCGGTGTGCATTGGTCGGTGGTGGTGGCAATCAGCCGTGCACCTTCGGTACACATGTATTGCACGCCGGGTTCCATCAGCTCCATCCGCATGTAGACGGTGAAGATGACAGAGATCAGGCCGACGATACCGCCGGTAAACAGGTATAGAATACCGATGTCTTTGTGGTTGGTCGACATGAACCAGCGCGTAAAGAACCCTCGCTGATCATGGTCGTGGCCATGGATGGCTGCGTCCGCCATTGGCGTCTCCCGTTTTTGTTATGTGCGATCGTCCGACTTGCGGAGTCGGATATTCAACTTTTGTCATAGCTTTCAAAGCCGGGCACGGCAACGGGGGAAATTGATCTGGATCAAGTTCAAATGTCGCAGGGGTTTCGAAACCGCAGCGGGTTTTGACGGGAAAGAGAACGCGTTCCGGCACAGATGGCCCGTGCCGGAACGCAGCTTGGCTTGCGCGGATAAAGCCCGAAGGTCACTGCATCGTGGCCAGATAGGCCGCAACATCCTCGGCCTTGGCGCGCAGCTTGAAGGTCATTTTCGACTTTGCGGCGGAATCACCGCTTACCTCTTTCAGCCATGCGACCGGATCAGTCATATAGGCGGCAAGGCTTGCCTCGTCCCAGACGGTGCCAGCGGCACCCACGGCCAAGATGCTGTCGCCGTATTTGAACCCGTCAACCGACGCGACCTGTTTGCCGATCATGCCGAACAGATCCGGCCCGGTTTTGCCGCCCTTGACGATGGTGGTGCCATCAGCGGCAGTGATGCCGTGGCAGGATTTGCATTTGGCAAATTCCTTTTCCCCTACAGCAGCGTCGCCTGCAAAAGCGGGGGCTGCAATAAGCGCGAAAGCGGTGGCGAGACGGATTTTCATGGATGGCTCCTTTGAGAGGATTGGGCAAGATTCTGGTTTAAGTTCAGTCCTGCCTTGTGTCGCGGAGCAGGGCAAGCGGTATGAGTGTCGCAGGTGGCCGTGTATGGGTCAGCATTATTGACTTGCCTCAAGCGGCGCGGCAGGGTGCAGCGAAAGGCCCGAAGCGTTCGGGCGGGGAGGGTTTGTCAATGCAATGGGAACAGGTTCTGGCGCCGCGTATGGGGCGGATGAAGGCTTCCGAAATCCGCGAGCTGCTTAAGCTGTTGGATCAGCCCGATATCATCTCGTTTGCAGGCGGCATTCCTGATCCGGCGCTGTTCCCTGTGGCGGCGTTCCAGTCGGCCCTGACATCGGCCTTGGCCCCCGGCCGCGCCGACACCGCGCTGCAATATTCGGTGAGTGAGGGGTATTTGCCGCTGCGTCAGTGGCTTGCGGATCACATGACCGGTTTGGGCATTCCTTGCGGGACCGATAATATCCTGATCACATCGGGCTCGCAGCAGGCGCTGGACTATCTGGGCAAGCTGATGATTGGCACGAATGATACTGTGCTGGTGAACTGGCCGACCTATATGGGAGCCTTGGGCGCGTTCAACGCCTATGAGCCAGTGTATGACCGTCTGGACCCGCGCGAAAACCGTGGGGCCGCAGAGTTCAGGGCCAAGGCCGCCGAGGCCGGGGGCACGGTGAAGTTCGCCTATTTATCGGTTGATTTCGCCAATCCGACCGGAGAGACGATCCCACGCGCGGATCGCGAGCGGGTGCTGGATCTGGCGACAGATCTGGGGGCTGCGGTGATTGAAGACGCCGCTTATCAGGCGCTGCGGTTTGACGGTGACCCGGTGCCGCCGATTCTGGCGCTGGAGATCGCACGCAAAGGCAGCATTGAAGAGTGCCGCACGATCTATTGCGGGTCATTCTCTAAGACGCTTGCGCCGGGGCTGCGGGTGGGCTGGGTCTGTGCGGCCAGCCCGGTGATCGGGCGGCTGGTGTTGATGAAACAGGCGGCGGATCTGCATTCCTCGACGCTGAACCAGATGGCGATTGCCGAAGTTGCCGCCAATTCCTTCGATGCCCATGTGGCGGGCCTGCGGGATGTCTACCGCGCACGGCGCGATCACATGCTGGCGGCCTTGACGCGTGAGATGCCTGCGGGCGTGGAGTGGACAAAGCCCGAAGGCGGCATGTTCGTCTGGATCACCCTGCCAGACGGCATGGACGGCGCCGATCTGCTGGCGCGGTCACTGGAAACCGAACGGGTGGCCTTTGTGCCGGGGCGCGCGTTCTTTGCCGACGGGTCGGGCGGGAATACCATCCGCCTGAGCTTTTCGCGGGCTGATGAGGCGGCGATAGATGAGGGGATCAAGCGACTGGGGCGGCTGATCGCGGCGGGGTAAGGGGGCGGGGCCCCTTGGTGCATTATTCTTCAGAATACTGTTTGATAATATTCACTTGCATGAAAGTGCCTCGCCAAGTTTGTACAAGGTAGTGATCCTTGCCATCAAGGCCATCGTCAGAAATCTCATCCAAACCTGCTTGGCATACACGGACACGGTAGCTGCCCTTTTCCAACTCGATGCGCTCGGCTTGCGGAAAAGAGTCCGTGCATCCAGCGACCACAAGTCGACCCGACGGAACGTCTATTGAGAATTCGACGATATGATCCCATGCTGCCAAGTCGATTTCGGGTTGATCCTGATAAAGTCGCACGATCACTGGAACGTCCATGTTTCTTGCGGTCATAACCGCAAAAGCACAGCGTTCAAGCGCTAGACGTCGCTGGTGGGCCTCTGGTGTCCACGACTCGCCCTTAATGCCTTTTGAGCCTTCGTCCTGAAGGTAGAACTGAAAGTAGTCGGCAAAGAGCTTAAATCGTTTCTCGCGCATCCTAAGACCTCTCCAGCTATACACAAATACTTTGTCCCGGAGGATAGAGAGAATGAAAGCAGGGTTAGGTGGGTTTGCAGCCCGGCGGGTTCTTCCCGTCCGGCTGCATCCTGCTTTCGGGGAAAAAGCGCGGAAAGGTGGTTTTGAGGGCGACGTCCAGATCGCCCATCGTGACCGGCAATCCAAGGTCCACCAGCGACGTGACCCCGTGGTCGCGGATGCCGCAGGGGACGATGCCCGAAAAGTGGCTCAGGTCGGGCTCCACATTGATTGATATGCCGTGAAAGCTGACCCAGCGGCGCAGTTTGACGCCGATGGCGGCGATTTTATCCTCTACCGCTGCGCCATCTGGTCCCTGCCGCTCTGGCCTTGGCACCCAGACGCCGACGCGGCCGGGGCGGACCTGCCCGCTGACGTTGAACTCGGCCAAGGCCGCGATCACCCAGTTTTCCATCGCGCGCACAAAACAGCGCACGTCGCGGCCGCGCGCGCCGACATCCAGCATCACATAGACCACCCGCTGCCCTGGCCCGTGATAGGTGTATTGCCCGCCGCGCCCCACGGCATGCACCGGAAAACGGCTGGGATCAGTCAGATCGGCGTCTTTCGCGCTGGTGCCCGCGGTGTAAAGGGGAGGGTGTTCCAGCAGCCAGATCGCCTCGGGCGCGTCGCCGCGCGCAATCGCCTCGGCCCGCGCTTCCATGGCTGCAAGCGTTTCAAGGTAGGGTGCAAGACCGGAAAGATGCTGCCATTCGGGCATATGGAGCCTTTGGATAAGGAAATGAGCACTGGTCAGATCGCAGGTTCGTGATAGCCTATTTCGCAAATGAAATTGAGTCTGCCATTTACGGAGAGATGTGATGAAGTTCAAAGCAATTGCAACAGCCGGGATCATTGCGGGTCTGTCATTGGCCCCTGCCGACCAAGTTCACGCCGATGCAGGGGACGCCATTGCAGGCGCGTTGATTGGCGGGATCATTGGCCATGCCATCGGTCGTGACCAGCAAAAGCGCCGCCAGGTCACCACTCAGCGCAAGTCTACCAAATCGGCCAAGCCGGGGGTATCAAACGCGCAGCGTGAGGCCAACCGTGAGGTGCAGACGGCGCTGAACCATTTTGGCTATCCGGTCGGCACGCCGGACGGGGCGATCGGCCCGCGCAGCCGGTCGGCCATTTCCAGCTATCAGGCGACGCTGGGCTATCCGCCCACCGGTCAGCTGACCGATTACGAGCGCACGGTTCTGGTCACGGCCTATCACCGTGCGATTGCGGGCGGGCCTGTGGTGGCGCAGGCAGCCGCGACGCATCCGATGGGCATGAAGGGCCTGCTGTTGATGCAACGCGACGAAATGGCAGGCATTCCGCCCGCCATGGTCGCAACCCCCTTTGCCCCGGCCCCTGTGGCCCCGGCAGGGGTCATCGCAGCGGCCCCGGCCTTGCCCGAACTGATGCCAGAGGCGCCGGTTGTGGCAGCCGCCCCGGCTTTGCCCAGTTTCATGGGGTCGGGGGCTGCTCAGGTGTCGCTGGCCAGCCAGTGCAACAAGATCAGTCTGATGACCAACACCAATGGCGGTTACGTGACCGAGGCCAGCATGACCGACCCGGCCTTTGCCTTGGGCGAGCAGTTCTGTCTGGCGCGCACCTACGCCATGGCCACGGGCGAAGAGATGGCGGCCAAGATCGCAGGCTTCACGCAGAGCCAGATTGCCGAGCAATGCGCAGGCTTTGGCCCGGTGCTGGCCGAGCATGTGGCGGGCCTGTCGATGCGCACCCGCGACGAGGTGCTGGTCGGGGTCAAGGGGTTCGTCCTTGGCTCTGGCATGTCACCCGCGCAACTGTCAGGCACAGCCAAGATCTGTCTTGGGGTCGGGTATACCACGGACGCAATGGATGTGGCTGTCGGCTCGGCGCTGCTTTTGACCGCCATGGGCGAGGCTGGCTATGCCGAATTGCTGGGCCATCACCTGAGCCAGGGCTTTGGTGCGACCGTGCGGCCCGAATTGGCGCTGGACTGGTATGAGATGGGCTTGACCGCGATGGGGCAGGGGCAGGCGGTGTTTGCGCCGGGTCTTGGCGACCGTGGCGCGGTGATCCGCAAGGCTGCCTACACAGCGGCGGGTCGTGCAGGCGATCTGGCTCCGGTGGTGGTGCCTGCAGCGCTGCCGCAGTTCGCGCTGGCCCCAGAGGTGGCGCCAGAGTTGGTGCCCGAACTGGCGACAGAAGCCACAGCAACACAACTGCTTGCGCCAAGTGCTGCGCCACAAGTGGCAGAAACCACCCCCGGCATATTGGCACCTGAACAGGCTGGTGCGCGGGTTGTGATGTCTGCGGCAAGGCTGCCGTTCCTGCTTTTGGGCAACTGATCAGGCAGGCGGTTCAGGGTGCGCCCGGCGACGCGGCAGAGAAAGCGCGGGATGGCGTAGAATCCCCCTTTCCTTCGCGCGCGGGCTTCGCTAAAAGCCCGCCATCCAAGTCGTGTCTGCGGATGTGGCGGAATTGGTAGACGCGCAGCGTTGAGGTCGCTGTTCTTTAATCGGAGTGAAAGTTCGAGTCTTTTCATCCGCACCACGACTTGGCAAAATTTCCAAAGGCGCCCGCTGAACCGGGCGCCTTTTGGCTTTTGTGCCTGCTGAAGATGCCCCACATCTTGGATTGGTGCGCTTTGACCCGGCATTCGGACCCGCGCGATAATCGGCATGGGGTAGAGCGAATGTCGGGGCCTTGGCTACGCTTGGGGGGGGCTGCGTTTCAGCCACATGGCTTTGTGCCAAGGTGTCGCCACCATGCAATGGGGCCGCGACGGTCAGCGATGATTCGAACGGAAACCCCTGTCTGGTGGCCTTGCCCCGGTCTGATCCTTGCAGGCGAAGCCGGCTTCAGGTGCCAAAACCATGTGCCCGCCCCGCGCGTCATATCGCCTGATTGCCCCCTTGGTCGTTATCGACCGCAGGCAAACTGCCCGGCATTTACTCGCCATCTGCCGCAACAGGCGGCGAAAGCGGCGCAATATGACTGATTTTCCCGCATTCCGCATGCAATGCCTTAAAATGTGACAAGCCAGTTGCAATGCGGGGCCGCATTGGATTTAGTCACTATAACGAGTGCAGAAAATCTGCCGGACCACATGGGGAGACCAGCGAGTTGAGCGAAAGCCACAACGACGCCTTTGTTGCCTTTGACCGGGTGCAAAAAAGCTATGACGGCGTAAGCCTTGTCGTCAAAGACCTAAATCTTGACATCGCCAAGGGTGAATTCCTGACGATGCTGGGGCCATCAGGGTCGGGCAAAACCACCTGTCTGATGATGTTGGCGGGCTTCGAGACCGCCACCAATGGCGAAATCCGTCTGGATGGCACCAACATCAACATGGTGCCGCCGCACAAGCGCGGCATAGGGATGGTGTTTCAGAATTACGCGCTGTTCCCGCACATGACGGTGGGAGAGAATCTGGCCTTTCCGCTCGAAGTGCGCGGGATGGGCAAATCTGATCGCGACGCCAAGGTTCAGCGCGCGCTGGATATGGTGCAGATGGGGGCCTTTGCCAACCGTCGCCCGGCACAGTTGTCAGGTGGCCAACAGCAGCGCATCGCGCTTGCCCGCGCCTTGGTGTTTGACCCAAAGCTGGTGTTGATGGATGAACCGCTTGGCGCGCTGGACAAGCAGCTGCGCGAGCATATGCAATTTGAAATCAAGCATTTGCATGAAAGCCTTGGCATCACCGTGGTGTACGTCACCCACGATCAGGGTGAGGCGCTGACGATGAGCGACCGGATCGCAGTGTTCAACGATGGCCGCATCCAGCAACTGGCCCCGCCCGCCGATCTGTACGAACGCCCCGACAACAGCTTTGTCGCGGGCTTCATCGGTGAGAACAACAAACTGCCCGGCACGCTGGAAGAGCTTTCGGGCGATAAGGCGCTGGTCCGGTTGGCCACGGGAGAGGTGATCGACGCCACTGCCGTGAACGTGACTCAAAAGGGGCAGCAAACGCTGGTCTCGATCCGCCCGGAACGGGTAGAGTTCAAGCCAGAAATGATGCCAGAAGGCGCGCACATGATTGGCGCCGACGTGCTGGAGGTCATCTATATGGGTGACATCCTGCGCGCGCGGCTGCGGGTCGCGGGGTCGGATGACTTCGTGATGAAGATGCGCAACACGCAGGGCCAGACGCGCCTGAGCCCTGGACAACAGATCAAGGTCGGCTGGCATCCGCAAGATGCCCGCGCGCTTGACCCGGTCTGACAAATTCCCCGAAAAAAGGGGAGTGCCGCCCCGCGCGGTCAAATAACCACAGATAACCAACTTGGGAGCTTGCCAATGAAAAAACTTCTCGTTCTGACCACGGCCCTTTCCGGCTTTGGCCTTGCCGCTTCGGCGCAGGAAATCGCTGTGATGTCCTGGGGCGGCGCTTATGCGACCAGCCAGATCGAAGCCTATCACAAACCCTTCACCGCAGAGACCGGCATCACCGTTATCAGTGTTGATGCCGACAACCCGGCCGCACCTATCAAGGCTCAGGTAGAAGCGGGAAACGTGACCATTGACGTGGTTGACGTGGAATATGCCGATGCCGTGCGCCTGTGTGACGAAGGCCTGCTTGAAGTGCTGGACCCGGCCATGCTGGCCCCCGGTGCAGATGGCACCGCCGCGATGGATGATTTCCTGCCCGGCGCCGTGACCGAGTGCTTTGTCGCCACCATCGTGTTCTCGACCCTCTACGCCTTTGACGAGAGCAAGTTCTCATCCGATCCGCCAACCACCATCGCAGATTTCTTTGACACCACCAAATATCCGGGCAAGCGCGGAATGCGCAAAGGTGCCAAGGTCAACCTTGAAATGGCACTGATGGCCGATGGCGTGCCAGCGGACGAAGTTTACGCGATTCTGGAAACGCCAGAAGGCGTGGACCGCGCTTTTGCCAAGCTTGGCACCATCAAGAGCGACATGATCTGGTGGGAAGCGGGCGCACAGCCTCCGCAACTGTTGGCAGACGGTGAAGTTGCGATGACCACAGGATATAACGGCCGCTTCTTTGCCGCCGCTGTGACCGAGGGCAAACCGTTCAAGCAGGTGTTTGACGGTCAGGTCTATGAGTACGACGGCTATGCAATCCCCAAGGGTGCCCCAAACATGGAGGCCGCAAAGCAGTTCCTGACCTTTGCCACAACCACGCAGGCGCTGGCTGATCAGGCCAAGTGGATTGCTTATGGTCCGGCCCGTCACTCGTCCGGCCCTCTGGTCGGTCTGTTCATGGACGGCAAGACCGAGATGGGCCCATTCATGCCCACCGCGGCTGAAAACCTGACCAACGCGCTGCCGTCGTCCTATGAGTTCTGGGTCGACCGCGATACCGAGTTGAACGAGCGTTTCAACGCCTGGTTGGCGTCAAACTGATCTGACACGGGGCGGCGGGTGACTGCCGCCCCGATTCGTTGAAGACGGGGCCTGGTTCGGCGCGATGGGGCCCAATTCGGCAAGATGGGAATTGTGATGGCTGATGTTTCTGTACCTGCCGGGGGTCTGCTGACCACCAGCGATGGCCGCCCGCTGAAATCGGCGCTTGCCACCGCGCAACAACGCGCGAAACGGCGTGCGTTTTTGCTGGTGCTGCCCCTGCTGGCCTTTATCCTCATCACCTTTATCGTGCCCATCGGGCAGTTGATGCATCAAGCCATCTATAATGACGGGTTTTCCGCCAACATGCCGCGCACAACGGCATGGTTTGTCGAAAACCCACCCGGCACCGCGCCTGATGAACCCGCATGGGAAGCACTGGCGCTTGACCTGAAGGATTCCGCAGCCGCGCGCACCGTGGGTGTGGTCGGCACGCGTGTGAACTATGAGATGTCGGGCACGCGGTCGCTGTTCACCTCAACCGCGCGGGGGGCTGCACGGTTTGAGCCGCCCTATCGTGAGGCATTGCTGGCGGCGGACGCCAAATGGGATGACCCAAACCTTTGGGGTACCATGCGTCAGGTGTCTGACGCGTATAGCGCCAACTTCTTCCTTGCCGCGTTGGATATGACCCGCGACGTGAACGGCAAGATCGTGCCAATGCCCCAAGAACGGCAGATTTATGTCAGCCTGTTCATCAAGACCTTTCTCATGGCGGCACTGATCACATTCACCTGCTTTGTGTTGGCCTTCCCGATCGCGCATTTGTTGGCGACCTTGCCGATGAAGTGGTCCAACCTGTTGATGATCTTGGTGCTTTTGCCATTCTGGACATCGCTTTTGGTGCGCACGACCAGTTGGATGGTCTTGCTGCAACAGCAAGGGGTGATCAACAATACCATGGTGGCCATGGGGATCATCAGCGAGGAAGGCCGGATCCAGATGATCTATAACCAGATGGGCACGATCATTGCGATGACGCATATCCTTCTGCCGTTCATGATTCTGCCGCTCTATTCGGTGATGCGCCCGATCCCGCCGTCTTACGTCCGCGCCGCGCGGTCGTTGGGGGCTACAAGCTGGACTGCGTTTCGCCGGGTCTATGTGCCGCAAACCCTTCCGGGCATCGGGGCGGGGTCGCTTTTGGTGTTCATTCTGGCGGTGGGTTATTACATCACCCCCGCACTGGTCGGCGGCGCAAGCGGGCAGCTGATTTCCAACCTGATCGCTTTCCATATGCAAAGCAGTCTGAACTGGTCGCTGGCCTCGGCCCTCGCGGCACTGCTGCTTGGCTCGGTTCTGATCCTGTATTGGATCTATGACCGACTGGTCGGCATCGACAATCTGAAACTGGGCTGAGCAGGGGCACATATTATGGCACTTCCCGTCTATGCATCCCCGTTGGAGCGGGTCTGGTATTACACAAGACTGGCGATCTGTGCGCTGATCTTTCTGTTCCTGATCGCGCCAATCCTGATCGTGATGCCGCTGTCTTTCAACGCAGAGCCGTACTTCACCTTTACCGAAAAGATGCTCAGCTTTGACCCGTCAGGCTATAGCCTGCGCTGGTATGATCTGTTGCTGACCCAGCCCTCGATCCCCAATGACGTGCCGCGTGATGCCGCATGGTGGGGTGAGGTCTGGCGCAAGAGTGCTTGGGTCAATGCGGCGAAAAACTCGGTGATCATCGGCTTTTTCGCGACCATCGTGGCGACCGTGCTGGGCACCATAGCGGCGCTGGGTCTGTCGCGGCCAGAGATGCCGAACCGTCGGCTGATCATGGCGATCCTGATCTCGCCCATGATTGTGCCGATCATCATCACAGCGACGGGGTTGTTCTTTTTCTACTCCAGCCCTTGCGCACTGATCAACTGGACCGGGCTGTCGCAATATTGCGGGCGTTTGACCAGCAGCTACATCGGCGTTGTTCTGGCCCATGCCACGCTGGGTATTCCCTTTGTGATCATCACCGTGACGGCTACGCTGATTGGCTTTGACCAGTCGTTGAACCGCGCCGCTGCCAGCCTTGGCGCACCACCGACTACCACGTTTTTCAAGGTGACTATGCCGCTGATCCTGCCCGGCGTTATCTCGGGCGCGCTGTTTGCCTTTGTCACCTCGTTTGACGAGGTGGTGGTGGTGCTGTTCGTGGCTGCCCATGACCAGCAAACCATCCCGCGCCAGATGTGGAACGGTATCCGCGAACAGATCAGCCCGGCGATCCTGTCGGTGGCCACGATTTTGGTCGTGATCTCAATCGGGATGCTGACCACGCTGGAAATCCTGCGGCGCAGGTCGGAACGGCTGCGCGGGGTCACGCCGCACTAGGGGAGGATGGCCAACCATATCCAGACCGACCCGATGGACAGCACGGTGGCGATCAACACGGCCGAGGCGTTCACCCGCTTGCCCACGCCGTAAAGATGCGCAAACAGATAGGCGTTGACGCCCGGAGCCATTGCCGCTGTCACCACCGCCGAGCGCAAGGCGGCGGTGTCCATCGCAAAGACCTGCGTGCCCAGCAGCCATGTCACGCCCGGATGCACGATCAGTGACGCCACGCAGACCATTGCAATGGTGGCCTTGTCACCCTCGGGCCGATAGCGGAACAGCACGCCACCCAAACCGAACAGGGCCGCCGGAATCGCCGCGCGCGTCATCAGATCCACGCCCGACCAGAACGCACCCGGCAGCGGCAGGCCCGACAGGTTGACGACAAACCCAAGCATGATGCCGATGACCAGCGGTTGCGAAAACACCGCCTTGCCGATCTGGCGCGACAGGGCGGCAGGCGACAGCCCTTGGCCGCGCGTGCGGGCCCATTCCATCAGGCTGATGCCAAAACCATAAAGCATCGGCGAATGGATCGAGATAATCGCAAAGTTGCCCGTCAGCGCGCCTGCGCCATAAGCGCGCTCGGTGATGGGCAGGCCCAGCAGCAGCGAATTGGAAAACAACCCGGCAAAACCGATGGCAACAGAATCGGTCAAGGGTCGTTTGAACAGCCACCGAGCGCCAATGAAACATAAGCCAAAGCCGCTGAACGCACCGACATAGAACGACACCAAAAGACCGACATCATAGGCCCCCGACAGGTCCAGCATCGCGATAGAGCGGAATAGCAGGCAGGGCAGGGCAAAGTTCTGCGCAAAACGCATCACCCCATCCACCGCCGAGTCGGAAAACAGCCCAAAGCGCGCGGCGGCATAGCCAAAACCGATCACCATAAAGACCGGCAGGATTACATCGAGCAGGGCAGTCATGCGGAAAGCTCTATCACCATACCGTCAAATGCGGGGCGGATATGGGGCGGCAATTCGTCCAGTAAGGTGCCATGATCCAGATCGTTGTGCATATTGGTCAGCACTGCGCGGGCAGGTTTCGCGCGCTCAATCCAGCCAAGGGTCATATCCAGATGGGCATGTGTCGGGTGCGGCTTGCGGCGCAACGCGTCTACCACCCAGACCTCCAGCCCCGACAGCAGGGGCCAATGCACCTCGGGGATCGCCACCGCGTCTGGCAGATAGGCCAGCGCGCCAATACGGAACCCCAGCGCATCCATGCTGCCATGATCGCACAGAAACGGGGTAAAGGTCACATCGCCCCCGGCACCAGACACCGTGAACGGGGTGTCATCCTCAATCGCGTTCAGGTCAAGGATCGGCGGATAGGGGCTGCCTGCGGGCTGCACAAAAGCATAGCCAAAACGCGAAATCAGCGCGTCTTGCGTGGGCCCGTCGGCCCAGACCGGCAAGCGGTTGCGCAGGTTGTAGACCACCTGCCGCAGATCATCGATGCCATGGGTGTGGTCAGCATGGGCATGGGTAAAGACCACCCCATCCAGCACGCCGACCCGTGCGGCCAGCAGTTGCGCATGCATATCAGGCGAGGTGTCGATCAGCACCCGCGTTATGCCTTCCGCCCCGATCCGCTCGACCAGCAACGAACAGCGGGTGCGACGGTTCTTGGGGTTGGCGGGATCACAGTCACCCCAGTCGGGCGTAACCGCGCCAAGGCGTGGAACGCCACCGGACGAGCCGCAGCCAAGGATGGTAAAGCGCAAACGCCCGGTCATGCGGCGTGATCCGACAGTCGGGCGCGAGGAAACAGCCTGTCAAAGTTCGCGGTGGTCTGTGCCGCAAATTCCACCTCGGTCAGGCCATACAGGGTGGCCCCTACCTTGGCGGTAAAGGCGGTGTAGGCCGGTTCGTTGCGCCGTCCGCGATAGGGGGGCGGCGCAAGGTAGGGGCTGTCGGTTTCCAGCAAGATACGGTCCACCGGGGCAGCGGCGAAAATATCGCGCAATTCCTGACTTTTGGGAAAGGCCGCAATGCCTGACATCGACAGGTAAAATCCCAGCTCCAGCGCTGCCTTGGCCAATGATTCACCGCTGGAAAAGCAGTGCATGACGCAAGAATAGGGGCGATCTCTATAGCCTTGCGTCAGGATCGCGGCCATATCCTCATCCGCGCCGCGTGCGTGGATGATCAGGGGCAAGCCAGTTTCTTGCGCCGCCGTGATGTGCAGGCGCAGGCTGCGCTGCTGCACCTCCTTGGAGTCGGCGGTGTAGTGGTAATCCAGACCCGACTCGCCAATGCCCACAAACTTTGGGTGCTGTGTCAGCGCCACCAGCTGTTCAACCGTGGCCATCGGCTCAGACGCCGCACTCATCGGGTGGGTGCCTGCGGCGTAGAACACCGAACGATTGGCCTCGGCAATGGCGCGCACCTGAGGTTCCTGCCGCAGCCGGGTGCAGATCGTGACCATACGGCCAACGCCTGCGGCATGAGCGCGGGCGATGATCTGGTCAAGCTCACCGTCGAAATCCGGGAAATCCAGGTGGCAATGGCTGTCTACTATCTCGGGGGGCGTCATAGGCTCACCTCTGGGCGAGCTGTGCCGCCGTCTGGTCGATTTTGAGCAAGCTATCCATCAGAAGGGCGGCAGGGTCAAGGTTGACCGCCTTTCCCCGACGCGCACGCAAGGTCAGGGTTTGTGCCAGATCGGCCCAGATCCGTGCTGCATGTTCGTTGGGCGCCAGTTTGGCAAAGACCTCGCCCTCGCCCTTTGCGGCCTCGGGGGGCAGTTGGCGCAGGGTGCCTGCCCGTGCCAGCCGCGCAAGAAACAGATCGAGCAGCGTCACGATCAGGTCAAAGCGTTCCTCGGCCCCTTTGCCCGCACCAGTTTCGGCAAGCGCAAGCGCGCGCGGGCGGTCCAGCCGGGGCAGGGCGGCAAACATCTGGATCAGCGTGCCATAGGTTTTCAATCCGTCCAGATTGGTCAGCCGGAATGCCTCGCCCACAGAGCCGCCCGCCAGCTCGCCAAGGGCTTGGACGTCTTCCGGGTCCACCGCGCCGCCCGCCTGTTCCAGCGCACGGGCGAGCGGTTCAGCGGGCAGCGCGTTGAGCCTGAGTTCTCGGCAACGCGACCGGATCGTGGGCAACAAGCGGTGCGGCTGGTGCGCGATGACAAGGAATGTCACTTGGACAGGTGGTTCTTCCAGCAGTTTCAAAAGCGCATTGGCCGCCCCGGTGTTCAGATCATCCGCCGCATCAATGATCGCCACCCGCCGCCCGCCATCTGCCGCCGACAGCGCGAAAAACGACTTCATCTTGCGCACCTCATCCACCCGGATATCGGCAGACAGGGCGGTTTCCTTGTCATTTGGGCCACGGCGCAGCAAAAACAGGCGCGGCTCGGCCAGTTGCAGCATCCGGCGCGCGACGGGCGCTTCGGCTGGGATGGTCATGTTCTCCGGCGGTGGCGCAGCAAACATGCCGCCATCATCGGGCGGGGTGGCCAGCAAGAACCGCGCAATGCGCCATGCAAGCGTGGCCTTGCCCACACCTTTCGGCCCGGTGATCAGCCAGCCATGATGCAACCGCCCCGAGGTATAGGCATTCAGGAACGCGCTTTCCGCTGCATCATGGCCAAACAGCCGCTGGGTTTCGCGCGGGTGGGGCGCGCCCTCAATCCGGTCGGGCTCGGGCAGATCGACAGCGGCGGCCATCAGCGGGCCTGCAAGGCGGCCAGAGCGGCGGCCAGCACCTCCGCCGCCACCACGTCGGGCATGCGCGCCCCGTCGATCACGCGAAAGCGGTCGAAACGAGTAGCAAGCGCCAGAAACCCCGCCCGCGCGCGGGTCTGAAACGCCAGTCCCATATCTTCGAACCGCATTTCCGATCCAGCGCGGGCGGTGGCGCGCGCCAGCCCCTCGGCCGGGTCCAGATCGACCAGCAGGGTCAGGTCAGGTTCAACCCCGATCATCAGATCATGCAGCGTGTCCACCGTAGCAGTCAGATCGCCGCGTGTGATGCCCTGGAAAATCCGGGTGCTGTCAGCAAAACGATCGGTGATTACCACATCGCCGCGCAGCAATGCCGGGCGGATGGTCTTTTCCAGATGATCGCGGCGTGCGGCGGTGAACAGCAAGATCTCGGTCTCGGGCGACCAGCGGTCGGTTGCGCCTTCCAGCACCAGACGGCGGATTTCTTCGGCCCCCGCGCTGCCACCGGGCTCGCGTGTCAGGGTGACGCCATGGCCCGCCCTGCGCAAGGTATCGGCCAAAAGCCGCGCCTGGGTTGATTTGCCCGACCCGTCAATGCCTTCAAAGCTGATGAACAATCCCGCCATAGCCCCCGCCTATCAGGAGGCAGGCTGCCCGTCGAGGTAGCGCGCGCGCAACATATCCACCGCCGTCAGCAACCGCTTGCCAAACCCGCCACGGGCCACATCGGATTCCACCACCAAAGGCACTCGGGCATCGGGCAGGTCAGGGATATGGATGATCATTTCCGCCACCTGCGTGCCCGCCGTCAAAGGTGCGCGCAATGGGCCGGTGTAAACCACTTCGGCGGTGGCATTTTCCTGCACAAGCGCGGGCACCAGCAGGCGCACATCAGCGGCAGGCACAAGACCCACCCGGTCCACCGCCCCCATCCAGACCGGCGCATCAGCCACGCGCTGCCCGGCTTTCACAAGCGTTTTTTCGGCAAACTGACGGAAGGCCCATGACACAATACGCTCTGCTTCTTCGGCGCGTTCGCGCTCGCTGGTAAGCCCGGTGATGACAAAGATCACCCGCCGGTTGCCCTGTGCTGCCGACCCGGCAAGGCCATAGCCTGCCTCGGATGTGTGGCCGGTTTTCAGGCCGTCAGCCCCCACACCCAATGCCAGAAGCGGGTTGCGGTTGTTCGAATTTGCGGGCGCACGGCCTTTGTAATCGAACGTTGTTTCGGCAAAGATCGGGTAATACTCGGGGAAATCAACGATCAGCCGCTTGGACAAGATCCCCAGATCGCGCATCGACATCACATGGCCAATCGCAGGCCAGCCAGATGAGTTCTTGAAGACCGAGCTTTGCATGCCAAGCGCGCGGCTGCGTTGGGTCATTTGTTCGGCAAAAGCTTCTTCGGTGCCCGCCAGCCCTTCTGCCACGGCCACGCAGGCATCATTGCCAGAGTTGACGATCATGCCATGGATCAGATCGCTGACCGTGGGGCGGTCGGATTCCTGCAAGAACATCGTCGATCCACCCATTGCCGCAGCACGGGCCGACACGGGAAACGCGGTATCCATCGTTACCCGGCCATCTCGCAACGCTTCGAAAAGCATGTTGATCGTCATCAGTTTGGACATGCTGGCCGGGGGCAGGGCCAGATCGGCGTTCTTATCCATCAGCACGGTTTGAGTGCTGACATCATAGACCCAGGCGGCGGTGGCGCGCGTCTCGAATGCCTGCGCCATGCTGGCGGCAAACATCATAATCGCGGTCAGAACGGGGCGAAACAAAGGGCGCATCGGATCTCCGCCAGCTTAGCGTTTCAGGAAATAGGCATCGGGAAAGCCAAGTCCCTTGACCTTGGTCATCATGGCTGCATCGCCGCGCGTGGTCACCGACCACAGCGCCTTGCCCTGGCTTTCCTCACGCCGCACAGAGCCGCTGACGCCAGCCTTTTTCAGCGTTTCCACCGCGCGGGTGGCGTTGGCCTCGACCGAGAAGATCCCGATCTGAATCGTGCGCCCGCCTGTGGCCGCAGCAGGAGCGGCGGTAGCAGGGGCGCGGGCAGCAGGGGCGGCGGCTGCAGGAGCAGCCGTTGCGGCAGGTCGGTTAACAATAGGCGCAGCCGGAGTGGGCGACACCGGCCGCCCTTCTGCGCGGTCAATCGCGGCGGCTGCCCCGGCAATCGGGTCAAGCGATTGCGTCTCGACGCTTTCTGACGAATCGAGGATCGGCTTGGTCGCGTCGGTGGTGACCTTCTCCTCCTCGCGACGCAGCGCAATCACGCTGACATCGGCGGGCGCACCGGCCAGAATGCCAAGGGCTGCGGCGGCATCTGACGAAATCTGAAGCTTTGGCCCCGGATTCTCAATCTCACGCCGGAACAGCGCGCCGATCACGAATTTCCCGTTGGACGCATTGCGGATGATGACCCGTTCGGGGTCTTTGGCATCGGGTGACGCAACCCAGACACCGCCCAGCGACGGGCGGCCGTCCCACAGCGCCTTGTCCTTGGTCTGAAACACCTCGGGTGCTTCAACATCGCGGTCCACCAGCCGGGTAGAGGTGGATGCCGCAGGACCACTTTGCGCGCCTTCGGCCTTTTGCCCGCCTTTGAAAGGGTTTTCGCCATTCACACAAGCAGCCAATGCCGTGCTTGCGACTGTCATCAGGATGAGCGACCTGATCCGTGCCTGTGCCATTCCTTGCCCCCGATGGACGCAGGTTTATCCTGCGCTTTTTTCCCTTGGCCGCCTGTTGTTGATGCAGCCCATGTTTGATGCATAACGTAATTTGCGCTCTTATCATACCGCTGTGCGTCCCGCGTGGAAAGGGGACGCGAGACTTTCGGCATAGATCGACACGTACAGTTGACCAATCGGCATCAGACCCGCTTGAATTCAGCGCCGAGGCCCGTTAATCGGGGGCGTCTGGAAGTGTGGCCGAGTGGTTTAAGGCTCTAGTCTTGAAAACTAGCGTGCGGGGAACCGTACCGTGGGTTCGAATCCCACCGCTTCCGCCATATGCCTTTGATTTTATTGGATAATTTTGCCTGAATGGCGGTCTTTGCGTTTCATTTTGCATGTTGGCAAAGCAGCTGATTTTGCAGGAAAATCAAACCAAAGCGTCCGAACTGATCACGCGTTCGTGAATCGCTTTTTTGTCGTTCGGGCGGGCGGCGCTGCGGAATGCGGCGAAACATTGGTTGAGGGGTTCTTGAAATGTGGGTTGATAGCGCCGTCGCTTGGTTGGCCGAAGCTGCAAACGCTTTGGCCGCTGCACAGTTGTTCGCAGCTTTGGTTACGGCTGCTGCAACCTTCGCCCTATGGCGTGTGACCCGCGTTCTTTCCGTCGAAACCAAGACACTGGCCGCAATGACTTCGCGGCGATGGTTTCCAGATAGAATGCGGGCCGGATTTCTTGCAGCCCCTTTTCACTCCGCTCGGATCCCCCGGCGATAGCTTGAGTTGCGAGCAGGCGTTCGGCTTCGTCGGGGGCCCGCCCGCTGTTTCGCTTTCACTGCATGCACCTGTTCAGCGTGCCCCAAGCACAGTCTCCGTTGAGCGCAATGCGACTGGCGCCGCGAAGGTATAAAACGATCCCCGCCGGCAGACTGGGCAGACCGGATAGGCTTTACCCCGCCCCAAAAAACATGTTCGTGTCTGCGGTTTGCGTCAATGGGTTCACATGCGGACCACATTGACCTATTCCGTCAGGGCAATGATTAAGCCACAAGGGTAATGTTGTGATACCGTTTCGGGCGATATCGGTGTTTTATCAGGTGGCGACACTGAACTCTGTGGCGGCGGCTGCAGAGCATTTGGGTGTTACGCCGTCTGCCGTGACCCAGCAGTTGCGGGCGCTGGAACAGCAGATCGGCACATCACTGGTCACCAAAGTGGGTCGCAAAATCCGGCTGACCGAGGCGGGCGAGCGCTATTTCGAGATGATCGCCGAACAGGTCGAAGGCATCATCGCATCCACCCGGCTGATACAGGGGGCAAAAACCTCGACCCTGCTGACCATCCGGGCGACGCCTACGATTGCGACCAAATGGCTGTTGCCGCGCTTGCCCACGTTTCTGGAGGCCAATCCCGATATCGACATCCGGCTGGACGGCACCAACGAGCCTACGGATTTCGCGCGCGATCTGGTGGATGTGGAAATCCGACACGGCACCGGAAAATGGACCGGGTTGCACATAGAGCCCTTGGTTGAAGAACGCTTTGTGCCGGTCTGCGCGCCAACCTTGGCGGGGCCTGGGTCGCTTGGGGTTGCGGATCTGCACCGGTTCCGGCTGATCCATTCGGTCAAAGCGCAGGTTCAGTGGAACACTCTGTTTCAAAAGGCGGGGCTTGGTGACCAAGGCGTGATGAAGCGGCTGTATTTTGACCGCTCTCACATGGCGGTCGATGCGGCTATGCTGGGCTTGGGTGTGGCGTTGGAAAGCACTCTGATGATGGAGCGAGAGTTGCAAAGCGGCCAACTGGTGGTACCGCTGCACGATGTTCCGAACATGCGGGTGACGACGCAATGGCTGGTCTGCCCCCATGCCAACCTTCGGCGCAGGCGTGTGAAACTGTTTCTGGATTGGGTGCGTGACCAGGCAAGGGACTGGCATGAGGTCAACGCGACTACTTAGATTATCTAAGCAAAACGGCAGAAAGAATAAATTGTTCTGACACCTTAACTGCGGGACAGTGGGCGTATCGGTTGTGGCACCGTCAAGACCGATCGGGGGACTTGCAAACTGTTGAAAATCCATGACGTGCCCCGCATCGGTGGCGCGCTGGCCAAGCTTTCCCTGTCCACAAAATTTTGGGGCCTGACGCATCCGTCGGCCTGCTATCGGAGATGGAACATGAACCTTTACTCGATGCTGGAAGCCCGCAACGAAACCGGTCGGCCCATTCGTGTTGGCCTGATCGGGGCCGGCAAGTTCGGCTCGATGGTGTTGGCGCAAGCGCGCAAGATTGCGGGCTATCATATCGTCGGCGTGGCCGATCTGGATGCGGGCAAGGCGCGGGCTTCGCTGGCACGCACCGGGTGGCAGGCCGATGAATACGCGGCCAAGTCGCTGGGCGATGCGATGGACACGGGCCGGACCTTTGTGACCGATGACGCCGCCGCGCTTTGTGCGTTTGAGGGCATCGAATGCATCATTGAGGCCACGGGCCACCCGATTGCCGGGGTGCGTCACGCGCTCAAAGCCATCGACGGCATGAAGCATATCGTGATGGTGAACGTTGAGGCCGACGTGATGTGTGGCCCGATCCTTGGCCGGATGGCGCGGGAAAAGGGCCTTGTTTATTCCATGGCGTATGGCGATCAGCCCGCGTTCATTTGCGAGTTGGTCGATTGGGTCCGATCTTGCGGTTTCGAGTTGACCTCGGCGGGCAAGGGCATGAACTTCCGCCCCGAATACCGCTATTCCACACCTGATACCGTCTGGGGCTATTTCGGGTGGAGTGATGAGTTTGTGGCCAAGGGTGACTTTAACCCCAAGATGTACAACTCGTTCACCGATGGCACCAAGGCCGCAATTGAAATGGCCGCTGTTGCCAATGGCACGGGGCTGGATTGCCCCGATGATGGTCTGGCCTTCTATCCCACCGGTTTGCAGGATCTGGCGCAGGTGTTCAAACCTGAATCCGAGGGCGGGCGTCTGCCGTCAAACGGGCTGGTCGATATTGCGGCCAGCATGGAACCCGATGGCCGCAAGGTGCTGAACAACATCCAGTATGGCATGTTCGTCACCTTTCGCGCGCCGGATGAGTACACCAAAAGCTGCTTTGAACAATATGGCCTGCTGACCGACAAATCGGGTTGGTATGGCTCTATGTGGCGGCCTTTCCACCTGATCGGGCTGGAAACTTCGGTTTCTGTGCTGTCGGCGGTGTTGCGCCATGAGCCGACCGGATCGTCGCGTGAATTCCGGGGTGATGCGGTGGCAACCGCGAAATCAAACCTGAAGGCCGGGTCTTATCTGGACGGCGAGGGCGGCTTTGCGACTTGGGCCAAGGCCATTCCGGCCACGATATCGACGGCTGTCGATGCGTTGCCGATGGGGCTGGCGCATCATGTGAAGCTGAAAAATGACATCCCGCGCGATCAGATCATGCGCATGTCGGATGTGGAATTTGTCGAAGATCTGGATGTTGTCAGTCTGCGCCGCGAACAGGTCATCAAGATGGGTCCAAAAGCGGTGAAAGCAGCATGAGCTTTGTCGTTTTGCCAGAATTCCATGTGGCCCCGGAAAAGCTGAGCGCTTTTCTGGCCGCCGCACGGGCCGACGCCGAGGCATCCTTGGCCACAGAGCCCGGCTGTCTGCAATTTGATGTGGTGGTGCAGCAGGGCGATGGTCTGGCGCGTGTGCTGTTCTACGAGGTCTATACCGACCGCGCAGCTTTTGACGCGCATCTGCAAACGCCACATTTGGCTGCGTTCCGCGAGGCTCTGGCCCAGTGCGACGAACAACCAGTGCGGTTTTTGGACCGCGTTGTGCCATGAGTGCGGGTTGGCAGCTTGGCGTCTTGGGCACCGGGCTGATGGGCGGGCCTATGGCCGCCAATCTGGCGGCGGCCGGACACAAGCTGCGGGTCTGGAACCGCACCCTTGAAAAAACCAAGGATGCAGGCACCGAGGTCACGGTTTGCACAACGCCTGAACAGGCGGTCCGTGGGGCGGATGCGGTGATCGTCATGCTGTCCTCCGGGCCGGTTTGTGCCGAGGTGCTGTTCGGATCATCCGGGGCCGCCCAAGCGATGGCCAAAGGGGCCAGCCTGATAGTGATGTCGTCGATCGCGCATGACGAGGCCAAGGCGATGGCGGTGCAGGCGCGGGGGATGGGGTTGATCTGGGTCGATGCCCCGGTGTCGGGTGGCACGGTTGCGGCGGCGGCGGGCACGCTGTCGATCATGGTGGGGGGAGAGGCGGATCAGATTGCGGCGCTGCATCCGGTTCTGTCGGCGATGGGCACTGTTACCCATGTCGGGCCGGATGGGTCTGGGGCACTGACCAAGCTGGTGAACCAGCTTTTGGTTGCGTCAACCATCTGCGCGGTGTCCGAGGCGTTGCTTCTGGCCCGGCAGGGCGGGGCGGACGTGGCGCGTGTGCGTCAGGCGCTTCTTGGCGGATTTGCCGGGTCGCGTATCCTCGATCTGCATGGCGCGCGGATGATTGCGGGCGATTTCACCCCCGGTGGCCCTGCGAAATATCAGATCAAAGACACCGGGGCGGCGAAGGCCTTGGCGCAATCGCTGGGACTAGAGTTGCCGCTGCTTGGATTGGCGGACCAGCTGTTTACCGATCTGGTGGCGCATGGCGGCGGCGATTTGGACCATTCTGCCTTGATCCTTGAGTTGGAACGACGAAACGGACTGCGCCCAAAGGCGCTGGCCTGAGAGAATAACGAAAGTCAAATGGGAGGAAACCTTATGACACACAATCTTACCCGCCGCGCCTTGATGCTGGGCGCTACTGCCGTGGCCCTGATGTTTGCGGGCCTTGCTGCGCCTAACATGGCGCTGGCCGAAACGCAGTTGCGGATGGCGGTGCCGGACCCTGCGGAAAGTTCGGTCGGACGCGCGGCCACCCGCTTTGCCGAACTGGTGTCTGAGAAGACCGGGGGCGCGGTGGTCATTCAGGTGTTCCCCGATGGCATCCTGTATGGCAAAGACCAGAACGCCGCGATCAACCAGCTTGGCTCTGGCGCGCTGGATGGACTGATTTTGGCCACCTCGGTCTATGCGTCCTTTGAGCCGAAGATGAACGCGATCTCGCTGCCCTATCTGTTTGCCGATTATGATCAATTGCAAGCCTATCTGTCGGGCGAGCCGGGGCAAGAGTTGCTGGCATCAATGGAACGGCTGAACATCAAGGGTCTGGGCTTTTTTCTGCGCACATTCCGCAATGTGACCACGCGCGAAACCGCGATCACCACCGTTGAAGATTTTGCGGGACTGAACCTGCGCACGCCGAACAACCCGCTGTTCGTCAGCCTGTTTCAGGCGCTTGGCGCGAACCCAACGCCGATGGCGTTTTCCGAAGTCTATTCGGCGCTGCAACTGAAAGCGATCGACGGTCAGGAAAACCCGGTCGAAGTGCCGTTCAACAACCGTCTGTATGAAGTGCAGGGGCATCTGAACATCACGCAGCATCTGGCCGACAGTTTCCTGGTCGGGCTGTCCATGGCTGCATGGGAAAAGATCCCAACCGATCACCATGCAGCAGTTCAAGAGGCAGCAGCCGAGATGATTGCGGAACGTGACGCAGAGGAAATCGCGCAAGAGGCCGCGATTATCGTCAAGCTGCAAGAGACAGGCATGCAGGTCAACCAACTGGCGGCGGGCGAATTGGAAAAGATCCAGACCGTCGCGCGTGGCATCTATTCACAGTTCGAAGAACAGATCACACCTGAATTCATGCAAAAGAGCGTTGATTTCGTGTCAAAGTAACAGCTTGCAAAGCAGGTCGGGGCGGGCATTCCGCCACGGCCTTCCACCCGTTTGGTGTGGGCTGAAACAGGAAACACCAAAAACGTGGAAGGACAGATCGTGAAAACCATCGACCGATGGATCTGGCGGCTTGTGGATGTGGTGCTGCTGATCGCCATTTGTGGAATGATCGGCCTGATCGCCTTGCAGGTGATTTCGCGCCAACTGGGAAGTTCGGTGCCATGGACCGAAGAGCTGTCGCGGTTTTTGTTCATCTGGACGATCTGGTTTGGGGTGGCCGCCAGTTTCCGCACAGGACAGCACCCGGCAGTGACGCTGTTCACCGATCTTGTGACCCAGCCAGCGGCGCGACGGATCATTGATCTGATCCCGGCATTGGCTGCGGCGGTTCTGTTTGTGATCGTTGCCTATTACGGCTGGCAATTGCTGGCCCAACAGATCCGGTTTGGCGAAAGCTCGCCCATTTTGCGGGTGGGGATGTGGCTGGCCACGCTGCCACTGGTGCTTGGGTCCGGTCTGGCGGTGCTGGGGGCCATCATCCACGGGTTGCAAGGCGGAGACTATACACATGCCATGAAGGAGCGCCAAAAATGAGCCTGACACTTCTTTTATGCTTCGCGGTTCTGGCAGCACTTGGGGTGCCTTTGGCCGTGGCCCTTGGTCTGGGCACGGTGATCACCATGCAGCTTTACGATTTGCCGATGTCGATGATTACGCAAACCCTTGCAACCTCGATCAATTCCTTTCTGCTTATCGCAGTGCCACTGTTCATTCTGGCCGGTCAGATCATGGAGCGTGGCGGCCTGTCCGAGCGCATCTTTGACGCGGCCGAGGCGATGGTGGGCCGGTTTCGCGGCGGGTTAGGCCATGTGAACATTGCGTCGTCCTTTGTGTTTGGCGGCATTTCCGGGTCTTCGGTGGCCGATATCGCCAGCCTTGGGCCGATAACCATAAAGTCGATGACATCGCGCGGGTATCCGTTGCCCTACTCGGCGGCACTAACGCTGATCACGGCCACACTGGCCACATTGGTGCCGCCATCGATTCTGATCATTGTGGCGGCGGCTGCGGCGGGGCAGTCGGTGGGCGCTGCGCTTGCCGGGGGGCTTGGTCCGGGCGTGTTGCTGGCAGGGTCGCTGGCGGTCTATAACTACATCGTGTCGCGCAAGCGGGGCTATGGCGATGTGGTGGCCTTTGATCGTGGGCGTTTCGCGCGGTCGATCTTGCGGGCCCTGCCGTCAGTTGGCGCTCCTGTCATCATCCTGACCGGTATGTTTTCCGGCATTGTCACTCCAACCGAAGGCGCGGGTCTGGCTGTGATTTACACGCTGCTGGTGGGGGGGCTGGTGCACCGCGAAATCGGCGGGCGCGACTTTTTCGAACTGGCGATAAAGGCCGGAAAGCTGGCCGGCACGGTGCTGTTGATCCTGATGGTGGCGTCGGCGGCGACCTTTATCTTCACTGTTGATCTGTTGCCGCAAAAGGCATCGGGCCTGCTGTCTTTGATCAGCGGATCACCCTTTGTCACCTTGCTGATGATGGGGCTGATCTTTCTGATCGTCGGCATGTTGATGGATATTGTCGCGGCCGCGCTGATGCTTATTCCGGTGCTTATGCCTGCGGCGGTTGCCGCAGGGGTAGAGCCGATGCACTTTTTGATCTTCATGGTCACATGCCTTGCCATCGGCCTTGCAACCCCGCCCGTCGGCACTTGCCTGTTCGCCACCGCCTATGTCGCCAAAATTCCGACCGAGCGGCTGGTGATCGCCAGCCTGCCGTTCTATGCCATCAGCCTGAGTGCGGCAGTTCTGGTCGCCGCGTTTCCACAGATCGTGATGTGGCCCATCGCTCTGCTGACATGACGCCCGTCAGAATTGTCGTAATGGGGGTTTCCGGATGCGGGAAGTCCACGGTTGGTCTGGCCCTTGCACAACGGCTTGGCCTGGGCTTTCTGGAGGGTGACAGCCTGCATCCGCCGGGGAACATTGCGGCGATGGCCGCGGGCATCGCGCTTGATGATGCAATGCGCCTGCCGTGGTTGCAGGCGGTTGCCACTGGGCTGCACAGTGAGCAGCAGGGCATCGTTGGCAGTTGCTCGGCCCTGCGGCGCAGCTACCGCGACGTTCTGCGCCGACAGGGGGAGGTGTTTTTTGTGCACCTGAAAATTGGCCTGCATGCCGCGCGTGCCCGAATGCAGGAACGGCCGGGGCACTTCATGAACCCGGCACTTGCGGTAAGCCAACATGCCAGCCTTGAACACCTTGATAGCGACGAATGGGGGATAGCGGTTGATGCAAGTCACCCAACAGAGGTGCTCGTAAAGCGTGTCGTCGACCACCTGCAAACCCATGCGGCCGGTGGGTGATCCACAGGACAATGCAGGGCTGTCCGCGCCTTGATTTGCGGATCAGGCAAAGCGCTTTGCCCCGACCACACACAGCACAACCAGCAACGTCACTGCAATCATCGTGCCGGACACAGCCTCGCCAAGCAGCAGCTGGGCCAAGGCCAGTCCAAAGAACGGTTGCAGCAATTGCAGCTGCCCCACACCCGCGATTCCGCCAAGCACAAGGCCGCGATACCAGAAGACAAAGCCGATCAGCATGCTGAACAGCGAGACATAGCATAGGCTTAGCCATTGCGGCGCGGTCACGCCCGCAAAATCTGTCGGCCAGCTTGCGACCATCAGTGCCGCCATCACCGGCAGCGACAGCACCAGCGCCCAAGAGATCACCTGCCAGCCGCCAAACCGGCGTGACAACACGGCACCCTCGGCATAGCCCAAACCGCAGATAAGAATGGCGGCCAGCATAAGCAGATCGCCCGTCAGCGTGCCGCCATCGCTGTGCGTTCCGGCAAACAGCGCCACCGCAAAAGCACCCGCACAGGAAAACAGCCAGAATGCCGGTTGTGGCCGCTCAGCTCCGCGCAGCACGCCGAACAGGGCCGTGGCCAGCGGCAACAGACCGATGAAGACAATCGAATGTGCTGACGTCATGTGTTGCAGCGCCAGGGCTGTCAGCAGTGGAAAGCCGATGACCACGCCGATGGCGGTGATGCCAAGCGGAATAATATCCCGCCGCCTTGGCCAGCTTTGCCGCAACGCGATAAGCAGCGCAGCCCCCAGCAGGGCCGCAATCACCGCCCGCGCCGAGGTCAGGAACAACGGCGTGAACCCGCCCACTGCAACCCGTGTCGCCGGAAGCGACCCGCTGAAAATGATCACCCCCAACAGCCCGCTGCCCCATCCGCCACCCAACCGCTTCAACACCTTGCCCCGCGCACCGTCTGTTTTGTCAGCCGATAGCGGATTGGCACTGGTCCTGACAGAGACAGACCGATACGATTTATACAAACTGTATGGGTTCAATCGGGGATACAATTCGCTATGGCGCAGGCGACACGCACGGTCGAAGTGATGGAGAATATCCGCCGCAGGCTTGCCTCGCGCGCACTTGCGCCCGGCGAACGGCTCCCCTCGATCCGGCGCTTTGCGGCGGTGATGGGGGTTTCGCCATCGACAGTGGTTGACGCTTATGACCGGCTGGTGGCCGAAGGCGTGATCCGGTCGCAGCCGGGATCGGGGTTTTATGTGGTGGGCGTTGCCCCGTCGCTTGATCTGCGTGCCGCCGGGCCGCAAGCGGATCGTGACGTTGATCCGTTCTGGGTGTCGCGCCAATCCCTTGATGCGGATGCCGGGGTCTTGAAACCCGGTTGCGGCTGGCTGCCACCGGACTGGATGCCACAAGCCGCCCTGCGCCGCGCGCTGCGCCAGCTTGCACGCGGGCCGGATGCGGTGCTGACCGATTACGGCAGCAGTCTTGGCCCGGCAAATCTGCGCCACATTCTTGCCCGGCAGTTCGCCGGGGAAGGGCTGGACATCAGCCCCGAGACGATCTTGCTGACCACCTCGGGGTCGCAATCGGTTGACCTGATCTGCCGCTACCTGCTGCGTCCCGGCGATACGGTGTTGGTGGATGACCCGTGCTATTTCAACTTTCAGGCCCTGCTGAGGGTTTACAAGGCGCGGATCGTTCCGGTGCCCTTTACGCCGACCGGGCCGGATCTGGCGCATTTTGCCGCCGCACTGGCCGACCACCGCCCGCGCCTCTACATCACCAACTCGGCGTTGCACAATCCGACCGGGGGCACGATCACAGCCCAGACCGCACATCGCCTGCTGCGACTGGCGGCGTCGCATGATCTGACGGTGATTGAGGACGACACATTCGCAGTTCTGGAGCCCGACTTGTCGCCGCGTCTGGCCACGCTTGACGGGTTGGACCGGGTTATACGCATCGGCAGTTTTTCCAAGACGCTGTCGGCCTCGGTTCGCTGTGGCTATATCGCCGGGCCACCACAACTGATTGCGGCGCTGACCGACCTGCAAGTCGCAACCAATTTTGGCGGGCCAAGCCCCGTGGCGACCGCGATTGTTCACTCGGCCCTGAGCGATGGCAGCTACCGCAAGCATGTAGACGGGGTGCGCAAGCGCCTGACCCGCGCCCGCAAAGAGGCTGCGACCCGGCTGAGCAGCCTTGGGGCCGAGCCTTGGCTGATGCCTCGTGGCGGGTTTTATCTGTGGTGCAGACTGCCCGAGGGCCGGGATGCGGCAGACATCGCAAGGGCGGCGCTGAAACAAAACGTCGTTCTGGCGCCGGGAAACATTTTCAGCCCCGCGCAAACGGCCGCGCAGTACATGCGCTTTAACGTCACCCAAATGCCCCAACGGGCGTGGGAGGTTCTAACCGGTGTTTTGACGACGCCACAGGCGTCAGCGCGCGCGGCACCACAGCGCCAGTGCTAGCCGCATTGGTGCCTATAGCGGTATATCGTCATAGCGGCGGGATTGACCCGACTGCATGTCCTGAACCGGATTTGTCGCGGCCGTGGTCATGGTCTTGTACAGGCGGGTTGCATAATCGGTATACTGATCCATTGCTGCGGTCAGAAAATCCGACTGAACCTTTAGCAATTCCGTCGGGCTTTTACAGGCCATCATGGCCTTTTGAGCTTCCAGATCCTGTTGCAGGCGCTCTGTCAGGAATTGTGCGCTTTCTGACATGAAAGACAGCCAAGCCTTGGCCACAACCGGACTGCCGGTCATCATGGCTTGGGTCATCGCAGCGGTGCCGCTGTCCGGGGTGGGCCGTGTGTCATTGCGTTTTCCCATCTCTCATGCTCCTCAATTGATGCCGACATAGCGCCGCAAGGCCATTCCAAAGTACAAAGCGGCGAGTTTCATAATAGCAGAGTCAAGGTGATCGCACATTGATCTGGATCGTGTTGCGGGTGGTGCATCCGCCAAAACATCCCTTAAGACACCAGCGCGAACACCGCGACCAAAGCGGCAAGACCGGCACCGATGGCCAGAAAATGCCGGGCGCGCCGCCTGTCCTGACGCGAGGCACCGCCGGCATAGTCGAACCGTTCATACACGATCTTATTCATCGATACCCCCAGATCAAGCAGCGCGTCCGAGGTGGCTGTGACCATCGGGCCGGGGCCGCAAATAAGCGCAACCATGCGCTGCGGATCAAGTCCGTCAATCAGATCGCGCAGCCTGTCATGGGACAATCGCCCGAGCAGCCCGCCCCAACCATTGGCATCTTCTTCGCTGACCAGCATGACCTTCAGGTCAAGTGCTTGCACAGCGGCCTTGATTTCGGGCAGGCAGGCGAAATTTGCCGGAACGCCAGCCGCATAGGCCAGCCGCACAGGCCGGGGATCACGCCGCGCGACCAGATCGCGCAAAATTCCCATAATCGGGGCAATGCCGACCCCGCCCGCCAAAAGCACAACTGCGTCGCCCGGATGCTGGTCCAGCGTAAACTCACCATAAGGGCCGTCGATACCGATCGCCGTGCCGGGTGCCAGACTGCCGATCCCCCCGGTGAAATCGCCGGCTTCCTTGATGATCAGGCTCAGCCCCGGTCGCGCCGGGCTGTCCGCGATGGAAAACGGATGGTCGAACAGTGGAAACCGGCGCTTTCCTTCGGTCATCCAGACGAACTGTCCGGCGGAATAGCCGGGCGTCGGGCTGTTTGTGCTGGGCTGAATATCAAGTTCCCACATCCGGTCGGCCAGTTTGGTCACTTTAGTCAGGCGCCACGGATGCCGGTGCAGCATGGCCCAACGCCAACCGTAAAGCACCGCCATCACCGCCACGACCGACAAACCAGCCGCCCACCAGAACCCGTGAACCGGCCCCATCGCGCTGAACCGGCCGGTCGTGACGGCGTGATGTACGCCCCCACCCACAGCAACAAGCCCAAGCACCAGATGCGCCGCCCGCCAAGTCTCATACCGCCACGGCAGGCGGTCGCGCAGGATCGAGGTCAGCACCAGCACCAGCAACGCCACGAGTGCCACCACCCCGGAGCGGTAATGCGGCACCGTCAGATAGGCGGTCAGCCGTTCTGCCCCGCGTGCCGGGTCATCGACCCAAGTTGGCAAGACATAGGCCAGCGGATGCAAGACAATGGCAATCAGCACCCACCACGCCGCGACCTTGTGAAGCGCCATGATCTTGTCGATGCCAAGACGGCCCGAGACGGCCTCGAACCGGCCCGAGGTCACGAACTGGATGGCCGTCGCCACCAGCGCCACCATCCCCAGCGCCGCCCCGGCGCGTTCCCAGGCATCCAATCGGGCGACGCTTCTGCCAAAGGTTAGCAAAAGCGGCACAAGGCACATCGCAAGATATAGGCCCGCAAGTGCCAGCCCCGAAAAGCGCATCGGATGGGCCTTGTCTGAGCCAAGCGCGGGTGGCGATTGGTCTGGCATATGCTCTTTCCTTGGGGCGAATGTTGTTAGCTTGCCTTGCCATCCAAGCGCACGCCTTGATCCCGATCAAGGCGGGACATCATGAAATCGGTGAGACTGATCCAATGCGCCACCTTGCAAGCCGAACGGAGGAGACCCCATGCGCCTTTCCGCAACGTTGCCCCTGATCAGCGCAGTTGCCGTGATTTTGTCCATCGCGTCGCCTGTGATGGCACAAGACCGATCAGAACTTTCACGTCTGACCGAAGAATGGCTTGCATCGCCCCATGGCGATTACAAGTCGCTGTCCTTCACTTATTGGAACAAGGATGGCGAAGTGCCGGTCGCCTGCGCAGCCTGCCATTCGCAACCGGGCTTTATTGACTGGCTAGGGGCCGATGGCAGTGCGCCCGGCGTGGTGGACCACGCCGCTGCCATCAACGCGCCAATCGGCTGCGCGTCCTGTCACACCTCTGCGGCCCACGCGCTTGACAGCGTGCCCTTTCCATCCGGGGTGACAGTGGACGGGTTGGGGCCGTCTGCGGTCTGCACGGTTTGCCATCAGGGCCGCCAATCGGGTGACAACGTGATGGCCGCGACCAAGGGCATCGCGGATGATACCGTTTCCCCCGATCTGGCGTTCCTCAACGTGCACTATGGCGTTGCGGCTGCGGTGATGCATGGTGCCGAGGTGCGGGGTGGTTTTCACTATCCTGGCAAGACCTATGCGGGCCGGTTCACCCATGTGCCCAGTGCCAACACCTGTGTCGCCTGCCACAATGCCCACACCACCGAGGTGGCCACCGATGGTTGCGTCAGCTGCCACCGCGGCGTTGAGGATATCCGCGACATCCGCACCCGGCATCAGGATTTCGACGGCGATGGCGACAACGCGGGCGGCATCCATGCCGAGATCATCGGGTTGCACGGCCAGCTTTACGCCGCGATTCAGGCCTATGGGGCAGGGGTCGGCAATGCCCCGATCGGCTATGCCTATGGCACGTTTCCGTACTTCTTCAACGACACCAACGCAGATGGCCAGATCAGCCCTGACGAGGCAATTTTTCCCAACCGCTATCAAAGCTGGACCCCACGATTGCTGAAGGCCGCCTACAATTATCAGGTCGTGCAGAAAGACCCTGGCGGTTATGTGCATAACCCCAGCTATATGCTGCAACTGCTCTACGACAGCCTTGAAAGCCTGTCCGAGCGGGTGGATGTCAAGATGACGGCCCTGCGTCGGCCCTGATCGGCGCGGGCAGGGATTCTTGCGGCGCAGGTGTTGCACTTGGCGCCGCGAACTTTGGCGGTGGCAACCAACTGCAAGACGGTGTTGGGCTGGATCCGGTGGCGCCGCCGACCCGCAAGGCAGGCTCGCCCCGTCGGGCCAGCATGGCGCTGACCTGCCGGGGCGCGGTTTGTGCTTCAGCGGATCACATGGACCGAGCATTGCGCATGGCGCACGACCCTGCCAGCAGTGCTGCCCAGAAAATAGTCTTGCAGCCCCGGCCGGTGCGACATCATCACAATGCAATCCACCTGATTGCGTTCGGCCCATTCAAGAATCGTTTGCCCCGAATTGCCTTCAATCAGCACGCCCGCGCCGTTTTCAAACTGCGCAGCCAATCCCGCCAGCCGATCACGAATGGCGACTTTCAGGTCGGCATCATAATCGTCAGGGATGTAGGAAATCGCATAGCCCGGAAGTTTATCCTTCACATGCAAGATTGTGACCTTTGCACCGGGTGCTGCAAGAATCCGCGCGGCCTGCAACGACCGGTCCGGTTCGTGATCCGTGTCAAATGCCACGGCAACAAGAATATGGTTATACATGTGACCCTCCTTTGTTTGACCTTTCCCTATCCTACACGAGTGCGCCCCTGTGCGGGTTGACTTGGATCAGATCGCGCCTTGGGCATCAGGTCCGGGTATCCGCATCCTTCAGGGCGCGCTGCAGACGCCGGATCAATGCGCCGCGGGTCTTTTCGTCCGGGCTGGCCAAAAGGCCCTCGTTGATCTCCAAAAGCAGACGCGAGACGTCGTTGTGCCAATCAAGGCGTGCAACTTTCTCTGGAGAAATACGCGGTGGCGTGGCTGGCGTGAGGCTTTGCGCACCGTCCGGTGTCAGCACGAAGCTTTCATCCAGTTTCGGCTGCAAGACATCGCTTGCCGCGACAATTCCATCCAGTCGCGCCGCAAGCCCTGCCATCGCGGGTTCTTCGCCATGGACCAGAAAAACCTGATGCCGGATCGGCAGCCGTTCTTTGATCCACTCGCGCAATTCAGTGCCGTCTGCGTGGCCGGAATACAGATCCAGCGACCGGATCCGGGCGCGCACTGCAAATTCCTCGCCTTGAATGCGCACTGAATTCGCGCCGTCCTGCAGGATGCGCCCCAGTGTGCCCACCGCCTGAAACCCGGTGAACAGAACCGTGCCCTCATCGCGCCAGAGCCAGTTCTTCAGCCGGTGCCTGATGCGCCCGGCATCGCACATCCCCGAGGCGGCAATGACAATGTGGAACCCCTGCACCCGGTCGAGTGCGATGCTTTGTTCCCGCGTTTGGGTGAAATGCAGGTGCCGCGACTGCAAACCCTTCATCAGCACCGCGCCGTCTTCCAGTTCCCGGTGGTGCTTGGCAAATACCCGCGTGGCCTTGGTCGCCAGCGGGCTGTCCACATAGATCGGGATCTGTGGCAACGCGCCTTCGCTGATCAACCGGCCCAGATCGCTGATCAACTCCTGCGCGCGTTCGACCGCGAACGACGGGATCAAAAGCGCGCCATGGGGGTGCATGGCTGCGCGCACCTCATCGCGCAGCAGTTGGCGGCGGCGGTCGGCGGTGGCGTCAATGCGGTCGCGGTCGCCGTAGGTTGATTCGCAGATCAGATAATCCACACCAACAGGCGCTTCTGGATCGGGGTGCAGCAGCTTGTAATCCGGGCCGATATCGGCCGAGAACAGGATCCGCACCGGTTCACCCTTGGCTTGTGCCATTTCAACCTCGACCGAGGCCGAGCCCAGAAGATGCCCCGCATTCCAGAACCGCGCCCGAAGGCCGGGCAGGACGGCAAACCAACTGTCATAGGGATGCGGCTGGAACAGTGTAAGGCAGACGGCGGCATCCGCTGCGGTGTAGATCGGGGTGACCGATCCGCGATCACGCCGGGCGGCGCGGCGGTTGAACTGCTCGACCTCCAGTTCCTGAATATAGGCGCTGTCGGGCAGCATCACCCCGGCCAGATCGGTGGTGGCAGGTGTTGCGTGAATCGGCCCCGAAAACCCGTGCTTGACCAGTTTGGGCAAGAGGCCGGAATGGTCGATATGGGCATGGCTGAGGATGACTGCGGCGATCTTGCCCGGTGCAAAAGGGAAGGGGCGGTAATTGAGTTCTTTTTCAGTCTTTGAGCCCTGAAACATCCCGCAGTCGATCAGGATAGCACCGTGGTCGGTGTCCAGCCGGAAACATGACCCGGTGACCGACCGGGCAGCGCCGTGAAACGTCAGGCGGGGGTGGTGGGGCATGGCTCGATCCTTTCATAGCAATGCGTCGCGGGTCTGCACCAAAGGTCAGGGCTGCATCACATAAGCGCCGGGGGCGGGGCCAAGCGGGGCAAGCCCGTTGTCAGGGGCACCCATGGCAGGCGGATCCGACAAACCACCGCCCTGCGCCGCCAACCAATCCGCCCAGTCCGGCCACCACGATCCGGACTTTGGCGCAGTCTCTGCCAGCCAGGCGTCTGGGCCGACATAATGCGCCGCTGCCGGGCGGCGGGAGATGCGGAAGTGCCGCCCCTTATGGCCCGGTTCGCTGAGGATGCCGGTGTTGTGGCCCCCTTTGGTCAGCACGAAAGTCAGGTCGCTGTCCGTGAACAACTTCGTCTTGTAGACCGACCGCCAGGGCGCGATGTGATCGGTTTCGGTGGCGATCACAAACAGCGGCACCGACAGATCCTTGAGCGCGATCACCCGCCCCTCGACCGCAAAGCGCCCTGCCGTCAGCCGGTTTTCCAAAAACAACCCGCGCAGGTATTGCGAATGCATGCGTGCCGGCATCCGTGTGGTGTCCGATAGCCAGACGCCGATGTCGGTTGGCACGTCTTCGCGACCCAGAAAATAACGCCGCACCGCGCGGGTCCAGATCAGATCTTCGGACCGTATCGCGGCAAATGCGCGAGCCATCTGCGGACGGTCAAGATAGCCCTGTTCCCACATCAGATCCTCTAGAAAAGCGATCTGGCTTTCATCAAGAAACAAAAGCAATTCACCCGCTTCGGCAAAATCCACCTGCGCGGCCATCAGCGTAACCGAGGCAAGCCGGTCATCGTGGTCTCGCGCCATGGTTGCTGCCGCAATCGCCAGAATTGTGCCGCCAAGGCAGTAGCCGACGGCCTGAACCGGGGTGTCCGGCACGATTTTGGTCACAGCGTCAAGCGCCGCCATTACCCCCCGCTTGCGGTAATCTTCCAGCGAAAGATCGCGCTGGTCAGAGGTCGGGTTGGTCCATGAAATCATGAAGACGGTGAAACCCTGTCCGACCAGATAGCGCACCATCGAGTTGCCGGGCGAAAGATCAAGGATGTAGTATTTCATAATCCAGGCCGGAACGATCAGGATTGGGCGGGCGTGAACCTGCGGCGTCTGTGGCGTATACTGGATCAGTTCCATCAGGTCGTTGCGGTAGACCACCTGACCGGGGGTGCAAGCCAGATCCTTGCCGATCTGATAGCCTTCGGGTGCCGGGTCGCGTTGGCCGGTCAGGGTCTTCACAGCGTCATGCGCGAAATGCGCCGCCCCTTCGGTCAGGTTGCGCCCGCCCGTCTTAAGCGTTTCGGCGACGATCTCGGGGTTGAGAAAGGGCGCGTTCGACGGCGACAGGACATCAAGCGTCTGCCGGGTCAGAAAGCGGGCACGTTCGGCATCCTCGGTGCGCAAGCCGCGCATTGGTTCGGTTGCGTGGTCCCACCAGTCCTGCATCGCCAAAAAACCCTGCTGCCACATCTGGAAGGGCTGCTTTTGCCAGCCTTCATGGTCAAAACGGTGGTCATAGGGCTTCGGGACGAAGGGCGGAGGGCTGCCGGGAGTGGTGGCCAGAGCCATCAGCTTCAACAGATTGCGCTGCGCGTGTTCGGCCAGTTCCATCTGCCGGCCGGGCGCGCGCGAAAGATGCTGCGCCCAATCGCTCCATGCCTCAAAGAAGGCATAGCTTGAGACCCCGCCCGAAAGCCGCGCCACGGCGGCCCGCGCCGCACGGTCGAAATTCTGGTGCCGATGCGCTGGTGCCGGTGCAGGCGGTGGGGCTGTTGCGGGTGGCAGCAAAGCGGGCACCGGCGCGTCCTGTGGCAGGCTTACGACTGGTTTGGTCTTTTTGGGTGGTCGGGTCATGAAAGCCTCCTGACAGATGGCGGGTCGGTGCTAGCTTCCGCCTTTGCGAAACGGGGTGATTGTGTCTGATGGGCCGAGGCATTCCCGGATCGCGGTCAGATCAAGGGTTTCGTCGGCCTCGAGCCGGGTGACGAGCTGTCCGATCTGGTCGCGGTGCGCTTCGATGATCTGCGTCGCTTG
>NZ_JAUXOV010000006.1 GCF_030684215.1 Pseudotabrizicola sp.
AAGTGAGGAAGGTGGTATGGGTTACGGGATACGTGTTGTGCTGGTGATGAACCGCAAGGGGGGATCGGGCAAGAGCACCCTCTGTCGCGCCTTGGCTTCTGCTGCGGCTGCTCGAGGCGAAACGGTGACGATCTTCGATACCGATGCCTCGAAATCCTGCCTCAAGTGGATGCAGGCGGGAAAGGAGGCCGGCAACTGGTCCCCCTTGGTTGAGGTGATCCACACGCTCGACGCCCACCGGGTGGCAGAAGCCATCGGGCAGATCTACGAGCAACCCGATCAAGAGCACCTCATCCTGATCGACACCTTCGGCGGCGGATCTGAAGCGCAAGACGTTCTGGCGGTCGCAGCGCACCGGATCATTTGCCCGATGATGCTGTCGCGGGGCGATCTGAGCGAGACGCTGGAAACCGCCAACTGGTACCTGAAGCTTCGTAGCCGAGTGGAAAAGCCGGGCGAGCTTGCAGGGTTTTCTGTGTTGCTCAACCGGGTGCCTGTGCGGGTGTCAGAGACCGAGCGGGCGGTGGCTGAAGAGTTGTTCCAGTCTTTGCCTGCCCTTGAGACCTATCTTGGTAGCCGCGCCGCTTATGTTCGGATGGACAGAGAAGGGCTTCTCGGGGTGATCGCGGACAAGACGCCGAACCGGGCGCTTGCTGCCCATGTCCAAAGTGCCGTGAAGGAGGCAGGGGACCTTCTGGAGGAGATCGACCAGCTGATCCTCAATCCGGCGGAGGTCGCATGATGGCGCAGCGCAAGGACATGATGCGGATCATCCGCCAGGACGCGGGGTTTTCGGCCAAGTTGGGGTTTGGCGGGAAGGTGGGCGAAAGTGAATTGGCCGATCGGCCCATCCCGGTACCGCCGACTTCGGTTGACGCCTTGGCGGCACCGAACCCTTCGGCACCGGCACTAGCAGCGACGACCACGCCAAGCCACAACACTGGCGAAGTTGGTGGCAGACCCGTTGGGCCCAAAGAAGAAGCCCGGGAAGTGGAGAAGGCCTTCGGCACCCAAATGGCTAGGGATGCGAAGGCGGCTGGCGTTGCTACGGGGTCAGCAGCGCGCGGCCATGTTGTCCATGTCTCATTGTCGCTGACCACCCGTCAGGCACGGCTGGCAGAAGAGTGGGCCACGGCCGCGCGTTGCACCGTCCAGTTTTTGATCCGACGCGTTGCCCAAAGTCTGCGCGATCAGGTCTTCGACGATTGGGAACGTGATGGGATGCCGGAAGTCGAGGAATCCCGCGGCGCACGCGGCAAGCACCCAACCAGCGTAACCTTGACCTTGCGGCCGCAGTTCGCTGCTGACCTCGCGAAAATCCATGACCCGCTTGGCATCATGGGATTGGCGCGTGCCATGGGCCCAGCCTACCGCGCCCGGTTCCAGGACGCCTTCGACGAAGCCTTGGCCAAGGCGAAAATTCAGACAACAAACGAGGGAGACGAACAATGACCAGCACAGAAGCCCCTGCCCTCGCGCGGACCATCCCGCCATCTGAATTCGACATCGGCACACCCGTCGAATGGATGGTCGATCCGGATCATCGCGCGAGGATCCTCGGAGTGACGTATGAGTTCAGTCAAACAGGGGAGCGCAAGACCGTCTGGTACACGCCCAACAAGCGGCGGGCAAAGAAAGCATTGATCTTGTCTGAGTTAAACCAGGCCTGAAAACGGCTGGCGCGGAGCGGCTTGGCCGCTGCGTGTTTTCGAACTGGCTTTCGCGATGGCCCGCTGGCGAAGCGAAGAGACCCGGCGGCTTGCGCCACCGGGTCTGATCTGTGAGGTCTCAGCCCGCGAACTGATCCTCGCGGTCGACCAGTTCGGGATCTTCGCCTTCACCAGCCTTCGGGCGGCTCAGGAAGTCGACCTTTTCCGCGATGATCTCGCAGCCGTAGCGGTCGACCCCAGCGGCGTCGGTCCACTTGGTGTAGTGGATGCGGCCGTGAACCATCACCTTCATGCCCTTTTCGCAGTTGTCGGCGACCGTCTTTCCGAGACCGTTGAAGCAGGTGATGCGGTGCCATTCGGTGTCCATCACGCGGTAGCCGTTCTCGTCGCGCCGGACCCGACCTTCGGACAGGCGCGGGCGCGAGGTGGCGAGGGTGAAGTTGGTGATCTTGGTCCCGCCTTGCGTGGTGCGGACTTCCGGGGACTGACCGATGTTGCCGGCGAGGATGACGATGTTCTGCATGTGAAGCTCCTGTATCTGGCTCGAGGGACCATCCCTTCGACAAGACCCGAATGAAGCCAGTCGGCTGAGGCTTGCACGGTGGCCCTTCAAGCCACCGGAAACCCCCGAAGGACCGGGGTGGTGCGGGCAGGGCGCGGCACGCGACCAACACGGCCCGGCCCTGAGCGGGGTTGCGAGCCAGAGGCCGAACAGGCTTAGGGGATTGTCCGTCGAAGGGAGGTGCCTGAGCCGGGATCACAGGAAGCGGCAGGGCAGAACGATGACACCCTTCCCCCGGCGATGTCAGACCCGGAAGGCCAAGACCCCGGAAAGAGAGAAACCAGATCAACACCGACCAAGCCGAATGCGCCGCCAGTCCGATGGGTCGAGGTGGGTCCTGCGCGACAGGCAGGCCGCCAGGATGGGCAGACCAAAGCACCGGCCCGCGAAACCGGTGAGGCCGTGTCGCTTGCTGCGATCTGGAGGGCATATTGGTGATGGTGGTTCCGGTTCGCCCTGTCGCCATGTGCCGATGTCCCGACTGTGACCGTAGGGTTGCAAAGAGTGTAGGGGATGGTCGATGCCCCTGCCCGGCTGGAAAGAAGGTGATGCGCGTTCATCAGGACATCGAACCACAGGAGCAGATCGAAGGGCCTAGCGACAACATGAATGGCCGACTGCCGGCGCGAGATGACGGGTCGCGGCACGTTGATTTGCACGGCGTGGCTATTGGTCAAATCAAGGACGATGATATCTATCGCTCATGCTAGGGCCATACAGTGAGTTATAGAAACCAGTTCTATTGCTCATTGCCCTGACCTTCAGACAAATCGACCAAGCGCGGCCTGCTACCGCTGATAGCCCCGCCGCTGCTTATGAGCGGCAAGCCGCATCAGCGAAGTGATCGCCCTGCCCTCGTCCTCATGGCTCTCGATCAGGGATTGGCCACGTGCGCCAATTCTTCCCCATTCACGAATGAGACAGGCACGACCGAACAAGTCGCGCTGAACGCTCAATCGGTAGTAACGCCGCATGTTAAGGGCCAAGTCGATACGACGCAGATCCAGCGTCGTCGGGAAGATTTCGAGCTGGACACCTGAATCGAACATGTAGTGATCATACCGACCATCACCACCATATCAAGTGCAGAACGCGCGCCCACACGGTGTTCCAAGGCAAACCTCAAGGGTGTCATCCCCTCGAGGGAAACGTCACCACATTCGTAGCTATCGTCCGATGTTGAAAATCCAGCCCTGCAGCCCAAAGCGGTGACCTGCGCCAGAGCATTTCCTCGATGCCGCCGCCACCCGTCCGGATTAGCAGCCCCACCCATTCAAGTGGCATCGCGACTGCGCTGAACAACCCGCCCGCCGGACCACGCCATCCACCGCCTGCACTGGGGCCATAGAGGAAGCTCGCCAGTTCAGGCAGCGTAAAGCCATCCTGCGGCATCCGGTTGATTGCTTGCAACCACAATTCCCAGTCTCCGCCGGGCGCCTCACCCGTGCGCATGCCTTCGGAATGGTCAAACCGAAACAAAAACGCTGGCGCGATGGTGGCAAAGGCCGCCTCTGGGTCTGCCACAAGTTTCATGCCCGGCTTTGTTAACCGCCAGCCACCACCCATTTTGCGCCCAAGGCGCAAGGATGTGAGGAGGACGCGCAAATACTCCAAAGGCGGGACATCGTATTCATCAAGCACCTTGTTGACAGAATACAGCTTTTCGGCAGTCCAGTTCGGGAAATTCATACGCCGCACGACCCAATCAATGCAGTGCCGGTTCCACGCACCTGATTTGGTCAGTCTGATTTCACTATGCTCAACCTGATACGCCGCGATGGTCTGAAACGCGCGCAGCATCGGCGCACTTGTTTGCACCAAGTCGACTCCGGGATGCCGTCGAAAATTGATAGAGTTGGTCATGGGGCAACCATTGAAGTGGACGACAAGGGAAGCGACATCTTCGGCAGTTTGCAATTTGCTGGACCGTTGCGGCGGCAAGCCATTAAAGGCCAGCTCAAATCAGGATTTCATACTCGCGCAGAAAGTCGGCTGTTTGCAACAATCCCTGCCCTTCGAGTTTCAGGACCAGTGGGCTCTGTTGCACAAATCGCCTGATGGCCAGAGTTCCCCTGTCCCCGGACAGACTTATCCCACGACTTCTGTGACGGGTATGCCGAGGGCGGTGAAGCCGTTCAGGACGGCTACCCTGACCTGGAACTCGGCGACCTGACGGTCGAAGTCCCGCGCCATGAGGCGTTGGCCCAGCAGTTTCACACAGTGCATCTTTGTCTCGACGCGGCTCCGGCGGTGATAGCCGCTCCATCGTCGCCAGATGGTTCGACCGAAGCGTTTTGATGCGCGCAGAGCTTCGTTGCGGGCGATTGCTCCGGGGGTGTCGGGTTTCCAGGGTTTGGCGTTCTTGCGGGGCGGAATGACGGCGGCTGCACCGCGGGCGGCGATCGCGTCATGGCATTTGCGGGTGTCGAAGGCGCCATCGGCGGTGACGCTGGCGATCTCCTGGTCGGGCGGGATCTGGTCGAGAAGCTCGGGCAGCATGGGCGCGTCACCAACATCGCTGGTGGTGAACTCGGCGGCACGTATCTCTAGTGTTTGCTCATCAATTCCGATGTGGATCTTGCGCCAGACGCGCCGTTTCGTGCCGCCGTGCTTGCGGGCGTTCCATTCCCCCTCGCCCTCGACCTTGATGCCTGTGCTGTCAATCAACAGGTGCAGCGGACCCTGCGACCCGCGAAAGGGGATGTTTACCTTCAACGTCTTCTGACGGCGGCTGAGGGTGCTGAAGGTCGGCACCGTCCAGTCCAGGCCGATCAACCCCAGGAGGCTTTCGACAAACCCTGTCGTCTGCCTCAGCGCCATGCCGAACAGCACCTCCATCGTCAGGCAGGTCTGAATTGCTGCGTCACTGTAGTCAGGCTGTCGGCCGCGTTTGCCGGTCGGCGCGGCCTCCCAGGTCATGGCGGGATCGAACCAGATGGTCAGCGACCCGCGGCGCTTGAGCGCCTCATTGTAGGCCGGCCAGTTCCTAGTCGTGTAGGCGGAGGGTGTGGGTCTGCTCATCCCATCCAGCTACCATGCTGGATTCACGAGATGAATCCCTCACGGGATTTGTGCAACAGAGCCGTCCATCAACGAAAAGCACATAGTCGGCAGGCCCGGTATCGGTTGGATATTCCCGAACAGCGACACCAAGGGCCGCATTCGGGTTCAGCGATGACTTGTCCTGCACCAGCCAACCCGCAGCCAACAGCCGCTTGTCGATCTGATCGCGGGCGATCTGTTCGGGGTTCTGGTTGACGGGTTCTAACACTGGCACACAAAGTTGTTTGTTTTCACAACCATGATGGTGTGTGGCCTGTTTTTCAATCCCTTAAGCCTGACGTGTTGAACTCAGTGACTGGAAACGTTTAGCCTTTTGGGGATGGAGACAAGGCGCAGAACAATTTTCAAGCCCTAGTGTTCTCCATCTGATGAGAGGGTCCCATGCACCACAGGCTTGGTCTGGTCACGTCAAGCAGCTATTTGGACTTACCTACGCAACAGCCCGTTCAAATGCTTGAACGCTGCCTCGAACCGGTCTTTTGTTTCGTCCGACACCTTCGGCCAAAGAGTGGATAGCTGCTCGGTGAAAAAGCGTGCGGGCCTGTAGTGGCCGAATGAACCAGACTTCATCGGGTTTTCGGCTAGCCAAGCGTCAATCGCCCGAAGCGTGCGCGGCACATTCTGGTTGAGCTTTGAAGGCGTGATTCTTGACGCAAGCTGTTTGCCGTATTCGCCGTTGACAAGTTCGAGATAGAAGGATCGGTCGAACATGTCCTCTACATCGGCTTCAGCAGTGCCGGTGAAGTCCGCGTACGTCGACACCTGTTTCTTGTTGAGCAGATTCTTCTTGTATAGGTCTTCGATGAGTTGCTTATCGCTGTTTTGAATATCCAGCAGCGTTGCAACGTTGATCCCCTTTTGCGAGCCGAGGAGCGCCACGAACGTGGGCACTTTTCCGCTGCCGCCGACGGGAGTGATGGTCCACTGTTCCGACAACCCCTCGCGGCCCTCGCGCTCCATTTGGGCCGACATCGCCCTGAGATAGAGCATATCCGCAACACCCTCGACAATAAGTGAGTTCGGACCGATGAAAAGGGTCTGCTGGATTTCGTAGCCGAGCGCGCCCTGCAAAGGGAATAAGCTATCGTCGGTGGCGTCGAACACGTTCGCCAGCACTTTCGTGCCGTCTTCTTCTTTGGGAAGAGCCTCGAGGGCATCAATGCCCAAATCCTGCACGATGCGAACCCGCTCGAACTTAGTCGGGTCGATCATGAACGGTGAGTGTGTGGTATATAGGAGTTGGTGGCCCGACAGCTCGCTGTCGAAATAGCGTAACAAGTCAGCCTGCGCTCGGCCGTGCAGTGATAGGCCAGGCTCATCGAGCAGTAGGATGACATTCTGCTTCTGGCGTTTTATGTCCTCGTACCAAGCCAAGAACGAGAAGAACCACACAAATCCCCGCGACCGATTGCTAAGCGGCGTCGTGGCCCAGTGCACTGAGTCATACACCTCGCCCCAGACGTTGACTCCTTGCTGCATCCCGTCAGGGTCTCCAGCTTTCGCGTCACGCACATCGAAGCGCATCTGTATGTGCTTGTTTTGAGACCAGTACTTGACGATACGCTGGGTTAGGTGGTTCCCAGCACCTTGCAGCTTGTTCTTCAGTTCCACCGTGTTGTTGGTGGCCACGAGTTTGCGGTGGTCGAGGCGCGCGAGGTTGATGAGGCCTATGAGCGGGTAGTCCGAGTCGAGGAGCTGGTCGCTGTCTTCGCGCGCAATGAGGGCGTTGAGGTTGGCCTGCCCTTCCATCTGGTAATACTCATCGAAGTAGAGAAACTTGGGCACGCGGGGCCAGATCAGGTTGTGATAGATGTAAGAGCGAACATTGCCACTCTTGGTGACCTTATCGACCAGAGATTTAAGCGCCATGACAGCTTCGGTAGCTTCTGCAACATTGATGGTATCAGCAAATGCCTGCCAGCCTGAAGCTTCGAGCAGCTTGGTCTTTAGGTCATCAGGCAACGCTGAGTTGTCAGCGAGGTGCTTCCTTGCAGCAGCCTCATCGCATGTCAGGAAACCCTTACTGCTATTGTTGCCATAGTAGCATTCACGGGTAAATGTTGGGCCGGTGAATGCCTTTGGTCCGAAGACTTCTGATATAGCGTCGAAGTCATCCTGTTCGAGTTCGTAAGTGCAATTGACAACTACAGCCTTCTCGCGCTCGCCACTTTCGACCGCGTGCAAGTAGTCCTCGACCTCGCGCTTGGGGTAGTCGTAAGTCTCGTCGAAAACCGCGTCCTTGGGTCGAATAGGGTTGGTGCGATAAAGAGCAGTCAGAACAGTGGTTTTGCCTGCCTCGTTCTTGCCGACGAAGCAGGTTGTCTGATCGTCTACCTTTATAGGACCAGTGTCCCAGATGCTGCGGAACTCACGGACCCTGTATTCCTTCAGCTTCATCGCAAATCACCCCGTTATGTTCGCCCCCAACGTTACCAAAACAATCTATGAGTGAACAGGTATCGAACGGCAAGTCTCGCCCCGCGATGCATTGGTGGCCGCTTTGAAGAAGGAGCACGCAATATTTGGTAGCACCAGCAGACCGCTCTAGACCGAAAACGAGATCTGAGGGGGCTCACGCCCCCTTCTCGAACTTCAGGACCGGGATGCCGAGCTTCTTAGCCTTGTCTGCGAGGTTCTCCTGGATGCCATTGCCGGGGAAGACGAGGACGCCCACGGGCAGCACTTCCAGCATCGCGTCGTTGCGCTTGAAGGGTGCGGCCTTGGCGTGTTTGGTCCAGTCGGGCTTGAAGGCGACCTGCGTGACCTTGCGGGCTTCGGCCCATTTGGCGGCGATGAGTTCGGCACCCTTGGGGCTGCCACCGTGGAGAAGGACCATGTCGGGATATTTGGTCTGGACCTGATCGAGTTTGCCCCAGATCAGGCGGTGATCGTTGAAGTCGGTCCCACCGGTGAGGGCGATCTTGGTGCCTTGGGGCAGCATCACTTCGGTTTCCGAGCGGCGCTTGGCGGCCAGGAAATCGCGGCTGTCGATCAGCGCTGCCGTCAGGTGCTTGTGGTTCACCATCGAGCCAGAGCGGGGCCGCCAGGTTGAGCCGGTGTGCAGTTCGAACGCCTCGGCGCTGCGGTCGCGGAAGGCCTCGAGACAATGCCGCCGTTCGACAAGGCTGGTGCCTTCGGCCGTCAGACGCTCAAGCTCGGTCGATTTCACCTCCGAGCCGTCCTGTTCGCGCTGCAGACGGTGTTGCGCCACTTCGTTGTCGTCGAGCAAGCGTTCGGTGCGGGCGGCAGCGCGGTGGAAGAGGTTGACCTGGCCCCAGAGCAATTCTTCGAGGTCGGGTTCCATGCGGGTGTCGCCAAGGGTTGCGACGAGGGCATCGAAGATATCGCTGACCGCATCGATGAGGCGTTCGGGCTCCGGCATCGGGCGCAGATCGACCTCGTCCTGAAAGGCACGGGTGCCGTAGAGCTGAAGCTCCTGAAGCGCCCAGGCGGTCTGGGAAAGGGCTGGGCTGCGGTCGAAATCCTCGCTCTGGAATTGGGTCGTCATGGTCTTTTGCCTCCGGCTGCTCGGGCCCGCGCGACATCCCGCGCGGCCGTCATGGGCTGCGAAAGCCGTGGACGGGGTCGCCTCTTCACCCCCGCTTTGGGGCCGGACCGCATGGGGAGGAGGACGGGGGGCGGCTGATTTGCCTCGCGATGCAAAGCGGGGGCTCGTCCCCCGCGGCGGAAATCAGTTGCCCACCGTCCTTGAAGGGGCGGCCCCTTTGACGGCCGCCTGCCCATCTCTTGAAGGACGTGCGGATGCCTGCGCGGGTTCGACAGCCGGGATGCGGGGAAAAGACGCGACCCGGTTCCTCAAGCGATGCTTGACCCCCTGCCCCGCTCCCTGACTGCCTTTGCGCTTTGAGAGTTCAGATCGTCAGCCGATGCTGATCCTTGGGATCGATCTGCTCTGCCAGATGCTGGCACAACGCTTTCGCGCCCTGGGCACGGAGATCATCGTTGAAATCCCCGAGGCGCGGCTCAAGCACCCTTACGGCAATCCCGGCCTCACTTGCTCTGGCGGTCAACCTTTCCGCCGCACGCTGCCCCGCCGGATCGCGGTCGATGGCGATGTAGAGGCGCTGCAACCCTGCTGGCAACAAGACGGCTCCGAGGTGAGACGACGAGAGCGCCGACCAGACCGGCAGGGAAGGTAGGGCCTCGCGGATAGAAAGCATGGTCTCGATGCCTTCACCCAGCACGAGGGTTTGATCTGCCGGGTCGATCCGGACGGCATTTCCGAGGAGGTGACCCATAGCCCGCCGAGGTGTGTCGACAGCCGCTTTGTCCTGTCCGTCAGGTGCCAACCAAGTACGATGCACGCCTTGCAGGGCCCCTGCCCCATCGGTGACCGCGGCGATCATCGCAGGTCTGGGCACAGGCTTGGTCTGGCCCTCATCCCGATGCCAGCACTTCGGGTGAAAGCGCAGGGTTGAACTCGGCACCGCTTGGGTGATGCCCCGGGTGCGCAAGTAGGCTTCTGCCAGAGAACCCGCCAAAGGCAGCGAAACCGCAAACAAGCGCGCCGCTGCTGCTAGCGTACCCGAGGGGGATTTTCGGCTGCTCGGGGAGTTGGCATCCGGGAGAACCGGCTGCGGACGGCCAAGATGCGCGCGCGCCTCGGCCAGAAGGTCGAGAAAACGCGTGATCCCCGTGCGTTCGCGAATGATGTCGAGGAGATCGCCGTGTTCGCCTGTTGCGCTGTCGGTCTTATGTGGAATTCCACATAACACCGAACATGTTGCGGCGCTTGTTATGTTGCGGTGGCGGTATCTGGTGCGTTTCTGCAGGAGTTTTCGCGAGTCTGGGCAACATAACCTTGGCACAGCGGTGGGGTTTTCGTGATGGCGCGCGATGCA
>NZ_JAUXOV010000062.1 GCF_030684215.1 Pseudotabrizicola sp.
CCACCGTCGCCGCCGCTCAAGTCCCAGAATATCACCACGCATCGCAAGCCCCGCATAAGACACGTCGTTAACGACGTCGCTATGCACGTCCCATAAACGATCATCCCAACTTCAGGCAGGCGGTGCCAACCGAGCCGTTACGGCAAGACTGACGACCAACCGCCCCCGCCGATCGCGCCACCGGTTCGCAAATTTCGCCATGAGCGTCCCATGCCGGGTGATCAGCCTGACCTGCGTGACCGTGGCCAGAATTCTCAACTGGCAGGGACGGCGGCGCGATAACACAACCTTGATCCTGTGCAGCTTTATGACGCCGTCATCGCGCCCGACGTCTCAGACACTGTTGTGAAGGCCCCGACCGTTGCGAAACCGGGCGGCGCGTTAACAGATTTGCAGACTGCCAGCCCGAAGGCGCGGAAAAGATCTGCCAAGTCATTGAAAGGATTTGGAGGCGGGTACCGGAATCGAACCGGTCTACTCGGATTTGCAATCCGGTGCATAGCCTGCCTGCCCACCCGCCTCGCTACTGAGCCTCTTAGATTTTTCTCTGGAAAGGGTCAAGACGATATCACTCTGGTTTGAACTTTGAAGCTGCAACGGCAATGTCAGGCGGAGTATATGATCAACGAATGCCGGATCATGTGTCGCGTGCAGATCAACGGCATCACGCGACCCTAAGCGACAAAGCACTCGGCACAAACAGCCACAGCAAATCAGGGTAAAAATATCAAGGTCTTGTATTTATTGGATTTTATGGTGGGTGATGACGGACTCGAACCGCCGACATCTTCGGTGTAAACGAAGCGCTCTACCAACTGAGCTAATCACCCGCGCTTTGGTCGTGTAGCGCCTTCCCACGCGGCTTTCAAGCCTGCTTTGGTGTGGTTTTTCTATTTTCGGTATTTGTAGCGGGCATCGCCATTTCCACGCAACCCGTTAAAAAAGCGGCCCGTTTCGGGACCGCTTTTACCGCAAGCGCGGGAATAATGGTGGGCGATAACGGATTTGAACCGCTGACATCTTCGATGTGAACGAAGCGCTCTACCGCTGAGCTAATCGCCCGATGAGGCGTGTCTTAGACGGCTTCTTCCGGCTCTGCAAGGGCCTCTTTCGGCTCTTTTGCCTTGGGTGCGCCAACGCCGCGCACCTTGAGCGTCATCATCGAACGACCCTCACGATCAACGGATTTTGCAACGCGCACCTTGCCAACGCCGGGCAGATTAAGCTCCTCACCCTTGGCCAAGGCGTCGCCCAAAGCGGCAAGCGTGGCTTCGACAATCTCTTTCACGCCCTTTTTCTTGCCACCCGTCACCTCGGCAACCCGAACGACCAGTTCGCGCAGCTTCAACGCAACGGCGCGATCTGCGCCTGCGTCTTCACCACCCGCGACTTCCGACGTTGGCGCAGTTGCGGCAACGGCGACCGCCTTTAGCTTTGGCGCCGGGATGCCCTTTGGTCCCGGTTTTGGAGTGGCCTTGCTGGACATAGAAAACTCCCATTGCTTTCGGTTGTTTGATGGTTTTTTGCAGATTAGCCACGAAGCGGCAACAACACCACTGGGAAACGCGACGGTTTTGCATCAACCACCCGGATCTTATCGGGACAAAGCAATGAGAAAAGCGCCCCGGTTGGGGGCGCTTTTCAAAGTTCAACCAAGGGGCGAGAAAGGGTCAGTGCGCGGTGTGCGCCAGTGATGCGACCTCGCCCGCCCGACGGGCCGCGGCGGCGGCTTCCTCGGCGGCTTCGTCCCATTCGATCGCCTCGGGCTGGCGTACCAAGGCTTCGGCCAGCACTTCGCGCACGTGACTGACGGGGATAATCTTCAGCCCCTGCTTCACGTTATCCGGAATCTCGGCCAGATCCTTTTCATTTTCCTGCGGGATCAGCACGGTCTTGATACCGCCCCGCAGCGCCGCCAGCAGTTTTTCCTTAAGCCCGCCAATCGGCATGGCATTGCCACGCAAGGACACTTCGCCCGTCATGGCGATATCCCGGCGCACCGGAATTCCTGTCAGGACGGACACGATAGATGTCACCATCGCCAGACCTGCCGATGGACCGTCCTTTGGCGTGGCGCCATCAGGGACGTGAACGTGAATATCCATCGTTTCAAACTGGGGCGGCTTTACCCCGATTTGCGGGCTGATCGAACGGACATACGAGGCCGCCGCGTCGATGGATTCCTTCATCACATCGCCCAGTTTTCCCGTGGTCTTCATCCGCCCTTTGCCAGGAAGTTTCAGCGCCTCGATATGCAAAAGGTCGCCGCCAACGCTGGTCCATGCCAGACCTGTCACCACGCCGACCTGATCTTCCAGCTCGGCCAGACCATAACGGTGACGCTGGACGCCAAGGTATTCCTCGACCTTGGGCACATCGACCGCAACCGATTTGGCCTTGCCCTTGAGAATCTCGGTCACCGCTTTGCGGGCCAGTTTGGCGATCTCTCGCTCAAGGTTCCGCACCCCGGCTTCGCGGGTGTAGTAGCGGATCGTATGGGTCAACGCGGCGTCATCGACAGAAAACTCTGTCTTTTTCAGGCCATTGGCAGCGATTTGCTTTGGCAGCAGGTGTTGCCGCGCGATTTCGCGCTTTTCATCTTCGGTGTATCCGGCCAGCGGGATGATCTCCATCCGGTCCATCAGGGGGCCGGGCATGTTGTAGCTGTTGGCCGTGGTGATGAACATCACGTTCGACAGGTCGTATTCGACCTCCAGATAGTGATCGACGAAGGTGGAGTTTTGCTCCGGGTCCAGCACCTCGAGCAGCGCCGACGCCGGATCGCCCCGGAAATCCTGACCCATCTTGTCAATTTCATCCAGCAATATCAATGGGTTGTTGGTCTTGGCCTTTTTCAGATTCTGGATGATCTTGCCCGGCATCGACCCGATATAGGTGCGACGGTGGCCACGGATTTCAGACTCGTCGCGCACACCGCCAAGACTGATGCGAATGAACTCGCGCCCGGTGGCCTTGGCAACCGACCGCCCAAGCGAGGTTTTGCCCACGCCCGGAGGGCCGACAAGGCACAGGATCGGGCCTTTCAGCTTGGTGGAGCGCGCCTGCACCGCCAGATATTCGACAATGCGTTCTTTTACCTTTTCAAGCCCGTGGTGGTCAGCGTCCAGCACCTTTTGCGCGGCAACCAGGTCTTTCTTGACGCGCGACTTCACGCCCCACGGCACGCCCAGCAACCAATCCAGATAGTTGCGCACGACGGTCGCTTCCGCGCTCATCGGGCTCATGGATTTAAGCTTTTTAACCTCGGCATCAGCCTTTTCACGGGCCTCCTTCGACAGTTTGGTGGCCGCGATGCGGGTCTCCAGCTCGACGATTTCGTTCTGGCCTTCTTCGCCATCGCCCAGCTCACGCTGAATCGCCTTCATCTGCTCATTCAGGTAGTATTCGCGCTGCGTCTTTTCCATCTGGGTCTTGACGCGCGATTTGATCTTTTTCTCGACCTGCAGAACGCTCATCTCGCCCTGCATGTGGCCGTAGACCTTTTCCAGCCGCTCGGACACGTCCAGCGTTTCCAAAAGCGCTTGTTTTTGGGCAACCTCTACCCCCAGATGGCCCGATACAAGGTCGGCCAACCGTGCGGGTTCGCGGGTTTCCTGCACCGCAGACAGGGCTTCTTCGGGAATGTTCTTCTTGATCTTGGCGTAGCGCTCAAACTCATCTGCAACGGCGCGCAGCATCGCTTCCACCGCCGAGGCATCACCGGGGGTTTCAGACAGCGGCACGGCCTGCGCTTCAAAGTAGCTTGGGTTATCGACGAATTGGGTGATCTTCACTCGCGTTTTACCTTCGACCAGAACCTTGACGGTGCCGTCGGGCAGTTTCAGCAGTTGCAGCACATTAGCCAACACGCCGACGCGGTAGATACCATCGGTCGCTGGGTCATCAACGGTCGGGTCGATCTGGCTGGACAGCAAGATCTGCTTGTCGTCCTGCATCACCTCTTCCAGCGCCCGCACAGATTTTTCGCGGCCAACAAACAATGGCACGATCATATGCGGAAACACCACGATGTCGCGCAGAGGCAAAACCGGGTGGCTGGTGAAAAATTGCTCGCTCATGTCGCGTTCCTTATCACGGCAGGAAGGTCACGGCCCCGAACATCGGCAGCATCCCGACCTTCCCCTCTTTGGCCCCTCTATCTGGGGGGTCCGCCGGGGGGTGTCAACCTGTGCTGCCCTTGCGTCGGCAAAGACCCTCTGTTGTCGTCATGATGCGCCTTGGCGCAAGCGGCGACAAGTCACAATCCCAGTCCGATTTGTCGGGAATCCGTTACGTTCTGTTCAGTCCCTGTTGAAGCCGGGCTTCAGGCTCAACTGCCCCACATCGCCCGCCCCTGCCCCTTGAACAAGGTCGTTCACCGCGGTTTCAATCTTGGTGACACAAATAGGGCAGACTGTGTAGCTGACAAGCGCCGGATGACTGGTTCCCGGATCAGTCGGGTCTTTCCATGACTTGCCAGCCGCATGCACATAGCCACAAACAGAACATTTCTGATCCGGTGAAGCCGGATCATAGGCCCAAGGCCCCATGGGCTGTTCCAACCGGATTGCGTCGCGCAACTCATGCACCATGATAGCGCGCCGGTCCTTCATCGGCTTGATGGTCAGACGAAAGCGGCGCAGTTCTTCGGGACCGTCGCAGCGGTAATCCATCCGCAAGGTGCCCTGAGAGCCAATCACCGCCCCGACGGTCTGTTCGACCGCCTCTGTGGTGGCACGGTCAGAGATATAGTCGGTCAACCGTGTGGCAAGCACATCATTCGCAAGAATTGCCTGTCCACCGTTGCGAAGCGCAAAATCATCCCAATCGCCGCCAACCCAAAGGATGCGGAGCGACGAGTCGACCACGCAGAAGCAATGTAGAAATTTCAATCGTCTGGTCCGTCATTGCAGGGCGCTGCATGATGACGATAACAGCACTCCGCAAAAAATGCCCATAGAAGTTTACACCTTTTGCTGATTTTTTGCACTTCTGCCGCTGGAATGTCGAAAAACCGCCGAAAACGTGGCCGTTGGCAGGCAATTAATTCAACCTGTTCCGCAGCCTAGGCGAAACCGGCCACAGAGGTGTAAACTGTCCTTTGAAATTCTTGCAGAGCCTGCACATCTACGCCCACTGCCGGACGCCTTGGACCAGTGATGTTAAAGCGGGTCTATGTCACCTTGTGCACGTTCGGCGTGGAAACCTGCCACAAACGCGCTGAGCCGACCTGCGGCAATCGCATCGCGCAGGCCCTGCATGAGTTCCTGATAGTAATGCAGGTTGTGCCATGTCAGCAGCATGCCCGAAATCATCTCCTGAGCCTTGAAGACATGGTGCAGGTAAGCGCGGCTATAGCTGCGGCAGGCCGGGCAGGTGCAATCCGCGTCCAAAGGGCGGGGGTCATCCATATGGCGGGCGTTCTTGATGTTGACCTGCCCCCGCCGCGTCCATGCCTGCCCGGTGCGCCCCGAGCGTGAAGGCAGCACGCAATCCATCATGTCGATGCCGCGTTCGACCGCGCCCACGATATCATCGGGCTTGCCCACCCCCATCAAATAGCGCGGGCGGTCTTCGGGCAGGAACCCGGGCGCGTAATCCAGCACGCCAAACATTGCCTCTTGCCCTTCGCCCACCGCCAGACCGCCCACGGCATAGCCATCAAAGCCGATGTCGGTCAGCGCTTTGGCCGATTCCTCGCGCAGATCGCGTGTCACGCCGCCTTGCATGATGCCAAACAGAGCGTGGCCCGGACGGTCGCCAAACGCATCGCGCGACCGTTGCGCCCATCGCATCGACAAAGCCATCGACTTTGCCACCTCGGCATCGGTTGCAGGCAACGCGGGGCATTCGTCAAAACACATCACGATATCGCTGCCCAACAGCTTTTGAATTTCCATGCTTCGCTCAGGGCTCAGCATGTGTTTTGACCCGTCAATATGGCTGGAGAACCGCACGCCCTCTTCTGTCAGCTTGCGCAAGGACGCCAGCGACATCACCTGAAACCCGCCGGAATCGGTCAGGATCGGGCGTTCCCAGTTCATAAAGCGGTGCAGGCCGCCAAGATTGGCGATGCGTTCCGCCGTCGGTCGCAGCATCAGGTGATAGGTGTTGCCCAGCAGTACATCGGCCCCGGTTGCACGCACCGATTCCGGCAGCATCGCCTTGACCGTGGCGGCAGTTCCGACAGGCATAAAGGCAGGCGTGCGGATTTCGCCGCGTGGCGTGTGGATCACGCCTTTGCGCGCCCTGCCATCGGTTGCTTCTACGCTGAACCCGAACTTTTGCGCCATCGCCCTGCCCCGTTATTGCTTGACCACAGGTCGCAATACCCGATCCAGCCGGGAATCCAAGGGGGGATGGGCCGTGAGAAAATCGTGGGCATTTTAGGAATGGCGCTGCTGTTAAAGGGTCAGAAAGCTGCATGAGGTTAACTGCCCTCTACCGTTTTGTTTGAGGGAGAATACCATGCGCCGTCTTGCCGCCATCCTGCTTTGTGCCTACGCCCTGCCCGCCTTTGCCATGGATACATCGGATCCCGCCGCCAAAGCCCGCGCCTATGCTGCCCAAGCGCGGACCACCTGGGCCGCTGATCCTGTGATCCTTGCCGCTGTTCAGGACCAGAACCTGCGTCACGCAGCGCTGACCCAAAGCGATATTGACGCATTGGACAAAGCGTGGATGAGCGAACTCGGCAAACCCGTGCAGCCTGTGATCAACAGCGTTCTGACCACCGTATCGTCAGACATGCTGCGCGCGCAGGTCGAACAGGCGTCCGGCCTGATCACAGAGGTATTTGTGATGGATGCTCTGGGCCTGAACGTGGCCTCATCCGGCATCACATCAGATTATTGGCAGGGGGATGAGGCGAAGTTCACCGAAACCTATCCAAAAGGTGCTGACGCCATCCATGTCAGCGACGTGAATTTCGATGAAAGCACCCAAATTTATCAGGTTCAGGTGTCCTTTACGCTGACCGATCCTGCCGATGGCACGGTCATCGGGGCGGTCACCGTCGGGCTGAACGCCGAACATCTCTAACTTCAGCGCCGCCCAGATTTTTCCCAACTGCCGTATCTAAGGAATGCCCCGATGCCCTTGTCCGTGTCCGTTCCCACCCGCGCAGGTTTTCGTTTGCGTTCGATCTTTCTTAAGGCGACAGCCATCACGGCCCTGACTGTGGCTGTCGTCACCGCAACGATCACCTATAACAACAACAGCGACGCCAGCGACATGCTACAAAACGCATTGCGCGACAAGGCCGCCATAATCACAGATTTTGCGAGCAATGATGCTGGCGGGGCCTTGCGATTCAACAAACCAGAGGCGGCAAAGGCCATTGAAGAGCGATTGCTCGGTCTTGTGGGATCCCAACTGACAGAAATTGTAACGCTGCGGCTGGATGGCAGCGTGTTTTCCCGCGCCATACAGGGTGATGCTCAGGTGACAGATGATGCCACGCTGCAACTGGGCAAAACCCTGTTGACGAATGTGGCCAGCTGGACTGCCCAGAACAGAAAGCCTTCGCATGAGGAAGAACTACTGCTTGACGACACAGGCATGATAGCGGCCCATCCGGTGTATTTCGGGGCCGAGGCCGAGATTGTCGGCGTGATCGTCACGCGATGGTCTGAGGCGCAGATCGTCCGCAAAATTGCAGAAAAGATGCGGCAGAATCTGATCATCGGCACCGGCATCTTTGCCGCGATGCTGATAGCCGCTGCCTTTATGTTTCGTATGTTCATTTCCGCGCCGCTGCGCAATCTGAACGCAGCCGTCGCAAAGGTCGCTGCCGGTGACTATGCCGTCAATGTGCCGGGTCAGAACGCCAGAGACGAAATCGGCGACATCGCCCGCGCTTTGGAAGGGTTCCGGTCCGATCTGACGAACTCGGTCGAGGTCACCCGCATCGGTATGTTCAAGGGATCTGGATTTGAAGGGGCCTCTGCCGCACTGGTCATCACCGATCCGGATTTTCGTATCCTGTTTGCAAACCCGGCCGTGCAAGCCTTGATCGCAAAGTATTTTTCTTCCGGACCTGGCACAACCATAGACCTGATCGGTCGCCCGGTCATCAGTCTAGACCCCAGCCTCGCAGGCTTGTCCAGCCTGGCAGGCGCGAGCCAGCCCCGGCAGATCGGCTTTACGCGCGGACGGGAAATATTCGAAGTGGCGATGGCCCCCGTTCAAGATGCCAATGCGGTGCTGACCGGATATGTTCTGGAATGGAGGGTGACGACCCAGACCCGCCGCAATGCCGCTGTCCTGTCCGCGATTGATGCCGGGCAACTGCGCGCCGAATTGTCAAAGACCGGACAGATCGAGTCGGCAAATGAGCGCTTCGCGGGTTTGCTCGGCCTTGCGCCGTCGGCGGTTGTCGGGCGTGATTGCCGCACCTTGATGGTGTTCGATGACCCCGACGCGGGTGATCTCTGGCTGCGGCTGAAAGCGGGGGACCCGATTGATGGTCTGCTGCGGCTGACCCTGCCAAACGGTCACGCCTTGCTGGATGCGCGACTCACCCCGCTCAAAGATGACAAGGATGTGGTGCAGTCCTACCTTCTGCTCGCCGCCGATGTCACCCGCCAGCAAACCGCGCTGCGAGAGGCCGAAACCACCCGTCGTGAGGTCGAAGCAGCGCAGGCCAAGGTCGTCGATGCCTTGCGCGCAGCCCTTGCACGACTGTCCAACGGCGACCTGACCGCCACGCTGAACGAAAAGTTCGATCCCCGCTATGATGGCTTGCGCGCCGATTTCAACGAGGCGACAGACCGTCTGCACGCGGCGTTGTCAGACGTGGTTGAAAGTTCTTCGGCGATCCGGGGGGAAGTGAACGAAATCAGCAGTGCCGCCGACAATCTCAGCCGCCGCACCGAACAGCAGGCGGCCACGCTGGAACAAACCGCCGCTGCGCTGGATCAGATGACCACTTCGGTCAAATCCACCGCCGAAGTTGCCCGCCACGCGAATTCCCGGGTCGAAGAGGCCAAGCAAAATGCCGAAACATCCGGTCGCGTGGTGCGCGAGGCGGTATCGGCTATGGGCGAGATTGAACAAAGCTCGTCCAAGATTTCCCGGATCACCTCGGTGATTGATGAAATCGCCTTCCAGACCAATCTGCTCGCCCTTAACGCAGGAGTCGAAGCCGCCCGCGCAGGCGAGGCGGGGCGTGGCTTTGCCGTTGTCGCCTCTGAGGTGCGCGATCTGGCCCAACGCTCGTCGGAAGCCGCCCGCGAAATTGCCGGGCTGATCACCGCGTCGTCCGATCAGGTCAAGCGCGGCGTCAGTCTGGTGGCCGAAGCGGGACGAAGCCTGAATGGCATTCAGTCGGCAGTGGGGGAAATTCACACTCTCGTCTCTGACATCGCAAGTTCAGCGAAAGAACAATCCAACGGCATCACTGAATTGAACACGGCCGTCAAACATCTTGATCAGGTCACACAGCAAAACGCCGCGATGTTCGAGGAAACCTCGGCTGCGTCACAATCCCTTAATCGCGCGGCAGGTGCTTTGGCCGAAACGACAAACCGCTTTACGCTGCAGAGCGCGGCAATCAGTGACCACAGATCTGGCGCGTTGACCAGCCGGACGGCCAGGTCGTGGGGTACGCCAAAGACAAGCGCCAGTCCACCAGCCGCCAAGTTTCAATCAACCCGGACTGCTCCGGCAGCCGCCGCAGGCAAGCGAAGCGCCCTTGCCCTCCAAACGGCGCCCGGAGACGGTTGGGAGGAGTTCTGAAACAAAAAAACCGGACCTGAGTTTCAGGTCCGTGTCCAACGCCACAGGCACAAGACGGGATCTCAGGACGTCAGGATCCGGAGACCAAGCGCATGTCAATCCTTTGAACGGCCAACGTAGGAATAGTCTTCAGTGTTGATCTCAACCCGCGTGCCCACACCGATATGAGGCGGCACCATGACCCGCAACCCGTTCGAGCAGATTGCCGGCTTATAGGACGAAGACGCCGTCTGTCCCTTGACCACAGGTTCGGTCTCTGTGATCTCTACCACGACGCGCTGCGGCAGCTCGATAGCAATCGCCACACCTTCATAGGTCCGTAGATACACCTTGATCCCGTCGGTCAGAAACACCTTGTCATCCCCGATCACATCGGGCGTAACCGCGATCTGCTCATAGGTTGCGGGCTCCATGAAGTGATAGCCTTCGCCGTCTTCATACAGGAAATCATACTCGCGCTCATCTACCGTGGCCTTTTCGACCATCTCGGTTGTGCGCCAGCGTTCCGACACCTTCACCCCATCCGAAATCCGGCGCATATCGACGCTTGTGGTCGGCGTGCCCTTGCCCGGATGGAAGTTTTCGGCTTTCAGAACGGCGTAAAGCTTGCCATCCATTTCGACAACATTGCCCTTGCGCAGCGAGGATGCGATGACTTTCACGGTCAGATCTTCCTTGTGGATTGTGAGGCCGAAGGGTAGCCCCGGCACCGATTGAGTGCGCGCCTATCCCATCTGGGCGGGAATTTCAACGCAGGCTGCGCAAAAAGACCGGGGAACTGTCACATGCCGACCGATGCAAACTGGTGGTCTGCCACCCGCCACGCCGATCGCCGCCCGCTGCTTTTGGCGCGCAACCGGATTCAGGCAGCTGTGCGTGGCCATTTGGCAGAAGATGATTTCACCGAGGTGGACCCGGCTTGCTTGCAGATCAGCCCCGGAAACGAGACGCATCTGCACGCATTCGGCACACAGGCCATCGGCAATGATGGCCAGCCGCGTGCCATGTATCTGCACACCAGCCCAGAGTTTGCGATGAAAAAGCTGCTCGCGGCGGGCGAGACACGCATTCATGCGTTCGCCCATGTCTGGCGCAACCGCGAGCGCGGCGCGCTGCACAGCCCTGAGTTCACCATGCTGGAGTGGTATCGCGCGGGGCAGGATTACACCACGCTGATGCGCGACTGCGCTGCTTTTTTACGCCTTGCGGCACAGGCGGCGGGGGCCAGTCTGTTGCAGTTTCGCGGCAGCACCTGCGACCCGATGGCTGAACCTGACCGGATTTCGGTGGCGCAGGCCATGCAGCGCCACGCCGGGGTGGATCTGCTGGCCACCCTGAATGCAGATGGCATCGCAGACCGGGACGCCTTGGCCAGACAGGCGACTGCCATCACCCTGCGCGTGGCCGATGATGATACGTGGTCAGATATCTTCAGCCGCATCCTGTCTGATCGCATAGAGCCCCATCTCGGCCATGGTCGCCCGACGATACTGGATCGCTATCCGGTGGTTGAGGCAGCACTGGCCCGCCCCTGCCCTGACGATCCGCGCGAGGCGGAGCGGTTCGAGCTTTATGCCTGCGGAGTCGAGCTGGCCAATGGCTTTGGCGAATTGACCGACCCTGCCGAACAACGCCGCCGCTTTGCCGCCGAAATGGATGAAAAGGCGCGGCTGTATGGGGAACGCTATCCGCTGGACGAAGATTTCCTGTCTGCTCTTGCCCATATGCCGCCCGCCAGCGGTTGCGCCATGGGCTTTGACCGGCTGGTGATGCTGGCCACCGGCGCGCCGCGCATCGACGATGTGCTATGGGTTCCGGTGGGATAACTCGCTGCGATGTCAGCCGGATCAGCGCCGCTTACACCACACCAATTCCGCGCAGAATCACGGATTTCACCGTCTCGGTTGCCTCTCGCCATTGCGCATCAGTCAGGGGGTGGCCGCCATTCAACGTCTCAATCTGGTGGCCAAAATCGGCATAATGCTGGGTCATGGCCCAAAGCATGTAAAGCAAATGGCGCGGATCGACCGGGGCCATCTTGCCCTCATCCACCCAACGCTGGATCACTGCCATCCGACCCACGGTCCAGTCGCGCAACGTGGTTTCCAGGTAATCCTGAATGACCGGCGCGCCATGCATCACCTCGGACGCCCAGACTTTTGAGCCAAACGGATGACGGCGCGAAATCTCCATCTTGGCCTCAATATAGCCGCCGATCCCCTCTACCGGCCCTGGCGCATCATCAAAGGTGTCGGCAGCGTGCAGCCATATCTCAAAAATATTGCGCACCACCTGCCGATAAAGCGCCTCTTTGGTCGGGAAATAGTAATGCAGATTGGCTTTCGGAAGCCCTGCCATGTCGGCGATCAGCTGCATCGTGGCTCCGCCATAGCCCGCTTCGGCAAACACCCGTTCCGCCGCATCCAAAATCACACGCTCATTTTCGCGCCGTATTTCGGTGCGTTTGCCCCTTTGTATGCGTGAAACTTGTGCGTTTTGGTTCATCAGCCCGGCAGAAATTATGTTGACCGAATGGTCAGGTTGTGGTGCGCTTCACCTTGACCATACGGTCAGAAAACGAGTCGCTGCAAGGGGTGCGAAGATACCTCGCGCAAACAGGGAGAGCCAGCTGATGCCAGCACCCGGAGAAAACCTCCGCATCAATTCGACGCGGCTGTGGAACAGCCTGATGGAGATGGCGCTGATCGGCCCCGGCCTTGCGGGCGGCTGCAATCGTCAGACCCTGACCGATGCCGACAGTGAAGGCCGCCACCTGTTTGCCGGATGGTGCAAGGCGGCAGGCATGACGATGGGCGTCGATACGATGGGCAACATGTTCGCCACCCGTGCCGGGACAGATCCCAGTGCCCTGCCCGTCTATATGGGCAGCCATCTGGATACCCAGCCGACGGGCGGGAAGTATGACGGCGTGCTGGGGGTCCTGGGCGCGTTGGAGGTGGTGCGCACGATGAATGACATCGGGGTCCAAACGAAGCACCCGATCGTGGTAACGAATTGGACAAACGAGGAAGGCGCGCGCTTTGCGCCGGCCATGCTGGCAAGCGGCGTGTTCGCAGGCATCCACAGCCAAGACTATGCCTATTCCCGCATAGACCCCGAAGGCTTGCGCTTTGGCGACGAGTTGGCCCGCATCGGCTGGGTTGGGGATGAGGTGGTTGGCGCGCGTCGCATGCACGCGATGCTGGAATTGCACATCGAGCAAGGGCCAATTCTGGAAGCCGAGGGGAAATCCATTGGCGTGGTCACGCATGGGCAAGGGCTGTGGTGGCTGGAAATCACCCTGACCGGCAAGGACGCCCATACCGGCAGTACGCCGATGCACCTGCGGGTGAATGCGGGCCTTGGCATGGCGCGGATTACCGAGCGGGTGCATCAGATCGCCATGAGCCACCAGCCGAACGCCGTGGGCGCGGTGGGACAGGTCTTTGTCCACCCGAATTCACGCAATGTGATACCTGGCAAAGTGGTGTTCACGGTGGATATCCGCAGCCCCGATCAAGCCAAACTGGACGCAATGAAGGCCGAAGTGATGCGCGCCGCACATGCGGTGGCGGCAGAGCTGGGCCTTGGCTGCGGAATCGAAGATGTGGGCCATTTCGATCCGGTAACCTTTGATGCGGGGCTTGTGAAGATCGTCCGGCAATCGGCAGAAAAGCTTGGACATTCCCACATGGATATCGTCTCGGGCGCAGGCCATGACGCGTGCTGGATCAACCGTGTGGCGCCGACGGTGATGGTGATGTGCCCTTGCGTGGACGGGCTTTCCCACAACGAGGCCGAGGAGATTTCCCCCGAATGGGCAGCAGCGGGCACGGATGTGCTGTTGCATGCGGTGCTTGAAGTGGCTCAGGTGGTTTCCTGAGGCTGGCCGCCGGGGCTCTGCCCCGGACCCCGGGATATTTTTGAACAGGTAATGACAAGGGAGCGGCGCGATGGCTTCGACAGTGA
>NZ_JAUXOV010000016.1 GCF_030684215.1 Pseudotabrizicola sp.
GAGACACAAGACTCTCAATACGATACAAATACCCGATCGCAATATAACTTGCCCTCGGGCCGGACGCGGGGTGGAGCAGCCCGGTAGCTCGTCAGGCTCATAACCTGAAGGTCACAGGTTCAAATCCTGTCCCCGCAACCACCGTCACTTGCCTTACGCCCGCACCACCCGTGCGGGCTTTTGCATGTTTACCCATCCCATTGCCGCACAACGATAAAATTGCGCCAAGCTCACCATGCAGCGCGATCAGATGCCCGTTCGGCGCATCCGGATCGGGGCGCAGGATGATCTTGTCGACCAACCCGCGCAGCAGATCAGCCGCCTCGGCCCTGGTGCCGTCTTCGTTCAGGGCTGCGGCGAGATCGGCCACTTTGCAGGCGTAAATGTCTGCGATGCCGGGATGGATCGGGACTGACTCAACGGCGGGCAGGGCGGCTAACTTGGCCGCAAGATCTGCCCGTTCTGTCTCCAGCCCGTCCATCTTCGCCTTCATGGACGGATGATACATCCCTTCCGTGATCGCGGTGACGATGGCGTCTATCTCGCGTAGCACCTTGGCAAGGCGACGTTCAACATCGCTCCTTGAGGCGAGGCTTTCGAGCCGTTCCTTCTGGCTCTCCCGGTGATATTCTTCGATGAATTCTGCGATCAGGTCCGGATGCAGCAGTTTGTCCTTCAGGCCGCACAAAACGCGGGTCTCGACATCGTCGCGCTTGATCGTCTTTCGGTTGGTACAGGTGCCGGAGTTGCGCGCGGCGGCGCAACCGTACCGGCTGTCGCTGATCATGATGTAATTCGATCCGCAGCAACCGCATTGCAACGACCCAGAAAACAGATGCCGCGCTCGACGGCCGATCTCAGCGCGCGGCGCAGCGGCCTCCTCGTCCCGCGCCGCAAGAATATCCGCGCGGATGGCGCCCTGCCGGACCTTGACCCGCTGCCACTGGGCATCGTCGATGATCCGCAGATGCGGCACATTCTCGGTGATCCACGTCTCCGGCGGATTAGGCCGGGCCTGGCGCTTGCCGGTCTCGGGATCCTTTACAAACCGCTGCCGGTTCCAGACCAGTTTGCCGATGTACAACTCATTGTTGAGAATGCCGGTGCCACGCTTCCAGTTGCCCGAAATGGTTGAGAACGACCAGGTGCCGGGCCCCTTGCCGTTGCCAGAGCGCGGGGCCGGGACGCCCTCACGGTTCAGCGCGATGGCGATTGTGCGCGCGCTTTTGCCCCGGTCATAGTCCTGATAGATCCGCCGGATGACCGCAGCTTCCGCCTCGTCGATCACTCGGTCTCCCGTTGTGAACGTGCCGTCGGGCAGGGGCTGGCGGTCCATCCGGTAGCCGTAGCTCAAGCCTCCCGCCGATTTGCCGGCCTTCACCCGGCCTTCCAGGCCGCGATGTGTTTTTTGCGCCAGATGCCGCAAGAACAGAGCCGACATGGTGCCGCCAAGGCCGATGTGCATCTCAGAAATCTCGCCCTCGGCCTTGGTGAAGAGCGTGACCCCCAGATAGGTCATCCGCTTGTGCAGACCCGCGATATGTTCCTGATCGCGGGAGAGCCGGTCAAGACCCTCCGCCACCAGCACGTCAAAACCGCCTGTCATGGCCATCTGCTGCATGCGCTGAAACTCGGGGCGCAAATGCGTAGCGCCGCTCATCGCCTCATCGGCGAACACCTCAACCACGCTCCAGCCGTGGTCATCGCACAGCCGTCGACACAAACGCACCTGATCCGGGATCGAGGCCGCCGACTGCTGGTCGCTGGAGTACCGGGCGTAGATCGCTGCACGCGCCTTGTTGGTCATGACCGATCTCCTTCAGCTGGCGGAATCATCATATCTTGCCGCGTCACGCGCGGCCTGTCGCGCCAAAAGCCGAACAAGGGCAAACAGCGCTGGATGAGGGGGCAGGCTGGTGACGGCGGCATCTGGACACGCAAGGGGCCCAGACGGCTCAGGAGCCGCGCCTGCCTGCGCGCCCTCCTTATCCCGAACATGCCTCTTCCGTTCCCGCGCCATGGCGAGGTGCCTCCGGCGCTCCGCCGGGTGCCGGCGGCAGCGCTATGATGGTTGATCCGTGGCCGGGCTGCAGTGCCCCTGCCGATAGGTCCATCATAGCGCCTCATTGGCGAACCCTGATCATGTAAAACACGCAAGCTCCTGTCATCATTGTGGAAAACCTTGACCAAAATCCGGAGTTCTCTCTATAGGAAAATTTGTGCCTGCCGTTACGAGGTCCCCGATCCGCACGGGCCGCCCGCACAGGCCGGATCGGGCGGACGCCATGTTCCGGCTCAGATCTGGAAAACTTGGAAAACTTGCCCTCCAGCATGAGTCCTCCTGAACGGCCGCAAGCCCATCCTTGTCCCTGATCCTGAAAAACCAAAGACAGAAAAAAGCCGGCGGCAGACGGAAGAGACGGGGAAGAGGAAAAAGGCACCAATCCCTACCAGAAGAGAAATACAGAAAAGAGGCGTTTAAGGAGGCCACCGAGGGAGCCTGAAAGATGAAAAAAGCTGAAAACGGGTCAGATGATAGCAGCAGGCCGCTCAATATTGAGAGATGCGCCTGTGCCCGCCCACGCCCCTCACCAAGCCTGCCACTTGTCAGATCCGATCGTCCGCCGCACTGAGCCGGGCCAGAAAAGCCTCGACCAGACGCTGAAACCTCGGCCAGGAAATCCGCCCCTTGCTGTGATTATCGCCCACCGCGCAGATTTTGTCATCGACTCGGGCAGGGTGGCCCAAGCGATAACAGCCATCCAGACAGCGGATCACAAGCCCCGGCATCGCCTCAATCCCGATCACTGCGGCGGTCAGAATTGGACGCGGCGCCTGCAGTGGATATGACGCAATGCCATAAATATGGGGGATGTCGTTGTCGGCCACGGCAAACCAGTCATCAATCACCGGAAACGCGTCGACGATGTCGGGCGGGATCGGTTTGCGAGATTGAAACAGCGCCACCTCGATCTGGCTCTGCGCAAGTTTGGGGTTTTTGTGCATTGATGCGTCTCCCTTGAGGTCTTCCATGGCGCGTCTGCCCGGTGCCGTCAGCACGCGACCGGATAGTCCTGAGTGTCGCTGGCGCAGGTTGAGGTACTGCGGGTTGAGGTACTGCAGGCTGGGGTGTCCAGGCTGGCCAACAGCCCGTCGAGGCGCGCGCCGGACAGCTCCCCCTCGGCGACCAAGGCATCGGCCAAGACCATAAGCCCTGCTTGATGCGCAGCAAGCATCTGCGTCGCCCGCGCTTCCGCCGCCTCGAGGCGCGTGCGAATGCGCTCCACCAGTGCCGGATCCCGAAACCCGGCCTCCTGTACATAAACCGGGCCATAGGCCCCCAAGCCGAACTGGGTGTCGATCATCGTCGCGAGACGCGTCGCCATGGCGAGATCAGAGTCTTTGGGTCCGCCGGCCCCGGCGGAGATCGTCCCCAGAACAAGCCGTTCCGCAGCCCGCCCGGCCAGGTGGACGGCAAGATGATCGTTGAATGTCGCCTCAGTGCTCTCGCTCTCGTTGAGCGTCCGTTCGGTCAGTCCGCCGCCATTGCCGAGGCTGACACGCGTCACCCGACCCTGCTGCAGCAGATGGGCGACGATCGTATGGCCTGCTTCATGAATTGCCACGCGCCGTGTCACCGCAGCGTTCGGAGCGGGCCCCGGAAGATGAGCGTCCAGATCCGCGAGCCCGACGGGGCGTCCCGCCACCCGTGCGGCGGATTTGGCGTTGCGGATCAAGGTATCAACCGTGGCCATGCTCTGGCCGATCAGGCGACGGGACAGCCCGGTAATCTCAGCCGTTGTCAGCGCCGTGCCCAGTCCTTGGGCCAGAACGCACGCGATGGCAGCGCGGTGGGGAAGGAGCACTTCGATTTTGCGGTCGAAACGCCCGGGACGCAGGATCGCCGGGTCCAAGGCTTGCACATCATTGCAGGCGCCAACGAGGATGACTCCACCCGCCGCGTTCAACTGATCGATCGCCAGCAACAGTCCGTTGATGACCTGACGTCTGTAGGCCAGAGCGTGCCGGTCCCCGTCAGAACGGGAGCTCGCGGAGTCGACCTCGTCGATGAACAAGATGGCGGGCGCTGCGGCCATCGCTTCCGCAAAACTCGCGTGCATGGCGCGGAGCATGTCCCCGAGATGGCCGGAGCGCTGCCACTCCGCAAACGAGGCGCTGATGAACCGCAAGCCAGGTGCGCTGGCCATCGCCTTTGCAACATGGCTTTTGCCCGTCCCGGCAGGCCCGTGAAGGAGCAAGGAATGAGGAATATCACCCCAGAGAACCTCGCCGCGCTGCCATGCAGCGACGTCTGCCACCAAAGCGCGGGCGGCCGCGACGGCGGGGCTGTCGGGGAGATCAGCAAGGTTTGGAGCAGAGGCCTGCGCGCAGCGGGCCGTCAACGCGTCCGCCGCGCGGCGCGGGTCGCCCTTGCGCAAGGCAGACAGCAGAACGATGTCCGTCACGCTTGCCAGAAGGTCGTCAGGGGGAAGTCTCGCCACGATGGCCCGCGCACTGGTCTTGACGCGCGTCGGATGCGTTGCAGCCCACAGTTGCAGCAGGATTGATTGGGTAAGCGGCGCCAAGGCGATCCGTAGCGGTGCTGCCGCCAGGATGGACTGCGATGGCATTACGCCCGTCGGCAGCAGGATAACCAGTGGCGCTGTGCCCTCAAGGCCCTCCGCAAAATTGGCATCCAGCCGTGCCATCTCATTTTGTGAGACAGCACCATCCAAGATGCGCGGCGTCAGCAGAAACGTCTTTGGAACCTCATCGGACTTTTTTGCGCCGGTGCCGCCAGACAGACGGCGCGCGAGGGAGAGGACCTCGTCGTGCAGGAGCTGATTGACGACATCGAAGCAGCCGATGGGAACTCCTTCAATGAGGGTGATCGTTCCGGGCCTGGCAATTTGAGTGAGGCGCGTGATGTCGCCGAACCCTGCACAGAGCCGCAGCAGCGCCAGCCGTGTTCTCAGGCCGACCATGCGGGGCCCGGGGATGGGATCATCCGATCCGGACGGATCGGTGAAGGCGGGGAGTACCCCCTCGGTGTCGTCCTCGATCCATGACTCAAGCTCCTCTCTCGACATGTCGCGCGGCTCTGTGGCCGAAAGCAGTCGCGGCATCAGATCGCCCAGTTTGACCGCGGCGGGTTTGGCCGCGCCCGACGGACGCAAGCTGTCGATCCGGCCAAAGACCAGCGCGGACACGCCAAGCCAGGCGGGGTGGAGGACGTCATTCATGTCATGAGGGTGGGTCATGTACAGGTCTCCGGAGTAAAGGATGCGGATCCCGGCGGCAAAGCCGCCGGGCTGAAATGCTCTTGGGGGAAAGGAGGGGGGTCAGGCGGCCAGGCGGGCGGCAAGATCGTCCAAAAGGGTGGTGATCAACGCCAGCGCATCGGGGGTGTAGATCTCGGACTTCACCTTAATCTGCCCAACATAGCGTTCCTGCGGCACGATTGTGCAAGGGATCGTGGCCTTGATGCGCTGATGCATGCCCTGTTCCGCGTGCAGCGCCGCCGCCCCCGTCGGCAGATGGACGACCCGCAGCAGCTCGCCGGTGCGCGTCCGGCCGGATTGCAGCTGGTGGTTCAGACGCGACGCCGGGTTGCGGGAGAAGCCGAGCTTGACGACAGGGCGCCCGTCCACCAGCTGGAACCGCATCAGGTAGATCGCGCTTGGTGCCGCACTCCAGACCTCACCGCATTGCGCGCAGGCAAATCGACCCGTGGTCATATTGCCCAACGTGACGGACTGTTCTGCCCCACACGCGTCGTGGCAATAGTGGCGGTAGTTGACGCGTTTGTCTGGATCACACCCCAGAAGCGTCCAGCCGTGTGCCGCTGCCTTAGCCATGTGCTTTGTCTGAAGGCAGGTGTCGCAGCGCAAGGCCTTGTCGCCGCGTGAAGCCTGGTCGATCAGAGCAAACTGGCGGCGCAGCTCGTGCCCACAAGAGGCCGCATAGTACCCGTAATGGCGGTTGGACGGATCGCGGCGCAGCATCGTAAGGCCCGCCGCCGCGGCCGTGGCGATGTGCTTTGCGTGCAGGCACGGGGCACAAGTCGGCTGGTAGTTCATCAGCACTGAGAGCCTCGTCTTTGTCAGGCCGCCACAGGCGTCGCAGCGCAGGGCAAGATGAAGCCGGTCGACAACCCGGGCCGCGATGGAAAACCCCTTCTGGCTGGCCATCGCAGACCAGTGCGGCAGGATCGCGCCGGGGAAAACGGGCTCATTACGGTCGTCAATCATCAAAGTGTCAGTTTGGGTAAGCTTGTTTAAAGTCATAAGGATACCTCTCGCCGTGACCAGGGAAAACTTGAAAGATGAAAAAGGGAAACCTGTCCAACATCGGTGTAATGCAAAGACAGGTCAGATTCTCGGGACGTCGACTATGCCGCCATCGCCATCGCCATCGCCGGTGCGAAGGGAGGCTCGGGCGTGTAATCCGAGAAGCTCAACAGCAGCCCGAAGTAGTGCCGAAATGTTTGCAACAGCGCTGTCGCCCGCGCAGCGCGCGGCCCGCGGCCTGGCACCGTGTAAAACCAGGCTGTGCTCGACAGGGCTTCAGCTAGGAAGGCGTATTTTGCCGCGTCCTTCGTCAGCAGCAGGGCTTCGAAGTTCAAAGCAACGATGCGAAACCGGCGGTCCGTCGCCGTCGGAGCCATCACCAAAATGACAGCCTCCGCCGCCGAGACGACAGCCGAGCGCGCCACCTCCGCATCCCGGAACCAGTCGTCAAACGCAAAATCACCAGACGAAATGCCCGCAATGTCGCGTTCCGCGGCGCAGAGGGTTTGCATGGATCTCACAAGGGTCGTGAAAGCAAACTCCGCCCCTCCGAGGGGTTCCGAAACCGAGGGGGAGGTGTTATTTCCAAAAATAGGCATGCCGATCTCCTTACAGGTTGGCGTGAGTAGAGTGAGCGTGAGGGGTGCAACCCTTACGCTCACTCAATATATAATATTAAAAAATATAAACAAGTGGGCGTCTCGCCAAATGTCAGAAAAGCAGAGAAAAAAGCAGGGACGTCCGAGCGTCGATACCGAAGCAGTATTGGTTCGTATGTCTCGTGAGCTGTTGGAGGCGATTGACGAGCACAGGCATGCCGATCTAGGGGTGCCTTCACGACCAGAATTGATTCGTCGAATTGTCGCAGAGTGGTTTGCTGCCAAGTCAAAAGACGGCAGTGATCAGGGTGCGGACAATTGAATCTTCACAGGGCCCATACGCAAAATGTGGCACTTCTGATGCCAACTGGTCAGAGTGCTATTGGCAGAACTGAAGATCCTGTTGAGTCCGCGGTGCGACCATCGCTCGTCGGACGGCAACCTCGCGGCTTTCCGCCATCAGCGCCCACGGAGCAGTTTAGGATGATCGCGTAGCAATGGGGCTGCGGGTCATCTTTGCCCAAGTGGGGTTGAAGATGATGAAGAAACCCTTAACGACGAAGACCCCTGCCGAGCAGGTTGTGAAGGACACCCGGCAGGGATGACCACCGGGCCTTCTGCACTTTCCAAACCTTGGTCATCAAAGCGGCGATTGGTAGCGTTCCGCCTTTGCGATCGCGATGCCAAGACCGATGTGCCCGGCCCTCTCCTGCCGTTCATCGAAGGTTGAGTGCTGCGCTGCAGCTACACTGAACCAGTCATTCGGTCTTGTCGCAGCAAATCTTGCTAGTCTACGTCGCCGATGGCAGTCCGATCCAGACGATGACCGCTTGCCTGTCAGGCCAGATTGATCGGACAGGCGATGCTGATCTCGGTGTCTTCGATTTGAATATGCGGTTCGATCAGTCGGTAATACTTGCTGAAATGAAGCGATACTTGACGGGCGTCCTGACGGAAACTGTGATGAATTACGAAACTGATCTGGCCGGACTCTAGCAACTCGGTATTGGTCCGGTCGAGATCGTGCGCCGCGAAAACGTCGATACTCCGATCGACAGCGGCAAAGGCATCGAGGATGGCCCTGTTGCCGCCGCCGATCGAATAGACGCAAGCGATGTCGGGATAGGCCTCAAGCGCTTGCCCGACCAGCGCGCCGGTGGGCCGGTTCACCCCGAAGCCCTCGGAAACGGTCGCCATCGTCAGATGCGGCGCATTCTGTTCCAGATACCGGGCAAAGCCGATGCGACGGGCATCCTCCCCCTCGAACTCGCGGCTCGAAAGTGTGACGAGAACGCGCGACGGAGGCCGCGGGGCCATCCGGCTGAGAAGAAAGGCCGCCGTCGCCCCGGCACGTTCGTTGGGCATCCCGACATAGGCCAGCCGTAGCGGCGCGGCCACATCGGTGACATAGGTAACCACCGGGATTTTCCGCGCCGCTAGGTCGGCAAGGCAGGCGGCGATCCCGGGCGTTGCGGGGACTTTCAGCACGATGCCTTGCGTCCCCCGCCGCGCAATTGCCCGCAGAAGGGCGACAATCTCGCGCTCGTCCATCACTTCGGCCAGATGGAACCTTGCGCGAAAGGTCCCAAGGCGGATCAGCGGCAGTTCTGCCTCGAACGCAGCGCGCACTGCGGTCGAAAACCGCTCTGGCGCCTGCATCACGATGTCGATGGTCACCTTCGTTCCGCGCAACTGACTTACGGCGTGCTGTCGCTCCAGCTCTGCCGCGGCGGCTTGCACCCGTTCGCGCGTCAAAGCCCGCACATGGTCGCGGCCATGCAGCACTCGGTCCACGGTCGCTAGGCTAAGCCCCGCCTGATGCGCGATCTCCTTGTTGGTGAACTTTGATGCCATCTGGTCAGTTGAGGTGTTTTTGAGGTGAAAGACAACTGTTTTGATGCATCAGTTTGCGCCACCCTTGGGCCAACCCCGGAGGAGGCCAAGATGAACATCCAGACGCCCAAACCCCAGCGCACCCCAGTTTGGCTGAATGCCGACAGCGGCGACTTCGAAACCTTTCGTGAGATTGTCGGCCAGACGGCAAACCCCGCCGACACGCCGCACGCCGCGCAGGTGATACGCAACATCCCGATCTACGAAGGCGCGTCAGTTGATGCCGCCTCCGCCGATCCGGCAACCCGTCAGGCGATGATGGAGGAATGGGCAGATGTCTTCGCCCATGGAGCGGGGATCATCGTGATCCGTCAGGGGCTTGCCGATCACGCCGTGATTGACCGCGCCAGCATCGTGTTCGACCAGATCATCGCGGACGAGAAACAGGCTGCCAAGGGCGGCGGCGACCATTTCGCCAAACCGGGTGCGAATGACCGGATCTGGAACTCGCTGGAAAAGCATTGCCTTGCCGACCCCGCCAACTTTGCCGCCTATTTCAGTTCGCAGGGCATCGCCATGGCGGCCGAAGCCTGGCTCGGGCCAGCCTCGCAGATGACGGCTCAGGTCAACCGGGTGAATCCGGGCGGCGCTGCGCAGACCCCGCACCGCGACTATCACCTCGGTTTCATGTCGGCGACGCGGATGGCGCAGTTTCCCGCCCATATCCATGCCGTGTCGCCCACTTTGACGCTGCAGGGCGCTGTGGCGCATTGTGATATGCCGGTCGAGACCGGCCCGACGATGCTGTTGCCATTCTCGCAACAGTTCTACGAGGGTTACCTTGCCTTCTCGCGGCCCGAATTTCAGGCCTATTTCGCGGCGAATTATGTGCAGCTGCCGCTGCACAAGGGCGATCTCGTGTTCTTCAACCCCGCAGTGATGCACGGTGCGGGCACCAACCACACCACGGATCGGTTTCGCATGGTGAATCTGCTGCAAGTGTCGTCTGCCTTTGGCCGAGCGATGGAGACGGTCAACCGCACCCGCATGCTGCGCGCGCTTTATCCGGCGATACGGACAGCGCGGGGGCTGAACATTGCCAACGTCATCGCAGCTTCGGCCGAGGGCTATCCGTTCCCCACCAATCTGGACAGCAACCCGCCCGTGGGTGGGCTTGCGCCGAAAACTCAGGCCGACTTTCTGCGCGAGGCGCTGGCGCAGGATCAGGGCGAGGACGCGTTCTTTGGCCTGCTCGACGCGCTTGACGCCAAGAACCGGTCTTAGGGCGCACAATGAACCGGATCGACGGAAAGATTGCGCTGGTCACCGGCGGCACCCAGGGTCTGGGGGCCGCCATCGCCCGTCTGTTTGTCACTGCGGGTGCTGCGGGCGTCGCGATTGTCGGCCGTGATCAGCCCAAGGGCGACGCACTGGCCAGCGAGATCATGTCCAATAGCGGCGTGCCGGTGCAGATGATCACAGCCGACCTGGGCGAGATGGCGGATGTCATGCGCGTTGTCGCGACCGCCGAAGCGCGGTTCGGGCGGATCGACATTCTGGTCAATGCGGCGGGCCTTACCGATCGTGGCAACTTACTGAACACGTCGCCCGACTTGTTCGACCGGATCTTTGCCGTCAACGTCCGTGCGCCGTTCTTTTTGATGCAGGAAGCGGTGAAGTGCATGGCGCGGGCGGGGGTTGACGGGCGGATCCTCAACATCGGCTCCGCCTCGGAACGCGCTGGACAGCCGTTCCTTGCGGCCTATTCGGCATCTAAAGGCGCGCTGGCCACGCTGACCCGCAATTCCGGCTTTGCGCTGATGCGCAACCGCGTTCGGGTCAACCAACTGGATATCGGCTGGATGCTGTCGGAAAATGAAAAGACGACCCAACTCCAGGAATCGGGCGATCCGGCCTGGCAGGAAAAGGCCGAAGCCGCGTTGCCGTTCGGCCGGCTTCTGGACCCCGAAGAGGTGGCCAAAGCGGTCTTGTGGATGGTTTCGGATGACAGCGGCATGATGACGGGTGCTGTGGTGCATTTCGACCAATCGGTCTGGGGCGGCTATGACGGCCAAGCCCCGTCACCCGCCAGACCGCTGGAATAGGTTTCGGCACGGCACTATACGCAGACAGCACTGAAAGACGTGCTAACGACGGAAGAAAGATTGATGTCACGGCTATTCGACACCCTCAAAATTGGCAGTCTGGAGCTGCCGAACCGCATCATTATGGCGCCCCTGACGCGCATGCGGGCAGGCAGCGAGCGTGTACCAAATGCGATGATGGCGGAATATTACCAGCAGCGGGCAAGCGCGGGCCTGATCTTGAGCGAGGCAACGTCTGTTTCGCCGCAAGGTGTTGGCTATCGGGGAACGCCCGGCTTGTGGAACGATGCGCAGGTCGTCGGCTGGAAACTCGTCACCACGGCCGTGCATGAAGCTGGCGGCCGTATTTTCTCGCAACTTTGGCACGTCGGTCGCATTTCCGACCCAGAATTGCTCGGCGGCCAACTGCCCGTTGCGCCGAGCGCGATTGCGGCAGCCGGGCATGTTTCAACGCTCCGGCCAAAGCGGCCCCATCCGGTGCCGCGCCCTCTTCGGACAGACGAAATTCCCAAAATCGTGGCAGATTTCCGTCACGGGGCAGAAAATGCCATGCGGGCGAGGTTTGATGGCGTCGAGCTGCATGCGGCAAATGGCTATCTGATCGACCAATTTTTGCAGGACAAAACCAATCACCGCACCGATCACTACGGCGGATCGGTTGAGAACCGCGCCCGCTTCCTGCTTGAAATCCTAGATGCAGCTATCGAGGTCTGGGGTGCGGATCGGGTGGGGGTCCATCTTCGGCCCCGCGGTGAAGAACACGACATGGGCGACAGCAACCCCAAAGCTATTTTCGGCTATGTCGCTGACGAGCTCAAAAAGCGCCAAATCGCCTTTATCTTCGTGCGAGAGACCGAAGGCCATGACAGCCTTCTAGGGGAAATTAAGCGCCGATTTGGCGGACCTGTCATCGCTAACGAACTGATGACCAAAGAGGACGGCGAACTTTTTATTGAAGCTGGTTCTGCCGATGCTCTGGCCTTTGGCCGCGACTATATCGCTACTCCCGATCTCGTTGAACGTCTCACGTTGGGTTTGCCCTTCAATCAGCAGAACAAGGAAACATTCTACGGGGAAGGCCCGGAAGGATACACCGACTATCCCCGCATGGTGCCGGGCGGTTGATCTCACAAAGGGTATTGTTTATGTTGGGCGCTCGAAATGAAGCGTCCGTGGGCCTTGTGGCGCTAGTGTTCCACACCTGACACTAGGTACCCATTGATGGAGCGTATCTTGCACGGTTCCGATATTCCCGAATGATTTTGTCAGATGACGGCTGGGGGCCGTCCAGGTCTACCTGTGCCATAACGATCACCCTCGGCTACTGTCGCTATTGCGACGCTCTCCCGACACGCTCTTTAATGGCCTCACCGATTTTTCCACCGAGTTCTTTCGCTGCACCAGTGGTGGAAGGCTTCGCGGCAAGGCACCGGGCAAGTCTGTAGCGCGCGCAGAACGTTGGGGTCGACCATGTCAGTCGCCGAGGCACTAACAAGAAGCTCCATCGCTGCCCTCAGAGACGATGGCGACGGCATCTGATCACGCGTTTCAATTGCGGCAATCAGATCGTCTGCCATGCGCGCCTCGAGCCAGGCAAATAGCTGGTGCGGCAGCGCATCACTTACGCTGCGGAGCCGTTCTAGACGGAGCGTCAGGGCCGTTACCTGACGTTCAACTGCTTTCAGCAAGGCCTCGTGCAGGTCGCGCGCCGTTTCCAGGACCTCCGCCCGCCACTCACTTCTGATCTCCCGGTCCAGCAAATCATGCGCCCGCCCCGTGCTTAGTAGTGCCGCAACCCCTGCAACCGGCCCCAGGATCAGCGCCCCGGAAGGGATCCTGAACGTGAACCCTGATCGGCTGACCGACTTTGTCGAGTATGATCCGGCCTATGCCATCAAGTTCACCATTCTGCGCCTGCGTCCTTGGGGCAGTGCTGGCGACGGCGATATTTTCGGAGCACAGCAATATGCGCCGTTCTTTGATGTGGAGGTGGATATTTGGGCCTGATCCTTGCCCGGTCGCGCGGCATGACAGGTCTTGCCGCGCGACCGGACTGACCGAAAAGCAAAAGCAAAGACCCTGTTGATGAAAGTCAACCGCTGCCCATCGGCAGTTTGTGCGCAGTCGCAACAGGGGGCGCTTGATCGCGCCTCCCGCTGTCACGCTCTTTCTGGGCCGCCCACGGCGTCAGCGGCGGTTGTATTTCGCGTCAACGTCGTCAATAGCAGTGACATTTCCTGCGGATTTGCCTGCCGCATCAAACTGCATCGTCTGGGCAAGCCATGCGTCAGCGATGGCCTTGGCAAGCTCGGCCCCGATCACCCGTGCGCCCATGGTTATAATCTGAGCGTTGTTCGACAAGGCCGCTCGTTCGGCGGAATAGGTGTCATGTGTCAGCGCAGCGCGGATGCCGGGCACCTTGTTGGCCGCAATGCACACGCCGATCCCCGTGCCGCAGCACAGGATCGCACGGTCATATGTGCCCGAAATCACCGCATTTGCCACGCGCTCTGACAGGGTTGCATAGAACGGGTCCAGCATATCATCCATGCGGCTGATCTCAAAAACCTCGTGCTTGGCCTTCAGATGGTCGGCCAGCACCTTGGCCAAACCCTCCCCCGCGCTGTCGCCTGCTATTGCCAGTTTCATCTTTGTTTCCTTTGGGTTTGGCGGCAGGTGTCGCCAGAATATCCCTTGCTACAGATCAATTCTCTATAGATTCCTCACAACAAAATCAATTGTCAGATTCATGTTGACATTTGGAGGGCCCCCGCTAGCTTACAAAAGACGAAGCAGGTTTGACATTTGTAACGGGACTGCCGGGGGAGCCGATGACACCAATCTTGGAAGTAGAGGGGCTTGCAAAAAGCTTCTCTGGCGTGCCGGCGCTGATCGACGGCAGTTTCCGGTTGGAGGCGGGGTCTGTGCATGCCCTTTGCGGTGGCAATGGTGCGGGGAAATCCACGTTTTTAAAAATAATTATGGGGCTTCACCATCGCGATGCCGGCAGTGTCCGGCTGAACGGGCGCGAGGTCAGCTTTGCCAACCCCTCCGACGCTTTGCACAACGGCATCGCAATCGTCGAACAAGAACTGTCGCCGGTGCCCGCAATGTCTGTGGCCGAAAATATCTATATGGGCCGTGAGCCGTTGCGCAGTTTTGGCCGGATCGATTTTCAAATGCTGAACCGCCAGACGCAGGACTTGCTTGACGGGTTCAGCTTTGCCATCCGCGCAAATGATCTGATGATGGATCTGACCGTGGCGCAGACCCAACTGGTCGAAATCGCCAAAGCGCTCAGCTATGACGCCGAGGTGATCATTCTGGACGAGCCCACCTCTGCCTTGGGCGAGGCGGAGGCAGATCACCTTTTCGAGGCCATCGCGACACTGAAGGCCAAGGGAAAGGGTATTATCTATGTCAGTCACCGCCTGTCCGAAATCTTTGCGATTGCCGATCATTACACGGTGTTTCGCGACGGCAGGTTTGTTCAGAACGGCGCCATCGATGCGATTGACAAGGAACAGCTGATCCAGCTGATCGTGGGCCGCCCCCTAAGCGAGGAATTCATCAAGGAAAACACCCCCAGCGACAAGATTGCGCTGCGGGTGCACGGGCTTGCAGCGCGGCGCGGGGTCAGTGATCTGTCCTTTGATCTGCATGAAGGCGAGATTCTGGGTCTCTATGGCCTTATGGGGTCTGGCCGTACCGAGGTGCTGGAACGCCTGTTCGGCCTGTCGCACGAGCCGGGTGGCCGGATCGAGATCAACGGCAGCGAAGCGTGCATCGCCGGACCCAAAGACGCCATCGCCGCAGGCATCGCTTTGGTGACCGAAGATCGCAAACAGACCGGACTGGTGCTGTCTGCCAGCGTCCGGGATAATCTGTGCCTGTCAAGTCTGGGGGCATTGTCGGTGGCCGGCTACATGCGACGCAACCGCGAAGCGGAGCAGGCAGCAAACATGACCAGTCTGCTGAAAATCAAGACCGCCAGCGACGCGCTGATGGTCGAGAACCTGTCGGGCGGTAACCAGCAAAAGGTTGTGCTTGGCAAATGGCTGATGACCGCGCCAAAGGTTTTGCTGCTGGATGAGCCGACTCGCGGGGTCGATGTGGGTGCCAAGCGTGAAATCTACCGCGTGATGTCAGATTTTGCGCGGGCTGGTGGCGCGGTGATCATGGTGTCATCGGAAACAGAAGAAATTCTGGGAATGGCAGATCGCGTCATCGTGCTGCGCAATGGCCGAAACGTTGGCGAATTGGAGCGCGCGGCATTGTCGGCCGAAGTTCTTCTGCACCTCGCCGCCTGATCCTTATCGTTACTTCGACAGACTGGAACTGGACAGCAATGACCACTCAATCTTTGACCATCGGTAACATTCTCCAACGCTATGGCATCTTCATAGCGCTTGCGGTGGTGTGCATTGTTCTTGCCGTGATCAGCCAAAACTTTCTGTCAACGCGCAACATTCTGAACGTGCTGCGTCAGACCTCGATCAACGGGATCCTTGCGATTGGCATGACCTTTGTGATCCTGACGCGGGGGATTGATCTGTCTGTCGGGTCGGTTGTGGCGTTTGCAGGGATCGTGGCGGCCTCGTTCGCGACAACCGCCTCGACGGGAATGGTTGCGGGCGGGCCATACCCAACGCTGCTTGCGATTGCTGTCGGACTGGCCGTCGGCATGTCCTGCGGTGCGGTGTCGGGGTTGATCGTGGCGCGGTTTCAGGTTCCGGCCTTTGTCGCGACCTTGGGGATGCTGTCTGCCGCGCGCGGCATGACGCTGATCTATTCAGGCGGGCGGCCCATTCCGGCGCTGACAGAAGAGTTCCGCTGGATCGGCACTGGCAGCATCTGGGGCATTCCGGTGCCGATATTCCTGCTGCTTGGTACGTTTGCAGTTGCCCATTTCGTGCTGACCCAGACCCGGTTCGGTCGCCACATCTATGCCGTGGGTGGTAACCCGCATGCGGCCAAGGTCTCGGGCCTGCCGGTCAAGCGCATCCGCTTTACGGTCTATGTCATCGCAGGGGCGCTGGCCGGGCTTGCTGGGATGATCTTGTCGGCCCGCACCGGATCTGCCTTGCCACAGGCAGGCATTGCTTACGAACTTGACGCCATCGCCGCCGTTGTCATTGGGGGCACGTCGCTTGCGGGGGGGGTGGGCCGGGTCACGGGCACGCTGATCGGGGCGCTGCTGATCGGGGTCATGAACAACGGTCTCGATCTGATGGGGGTCGAATCTTATTATCAACAGGTCATCAAGGGCATCCTTATTGTGGCTGCCGTTATGCTTGACCGATCCAAGAACAAGCAGGACTGACGTCCTTGACTTGGCCGATGGCAAGACTGGCCGTCGCAGCTTCTAAGCGCAATCCATGGGAGGAAAGACGCAGATGACTAAGAAAATTCTGATGCTCGCAACCGCAATGTCGTTGGTGACCGGCGCCGCAATGGCGCAAGACAAGCCAAAGATCGGCGCGGCCCTGTACGGGCTGAACGCAGAGTTCATGCAACTTTGGGCGGCGGCTGCCGAACAGCACCCCGCCGTAAAACAGGGCCTTGTGGACCTGACGGTGTTTGATGGCCGTTACGACGCACTGGTGCAGCAAGAACAGTTCGAGACAATGATCACCCAAGGCTATGACGCGATCATCTTCGCTCCAATCGACGCCGATGCAGGCGCGGCAGCCGTTGAAGCGGCGGTTGCGGCTGGCATCCCGGTGTTTGGCACCAACACAATGGCCAACACCGACAAGCTGTCATCCTATGTCGGTTCTGACGATGTGCAGTCGGGCTATATGGAGGCTAAATATCTGCTCGACAAGATCGGCTGCACCGGCAACGTTGTCATCATCGAAGGCCCCATTGGCCAGTCGGCACAGATCCAGCGGCTTGAAGGTAACCAGAAGGCACTAGCGGAATGCCCCGATGTCAAGGTTCTGGAACAGCAGACCGGCAACTGGAGCCGCGCCGAAGGTCAGACCCTGATGGAAAACTGGTTGACCAAGCACGGCGACGCAATCAACGGTGTGATCGGCCAGAATGACGAAATGGCACTGGGCGCGATCGAGGCGATCAAGGCGGCGGGAATGGACCCCAAAAGCCTTGTGATCGTAGGGATTGACGGCGTGACAGACGCGCTGCTGGCGGTCAAAGCCGGCGACATGGCGTCGATCCTGCAAGATGGCGCGGCACAGGCGCAAGGCTCGGTTGACCTTGCCATCGCCGCTGCGATGGAAGGCTATGAGCCGATGTCGGATATCTGGGCCCGCTACCCCGATATGCCATGGGCGGGCGGCAAAGCCGCACAATACATGGTGCCATGGACCCCGGTCACGCTTGAAAACGTAGACGCCTTGCTGGCAACCCGTCAGTAAACGCATCAAAATCTCCCGGGGCGCGCTGTCTTGCGCCTCGGGGGTGTTGTCTGGAATAAAAGGAATGAAGGCATGGTCGCCGCGAATTTTCCATTCTCGTTGACGGGCAAGGTCGCCATTGTCACCGGTGCTGCATCCGGGATCGGGGCGTCGATTGCCGAGGCCTTTGCTGCGCGCGGGGCGCAGGTTGCGTTGCTGGATGTGAACCAGAACGCGGCGCAGGCGGTCGCAGACACGCTTTCGGGCGCACGGGCCATCGCATGCAACGTCACAGACGGCGACAGCGTGGCCGCCGCACTGGCGCAGGTGCTGCGCGATTTTGGCGGGATCGACATTTTGGTGAACAGCGCGGGCATCGTGGATCTTGCCCCCGCCGAAGACATCTCGGCCACCGCCTGGGACCGCACGATTGCGGTCAACCTGACCGGCAGTTTTCTGATGGCGCAGGCCGTTGGCCGAGCGATGATCGCACGCGGCAAGGGCGGGCGGATTGTCAATCTGGCAAGTCAGGCGGGCTCGGTTGCGATTGACGGGCATGTGGCCTATTGCGCGTCCAAGTTCGGGATCATTGGCGTGACCAAAACGCTGGCGCTTGAATGGGGCTGCCACGGGATCACAGTGAATTCGATATCCCCCACCGTCGTGCTGACCGCTCTTGGCAAAGCGGCGTGGGATGGTCCCAAGGGTGAGGCGATGAAGGCTTTGATCCCCACCGGGCGTTTTGCCGAACCGCATGAGATTGCCTCTGCTGCAGTCTTTCTTGCGTCAGACGAAGCGGCAATGATCAATGGCGCTGATCTCTTGGTTGATGGCGGCTATACGGTGAAATGAGGACAAGATGCAGCGACTTTTGAACAACCCCGATGATTTGGTCGATGAAACCGTGGCGGGCTTCGTCAAGGCGCATCGCGACCTTGTGCATCTTTCGCCCGACAACGCGCGTGTCGTGGTGTCGAATTTTGCCCCCAAAGCCGGGCGCGTCGGCATTGTGACAGGCGGCGGATCGGGCCACGAGCCGGCCTTTATCGGGTATGCCGGGCGCAACCTTGTCGATGCGGTGGCGGTCGGAGAGATTTTCTCGTCGCCCACGGCGAAAAGCTTTGCCGATGCGATCCGGGCCGCAGACGGCGGGGCGGGTGTGGCGGTGCTTTACGGCAACTATGCCGGTGACAACATGAACGTGAAAATGGCCGCGCGCATGGCGACCAAAGAGGGCATCGATGTGGCAACCGTGGTTGCCAATGACGATGTCTGCTCGGCCCCGACCACCGAGCGTGAAAAACGTCGCGGCGTGGCGGGTGAAATCTTCATGTGGAAAATCGGCGGCGCGAAAGCGGCAACGGGGGCAAGCCTTGCCGAAGTTCAGGCCGCTGCACAAAAGGCGATTGATGCCTGCCGGTCGGTGGGCGTGGGTCTTGGCCCCTGCACGCTGCCTGCGGTCGGGCATCCCAATTTCGCCATCGCACCCGGCACAATGGAGGTGGGCATTGGCCACCACGGAGAACCGGGCACGCGGGTCGAACTCCTTAAACCCGCCAATGACGTGGCCGATGATATGCTGAAAATCGTGATGGACGATCACGCCCTGCCTGCGGGCAGCGAAGTGGCCGTGCTTGTGTCGGGGCTTGGGGCCACATCGGTGAACGAGCTTTATGTCTTGTATGACCGGATCGAAACCGGCTTGACTGCGCTTGGCATGAAGGTGCACAGCGCCCTTGTCGGCAATTACTTCACCTCGCTGGAAATGGTCGGGGCCACACTGACAGTGATGGCGCTGGATGATGAACTGAAGGCGCTGTTTGACACTGACTGCGCCTGTGCCGCGCTGTGACATGAGGATTTTATGACATCCATACCCAACGCATCCCAAGCGGCGATCATTCAGGATCTGGCAGACGTCATTGTTGCCAACAAGGCTTGGCTATCCGAAATTGACGGTAAGATTGGTGACGGCGACCACGGCAGCAATATGGCCAAAGGCTTCAGCCGGGCCGCAGACCGTATCGCCGGGCAGGATATAACGCTGGATGCGGGACTATTGGTCCTGTCCGATGTGCTGATGAGCGAAATCGGCGGCTCTATGGGGCCGCTCTATGGCCTGATGTTCGCAGACATGGCGGGCGCGATGCAAGGCCATGACCGGATTGACGCGGACTTGTTTTCCGCCGCGCTGAACGCCGGGCTGCAAGCGGTGCAAGGCGTGGGCAACGCAAAGGTTGGCGACAAAACGCTGGTCGATGCGCTTGCCCCGGCGGTTGCGGCCTTTGATGCGGCAATGGCCAACGGCTTTGCGGCAGCTTTGGACGACATGGCACACGCAGCAGAAGCCGGGCGCGACAGCACCATCGACCTTGTGGCCAAAATCGGCCGGTCAAGCCGACTTGGAGAGCGGTCACGCGGCGTGCTGGATGCGGGTGCCACATCGTGCTGCCTTATCCTGACGAGTCTTGGTCAATCCGTTCGCACGCGCCTGTCCTAGCGGGGCCAGCGCGCTGCGCTGTCTGCAAACTTGCATCTTGGGGGCTGATCTGCCCAATTGTGGATATGGAAGATTTCAGCTCACGCAAATTGATAGACCTGTTTCGCCTTATTGCGGTGCGCATGTCCGATGCGCGGCGCGAACTTGGCGCGCTTGACGGCGCAATCGGCGACGCCGACCACGGCAATTCGATGGCCGAAGGGTTTGCCGCGATCGTGCGCGCCATCGCGGCCGACGATGACCGGCCCCCGGCAGAGGTGATGTTGCTGGCGGGTCAATCCTTTCTGTCTGCGGTTGGTGCGACCACGGGGCCTTTGTATGCCAGTGCCATGCTTGCTGCGGCGAACGGTCTGGACGGCAAGACCACAGTGTCCGCAGCGGATGTGGCAGGGCTGGTCCCCGCCTTTGCCGACGGCATCGCCAAGCGCGGCCATGCGCGACCGGGCGACAAGACGATGATGGATGCCTGGGCCCCCGCCGCGCGCGCCGTGCTGGAGGCGGAAAAAGCGGGCCTTGCCCCGATAGTGCGGCTTTCACGGGCAAGGGCCGCTGCAATCGCAGGGCGCGATGACACGCGCGCCATGATGGCCGCCGTGGGACGCGCCGCCAGCCTTGGGCCGCGCAGCCTTGGCCACATAGATCCAGGGGCAGCCTCGGCCGTGATCATCATAGCCGCCCTGCATGAATGGCTGCACGCCCAACGCCCACCTGTTCCTGAAAAGGCGCAATAATGGCACCAAGGTTAACGAACCGGCAGACCGAGGATAATGACGCGGTTATCCCGCTGCGCTTTGGCGACGATCCGCTGTTGTGGGCGTCGTGGCTATATTACGAGGAAGGTCTGACACAGGGCGCAATTGCCGAACAGATGGGCGTGTCACGCCCTTCGGTCAACGCCTATCTGGCCGATGCGCGGTCGCGCGGCATCGTGAACATCGACATCGCGCCCGACATGTTCCGCACGCTGACCATTTCTGTCGCCCTGCGCGATCATTTCAATTTGCAAGATTGTCTGGTAATTCCGACCCATGGCGATGAGCGGTCCCTGATCGACCGTCTCGGGGGGGCGGGGGCCAAGGTTCTGGCCCGAAACCTGCGGTCAGGCGATACCCTTGCAGTGACATGGGGGCGCACGGTTTTGTCGATGGCCGATCAGATCAGCCATCCGGGGCTAAAGGATGTGCGCGTGGTGCAAGCCACCGGCGGCACAACTGCCCAGATCCCCTGGACGCCCGAGGCCTGCGCCTCACATCTGGCAAAGGCGCTTAATGCGCGCGCCATTCCGATTTCAGCCCCGGCCATCGTCTCCTCTGCCAAAATGCGCGAGATGCTGGTCCGGGAATCGGTGCTTGCCGAACAGCTTGGCATTCTGGCCGAGGCCGACCGGATTGTGATGGGCATCTCATCCTTGCGCCCCGAAAGCACTATCCACACAAGCGGCTTTCTTGAAGGCGGGATGCAGCACAGCCATTATCAGGACGCGGTCGGCAGTCTGACCGGGCGCTTTATCTCTGCTCGGGGGGAACCGGTAATCGGCCCGATGCATGAGCGCACCATCGGGCTTGGTCTGGATCAGTTACGCGCCATACCCCAGCGCATCGCCATCGCGGGCGGTATGGATAAGGTGGCGGCCATTCTGGCGGCCTTGCGGGGGGGGTATGTCAGTATTCTGGTGACCGATATCGCGACGGGCCGGGGTATCCTGAACGCTGAAGGATACCACGACACGACGCAGAGGCCGACGGCACAGCCTGACCGCGCGCTGCGCCCGCGCACCCATGTGAAAAAGCTGATCAACAACCCCAAAGACGCGGTGGATGAAACCCTGCGCGGTGCGGTTCTGGCGCATGAACATCTTATTGCCCCGGTGCCCGGCAGCAAGCGCGCAATCCGGGCGATTGACGGGCCAAAGCCGGGTAAGGTTGCCATCGTGATCGGCGGCGGCGCCGGGCACGAGCCTGCCTTTTGGGGCTATGTCGGCGCCGGGATGGCCGATGCGGCGGTAGTGGGAAACACCTTCGCCTCGCCCCCGCCAGACCCCATTATCGCAGCGACCCGCGCCGTGGACGGCGGGGCGGGTGTCTTGTATATTTACGGCAACTTCTCGGGCGATGTAATGAACTTTGGCATGGCCGCAGAGATCATGGAGGCCGAAGGCGTCAAGGTCCGCTCTATCATAACAACCGATGACGTCGCATCTTCCCCGCGTGAGACGCGCTCTGCCCGCAGAGGGGTTGCAGGCACCGTCTTTACCTTCAAGATTGCGGGGGCTGCGGCCGCCAGAATGCTGCCGCTAGAGACCTGCGAGGCGCTTGCAAAGCACACCAATGCGCGCACCTACACCATGGGTCTGGCGCTGGAACCCAGCAGCCTGCCGGAAACCCGCCAGCCCAGTTTTGAACTTGGCCCGGATGACATGGAAATCGGCGTCGGTGTTCATGGTGAACCCGGAGTAGAGCGGCGCAGCGTGGAGTTGGCCGATACCTGCGCCGATCTGCTCTTGGACCGGGTCCTTGAAGAAATGCCTGCGACCGAGGGCGATGAGGTGGCCTTGCTTGTAAACTCTTTGGGCAGCATTCCCAATTCAGAACTTTACATCGTGTTGCGCCGGGTGCGCCAGCGATTGAAGGCGCGCGGGATCGGCGTGCATTGCAGCTATGTCGGCTCTTATTACACATCGCTTGACATGGTCGGCATGTCCTTGTCGGTTCTGCATCTTGATAGTGAAATCAAAAGCCTGCTGGAACATCCCTGCCGCTCGGTGGTGTTTTCGTCCTAGGTGACCAGGAAAGCAATTTGGCTCTGGCTGGCAAGAGAATTGTGGGCAGACCGTTGCAGGTATCTACGCGCTGGGGCAGTTTGGAGCGGAACGAATGAAAGCCCCCAATTCATATGGCCAAAAAGACCCTGAACGCTGAAAACCTTGAAACGTTGGGGGCAGAACGACTTGCAGGCTTGGTCATGGACCTTGTGCGCGGCAACGCGGCCTTGCAGCGCCGGGCGCGGATGGAGCTGAGCGCGGCGCAGGGGCCGAAGGACATTGCGGCTGATCTGCGCAAGCGATTTGTCTCCCTTCGGCGCTCGACCAGCTATGTCGACTGGCGCAAGCAAAAGGTGTTCGTCAAGGATCTGGCCAGCCTGCTTGCGATGATAGAAACCGGAGTTGCACCGCAAGATGCGGATGAGGCGTTTGATCTTGCGTGGTCGTTCCTGCAATTAGCGCCGTCCATCCATGCGCGCACCGATGACAGCAACGGCGCGATCGGTGATATCCTGCGCGACGCCATGCGCCTGATCGCCACACTGGCCTCAAGGATCAATGTCAGCCGCAACGTGCTGGCCGAGCGTATCCTCGACGCGGTGGCCGAGGCTGGCTACGGCGAATTTGACGGCATCATCCCCGCACTGGCCGCTGCACTCGGCCCCGATGGGCTCGACCACCTCAAAACAATCACCGAAGCCTGGGCTGCCGCAGGGCCCACAGCGCAAGAGATCGCGCGATACCGGGGCCTGGGGCTGATGTCATCGCCAGAGGCCAGCGCGCGGCGCAACATGGACAGCACGCGGTCGATCATTCTGGCGGATGTCGCGGACGCGCAAGGAGACGTCGATGCCTACATGGCGCGCTATTCCGCCGAACAGCTAACCTATGGCACCATCGCACCAGATGTGGCCCGCAGGTTGCTGGATGCTGGGCGCGTGCAGGAGGCGTTCGACATCCTGACCCGTGCCCGTAACGCCGAGGCGGGTCAAGCCATGCGCCTGTTCCGCTATGATCTGGACGCGGTCTATGAAGAGTGTCTGGAAAAACTGGGTACGCGCGAGGATCTCAAGCAGCACCTGTGGGAGACGTTTACGCAAACGCTTCAGGGGATTGCTTTGCGCAAATACCTGAAACTTATGCCGGCTTTCGATGACATTGAGGCAGAGGACCGTGCGCTCGCCTTGGCCGAAACCCACCCCCATTTGGGCGCCGCGATCCATTTCCTGATCGGCTGGCCCGACCACAGCCGGGCCGCGCGCATGATTGCCGCACGGGCAGATGAGCTGGATGGCAACGCCTATGAAACCCTGACCACCGCCGCCGACACGCTGGCAGCCGCGCACCCGCTTGCCGCGACCCTGCTGCGGCGGGCGATGATTCAGGATACGCTGACCGGCGCAAAATCAACCCGCTACCGCCACGCCGCCCGCCACCTTGCCGAATGCCAAGCCAGCGATGCCGCGATTGATGATTATGGCTCCGCCGCCTCCCACACACAGTTCGCCCGGACATTGCGCCAGACTCATGCGCGAAAGTCCGGGTTCTGGCAGTTGCTTGAAGGGTGATAATAGCCCGTAGCGAAGGCGTCGTCCCGCTGGTCGAAGACGGCCCAGACCTGCCTCCAGAGAGCGTGCAGCCGTTGCGACGCGACGCTGCCTTATTCGGTCGTCCATCAGGGTACGCCTTATTTTAAGCTGATGCGTGTCTGCCTGAAGACCCCTTTGCTGAACCGGATCTACCTACAAAGCTCGCTGCCGTTCTGGGTAGTAGGTCCAAGCGATAAACCGGCTGGTCTTCTGGCCCTGTGCCATTTCGACAACCTTGAACTCCACAACCTTCGCCTTCTTCAGCAGTCTGGAGAGTGGCCTGAGGTTGTCTTTCTTGGACACCAAGCAGGTGAACCATAGGCATTGGTCGGCAAAATTCATGCTCTGCTCGACCATTCTGGCCATGAAGCCGATTTCACCACCCGGACACCAGAGTTCGGCATTCTGGCCGCCAAAGTTGAGTTCGGCAGAGTGGCCTTTGCCAAGGTTCCGCCATTTTCGCCGCGTGCCCTGTTCCGCCTGCGCAGGCGACGCATGAAACGGGGGATTGCACAGCGTGAGGTGAAAACGATCGTCAGAGCCGATAACGCTTTCGAAGATATCCGCCGAGTTGTTCTGACGTTTGAGCTTTATATAAAGCTTGTTGCGCTCACAGATTTGCCGTGCTGATTTGAGTGAGACCGGATCGATATCAACGCCTGTGAAGTCCCAGCCATATTCATGCTGACCTGTCAGCGGATACACAAGACTCGCACCCGTCCCAATGTCCAGCGCCCTGATACCTCGGCCATGCGGGATCTTCTGATCATTACTTTCGGCAAGCAGATCCGCCAGGTAATGAATGTAATCGACACGACCCGGGATCGGGGGGCACAGGTAAGAGGCAGGAATGTCCCAGAAATCTAGCCCATAGTGGGTCACCAACAGCGCCCGATTGAGCAGACGGACCGCGTCCACGTCTTGAAAATTGATCGTCATCTGACCGCGCGGATTTTTGGTGATGAATGCCTCCAGTTCAGGAGATTCCACGATCAGGCGTTCAAAGTCATACCCCTCTCGGTGTTGGTTGCGGGGGTGCAACATGAGTTTAATAGCCATGGAAAACCTTCTAGCCTGTTGGTCTAGGCAGCCTGCCCGACAAGGCATCAACCTTAGAGCTTCCTGGCTGCTTAAGAAATAGATGAACGGTCCAAAGGCTCTGGTCGATGGGCGAGCAGCCCAGCGTTGCGCCGCCCCCAAACCAGCCAACCCTGCGTCTTTCGGCGAACCTGTCCGGTCGGAGGCTGTCAGAATGAGCGGTGGCTTGGAGCAGCTCTGCCTTTGGCGCTGGTCGGCCGACGATTGATGCGTCAGGCCCCAAGCGGGCCCGACGCTGGTCCTTTGGCTATAACGCGTTTCGCCATGCAAGCGCCCTTTTCATTGGATTTCTTCAGCTTACTTAGGAGTTAAAGGAAAGCGGATGCTTCTGAGCCTGCGTGATGTAACCAAAACCTATCCCGGGGCGGAAGCGCCGGTGCTTTCCCGCATCTCGCTGGATTTGCAGGCAGGAGAGATGTTGGCCCTGACCGGAGAGTCCGGGTCGGGCAAAAGCACGCTTTTGCATCTGACAGGTGGCCTTGATACGGCCGACACTGGCGTTGTCGCGATTGATGGCATTGACCTGACGCCCTTGGATGAACCCGGGCGCGCGGCCCTGCGGCGGGGCACGGTGGGTGTAATTTTTCAACAGTTCAACCTGATCCCGTCGCTGACAGTCGCAGCGAATATCGCCTTTCAGGCGCGGCTTGCAGGCCGGCATGACCCGGGCCTCGCGCAGCGGCTGGCGGCGCGGCTGGGCCTGAACGACCATCTTGCAAAATATCCCGAACAACTGTCCGGCGGCCAGCAACAGCGCGTGGCCATCGCCCGCACGCTGGCTCCGCAACCAAAGCTGGTACTGGCCGATGAGCCAACGGGCAATCTGGATGAGGCAACGGCAGACACGGTCTTTGCCCTGATGTGCGAGTTGGTTGCCGAAACCGGGGCGGGTCTGATCCTTGTCACCCATTCGGAACGTCTTGCCGCCCGCCTCGGCCGCCGCCTGCTTCTGCACGCCGGGCAGTTGACGTGACCCGCACCATCTTATCTGCCCTGTTGGGCCATTGGCGGCGCAACCCTTTGCACCTGATCACCCTTCTGGCCGGGCTGGCCTTGGGAACGGCGCTCTGGTCAGGCGTGCAGGCGATCAATGCCGAAGCGCGCGCCAGTTATGACGCGGCCGCAACCGCGCTGGGCGAAGGCAGCTATGCCCAGATCGTTGCACAAGACGGCGCGCCCATTCCCCAGCAGAACTATGTCGTGCTGCGACGGGCGGGCTGGACGGTGTCACCTGTGCTTGAGGGCGACCTTGGCGGCGTGCGCATTGTGGGGATAGACCTGCTGACAGCCCCGCGCGGAATCGGCCCGGTGTCGGTGGATGGCGGGGCTGATCTTGGGGCGTTTCTGACTGGCGGGGGCCAGATTTTTGCGCGCGCGGACACGGTGGCGAATTTGCCCGATACGGGTGCGGTGGGCATCATCGCCCCCCATGTTGCCCCCAATACCGCCATCATGGACATCGGACTGGCACAGCGTTTGCTGGGCCGGGCAGGGCAGATTGATCGGCTGATCGTGTCGCCTGAACAGCCGATCACCCGCCGCCCGCTGGCCACCATCGCCCCCGGTCTAATTGAAACCGCACCTCAGGACAGCAGCGATGTGGCGCGGCTGACGGACAGCTTTCATCTGAACTTGACCGCCTTTGGCCTTTTGTCCTTTGTCGTGGGCCTATTCATCGTGCACGGGGCCATTGGCCTTGCGTTTGAACAGCGCCGCCAGATGGTGCGCACCTTGCGCGCCCTCGGAGTGCCACTGGGTCGGATGATCCTCCTGATCGCCGCGGAACTGGCGATGCTTGGCCTGATTGCGGGGTTGGTGGGGGTGGCGCTTGGCTACGCAGTGGCTGCGGCGCTGTTGCCGGATGTGGCGGCCACGTTGCGCGGTCTTTACGGGGCTGATGTCTCGGGTCAACTGACCCTGCGACCAGCGTGGTGGCTGTCAGGGCTGGCGATTGCGGTGGGGGGGACGGCTGTGGCATCGGCCGGTGCGCTGTGGTCATTGGCGCGGATGCCACTTCTGGCCAGCGCGCAGCCGCGGGCGTGGGTTATGGCGCGGCAGGGGGCAGGGCTGACGATAGCCTCTGTGGGGTTGCTGCTGCTGGCAGTGGGGCTGGCGGTCTGGGGGCATGGTCTGATTGCCGGGTTTGTCATGCTGGGCGCGCTTTTGGTGGGTGGGGCGCTGGCCTTGCCGCCACTGCTGACGCTGGCGCTGCGGTGGGGCGAGGCGCGCGCGCGTTCGCCCGTGGCACAGTGGTTCTGGGCTGATGCGCGCCAACAGGTGCCGGGATTATCGCTTGCACTGATGGCGCTCTTGCTGGCCATGACGGCAAATGTCGGCGTGTCCACCATGGTGTCGTCTTTCCGGCTGACCTTCATCGGCTTTCTGGACCAGCGGCTTGCCTCCGAGCTGTATGTGTCCGCCACCGATGCCGCGCAGGCCGACAGGATTGTCGCCGTCGCCGAGACGCAGGGGGTGGCAGTGCTGCCGATCCTGTCGGTCAACGCGCAAGTGGCGGGGCAGAAGGTCGAGATATACGGCGCGCGCGATCACGCCACCTACCGCGACAACTGGCACCTTCTGCGGGCTGTTCCTGATGTCTGGGATGCACTGGCGCGGGCCGAGGGCGTGCTGGTGAATGAGCAGCTTTACCGCCGCGCCGGGCGTGATCTGGGAACGATGGTTGCCATCGCACCGGGTCTAGAGCTGCCCGTTCTGGGAATCTACGGCGATTACGGCAACCCGGTAGGGCAGGTCATCCTGAACGACGCGGTTTTCACCCGCCAGTTTCCGGGCGTCACGGCGCTGCGCTTTGGCCTGCGCATCGATCCATCGCAGATTGATGGAGTGCGCGCCATCTTGCGCGATCAGGCGGGGCTGACCGACAGCGCAATGGTAGATCAAGCGTCGATCAAGGCACTGTCGCTGTCGGTGTTTGAACGCACCTTCACCGTGACCACGGCGCTGAACATCCTGACCCTTGCCGTGGCAGGCTTTGCGATGCTGATGAGCTTGCTGACGCTGGCCGAAATGCGGTTGCCGCAACTGGCCCCGGTCTGGGCCCTGGGGGTGCCCCGGCGAAATCTGGCAGCGCTGGATCTGCTGCGCGCCGCGTTGCTGGGGGCGCTCACGAGCGCGCTCGCCTTGCCGCTTGGCCTGACATTGGCATGGGCGCTTTTGGCGGTGGTGAATGTCGAGGCTTTTGGCTGGCGTTTTCCGATGTATCTGTTTCCGCTGGATTATCTGCGGCTAGGTGCACTGGCCCTTGTGGCCGCCGCGCTGGCAGCGCTGTGGCCAGCGTGGCGGCTGTCGCGCATGCCGCCTGTCCAACTGCTAGGGGTGTTCCGCCATGAACGCTAGGCTTTTTGTTCTGCTCTTGCTGCTGCCATTTCAGGCCATGGCGCAGGGATTTGCGGGCCTTGGCACGGATGCGGCAGGGTTTTCCCAGCCCCGGTCCGACACCGTGCTGCAGTTTCCTGCCGATCATGGCGCGCACCCCGACTACCGGATTGAATGGTGGTATCTGACCGCCAACATGACCGGGCCGGATGGCACGCCTTATGGGCTGCAATGGACGCTGTTCCGCTCTGCCCTTGCTCCGCGCGATGGGCAGGGCTGGGACTCGCCGCAGTTGTGGATGGGCCACGCGGCGGTCACCACGCCCGACGCGCATCACGTGACAGAACGACTGGCGCGGGGCGGGATCGGGCAGGCAGGTGTCAACGCCGCGCCCTTTTCGGCATGGATCGACGACTGGGTGATGGAAGGTCCGGACATAAATACCCTGCGCCTGACCGCCTCGGCACCCGATTTCGCCTATGATGTCAGCTTGAATGCCAAGGGGCCCTTGGTGCTGCATGGTCAAAACGGCTATTCGGTCAAATCCGCTGCAGGGCAAGCAAGCCATTACTATTCGCAGCCATTCTACAAGCTGTACGGCACGCTGACCCTGCCAGAAGGTGACGTGCCCGTCACCGGCACCGCATGGCTTGACCGGGAATGGTCATCCCAGCCATTGGCGCAGGATCAGACAGGGTGGGATTGGTTTTCCCTGTCCTTTGACAGTGGCGACAAGTTGATGGGGTTCGTGCTGCGCGGGTCCAAGGATTACACCTCGGCCACATGGATCGGGGCGGACGGCACCACCATAGCCTTACTGGATGGTGCCTTTGTGGTCGCGCCGCTTTCGCACCACAGGGTGGCAGGTCGCACCTTGCCGGTGGAATGGCAGGTGCTTCTGCCGGAGAAGGGTGTTGATGTCGTGGTCAAGGCCCTGAACCCCGATGCATGGATGGCAACATCGGTGCCCTATTGGGAGGGGCCGGTGATGATTTCGGGCAGCCATAAAGGTGCGGGATATCTGGAGATGACAGGTTACGACGACTGATCCACATGCAAATACGACGGAGCTGCCGTGGAATTGGCGCCGATGACTACAACGGTCTGAAAGCTGTGCGGAAACGCTGTCTTGGGTAGCCCAGTTGGCCTTGGGGTGGCATGAACGTATGCCTGCTTTAGCCCTGCTGCCTTGATCGCATCGCACCCACTTCAAAGGACCGCTCTACGCCCTGTGCGAAGGGGTCGACGCGCTCGGCCCCAAGCAGACGATCGGGCTTGACGTCAAGCATAGGTGCAGCTTCCCTGAACCGATCATTCGTGAATGACGCAGGAATACTTTGCGAGGCAAGGGGGCAAGCGACAGCCTCCTGAGGTCCGCCCATGACATAAATCAGTGCGGTGCAACTGCAGAATCGATTATGAGATCTCCGTCAGGCCCCTGAAAATGGTCCATAACATTACATCACGTCGTCCCTCAACAAAATGGTGCAATGGTCATACGCAATACCATCAGACAGCAAGACGAAGGACTGCCAGTGGTTCAAACACCGGCAGAGGTGTCATCATCTCGTGTCCCCGCACTTCGCAAGTCATCAGAACCGCCATCCAGTGCGGGACGTCGTCGCTGGTTCCTCTGGCTGACAGGAGGGGTGATGGGTATGATAGCAGGTGGACTTGCTTACCTGCAACCTTGGACACCTGCTGTGATACCCGTCACGGTTGAGCAGGTCACCATGGCCCCGGTCACACGTCTGCTTGCCGTCAATGGCCGGATCGCGGCGGTGCATTCGGTCGATGTGCGGCCTCTGGTCGGTGGCCGTCTGACCCAAGTGGCGGTCAGTGAGGGGCAGTGGGTGGACGTCGGACATGTATTGGCCCGGATCGACCCGGCGGCGCAGGATGCCGTCGTGCGTCAGGCACTCGCAGGGCTTGATGCTGCGCTGGTTGCACAGGAACAGGCCGAAGCAACCTATGCACGCTCGCTCGCATTGGGGGCGAACATCAGCGCTGTCGTGATGGAGGCTGATCGGCGCGCTGTGCAATCCGCCATTCAGGACGTCGCCCGCATGACGGCGCTTTTGGAACAGGCGCAAGTGCAACTTGGGCGCCATACGCTGCGTGCGCCGATCACTGGAACGATCGTGGCAATGGATGCCGAAGAGGGTGAGATCGCGGATACGGCAACCGTGCTGATGACCCTCGCTGATTTGGACGACCTTATCGTCGAAACCGATGTGGACGAGGCATATGCCAATCAGGTTGCCGTTGGCCAACTGGCAGTCCTGCGTTTTTCGGGGGAGACGCAGACGCGGACCGGAACTGTCAGAACGGTTGCAGGCCGGGTCGACGCGGCCACCGGCGGCCTGTCTGTAAGGATCGGTTTCGACATGGCCGTCACCGCCCCCATCGGTCTGACCGTTACCGCCAATATCGTGGTCGATCAGCGTGATGCCGCAATGACCGTTCCACGCACAGCTCTGGTGAGCGAAAGTGGGGGCACAGCGGTCTTTCTTGCGCAGGACGGGTCCGCCCGGCTCCAGCCGGTCAGCGTGATCGACTGGCCCGCTGCCCGGTTGGTTGTGACCGAAGGGCTATCCCCGGGCGATTGGGTGATCATCGACGCCGCTGGCCTTAGTGATGGTCTTCGCATCAGATCGGACGCGCCCTGATGCTGTATGGGCTCAAGATTGCGATGCGCTATCTGACTGCCAGCAAGGCCCAGACCGCTCTTCTGGTTTCCGGCGTGGCTGTGGGCGTGTTCATCTTCATCTTCATGTCGGCGCTGATCGGGGGGTTGGCCGAGTTCATCCTCTCACGCACCGTGGGCGACATCAGCCATGTTACGATCGAGGCGGAAATCGCAGACCCCGCGATCTTGATCGACGCGGACGGGTTTCTTCTGGCCGCGATCGAACAGGGGCGCCAGCGCACCGCCACCCTGCGAGATACGGAAACCTGGGTGCCGCTGATCGAGACTGTTCCCGGCATCAGGGCCGTGTCGCCCCAGATTGCCGGCGCGGGTTTTCTGACGCGCGGGGCGCAAGTGGCGCAGGTTAGCGTCACGGGTTTGGAAATTGGCCGTGAATCGGCCATCCTCAATCTTGAGGGCTACATCATTGCGGGGTCGGCGCGACTGGGTTCTGGCGTGGTTGTTCTGGGCCGAAGACTGGCGGAAGACCTTGATCTGTCGGTCGGACAGGTGCTGCGATTGCAGTCGTCCAACGGGGTGACAGCGGTTCTGACCCTAGGCGGCATCTTCCAGACCGGAACCGGCATGCTGGACCGCTCCAGCGTCTTTGTCAGCCTGCCCACCGCGCGCACGCTTTTTGCCCTGCCACAAGGTGTCACGCGGATCGAAATCAAGCTTGACGATCTGAATGCGGCCGATGACACGGCCCTGCGCATCCGCGCGCTCACGGGCCTTGATGCGGTGCCTTGGACCGACGGGGCCGAGCAGTTGATGGAGGCGCTGAACGCGCAGGCACAGACAGGTTACTTCCTCAAGACCTTCGCATTGATCACCATTGTGATTGGTGTCGCGTCGGCGCTGCTTTTGTCCACTTACCGACGTCGCCCCGAGATCGGCATCATGCGGGCGATGGGGGCCGGGCGCGGATTTGTGGTGTTCGTTTTCGTCACCCAGGGCGCGTTGGTGGGGCTGCTGGGTGGCGTGACCGGCGCGACACTTGGTTATCTGGCGCTGCTGCCGTTTCCGCGCCGCGATGAATTTGTCTCGGGCACCCTGCCGATGGATATCACACAGGGATCTTACGGGCTGGCGATCATACTGACGGTGATCGGCGCCATCCTGGCTTCAATCCTTCCAGCAAGGGCCGCGGCGCGGGTCGATCCGGTTCAGGCGATCGGACAATGACCGAACTTCTGGAAGTGTCCGATTTGACCAAGACCTTTGGCGAGGGTGAGGCTGCGACCCATGTATTGCGCGGGCTGTCATTGTCGCTGAAGACGGGTGAGATGGCAGCCCTGCTTGGCCCTTCGGGGTCAGGAAAAAGCACGCTTCTGACCATTCTTGGTACACTGATGAAGCCCACCTCGGGCAGACACTGGATGCTGGGCCAGGATCTGGTGGCCGCCAACGATGTCGCGCTGACAGAGTTCCGCAACCGCCACATCGGCTTTGTCTTTCAATTCCACAACTTGCTGCCCGATTTCACTGCGCTGGAAAACGTCATCTTCCCTACGGCTGTGCGTGCGGGGCGCGAAACACCTGCCGCTCGGGCGCGCGGACGCGAGTTGCTGGTGCGGGTGGGGCTTGAAAGCCGCATAGGGTTTCAGACAACCAAGCTGTCCGGCGGTCAGAAGCAGCGCGTTGCCGTCGCCCGAGCCTTGATGAACAGCCCCGAACTGGTGCTTGCAGACGAGCCGACAGGCAACCTAGATCGTGCGTCTGCTCAGCAGGTCATGGACCTGATACATGAAATCAACAGGGATGAGGACACAACTTTTTTGATCTCCACCCATGACGAAAAGATTGCAGCGAGCTGTTGGCGACAAATCGTGGTGGCGGATGGACTTGTGACCGGGTAGGTTTCAAAAGGATCGAACGTCATATTTCTCAAGATTCTGAGAACGCAATGCTAAAGGGTTGTCAGGCGGCTTCCAGCGCATTGCGCAAGTGCGACGGCAACATCGACGTGCCTGGCCCAAGGCGGCCGGTCGGGTCGCCCAATGCTGCGTGGCCGCATTTTCCGAAGCTGCCGTTCGGCTCGTGCCGTATCGAACTTGGTCAGCCAATACCGCTAATTCGCGATGAAGCTGACTTCCCAAAATCTCTCTACACCCACCGGGCTCGGGCCAAAGGGCAGCACTTGCCCCTGTACCTCAGTTGAGGCAAGCTTGGACGTGGACGAATAGCATCTGTCTCACCGAAGGTTCCCCTTACGGAAGGACACGCTCGGTGACATGTTCTGGGAGGCGTAGGCATGGCATCCAAGACGACTGGTCCCACACCGCCGCACGACGTGACGCCGCAACCAATGGTCACGCCCACGGTTAACAGAGTGACGGCGGATGATATCACCGAGTCACTGAAGGCGGGGTTTTCCGATTTCCTTGCGCGCCCATTGATGAGCGGCTTCTTCGGACTGTTCTATGCGGTGTTTGGAATTCTGTTCGTCTGGGTCATGTTCTGGCTTGGCAAGATCTGGATGGTACTTCCCGCCGCGATCGCCTTTCCGCTTGTCGCGCCTTTTGCCTGCGCCGGACTCTATGAGATGTCCCGACGCCGGGAAAGGGGAGAGAGCTTCGGCTGGTCGGACATCCTCGGCGTCATGGCCGATCAGCGTCGGCGCGAAATGGGCTGGATGGCCTTTGTCACCCTGTTCGTTCTGTGGATCTGGTTCTACCAGTTTCGGACCCTGCTTGTGATCATCCTGCAGGGTTCATCTTTTTCGGATTTGCAGGGATTCCTGAACGTCGTGTTCTTCACAACGGAAGGCTGGACTTTCCTTGTGATTGGCACCTGCGTCGGCGCAATTCTTTCGGCTGCCCTGTTCTCGGTGACCGTCATCGCCATGCCGATGCTCCTCGACCGGGACATTGACTTCATTACTGCAACGTTGACGTCTATTCGCGTGGTACGGGAGAACCCCTTGGTCATGCTCGGCTGGGCGGCGATCATCACCGTTACCCTGCTGTTGTCACTGGTCCCGGCATTCCTGGGTCTGGTCTTTACCCTTCCGATCCTGGGCCACACCACGTGGCATCTCTACCGGCGCGCGGTGTCCCCGGCAGAGGGGTGATCAATAGAGTCATCTCCTTGAGCAGATGAGTGCCTTGTTGTCCGGAGCGGCCAGGTCACGTACTTTGCTCGCATCGGCCAGAGCATTTCCAGGTCAGCTTCGGGGTCGTTGCAGCCTTGTGGCGGTGCAGAACGGGCCCACTGACCCCCCAGGGTCTGTAGCGCCCAAGGCCAGGGCACGGTGCCAAGGCTTTCGCTCAGGCCAAAGAACATCGACACGATCATCGCAAGCACGCCCGCGGCGAAAAGCACATGGCAGAGTGCGCCAAAGCCAAGCGCCAGTGCAATGCGCCCTGCACCTGCAGGTGGGTGCAAAGCGGCGCTGATCAGGGTGATCAGCCGGACAATGCGGGGAGCGCCCAGCACACTACGGGCCAGCGTCATGCGGGCAGCGCCTGATCAAGGATGCGCGGAATGTTCTGCTTGACCTTGAAGAAACCGGCTGTGGCGTAGGGCCAGATCGCCGCATCCCAGTCGCGCCGCCATTCGCACAGAGTGATGCCGTGTTTGGCCAAGGATGGGACGGCTTGATCTAGCCAATCGCGCAACGGGCCACGGGTGATGTAGGGCGTGGCAATCTGTGTGGCTCCGGCGTCTGCAGCCCATTTGGCAATGCGCGCAGGATCGTCTGCGCGCATTGCTGTCGCGGCAAAGCCCGAGCGCCGGGCAGCATCGGCCAGCGCGCCATCCTCGAACCGCTGCACCAGATCCGATACGGGGAGGGGGGATCGCAGGTGGCTTGCCGCCAGCGCGCCCGCCGTGCGGATATCGAGAGACGCAAGATCGAAGTCTTCGACCCGGCAATCCTCATCAGTGATCAGAAGGGCGGTCGGGCGGCACAGTTGTGGCGGGGAGAAGGCCCGCAGCGGCAAAACAGTTGGCAGGCCCTCCGGTTCGGTCGCCTCTAGCCCCTGAGTGACCTCGGCCAGATCGCTTTGGCGCGGGGTAAAGCGTCCGGCGGTGAAGGTGGAAATGTTCTGCGCATCGGCGGGATAGGGTTTGCCCCGCGTATGGAGCCCCGCCACCCAACGCCAGCCAAGCGTATTCGATGCGGCATCGCCATCCAGCAGGTGGCGGAAAAAGAAATCCGCCCCCAGCCGCCACGGCAAGCCCAGCGTGAAGATCCAGATGGACGCGAACCACATCCGCGCGTGGTTGTGCAGATAGCCGGTATCCACCAATTCCGTGGACCATGCATCGAAACACGCGATCCCCGTCTGTCCGTTCATTGCGCGCTCAACGTCACGGCGCAGGCGGCGGTCGCGGTCCAGTGCCGTCAGATCGGCGTTCAGCCCGGTGCAGTAACTGGCCCAGACCTGCGGGCGGCGTTCCAGCCAGCCCTTGAAATAGCCGCGCCAAATTACCTCTTGCACGAACTTCTTGCCATCCTCGGGCCCGTGGATAGCAAAGGCCGCTGCCACGACATCTGACTCCAGCACCAGCCTGCGCCGAATGTATGGTGACAGAACTGACACCGCCTTGTGTGCGCCGGGGCCGTGATCGGTGTTGCGGCCATTGGCATAGCGCCGCCCCATCTGGGGTATGAAAGCTGCCAAAAGCTTCTCGCCTTCGGCGCGGGCAGGGATCCAGTCGGTCATCGCATCAACCTCAACTATAAGCCGAGCAAGCTGTTGCCCACTTCAAAAGTGTCAATTCAGGGTGCTGCGATTGCGGCAATAGGTCTCGACCAACGGACGCAATGCAACCCGGGCGCGCAGTTTTCCGGCCATCAGATACATGCCGCCGATCTTGCGGTGCAAGAACAGCGTGGCCGCTGGCGGCACATGCGCAAGCTTGCGGTCATTGCCGATAGCAATACCCATGTCGCGCAACCGTTCCAGCAGATCACTTGCGCCAAAGTCAAATGGGGTCTCTTGCCGCAAGGGGGCCATCGCTGCGTTGAACATCGACTGGATTAGGGCCTGATGATGAGGGGCCGTGTTGGCACCGAAATACCCGATACGCAGCATGGCATCGCGCGTTTCTGCCTCTCCGCCATCCAGCGCCACATGTGCAAGGGCGCGGAAATCGGCGGCGAGCTTCGGGGCGATGGGCTGCACTGCGCCGAAATCCAGCAGGATGATCCGCCCGGTCGCAGGCTCATAGCGATAATTGGCCAAATTGGGGTCTGTTTGCATAGCGCCGAACAGGAATAACTCGCGCAGCACAAGGTCGATCAGGGCGCCTGCCACCCGGTCGCGCATCGCTTGCGGCGCGTCAACAAGGCTGTCAAGCGGGGCGCTTTCCATGAAATCCATCGCGATCACCTGCGGCGTGCAAAGCGCTGTATGCAACGCAGGCAGTGCAAACATATCTGATCCCTCCAGCAGTCTGCCGAACCGCGCCAGATGCTGCGCTTCGGCGATATAGTCTGCCTCGGCGTGCAGCTGGCGCTTGGCCTCGGTCAGTAAAGGCCCGATGTCCATGCTGCGCGGCAACAGGCCGGGCAGGCGCATCAGCGTGGCCATGTTATCAACATCACTGTCGATGCTGGAGCGCACGCCGGGATACTGCACCTTGATCGCCAGATCCTGACCGTCGCGCGTCACCGCCCGGTGTACCTGCCCAATCGAGGCAGCGGCAAATGGGCGCACATCGAACCGCGCAAACCGGCTATACCAGTCGATACCCCATTCCCCATTCAGCACGGTCTGCAACTGTTTCGGCGGCATGTGGCGCGCGTCATCGCGCATGCGGGCAAGGATCGCCGTCAACTCGTCGGGCAGTACGACGCCGGTATCCATCGACAGCATCTGCCCCAGCTTCAGCGCGGCCCCCCGCAAATGCGACAAGCCGTCCGTTAGCCGCAAGGTATTTGTCGGCGTCAGAAGCAGTTGCGCCAGATCAGGCCGCTTGCCGCTGGCTAGCGCCCGCAGGCTCCCCGCAGCAACGCCACCCGCAATCCCCGACGCGATACCGCCGAACTGCAGAAACCGCGCCGCACGCCCTGTCGGCACCGCTGCGCCATCATCATCTTGCGGCAAAGCCCGCCTCCCCATCAGTTGCAAGCACGGTTCGCCTGCCTGTGCTGGTGCAAGCGGTCAATCGCCGGTGCTAGGACGTGGTCAAAGGCCAGCGATGCGATGTGTCTGATGCCGGGCAATCTCACTATACGACCCAGCAACCGGTACCTTGGCATCTGCGCCCAAAGCACCGGAAAAGCAGCAATTCCTGACGCCAGTTTTCCTTCACGCAGCACATAACGGCGCCGGGCTGCCGCGTCAGCATCCATTCCCCATAGATCCCGTGCGTCGGAGTTCAGATCGTCGAACCGGATCGGAAGACAGTTCTCACCGGCATAGCATGCATAATGCTGTATCTCGAAGGTACAGACCGGGCAGGTGGCGTTGTAAAGAACGGACGTTGTGGCGCTGTTATCCATGACAGGTAGATAGGTCTGCCCAACGTGAAGTCCAACCGGTAATCAGCTCGCCAGACACATCCCCATACCTTCCGGCCATGCGGCCTGGTGTACCTGGGGGCTGGCCTGACGTGACAAACCGACCTTGCGCAATTTTCGCGTTCGACCATCGAATGAACATCTGTCTATGCCACCACTAAGGTAATGTTATTGTTTGTTAATCAGTTGATTACACTCCGGGATGGAGCGATTCTGATTGCACGAGAACGATGCAACTAACCCCGGAGACTACGCCATGCCCCCCGCCGCGCGACCGACAATGCCAAAGCCCACGACGCCTTCATGACCACCAAGGCCCAGATCGACGCGATGCTGGATCGCCTGAAAGCCCTGAGTGACGATCATTTCGAGACCCACCCCGACGAGATCAACTGGGGCGATGTCGGCACCTTGAACCACTACGCCAGCCTCCTGCGCCAGATCACCGACAGCGCATTCAAGGAGGGCGAACATGCCGCTTGATCCCGCCCAGCGCACCAGATCGAACAGGATGCCCTCACCGCCGCATGGGAGGCCGAACGCCTCGCCGCCTGCATTGAGGCCATCGCCCTCCTGCGCGAGATCGCGGATCTGGAACGCGACGACGATGGCGATGTGATCATCGGCACGGATGCCGGCGGTCACAACGACCTGATGTCGCGCATCGCTGCCTTCCTTGCCACCAACGACCATTGGGAGGAACCTGCCATGACCAAGCTGAACGAAACCCAGACCATCATCCTGAGCGCCGGGGCCCAGCGCCCCGAAAACATCGCCCTGCCGCCGCCCAAGGTGCTGGCTGGTGCGGCGGCGAAGATGGCCGTCAATAGGATGATCGAGCACGGCTGGCTGCAAGATGTCGAGGTCAACTTGCGGCGCGGTGAGCCCCTCTGGCGCGAGACGGGCGATGGGCATGGCACCACGCTGGTGTTCACTGAGGCCGGGCTGTTGGCGATTGGGATCCAGCCGCTGGTGGTTAAAACCGTGGTTGCGATCCGCGAACAGGCGGCCGAGACGCCAATGCCAAAGCCGCCGTTCCCACGCGCCGGGACGAAACAGGCGATGTTGAATTCACTGCTGCAGCGCCCCGAGCGGGCTTCCATCGACCAGATCGTCACTGCGACCGGCTGGAATGCTCATAGTGCGAGGGGTTTCATCTCTGGGGTGGTAATCACCCCATTTTTAACAGGGTGCATTCGTAGAACTTACGCGGCCATTTTCAGTTTCTGGGCGGGTGTGATGCCGCCGATGCCCATGTTCGGGCGGTCGTTGTTGTATGTCCATAGCCATTGCGTGGCGTGATCTTGGGCCTCATCGATCGTTTCGATGATGTATTGGTCGAGCCATTCGTGCCTGACGGTGCGGTTATAGCGTTCGATGTAGGCGTTCTGCTGCGGCTGGCCAGGTTGGATGTGTTGGATGGTGATGCCATTTTTTTCGTTTCAGATCAGCAGCTTGCCACTGATGTATTCCGGGCCGTTGTCGACCCGTATGGTGCCGGGTTTGCCGCGCCATTCGATGATCCGGTGCAAGCTGCGTATTACCCGTTCGGCAGGCAGAGAGAAGTCGATCGCGATCCCCAGCCCTTCGCGGTTGAAGTCGTCCAGCACGTTCAGCAACCGAAATGTTCGCCGGCCGCCGAGGCGATCTGCCATGAAGTCCCCTTACGGCGTTTGAAGGCCAACGCCTACCGGGCAACGCGTCGACCAGGTCAGGTTGGGTGCCTCCGGCACCGCCAAAGCATCAGGTTTGTCCCGTTTCAACCGCTTGCGGGGTTTGATGCGCAGGTTCAATTCCAACGCGCGATAGATCCGGTAGACCCGCTTGTGGTTCCATGGATGACCCTTGACGTTGCGTAGTTGCAGGAAACAAAGCCCAAACCCCCATGCCTTTTGCATCTCAACCGCGCAAACCACGCCCTCGGAGGCTGGCTCTCCGCTCTGGAAGCACGAACGCACAGCAACAAGGCCGTGGTCGCCTTGTCGTGGTGCGGCCTGCGGGCTAGGTCGGGACTAGGTAGATCAGGAGGTGCATCGTGACGCGTTGGAGCAACCTTGTGATCGGCGTGTTGGCGCTTGGGATCATCGCCCTGTCGGCTTTCATGCTAGAGCGGGGTCGGGCTGGGTTGGTGATCACCGATCTTGCTGCGGGGACAACGCCTGCGACGCTTTACCATCAGCCTGAGTCCGCAGGGCCACTGGTGGTGGTGGCGCATGGCTTTGCCGGATCACGGCAGCTGATGCAGGCCTATTCCTTGACGCTGGCGCAGTCGGGATATGCGGTTCTGGCCTTTGATTTCGAGGGGCATGGCCGCAATCCGGTGCCGATGTCGGGGGATGTGAACGCCATCGAAGGCACTACTCAGCGGCTGGTGGATCAGACGCTGAACGTGCTGGCCGCGGGGCGGGACTTGCCCGGCGTGGGGCCGGGGGTGGCTCTTTTGGGGCATTCGATGGCGACGGATATTGTTGCAAGGGCGGCTATTGCCGATGGCGCGGTTAATGCGGTGGTTGGCATCTCGATGTTTTCGCAGGCGGTGACGGCTGATCAGCCCGCGCGGCTGCTGGTGATCTCAGGCCAGTGGGAGGCGATGTTGCGGGCGGCGGCGCTGCAGATGGCGCGGATGGTCGATCCTGCAGCGGTTGAGGGGGCAACCATCACGGCTGGCGATGTGACGCGCCGCGTGGTCGTCGCGCCCGGCGTAGAGCATGTGGGGGTGCTGTATAGCGGTTCTGGCTTGCGTGAGGCGCGTGACTGGCTGGATGCGACCTTTGAGCGGGAAAGCGCCGGGCCGGTGGTCAAGCCGGGTCTGTGGATCTTGCTGCTGCTGGCGGGGGTCGCGGTGTTGTTTCGACCTTTGGCGGGGCTGTTGCCAGTGGCTCCGGCCCGCCCGGTCGTGCCGGTACGACGGTTCTGGGCCGCGGTTCTGCTGCCTGCGGCGGTGGTGCCTTTGGTGGCGGTGTTGATCTATCGGCCGTTCCTGCCGGTGCTGGTGGCGGACTACTTGATCCTCCATCTGGCGCTCTATGGTGCGGCACAACTGGCGATCCTGCGGGTCTGGCCGTTGCCACGGGTGGTCTGGGCAGCGGCGCTGGCGCTGATGCTCTGGGGAGTGGCGGTGTTCGGGTTCGCTATCGACCGCTACGCGGCGTCCTTCGTACCGACGGCTCAGCGGATGGGGATCATTGCCGCACTCGGCGTGGGAACAGTCCCCTTCATGCTGGCCGACAGCGTGGTGGCGGTGGGCGGCTGGCGGCGGCTGGTCGCGCGACTGGCGTTCGTGTCGTCGCTGACGGCGGCAACCTTCATCGATTTGGAGCGCTTGCTGTTCGTGCTGATCATCCTGCCGGTGATCGTGCTGTTTTTCCTTGTTCTTGGGCCAATGGGCCACTGGGTGACGCGCCAAAGTGGGGCGGGTGCTGCGGGTTTGGGGCTTGGGATCATCCTTGCCTGGGCGCTGGGGGTCAGTTTCCCGCTTTTCGTCGCGGGTTAAGAGCGTGACACCAGCCAAGCGGATCCCAATGGTGGCGTCTGGCCGTTGTCAGACTTTGCTTTTGCCGCGCCATGCCAGCGACTGCTGGTTCAGCGCCTTCAGGTCTGCCGCATCTGCGATGATCTGATGGCAAAGCTGCACGGCACGCATCGCCTGCGCTGGGCTGAGGTGCTTGTACGCCGGGCGCGCAATGTGGACGTACCACACCCCTCCGCAAATCGTGTCCAGCACAATCCGTTGAAAACAGTGATCGTTGCGCACCGGCCAATGGCGCCTGCTGGTCTGTGCGAGCGCGGGCATGACCATGCGCGTCAGATGCAGATACTGCGCGACATGTGCGAGGTGGGTCGGTGGCGGCAAATCGAAACTGGGCTGCATCGTGTCTTTCGGAGAAAGGTCCGCCCTCATGGCATCGACCTCAAGGAAAGTTACGACCTTTGGCCATACCTGAGATAGGGCCTTCTGGCCGCGAAATCCAACGGTCAAATTGAAGCGGCCCCCGGGTCAGTCCAGCCCGGGAAGCTTGACTTGTGGCGCGACAAAGTCACCTTGCGGCAGATGAAATTCCAAAGCCCTGACCCCGCGACCCTTGGTGAAATCATCGAGATGGCGCTCAGCGACCATGCCAGCTTCGACCAGATCCGTGCGCTGCACGGGGTGGGTCCGGATCAGGTAAAGGCGTTGATGCGGCAAAATCTGAAATCCGGCAGCTACCGCGCCTGGCGCAGACGGGTGCGTGCATTTGCCGACCGGCGCGAGGTTTACAAATGAAGGCTGTCCCCCACCCATAGGCCTGCGATCTGGCACAGTTGTATGCCGAAGCCTGGCTGCGCCTGACCCGCGGCGTCCACGACCGGCACGCTGGATATTCATACTGATCTGCGGTCAGCCAAGATCGGGGATTTGCGCGTTACACCTTTTGCTGCACTTCATGTTTGGGACGCTTCGGCCTGTCTGCAACTGCGGCTGGACGCCGCGCAATGCGTGCACCAATGCTGATTGAAAAATCGTCTCCGTTCATTGATGACTGTCAACGAAGATTGGTTTGTTGAATGGCTCCGAAGGCGGTTTCACCTTGTCCAGTCGGCCCCGTCGCGGAACAAGGCGCCAACCGGGATCGACAGCACACCGTCGCCCTTCCACAGGTTGATGGGCGCGCAGATCCTCCGGTGTCGCCGTGTCTGGTGATCGCCCGAGAAAGGCCGCGAAATCCTTGATCGCCCGGATGTGCGACTTCTGTGCCTTGTCGCCCATCCCGCGGATGCGCATGTCTTCGATCATTCGCTGGCGAGGCGGGCTTACTCTCTGCTCTGTCATGGAAGCCTCCTGTCTGATGATTGAGAAGGCCCCAATCGTCAGGCAGGTCAGGCAGATCGCAAAATGAGCGACATTTGGGGGCGTCTCACGCCATCAG
>NZ_JAUXOV010000031.1 GCF_030684215.1 Pseudotabrizicola sp.
GAGACACAAGACTCTCAATACGATACAAATACCCGATCGCAATATAACTTGCCCTCGGGCCGGACGCGGGGTGGAGCAGCCCGGTAGCTCGTCAGGCTCATAACCTGAAGGTCACAGGTTCAAATCCTGTCCCCGCAACCAACGTTACTTGCATTTGCCTTGCCTCAGTTTGATAATTCAAGCCGCTGTGCGAGGTGCGAAATAGTGAGCAAGTTCTGTCCCCGCAACCAAAATATCTAACCTTTACAAATGGTTAAAATCAGACAAAAACACTTGTGTATAGGCGCTCCCGTTTTACCTCAACGCCACCTCAACGTTTGACGAGTCCCCCTGTAACCCAGGGGGCTTTTTGCGTTTTGGGGCCATCAGCCGTGCCGCGCGCGCCCGGTTGAAATCATCGCTCTGATCCGGTATATGACTCAGTCATACCATGGAGGCGCGGATGACCGTCAAAACCACCCTCAGCTTCACCGACCGTCACCACCAATTCCTCTCAGAAAAGGTGGGGCAGGGCGTGTTCGCGACCCAGAGCGCCGCAGTCGCGGCCGCGCTGGAACAGATGATGCAGGATGAACAGGAACGCGAGGTGGCCCTCTCTGCCCTCGCGCAGGAAATCCGCGCCCGCATGGAAACACCGCGCGAAGCCTTCATCGACCAGGACGACGCCTTCGCCGCTGCCCGCCGCACCATCGGGGCGGCCCGCGGCGCGTGAACTACCGCATCAGGTACCACCCACTCGTCGCGCGTGATCTTGATGCCATCGCACAGTGGATCCTTGACTATGCCGGACCGGACTCGGCCGCCCGCAAGCTGGCAGAAATCGAGGCGGCCATCGCCACGCTGAAGGCAACGCCGCACAAGGGCAGTCTTCGAACCGAAATCGCGCCCGGGCTGCGTGCCATCCCGGCCGGGCGCAAAGCCGTCATCGCATTCACCGTCGACGACGATGCCACAGAAGTACTGATTTACGCCGTCACCTATGGCGGTGCCGACTGGGCCATGCGCAGCAGCATGCGCAGTCGCTGACGACGCACCCGGCGCATAGCTGACGGTCGAGAAGTCGCTACAAATTCTCCGAAGCAGCCGCTCAGCGCGGTCGCGCAAGGCCTCGACACGACTATTTGCATGCTGCACTACACGGCTACGGTTGCGCCCGGACCGGTCCTTCACATTGGCCCAGAGACCGTCGAGTAACACATACCGCTCGTCATCGGGCCGGTTGAACCGTTCGGACGCCCCCCGTTTGTTCCTCTCACCGCCACCGATCCGCCAACAGCCCGCACCGGATGCACCTGGTTCGGAGCGTCCACAATGCCCGTCGAATATCTCCCGCGGCAGGTGCCACAAACCACGCGCCCAGCCTTCAACCTGTAACCGGGAAATCGGTACGCCTCTCACTCTCGATCGGCATGCGCCGCCGCGCTCCCGGCGCTCAGGATCGCGTAGGAGTCCGGTCTCTGACCGCCAGACTGGCAAGCGCCGGAAACAACATGACCGTGATGACAGCCGCGACAACCAGTGATGCGCTGCACCACTCAGGCATCGCGCCCTGGCCGACCGCGATCGCGGTGATCGCGACAACGAGTGGCAACTGGGTCCCTGAGTGCAGGGCCAAGGCGATTTGTTGGCGGAACGGAAGCGCATGGCGGTAGAACCAAAGCACTGGCAGACCGCGCGCGAGCAGCATCATGGCAACGAAGACCGGAACCAATGCGAGGCCCATGGGCGAGTTGGTCATGGCCGCGAGGTCGAGCTTCATGCCGGACACCACAAAGAAGATCGGGATCAGGAAGCCGTAGCCCAGGGCCGAAAGGCGCACCATCAGATCATGGTGCAGATTCTCGGGCACCAGCGCGCGCAGAACCGCACCGGCCACAAATGCCCCAAGCACAAGATCCAGCCCGAGGCTTTCACCGAAAACGGCAAAGGTAACGGCAAGAAAAACCGCCAGCCGGATCGGGAATTGTCCGGAACTGGTCATGGTGTCACGCAGCACCGGCGGCAGGTGCAGGCTGCGCACCCGCCCGGCCAGCCCGATGGCAAGAATTGCCGCCAGCACAAATCCGACCAGCACGAGGCTTTGTGCTCCGACACCGGCCGCCCCTGCCAGGATCAGCGACAGCACCACCAGCGGAAACGCCTCGCCGGCAGTGCCTGCGGCCAGAACATAGGGTCCATAGGGCGGGGCCAGCATGCCCCGATCCTTCAGGATGGGCATCAGCGCACCGATCGCCGTGGTGGTGAGTGCGATGGCGACGAAGCCCGCAGCCGGAAACAGGCCCAGTGCCTGGCCGCCAAAGGCGAGGATGCCCGCGACGGCCAGCGAGGCCAGCCACCCCCGGACCGCCAGACGCGAGGGTTCGCCGCGGACCTCACGGGGGTTGATCTCGAGGCCAGCGATCAGGAACAGGATCGCAAGGCCGAGTTGTGCAATCATCTCCAGTGTCACGCTCGGTGCCAGCAGGTTCACGCCCTGCGGGCCGATCACAACACCGAACAGGATTTCGAGAACGACAGCAGGCACGAGGGCCATGCGCAGCGCCGCCGGCACCAGCGCGGCCAGCGCAATAGCCCCGGTCAATGCTATGGCAGCCAGTGGCAAGGCTTCGGCGTGCATCTGTCGCTCACCCTAGCGGACGCTTGCCGCTTGCCGCTTGCCAGAAATTAGCTCAACCCGCCAGCGTTTGCGACTGGTTTTGTCGTTCTGCACACGACCGGCTGCGGATCACATGCAGCGCCGTGTGACAGGGTCGCGCGTTGCTCTTGCTTTCCTCCTATATGCCTGACGTGGCAAGCATGGCATATGATGTCACGAGCGGCGGTTCACGGGCGCCACTGGTGGATAGCAAAAGGATGATCTCCGACATGCGACCGCACTTCCTCGCCGCGCTTGTGCTGTGCTGGCCATCGACATCTCTTTCCATCGTCAACGGCCTACCCGCGAATGTCGTGGAGTTCCGTTCTTTCGTTTCCCTTCGCAACATCAGCCCCTTTCCCAGACATGAGGGGCGGGAAATCAACGGTTGTGGCGGCGCGCTGGTTGCGCACGAATGGGTGCTGACCGCTTTGCATTGCAAACCTCTGTTCGAAAACGTCGGTCACGGAGCCGATTCGGTTTTCGTCGGCGTCAACGTCCAGCCCGATGGAAGCATCGGCGCGAGACTGCGGATCACCGAGGTTCGCAAGGCGCCGGTTTTGCTGGTAACGGCCCGTCTGGATGCAGCGCTGCTGCGACTGGAGGCGGATGCCACAGCGCAGGGTGCCGAGGTCGCCTCGATCTTCGAGGGTGAACTTGTCCCGGGTTTCGCGACAACCACGGTCGGCCTCGGCATGGGGCTCGAGGGGGCGGTGCTGGAGTTTTACGCCTCCGAAGTCGCCGAGGCAGGACGCTGCATGGTGGAACGGGCTGATTTCGATCCTGTCCATGATTTTTGCGTCGGCATCTCTGGATCGGCACAGCGCACAGGCTACGGCGATTCCGGCGGCCCCTTGTATGTGCCCGATCCGGGCATTCCCGGCGGGTTCCGGCTTGCCGGGATCGTGAAGGGTGGGGTCAAGGCAGGGCCTACGGGGCCGGAAGAAACCGAATTCATCCGATATGCCGATGTGACCCGGCTGCGCGACTGGATCCGCGAGGTTGTTGAAGGGGCGCGACCGCGGCCGGCGGATTGACCCCTCGGCCTCGGCCCTGTCGGTCAGGGCCTCGCTGGGCGGTCACATCATCCATTCCACCGGCAGGATGCCGATGACCCTGACAATGAAGCGGTCAAACCAAGTCGTATTCGGCTCGGTGGCATGGACGATCGGCGCGCCACCTTCCCCCATTGAGGTCCATTCCAGCGCACCCGAAGGCGACAGGCGCAGGGCATAGGCGCCGCGTTCCATCACCTGATCCAGCGCCCCGGTCACCGCCGATGCAAAGACCGGACTTTCGATCAGAAGCCCCATTTCGGTGTTCAGCCGCGCCGAGCGGGGATCGAAGTTGAACGACCCGATGAACACCCGCGCGCCATCGATGGCAAAGACCTTGGAGTGCAGCGAGGTGGCAGAGCCCGCAAGGAGAGAGGCCAGCGTCTGGTCCTGCTGCGGGATCAGCGGATCGGCCCGAAGCTCTCCCAGCGCAACCCCGCCTGCCAGCAGCGCGCGGCGATATCCGGCGTAGGAGCCGTGAACGGTCAGGACATCCGTGGCCTCCTGCGCGTTGGTCAGCACCCGCACCGCTCTACCTTGTGCCGCAAGCGAGGTCAGCAGCTCGGTCCCACCCCGCCCAGGCACGAAATACGCCGAGATCAGATCGACAGAGACGCCCGGGCCGGTCGTGACATCCGTCAAAATCGCGGCTAGCCGTTCGATCAGCAGCCCGCCGGCGCCCGGCTGGCCCAGCCCCTTGCCGGGGTCGTCGACTACCAGCGTCACGTGCGCCCATTCCACCGCATCCGCCCCCGCCGTCAATGTCTTGATCAAGGGCGAGTTTCGGATTGCTGTCAGGTAAGGCGCGGCCAGATCCGAGGCCAGTGCCGTCGCTGCCGCCGATTGCAGCCGCGCCATCCCATCCGGCGCCGGGGGCAGGACCAGGCCCGCCGGATAGGCCGAGGCGCTGTTCCAGTAGGCGTCGAAGGCCGCCGAGACATCTGCCGCCGCAGGGCCCAGGGCCAGAACATCGGTGTCGACGTAATGCTCGCCCCTGCCGAAGGCGAAATAGATGTCGCCCACGTTCCGCCCGCCCACCACGCTGGCAGCACCGTCGGCGGTGAAGGACTTGTTGTGCATCCGCCTGTTCAGCCGCGGGAAATCGAAGACGAAGGACAGCAGTTTCGGGCGCCGCAAGGTAAAGGGGTTGAACAGGCGCACCTCGATATTGGGCAGATCATCCAGCGCGCGCAATTCAGCATCAAGCCCTGCAATCCCGTTGTCATCCAACAGCAACCGCACCCGCACCCCGCGCGCCGCAGCTGCGCGCAATTCCTCCAGCAGCAGGTAGCCGGTCGTGTCGGCCTGCCAGATGTAGTATTGCACGTCCAGAGACTGTTCGGCCGCGCGCGCCAGCAGCACGCGGGCGGCAAAAGTCTCGCCCCCGCCAGAGAGCGGGATCACGCCACTCATCCCCGGATGCTCTGATTGTGCTGCCAGCACTGCGGCACCGATTGTCGTGGCGGCGGTTGCAGGCAAAGCCGCCGAGACCGCGATGTCCTGCCGCTCCGCCAAGGGGAACAAGGCCCTCAGCAACAGGATACCCACCGCAACCACGGCCAGAATGACAAAAAGGCTCCGGAAAACCGCCATGCTGGCTACCTGTTGATTTCAGTCTTTGACATAGCGAAGTTTCACCCTGCAGGCCATCATATCGGGCAGGTTTTGCGGTGGCGAGACCCTTGATTGGCCCGTCAGCCTTCGCCGCAACGCTGCACCCTCCGAAACAGGCGCTGTCCTCGGCCCGGATGTCAACATTCACGCACCAAGACACAGCCCCGCCGCCCCCACGAACGACCGTAAACCGCCCGATACGATTTATGAGCGCAGGAACGGTGGTCGATGTTACATTGCCCCATCGGCAAAGCCGAGGACGTGGCGGGCTTGGTGGACAGGAGAGAAGTCATGTCCATTGAAACACTCCCCGCCCTTCGTCGTGCGCGTGCCCCTTGGAACAAGGGCCGCATCGTCGGCCAGAAGCGGCCGCTGCTGCCCAAACATGTCTGGTCCATTCGTGTCCGGCTGGAAATGGCCGACAATAAGCGCGATCTTGCGCTGTTCAACATGGCCATAGATTGCAAACTCCGCGGTTGCGATCTGGTCTGCCTGAAGGTGAACGATGTTTACGCCGCCGGCCGCGTTAAGGAACGCGCCTCCGTGACACAAAGCAAAACACGCAAGCCTGTCCGCTTCGAGATCACCGAAACCACGCGACTGTCGGTGGAGCGTTGGATCAAGGATCCCGAAATGATCGGTTGCGAATATCTTTGGCCAAGCCGTCTCCATGCAAGCCCGCACCTGTCCACGCGGCAGTATGCCCGGATCATGCGCGACTGGGTGCTCTCGATTGGGCTTGAACCGAGCGTCTATGGCACCCATTCGATGCGACGCACCAAGGTTGCCCAGATTTACAAGAAGACGGGCAACTTGTGCGCTGTTCAGCTTTTGCTCGGGCATACCAAGATGGACAGCACTGTTCGCTATCTTGGGGTCGACTTGGATGACGCGCTGTCCTTGTCAGAAGGGATCGATCTGTAACAACCCCGCCGACCGGCGTGCCATGCGCCGGTCTGCCCAAACCAACCGGTCGGCCTGTCAGGAGGGGTTCGTCAAAGCGGCCGCTCGGGAATGGCGTAGCATCTGTCGGGTGGTCGACAGCCAAGCGGTGACGGCCCATTGCCGACTGTGAGGTTGCAGCATTGCACTCGCAGCATCTTGTGATAGCTGCCATTCGCTCCATTTTTGTGGCCATACCAGAGCCATTTTCAGCTACATTTGCCAACACTAAATGCACGCGAAACGGCTGAGGCGATCCGCAGACCAGAGACCAAGCCATGTCAGCCGCTTTCGGCGGCGGCGTAACCCGGTCGGAACGATTGCCAGACTCATGCGTTGTGTCCCCGTTAACCTATACCAGGTTCCAGCAAGGGAGACCGCATGTCGGCATCATCAAAAACCCGCGGTCACCTGACCACCTTACACAGTTTCGGAACTGACCCCGGTTCGCTGCGGGCAGACACCTACATCCCTGAGAACTTTCCAAAGAACGGTCCCCTCGTTGTTGTGCTTCACGGCAGCAGCCAGTCGGCGGAGAGCTATAACAACGGATCGGGCTGGTCCGCACTCGCCGACGAGTGCGGGGTAGCACTTCTGTTCCCCGGGCAGCGACGGTCTAACAACGTCATCAAAAGCTTTAACTGGTTTAAGCCAGGTGACAGCCAGCGCGGTGGCGGCGAGCCCCTTTCCATTCGTCAGATGATCGGACAGGTCATTGATGAACAAGCGATAGACCCCTCACGGGTCTTCATCACCGGGCTGTCTTCAGGAGGGGCCATGACATCGGTGATGCTGGCGACCTACCCTGAGGTGTTCGCTGGAGGTGCGATCATCGCCGGCCTGCCCTACCGCAGCGCTAACACGCTTATGCAGGCGATCTATCGCATGAAGGGACATGGCGGCCCCTCGAATCTCAAGCTCGACGCGCTTGTTCGCGCGGCATCGAACGCCACGGACCGCTGGCCGACCATCTCGGTCTGGCACGGCGGCCGCGACACGACCGTCGACAGTTCCAACGCCGATTCTATCGTCCGACAGTGGCAGAAGATCCACAAGGTCGAAGGACTGCCGACACGGGTGGAGAAAGTTGACGGCTTTCCCCGGCAGGTCTGGTGCAATGCAGCCGGACGGGCTGTGATCGAGGAATACATTATCGGGAGCATGGGACACGGCACGCCAATCAAGGCCGGGGGAGACCAGGGCTTGGGCAAAGAAGATAAATACATGCTGGAAGTTGGTATCTCCTCGACCCGCCACATTGCCGAGTTCTGGGGTCTGGCGTCTGTGCGGGACATGTAGAAGATCAGAAGACCAGCCCCCACATTCACTCCCTGTATCCGGCGGCGCACGGTAATCAAGTGGCTGCTTTGTGGTAAGCCATATGTAGGCTGAACCGTAAGCTAAAGGGATGTGTCGGCTGCTTCCCCACAGTTGGGTTACCCTGAAGAGGGATCAACCGTGCAACAAGGAGAAGTAGCCATGTGTGCAAAGAAGACAGGAAGCCTCGAAGACCTTGCCGTCGTCGGTGTCGATATCGGCA
>NZ_JAUXOV010000063.1 GCF_030684215.1 Pseudotabrizicola sp.
CGCGCGGTCGTGGACCGCATCATCACCAACCTCGGCGTGCTCGATGTCGTCCCCGGCGGCCTGAGACTCGTCGAACTGGCTGATGGCGTGACCGAAGCCGACCTGCGCGCCGCCACAGAGGCCACGATTGTCGACTGAGCCAACCCTTCGACGCGAGGATCACGGCTCAAAAGGCCGCTACGTCCTGACACAGAACGGGGCGTAAGCCGAGATCACTTTCTCGGTCACCGCCCCGACCCTCATCATCGCCGATCATACCGGAGTGCCTGCCGCGCGGCGCGAGACCAGCGCGGAGGCAACCTTGGTCGAATACATGGTCCACGATGCCCGGGCGCGCGGCATAAAGATCGTGCCGCTTTGCCCCTTCGTGAACGCGCAGCGCAGGAAACACCCCGGATGGGCTGACGCTTTCGCGACCTGACTGCATTTTCTGTTCAAAAATATCCTCGGGGGGTGAGGAGCGTAAGCTCCGAGGGGGGCAGACAGCCCCCCTTGCCACATCAGCCGCATGCACAGCTTTCGTCACCCCGTGTCAGCCGCCCGCCGAAATCACCTTGAACACGCATGGGTCCGTCACCAATTCGGGCGGCGTCAGACACAGCCCCTGCGACACTTGCCACGCCGCAAGCACCTTGGGCACATAGTCGCGCGTCTCGGCATAGGGCGGGATGCCGTCATTGGCGCGCACCGCCCCTTCGCCCGCGTTATAGGCGGCCAGCACCATCAACGGATCGCGGTTGAACTCTTTCAGCAGCCAGTTGAGATAGGCAACCCCGCCCTTGATGTTCTGCGCGGGGTCAGTCGAATCGGTCACCCCAAAGCGCGAGGCCGTGGCCGGGATCAGTTGCATCAGCCCTTGCGCGCCCGCGTGCGACACCGCATCTGCGCGACCCGAACTTTCCACCCCTATCACCGCCAGCACCAGCGCGGGCGACACATCGGTGCCGATTGTCGCGGCCAGAATGTGCTTGCCGTATTGTTCCGCGATGCCCTGCATATGCTGCAAGCGGGGGGCGGTCACCCCGGTGCCTTTTGGCCCCTTCGACAGCGTGGCCATCGCCAGCGGGAACCGGTCTGCCACAGCCCCCCGGCTGGTGGGCACCGTTTGCCAGAACCAGTCATAGCTTGAAGATTTGGGAGCCACCTTTGCAAGTGCCCCCGGAGCGGCCACAGCACCCGCCACCGCCGTCACCGCATCAGGCTCGGGTGTCGGTTCGCGCGGTATGACCTTTGGCGCCAGCGCCAGCAGCCGTGCCTGTTCGGCCGGATCAATCTGGACAATCTTTCGTTTGCCCACACCTTCGCCGACCTTCACCCGCTTGAACGAGAAGTCGCGTTCCCCCGACAAACCTTCGGCCACGCCAGAGAGGGGCGCGAATCCGATGCCTGCGGCCAGTAGTCCTGCAATGAATCGCATCGCTGCTCGATGCCTGTCTGTTGTTTTTATTGCTTATACGTTTACACGAATCCGTCCTTCAAACCATCCATGGCTGCAAAACCGCTATCAAATCTGGCGAAATTGCCGCAATTGCCTTGGCTTTCACGGGAAGACCTCATGTTAGTAAAAAATTAAATTGTTAACTTTCATGCGCTTAACAAAAATCTTCATGAAATCTCTATCTGTCTGAAAAAGACCTGATCCGTGCCCAGATGTTGCCACCGTTGCAGGTGAAAACATGCTCATACCGAACGGAAGACGGAACGGAACAGAGGCCAGACCGAAGAAGAAGCCGAACGGTTGGAACAACCAAAAGCAACACGTGAAAGAGAGACATATCATGACCCTTCTGAACATCTTCAAGAACTTCAAGAACGACGAATCCGGTGCTGTGACTGTTGACTGGGTGGTTCTGACCGCTGCTGTCGTCGGCTTGGGCCTGATCGTGATCAACGCTGCACGTCCTGCAATCGAGAACGCTGCAACCGTCATCGCTGGCGACATCGACGCTGCAACCGAGATCGGTCGCTGATCCTTTCATCGGAACCGGGCACACTGTGCTGCCCGCCTGATCTGAAGGGCGCGGACCGTTAATATGGTCCGCGCCTTTTGCAACCTTGGTGCCGCTGCCAGGCGCAGCCACCACCCGGGCCAGTCGTAGGCGGACTCGCCCCAGCAGGCCCTGCGCCCAGCGTAGTTTACACGGAGTGACCGAGAATGCAGTTTCCCCGTCCATCAGATCGCTTCTCTATCGAGCGGTTTTCTGACTGCGAAGATGGTGCCGTGACCGTTGATTGGGTGGTATTGACCGCCGCGACAGTGGGTCTGGCACTTGGCCTGTTTTCGGTGATTACCGAAGGCCACTTCATGCGGGCTGCGGAAGCGATCACCGCAGACATTGATGAAGCGGCTCGCCGGTAAGATTCTGGCGGACTGCAAAGCAAAGGTCACTGGCTGCAGTTTTGCCGCCTGACCAAAGGTGGGAAAGGGTTTGGCCATGCGCGGCATGTTTGGACTAGTGCTCGTGGCGGGCGTCGCCTTGGCGGGCAGCGCGGTCTATTTGGCGAAAGGCTACATCGGCCAGACGCAGACGCAACTTGAACAAGAACGGCAACTGCGGGCCAAGGTTGGCCCGATTGTTCAGGTCTATGTTCTGAAAAAAACCAAGAATTATGGCGATGAGCTAAAGGCCGAAGACGTGCAACTCGTCTACTGGCCAAAGAACTCGTTGCCCGATGGCGTTTTCATGGATGAAAAGACGCTCTTTCCGAGCGGGCTGAAAGAAAGCCGCTACATCCTTCGCCAGATGGATAAATTTGAACCCGTCGTTACGACCAAGGTCACCGATCCGGGGCAAGCCGCAGGTCTGACCGGGCAAATTGCCAGGGGTATGCGCGCCTTTGCTATCAAGGTCGATGTGGCTTCGGGCGTGTCCGGCTTTGTGCAGCCCGGCGACCGGGTCGATGTTTACTGGACCGGCGCAGTTGACGGCACCGGCGGCGAGTTGACCCGGCTGATCGAAAGTTCCACGCGGATCATCGCGGTCGACCAGCAGTCAGATGCCTCGGCCGGCGCAATGGTCGCCCGCACGGTGACAGTCGCCGCAACCCCGGAACAAGTGGCGCGGCTGGCACAGGCACAGGCCACTGGCCGCCTTGCCCTGTCGCTGGTCGGATCTGGCGATGATACGATTACCGAGACAATCGAAGTCAACAGCAGCGCGCTTTTGAACATTCAAAAGCAAGAAGTTGTGCATGTAGAAGCCGAGAAAGTCTGCACGATCATCCAGCGGAACGGCAACGAACGGGTCGAAGTGCCAATCCCCTGCACCAACTGACCCCAAAAAACCAAGACGGGCGGCACCTTATCTGGTGGCCGCCCAATTGCGTTTAGCGACCTGTTGAGGGTTGTTGCATGTTATCCACATAAGCTTTGTCTAATAACTGTTTGATTCTTGCAAAAAATCGGCATTGCAGGCATCTTCACTGACAATACGGGCGAAAAGACCCGGAAAGAGGCGTGATCGAAAGGGCAGGTCACATGAACATGAACATACTTCTCAAGGTTGGCCTTATGGCCGCAGCCTTGGCCACGACGGCGCTGACCAGCGTCGCGTCGGCAGAAACCCTGAGGGTGATGCGTGGGTCTGTTTCCGCGCCGCTTCAGGTTCCGATGAACCGTGCCGTTGTGGTGGAGAGTGATACGCCGTTTGCGGAACTGTCCATCGCCAACCCTGGCATTGCCGACATCTCGACCCTGTCTGACAGGTCGATTTATGTGCTTGGCAAAACACCGGGCCGCACCACGCTGACGCTGTTGGGCCCTGATGGGCGACTGATTTCAAACGTCGATGTGCATGTCACCCCCGATATCGCCGAATTCAAGGAACGCCTGCAACAGATCCTGCCGGGCGAACCCATCGAAGTACGTACCGCCAATGACGGCATCGTGCTGTCAGGCGTCGTGTCCTCCACCGCCAAACTTGACCGCGCGCTGGATCTGGCAAACCGCTATGCGCCCGAACGGGTGTCCAACCTGATGAGCGTTGGCGGCACCCAGCAGGTTATGCTCAAAGTCCGCTTCGCCGAAATGCAGCGCTCGGTCGCCAAAAACCTTGGCGTTTCACTCGCAGCGCAAGGCGGCAAAAAGATCGGGATCGCCGGCGAAACCGGCACCTGGCTGGCGGGCAACAATGGCATCGGCAACCCGATCACCACAGCGCCGGGCACCCGTGGCGCGCTTGGCCTTGGCTTCACCGCTGGGTCGGTGCAATTCGCCGTCCTGCTGGAAGCACTGGAATCCAAGGGCGTTGTCCGCACATTGGCCGAACCAAACCTGACCGCCCTTTCCGGGCAAGAAGCACGGTTTCTGGGCGGTGGTGAATATCCCATTCCTGTGCTGACCAGCGACGGGGTAGTGATTGATTACAAACCCTTCGGTGTAGAACTGAACTTTACCCCCACCGTGGTTGATGGCGACATCATCAACCTGCAGCTTAACGCCGCTGTGTCGTCGATTGACACCACGATCACGATTGAATCGGGCGGCTTCTCGATCAACGCCTTCAAGCGCCGCGAAACCTCGACCACGGTCGAGATGCGCGATGGTGAAAGTTTTGCGGTGGCCGGTCTGTTGCAAGACGATTTCCGCAACCTGAACAACCAGTTGCCGTGGATTGGCGATGTGCCGATCCTTGGTGCGCTGTTCCGCAGTTCAGATTATCAGCGCAATCAGTCGGAACTGGTCATCATCATCACACCGCATCTGGTAACGCCAACGCGGGGCGATGTTTATGCCCTGCCAACCGATCGTGTCCGCCTGCCAACCGAGCGTGAGTTTTTCCTGAACGGCATCGTCGCCAATCCGCCACGCGGCGCGGCCGGTGAAGTGGCGCGTCAGGATTTCAGCACCTCTTACGGCTATGTGATGGAGTAAGCAGATGCGCGTGACATCCACAGCCCTTGTGACGATCCTTTTAAGCACTGCACTGGCTTCGTGCACCGCACAGCCCGGTTTTGACAAACAACTGGGCTATGAGGTGGATGAAGGTGGTTTTGGTGCGGTGACCCGCAACAACACCGGCATCATGGCCGGTGAAATTGATGCGATGCAGCAACTGAACGTCCGTTTCCGGGCCGAAGTGCCCAGCACGGTCACCTTCGCCTTTAACAGTGCCGAACTGACACCTGAGGCACGGCGTGTGCTTGCGCAACAGGCAAACTGGATCAGACAGTTCCCTGAACTGCGCTTCTCTGTCTATGGCCACACCGATCTGGTCGGATCAAACAGCTATAACCAGGCACTGGGCAAGCGCCGGGCGCAAGCTGTGGTGTCATTCTTTGCGAGCCAGGGCATCAGTCGCAACCGGCTGGAGGCGCTGGTGTCTTTTGGCAAGACTCGCCCAGTTGTCGCAACCTCTGGCCCCGAGCAGGCAAACCGCCGCACCGTGACCGAGGTTGCAGGCTTCCACAAACGCAGCGGCACACTGCTGAACGGCAAATATGCCGAGGTGATCTTCCGCGAATACGTCGCTGGTGCCGTGCGCCCGCATCCTGCAAACACAGTCATCACCACATCGGTCAATCCGGCCGACTGACAGACCGTTTGCTGCCGCAGCTTGCCTGCGGAAGATTGTTTTCAAAAGGGGGCAGGATTTCTGCCCCCTTTTGCATAAAACATCCGGCAACCGCCATGAGTGTTGACAGGTTCGCCAAATATCAAAGAATCACGATCTTTTAGCCCCAATCCTGCCACCATTCCCCATCATTTCTATCCTCAATGGAAACAGTCGCGGGTATGTCCCGCACGGGTCCGATGCAGTTTTTTATGGTGCTGTCGTCTGTCGGCACCCTGCGTCATGGCCCGTCTTCTGGAAGGACAAGAGGCGAGATGACGAGCGTGGCAACCCTTCAACCCGATCCGGCGCCGATCGTAGCCTGCACGATTTCGCGGGATGTGCAGAACTTTGAGCTGCTGATCGACGACATGGAAAACGCACTTGGCGAAAGCTGGGGCGATCTTTCGTTTGATGATGCCTTGGTGTTCATGGGCCAGCCGGAAGCCGCCACGCTCGAATTCGTCGCCATCGCAGTCGATGCCGAGGACGAAGCGGACCTGACGCGGATTTCTGAAATCATCCGCACCGCCAAGGCGCGAGAGATCAAGGTGGTGCTGATCGCCGATCAACTCAGCCCGATTGCATTGCACCAGCTGCTGCGGCTTGGGGCCGATGATTTTGTGCCCTATCCGCTGCCAGACGGCGCATTGGACGAAGCGATTGAACGGCTTCGCCAGCCGGCCCCTCCCCCTGCGCCGATTGCCGCCCCCCCCGAAGACGAGGTCGAAGCCGTCGCCACACCAAAATTCAAGGCCAAAGGGGATCGCGAAGGCGTTGTTCTACCGGTCCACGGGCTTGCCGGCGGGTCTGGGTCTTCGACTTTTGCCGTGAACTTGGCTTGGGAACTGGCGACGCTTTCAAAAACCGACGCGCCTCGCGTCTGTCTGTTGGATCTGGATTTCCAATATGGCTCGGCGGCCACCTATCTGGACCTGCCGCGCAAGGAAATCGTGTTCGAGGTATTGTCTGATACCGCCAATATCGACAGTGACACTTTCTTGCAGTCGATGCTTACATTCAACGACCGGCTGCACGTCTTTACCGCGCCCGCCGACATGCTGCCGCTCGATATCCTTGGGCCCGACGAAATTGGCCGGATCATTGATATGGCGGCGGCAAATTTCGATTATGTCATCATCGACATGCCCAAAACCATCGTGGCCTGGACCGAATCGGTTCTCACCCGCGCGCATGTCTATTTCGCGCTAATGGAACTTGATCTGCGCTCGGCTCAGAACATCCTGCGTCTGGTTCGTGCGTTGAAAGCCGAAGCCCTGCCGCATGAAAAACTGCGCTATGTGCTGAACCGCGCGCCAAAATTTACCGACCTCTCTGGCAAAAGCCGCGTCAAGCGCATGGCTGAAAGCCTCGACATCGTGATCGAAGTGCAACTGCCAGACGGCAGCGCGCAGGTGACACAGGCCAACGACCACGGCCTGCCGCTTGCAGAAACCAGCGCAAAGAATCCGCTGCGCAAGGAAATTCAAAAACTCGCCAAATCGCTGCACGACCTGAATAAGGGCGTCGAGGCGGGCAAAGCGTAATCGGGCCAAGGGGGCTATACGATGTTTTCGCGATTCAAAAAACCAGATGCAGGCCCAGCACCAACCGGGCTGAAACCTGTCACCTCAACGGGCCCGGTGGCCCCGGTTGCCGCCTCGGTGCCAAAGCCGGTCGCCGTTATTGCGCGCCCCGGCCCCACCCCTCCGCCGCCCAAAACGCCTGCCGAGGCCCTGGCATCGGACAAGGAAAAAAAGCGCAAAGACAAGCTGATGGAGCTCAAGGTCGAGCTGCACAAGCGCTTGCTTGATAACCTGAACCTTTCAGCGCTGGAAAAGGCGTCCGAGGCGAACCTGAAACAGGAAATCGCCTCTATCACCGCCGAAGCGCTGGAGGAGATGAACGTCGCGCTAAACGCACAAGACCGCCAGATCCTGCATCAGGAATTGTATGACGAAGTCATGGGCCTTGGTCCGCTGGAAACACTGCTGAAAGATGAAACCGTCAACGATATTCTGGTGAACGGCCCCAAGCGAATCTTTGTTGAACGCGCGGGCAAGCTGACGCTGACCGACATCACCTTCAAGGATGAACGCCACCTTCTGCGGATCATCGACAAGATTGTATCCGCCGTGGGCCGTCGCGTCGATGAATCGAACCCCTATTGCGACGCGCGCCTTGCCGATGGCTCGCGCTTCAACTGTATGGTGCCGCCGGTGGCGGTGGACGGATCGCTGGTGTCGATCCGTAAGTTCAAGAAGGATAAGCTGGGCATCCCCGATCTGGTGCGGTTCGGTGCCTTTACCGAAGAAATGGCGGCCTATCTGCAAGCCGCCGTGTCCACCCGGCTTAACATCATCGTGTCGGGCGGCACCGGATCGGGGAAGACCACGACGTTGAACGCGCTGTCGTCGTTCATCGACAATGCCGAGCGGGTGCTGACCATCGAAGACACCGCCGAATTGCAGCTGCAACAGGTGCATGTGGGCCGGATGGAAAGCCGCCCGCCAAACGTTGAAGGCAAAGGTGCGGTCACCCAGCGTGACTGCTTGCGCAACGCGCTGCGGATGCGACCGGACCGGATCATCGTGGGGGAAACCCGCGGCGAGGAAGTGATCGACATGTTGCAGGCCATGAATACCGGCCACGACGGATCCATGACCACGATCCACGCCAACTCGGCGCGCGATGGCATCAGCCGTCTGGAAAACATGATCGCCATGTCCGGCATTGAAATGCCGATCAAGGCCATGCGCAGCCAGATCTCATCCGCTGTGAACCTGATCGTGCAGGCCAGCCGTTTGCAGGACGGCTCGCGTCGGATGACCTCGATCACCGAAATTACCGGGATGGAAGGCGAGGTGATCTCGATGCAGGAAATCTTCCGCTACGAACGACTTGGCACTGAATCCAACGGCAAGATCATCGGTCGCTTCAACGCCACCGGCATCCGTTCCGCCTATTCCGACCGATTCCGCCAGTGGGGCTATGACCTGCCGGCATCCATTTACGAGCCGATTGTCTAGGGGGCAGCACTATGGAAATCTCAGCCGCACCGCTGATCTACATCATGATCTTTGTCGCGGTCGTGGTGCTGGTCGAAGGCCTGTATCTGACCGTGTTCGGCAAATCCATCAGCATGGACAGCCGCGTCAGCCGCCGTCTGGCCCTGATGCAAAAGAACGGTAACCGCGAACAGGTGCTGGAGCAGCTTCGCAAAGAGATGAGCCAGCATCTCTCGTCGCGCGGCATCCCGCTTTACTCGCTGCTGGCCGACAAGGCGCAAAAGGGCAACATCGCCTTTTCGCCAAAGCAGCTTATTGGCATCATGGCCCTTCTCAGCGTTTTTGCCTTTGTCGGCCTGACTGTGGGCACTGGGGTCAATACGCCTGTGCGCATCGCGATTGCGATCGTGATGGGGGTGGGTGGTGTTTACTTCTGGGTCAACAAAAAAGCCACGAAACGTGTCAGCATGATGGAAGATCAGCTGGCAGAAGCGGTGGAACTTATGGTCCGCTCCTTGCGTGTGGGCCACCCATTCGCCTCGGCCATCGGGATCGTCGCAAAAGAAGTGCCAGACCCGCTGGGCACCGAATTTGGCCTGATCGCAGATGAGGCGGCTTACGGGCGCAACGTCGCCGACAGTCTGAAATCCTTTGCCGAGCGTATGGACAATCAGGATCTTCGCTTTCTGGCCGTTGCGGTCGCCATTCAACAGCAATCGGGCGGCAACCTGGCTGAAATTCTGGAAGGTTTGGGCAAGGTTGTGCGCGCCCGCTACAAACTGTTCCGCCGGGTCAAGGCTATCACGGCCGAGGCAAAATGGTCGGGCGCGTTTCTGTCGGCCTTTCCGCTGTTTGCCTTGGTCGCCATCAACCTGATTGACCCGAACTATTACGAAGACGTCAAGGAAACCGCAGCTTTCGTGCCCGCAGGTATTTTTGTTGGTGTCATGCTGACCTTCAATATCATCTACATGAAAATCATGACGACGATCAAAGTCTGAGGCAGACCATGCAAATCATTGAAAAAATCGAGGCTATGCTAACCGACTTTCTGGGCCCTATGGGCCCGCTTCTGGCGCTTGGTGGCGTCGGCCTTATGTTGATCATCTTCGCCCTTCCGACGATGCTGAAAAAGCAAAAAGACCCGCTTGAAGGGATCCGTGCCCTGCGCACCGGCAAAACCAGCGTGGTGGAAAAACTTCGCCGCGGCGGGCCTTCCAAAGCGGACAAGCTGGAACGCTTTGCAACCTATCTGGAACCCCAAAGCGCCGAGGAGCTGTCGGCCACCAAGATGAAACTGTTGCGTGCGGGCTATCGCGGCAAAGGTGCCGTGCGTGTGTTTCACTTTTCACAATTCGCGCTGGGAATTGGCGTTTTGATCCTGGGCTTGCTCTATGCCCTTCTGAAATCAACGCAGACCGAGATGACGACGCAAACGATGGTCATGTACACCATCCTGCCGGCCGCCATCGGGTATTATGCCCCGGTCTACTGGGTCACCCGCCGCGTCGCCATGCGGCAGCAGGAAATCACCGATGGCTTCCCTGACGCGCTCGACATGATGCTGGTCTGCGTGGAGGCCGGGCAATCGCTGGACCAATCCATCATCCGCGTCGGCAACGAGGCCCGCAACGGCTATCCCGCGCTGGCCGAAGAGTTTGAAACGGTCGCCCAAGAGGTCAAGGCCGGCAAAGAGCGCATCACGGTTCTGCGCGATCTGTCCGAGCGGGTCGGCCTCCCCGATATTACCTCTTTCGTGACCACGCTGATCCAGTCCGCCAGCTTCGGCACCTCGATTGCCGATGCGCTGCGGGTCTATTCCGCGGAAATGCGTGACAAACGGATCATGCGCGCCGAAGAAAAGGCCAACACGATCCCCACAAAGCTGACTTTGGGCACAATGCTCTTCACCCTGCCGCCGCTTCTGGTTATTCTGATCGGACCCTCTCTTGCCAAATTCGGGTCACAGATGGGGGGTGGAGGCTGAGATTCCGCAGACCCGTTTTTCTTCTGGCCTCGCGCTGGGCCTGATATTCTGCCTCGCCGCCTGTGACTCTACGGGCGGCGCTGGGCTTTTTGGCGGACAGAGTGGCCCGCGCGAAACCGCTTTCGGCGTCAACCCACGCGAGCAATCCGTCGATGGCCTGATTGTCGGCCACCGGCTGATGGCGGCAGCCGAATACGATCTGGCGCTCAATGCCTATTTGCGCGCCGCGGGTGAACAGGGCTTTACCGTCGATGTACTGTCCGCGCTTGGCTCTGCCAATCTTCATCTGGGGCGGCTTAACCAAGCTGAAAAGCTGCTGCGCGATGCGGTGAAAGAGGACCCCAACTTTGTACCTGCGCTGAACAACCTTGGTGTTGTGCTGATGGAACGAGGCAATTACGGCGAGGCAAGGTTGTTTTTCCAGCGTGCCTTTGCTGCAGATAGTGGCCAAACGGACATGATCCGCGAAAACCTGATGCGCGCCATCGCAAAAAGCCAAGATGCCGTGTATGTTGAACCCGAGGAAACATCACGGTTCACCCTCGTTCGGCGCGGCTACAGCACCTATGAATTGCTGTCCGAACTGTAACGCGGCAAGGGCCGGAGCAGTCAAAGAGGACGCATAAATGCGCCGACCGATCGTTGTGGCACTGTGCCTTTCCGGCGCGGTTACCCTAAGTGCTTGTCAAAGATCCCCCGATGCCGAAGTGCAACGCGCGTTGAAAGACGTGAATGTGATCGACGAATCCAACCTTTCAGACATTATGTTGACCGTGGGCGACCCCGAAGAAGCCGTGAGCTACTTCCAGCGCACTGCCGAGCAGAACCCCGACCGGATTGACCTGAAACGCGGGCTCGCCAAGTCGCTGGTTCGTGCAGGTCGTCCGACCGAAGCCGCCGCCGTTTGGCGCACGGTCGTCGCCCATCCGCAGGTCACCAATGATGACCGCGTGTCGCTGGCAGATGCCCTGATCCGCGCGAACGAATGGTCGGCCGCCGAGGCCGAGTTGAACAAGGTTCCGCCCACGCACGAAACCTTTGAACGCTACCGGCTTGAGGCAATGGTCGCCGACAGCAAGAAGAACTGGAAAAAGGCCGACAGCTTTTATGAAATCGCCGCTGGCCTGACCACCAAGCCGTCAGGCGTGCTGAACAACTGGGGCTTTTCCAAGCTGACCCGTGGCGATGCACCGGGGGCGGAAAAGCTGTTCGTGCAAGCGCTGACATATGACCCGACCATGTTCACCACCAAGAACAACCTTGTTCTGGCACGTGGCGCACAGCGCAAATACGAACTGCCTGTGGTCAAGATGAGCCAGTCGGAAAAGGCTGAATTGCTGTATACGATGGCGCTGACCGCCATCAAACAAGGCGACGTCAGCACCGGCAAACAACTGCTGCGCGAGGCGGTCGAAACCCACCCGCAGCACTTTGAAACCGCCGCCCGCGCGCTGGCCGCACTTGAGGCGTAAGACATGGTATTTCCTACACTTACGCCGCTGACCGCCGGCGCGGCCATTGCGTTTTTGCCCTTTGCGCTGTTCATCGGCGGTTGGGTTGCATGGTCTGACATGAAGTTCATGAAAATCCCCAACAAGACCATGATCGCCCTTCTGGGCGTCTGGTTGGTGGTGGGTCTGGGCGCCGTCTTCCTGACCGGGCTGTCGCTGCAATCCTGGCTTTGGGGTTGGGCGCTGGCAGCCATTACGCTGGTTATTGGATTTTTGGCCAATGCCTTACGGCTTGTGGGTGGCGGGGATGCAAAATTTGCGACCGCCATGGCACCGTTTTTCGTTGGCACCGACTGGCGTACCATTTTTGTCATCGCCGCAAGTTGCCTGATCGGTGCCTTTGTCGTGCATCGCATCATCCGCAACATCGGCCCCATCCGCCGCGCAAGCCCGGATTGGATCAGCTGGACCAGCAATGACTTCCCAATGGGTCTGGCCCTTGCAGGGACACTTATTTTCCATCTTTTGCTCACAATTTCGGGTGCATTCTAAGGCAAGATATTGGCCAAGGGGCGGATTGCGTTGCAAACCGCCCTTCCCCGCCCTTGAACCAGAGTGTCTTGAATGAACATGCCGATCACCCCGAATGTGACAGCCCCTCCGGCCCCCAAGTCGCTCGAGCAAACCGGCCTGTCGCTGGTGATGATGCGGGACATTCTGCTGAAGACCATCTTCCGTATGAACATTGACCTTGTGTCAGACATCAGCCGCGTCATCGCACTGTCGCCGCAGTTGACACAGCAACTGATCGACATTGCGCGCGGCCAAAAGCTGATTGAAGCGACCGGCACCCTGCATGCCACCTCTGGCAACGAAATGGGCTATCAGCTGACCGACAGCGGCAAGGCGCGTGCGCTGGATGCGCTGTCGCAATCGGAATATTTCGGGTCGATGCCCGTGCCGCTGGCGTCATATGCCGAACAAATGAAGCGCCAATCGGTGCGTGATATCCGACTGACCCGCGAACAGCTTGTGGGGTCCATGGGCCACCTGATCCTGCCGCCGGATCTTTTGGGCAACCTCGGTCCCGCCATCACATCCGGGCGGTCGATCTTGCTATATGGCCCACCCGGCAACGGTAAGTCCTCTATCTCGAATGGCATCCGCGCGGCGATGGGCGATAAAATCTATATCCCGCGGGCGATCGAATATTCCGGTCAGGTCATCACCGTTTATGATCCGATTGTGCATTCCGCTGCCGAAGAGTCGGTCGATGACCCCAGTTCGCTGCGCCGCACTTCGGGCCGGTTTGACACTCGCTATGTCTATTGCGAACGCCCGACCGTGATCACGGGCGGCGAACTTACGCTCGACATGCTGGATCTGAAATACAACCCGGTCGCGCGGACCTATCAGGCGCCGCTGCAGCTGAAAGCGTCTGGCGGCATCTTCATCGTGGATGACCTTGGCCGTCAGGCAGAATCGCCGCAAAAGCTGGTCAACCGCTGGATTGTGCCGCTGGAAGAAGCGCGCGATATTCTGTCGCTGCAATCGGGCGAGAAATTCACCGTGCCGTTTGACACGCTGGTCATCTTCTCAACCAACTTCCACCCGAACGAGATTTTCGATGGGGCGGCCCTGCGGCGTATCTTCTTCAAGATCAAGGTCGATGGTCCCAATCAGGAAATGTTCCTGAAAATCTTTGCCATGGTCGCCCGCAAGAAAAAGATGCCGCTGGACGAAGCGACGCTAATTCACATGCTGAAAACCAAATATCCCACCATCCAGAACAATTTTGCGAACTATCAGCCGACATTTCTGATCGATCAGATGATCGCGATTTGCGAGTTTGAGGGCATTCCCTATCAGATGCGCCCCGACCTGATTGACCGCGCATGGGGCAACATGTTCGTGCGTGATGAGGCGATCGCCCGCTAGACAATCTGGGCGTCAGGCAAAGCGCCGGACGCCCTGTTCGGTCACGATCATATCCAGCCGTTGATCGGTGGCATCAATCGGCACCTCGGCCACCTCTTGCGCAGCAAAGGCAAAGCCTATTGCCAGCACCGGACCCCGCGCGCGCAACCCTTCCAGCGTGCGGTCATAGAACCCGCCGCCATAGCCCAACCGATAGCCGCGGGCATCAAACGCCAGCAGCGGCACGATCAGCACCTCCGGCTCCAGCCAGGCGCCGTCTGCCGGGATCAGCGCACCAAACGCGCCCGCCACCATCGCGCACCCCGGCGACCATTCCCGGAACCGGAGCGCCTGAGCAGGCCCCATGATCACCGGCACCCCAACTGCCCCCTGATGCGCGGCCATCGCGGGAAGCGGGTCAATCTCGGTCCGCATCGGCATATAGCCCGACAGCACCGCGCCCCGATTGCCTGCCAGCACATCAGCCAGCAATTCCGCCGCTTGGCCCTGGCCTGCAGCAAAGGCCGCCTTGCGCACGGCAAAGGCCGTTTTGCGGGCAGCAGCCTTGTCACCCTGCTCCCCGCTCATAAAAGCACCAGCGTGGCCAACCCGAGAAAGGCAAAGAACCCCATCACATCAGTCAACGTTGTCACAAAAGTTCCAGACGCCAAGGCCGGGTCCAGACCCATCCGGTTCAGAGAAAGCGGCACCAACACCCCCCCAAGTGCGGCCACCACCTGATTGACCATCATCGCCGAGGCCAGCACAAGACCAAGCCGCCAATCCCCGAACAAGAACGTTCCTGCCAGACCCAGCACCAACGCCAACCCCAGCCCATTCAACAACCCTGCGCCCAGTTCACGAAACACAACCCGCTTTGCGTTTGACGCGGTCAGATCGCGTGTCGCCAAGGCGCGAACAGCCACCGCCAGCGATTGCGTCCCCGCAATCCCACCCGTCGAGGCCACGATCGGCATCAAAGCCGCAAGCACCACAATCGCCTCAATTGTCGCTTCGAATCGCGAGATCACCATGGCTGACAGCGACGCGGTCAAAAGGTTTATCATCAGCCAGGGCAACCGCCCCCGCGCCGTTTCCACCGCACCATCCGAGACGCTGGATTCGTCATTCACGCCTGCCAGACGCAACATGTCCTCCTGATGCTCCTCATCCAGGACGTTCATCGCGTCATCAATCGTGATCACACCCACCAAACGACCATGTTCATCCACAACCGGACAGGAAATCAGGTGATACTGGTTGAACAGATAGGCCACGTCCGCCTCTGGCTCTGTTGCCTTGATCGTGCGGAAGCTTTCCTCAACAATCGCCATCAGCCCGACGTCGCGCCGCGCTGACAACAACCGCCCCAGTGTAACATAAGACACCGGCTTCATGCGCGGATCGACCAGAATGACATGGTAGAACTGGTCCGGCAGCCAGTCGACACTGCGCAGATGGTCAATCATTTCGCCCACGGTCCAATGCTCGGGGGCGGTCACCACCTCGCGCTGCATCAGGCGCCCGGCGGAATACTCAGGATATGCAAGCGCCTGTTCGACCGCCAAACGATCTGCCGAATTCAGCGTCGACAGGATCGCCTCTTGCGCGGGCTCCTCCAGATCTTCAAGAATATCAACGACATCGTCTGTATCCAGATCGCGCATTGCTTCGGCGACAACCGAAGGCGGCAAGGATTCGATCACCTCCTCGCGGATCGAATCCGAAATCTCAGACAAGATGTCGCCGTCAATCTCGCCCGACCACATCGTCAGCAATTGCCGCCGATCCTCACCGCGGATCTGCTCCAACAGGTCGGCCACGTCAGCGGCGTGCAGCGGCTCCAACAGACGCTTCAATTCAACGGTATCGCCAGCTGCAACCGCCGTCAGAATCGACGCCACGCGGCGCGTATCCAGCCCGTCTCTTTCGTCTATGCGCGCATTATCTGCCATGCCTACCCCGCTTGATTACCCCAACACTAGCGAAAGCTGTTTCCGGCAAACAGGGGGCACCTCGCAAATTTACCCAAAGGATGAAAGACGATAGGTTGCGTCTGTGAGAAGGGGACCAAGATGACCGAACTTTTGCTGGGCCAGGTGCTGCACTTCACTGCCGATCCGTTTGAACAGGGGCTTACCGCCGCCTGTCTGGATGAAGCGCTGGTGATTGAGGGCGGCCGCATCATTGCCGTAGGCCCCGCCGACGCGCTGCGCCGCCAGCACCCACAGGCCCGCGTGACCGACTATGGCCGCGCCCTGATCAGTGCCGGGTTTGTCGATGCCCATGTGCATTACCCACAAACCGCGATCATCGCCTCTTGGGGCAAGCGCCTGATCGACTGGCTGAACAGCTATACCTTCCCCGAAGAAATGCGCTTTTCGAACCTTCCTTACGCGCAAGCGGTGGCAAACCGCTATTTCGACCTGACAGTTTCGAACGGAACCACCTCGGTCTGCTCTTATTGCACCATCCACCCCGAAAGCGTCGATGCCTTCTTCACCGCAGCTGCCACGCGCAACCAGCGCGTCTGGGCAGGAAAAACCTGCATGGACCGCAATGCGCCCGAAGGCCTGCGCGACACCCCGCAATCCGCCTACGACGACAGCAAAGCTTTGCTGGGTAAGTGGCACGCACAGGGTCGTGCATCCTATGTCATCACCCCGCGGTTTTCGCCCACTTCCACGCCCGAACAGCTGCACGCCCTCGGCACGCTCTGGCGCGAACACCCCGATTGCCTGATGCAAACCCACCTGTCAGAGCAAACAGACGAAATCGCTTGGGTCAAAGACCTGTTCCCCCAGTCGCGCGACTATCTCGATACTTATGAGGCACAGGGCCTGTTGCGCGAAGGCGCGATCTACGGCCACGCCATTCATCTGACGCCGCGCGAAAAAGCCCGCCTGAAGGAAGCCGGAGCCAGCCTGATCCACTGCCCGACCTCCAACACCTTCATCGGCTCGGGCCTGTTTGACATGGGCGGGCTAAAGGCGGCAGGCCAGCGCATTGGCCTTGCGACCGACACCGGTGGAGGATCGTCGTTTTCGATGCTGCGCACGATGGCTGCGGCCTATGAGGTCGGCCAACTTGCGGGCCGCGCCCTGCATCCGGCGGAACTGTGGTGGCTGGCAACCCAAGGTTCCGCCCGCGCGCTGCACGCTGATCACCAGATCGGCAACATCGCGCCGGGGATGGAGGCGGATCTGGTCGTCGTCGATCTCGCCTCAACCGCTGCCATCGAACAAGCAACCCGCCGCGCCGCTGATATCTGGCAGGCGCTATTCCCAACCATCATGATGGGCGACGACCGCGCCATCCGCGCGACATGGGTGGCGGGGGCCTGCGTTCACGGGCAGCAGATCGGGGCTTAAACCCACTCAGTCAAAGCCGAATTCCCAGCCATCGGGCAGGAAATCATAGGCCACGCCAATCTCGCTCACCTTGCGCTCCTCCTCCCAGATCGCCTCTGGGGTGATGCGCAAGGGGGCCTTGGTGGTTACAATAAGCGTCTCGCCTTCCTTGTCGCGCTCGGTGGCAAAACCCTTGGCCTGCAATGCTTTTTCACACACCTTCCAGTTCGCCTCATCGCTTTCTGCCAGCAAATAGAACTCCACCACCGACATCTGCGGCAGCGTGGCGCCACCCTTTTTCATCTCAGCGAAACTGTCAAAGGTCTCGCGCTGCTGCGCCTCAAAATCATGTGACATATCAGTCCCTCAGCTTGCGCGCCAAAGCGTTTTGCCGCTCGACGATCCTGGGCAGCTCTATCGTAACCATCTGCCCTTCGGCAACCACCCTGCGCCCTTCGACAAACAGATCGCGCACCCGGCCCGGCCCGCAAAGAACCAGCGCCGCCACCGGGTCCCACGACCCCGCCGCCTCAACCCCCGACACGTCCCAGATCGCGACATCGGCCCGCTTGCCGGGGCTCAGCGACCCGCAATCGTGCCGCCCCAGCACCTGCGCACCCCCAAGGGTCGCAATCTCCAGCGCCTCACGCGCGCTCATCGCATCGGCCCCGCGCGCAACCCGCTGCAACAATAACGCCTGCCGCGCCTCACCGATCAGGTTCCCCGCGTCATTGCTGGCCGATCCGTCCACGCCAAGACCCACCGAAACCCGGGCATCGCGCATCGCACGCACCGGCGCAATCCCCGACCCCAACCGACAGTTGGAGCACGGGCAATGCGCGACCCCGGTCCCACTGCGGGCAAACAGATCAATCTCGCCCGCGTCCAGCTTTACGCAATGCGCGTGCCAGACGTCTGGCCCTGTCCAACCCAGATCTTCGGCATATTGCCCCGGCCGCACACCGAACTTGGCCAACGAATAGGCGATATCCTCGTCATTTTCCGCCAGATGGGTGTGCAACATCACCCCTTTGTCGCGCGCAAGCAGTGCTGCATCGCGCATAAGGTCACGACTGACCGAAAACGGCGAGCACGGTGCCAGCCCCACCCGCACCATCGCGCCCTCGGCAGGGTCGTGAAACGCATCTACCACCCGGATCATATCTTCCAGAATGGCCGCCTCACGCTCGACCAGACTGTCAGGCGGCAGACCACCCTCCGACTCGCTAATGCTCATCGCGCCACGTGTGGGATGAAAGCGCAAGCCAACGATGGCCGCCGCCTCAATGGTGTCTTCCAGCCGCGCGCCGTTCGGATAGAGATACAGATGGTCAGACGACAGGCTGCACCCGGTCAGCGCCATCTCGGCCAAACCCACCTGCGCAGACACAAACATCTCCTCTGGCCCGAACCGCGCCCAGATCGGATAGAGCGTCTTCAGCCAACCAAACAGCAACGCATCCTGCCCACCCGGCACCGCCCGCGTCAGCGTCTGGTACAAATGATGATGCGTGTTCACCAACCCCGGCGTCACCACACAGCCCCGCGCCTCAACCACCTCGGCCCCCGGCGCGTCAATCCCCGGCCCCACAGCGGCAATCACGCCCCCGCGCAGCAAGACATCCGCCCCCGCCAATTCCCGGCGGCTGGCGTCCATGGTCACCACAACATCGGCATTTCTGATCAGAATATCACGCAAAACAGGTTCCTCCGCCCCTTCGGTGGAACCTATGGCGGGCCGACAGAAGGGGAAAGGACTCGGTCACCGCTCATAAATCCTAGCAAACCCACGCCCCAAAACGCAAGCCACCCATTTTCTGTTCAAAAATATCCTCAGGGGGTGAGGCCAAAGGCCGAGGGGGCTGAAAGCCCCCTTTTCAACCGTTCAGCAAAGCCAAAGCCTCGGCATGCATCGCCCGGTTCGCCGCCGCCAACACCTGACCTCCCTGATGGCACGGCGCCCCCTGCCAGTTGGTCACCACACCGCCCGCGGCCTCGATCACCGCAATCGGGGCCTGCACGTCATAGGCTTGCAACCCGGCCTCGATCACCAGATCAACCTGCCCGGCCGCCAGTAGCGCATAGCCATAGCAATCCATCCCATAGCGCACGAGCCGCACCCGGTCCGCTACCCGACGAAAGGCTGCGTGTTCCGTCGCCGTCCCAACCTCAGGAAAGGTGGACAGCATGATCGCCTCTGCCAAAGGCCGCGCCGTCCGGCAGCTCAAACCGGACGCGCCCAAAGGCCCGTCAACCCGCGCCAGACCGAAGCCGCCCTCGAAGCGCTCCCGAATAAAGGGCTGATCAATCAGGCCATAAACCGGGCCGGTTTCATCCGCTACAGAGATCAGCACACCCCATGTCGGCGTGCCGCACAGATAGCCGCGCGTGCCGTCAATGGGGTCTAACACCCAAGTCAGCCCCGAGGTGCCCGCCTTTGGGCCATATTCTTCGCCCAGAATGGCATCTTCGGGGCGGCGCTCGGCCAGAATTGCGCGCATACGCTCTTCAGCAAGCCGGTCTGCCACCGTGACCGGGTCAAAGCGCGCGTCTTCCTTGCTGTCCGCCAACAGGCCGGGTTTGCGAAAATGCAAAAGTGTCGCTTCCCGCGCGGCATCGGCCAGCGCATGGGCGGTTGCGATCAGATCACGCGTCAACTCTGTCGTCAGGTTCATTGTGCTGTCCCCTCGCTCAGGGGGCGAAGCACCCCCGACACATGCAGGCGCTACCGCTGCCCTGTGCCGGGGTCAAGATCAAGCTGGCCGCAAGGGCCGGACCTCAGGCTGCTTCGCTCAGAACGCGGGCCAGGTCGAACAGGCGGCGGCGCTGCGCTTCTGGGATCGCGTAGTAAGACCGCACCAGCTCCAGTGCTTCTTTGTCGGCGAAGAAATCACCTGCCGGGGCTGCGGTGGTCGTCGAGTTTTCAGACGACAAGCCTTCAAAGAAGAACGAGATCTGCACACCCAGCGTGTCGGCAATATCCCAAAGCCGGGAGGCGCTGACCCGGTTCATACCGGTTTCATATTTCTGAATCTGCTGGAATTTGATCCCAACCTTGTCCGCAAGCTGTTGTTGGGTCATCCCCACCATCCAACGACGATGGCGAATGCGCTTTCCAACATGTGCATCAACTGGGTGTTTCATTTAGAAATTCTCCGACCTGTTACGTCCCCTACGTTAACCTAAGCAACAATCGTGCCAAAGTAAGGATATTTCGTCTGCGGCCTGAATTTTCACAGAGTTGTTCGATTCTGGCACAGAATTAACCGTTTGAATTGCACAAGTGACCAATTCAAAACCTGCTTACCTCTGGAGGAACACGCAGAGTGAAAACTCGCGCCTAACGTGTTTCGCATTTTGCTATTCATTTTGCAACACTTTTGCAGGTTGTGCCGAGCATACTCCCACAGGCAGAGGCTGTGCTGACGGGATGATTGGCCCACTGGCCCTGCGCGACACGGCGCATTATCCTGCAAGCAATCAGACAGGATAACAAAAATGCGCGCTTGGCAGATCGATGAGCTTTCCACCCCCGCCCGGCTGATCGAAATGCCGCTCCCGACACCCGGCCCGGGCCATGCGCTTGTACGCATCCATGCCTGCGCACTGAACTTCGCCGATCTGTTGATGGCACAGGGCAAGTATCAGTCCAAGCCGCCGCTGCCGTTCACCCCCGGGCTGGAGCTTGCGGGCGAGGTGGTGGCACTGGGGCCCGACACGCCCGGACCAGCCCCCGGAACCCGCGTTGCCTGCTATGCGGGTCACGGCGGACTGGCCGAATTTGGCTGCTTCCCCGTAAAGCGCCTCATCCCCCTGCCTGACACCATGCCCTATGACCATGCCAGCGCCTTTCTGATCGCTTACGGCACCTCACACCTTGCGCTCTGGCACAAGGCTCGCGTGCAACCGGGTGAGACACTTTTGGTCACAGGTGCCGCAGGCGGCGTTGGCCTCACGGCGATAGAGGTGGGAAAGCGCATGGGGGCCCGCATCATTGCAACCGCTCGCGGGGCGGAAAAGCTGGCCGTGGCACAGGCGGCAGGGGCCGATCACCTTATCGACAGCGACGCAGCCGATCTCAAAGATCAGCTCAAGGCGCTTGGCGGGGTTGATGTGGTCTATGATACTGTTGGCGGTGCGGGCTTTGACGCGGCCCTGCGCGCCACCCGCCCTGATGGCCGCATCCTGTGCATCGGCTTCGCCGGGGGCGAGGTGCCAAAGCCCGCCGCCAATATTCTGCTGGTCAAGAATATATCTGTCATCGGCTTTTGGTGGGGCGCATACCTCGATTTCGCCCCGGATCTGTTGACGCAAAGCCTTGCCACCCTGATGGGTTGGTATGCCACCGGCGGCCTGCGCCCCCATATCTCGCATCACCTGCCGCTAGAGGCGCTCCCCGAGGGGCTGGCGCTGCTATGTGACCGCAAGGCCACGGGCAAAGTGGTGATTCATCTGGCCTGACATCAGGGCGCGACGGCCCGGCAGAGGGCCTGTCCGGGATGCGCGCCTCGTTTCGCAATGCAATCTCGCACCATCGCCTGACGGCCGGAATAAAGGGGCGGCAAAGCGCCCCTTTGTCTTGCATTCAGCGCTTTAGCTTGGCCGCGATCTCGACGGTGCGTTTGGCCTGATGCCCGATAGATGCACGGGCCTTGTCGTCAAAATCCGCGCCTTGGGTGTGGCTGTAGCCATAAGGGTTGCCACCTGTCGCAAACAGCGCCTGATCGGTGTAGCCGGGGGCAACGATTACCGAGCCCCAATGCATGAAGGTGGTGTAAAGGCCCAGAATGGTCGCCTCTTGGCCACCATGCGGATTTTGCGCGCTGGTCATGGCGCTGACAGCTTTGTTCGCCAGCTTGCCGCTGCCCCATTGGCCGCCCAGCGTATCAATAAAGGCGCGAAGTTGGCTGGGCGCAGAACCGAAACGGGTGGGGGCCGAAAAGATATAGGCGTCGGCCCATTCCATGTCTTCAGGGGTCGCCGCAGGAATCGAAGATGCCTTTTCAACCTGGGCCTTCCAAGCATCCTGACCGTTCACCGCAGCTTCTGGCGCGGTCTCGACGATGCGAAGCAGCTTGACCTCTGCCCCTGCAGCGCGGGCAGCTTCGGCGGCGATCTCGGCCATCTGATGATTGGTGCCGTAAGTAGAATAGAACAGGATGGCGAGCTTGACAGACATGGCGGAGCCTCCGGGCTGGGTTAATTTGATCACAGCCTAGACTTGTGCATTAGGCATGAAAACTCCAAGGCGTTGCGCATCCTTCGTGCGGATACGCACACAGAAGCGGCGTCGAAAGGCAGCGCTTTTCCAAACAGGCTGTTGGCGCTAACGTAGCGTTGAGCAAAAGGACGTCGCCATGCAAGCCCCCATTCTGACCCTGACGTTGAACCCTGCGCTGGATATGGCAACTTCTGTGCCAGACATCATTCCCGGTCACAAACTGCGCTGCACCGACCCGCAACTGGACCCCGGTGGTGGCGGGCTGAACGTCAGCCGCGCGATCAGGGCTCTGGGGGGCGATTCGCTTGCTCTGGTGGCACTTGGCGGGTTGACGGGAGATCGGCTGGCGGGGCTGATCCGTGCCGAAGGGGTAACGTTCCTGTCGATCCTTGGCCCCGGTGAGACACGCCAAAGCCTGACGGTGACAGAAGATGCCTCTGGCAAGCAGTACCGATTCATGCTGCCCGGCCCGCTTTGGGGTGCGGCAGAAAGGGCGCGGGTGTTTACCCTGCTTTCCGCCACGGCGCGGCCGGGTGGCTATAGTGTGATTTCGGGCAGTCAGCCTCCGGGTGTGCCAGCCGATTTCCCTGGCCAACTGGCAGCCAGCATGGAGGGGTCTTTGGTGGTGCTGGACACCTCTGGCGCGGCCTTGTCAGAGGCGGTTCACCACCCGATTGCCGGGCTGGAGGTGCTGCGGATGGACGGTGAAGAAGGCGAGGAACTGGCCGGGCGCAAGCTTGAAACGCTGGCCGAGACGGCGGATTTCGCGGCGGAACTGGTGGCGCGCGGTGTTGCGCGCCGGGTGATCGTGGCGCGCGGGGCGGAAGGAAACGTGCTGGCCGAGGCCGGGCGGCGGCTGTTTTCGCCCGCGCCGCGCGTGCGGGTCAGATCGACCGTCGGCGCGGGCGACAGTTTCGTGGCGGCCTTTGTTCTGAGCCTTGCGCGCGGGCAAGATGCGGCACAGGCGCTTGGCATGGCATCTGCGGCGGCAGCGGCGGCGGTGATGACCGATGCCACGCAACTCTGCCGCGCCGAGGACGTGATGCGCCTGATGCCAGAGGCCGCGGCGCGCGAGATTTAGGCGGCGCTTTCGGGCAAGGCTGTCGGCGGTGCAAGGATCAGCCGCGCCCCGTTATCCCAACGCGGCACCACCCGCGCGGGCCCCTGCGACTGCGATGCCGCCTCGGCCAGATGGCGCATCAGGGTGTCTTGTCCGCAATCGAACAGGTCAACCAATATATGCAGCCGCGCCCTTGTCCAGCGTGTCAGAACCGAGGGCCGCCATTGTGGTCCGCGCAGGCCAAGCGTGCGGGCGGCGTCATCGGTCGGCGTGATACGCAAACTCGGGCGGCTGCGCGGCGGGTGATGCACTGCAATGGCTGCGATCTGCGTCCAGTCCAAGGCTATCGGCTCACGCTGTCTTGTGTTGCTGGCGGGATAGACCCGCACCCCCTTTGTCGAGACTGACAGCAAGGGCGTGCCCGCGTTGTATATTGGAATGCGCAAAAGCAGGAAACCGAGTGCAAACAGCAGACACAAGCCCCCGATCAACAGCGCGCTGGAACTGTCACCATAAAGGCCCAACCAAAGTATGGGCAAGCCAAGCGCCGCAAACAGCACGACCATAAAAACGCGGCCCATGGCCGCTATTCGATAGGTCAGCCTTGCGGCAGGTCCGGCATGAAAGGTGATTTGCTGCGTCATCTGCCCTTCCTTTTCCTGCCGCAGGCCTAGCCGGAAAATCGGGCAGAAAATCGGCGGTCAGGTGGCATCACGAAAGCGGTTAGCGATGGGGTAGCGGCGGTCCAGCCAGAACGCCTTTTGCGTCAGCCTTGTGCCGGGCGCCGATTGAAACCGTTTGTATTCCGCGATGTAAAGCAGGTGTTCGATCTTTTTCACCGTGGCGCGGTCGAACCCTTCGGCCACGAGTTCGGCCACCGATGCCTCACGTTCCACCAGCCCTTCAAGGATCGCGTCCAGCACCTCATAGGGCGGCAGGCTGTCCTGATCGGTCTGGTTGGCGCGCAATTCGGCTGACGGGGGCTTGGTGATGATCCGTTCTGGAATCACCTCCCCCGCAGGGCCCTTCATCCACGCCCGGTGGTTCTCATTGCGCCAGATGGCAGTCAGGAACATGCGGGTTTTATACATGTCCTTGGCCGGGTTATAACCGCCGTTCATGTCGCCATAAATCGTGCAATACCCGACCGCCATTTCGGATTTATTCCCGGTGGTCAGCAGCATCTCGCCGTATTTGTTGGAAATCGCCATCAGCATCACACCGCGCAGGCGCGATTGGATGTTTTCCTCGGTGATGCCTTCGTCAGTGCCCGCAAACAGCGGTGCAAGGGTTTCCAGCACCGCGCCCTGTGCGGCGCTGATCGGCACCGTATCCAGACGACACCCCAAAGCGCGGGCGCATTTCTCCGCATCCTCCAGCGAATGGGCGCTGGTGAATTCAGACGGCAGCATCACGCAGCGCACATTTTCCGGCCCCAATGCATCGGCGGCAATTGCAGCCACAATGGCCGAATCGATGCCGCCCGACAGGCCAAGCACGGCCTTTTTGAAACCGGTTTTGGCGAAGTAATCGGCGACCGACAGAACGCAGGCGCGGTAATCAGCCTCACCAATCGGAGGGATCGCGGCAATCTCGCCCGCATCCGCCCGCCAGCCATCTGCCGTGCGGCGAAAGGTGATCTGGGTGATGTGCTCGTCAAACTGCGGCAGTTGCGCCGCCAGATGCCCGCCGGGGTTCAAGACCATGCTGGATCCGTCAAACACCTGATCATCCTGACCGCCCACCATGTTGAGATACACCAGCGGCAACCCGGTTTCCACCACGCGGGAAATCATCAGGTTGAGCCGCAGGTTCGGCTTGCCACGATGGTAAGGGCTGCCATTTGGTACCAGTAAAATCTCGGCCCCGGTTTCGGCCAGCGTTTCGGCCACATCCGGATGCCATGCATCCTCGCAGATCGGTGACCCGATGCGGACCCCATTGACGATATAGGGGCCATGCACATCTGCCGATGTGAAGACACGCTTCTCATCAAACAACGAATCATTGGGCAGGTGATGCTTCAGCACCGTGGCGGTCACTCGCCCCCCCTGCAGGATATAATAGGCGTTATACAGCCGCCCCTCTTGCACCGCTGGTCCACCGATGGCCAACGCAGGCCCGTCGGCACAGTCGGTGGCAAGCTGGTGAATCGCGGTGATGGCAGCCTGCTGAAACGCTGGCTTCAGGATCAGATCCTGCGTCTGATACCCGGTAATGAACATCTCGGTCAGCGCCACAAGGTCCGCACCATCGGCCCGGCCCTGATCCCATGCCGCGCGCGCCTTGGCGGCATTACCCCGCAGATCGCCCACGCTGGGGTTCAACTGGGCAAGGGTCAAGCGGAACAGATCGGCCATGGCGGCACCTTTTCGGAAACATGTGATCTGGTTCTAGCAGGTTGTCCGCCAAGGGAAAGTGATTGCGACAGCATGGCGCCAAAGCTTGTCAGCGCCCACGGGCACGGCTAGGCTTTGCGCGCAAGTGACGGCAGGGGGACGCAATGCGCCACGGGATAAAAGCGATGCTTGGTGTGGCGGTTCTCGGCTTTGCCCTGCCATGGGGCGTGCTGGCGCAAGAAGGTGAGATCGTCACCAAACAATATGATGATGGCTCTTTCTACGAGGGCACCTTTCTGAACGGCCGCCAGCATGGCACCGGCACCTACACGCTGCCCAACGGCTACAGCTATAGCGGCGAATGGGTGGCCGGGGAGATTCTGGGCCAAGGGGTTGCGCGCTATCCCAACGGATCAGTCTATGAAGGGCAGTTCGCCGCCGGAAAACCCGAAGGCCGCGGCAAGATCTCATATACCAATGGTGGCAGCTACGACGGCGATTGGACCAGCGGCAAGATGACCGGCACAGGCGTCGCCAGCTACCCGGATGGCTCGGTGTATACGGGTGCATTTGTCGATGGCAAACACCACGGACAGGGCGTGCAGGATGGCCCCGGCGGTTATCGGTATGAAGGCGCATGGGCTGACGGGTTAAAGGAAGGTCAGGGCAAGATCACCTATGCCGATGGGGCGGTTTACGACGGCACACTCGTGGCAGGCGAACGTCAGGGCAAAGGCACACTGACCATGCCGGATGGTCTGACCTATATTGGCGACTGGGTAGCCGGGCAGATCAATGGATCCGGCCGCCTGACCCAACCCAATGGCGATGTCTATGACGGTGGGTTCGCCGAAGGCCAGCGGCAGGGTCAGGGCAAAACCACCTATGCCAACGGCGATGCGTTCGAAGGCACCTTCTTGGCCGACAAGCGCACAGGCCAGGGCGTGTTCCGTGCAACGGATGGCACCGTACTGGAAGGCGACTGGCTGGATGGCCGCATGACGGGCACCGGCCGCATCAGCTTTCCCGATGGGGCTGTCTATGAAGGCGCGGTCAAAGATGATCAGGCTGACGGAATCGGCAAAATCACCTATGCGGATGGCGCGGTTTATGAAGGAGACTGGGTCGCCGGTTTGATCGAAGGGACAGGCACCGCCACCTATGCCAATGGCGCAACCTACACCGGCGGCTTCAAAGCCGCACGCCCTGACGGGCAGGGCAAGCTGACTCTGGCGGACGGCTATGTTTACGAAGGCACTTTCGCCAATGGTCAGCGGGAAGGCAATGGCGTGGCAACCTATCCTGACGGTTCCGTTTACTCAGGCGCGTTCGTCGGCGGCTTGCGCCAGGGCATGGGCGAGATCGTCGGCCGGGACGGGTTTCGCTACAACGGTGCGTGGTCAGCAGGCGAGATCGAGGGCACGGGAACTGCCACATATCCCAATGGCGATGTCTACGAAGGCAGTTTCATCAAAGGCCGAAGGGCCGGCCCCGGCAAGCTGACCTATGCCAGCGGGCAAACGGCCGAAGGGCTTTGGGACAATGGCATCCTGATGGCCCCAGCCCCAGCTGCGGCAGCAACCAGCGAGCCAGAGGCCGGATCACAAGACCCGGCAGCAGCGCCCTCTCCGTAAGTCCAATCCAATTGCGCGCCTTCGGCGCAAGATTTTTAGGTCACCTGCGCGTGCGTGCCGCCCGCTTGGCTCCGCCGGGGGCTACGCGCCCCCGAACCCTGCGGAGTATTTGGCAAAGCAGCAAGTCAACAGCGTTGGGAATTGCTGCTTTTAAAATACTCCCGCGCGGAGCGCCTCCTGCCCCGACGCATTCCCAACGATGACGAACCGGTGTGCGATCGATGTCTGCCGTGGCAACGCCACCTTGGGGGGACTCGATGCCCCCCAAGGTGGCCCCCATTTTCAGGTCAGACCATTTTGCCCGTATCCATACGCCGCAAGAATGCCTCAGCGTCGGACAAGGTGGCTTGCTGACGCACATCGTCCATCTTGTCCCAAGTGCGGTACATTTGTGCCATGCGCGGGTTTGACGCAAAGCGGTCGCGGTGTTTCATCAGGAAGTGCCAGTACAGCGGATTGAACGGGCAGGCGTCGGGGCCGGTTTTCAGCGCCACCTTGTAGCGGCAGTCACCACAATAGTCTGACATACGGTGAATATAGGCCCCAGAGGCGGCATAGGGTTTGGACCCCAAGATCCCGCCATCCGCAAACTGGCTCATGCCGATTGTATTCGGGGCCTCTACCCATTCAAAGGCGTCGATATAGACTGAAAGATACCATTCGTGCAGCGCCTGTGGGCTGAGTCCGGCGATCAGGCCGAACAATCCGGTCACCATCAGGCGCTGTATGTGGTGTGCATAGGCGAGGTCACGGGTTTGCGCGACGGCATGCGACAGACAGGCCATGTCAGTCTTTGCGCCCCAATAGAGCGCAGGCAGTGCCCGGTCTGCGCCCAATGCGTTCTGATCGGCATAGCCGGGACCGTGCAGCATATAGATGCCGCGCACATATTCGCGCCAGCCTATGATCTGGCGGATAAAGCCTTCGACTGCGTTCAGCGGTGCCTTGCCCGCGTGATAGGCTGCCTCGGCAGCGGCGCAGACCTCATGCGCAGACAACAGGCCGATGTTGAGATAGGGCGACAACAGCGAGTGGCTGAGTGTGGGATCGTCCACAAGCATCGCATCCTGTTCATCGCCAAAGTGCTGCAAGGCGTTCTGGGTAAACCAATCCAGCGCCTCCAGCGCATTGGCGCGGGTCACGCCCCATCTGAAAGGGCGCAACCGCCCGAAGTGGTCCGGGAACTCTGCGGCGACCAGATCCAGCACCTCGGCGGTGGTCGCATCGGGGTCAAAGCGCGGCGGGCGGGGGCGGAACAGGTCGGGTTTGGCGGCCTTGCGGTTGTCGTGGTCATAGTTCCACTTCCCACCCACGGGCTGGCCGTCTTGCATCAGGAACCCGGTTTTACGTCGCATTTCACGATAGAACCATTCCATCCGGAACTGTTTGCGCCCTTCGGCCCAAGCGGCAAATTCGGAGTCCGAGCACAGGAACCGGTCATCGGGCTGTTGGGTGACGGGCAGCGGCATGTCATCCAGCGCGGTAATCAGGCGCCATTCGCCGGGACGGGTGGCAAGGACTTCCGTCGCGCCATGCTCTGCGGCACGGCGCAGAAGTTCGCCCGCTATCGTGTGGCTGTTGTCAGGATCGTCAAACCGGCTATAGGCGACGTGCCAGCCAGCCTCGCGCAACTGCGCTGCGAAATGGCGCATGGCAGACAGGATAAGGGCGATTTTCTGCGGGTGGTGAGGAACATAGGTGCCCTCGGCGCGGACCTCGGCCATGACCACCACATCGCGGGCCGGGTCGGCGGCGCGCAGGGCGCTGAGGGCGGGGGTCAGCTGATCACCAAGGATCAGGACAAGGCGTTTCACCATGGGATCGGCTTTCCTTGCCAGTCGAAGAAGCCGCCGGTGTCAGCCGGGGTCAACCGGTCCAGAACCGCCAGCAGGTTGCAGGCGGCGGTGTCGGTGGTCACGCTTGGGTGGCTGCCTGCGTATTTCGCGGTCAGCGGTGTGGCCACGGTGCCGGGATGCAGGCAGACCACAACCGCCAGCGGATGGCTGCGGGCGATTTCAATGGCGGCGGTGTGGATCAGCTGGTTCAGCGCGGCCTTTGCCGCACGGTAGCTGTGCCAGCCGCCAAGCCGGTTGTCACCGATACTGCCCACGCGGGCCGACAGGGCAGCAAAGCGCGCGGGTCTGTCCTTTGGCAACACGCGCAACGCATGTTTAAGCACCAGCGCCGGGCCAATGGCATTCAGCGCGAATTGGGCGGCCATGGCGGCGGGGTCCAGACTGCGCAGCGATTTCTCGGGTGCGGCGCCGTTCAACTCCAGTGCGCCCGTGGTGACAAGGATGCGGTCAAACATGCCCGTTAGCCCGGCCATCGCTTGGGCGATGCTGCCCTCATCCAAAAGGTCAAACCCGTTGCTGCGGCGCGACAGGCCGACCGCATCGGCTCCGCTGGCGGCAAGGATGGCAGCCCCGATTCCCCCAGAACTGCCGATCACCAACGTTCGCATCTTTTGCCCCCCCTGTCAGAGCAGGTCAGATAGGGGGAAAGCCGGGGCTGACAACCACAGGTGCGCGCATCAAGCGATGGAAAACGCGGATGAATGGTCACAGCAGGCCTTGCACAAGGCCAACCCCTGCGGCTTGGCCCCGTGCCGCAGTCCCCGGTTTGTTGCGCATAATGCGCGGGTGTATGGCTGCGAGGTCGCCTAATACGGAAACCTTGGAGGTCGCAAAAACCCTCTTGTCACGGCGATTCCATCTGCTAGCTTGCCCGCATGAACAGGGGCGCTCCGTATTGCCGGGGCTGAGATGTCGGGTGCATTCCCGCGAACCCTTTAGCTGATCTGGGTAATGCCAGCGGAGCGAGGTAAGATGTTTTCCGGCGCACAGATATCCCTATACCCAATGTCCGATGATTTCATCGACATCATCCTTGGCGCACTGTCTGCGTTGGACCCGTGGCGCGATCAGCTGCGGATTGAAACCGACGATCTGTCCACCCTGCTGGTCGGTCCGCCCGAAATTCTGTTCCCCGCCATGCGTGATCTGTTTGTCGCCGCTGCAAAGGGCGGGGTGCATTGCACGTTGCACGCCACGGTGTCGCGCGGCTGTCCGGGGGAACCGGATGACCCGATCTGCATACCGCGTGGCGGTCTGCCACCCGGTACGCCATTGGCCGACCGGATTGTCGCCGCAAGGGCCGGGGTGACGACGGCGGCGCTGACCGGGCAGGCGGTGGCGGCGCAATTCTCGCTTTATCCGCTGGGGCTTGGGCACCACATGGATGAGATTTACGGCTGCGTCGATTTCCTGAAATCGTCTGGCACCTTTGAGAGGTCGAAGAACTTTTGCACCAAGCTGCGCGGCGATGCCGGCCCGGTGTTTGAAACCCTGTCGCAGGCCTTTACCGGCTTTGGCGCCCAGGCGGGCCATGTGGCCCTTGACGTGACCTTGTCGGCGAACAGCCCCAGCAAGGTCTGACCCTGCGGCTTTCGCCGCGTTTCCTTTTAATCTGCAAGAAATGGAGCTTTCCATGCCAAATACGGCTGTCTGGACGTTGCGTGAAACCCTGATCGTGGCCGTGCTTGGTGCGGTGTTCGGGGTGCTTTATCTGGGGTGGGTGCAGGTCTGGCTTATCCTGCAGGCCATTCTTGGCGCGGTGACGATGGATGTGGTGATGGGCTTTTGGTTCATCGTGTCGATCATCGCGGCCGCCATCATCCGCAAACCCGGCGTGGCGCTGGTCTCCGAGGTGCTTGCGGCAGCGGTGCAGATCTTGCTGGGCAGCCCGGCGGGGTTGCTGCTTTTGGTCACAGGTCTGGTGCAGGGTGCCGGGGCCGAGGCGGTGTTTGCCGCAACTCGCTATCGCCGCTGGTCCTTGCCGGTGCTGATGGCCGCGGGTGTGGGGGCGGCGGTTGCGTCGTTCGCCTATACTTGGGTCCGGTTTGATTATGGCAGCCTTGCACCCGGTCTGTTGATCCTGATGTTCGTGCTGCGCTGCGCATCGGGGGCTTTGCTGGGCGGGCTGCTGGGGCATCTGATCGTCAAGGCGCTTTATCGCACCGGGGTTCTGTCGGGTCTTGCGATTGAACGCGATCTGCGAACCGCGCATGTCTGAGGCGGTAAGGTGCGAAGGGGTGGCGGTGCGCTACCTCTTTGCCACGCGCGATGCGGTGGGGCCACTGACGCTGCATGTGGCGCAAGGCGAGCGGGTGTTGCTGCTGGGGCCATCGGGCTGCGGCAAGTCCACCCTGCTGCACAGTCTGACCGGGCTGATCCCCACCGCCATTCCGGGCGATCGGCGCGGGGGGTTGCACCTGTTCGGGCAGGCGGTGGAAAGCCGCCGCCCCGCAGATTGGGCCGACCGGGTGGCAATGCTGTTTCAGGATGCAGACCAGACGCTTGCCGGGTTCACTGTAGCTGACGAAATCGCCTTTGCATTAGAAAACCGCGCGCTTTCCCCGGCTGTTATGGTGGCGCGCGTTGAAAAGGCGATGGCGCAGACAGGCTTGCCAACGGACTGGAAAGGTCGGCGAATTTCAACGCTGTCGGGCGGGCAAAAGCAGTTGGTGGCCTTGGCCGCCCTGCTGGCACAGGGGGCCGATCTGGTCGTGGCCGATGAGCCCACCGCCAGCCTTGCACCGGGGGCTGCAAAGGGGGTGGCCGATCTGCTGCTTGCGCCCGGCAAGACGGTGCTGATCGTGGATCACCGGCTGGGGCCGATCCTTGACCTGATCGACCGGGTGGTGGTGCTGGGGCGCTGCGGCAGACCGCTGGTTGAGGGGCCGCCGGGGGCGGTTTTTGCCAGCCATGGTGCCACCTTGGCAGAGCAAGGGATATGGACCCCGCTGGCCACCCGGCTGCGGCTGGCGCTGGCTGGACAAGGGGTAGAGGTGCCCGCGGTTTTGCAGGTTGGTGAATTGGTGCCACACCTGCCGCGCGGCCTGGATCTGGCCCCGATGCTGATGCCTGCGCCCTGCCCGCCCGGCCCTGAAATCCTGCGCCTGCACCAAGCCGATTGCGCGCCGCCCTTCGGACCGGTGGTGCTCCGCGATGTGTCGCTGGCTTTGCGGGCGGGCGAGGTGCTGGGCATTCTTGGCCCGAATGGGGCGGGAAAATCGACCCTTGCGGCCTGCCTTGCCGGGCTGATCCCGCCACGCAAGGGCCGCCGCGAGGGGCCTTCCGGGGCAATCGCCTTTCAAAACGCCGAAGCGCATTTCTCGGCTGACAGCGTGCAGGCCGAATGTCTGGCGATGGGGGTGCCGGGGGCAAAGGTGGCGGCGCTGCTGGCGGATTGGGGTTTGGCGCAGGTGGCGGGCCAGCATCCGTTCACCCTATCGATGGGGCAGAAACGGCGGCTGGCGCTGGCCTTGCTGACCGCAACCGACCGCTGGCCGGTGCTGGTGCTGGACGAGCCGACAGCGGGGCTGGACCATGCCGGAACCACCGGGGTTGCGCGCCATATCCGGCGGCTGGCGGCATCGGGCAAGGCGCTGGCTGTCATCACCCATGACGCCGATTTCGCGCTGTCAGTCTGTGACCGGGTTATTGTGCTGGCGCATGGCGGGGTGCAGGCCAGCGGCCCGGCGCGCGCGGTTTTGCGCGATGTCGCTCTGCTGTCGCGGGTCGGTCTGGCCCCGCCAGAGGCCGCACCCTTGCTGGACTGGATGGAAACGCAGGAGCGCATCGCATGCTGAGCCAGCTTCACCCCCTGCCAAAGATGGCGCTGTGTCTGATCTGGATTGGTGCATCGGTTCTGGTGTTTGACCTGCGCTTTCAGGTGATGACGCTTACACTGGCCTTTGGCCTGCTGTGGGGTGTCGAGCGGGTGGCGTTGTGGAAACTGCTGGCGCTGATGGTGCCGTTTGCGCTGTTTGGCTTTGGGTTTCTGACCACCTCTGTCCTGTTCAACAAAGAGTCAGGCTTTGCGCTGCAAATGGCGCAGGAACAGGCGATGACCTCACCCGATTTTTCGCCCGGTCTGGTGCTGTTCGCCCGTGCGCTGGCCTGCGGGATGGTGTCGGCGCTGTTCGCGCTGACCACCGATCCGGGGCAGTTGGTGCGGGCGTTGATGGTGCATCTGCGGCTGCCCGCATCGGTCGGCTTTGCGCTGATGCAGGCCATGCATCTGGTGCCCGATCTGGGGCGCGAGGTTCAGGTGCTGCGCATGGCACGGGCGATGCGGCTGGGCAAACCTGTGCGCCGCATGCCGGGGCCGCGCGAAGGAATGGCGGTAAGCATCCCGCTGCTGGCCTTTGCCATCCGCCGCGCCAGCCGCGCCGCTGTCGCGATGGAGGCGCGCGGGCTGCGGCCCGGCCAGCCCCGCAGCCAGATGCAGACCCAGCCCTTTCAGAAAGCGGATTGGGTTTTTCTGGGGCTGGGGGTCGCGTTCCTCGGGCTGGTGATCCGGGTGTTGTAGAACTTCTGCAGCCCGCCAATTCACCCCTTTACATTCCGGGCGCTGCGGCTATCGTCACCGCCATGACACGGGATACACATATCGCATGCTTGAACGGGGCCATTGCCCTGTCGGCCACCCGTGGTCTGCTTCTCCTTAGCTGCCTCTGAGCGTGCCCTTGGGCGCGACCGCTCAGAGTGAACAGCGCCCAAAGGACAAGCCAAGGAACATTAAGGAACAGACCGATGACCACTGCAACTGCACCGCAGGACCGCGTATTCATTTTTGACACCACATTGCGCGATGGCGAGCAAAGCCCCGGCGCCACCATGACCCACGAAGAAAAGCTGGAAATCGCCAGCCTCTTAGACGAGATGGGGGTGGATATCATCGAAGCCGGGTTTCCGATCGCATCCGAGGGCGACTTCGCGGCGGTAAGCGAGATTTCCAAGCGGTCAAAGAACTCTACCATCTGCGGGCTGGCGCGCGCGAATTTCAAGGATATCGACCGCTGCTGGGAGGCGGTGAAATTCGCGCCCTCGCCGCGGATTCACACCTTTATCGGCACCTCGCCGCTGCACCGGGCCATTCCCAATCTGGATATGGACCAGATGGCAGAGCGCATCCACGAGACAGTGACGCATGCCCGCAACCTGTGTGACAATGTGCAATGGTCGCCCATGGACGCGACGCGCACCGAACATGACTACCTGTGCCGTGTGGTGGAAATCGCGATCAAGGCGGGTGCCACCACGATCAACATTCCTGACACTGTGGGCTATACCGCCCCGCGCGAAAGTGCGGCGCTGATCCGTATGCTGCTGGAACGTGTGCCGGGGGCGGATGAGATCATTTTTGCCACCCATTGCCACAATGATCTGGGCATGGCGACGGCGAACTCTCTGGCCGCGGTTGAGGCTGGCGCGCGCCAGATCGAGTGCACGATCAACGGTCTGGGCGAGCGGGCGGGCAATACCGCGCTGGAAGAAGTCGTGATGGCGATGAAGGTCAGGAATGACATCATGCCATATAGCACCGGGATTGATACCACCAAGATCATGAACCTGTCGCGCCGGGTGGCAAGCGTGTCCGGCTTTCAGGTGCAGTTCAACAAGGCGATTGTCGGCAAGAACGCGTTCCTGCACGAGAGCGGCATCCATCAGGATGGCGTGCTGAAGAATGTGGAAACGTTTGAGATCATGCGCCCCGAGGATATCGGGTTGGTGCAAAAGAACATCGCCATGGGCAAACACTCGGGCCGGGCGGCGCTGCGGGCCAAGCTGAAAGAGCTGGGGGTAGAGCTGGCCGACAACCAGTTGAACGACGTGTTCGTGCGGTTCAAGGCTTTGGCCGACCGCAAGAAAGAGGTCTACGATGAGGATCTGGTCGCCTTGGTGGCCGATGAGCAGACCAATGACGCGCATGAGTTTTTGCAGCTGAAAAAGCTGCGGGTGATCTGCGGCACCGAAGGCCCGCAAGAGGCAGATATGGTGCTGACCATTGACGGCACGGACCACCACATTGATGCCACGGGCGATGGCCCGGTAGATGCCGCCTTCAACTGCGTGAAGATGCTGTTCCCACACAGCGCCCGGCTGGAGGTCTATCAGGTGCATGCCGTGACCGAGGGCACCGATGCGCAGGCCACGGTGTCGGTGCGTCTGCAAGAAGATGGGCGGATCGTCACCGGGGCGTCAGCCGATACCGATACGATCGTGGCCAGCACGCGGGCCTATATCAATGCGCTGAACAAGCTGATCGTACGGCGGCAGAAAACCGCGCCGGGGACCGATACCAAAACGGTCAGCTATCACGGCAAATGACCCATAATCCCGGCTCTGGTTTTGACAGGGCCGGGGCCTTGGGCGCCGTTGGATTTTGAGTATTTTTGCCAAGATGAAAGCCGGGACACTTGCCCGCCTTGAAGCGCGTCACTCTGTTGGCCAATGCCTGCCACCTTATCGCCTAGGTTGAGTGGCTCTGAGGGGTGTTGAGAGAACATAGCAGGCATATCATGATTCGAATTACTCTTGGGATGCTGGCGCTGGCGCTGCTGTTTGGGTGCGGTGAACCTGTGGCGCAAAGCAAGGGTGCGCGGGTTCTGGTCCTGGGCGATTCGATGTTTGCAACCAACCGCGCCAACAACAAAGCCGTTGCCGATGTACTGGAGGCCGAATTGGGCGTCGAGGTACTGGACCGGTCGGTATTTGCTGCACGCTATTTTCATGCCCTGCCAATCTCGGGCGCAGCAGGGTTGCGGCTGACCTCGCAATACCGCGAAGGCGATTGGGATTGGGTTGTGATGAACGGCGGCGGCAATGATCTGCTGCTTGGGTGCGGATGCTCTCTGTGCCAAGGGGTTTTGGACCGGCTGGTGACAAAGGACGGGCGCGGCGGCGCGATTCCGTCTTATGTGGCGCGCATCCGGACCAGTGGGGCACGGGTGATTTATGCGGGCTATCTGCGCAACCCGGGAATGGGCACGCCGATCAAGCATTGCGGCCCGGCGGGCAATGAGCTGGACCGCCGCTTGACTCTGATGGCCGGGTTCGATGCGGGTGTAACCTTTGTGCCGATGGCCGATCTGGTGCCGTACCGCGACACAAGCTTTCACGGGCTGGACCGGATCCACCCGTCATTCAAGGGCAGCGAAGGCATTGGCAAGCGCCTTGCGGCTGTCATGAAACCGGTTCCGAAACAGGGTGTGCCTGCCGCCCGGCGTCGGTGATTCGGGCGGGTTTGGCTGCGCGGATGCGATCAAAGGCGCAGGGCCGGTCGCGCAGGCCGGGCCGCGCTGATCCGGGGTGATTGCAAAGATGCAACTCATGGACCATTCAGGCGCAGATTGACCCTGCAAAGATTGTAATTTGACAAGTCTTAGTAGGTCACAGCGGATTGACGCCCGGTCGATCCTTTGCCCTTTCGCCTGTTTCCCCTGAGCCTTATATGAAAGCGCCCCCTTCGGTTTTGTGAGTCGACGGGTTTGTGACGTATAAAAAGGACACCAAAGGCATGTCGATACTCTCTGGTCTGTTTTCGTCTGATATGGCGATCGACCTCGGCACGGCGAATACGCTGGTCTATATCCGCGGCAAGGGTATCGTGCTGAATGAGCCGTCGGTGGTGGCCTATCACTCCAAGGATGGGAAAAAGCAGGTGTTGGCGGTGGGCGAGGATGCCAAGCTGATGCTGGGCCGCACACCGGGCAGCATCGAGGCCATTCGCCCGATGCGTGACGGGGTCATCGCCGACTTTGAGGCGGCGGAGGAAATGATCAAGCATTTCATCCGCAAGGTTCACAAGCGCACGACATTTTCCAAGCCCAAGATTATCGTCTGCGTGCCGCATGGCGCAACCCCGGTGGAAAAGCGCGCGATCCGGCAGTCGGTGCTGTCGGCGGGCGCGCGCCGTGCCGGGCTGATTGCCGAACCGATTGCGGCAGCGATTGGCGCGGGTATGCCGATCACCGATCCCACCGGCAACATGGTGGTGGATATCGGCGGCGGCACGACAGAGGTGGCGGTGCTGTCCTTGGGCGATATCGTTTATGCGCGGTCTGTGCGGGTGGGCGGCGACCGGATGGATGAGGCGATCATCAATTATCTGCGCCGTCACCAGAACCTGCTGATCGGGGAATCGACCGCTGAGCGGATCAAGACCAGCATCGGCACCGCGCGGATGCCTGATGACGGGCGGGGCGCAAGCATGACCATTCGCGGACGTGACCTTCTGAACGGTGTACCAAAGGAAACCGAGATCAATCAGGCGCAAGTTGCCGAGGCGCTGGCTGAACCTGTGCAGCAAATCTGCGATGCCGTGATGCAGGCGCTGGAGGCGACACCGCCCGATCTGGCAGCGGATATCGTAGACAGGGGCGTGATGCTGACCGGTGGCGGCGCCCTGCTTGGCGATCTGGACCTTTCGTTGCGCGAACAGACAGGGCTGTCGATTTCGGTCGCGAACGAGTCACTCAATTGTGTGGCGCTTGGCACCGGCAAGGCGTTGGAATACGAAAAGCAACTGCGTCATGTGATTGATTACGACAGCTGATCCGGGTCTGATGGCCGGGGTTTGAGTGAAGCGGCCCGTCTGGGCCGGGCGTAAGGATTGGACATAGCAAACCGGCATGGCAAAGACGCGGACAGACCCAGAAGAATTTTCGCGCCCTTTGCGTCGGGTGCTGGTGGGGTTGCTGGTGCTGGCCCTTCTAGGTCTGTTTTTGCTATGGCGGATCGACAGCCCGCGAGTGGAGCGGTTTCGCGCTGCTCTGATCGACCGGGTGGTGCCATCGTTTGACTGGGCGATGACCCCGATCACCAAGACCGCCGAAATGATCGAACAGTTCCAAAGCTATGCCAGCCTTCATGCGCAAAATCAGGATTTGCGGCGTGAATTGCAGCAGATGAAAGCGTGGAAAGAAGCGGCATTGCAGCTGGAACAGCAAAATGCCCGCCTGCTGGACCTGAACCAAGTGCGGCTTGACCCAAAGCTGACTCATGTTACGGGGCAGGTTCTGGCCGACAGCGGCAGTCCGTTCCGGCAATCGGTGCTGATCAACGTGGGCGCGCGCGATGGCATTCTGGATGGCTGGGCCACGATGGATGGCATCGGTGTGGTGGGCCGCATTTCCGGCGTGGGAGAGCGGACGGCGCGGGTGATCCTGCTGACCGACACCAACAGCCGGATTCCGGTAACGGTGCAGCCTTCGGGACAAAAGGGCCTGCTGTCTGGCGACAACACCGCCCTGCCCCCGCTGGAGTTTCTGGAAAAATCTGATGAGGTGCGCCCCGGTGACCGTGTGGTCAGTTCCGGTGATGGCGGCATGTTCCCGGCCGGTTTGCTGGTGGGGCAGGTCGTTCTGGGCAATGACCGGCGGTTGCGTGTCAGCCTTAGCGCTGACTATCAACGGCTGGAGTTTTTGCGCGTGCTGCGCAGCCATCAGCTGACACCGATCACCGATGCAGGCGCACTGGTCACGCCACCATTGTTGCCAGACGGCCCGGATATCAGCGGCGCGCTGAACACTGACGTACTGCCCACCCGTGGCAACCAGCCCGAGGCAGAGCCGGCAGCGGATGCCAGCACGGAAACGGATGGCAGCGGTGGGTGACGCGTGGCGGTCCAGCGCATGGTTCTATCGCGGGCTTTTTGTCGGGATCGCGCTGCTGTTGCTGTATCTTCGGCTGTTGCCGCTGGGATCCGAGGCCGGGGATTGGCCGGGGCCGGACCTGTTGCTGTGCCTGATCTTTGCCTGGGCCACGCGCCGCCCGGACTATCTGCCGGTGTGGTTGCTGGCCGGGGTGCTGCTGCTGGAAGATATGGTGCTGCTGCGCCCACCGGGGCTGTGGACCGCGCTGGTGGTGATTGCGGTGGAATTTGTGCGCAGCCGGGTGGCGCTGACGCGTGAGCTGACGCTTTTGGCCGAATGGGCCATGGTGGCGGGGCTGATGATCGGCTGTTTGCTGGCGTATCGGCTGGTCTTCACGCTATCGTTCCTGCCGCAACCCGGATTTGGCTTTGCCCTGATGCAGGTTTTGTGGTCGATCCTGTGCTACCCTGTCGTTGTAGGGGCCAGCCATCTGGCCTTTGACCTGCGCAAGCCCGCCACGGGCGAAGTGGACAATTACGGACGCCGTTTGTGAGGGGCAAGACGTGAGACGCAGCCCGAAGGAAACCGAAGACTCTGCCGGCGTCACCCATCGACGCGCGCTGCTGATGGGCGGCGCCATGACGGCGATGTTCGCCGTTCTTGGCGCGCGGATGCACTATCTGTCGGTGGATCAGGCCGATCAGTTCAAGCTGCTGGCCGAAGAAAACCGCATCTCGATCCGGCTTATCCCGCCTGCGCGTGGGCTGATCCATGACCGCAATGGCAAGGTTCTGGCCGGGAATGAGCAAAACTACCGGGTGGTGATCACCCGCGAAGATGCGGGCGATGTCGATGCGGTGTTGTCAAAGCTGGCCCATATCATCCCGCTGACCGCCGATGATCTGGACCGCACGGCCAAAGAGATGAAGCGCACCAGCCCGTTTGCGCCGATCACGGTCGCAGACCGGCTAAGCTGGGAAGATCTGTCCAAGATTGCGCTGAACGCGCCGTCCCTGCCCGGTGTATCGCCCGAGGTGGGTCTAAGCCGCCAATATCCGCGCGACACCGATTTTGCGCATGTGCTGGGCTATGTCGGCCCGGTGTCAGAGCGCGACCTTGCCGATCTGGACCAGCCCGACCCGTTGCTGCGCATTCCCAAGTTTCAGATCGGCAAGATCGGGGTGGAACGCTGGCTGGAAAACAACTTGCGCGGCCGTGCCGGCACCCGTCGGATCGAGGTCAACGCTGTGGGCCGCGTCATGCGCGAGCTGGAGCGTGAAGAAGGCGACCCCGGTTCCGATGTGCGGCTGACAATTGATGCCGATGTGCAGAATTTCGTGCAGGCACGGCTGGGCGACGAGTCTGCGGCGGCGGTGGTAATGGATGTGAACAATGGCGATATCATCGCGATTGTATCGTCGCCGTCCTTTGACCCCAACCTGTTCGTGCGCGGGATCAGTCACACCGATTACAACGACCTGATGGAAAATGACCACCGCCCACTGGCGAACAAGACGGTTCAGGGCGTTTATCCTCCGGGGTCCACATTCAAGATGATCACCGCGCTGGCCGCGCTGGAGGCCGGGGTGATCAACGTGAACACCTCTGTGCGCTGCCCCGGCCACCTGGAATTTGGCGGGCGGCGCTTTCACTGCTGGAAACGCGCCGGGCACGGATCGGTCAATCTGGAAAAGTCGCTCGCCGAAAGCTGTGACGTTTATTACTACGACATCGCGCAGCGGGTCGGGATCGAAAAGATCGCAGAAATGGGCAAGCGGTTTGGTCTGGGCATCCGGCACGATATTCCGATGTCGGCCATTGCTGATGGGATCATGCCGAACCGCGCGTGGAAACAGGAAAGGCACAAGCAGGATTGGCGCATCGGCGACACGATCAACGCCAGTATCGGTCAGGGCTATGTGCTGACCTCGCCCCTGCAACTGGCCGTGATGACCGCACGGATCGCCACCGGCCGGGCCGTTGTACCGCGGCTTGTCAAATCGGTCGATGGCAAGGATGTGCCGGTCGAGGAAGCGCCAAGCATCGGCATCTCAGACGAAATCCTGCGCAAGATCCGGTCTGGCATGTATGCGGTGATGAACGGCGACCGTGGCACCGCCACGTCATCGCGGATCGTGGATGACACGATGGTCTGGGCGGGCAAGACCGGCACCTCTCAGGTGCGAAACATCACCGCCGCCGAGCGGGCGCGCGGGGTGATTTCCAACGACCAGTTGCCGTGGAACCGCCGCGACCATGCGCTGTTCGTTGGGTACGCACCCTACACCAACCCGCGCTATGCGGTGTCGGTTGTGGTCGAACATGGTGGCGGCGGGTCTACCGCGGCGGCCCCCGTCGCACGCGACGCCATTCTGAGCGCGCTGAGCGGAGGGGTGCCGCCTCTGTCGGCCTATCCCGCAAGCCAGCGCAACCGGATTGAATCTATGCTGGAAAAACTGCCCCTGCGCGATGCCGACGGGCGCGTGCCGGGAACAAGCCGGGCGTAAGGTGCGGACATGAGTTTTCTGGAATACCGCGTCAAGTTTGTGCCCACCGGCCTGCGCAAGGTGCTGCACCTGAACTGGCCGCTGATCGTGCTGGTGACGGCCGTCTCTGCGGTGGGTTGGCTGGCGCTTTACTCCATCGCAGGCGGGCGCATGGATGTCTGGGCCGGGCGGCAGATGCAGGTCTTTGCGCTTGGCGTCGTCTTGATGTTCTTCATCGCCTTTGTGCCGATCTGGTTCTGGCGCAATATGTCGCTGATTGCCTATTTTGTTTCAGTCGCCCTGCTGTTGGTGGTCGAGTTTTTCGGCACCATGGGCATGGGCGCGCAACGCTGGATAGAGGTCGGCGGTATGCGCCTGCAACCGTCAGAGTTGATGAAGGTCACGTTGGTGATGATGCTGGCCGCGTATTACGACTGGCTGGACGTCAAAAAGACCTCTCGCCTGTTCTGGGTGCTCATCCCCGTGGTGCTCACCGCCATTCCCACCGTGTTGGTGCTGATGCAGCCCAACCTTGGCACTGCGCTGATCCTGTTGATGATCGGCGGCACGGTGATGCTTCTGGCCGGGGTAAGCTGGTGGTATTTCGCGGTGGTGGCGTCTGGCATCGGGGGCACGATCTGGGCCGTGATGACCAGCCGCGGTACAGATTGGCAGTTGCTGCATGAATATCAGTTCCGCCGCATCGACACCTTTCTGGACCCGACCTCTGATCCCTTGGGCGCGGGCTACAACATCATTCAGGCGCAGATCGCCCTTGGGTCTGGTGGGTGGAGCGGCAAGGGCTTCATGCAAGGCACCCAAAGCCGGCTGAACTTTCTGCCCGAAAAGCACACCGACTTTATCTTTACCACGCTGGGAGAAGAGTTCGGCTTTGTCGGCGTGTTCAGCCTGTTGGTGCTGTATGGGCTGATCCTGTTGTTCTGCTATGTCTCGGCCATGCAGAACAAGGACCGATTTTCGCTGTTGCTGATCCTTGGAATCGCTGCAAACTTTTTCTTTTATCTGGCGATCAATCTGGCAATGGTGATGGGGCTGGCCCCGGTGGTGGGCATCCCGCTGCCGTTTCTGTCTTATGGCGGGTCGGCGATGCTGGTGCTGCTGGTGGCCTTTGGCCTGATCCAAAGCGCCCATGTTCACAGACCGAGGTAGACAATGCTGACTGTCCTGTTCGCCGCCCCAGACCTGTGGGACGAATACCGCGATGTACTGCCAAAAGCGCTGGCACAGGCCGGACTTGATGCGCAACTGGTGCGCGAGGCGCCGCCAGAAACGGTCGATTACATCATCTACGCCCCCAGCGCGCCGTTGCAGGATTTCACGCCGTTCACGCGGGCCAAGGCCGTGCTGTCGCTGTGGGCCGGGGTCGAGCGGATTGTCGGCAATGCCACGCTGACCCAGCCTTTGTGCCGGATGGTGGACCCGTCCCTGACCGAAAGCATGGTCGAATGGGTGGTGGGCCACACGCTGCGGCACCACCTGGGGATGGACGCGCATATCGTGAACCCGGATCACAACTGGACCCCGGTGGTGCCACCGCTGGCGCGCAATCGGCCTGTCACAGTGCTGGGCTTGGGGGCGCTTGGGTCGGCTTGCGCAACTGCACTGACGGGCCTGAACTTTCCGGTAACAGGCTGGAGCCGGACGGCCAGGGACGTGCCGGGCGTGCGGTGCCTGTCGGGGGGGGATGGCTTGCGCGCCGCCTTGACCGGCGCTCAGATCGTGGTGACGCTGCTGCCGCGCACGCCAGATACGGAAAATACCCTGAACGCGGAAACGCTGGCGCTGCCCGCACGCGGGGCGGTTGTGCTGAACCCAGGCCGTGGGCCGCTGATCGACGATGAAGCACTGCTGGCTGCGCTGAACACGGGCCAGATCGGCCATGCCACGCTGGATGTGTTCCGGGTAGAACCCCTGCCCGCCGCGCATGCCTTCTGGGCGCATCCACGCGTGACCGTCACCCCGCATATCGCCGCCGATACCCGCGCGGAAAGCGCTTCGGGGGTGATTGCCGAAAACATCCGCCGGGCAGAAGCAGGGGCGCCGCTGCTGCATCTGGTCAATCGCCGCACCGGTTACTAACGGCGACGCCCCCCACGTCGCGGATAGAACAGACGCCCCAGCCCTGCCGGTCTTTGATCCTCGCAAGCGACAGGGGGCGGATATGCCATATGGAACAGGTGTAAAACTGGTGCTGCTGGCAGCGCTGCTGTGGTCGCTGAACGGACTGCTGATCCGGCAGATTGATCAGGCGGGCACATGGGCCGTGCTGTTCTGGCGTTCTGCCGGAATGATCCCGGTGCTGCTGGCGGTGATTGCGTGGCGGTCGGGCGGCGTGGTGGCACCGCTGCGCCGGGTCGGATGGTCGGGGCTGATCGGCGGGCTTGGCCTTGTGCTGGCCTTTGGCGGCGCTATCTTTGCCTTTCAGGCGACAACGGTGGCCAATGCGGTGTTCCTGTTTTCCGCCTCGCCGTTTCTGGCCGCGATCCTTGGCTGGCTGATCTTGCGCGAATCCGTGCGCCCGGCGACATGGGCCGCAATTGCGCTGGCCGGGGTGGGCATGTTCGTGATGGTGCGCGAAGGGCTTGCAGCGGGGGCGATGGCGGGCAATGTCGCCGCACTTGTGTCGGCACTGGGGTTTGCCAGCTTTACCATCGCTCTGCGCTGGGGCCGCTTGGCCGACATGCTGCCTGCCGTGGTGCTGGGCGGTCTGCTTTCCATGCTGGCGGCGGCAGCGGTTCTGGCCGTGCAGGGTCAGGCGCTTTGGGTGCCCGCCCGCGATATAGCAATATCGCTGGCAATGGGCGCAGTCATTCTGGCGACCGGGATGGCACTTTACACCGCAGGCAGCCGGGTGATTCCGGCAGCAGAGCTGACACTGCTGTCGATGGTCGAGGTGCTGCTCGCCCCGGTCTGGGTGTTTCTGGCATTGGGCGAAACCGCCTCACGCGGGACCTTTGCCGGGGGCGCTGTTCTGATGGCGGCGGTGGCGCTCAACGCGCTGTCAGGCGCCCGTCAGATGCGCCGCGGGCCCGTGCTTGGCGTCGGACGCTGACGCACGGCCCCTTTACCACACACCCCCAAAGCCGCTAAGCAACTCAGAACAGGGTTTGGGGACGATTATGACAGACAAGGTTCTGATCACAGGCGCGGCCGGGTTCATCGGTTTTCATCTGGCCCGCCGCCTGCTTGCGGATGGTTGGCATGTGACCGGTTTTGACGGCATGACCAACTATTACGACCCGGCGCTGAAACAGGCGCGGCTGGATATTCTGCAAGCCCAGCAGGGATTTGCCTTTGAACTCGGCATGCTGGAAGACCCCGGCCGCCTGACCACCCTTGCCGAAGCCCTGCGCCCCGATGTGATCATCCACCTCGCGGCACAGGCCGGGGTGCGCTATTCCATCGATGAGCCGCGGTCCTATGTGCAGTCAAACCTGATCGGCACACATGAGGTGCTCGAAGCCGCAAGGGCGCATCCGCCAAAGCATCTGTTGATGGCATCCACCTCGTCAGCCTACGGCGCCAATACCATGATGCCCTATGCCGAGACAGATCAGGCCACCCATCCGATGAGCTTTTATGCCGCGACCAAAATCGCCAATGAGGCAATGGCCCACAGCTATGCCCATCTTTTCGGCCTGCCGACCACGATGTTCCGGTTTTTCACGGTCTATGGACCCTGGGGCCGCCCGGACATGGCGCTGTTCAAATTCACCAAAGCGATTCTGAACGGTGACCCGATTGACGTCTACAACCACGGCAATATGCAACGCGATTTCACCTATGTCGAAGATCTGGTCGAAGGGATCAGCCGACTGATCGCTGCTGCGCCCGGAACCGCAAAGGCCGGACCCAGCGACAGCCTGTCCCCTGTCGCTCCGTTCCGTGTGGTCAATATCGGCAATGGTGCACCCGAACAGCTGACCGATTTCATCAAGGCGATTGAAGCAGCCACGGGACGCGAGGCACGCCAGAACCTGTTACCGATGCAACCCGGCGACGTGCCCGCCACATGGGCCGATGCGACGCTGATCAACGCATTGGTCGGCCCCCTGCCCCGCACCGATATTCGCAACGGGGTCGCCCGGTTTGTCGACTGGTATCGCGGCTGGAACGCTAGATAAGCGGAGCGGCTACGCCGCATTTTTTGGTCTCGGCTTTGGCCTGCGGCCAACCGCCTCGGATTATGCGCTCCGCGCGGGAGTATTTGCCAAGCAGCAAACCATCTAAAAATTGCTGCTTTGCAAATACTCTGGGGTGAGCCGCCATTCTTTGGGCGGCGAGGGGCAACGCCCCTCTGCCCGAGGCGGTTGGCCGTAGGCCAGAGCCGAGAGATAAACACCGCGGCGCAGCCGCTCTATTTTTTACCCGTCAAAGTTGGCCTGGCACCACTTGGTCAGGCGGACGGTGTCCGTCGGCAAAGGTCTTGATATTGATAATGACCTTTTCGCCCATTTCGATCCGGCCTTCCAGCGTGGCACTGCCCATATGGGGCAACAGTACTACATTGGGCAATTCGCGCAGGCGCGGATTCACCTCGTGGCCATGTTCGAACACATCAAGCCCAGCGCCGCCCAGTTCCCCGGCGCGCAGGCCGCGGGTCAGGGCGTTTTCGTCTATCACCTCGCCGCGTGAGGTGTTCACAATCACCGCCGTTGGTTTCATCAGCTTTAGCCGTCGCGCGTTCATCAGGTGATAGGTCGAGGGCGTATGCGGGCAGTTGATGGACACGATGTCCATGCGGCTGACCATCTGGTCTAGACTCTCCCACCATGTGGCATCCAGATCGGCCTCTATCTCCGGGCGCAGGCGTTTACGGTTGTTGTAATGCACCTGCATGCCAAAGGCGCGGGCGCGGCGTGCGACAGCCTGACCGATCCGGCCCATGCCGAGGATGCCCAGCCGCTTGCCACCAAGTCGCCCACCCATAAAGGCGGTTGGGGCCCATCCCTGCCATTCGCCGGCTTGCATCACCGACAGGCCTTCGGGAATACGGCGGGTGACGGCCATGATCAGGGCAAGGGTCATATCGGCGGTGTCTTCGGTGACCACGCCAGGTGTGTTTGAGACCAGTATTCCGCGTTGGCGGGCGGTGGCTACGTCGATGTGGTCTACCCCTGCGCCATAATTGGCAATCAGTTTCAGCTTCTCACCGGCCTGTCCTATCAGGCCCGCATCAATCTGATCTGTCACACAAGGCACCAGCACATCGGCGCGGCGCATCGCATTTGCCAGCTCGTCGCGCGACATTTTGGTGTCGGGGTCGCGCAGGTCGACATCGAACAATTCCTTCATCCGGGTTTCCACCGGTTCGGGCAACCGTCGCGTGACTACAACACTCAGCCGTTGTGCGGGCATCATAGGTCTCCGTGGGCTTGATCTTGGCACTTGCCTGAGGGCAAAGTGACGGTAACCGGGACGGGGCACAAGACCCTAAGCGATCAAGCCCGGAAAGTTGAGCATATGCAGCTCTTTGCCGGGCTGTGCGATGGGCAGAACCAAGAGACCGGGGGCACACCCGGCCACAGGCGGATGGTGAAGACTATGCTGAAAGGATTGGTTATGGGCGTTGCACTGGTGGCTTGGGCAAGCCCCTTGCTGTCGGATGTTGTCCGGCCGAAACCGCGCCCCGTGTTGGTATCCGCCCCGGCTGCAACAGAGGCACCAGCACCGCAGACGCCCACCCCGGCGTTGCTTCCGCTTGGCCCGCCAGCCCCGCGGGCGACCGCCCCGGTGGCAGAGCCGCGCGATCCGAACAAAGGTGCCGTCACCAACCTGCCCTTGCCGCGTTATGTCTCGTTGAAATCAAGTGAGGGCAATGCCCGGCGCGGACCGGGGTTGTCGCATCGCATCGACTGGGTGTTCACACGGGTCGGGATGCCGTTGAAAATCACCGCAGAACATGGCCATTGGCGGCGCGTTGAAGATGCCGAGGGCATCGGCGGCTGGGTGCATTACGCGCTGCTGTCGGGAGTGCGTTCGGTGATGGTGGCGGATGACATCGCAACATTTTACAGCCGGGCCGATACCGCGTCTTTGGCAGCATTTCAAGCCGAGCGCGGCGTGGTCGCGCGGGTGATCGGGTGCAAGGCTGGCTGGTGCCGGGTGTCGGCGAACGGGCAGAAAGGCTGGAGCCCGGTCAGCAGTCTTTGGGGCGTGACCGAGGATGAGGTCATCGACTGACAGAGCTGCGCTTTGGGGTCATTCAGCTTGCCATTGACCTTGTCTGTGCGGTAACGCATCCCCTCTGACAAGCACTGGGGGCTGAGATGGCATCCGAACAAACGCGGCTGAATCTGTCGGCGGGGATTGCCTCGGTCTGTGTGGCCTCGGTTCTGGTAATGCTGAAGCTTTGGGCGCTGGGGCAGACCGGGTCTTTGTCTGTGGCGGCATCGCTGGCCGACAGTGCTATGGATCTGATGGTCAGCCTGATGGCGATGGCGGCAATATTTTATGCTGCAAAACCAGCGGATGAGGACCACGCTTTCGGTCATACCTCGGCAGAAGATCTGGCCTCGTTGGGGCAAGCGCTGTTCATTTTGGTTTCAGCCGGGGTGATCGGTGTGGCGGCTGTGCAACGTCTGCTGGCGCCGGTGCCTGAAACGCTGTCCCGGGAAGGTGTCGGCATGGGGGTGATGGCGGTGTCGATCCTGCTGACCTTGGGGCTGGTGCTGTGGCAGGGGCGCGTCGCAAAGCGGACCGGCAACAAGGTGGTGGCCGCGGACCGGCTGCACTATCTGGGTGACCTGCTGCCGAATATCGGCGCGATAGCCTCGCTTTGGGCGTCAAGCGCCTTTGGGCTGACTTCGGTGGATTCGGTCGTGGCACTGGCAGCGGCGGGAATGCTGGCCTTGGGCGCGATGCGGATCGGGCGCGATGCTTTCAATGCATTGATGGACAGACGGGCCGACCCGGTTGTAATTTCCGGGATCGAGTCCATCGCCCGCGACTGGCCGGGGGTGAAGGGCTATCACGACATCAAGACGCGGACTGCGGGCAGCCGGATTTTTGTGCAGATCCACATCGAACTGGATGGCGGCCAACCGCTGCGCGAGGCGCATGCAATTGGGGCCGGGTTGCGCCGGGCGATCCTCAAGGCCTATCCGCAGGCCGATGTGATTGTACACAAGGACGTTGCCAACGACCCTGGCCCCAAAAAGCACTAGGCGCCCTCCCGCCCTGTTTTAGAGGTTCCGTTTAATCAGGGCTTGGAATGTCCTAGCATGTCGTTCAATTATACAGGTGTATAACAGGATGCCGCTATGGTTGAAGACCGCCGCCCCTATCGCCGCGAATCGCAAGAGCAACGCCGCGAAGCGTTGATCAACTCGGCGCTGCATTTGCTGGCCCAAGGCGGGCCGCAAGCAGCCACGGTGCGGGCGATTGCCGAACGGGCGAACATTTCGCCGGGGCTGATCCGGCATTATTTTGACTCCAAAGACGATCTGACCCGTGCGGCCTATGCCGCGTTGATGGACCGGATGACCGTGGAAAGTCTGGCGGCAACGGAAGGCATCAGCGACGATCCGGCGGCGCAGCTTGCGGCCTTTGTCGCGGTCAGCCTGCGGCCTCCGGTCATGGATGGCGATCGTGTGCGGCTTTGGGCCGGCTTTTTGCATCATGTTCGCCGCGATCCGCGAATGCATGATGTGCACAAGGCGACCTATCTGGGCTACCGCGACCGGTTGCAGGCGTTGATTCAGGCGTTGCCCGGCAGGTCCGATCCAGCCAAGGCGCGTGCGCTGGCGATTGCCTGCAATGCGGTTATTGACGGGCTGTGGCTGGAGGGCGGGACATTGCCAGACAGTTTCGCCGCTGGCGAGATAGAGCAGATCGGCCTGACTGCCATATCCGCCATTCTTGACATACCACTGCCAACCCATACCCCTACCTCCAACCCTCCCGAGGTTTCATGAAATACGCTGCAGTGCTTGACGATCTGGCTGGTTTGGGCGGGGCCAAATGGGGGGTCCATCTGCGCGCCCGCGCGCTCAAGGCCGAGGGACGGCAGGTGTTGGAGCTGACGATCGGCGAGCCGGACACGCCGCCGCCCGCCCGTCTGGTAGAGGTGGCAGCCGCTGCGATGACCGCCGGGCGCACCGGGTATTCTAACGGGCGCGGTGAGTCCGGGCTGCTCCAAGCCCTCGCCGACCGCTATACGGCGCGGCGCGGGCGCAGCTTTTCTTCCGACCAGTTCCTGTGCCTGCCCGGCACCCAGACCGTGCTTTATATGGCCTTGCGCGCCTTGGCCCAAGCGGGCGATGAGGTGTTGGTGGGCGATCCGATGTATGCCACCTATGAAGGCGTTATCCGGGCCAGCGGGGCCACCATGGTCCCGGTGCCCTTGCGCCCTGAACATGGATTTAGGATGCAGGCCGCAGATGTAGCGGCACGGATCACGCCGCGCAGCCGGGTCTTGTTCCTGAACACCCCACATAACCCGACCGGGGCGGTGCTGCGACCAGACGACATTGCGGCACTGGGCGAGATCGCCCGCGCCCATGATCTGTGGATCCTGTCGGATGAGGTCTATGAGGAGTTGGTGTTTGACGGCACCGATTTTCACTCGCCGCTGTCGCATCCTGATCTGGTGGACCGGGTGATCGCGGCTTCGTCGATCTCTAAGTCCCATGCTGCACCAGGGTTCCGGTCTGGCTGGTGCGTGGGTCCTGCCGAATTTACCGCGCGCGCCCTGCCCTTGGCGGAAACCATGCTGTTCGGCAATCAACCGTTTCTGGCGGATGCCACGGCAGATGCAATTGCGGTGCCCTCGCCCGTCGCGGGGGGGATGGCCGCACGCTATGCGGCGCGGGCGCGGATGCTGGCCGATGTGCTGGACGGTGTAGCGGGCCTGCAGGTGCATCGCCCCGATGCGGGGATGTTTGCACTGCTGGACATTCGCGCAAGCGGCATGACAGGCGAGGCGTTTGCGCTGGCGCTGCTGGAGACCGATGGCGTCGCCTGCATGCCGGGGGAAAGTTTCGGCGATGGGCTGGCAGGCTGGCTGCGGATCAGCCTGACCCAGCCCGATACGGTTATGGCCGAGGCCGCAGCGCGGATTGCGCGCTTTGCACAGCGGGGGGTATAGGCGATGGCTACAGTGGGTATGCGTCTGGTTGAGGGTCTTGCGGCGCGCGGGGTCGAGGTGGTGTTCGGTATTCCCGGCGTGCACACGGTAGAGCTGTATCGCGGCTTGGCCGGGTCATCCGTGCGCCATGTGACGGCGCGGCAGGAACAAGGCGCGGCCTTTATGGCCGATGGCTATGCGAGGGTCACGGGGCGGCCGGGGGTGGCGTTTGTCATCACCGGGCCGGGGCTGACCAATGCGTTGACTGCAATGGCGCAGGCTCGCGCCGATTCGGTGCCGATGCTGGTGGTGTCAGGGGTCAACCGGCGCGACAGTCTGGGTCAGGGCTTTGGTCTGCTGCATGAATTGCCCGATCAGGCCGGGATGGTGCGCGCGCTGTGCCCAACGTTGCGGGTCAGCGCGCCCGAAATGCTGGGGCCAGTACTGGACCGGGCCTTTGCGCTGATGCTGGGCGCGCGTCCCGGCCCGGTGCATATCGAAGTGCCCACAGACGTGATGGCGCTGGAGGCAGGCACCGTGACCGCCCCTGTGCCGCTGGCTTTGCGCGCCGCCGATGCTGGCGCAGTGGCCGAGGCGGTGTCCCGGCTGAACAGCGCGCGGCGGGTGGTCATTCTGGCGGGTGGCGGGGCGAAGGCGGCGGCAGCGCCACTACGGGCGCTGGCCGCAGCCTTGGATGCGCCCGTCGTGCAGACGGTAAACGCGCGCGGGGTGATGTTTGGCCACGCGCTTTCGGTTCCGGCGTCTCCCAGTCTTGATGCCGTGCGGGCGCTGATTGCCGGGGCAGACCTTGTGCTGGCGGTGGGCACCGAACTGGGGCCGACGGATTACGACATGTATGTGCGCGGCGGCTTTCCCGACCTGTCTGGCATGATCCGCATAGACGTTTGCGCCGAACAACTGGCCCGGCACCCGGCCGGGCTGCGGCTACAGGCCGATGCCGGGCTGACACTCACGGCGCTGGCTGATGCGCAGCCCCGGCAGGCCGATGGTTCGGCACGGGCCGAGGCCTGCCGGATCGCCGCGCGCGCCGAACTGGCAAGGCTGCACCCGGCGATGCACACACAACTGGCCATGGTCGAGGCGATGCGCGACGCCCTGCCCGGCGCAATCATTGTGGGCGACAGCACCCAGCCGGTCTATGCGGCCAACCTGTTCTACGATCACGACCGGGCGGGCGGCTGGTTCAACGCCGCCACCGGCTACGGTGCCTTGGGCTTTGGTCCCGGTGCCGCTATTGGCGCCGCTCTGGCCGCGCCCGGCGTGCCGGTGGTCTGTTTAATTGGCGATGGTGGGTTACAATTCAGCGCCGCTGAACTGCGCACCGCCCGCGATGAAGGCTTGCCCATCAGCTTTGTCGTCTGGAACAATGCTGGCTATCGCGAGATTGCCGAGGCCATGGCGGGCGCGGGCACACAGGTGATCGGCTGCGATCCTTCACCGCTGAGCCTCGCCCCCTTTGCCGAGGCATGCGGGCTGCCCTTTGTCAGCCTTTTGCCCGACCCGGGCGCGCTGCGCAGTACCTTGCAACAGCCCCAGACCGGGCCACGGCTGATAGAGCTACGGGCACCCTAAGAAAATTGGCCCGCTAACACCTTGATTCAAAACACGCTATCTCATAGCAGCGCGGCGTTTTTGCCTAGCGCGGCGCAACATCGCATATCTTTTCCCATCACAGCGGCGCTCTGCTCAGCCCGCGATACAATGGGAAAGGACACCCGATGTTTAAGACCGCAAAGACCGCTGCTATCACTGCCGTGACCGCGCTTTCAATTGCCATCACTGCAGCTGCTCCTGCACATGCCTTGGGCAAGAATGAGCGCAACTTTCTGAAAGGCGTCGCCGCCACCGTTATCATCGGCGCGCTGATCAATGATGCGCAGGCCCGTCAGCCGCAACCGCAGCCGGTGTATCGCCCGCAGCCACAGCCACAGCCCCAGTATCGCCCGCATCCGCAACCGCAGCCACAACACCACTACCGCCCGCGTCAGGATCATCACCACAGCACCAGTGGCCGGGTGATCGGGTCGAACGCGTCGGTCCATTCGACCATCGCGGCGCAGTCATTCAACAGCTATTCGGTAGCGCAACGCCGCGCGATCCAAAGCCGCCTGCGCGCCTTTGGCTATTACAACGGTGGCATTGACGCCGCCTTTGGTCCCGGCACCTACAACGCCGTGGTGGCCTACGCCCGTGACAGCGGCGGCGAGCGTCAGTTGCAGACCCGTGCCGGCACCTTCGGGATCTATGACAGCCTGATCTACTGATCCCTGCCCCGTTTCGAGTAGCGCTTTGCCGGACTGTCCCCATGGCAAAGCGTACCCCGCGCCCCGGTCCTCCCCAGACCGGGGCGCATCTTTGTGGAAAGCCCGTTTTCAATGCGCCATAACTTTGATTTCGATGCGCCCAAACGTTCACCAAGGATTGCCCCTTGGCCCGCGTCTGACCTATCGTGATGTTGATGGAAACGCCCGACGAAAACCTTGCTTTGGCCGCTGCCAGCGGTGACCGCGCTGCTTTTGCGGCGCTGGTGACTCGGCATTACGACCGGATCTTTGCGCTTGGCTGGCGGCTGACAGGCAACAAGGCCGAGGCCGAAGATCTGGCGCAAGACATCTGCGCCGCCCTGCCACACCGCTTGCGCGGCTGGCGGGCAGAGGCGCGGTTCACCACATGGCTTTACCGTGTGGTGGTCAATGCCGCCCACGATGCAAGGCGGCGTGCGGCGGTGCGCAACCGTGCCGCAGATGGCTGGGGCGATCGGGAAATCGCCCGGCAGGATGCAATGGCCGAAGACCGCGCCGCGCAAGATTGGCTGATGGCGGCGATGGCGCAGCTGCCGGTCGAATTGCGCGACACCGTGGCGCTGGTTCTGGGCGAGGAGTTGACGCAGGCCGAGGCCGGTTTGGTGCTGGGCCTGTCCGAAGGCACGATTGCCTGGCGGATGTCAGAGGTAAAGAAACGGCTGCGCGCCATGGCCGCCGAGGAGGCAAAGGCATGACCCGCGACCCTGACTTTGAAAAGCTAAAAGCCGCGCTGAAAGCCGCGCCCGCCAGTGACCCTGCCGCTAAAGTGGCGGCTTTGGCCCGCGCAATGGACGCTTATGAAGATTCTGCGCTCTCCGGCCAAGGATCGAACGATCCCCCGCGTTCCACTGCTGACCGCCAGCCAAAGGCGGGGTTTGCAAGCGGAGTGCGCAAGATGCTGAATGCCTTGAAACTGAAACCCGTGCTGGCCGCCACAACCTCTGCCGCCGCTTTGGCGGTCGGTCTGATTGTGTTCTTGCCGCAATCCGAGGCGCCGCCCGAACGCCTGGCCGCACCAACCCCGGTCGCCCCAGCCCCCGCTGCCGCGCCGGAACCCGCGCCTGAGGCGATCATGACCCGCAAGGCCACCCCCGCCGAAGTTGCCGCCCCACAAGATGGCGTGGCAGATCTGGCGATGGAAGCGCCGGTGGTAGAGCCGTCACTTTCGGGCCTGCCCGCGCCAGACCAAAGAGCCTTGCCGCCTGAAAGCGCCGAGCAATTTGCCAATGCGGACGCAAACCCGGTGCAGGTCACACGCGATGCCCCGGTATCCACTTTCTCGGTTGACGTGGATACCGCATCTTATGCCTTTGTCCGCGACAGTCTGATGGGAGGTTATCTTCCTGACCCCGAGGCTGTGCGCGTCGAGGAGATGCTGAATTACTTCCCCTTTGCCTACCCGGCCCCCGATGTCGGAGAGGCCCCATTCCGCCCGACCGTGACAGTGATGCCAACGCCTTGGAACGCCGGCACGCGATTGGTGCACATCGCTTTGCAAGGGCGACTTCCCGAGATTGAAGCGCGCCCACCGCTCAACCTTGTGTTCCTGATCGACACCTCTGGCTCGATGGACGACCCAAACAAACTGCCGCTGCTAAAGCAATCACTGGCCTTGATGCTGGGCGAATTGCGCCCTGCGGATCAGGTGGCGATTGTGGCCTATGCCGGATCGGCGGGCGAAGTGCTGCCCCCGACCCCGGCCAGTGAACGCGCAACGATCCTTGCCGCGCTGAACCGGCTGGACGCAGGCGGCTCGACAGCAGGGGCCGAGGGGCTGACACTGGCCTATCGCCTTGCCGAAAGCATGACCGCGGCGGGCGAGGTCAGCCGCATCCTGCTGGCCACCGATGGCGATTTCAACGTCGGCATCGATGACCCCGAGGGGTTAGAGGCCTTTGTCGCCCGCAAGCGGTCTACCGGGGTTTACCTGTCGGTGCTGGGCTTTGGCCGGGGCACTCTGGATGATGCGGTGATGCAGTCGTTGGCGCAGAACGGCAACGGAACAGCCGCCTATATCGACACGCTGCAAGAAGCGCGCAAGGTGCTGGTGGATCAGTTGACGGGCGTGTTGTTCCCGATTGCCGATGATGTGAAGATACAGGTCGAATGGAACCCGGCGCAGGTCGCGGAATACCGGCTGATCGGCTATGAAACCCGCGCTTTGCGGCGCGAGGATTTCAACAATGACGCGGTAGATGCAGGTGACATCGGCGCAGGTCATGCGGTAACGGCACTCTATGAGGTGACCGCACCGGGCAGCCCCGCCCTGCTGCACGATCCTTTGCGCTATGGCGCTGTGGTCGCCGATGCAATGGCAGATGCAGCCGCAACCGGCGCCATTGCAGAAGACGCGCCTGAACTGGGTTTTTTGCGCCTGCGCTACAAGGCCCCGCGTGAAACTGTCAGCGCACTGATCGAAGTTCCCATCGTCGCAGGCACCGAAGTTACGCAAGATGCCCGCTTTGCCACCGCCATCGCCGGGTTCGGCCAGTTGCTTCGCGGTTCGGTCTATCTGGGCGATTGGGGCTGGGATCAGGCGATAGATCTGGCCGAAGCCAACCGGGGAGAAGACCGCTTTGGCTATCGGATAGAGGCGGTCAATCTGATGCGGCTGGCGCAATCTTTGGCGCGCTGAGGTCTTGGCAAAAAATGGCCCGCCAGACTGTCTCTGGCGGGCAATTGCTTTGGGTCAGGTCAGAAAAGCTCAGACCGTGGTGCTTGACAGTGCATGCGCCTCAACATCGGCGGTGCGGCCAATTTCGATCCGACGGGGCTTCAACGCCTCGGGAGTCTCACGGATCAGGTCGATGTGCAGCATCCCGTGCTCATGCACCGCGCCCGTCACGCGGACATGATCGGCCAGCGCAAAGCGACGTTCAAATGCGCGGGTGGCAATACCACGGTGCAGATAGGTTTTGCCCTCAGGCTCGGGAGCTTTGCGGGCGGTGACGTGCAACGCGCCTTCCTTTACCTCGACCGACAATTCGTCAGGGGTAAAACCGGCAACGGCGACAGAGATGCGGTAAGCATCATCCGCAGTCTTTTCAATGTTATAGGGCGGATAGGTTGGCTGAGCCACATCGGCAGACAGCGCGCGATCCATCAGGTCGGCAATGCGGTCAAAGCCAACGGTGGCACGGTACAGTGGGGCAAGATCAAAGCTACGCATGGGTCATCCTTTTCGAAAGCGATGCAATGTGTGGCCCCCCGGTCAGGGGCGGGCCATGGTCAGATCCGGGCCCGTTGTGGCACCCGGATGATGCAAAGTTAGGGAGCGCAAAACCGCGTTTCAAGAGGGTGCCGCGCGCGTTTCAGTTGCCCGGCGGTCGCAGAAACCGCGCGCCGCCCGCGCTGCGGTCGGTCGTCCCTGCGCCAATGCGGCGGGCCGTGGGGGCGGCCTCGCGCGCCTCGATGACACCCCGGCCAGCGCGTAACTGCGCCTTGAGGTCAGACACCAACTGCGGCAGCTCCATACCAAAGGCCACGGTTTTATCCTTGTCGTTGAGCCCGCCCGAGATAATCGACACGATCCGCGCACGGCCTCGGCTGCGATCAAACACCGGTGCGCCGGACGAGCCAAAGGTCACATCGCAATCCACCGCAATCAACCCTTGTTCCCGACCCAGCACCGTGCAGGCACGCTGCCACGACAGCGCCGCATCGCGCCCACGGGCATAAGACACCACGCTGACCACATCCCCGGTGCCGGGGCGGTCAACGGCAAAGGGCGGCGCCAGCGCGGTGGAAATCGGGGTGGAAAGCTCCAAGAGTGCCACATCATAGCGCATCTGCAAGGCCGTCTGCAGGCCACTCAATGACGGCTGATAGCGCTGATGCGCGGTGGCGCGGGCGACCTGTGCGTCCGCCACCGACACGCCATCCGCATGGCCCGCACGAAAGGTGATGCTGCCCACCGGATGCGCCGAGCCACCGGGACCGAACAGGCAATGCGCGGCGGTCAGCACCAGATCGGCGGCAATCAGCGTGCCGGTGCAGGAATGGGCATTGCCCACATCCACCCGGCCCACGGCCTTCCAACTGGTGATCTGATCGGGGCGGGCAAGCCGCTCCAGCCCAGAGTTCTGCGCCAGTGCCACTGTCGGCATCACACCGATCGCCACCGCCAGACAAATGGCGATGACGCGGATCACGGCTGCACGAACTTTCCGCCCGCCCCACCAGACAGCACCCGCACATTGGCGGGCCGCAGCCGGGAACCGCTTTCGGCCAGTTTGGTTCGCAGAAAATCGACGTGATCCGCCAGCGGCGTGCCCAAAGACACTTTCTGGCCATCCACCTCGGCCTTGGCCGAAATAACCGACACAATCCGCAACGCTCCATCGCGCAACGAAAACACCGGCGCCCCGGACGAACCGAAATCGACATCACAAGACAAGACAAGGGTATCAGCGACGGTTCCCGGCTTGGGCGCCACGCCCGCGCGCAACATGGATTGTCGGCCCAGCACATGGCAGACCTGCTGCAAAGATGGCGCATCGGCCCGGTCCTGCGCATAGGACACAACGCCAACCTCATCCCCGGTGCGTGGCCGTGTATCAGTGGCATAGGGTCGAATGGACGGCAGACGGATCGGCTGATCCAGTTGCAACAGTGCGACATCATACGGCACGCGCTGCACGCTGTCGCGACCGCCATAGACATATTCCGGATGAGCCAAGACTTTGCTGACACCGCGATAGGCTGCCGCGCGCCCGTTCCGCCAGCCTGCCAGAAACTGGATGGTGGTCGCGTCGATGCTGACGCCGGTTTCCTTGTCAAACAGGCAATGCGCGGCGGTCAGCACCAGATCTTCGGCGATCAGTGCCCCGGTGCAAAACCCACGGTCGCCCAGATTTAGCCGCCCGACCGCCTCCCACCCGCGCGAGTCATCCCCGGTTTGCAGGCTGCGCAGCCCCTTGTCCTGAGCAAACCCTGCCCCGACCAGGCCCATGACAGGGCCGACAAGGGCGGCAAACGCAATCGCTATGACTCGAGTCGAACGCATGAAACCTCCATAACCCGTGCCATGCGCAGTGCCTGTCGAGTTGGGCAGATTTATGGCCCTATTCATCTTGTTTGGCCAGCGCCCGGTCTGCGCCAGCTGATGCTTGTCCCGATTCGCTATTCAGGTTAACCTGCAAGTATCCATTCATGTCTTAACCAACAGGTGATCTGATGCGTAAATCCGTTCTTATGGTGCTTCCCCTGATCGTTGGTCTGGCCACCCCGGTCGCGGCTGATCCTACCGTCGGCCTTGGTGTTACCTTTACTTGGGGCGGTGGGTCGCAAGGTGATACCGGCATCGGCCTGCGGGTATTTTCCGACAATAAACGCAGCGAATTTGTTGGCTCGCTTGGCGTAGATTACATGCTGAAATCGCAACGCATCCGGCCGAATATCGGCATCGCCTATCTGGCTGCGAAAAGCTATGTCGGCATGGATATCGGTTTTGGCTTTGGTGGCGAAGGCCTCGATGTGGGCGTCGGTCTGGGTCTGGCAAACACCAAGCGCAAAGTGGCGGCTGCAGCGCCTCCGCCCGTTGAATCTGAGACAGATCTCATTTTGGACTGAGAAGATTAAAAACGTCAGTCCCGCGCCGCCAAGGCGCGGGGCTTCGGCCCGCCGGTTGCCCAATCCAGCAATTCCACCGTATGCACGATGGGCACCTGCGTTCCCGATCCGATCTGCATCATGCAGCCGATATTGCCCGCAGCGATGATATCGGGCGTCTTCGCCTCCAGCGTCTGCACCTTGCGCGCCTTCAGCTGCTGGCTGATTTCAGGCTGCAACAGGTTATAGGTGCCAGCCGAGCCACAGCACAGATGGCTGTCAGCCGGTTCCACCACCGTAAAGCCCGCGCGTTTCAGCAGATCCTTGGGCAAGGTCTTGATCTGCTGGCCGTGCTGCAGGCTGCACGCGGCGTGATAAGCCACCTTGATGCCCTTTGGCGCGCCTTCGGGCAGGGTCAGTTTGGTCAGCACTTCCGACACATCCATCGCCAACCCGGCAATCGTAGCGGCATCCGCAGCCAAAGGATCATTGCGGAACATATGGCCGTAATCCTTGATCGTGGTGCCGCAGCCGCTGGTGTTGATCACAACCGCATCCAGACCCGCGCCGTTCTTCTCATCCATCCACGCCCGGATATTGGCAGCGGCCGCGCCATGCGCCAGATCTGACTTGCCCATATGATGCGTCAGCGCCCCGCAGCAGCCCGCGCCTTGCGCCACCACCACCTCGGCCCCCAAGCGGCGCAGAATGCGGATGGTGGCATCGTTGATATCGGTGTTCAGCGCCTTTTGCGCACAGCCCGTCATCAGCGCCACCCGCATCCGCTTTGGCGCTGTCGGCACAAAGGTCTGCGGATCGTCATTGCGACTGACCGGCGGAATCGGCACTGCCGCCATATCCAGCATCGCCCGCAGTCGCGCATCCGGCACCAGTGCCCGGAACGGCCGGGCCAGCTTTGCCCCCAGCATGGCCACCCGGAACCGCATCGGATGCGGGATGATCCACGCCAGCACAGCCCGCAGCATCCGGTCCATCAACGGACGCTTGTAGGTCGCCTCGATATACTCGCGCGCATGGTCCACCAGATGCATGTAATGCACACCGCTGGGGCAGGTGGTCATACAGGCCAGACAAGACAGGCAGCGGTCAATATGCTTGACCGTCTGAGCGTCTGCGGGGCGGCCCTGCTCCAGCATCTCCTTGATCAGATAAATCCGCCCCCTCGGGCTGTCCAGCTCATCGCCCAGCACCTGATAGGTCGGGCAGGTCGCGGTGCAAAAGCCGCAATGCACGCAGGTGCGCAAGACCTCATTGGCACGGGCGATGCCGGGGTCGCGCAATTGTTCTGGGGTAAAGGTGGTTTGCATGTCAGGCGTCCATCAATCCGGTGTTCAAAATATCGCGCGGGTCAAATTTCGCGCGCAGGCCACGGGTCAGCACCGCCACACCGGGCAGCTCGGGCGGGAACGCCCCCGGCCCGACGCAGCCCCGCACCCGCGTTGCATGGCCCTCAAACCCGGCAATCCGCCCCCGAAGATCGGCACCGGCCTCCACCAACGCCCAGATCAAGCCGCCGCCCCAGTCATAAAGCACCGCATCCGCCCCCATCTGCGCCACAATCGCCGGCGCATCCGACGGCTTGACCGACAGCCGCCAAACATCGCCCTTGGCCGCATGAAACGGCGCAACATCGCGGATTCCCGCCCAGCGCGCCGTGCCCTCCTCAACCTCGACCGCACCAAACCCAGCCAGATGCCGCTGCAACTGCCCGGCGCGATACGCGACCGAGGCCGAAAACCCCTCAATCCGCAGGAATGTCCCCTGGCCCGGCCAATGCGCCGCACCGCTTACCTCAAAAGGCGATCCCAGCGCAGCCGCCATCGCCTCCACCGCCTGCTGGTCGGACAAGCCGTGCAAGATCAACGTGGCCCCGGCTTCCGGCACCGGCAGCAGTTTGAAAGCCACCTCCGAGATCACCCCAAGTGTGCCCCATGACCCGGCCATCAGCTTGACCAGATCATAGCCGGTAACATTCTTCATCACCCGCCCGCCGTTCTTGATCACAGTGCCCGCGCCATCCACAAAGCGCACCCCAATCAGGCTGTCGCGGCAGGCGCCCGACTGCACCCGGCGCGGTCCGCTGGCATTGGCGGCGACCACCCCGCCCAACGTGCTATGCCCCTCGCGCCCCAACAGGCCTCGCATGTCCGGCACCTCAAAGGGTAGTCGTTGCCCCTCGGCGGCCAAAAGCGCCTCCACCTGCGCCAAAGGCGTCCCCGCCCCCGCCACCAGTGTCAGCGCGCCGGGCTCATAAAGCGCAACGCCAGACAAGCCGCCAGTCTCCAGCACCTCACCAGCACAAGCCCCGATGGTCCGGGTGCCACCGCCCCGCACCACAATCGGCCCCGCTGCGCTACGGATGAACTCGGCCAGTTGGGCCTCGGAAGTCGGCTTCATGGATTGCTGCTTTCAAAATACTCTCGGGGTAACTCAGCGGTTTCGCCATCGGTTCAAGAAACCGCTGAGCTTGGGGGGGCAGGCAGCCCCCGGCGGTTTCAGGCAGCGCGCCGCCCGGCGGTCACACTCAATGGAAACACCTTGGCCGGGTTCAACAGCCAGCGCGGATCAAACACATCCTTGACCCACAATTGCGCTTCCAGATCCTCGGGTGCGAATTGCACGTTCATCAGATCGCGCTTTTCAATTCCCACCCCATGCTCGCCTGTCAGGCAGCCGCCGACCTCGACACACAGCCGCAGAATATCGGCACCCAAAGCCTCACATTTTTCCAGATCTCCGGGCTTGTTGGCGTCAAACAGGATCAACGGGTGCATGTTGCCGTCGCCTGCATGAAACACATTGGCCACATCAAGCCCGATCTCTTTCGACATCTCGCCGATGCGTCGCAGCACGTAAGGCAAGGACGAGACCGGGATCGTGCCATCCAGACACATGTAGTCATTGATCTGCCCCATCGCGCCAAACGCAGATTTGCGGCCCAGCCAGATGCGCTTGGCCTGATCCTCATCAGCGGCCTCGCGGAACTCTACCGGGTTGTGGCGCAGGGCGATGGTCTTGATCAGCGCCAATTGCTCGTCGATCTCGGCCGGACTGCCCTCAACCTCGATGATCAACAGCGCCTCGCACATTGGATAGCCCGCCTTGGCAAAGGCCTCGGTCGCCTCAATGCAGGGACGGTCCATGAATTCAATAGCCACCGGCAAGACTCCCGCTTTGATGATGTCAGACACGCATTCGCCTGCCACCTCGTTGCTGTCAAACCCCACCAGCACAGGCCGCGCCCCTTCGGGTTTGGGCAGGATGCGCAGGGTGGCTTCTGTCACCACGCCCAACTGCCCCTCGGATCCGCAGATCACGCCAAGCAGGTCCAACCCGCCCGCGTCCATATAGGGCCCGCCGATTTCCAGCACCGTTCCATCCATCTGCACCAGCGTCACGCCCAACAGGTTGTTGGTCGTCACACCGTATTTCAGGCAATGCGCCCCGCCCGAGTTCATCGCGATATTGCCCGCAATCGCGCAGGCCAACTGGCTGGACGGGTCGGGCGCATAGAAAAAGCCGTCCGCCTCGACCGCCCCCGTGACCGACAGGTTGGTCCGGCCCGATTGCACCCGGATAAAGCGGTTGTCGTAATCGGTCTCAAGCACGCCATTCATCCGCGCCACACCAAGGATCACGCAATCTGCCGTCGGCAATGCGCCACCCGCCAATGACGTGCCCGATCCGCGCGGCACCACCGGCACGCCCTCCTCAAAGCAGATGCGCAGCACGTCCGACACTTCTGCGGTCGTGCGCGGCAGCACCACCGCCAGAGGTGGGCAACGATAGGCCGTCAACGCGTCACATTCATAGGCGCGGGTTTCGGTTTCATCCTCGATCACGGCATCGCGTGGCAGCACTTGGCGCAGGCGCGCCACGATGTGCGATTTCGCAGACAAAACCATTGTGTTCGGCGCAGGCATTTCCATCGGCGTATCCCTTGGCTACACGTATTCAGCCAATCCTACAGCATGAATTGGTAAAATGAAATAACCAATTTTACCGTGGGAAAGGCGCGGGGCTTTGGCTACAGTCACGCCATGACATCCTTGCTTTCCACCTTTTCCCTTGATGCCCTTGACGGGATCGCGCTTGCGGTCCTGCTTCTGACATGGGCCATGACCGGCTGGCTGGCCGAACATCCGCCCGCAGCGCGGCCTTCGGTTTCGGCCTTGATGGCCACGTATCGCCGCGACTGGCTCCGGCAATTTGTGACACGCGCGCCGCGGATCTTCGACGCCAACATCATCGATTCGCTGCGGCAAAGCACAGCTTTCTTTGCCTCGGCCTCGATGATTGCCATTGGAGGCGGTGTCGCGCTGATCGGCAATGTGACCAAGCTGGAAGGGTTGGCGCAAGACCTGACGCTGGAAGCGGCGGGCGTGCGGGTTGAATTGAAGATCATTCTTGTCCTGGTATTTCTGGCCAATGCGCTGCTGAAATTCGTCTGGGCGCATAGGCTGTTTGGCTATTGCGCGATTCTGATGGCGGCCGTTCCCAACGATCCAGCAGACCCGCTGGCCTATCCCCGCGCGGCACAGGCAGCGGAAATCAACATCACGGCGGCCAAAAGTTTCAATCGCGGCCTGCAGTCGATCTATTTCGCGCTTGCCGCAATCACCTGGCTGCTTGGGCCATGGGCATTGATCGGGGCTGCTGTTGTGACCAGCATCGTTTTGCTCAGGCGCGAGTTTGCCTCTGTGTCGCGCGAAGTCATGCTGGCGCGTTAACCCGGCACTGCGCGACCACCTGCGCGGCCACCGATTCCCCCGACAGCCGCGCGCCAGAAGCGGTTTGCATCAGCGGGCCGGCCAGCGCTTCACCGGCAAACCAGATACGGTCGGCGACAGGCTCGGCCAGCGTGGTGCGGGCGGCAGATTTACCGGGGCGCGCAACGGCATAGGCCCCGCGCACATGGCGTTCCGCGCTCCATCTGGTCATGCAGCCATGCGTGATATGACCCCGGATGTCAGAACCGAAGATATCCGCCAACCGGTCGGTGGCGAAATCGACTGCGGCCTCTGGCCCTGCTGCTTCGATCTCCCACGCGAAATCACCGCCGACAAATCCGACCATCAGGTCAAGATCAAAGGGAAATGCCAGAAAGAACAGATCATGCCGCGCATGCCGTTCGATCAGCAGGTCGTCAAATGGCTCCAACCCCAGCCGAGTGCCGGAAACCGCAAGGGGAATCTTGGTCAAAAGCCCCATCGGCAGATCAAAAATCGCCTCTAGATGCGCGGGCGGCAAAGGCGGGTCAAACCGGATACCATCATATTGCAGCACCCCGGTCGAGACCGTGACAATCACCGCACGCGCCCGGATCTGGCCAAAGGGACCAGAAACCGTGACGCCCGGACCGTCATAGCTGATCTGCCGGACAGGCGCGTTCAGCGTCACCGACACGTCCGCGCCCCAGTGGTGGATCAGGGCGCCGAACCCCTCTTTGGTAAAGTAATTCGGGTCCAGATCGGCAGCCAACTTGAAATCTGAAATCGAGATTTCGTCATCATCCGCGCCAAAATCCATCGGCCCCGCAAAGGTTGAATTGGCGCGCAGATAATGGCAATTGGCGATCACACTGGACAAGCGGTCATCTGGCCCCTCATGCGCCGCGACACAGGCGGCCAGTGCTTCCTCGGCCTCGCGCATCTGGGCCATTTCGGCGTCAGAGGCTCGGCGGCTGCCAAACCACAGGTGATCCAGCGTCATATCGTGATGTTGCAGCGTCCAACCCGCAGCGCGTGCATCGGCAAAGAACGGGTTGCGGTCGGCCGCGTGCAACCAAGCGCAGCCAATGTCAAACGGCACCCCGAAATCGGTTGTGGTGGTCCATGCCCGCCCACCGATCCGGTCCATTGCCTCCAGAACCGCAACGGTCTGCCCCGCCGCACGAAGCGCTTTTGCGGCCCCAAGACCCGCCGCCCCAGCCCCAACGATAACAACATCCACCTCTGACATGACTTCCCCCAAAACATTTTCAAATGCTGGAAAGTCTGCCGTCTTGGGACGATTCGGGGAAGCCTCAGGTCAGTTTGCGCGCGCCTTTACGGCCCTCTATCAGCCACGCGGCGATGGCAAAGCTGGCAACCAGCAGCAACCAGGCCCAGCCGGGCAACAGCGCGGCGACCCGCACATCCTGGGTCACATAGGCGCCACGCGGGGTTATTCCGATCCAGCCACGGCCCACAGCGGGACGACCATCGCGCACTGTGCGCACATCCGGCGCACCATCGGAAAGGCGCAACACCCCCCCATTGGTGGCTGCAAGCGTCGCCGCCAGCACGTCACCAGACGCGATGGTTTCCACAAACTCGCGCGGCGATGAAGGGCCAATGGCCACCACGCGGCTTAGATCGCCCTGATCCATCCGGTACAGGCCAACGGTCGGGGCATCAAATTCGCCCTCATGCCGACCGGGCGAAACCTCGGTCAGTTCCAGCGCAGTCTGTGTCCCATCCGGCCCGGTGATGATAACATCGCCGGGGGGCGTATCTTGAATGCTGCGGCGCGTCACGGTCAGGGTCTGGCCCGACACTGTGGCAGACAGGGTTTCTTCTTCCAGTTCCGGCTCTTTCAGCATCCAGTGCGCCAGACGCCGCAACAATTCCAGTTGCGGCCCGCCACCTTCATAGCCGCGCCCCCAAAGCCATGCATGATCCGACGCAAGGATAGCCACGCGACCCTCGTCCACCCGGTTCAGGATCAACAGTGGGCGGTTTTCCGGCCCTTCCATCACCACCTGCCCCGCACGCGGAATCACATCTACCATGCGGAACCAACGGCCCCACCCCCCCTCGGGTGCCAGCGCCTCCAGCCCTTCGGTCACCGGATGACGGCGGCCAAGGTCGGTCAGGGCGGGCTGAAACCCGCCTTCTATAACGCGAGCGGTGGGGTCGGCGGGCAGGATTTGCGCCAAAGGCGACCGCCAAAGGCTGTCCACCGCGCCGTATTCCGGGCCAGCGGCGACCAGAACCGTGCCGCCACCGCGCACATATTGCACGATGTTCTCCATGTATGACATCGGCAGAATGCCCCGCATCGAATAGCGGTCGAACACAATCAGATCGAATTCCTCAATCTTTTCGACAAACAATTCGCGGGTGGGAAAGGCGATCAGCGACAGTTCACTGACCGGGATGCCATCTTGCTTTTCAGGCGGTCGCAGGATGGTGAAATGCACCAGATCCACACTTGCATCCGATTTCAGCAGGTTGCGCCAGACCCGTTCCCCGGCATGCGGCTCACCCGACACCAGCAGCACCCGCAAACGGTCGCGCACGCCGTTGATCTGCACCACGGCAGCGTTGTTGCGGTCAGTCAGCTCGCCGTCGGTGGTCGCCACTGTGAATTGCAGCACGTTCATCCCGCCATGCGGCAGGGTCACCGGCAGTTCCAGATCTTCGCCCACCGGCACGGTATAGGTTTGCGGCGGATCGGCATCGACGGCGATGGTCAGTTCAGCCATCGGGCCGACACTGGCAGGCACAGCACCCTGATCCTCAATCCGCAGGGTCAGCATCACCTCCTCGCCCAGAATGGCAAAGGCGGGGGCGTTTTTGACAATCAACCGGCGGTCCCAGTCATCGGGTTGGCCGGTCAGCAACAAATGCAGTGGCGCGGGCATATTTGGGGCAAGCTCCAGATCATGGACCTGCCCATCGCTGATAATCACCGCCCCCGCGACCCGCGCACGGGGTTCTTCTGCCAAGGCTTCGGCAAGCGCGGTCATGGCACGGGTGCCCGCATCCTCTGGTCCATCGCCCACACGGGTGACGCGCAACTCGGTGTTGTCCAGCGCCGCGATTTCTGCCTCCAACGCCGCAAGGGCGCGCGCGGTCTGTGCAGGGCGATCAGACAACTGCTGGCTGGCGCTGTCATCCACAACCGCGATCACGATGTCGGATTGCGGGCTGCGATCTTCTTCCTGCAAGGCCGGGTTGGCCAACGCCAGCAGAACCACGCCCGCAGCCACCGCCCGCAGGCCCCAGCCCGACAACCCGCGCAGCATGGCAAGCGTCAGCAACACCACGGCAAAGCCCAGCGCGCCCCACAGCATCGGCCACGGAATCAGCGGGGCGAAGATAAGGCTTTGCGTCATTGTCCCAACCTGTCCAGCAGCGCAGGCACATGGACCTGATCGGATTTATAGTTGCCCGTCAGCACATGCATGATCAGGTTGACGCCAAAGCGATAGGCCATCTCACGCTGGCGCTCTCCGGCAAAACCGCGACCCACCGGCAACAAGGGCGCACCGCTGTCGGAAACCGCCCAGGCCGAGGCCCAGTCATTGCCGCCAATCACCACAGGGGTCACGCCATCATTCAGGTTGCGAAACGGCATCCCTTCCACCTGTTCGGCATCGGGGGGGGCGGCTTCCACCCAGACCGCCCCGCGCGGGTGGCGACCGGGGAAGTCCTGCAACAGATAAAACGTCCGGGTCAGCACATGGTCGGCGGGGATCTGCTCCAATGGCGGGATGTTCAGGCCAGCCGCAAGGCGCTGCAAATGCTGGCTTTCGGGTGATGACCCGCTCGCCAGATCCGCATCACGGGTGTCAAACAGGATCATCCCCCCGGTGCGCAGATAATCATTCAGCCTGGAATAAGCGGCTGCCGAGGGCAGCGGTTGCGCCGTAGACACAGGCCAGTAAAGGAACGGGAAAAACGCCAGTTCATCGGTTTCAATGTTCACCCCAATCGGCCGGTCCGGCTCGATAGACGTGCGCGCCCACAGGATTTCACCCAAACCGATCAGCCCCTTGGCGGCGGTATCATCCAGCCGCGCATCGCCGGTCAGCACATGGGCCAGCACCAGCCCAGTGGTGGCCTGCAACGCCTGCTCATCCTTGGGCACACCCTGCGCCCGCGCATCAGGCGTCATCAGCGCCAGCGCGGCAACCATCGCCGCCCCGCGCGCAAAGCCGCCCAGACGGCCAGAAATCCAAAGTGCGGCAAGGATATCCAGCATCAAAAGCACCAGCGCCCCCGACAGAAACGCGCCCATCAGGGCCTGCTCCGGCGGGCGCTCCAACCCTTCAATGACGGTGCCCTGCGGCCATGCGGCAGCGCTCAGCGTGGTCTCTGCAGTGATCACATTCAGCGCCACGCGGCGATCTGCCCCGGCATAAAGACCGGGGGGCTGATCCGGGCCGGGGCCGGTGGCCATCGCCCTCGCCAACGCCTCGCCGGGTTGGCCGGGCAGATCACCCGCATCCTGTAGCTGGCCATAGGCATCCAGCACGATCTGAGGCACCCATGTCTGACCCACCAGATCGGCGGCCTCTGGCGCGGCGGGGCGTGTGGATACAGCCAACCGTTCCAGCATCGACATGAACAGGCCCGACAGTGGCAGGCTGGACCATTCGGCATTGGCGGTCACATGCACAAGAACCACCTGACCCTGCCCCACCGCCTTGCGCGTGACCAGCGGCGTGCCATCGGCCAGCGCAGCAATGGTCCGTTCGGCCAGATCAGGATCAGGCTGCGCCAGCACTTGCGCCGTCACGGTCACGTCTTCGGGCAAGGGCAGACCATGAAACGGCGAGTCTTCGGGGAAAGGTGCCAGCGTTTTCGGCTCCCCCCAACTCATCGCCCCGCCCACAGCACGCCCACCTTCGCGCAGGCGCACCGGCATCAGCGGGTCTTCACTGGTGCGGCTGATATCGCTCGCCGCCATTTGCGGCCCGGCAAAGCGCAGCAAAAGGCCCCCCGTATCCAGCCAGTCTAGAAGCGCATCGGTATCGGCCTGCGACAGCCGCGCCACATCGGCCATGATCACCACATCGGGCGAGGCGAGCAGCAGATCGGTCAACGAGCCTTCCATCAGGTCGGCCACCGGAGCCAAAGCCTGCCGCAGATAGTGCAAGGGCGACAGCAGTTGCAGCCCCTCACGATCCGCGCCGCCCCCGATCAGCGCGACCTTGCGGCGTTTCAGACTGTCATCGGTCAGGCTGACCGCCCCAGCCGACCGCAAGCCTGCGATTTCAAACCGGGTGATCCGGTTGCGCAATTCGGGCGGCAACGACAGCGCGGCCTCGGCCCGCCCGGCCCCAAGTCCAAAGTCCAGCCCGATGCGCGCCAGTTCACGCTCCACCCCCGACGGATCGGGGCCACGCGCCGACACTTCCACCGCTACAGGGTCGGCGGCAGGCATACGGCTGGCGGAAAGCTGTATCGCGCCGTCACCATAGGTGGCGGGGTGCAGCGCAAAGACCGGGCGGGGGCTTTCAAACACGGTGACGGTGCCTTTGTCGTCGAACGCGTCGAACAGCGCCTCACGGCCCGGATGATTCAGCCCATCGGACAGCCAGAACGTGTCGAAATCACCCGTCGGCAGCGCCTCGGCCCACAGCGCCAGATCGCGCGGGGTCCACGCCTGCGGCGTCACCCCGGCCAGTCGGGTGGCCACGGCATCCGCCGCCTGAAACGCCACCTGCCCCGGCGCATCGGTCAGCCGGATCACGGCCACAGGGCGGCCATCGCGGCCCGCCTCGTCAATCAGCGCCGACGCCCGGTCAAGCCTGCGGGTCCAGTCGCGGGCATCAGCCCATGTCGCATCCATCGCGATCAACAGCGGACCGTTGCCTGCCTGCCGCTCGGTCGGGTTCAACACCGGGCCAGCAAAGGCGATGATGGCCGCCGCAATCGCCGCCATCCGCAGCAGCAGCAACCACCACGGGGTTTTATCCGCCTCGGCTTCTTCATCGCGCAGCCCCAGCAGCAAGGCGACACCGGGAAAACGACGGCGGATCGGCGCAGGCGGCACCGCACGCAGCAGAAGCCACAAGACGGGCAGCGCAAGCAGACCCAGCAGCAGCAGGGGCGTGGCAAACCCGACAGGGCCAAGCATGAACATCAGCGACCCCCCTGCAAGGCGCTGTAAATCCACAGCAACGCCGATTGCGCAGGCTGGCCTGAATGATGCGTGGTTACATGCCACCCAACCGCGCGGGCCAGCGTGGCCAGTCGATCCTTGCGTTCCGCCAACCGCGCCAGATAGCGATCCCGCAAATCTCCCGCTTGCTGGGTTTCATGCCGCATCCCGCCACCCATCGATTCGAATATGGTGCGGCCTGAAAACGGAAACTCCTCCTCGGCCGGGTCCAGCACCTGCACCAAGGCGCCACGCACACCACGATCGGCGGCGGCGGTCAAAGCGGTCTCAAGCGAGGTTAAATCACCAAGGAAATCCGACAAAAACAGCGCGCGGCCATGACTGACCATACCCGTCGCAGTGGGGGCGCCATATTCGCCGCCTGCCTCTGCGCCAGACAGCACCGCCGCGAGCTTTACAATCTGCGCCCGTCCGGGGCGCGGTGGGGCGGCATCGCCCGCCAATCCCACACGCTCACCCGCGCGCAGCAGCAGCACTGCCGTTGCAAGTGCCAACAACCGTGCCCGGTCAGATTTGGGCGGGCGGGACTTGTCGCCGGAAAACGCCATCGACTTGGCCGGATCGACCCAAAGCGTCACCGATTGCGCCGCCTGCCATTCACGCTCGCGCACAAAATGCGCGTCGCCCCGTGCCGACCTGCGCCAATCAATCAACCGCGCCGAATCGCCCGCATTCACTGGCCGGTATTGCCAGAATTCATCCCCCTGCCCCGCGCGCCTGCGCCCATGCTCGCCCATCATGACGGTGGCGGCCAACAGGTCCGCCTCTGCCATCAGGGGCGGAAGCGACTGGCCAAGCGTCTCAGCGCGGGACTGAAGGTCTATGCTCACGCAGCGGCCTCAAGGCGCAGCGTGCGGCTGGTCACACGGTCGATGATGCCAGACAGCGTCTCACCCCGGGCCCGCGCCGCAAACGACAGCGCCATCCGGTGGGTCAGCACCGCCCGGCTCATCGCGGCGACATCGCCGACCGACGGCGCCAGCCGCCCATCCAGCAGTGCCCGCGCCCGCACAGTCAGCATCAACGCCTGCGCCGCACGCGGTCCGGGGCCCCAAGACAGGCTGCCCTCCAGATCGCGGCCCTCGGCCTCACCGGGACGGCAGGCGCGCACCAGATCAAGGATCGCCTCGACCACCTGCTCGCCAACCGGCATTCGCCGGATCACCGCTTGCGCATCCAGCAACTCGTCCGCGGTGAACACCTGCGTCGATTGCGCGTCCTCGGCCCCGGTGGTGGCGATCAGAATATCGCGCTCGGTCGCGCGGGTCGGATATTCCACATCGACCTGCACCAGAAAACGATCAAGCTGTGCCTCGGGCAGCGGATAGGTGCCTTCTTGTTCAATCGGGTTTTGCGTAGCCAGAACGTGGAACGGGCGGCCCAGCTTGCGGTGCTGGCCCGCGATGGTCACCTCTTTTTCCTGCATCGCCTGCAACAGCGCCGATTGTGTCCGGGGGCTGGCACGGTTGATCTCATCCGCCATCAGAAGCTGGCAAAAGATCGGCCCTTCGATAAAGCGAAACGCCCGCGCGCCGCCATCTGCTGTTTCAAGCACCTCAGACCCCAGAATATCGGCGGGCATCAGATCGGGGGTGAACTGGATACGGTTGGCCGAAAGCCCCATCACCGTGCCCAGCGTGTCCACCAACCGCGTCTTGCCCAGACCCGGCAGACCGACCAGCAACGCATGGCCGCCACACAGCATAGAGGCCAGCACCAGATCGACCACTTTCTCCTGCCCGATAAAGCGGTGATTGATCGACGCCTTGGCCTGGCCCAGCTTGTCGCCCAGCCTTTCAATCGCGTCCACAAGATCGGCTTCAGGGGATGTTGCGGCCATATCGACGCCTCCTTGGGGATTGGTTGCAGCCCATTAGACCCAACTATGCCGCGCGGCACAAATAGCAAAAGCAGACAGCAGACAAATGATCGTGAGATTTTGCAAACCCCGCATCACACTTGAAAGCAGCAATGCCATGCGAAACCGCCCCTGACGAAGCAGGATGCAATCTTGTATCATGGGGAAAGTGGCAGCCCGTAGGGGAGTCGAACCCCTCTTCCCAGGTTGAAAACCTGGTGTCCTAACCGATAGACGAACGGGCCACTGGCGGGGTCAATAGGCCACAGGCCCAAGACACGCAAGAGGGAAAATGGCGGTCAGTTGTCGATGCGTCTGGCCATGATTGCGATGGCCTTCTGATAGACGGTCGCCGAGTTCCACTCTTTGATCACGGCAAAGTTTGGCTCGCCTTCCTGATAGCCGGCACCGGGTCGCCAACCCTTTTGGCGCAGGAAATTCGCGGTTGAAGCCATTGCGTCGGTCAGGTTGTTCAGATCGACCTTGCCATCGCCGTTGCCATCGACCCCATAAACCAGTGCATTGCCGGGCAGGAATTGCGTATGGCCCCATTCGCCATGCTTTGCACCAACCGAATTGGCCGACAAAGACCCCTTGTCCACCAACTTCAAAGCGCCGATCAGATGCGGGCGGAAAAAGGCGCTGCGGCGGCAATCATAAGTCAGCGTGGCGATGGCCGAGACGATGTTGGTGTCGCCCATATAGCCGCCAAAGGCTGTTTCCATCCCGTGAAGCGCCAGCAAAACCCCTGCAGGCACGCCATAGCGCTGTTCAAGTTGCGCATAAAACTGGGGATTCTTGGCCTTGCGCTGCTTGCCCTGACGGACAATCGTATCAGCGCCACGCACCTGCAGGAACTTGTCCAGCGAATACCGAAAGCTTTTCTGATTGCGGTCTGCCGCGATGGTCGCACTCGAATAGCTCGATGCCATCAGCGCAGCCAAGCCACGCTCACGCACACCTTCGGCACGGGCTTCGGCGGCCATTTCCGATTTCCAGCCTTCATACCGCCCCCCGGTATCGGAACAGGATGCGGCCTGAGACGCAGTGGCGAAAAGGGCAAAACCAATGGTCAGACAAATGGATTTCACGGCAGACATAACGGCACTCCGGGTTCAAAAATCACTGTCAGTGTAATGATGCAAGAATGCGGATCAAGCAAATGCGCATCCGCAGCCGTCAGCCTGCGCACAAGTTTTCGTCAGAATGTCCGTGATAGCACCGCCCCAAAAGGGTTCAGACCGATGGCTTGGCCTTTTTCGCGCTGCCTGCTTCCAGCGCAGCGATACGCGCCTCAAGCGCTGCGTTTTCTTCGCGCGCCTTGACCGCCATGGCCCGCACCGCATCAAATTCTTCACGGGTCACAAAATCACGGTCTGCCAGCCAACGGTCCATCAGACCCTTCAGTGCCGTCTCTGCCTCGGTCTTGGCACCTTGTGCCACGCCCATGGCATTCGTCATCAGATGGCTGAGGTCGTCGAGGATCTTGTTGCGGCTCTGCATTGGACTGGTCCTTGTTGTATCCTGTTGCTTATATGGTCCCGCGCCCGCGCGCCGCAAGACGGCGCGGCACATTGACATCTGACGTGCCGCTGCCGACAACGCAGGGAACTGCCAGCCGAGGTGCCATGTCTTACCTTCCGTTCCCCAATATCTCGCCCGATATCTTTGCCATCGACATCTTTGGCATGACCTTCGCCCTGCGCTGGTACGCGGTGGCCTATATCGTCGGCCTGATCGGCGGCTGGCGGCTGGTGCTGGACACGCAGCGACGGCCCGCCTTGTGGCACGGCCCCGCGCCGATGACAGCCGATCAGGTCGAGCGGTTGCTGACATGGGTGATCGTCGGGGTCATCCTTGGCGGGCGACTGGGCTTTGTGCTGTTTTATCAGCCGGGGTTCTACCTGCAAAACCCAGCCGCGATTCTGCGGGTTTGGGAAGGCGGCATGTCGTTCCACGGTGGTTTCCTTGGCGTTGTCGTCGCGGGCATCCTCTTTTGCCGCCGCGAAGGCATCCCGATGCTGAAAGCTGCCGATGTGATGGCACTGGCGGCACCTTTGGGGCTGTTTCTTGGCCGCGTGGCGAATTTCATTAATGCCGAACTGTGGGGCCGACCCACATCCATGCCGTGGGGCGTGGCCTTTCCGGGTGAGGCGGCGCAGACCTGCCCCGATGTGCTTGGCGTGTGCGCCCGCCATCCCAGCCAGCTTTACGAAGCGGTGCTTGAAGGGCTGTTGCTCGGGATCGTCCTGCTGTGGCTGGCCTATCGTCGCGGCTGGCTGAAGTGGCCGGGCGCGCTGACGGGGTTTTTCCTGACAGGCTACGGCGCAGCGCGCTTTGTGGTGGAATTCGTGCGCCAACCCGACGCGCAATTCATCTCCGAAGGCAACCCGCTGGGCCTTGCGTTTCAGATCGCAGGCCACGGCCTGACCATGGGGCAGATCCTGTCCGTGCCGATGATCGCAGTGGGGCTGTGGCTTTTGTTGCGCGCCAAGCTCGCATGACCGAACTGGCCCGCCTTATCGCCGCGCGGATTGCGGCAACGGGCCCGATCACTCTGGCCGCGTACATGGCAGAATGCCTGCTGCACCCTGACCACGGCTATTACACCACGCGCGACCCGTTCGGCGCGGCGGGCGATTTCACCACCGCGCCCGAAATCAGCCAGATGTTTGGCGAGTTGCTGGGCCTGTCATTGGCGCAGGCATGGCTGGATCAGGGCGCGCCCGCCCACTTTACGCTGGCCGAATTCGGGCCCGGTCGTGGCACGCTTATGGCCGATGTGCTGCGCGCCACCCAAGCGGTGCCGGGATTTCACATGGGCGCAAGCGTTGTGCTGCTAGAGGCGTCACCCGCCCTGCGCGCCGCACAAGTGGCGCGGCTGGCCCCGCATCGGGTCCGCCATATCGACAGCCCCGACGCCCTGCCCGACCAGCCGCTGTTCCTGCTGGCGAATGAATTTTTTGACGCCCTGCCGATCCACCAGTTCCAGTTTGACGGCACGGCATGGCGCGAACGTCTGGTGGGTCTTCGTGACGGGCAAATGGCCTTTGGCCTGTCCGACCCGATCCACCGCAGCTTTGATGCACCTGCCTTTCAAAACCCGGTGCCGGGCCGTGTGGCCGAGGTGTGCCCAGCCGCGCAACCTTATGCCGGGGTGATCAAAAACCGCATTCAGGCGCATGGTGGCGCGGCCCTGATCGTGGATTATGGCGGCTGGCGGTCGGGAGGCGATACGTTTCAGGCCATGCGCGCGCACAGCTTTGCCGACCCGCTGGCGGAACCGGGCTTGGCCGACCTGACCGCGCATGTGGATTTTGAGGCATTGGCCTCGCTCTGCACCCTGCCCCATGCCTACACCGAGCAGGGCGCGTTCCTGAAACACCTTGGCATTGACGCACGCGCAACGCGGCTTGCCCAATCCTTGACCGGCGCTGCACTCGAATCGCACCTTGCCGCGCATCGGCGCTTGACCCATCCGCAGGAAATGGGTTCGTTGTTCAAGGTGCTGGGGCTTCACGGCCCCGGCACGCCCCCACCACCCGGATTTACCTGATACCATGACACTTGAGATCATCACCTCTGACGCCTTGCCGGTCCGGCACGGATTCTTCACCCGCAAGGGGGGGGCATCTTCGGGTATTTTCGCCGGGTTGAACTGTGGCGCGGGGTCCAGCGACTTGTCGGATGCGGTGGCCATCAACCGCGCCCGTGTGGCCACGGCAATGGATGTGGCGCTGGATCATCTGGTTGGCGTGCATCAGGTGCATTCCGCCGATGTGATCGCCGCAACCGGCCCTTTGCCGGTGCGACCCCATGCCGATGCGCTGGTCACTGCAACGCCCGGCGTTGCGCTGTCTGTGCTGACCGCCGACTGCCAGCCCGTTCTGTTTGCCGACACAAGCGCCGGGGTCATCGGGGCCGCCCATGCCGGATGGCGGGGTGCCGTCGATGGTGTGCTTGAAGCCACGCTGGACGCGATGGAAGGTTTGGGCGCAAACCGAGCCAATATCACTGCCATCATAGGCCCGTGCATCAGCCAACGCGCCTATGAGGTCGGGCCCGAGTTTTTTGAAACTTTCACTGCCGAAGACCCCACCAACAGCCGCTTTTTCATCAACGGCAGCGGCGACCGGATGTTGTTCGATCTGCCCGGCTTTGGCCTGCACCGGTTGCGTGCGGCGGGCGTGGGCCATGCCGAATGGACCCGGCATTGCACGTATGATGACGCCACACGATTCTTTTCGTTCCGGCGCACCACTCATGCGGGCGAGGCAGACTATGGCCGCCTGATTTCGGTGATCCGCCTGTAACCCAAGGCAAAATTGCGGCAAGAATTGCTGCGCGCCTTGGAAACAATGTCGCCGTTTACCCAGAATTGCCGACAAAACCCTTGCTTTTCAGGCTCGCGGCACCGGGATCATGCCGCCACATTCTGCCGTGCCTTATGCGCCCCAGACCACAATTTTTCACATTTGCTGCCCCGGCACCGCCCCAAAGACAGGTCAAATTTGTCTCAACGTCAAATGACAACCGGACAAGGGACACTGAACATGAAAAAAGAACGCCGCTGGCTGAAGTCCGCAATCGCTGCCAGCCTTGAACAGCAGGTCACCCTGCCTTGGGCCGCACGTCGCAATAGCCAAGCTCCAAAAGCTGCGCCCGCCGCCAAGCCTCGTGCCATCGCCGCGCGCTGACGAATCAACCCGACTCACAAAAAGGGCCACGCATCGCGTGGCCCTTTGTCATTTGATCCGAGCCCCTCACAGTTAGGCCATGTTTCGCCGATTTTTGTCGCCAATTCTGGAACAATAAGGCGGCCCGCCACCATTTTGTCGCGCCGCGCGGCCAATTGCGGAAACCCTTTGACGATCCGCCAGATTCTTGCCATCTTCTCAGCATCACGGTCTACCACCTGCATGGTGGTCTGGTTTCCGGTGTAAGACCCTCGCAAATGCGTGGGGCAACGTAAACCAGAACGGTCGTTGCTTTGGCAAAAGCGGTCCCGGTGCTCCTCTGGCACGATAACGGGGCCGCTTTTTGCATGTGGCTCCTGCCGCGCCAAACCTGTGACGCCAAAACCGTCAGGCGGTTTTGGCCAACCGCGCTTCCAGCACGTCAAACGGCACACCCGGCTCGTCCTTGGCACAGCGGATCACCAGTGATGTCTTCACGTTAGCCACATTCTCGGCCTTCAGCAGATCGCCGGTCAGAAAAGCCTGAAAAGACGACAAATCCGGGGCCACACATTTCAGAATGAAATCAATCTCGCCGTTCAGCATGTGGCATTCACGAACCAGCGGCCAGGCCCGGCACCGGGCCTCGAATGTGGCCAAATCAGATTCGGCCTGACTTTGCAGCCGCACCATCGCAAAGACCTGCACCTCGAACCCCAATTCGCGCGCGTCGATGTCGGCGTGATAGCCCTTGATATAGCCCGCCTCCTCCAGAGTGCGCACCCGGCGCAGACAGGGTGGCGCGGAAATGCCGACCCGCTTGGCCAGTTCCACGTTGGTCATCCGCCCGTCGGCCTGCAATTCCGCCAGAATCTGACGGTCGATCGGATCAAGCTTTGACGCGGCCATGGGGGTCTCCTTTTGCGCCTATCTAGGCTTGCCCCCCGCTTCACGCAACATTGTTTCAACATTGCGCAGGAATATTTCGTTATTCTGCCCCGCAACGACCGTTTTCAACACCGCAGCGCGCAGCAACGCGGGGGCTTTCCGCCCAGCATCCAAGCGCCTATATCAAAGCCGCACAGAAAAGTTGAGGTCACCATGAGCAACACCCGGCACACACGCGTTCTGATCATCGGCTCCGGGCCAGCCGGGTATACGGCGGCGGTCTATGCAGCCCGCGCCATGCTGAACCCGATTCTGGTGCAGGGTCTGCAACCCGGCGGGCAATTGACCATTACGACCGAAGTGGAAAACTGGCCCGGTGACACCCACGTTCAGGGCCCTGACCTGATGGTGCGGATGCAAGATCATGCCACCGCAATGGGGGCAGAGGTCATCAGCGATTACATTTCCTCGCTGGACCTGACCCGCCGCCCCTTTGTCGCGCAGGCCGATTCCGGCACCACCTTTACCGCCGACGCGGTGATCCTTGCCACCGGCGCACAGGCCAAATGGCTGGGCCTGCCGTCGGAAGAAAAGTTCAAAGGCTTTGGCGTGTCGGCCTGCGCCACCTGTGACGGGTTCTTCTATCGCGGCAAAGAGGTGGTCGTGATCGGTGGCGGCAATACCGCGGTCGAGGAAGCCCTGTTCCTGACCAACTTTGCCACCAAGGTCACGCTGATCCACCGCCGCGACAGCTTGCGCGCCGAAAAGATCATGCAAGACCGGTTGTTCAAGCACCCCAAGATCGAACTGCTGTGGAATTCCGAAGTGACCGAGATTCTGGGCGATGAAGCGCCCCTGTCGGTCACCGCCGTCCGCACCCGCAACCTGCTGACCGGTGAAGTCAAGGACGTGCCCTGCCACGGGTTCTTTGTGGCCATCGGCCACGCGCCTGCGTCGGAACTGGTCAAAGACCAGCTTGAACTGCACTCCGGCGGTTATGTGACGGTTGAGGCTGGCACCACCCGCACCACGATTCCGGGCGTGTTTGCAGCGGGCGATCTGACCGATCACATCTATCGTCAGGCCGTCACCAGCGCCGGAATGGGTTGCATGGCAGCCCTCGACGCCGAGCGGTTTCTGGCCGCACAAGACGCCGCGTTGAAGGCCGCCGAATAAGCCAGACCGCCGGATTGTGACAATGCGCGGTTGTGACAATGCGCGGCAAAGCGTTGCATAAACTCACAGTTGACAGAAAAACCATCGCATCGCCGGGTTGACCGATCCGGCGAACTTTCCCACCATTGCACCCGGTTCTTACCCGTCCTCAAAGTAAACAGGTGCAATGCAAGGTCCAGTCACACTCGCCGCAGGCGATCCCGCTCCGTCTTTCACGCAACGCTCTGCTGCGAATCCGCGCTATGCCATTGATACCGCCGCTGGCCGCTATCTGGTGCTGTGCTTTTTCCACTCCCTTGCGACTCCTCGTGCGCAAGACGCGATTGCCGCGTCCCTGTCGCGCGAAGATGTCTTCAATGACGACCACGCCAGCTTTTTCGGCATCTCATCAGACCCCGCAGACGAATCCCGCCTTGCCAACCGCATCCCCGGCAGACGCTTTATCTGGGACAGCGATCTCATCGCCAGCCGCCTTTACGGCGCGGCGCATGGCGATCTGCGCAAACCGATTTGGGTTGTGCTGGACCCCACCATGCGGGTGCTGAACGTCATCCCGTTTTCCAACGAAGACAGCCGCGTGGCACAGGTGATCGACTATGTGGCCAACCTGCCACCGCCTGCCCTCTTCGCCGGGGTGGAATTGCAGGCCCCGATCCTGCTGCTCCCGAATGTCTTTGAACCCAAACTCTGCCGCCATCTGATCGACCTCTATGACGCACAGGGCGGCGAGGAATCCGGCTTCATGCGCGAGGTGGATGGCAAAACGATCGGCATGAAAGACCGTGGCCATAAAAGCCGCCGCGACATCACGCTGAACGACCCTGATCTGATTGCATCGCTTCAAACGCGGTTTGTGCGCCGGGTCGTGCCGCAGATTGCCAAGGCGCATCAGTTTCACATCACCCGGATGGAGCGGTATATCGTGTCGTGCTACGACGCCGCCGAAGGGGGCCATTTTGCGCCACACCGCGACAACACCACATCCGGCACCGCGCATCGGCGGTTTGCGGTCTCGGTCAACCTGAACGACGACTTCGAGGGTGGCGAGGTCAGCTTTCCCGAATACGGGCCGCGCAGCTTCAAAGCGCCGCCGGGTGGGGCGGTGGTATTTTCCTGCTCGCTTCTGCACAAGGTATCCACGGTGACGAAAGGGCGGCGCTACGCGTTCCTACCCTTTCTCTACGATGATGCTGCGGCAAAAATCCGGCAAGCCAATCTGCACGCGTTAGAACCCGCGCAAGAGCAAGACACTCCTGCGCGGTGACAGCGGCTTAGTATCGAGTGCGGGACCGTTCGCGCGATGGCAGTTCCCCGCCATGATCCAGCGCACCTGATGGGGCGATGTTGCGGGCCTGATCGGCCATCGCACCTTTTCCCGGATCGGCCTCGGGGTCTTGGGGGTGCAGTGGGCCGCCATCTTCCTGCATCGGGCTTGCATCGCTTCCGGCCTCTTTCAGCGCCATTGCCTTTTGGGACAGGTCTTGCTGAGAGGGCGCCTTGCTGGCCTCAGCCTTGGGATCGGCCTCGGCATCAGAGCGACGCTGGCGCTCTTGGGCCACAAGGTCCAGCGCAAGGCCCAGCACACGCGCCTTGCCTTCGGATCCGGCGTTGTGCGTGGCCGGATTAACGCCGGACGGGTCTGCCTTGCCGCGCGCCTCGCGCCGTTGGCGGTTTGCCAGATCGCGCGCCCGGTCACGCCGGTCTCGCAACCGCTGAAGTGTGTCGCTCAGATCTGACGCGCTCATTTCGGCCAGATCACCCCGCGCGGCTTCCACCAGCTTTGCCTCGTCCTGATCCAGCAGGCGCATGTCATCGGCTGTAAAGTTCGGGGCGGTTTGCGGCGCAGTCATGGCACATCTTCCTTTCAAAAAATTCACTGGTAAAGCAACGCGCGCCACCGCCGATGGTTCCAACCCGGCGCAGCCATGGTCAACGGCGGCGAAAAGCCTGAAAAATTACCATCACTCAGCCAAAACCCAAACGAAGTTTCGGCATATCGCGACAGAAGCGAACAGGCTTCCGAATTGCTGGCATTGTGAAGCATTTTGGCCCTACATGCGCAGATTCTTGGTTGTTTCGCTTGAATTTCGCCGCATTGCCGCGCTAAAGCCCCGCGCGAATGAAGAGCGCGAACGCTCTCCCGGCTGTGCATTTGAAAGGCCTGTATCTGATGTCGCTTCCCAACCTTGCTCCGATCCCGGAACTGTATGTTTCCTACGATTCCGCCCAAAAACTTAAGGCAGAAGCGGGTGATCTTCCGTCATGGGATATGACTGCGCGCCAGATCTGTGATCTGGAACTGCTGATGAACGGCGGTTTCAATCCACTGAAAGGCTTCATGTCCGAGGCCGACTATGATGGCGTTGTCGCTGACATGCGCACGGCATCGGGTGCCTTGTTCCCCATTCCGATCACGCTGGACGTGAATGAAAAATTCGCTGAAACCGTCGAACCCGGTCAGGACATTGCGCTGCGCGACCAAGAAGGCGTGATCCTTGCCATCCTGTCGGTCACCGACAAATGGGTGCCCAACAAGGCGCTAGAGGCAGAGCGCGTGTTTGGCGCTGACGATCTGGCCCACCCGGCCGTGAACTACCTGCACAATCAGGCTGGTAAGGTCTACCTTGGCGGGCCGGTCACCGGCATCCAGCAGCCTGTGCATTACGATTTCAAGGGCCGCCGCGACACGCCCAACGAATTGCGCGCGTTCTTCCGCAAAATGGGCTGGCGCAAGGTCGTGGCCTTCCAGACCCGCAACCCGCTGCACCGCGCCCATCAGGAACTTACCTTCCGTGCCGCCCGCGAAGCGCAAGCGAACCTGCTGATCCATCCTGTCGTCGGCATGACCAAACCCGGCGACGTGGATCACTTCACCCGCGTCCGCTGCTACGAGGCGGTGCTGGACAAGTATCCGCAGTCGACCACCTCGATGAGCCTTCTGAACCTTGCCATGCGCATGGCTGGCCCGCGTGAAGCGGTCTGGCACGGCATCATCCGCAAAAACCACGGCTGCACCCATTTCATCGTGGGGCGTGATCATGCTGGTCCGGGCAAAAACAGCGCGGGGCAGGATTTCTACGGCCCCTATGATGCGCAAACCCTGTTTGCCGCCCATGCCGAGGAAATCGGCATCGAAATGGTCGATTTCAAGCACATGGTCTATGTACAAGAAAAAGCTCAATATTATCCCGCCAATGAGGTGCCCGAAGGCACCACCGTTCTTGATATCTCGGGCACTGAACTGCGCCGACGCCTGCGCGAAGGCATCGACATTCCTGAATGGTTCAGCTTCCCCGAAGTGGTGAAAGAACTGCGCCGCACCTCGCCGCCACGGGCCAAGCAGGGCTTTACGGTGTTCTTCACCGGGCTTTCCGGCTCGGGAAAATCCACCATCGCCAATGCGCTGATGGTCAAGCTGATGGAAATGGGTGGCCGTCCGGTCACGCTGCTGGATGGCGACGTGGTGCGCAAACACCTGTCATCGGAACTGGGGTTCTCAAAAGAACACCGTGACATCAACATCAAGCGCATCGGCTATGTCGCGTCGGAAATCACCAAGAACGGCGGCATTGCGATCTGTGCGCCGATCGCACCCTACACCGCCACCCGCCGCGCCGTGCGCGAGATGACCGAAGCCTTTGGCGCGTTCATCGAAGTGCATGTCGCGACCTCGATCGAGGAATGCGAAAAGCGCGACCGCAAGGGCCTGTATAAGCTAGCCCGTGAAGGAAAAATTAAGGAATTCACAGGTATTTCAGACCCTTACGAAGCACCGACCAATGCCGAGCTGGTGGTCGATACCCAAGATGTCGATGTGGACCACTGCGCGCATCAGGTGATCCTGAAACTGGAATCGATGGGCCTGATCCGCGCCTGATCTGTAAAACTGTACCTGAATAAAAAGGCGGCGCTTCGGCGTCGCCTTTTGTCGTTAACCTGATCAAAAACAGACAGGCGCATGATCCCTAGAGTTTAGGGATCGGGCGGTCAGGCTATGATAGAAACAGACAGCTGGGCCTGGCACGTCACAACGCCCTGGCCGGGTTTTGACCCCACGGACCAGAGCAATCTGGATGCGGGCGGCAATAGCATGTCTGTTGATCCCGCCACTTACACCGAAATCACCTGGCGGGACGCCGAAGGCGACGACATGATCGCCGACACCGATACGGACGACGCCAGCACCAGCAGCAATGACCGGGTAATTATCAACGGTGTCGAACACAGCATCCGCGAAATCGGCGGCTATCCGGGCGGCACAATGGTGGCGAACGGAGTGACCTACACCGTAAACTTCTCCGTCTGGCTGCTGGACGACGGCACCTACTTGGTCCGCATCCGCGATGAACACATCCCGCCGGATCTGCATTACAAAAAGGTCGAATCCCTGACGCTTGGCACTTTTGACAATGTCGAATACAGCCACAGCCTTGTATCTACCCGTGACGAACCGTTCTTGTGTTTTGTCGCGGGCACCCTGATCCATACCTTTGACGGTCTGATCCCGGTCGAAGACCTTCTGCCCGGTGATCTGGTGCTGACCGCAGACAACGGTTTTCGCCCGCTGCGGTGGTCTGCAAGCCGCCGGGTGGCCGGGCGCGGGCCAGCGGCGCCGGTCTTGATCACCGCCGGCACCTTGGGAAACAGCCGTGATCTGCGGCTGTCGCAACAGCACCGGATTCTGGTATCAGACTGGCGGGCAGAATTGCTGTTTGGCACTTTCGAGGTGCTGGTCGCCGCTCTCCATCTGGTGAACGGTCAGTCTATCCGTCTCGCTCCCTCTGCGTCGGTCAAGTATGTGCATTTGCTGTTTGACAAGCATGAGCTGATTTTTTCCGAAGGCATTCTGACTGAAAGCTTTCATCCTGATACCTATGGTCTGTCCCTTCTGGACCAACCCACGCGGGATGAAGTGCTAAGCCTGTTTCCCGATCTTGGCGATGTCAGGGCCAGTTCAACCGCGCGTCCCTGCCTGCGCGGCTGGGAAGCGCGGTCGCTTGCGCAGATCAACCGCTCAATGCACGCTGACAGGGGCCAGATCGTGCTGGCGCGCCAATGAAAACGCCATGCTACGCTCACGCACCAGCGCCACGCGCTCGCCATCCGGGCGATGCACGGAATAAACCGTCTCCACATCGCCGATCTGCTCACGCAACTCGTCTGGCAGATCGGCCACCGTCACCGGGCGCACATAAACGATCGGGCTTTCCACTTGGGCAAATGCCTTGAAAGGACTGTTCATCGCAAAATCTCCTTATCCTCGGCCGATGCGGATGGTCTGCACCACCGCATCCGGAACCGAGCGTTTCAGATCAATGTGCAACAGCCCATGATCCATGTTCGCGCCCGCAACCTCGACCCCGTCCGCCAGTACAAAACTGCGCTGAAAGGCCCGTGCGGCAATGCCTCTGTGCAAAAACACACGGTCTTGTGTGTCATCAGGCTGGCGCCCGCGCACGACAAGCTGGCGGTCCTCGACCGTGATCGCCAGATCTTCCTCGCGAAACCCAGCGACTGCCAGTGTAATGCGGTAAGTGTTGTCTGACGTCGCCTCTATGTTGAACGGGGGATACCCCTCGCCCGAAGACTTCGCAGTGCGCTCGACCAGCCGTTCCAATTGTTCAAATCCCAACAAAAACGGGTGCGCCCCAAAACTTAGTTTCGTCATCTGTCCCATGCCCTTTGCAAAAGCGACATTGCTTGACGCCAGCCCCATGACAGGCACCGGCACCTTACGGGAAATATGGGGCGCTGACGCGCAGGCTGCAAGGGCGGGGCCGCAAACCCGCCTTGCGCTGTGCCCTCGTCGCTTGCCCACCAACCACCATTGGCCAACCACCACTGGCTTGAATCGTTGCACCAAATTCTTTGCTGCACGGTCAAAGAATCCCTATAATCGGATGCACAAGGCCAAGACGACTCAGCAACGGTCTGATACCGCCACCCCTGACCCAGCCAGTAAGCGAATCCCATGAACGCGCCCAGCGAACTCAACTTCGAAGACATGCTCCAGATCCGGCTGGAGGTTCTGCGCCGTGGGCATCGCGATCTGGATGAGGCGGTTCACGCCCTTGAGGCGACAGGTCGCCCCGATCAGCTGACATTGCGCCGCCTGAAAAAGCAAAAACTGGCGCTGAAAGACCAGATCGTGAAGATCGAAGATCAGTTGATCCCCGATATCATCGCCTGAAGGCACCTACGCTTGCGGTCAAAGCCCATACGCTTGCGTCCAAAGCCCAGACGCTTGCGTCCAAAGCCTTGCTCCGGCGCGCATCCTGTCGTAATCGCGCCCAAAGCAATGGGGGACACGCATGGCCGTTGACGTCGGAATTATCATGGGGTCGCAAAGCGACTGGCCCACGATGAAAGAAGCCGCGCTTATCCTTGATGCGCTTGGTATCAGCTATGAGACAAAGATCGTCAGCGCCCACCGCACGCCGGATCGGCTGTGGACCTATGGCAAGACGGCGGCAGAGCGTGGGCTGAAAGTGATCATCGCAGGCGCAGGCGGTGCGGCGCATCTGCCGGGCATGATGGCCAGCAAGACGCGGGTGCCGGTTATCGGCGTGCCCGTGCAGACCAAGGCGCTGTCGGGGGTCGATAGCCTGTATTCCATCGTGCAGATGCCAAAAGGCTACCCCGTGGCCACCATGGCGATCGGCGCGGCGGGTGCCGCCAATGCCGGACTGATGGCGGCGGGCATCCTTGCGATTTCCGATTCTGCTCTTGCGGAACGGCTGGACGCGTGGCGCGATGCGCTGTCGGCCTCTATCCCCGAGGAGCCAAAGGATGACTGACATGCTGCGCCCCGGCGCGATGATCGGCATTCTGGGCGGCGGGCAATTGGGCCGGATGCTGTCGGTTGCCGCCAGCCGGCTTGGTTTTCAATGCCATATCTACGAGCCGGGGCCAAACCCGCCAGCGGGCGATGTTGCGGCCCGCGTGACCACCGCATCCTATGAAGACCTCGACGCGCTGCGCGCATTTGCGCAAAGCGTCGATGTCATCACCTATGAATTTGAAAACGTTCCCGCCGCCTCGCTTGACGCGCTTGAGGCCATCCGCCCGATCCGCCCCAACCGCCGCGCTTTGGCGGTGTCACAAGAGCGGATCGCGGAAAAGGATTTCCTGACCAGCCTTAGCCTGACAACCGCGCCCTATGCGCGCGTGGTGGATAAGGCCTCACTCGAGGCAGCCTTGGCGCAGATCGGCGCACCCGCCATCCTGAAAACCACAAGGCTGGGCTATGATGGCAAGGGGCAGGCCCGAATCATGACCCCGGCCGACGCCCCGGCCGCATGGCAGGCCATGAACGGCGCAGAATCGGTTCTGGAAGGCTTTGTCGACTTCAGCCACGAAGTCTCGGTGATCGCAGCCCGTGGCCTTGACGGGTCGGTCGCCTGCTACGACCCCGGCGAAAACGTGCACCAAAGCGGCATCCTGCACACCACCACCCTCCCCGCCCGCCTGTCGCCCGGTCAACGCAGCGACGCAGTGCTGATCGCCGCCCGCATTCTGAACGCGTTGGATTACGTCGGCGTGCTGGGGGTAGAGCTGTTCGTGACCCCCGTAGGGCTGATCGTCAACGAAATCGCCCCCCGCGTCCATAACTCCGGCCACTGGACCCAGGCCGGCTGCGCCGTGGATCAGTTCGAACAACACATCCGCGCGATTGCAGGCTGGCCCTTGGGCGACGGCGGGCGCCATGCCGATGTGGTGATGGAGAACCTGATCGGTGAAGATGTGGACCGCGTCCCCACACTTGCCCGCGAGCGCAGCACCCAGATCCATCTTTACGGCAAAGTCGAAGTCAAACCCGGCCGCAAAATGGGCCACGTAAACCGCGTGATCCGCGGCCTGACCTGATCACAGGGGCCATCTGCGGGGGTATCGAGCGCCCGCGGCTGGCATTTTCCTGAGGCTGCCGAAATACGGTCAGGACAGGAGCACACTGCGCAAGAGTATTTCAGGCACCGACACCGACCGAGGGCAGCAGTTGCACGCCGTTGATCTGCCAGCCGTCCGCTGTCTCGATCATCTGGTAATCGAGCAGATGGGTCCGGCCCTGTTGGTCGGTGATCATCACCCTTTGCCACAGGCTTCCGGCGACTTCGCGCAGGTCCAGCATCCTTACATCGCCCGGACGATGCACCATCGGATAGCCTTGACGCACCATCATACCAAAATTATCGGCGGTGCCGAAGATGCCTTTGATCGTCGGGCTGGCGAAGCTGAAGGCTGTGACGTAGTCGTCCTGTCCAAGCGCGGACAACTGGTTGCGGATGGTGTTCTGGATCTGGTCATCCTGCGCCAATGCGGGCGCGCAGAGGCAAGCGGCGGTCAGCAGTCCGGCAAGCAGGCGCATAGCCGTGGTCCTTTCGCGGAAACATCCCCACAAAAAGGATAGACCGGGCATGCGCCCGGTCAATGTTTAGCATCAGGCTTTGATAAAATCGCCTGCAAGCCCCTTGTCGATAAGGGCAATTGTTTCCGGCACGCCATAAAGCGCGGTGAAGCCACCAAAGCGCGGGCCATCAGAGGCGCCAAGCAGCACCTCATAAAGCGCCTTGAACCAGTCGCGCAGCGGCTCGAACCCGTGCTCCTTGCCCACCGCAAATACCATGGTCTGCAGGGCGTCGGCGTCATTGCCGCCATCCCATGCCGCAAGCCGTGCGCGCAGATCGAGAATTGCGGCACGTTCCTGATCGGTGGGCAGACGGAACACCCGTGCGGGCGCAATCTTGTCCGCGAAGTAGCGCACAGCATGGCCGGCTGCAGCATCCAGATCGGGGTGCGTCTCGGGCGAGGCATCCGGCGCATAGGCGCGGATATAGCCCCAGAGCCCTTTTGCATCCTTGGCCCCGGCCACCGAGGCCAGATTGAGCAGCATCGAGAACGGCACCACCATTTTCGACACCGGCGGCTGACCACCATGAATGTGCCAGACCGGATTGTTGACCTGTGCATCAACATCCTGATCGGCATAGGCCCGCAGCTGTTGGTGGTATTCATCCACCGCGCGCGGGATCACGTCGAAATGCATCCGCTTGGCGGTCTTCGGCTTTTGATACATGAAATAGGACAGCGATTCCGTGGCCGCATAGCTCAGCCATTCGTCAATCGTCAGGCCGTTGCCCTTTGATTTCGATATCTTTTGCCCCTGATCGTCCAAGAACAGCTCATAGGTCATGTGGTTGGGCTTGCGCGCGCCCAGCACCTCACAAATCCCGTCATAGATTGGGGTGTTGGTGGAATGGTCCTTGCCATACATCTCGAAATCGACGCCCAGCGCCGCCCAGCGTGCGCCAAAGTCGGGCTTCCATTGCAGCTTCACATTGCCGCCCGTCACCGGCAGCGTCCATTCGCGGCCGGACTCGTCGTCAAAGGTGATCTCGCCGCGCACCGCATCGACATTCTTCATCGGCACATACAGCACGCGCCCGGTTTCCGGGTGTATCGGCAGAAACGCCGAATAGGTCTGCTGGCGTTCTTCACGCAAACTTTTCAGCATGATAGCCATGATCGCGTCATAACGCTCAGCGCACAGGCGCAGGGTGTCATCAAAGCGGCCCGATTTGTAGAACTCGGTGGCGCTGATGAATTCATATTCAAAGCCGAACGTATCCAGAAACCGGCGCAGCATGGCGTTGTTATGCGCGCCAAAGCTGTCGTATTCGCCGTAAGGATCGGGCACCGATGTCAGCGGCTTTTGCATGTGCTGGCGCAGCATATCCTGCTGTGGCACGTTTTCGGGCACCTTGCGCATGCCGTCCACATCATCGGAAAAGCAGATCAGCCGCGTCGGAATGTCGCTGATCACCTCAAACGCGCGGCGGATCATCGTCGTCCTTGCAACTTCTCCAAACGTGCCGATATGCGGCAGGCCAGACGGGCCATAGCCGGTTTCAAACAGCACATAGCCCTTTTCCGGGGCTTTCTTTTCATAGCGTTTCAGAATGGCGCGGGCCTCTTCAAAGGGCCATGCCTTCGATTTCATTGCCGCATCACGCAAAGCAGACATTGCTTACATCCTTGAACCGCCCCCATACCCCATGCACGGGAAAGCCTCCGTCCTCTATTGCCGGAACCCCGGCGCGTCAATATTGTCGCCGCAAACGCAAAGGAATGCACGATGCCCGATACGCCCCCCTCAATGTCCCCTCAGGATGCGCTTGTTGCCGTTATGGTGGCGGTGTCGGCGGCGGATGAGCAGATGCGGACCTCGGAACTGGTCGCCATTCAACGGATGGTCAATCACATGCCGGTGTTTGCCTCCTATGATTCCGACCGCATCCGCACGGTCAGCCAGACCGTGTTTGACCTGTTCGAAGAAGAAGACGGGCTGGATGCGCTGTTCGGCCTGATCCGCGATGCGCTGCCCGAACGGTTGCGCGAAACCGCCTATGCGCTGGCCTGCGATGTGGTGGCGGCTGATGGCAAGCTGCGCGACATGGAGCTGCGGATGCTGGAAGAGGTGCGCGAGGAGCTGGCCATCGACCGGCTGCACGCCGCCGCCATCGAATGGGGCGCGCGGGTGCGTCATCTGAAGCCCTGACGCCAGCCGCGCAATCGAATGAGATTTGCGAAGCGTATCCACCAAGGGTAGGGCGGGCCACCGACACCGCTCTCAGGCATAGGCCTGTGACCAGCGCGCCAACAATTGCCATTGCAGATTGCGGGCGCGCGCCAGCCACGCCTCGCCACCCGGCGGGGCTTCCCGCTCGGTCACACTCAGCATGTCGCGGCGCGCGGTATCGGCAAGGAAGATCGCAAAGATCAGTTCGCGGCCTTGGGGCGGGCGGATATGGCCCGACAGACCTGACACGAAATTCAATGTGCCGCTTTTGGCGGTGACACGGGTCGGATGATTGGCAATCTCTTTCCCCTTGGCGTCCCGCAGGCCCATATCGCGCAGCAAAGGTTGCAGACCGGCACTTGATCCGCGCGCTTGGTGAATGATTTTTGCCATGTCTTCAGCCGTCACCCGCGACGCAGAGCCAAGGCCCGAATGATCGACGAATCGGCAGTCCACGCCAAACGTCGCGCGCACCCAGTCGGACATCGCCGCGCCAGACCCGGCAAGGTCTGCCGCCCCCGAGGCGCGCAGCCCCACAGCCTCGGCAGTGATATTGGTGGAAAACCGCAGCATGTCGCGCAAGATCGTCGTCAGGGGCACACTGTCCACCGCCGCCAGTTCCTGCCCGACGGGTTCTGACTGCAACGGCTGCGGCTCCGCCAGAGTGACGCCTTGCGCCTTTGCAAGCGTCTGAAACACCTCACCGACATAGAGCGCGGGGTGGCGCACCGGCAGCCAACGGCTGCCACCTTTGCCCAGCGCGCCCGAGGCGACGGTCCATTCATCGGCCGAATCGGCAGTCTGGTAGGTGAAGACCGGCGCATCACGCGTCACCACCTGCATCCGCGCCATACGCACGGCGGGCACAAAGCGCTCGCCCCGCGCATCCATGGCCGTAGACCAGCCGTCGTTCGCCCGCTTCCATTCAAAATGCACACGGTTGAAGTTCAGGTTCAGGCCGCTGATCGACGGGTTGTAACCCACCTGCACGGGCTGTTCGTCACTGATCTGCGAAACCGGCGGCAAGGCACGGTCCCATGTCAGAAAGCGCCCGGTTGCGGATTTCACCCCGCGCGCGGCAAGCGCCGCCGCAAGATCGCCCAACTGATCGGTTTGCAGCGTCGGATCGCCCGCACCCACCAGCAACACGTCGCCCTGCACCACACCACCCACCACCGGCCCTGTCGCCAGAATACGCGTGCGATACCGGAACTCTGGCCCCAACCGCGCCAGCGCATACAGCGCCGTCACCGCTTTGGTCACACTCGCGGGCGGCATCGCGGTCTGCGCCTCGCGCTGCTCCAGCACGGTGCCCGTAGCGGCATCCATCACAACATAGCTTGCAACGGCAGCCGCGCCCAGCTTGGCATTATTGATCAAGACCTCTGCCGATGTGCCACGCACCGCGGGCTGCTGACCGCCTCGCGGCACCGGACGGGGCGAGCGTGCCGGGGCCTCAGCCAGCACAGGCCCGGCCAACAGGGCAGCACAACTGCCCAGCAACCCGCCAACAATCCTTCGCCGTGAAACCATCGCGCACCCAATTCCTGAAGCCGCAGTCTAGGCGATCAGACCTGCCGCAAGCAACCACACCGCGTTCACGTTCCCGCGCCACCATGGCCCGCGCCGCCGCGCCAATCACCCCGCGCCCGGATAGCGCTGCTGCTGGCCCCGTTCATCGGCAGGTTGATGAACGCCCAGACCGGGGGCCGCCGTGACCCGCCCAGCCATTCACCCCGGTCCAGCTGCTTGGACCGGAATGCCTGCGCCGCCCGGCTCAGCCGCGCCTTGACCCCGGCGCCGGGCCGCGCCAGCACCGCCACAGGCACGCTGCGCAGAATATCGCGCCAGCGGTCCCAGCGGTGAAACTGTACCAGATTATCCGCCCCCATCAGCCAGACAAACCGCACGCCGGGATACATCGCCTGCAACCGCCTCACCGTCTCATAGGTAAAACGCGTGCCCAGTCGCGCCTCCAGATCCGTGATCTTGACCCGTGGGTGCTGCATCACCGCCCGCCCCCGCGCGATCCGGTCCGCCATCGGCGCAGGCTGGCGCGCCTTGAGCGGATTGCCGGGCGTGACCAGCCACCAGACCTGATCCAACCCCAGCCGCTTCATCGCCTCGCGCGTGATATGGGCATGCCCTTCATGGGCCGGATCAAACGACCCGCCCAACAGGCCAATCACCTGCCCCTTACCCGCTACCGGAAACCCGACCCGCATTCCGCCCCCTTATTTGGCTGGCCAAATTGCCCCTGCCGCGTTGCCCTTGTCCAGCAATATCGCTACATCAGGGGCAACCCAAGCACATGCGCGCACCCGCCGCCCCGCGACACCGGAGAATACACATGGCCAGCTATCAATATGTTTACCACATGGAAGGCGTCTCAAAGACCTATCCCGGTGGCAAGAAATGCTTTGAAAACATCCACCTGAACTTCCTGCCCGGCGTAAAGATCGGCGTCGTCGGCGTCAACGGGGCTGGTAAATCCACCCTGCTGAAGATCATGGCGGGCATGGACACCGATTTCAAAGGCGAGGCATGGGCCGCCAAAGGCGCCAAAGTCGGCTATCTGGCGCAGGAACCCCACCTCGACCCTACGCTGAACGTCAAAGAAAACGTGATGCTGGGCGTAGCCAAACAGACCGCCATTCTGGAACGCTACAACGACCTCGCCATGAACTACTCGGACGAAACGGCGGACGAGATGGCCGCGCTCCAAGACCAGATTGACGCGGGCAACCTGTGGGAACTGGAAGCCACCGTCGGCGTCGCGATGGACGCCCTGCGCTGCCCCCCGGATGATGCGAATGTCGAAGACCTGTCGGGCGGGGAACGCCGCCGCGTGGCGCTGTGCAAGCTGCTGCTTGAAGCCCCCGACATGCTCCTGCTGGACGAACCGACCAACCATTTGGACGCCGAATCGATTGCATGGCTGCAAAAGCACCTGATCGCCTATAAGGGCACCATCCTGATCGTCACCCACGACCGCTATTTCCTCGATGATATCACCTCGTGGATTCTCGAACTCGATCGCGGCCGCGGCATCCCCTATGAGGGCAACTATTCCGCATGGCTCGACCAAAAGGCCAAGCGCATGCAGCAAGAGGCGCGCGAGGACAAATCCAAGCAGAAAGCGCTGGAAAAAGAACTGGAATGGATTCGCTCCGGTGCCAAGGCACGCCAAGCCAAGGGCAAGGCCCGAATTGCGCGCTACAACGAGATGGCAGGCCAGACAGTGCTGGAACGCTCGTCCAACGCGCATATCATCATTCCCAACGGGGAACGCCTTGGCAACAAGGTGATCGAAGTCACTGGCCTGAAAAAAGCCATGGGCGACAAGCTGTTGATCGAAGATCTGACCTTCACCATCCCGCCGGGGGCCATCGTCGGCGTCATCGGCCCCAATGGTGCCGGCAAATCCACCCTGTTCCGCATGCTGACCGGGCAGGAACAACCCGATGAGGGCACCGTCACCCTCGGCGACACCGTGAAACTCTCCTACGTCGACCAGTCCCGCGATGCACTGGACCCGAATAAAAACGTGTGGGAAGAAATCTCAGGCGGCTCGGAAATCATCCAGCTTGGCGACATGCAGATGAACAGCCGCGTCTACACCGGGGCGTTCAACTTCAAGGGCACCGACCAGCAGAAAAAGGTCGGCCTGCTGTCCGGCGGAGAGCGTAACCGCGTCCACATGGCCAAACTGCTGCGCTCGGGCGGCAACGTGCTGCTGCTGGATGAGCCGACCAACGACCTTGACGTGGAAACCCTGCAAGCCCTCGAATCCGCCATCGAAGACTTCGCCGGCTGCGCCGTGATCATCAGCCACGACCGTTTCTTCCTCGACCGCCTCTGCACGCATATTCTGGCATTTGAGGGCGACGCCCATGTCGAATGGTTCGAGGGCAACTTCCAGGCCTATGAAGAAGACAAGATCCGCCGTCTGGGGCCAGACGCGCTGGAGCCGAAGCGGGTGAAGTACAAGCGGTTTTCTAGGTAATCGCCGCGCGGTCACCACAAGCGTAGGGCGGGGTTCTCCCCGCCTTTCTTTCGACGACCGGGGGCGGCGGGGTGAACCCCGCCCTACTCCCCGAATTCCCCCACCTCAATCGACCCACCCCACTCCGGCTCCACCACTCCCAACCGGATATCCCGGTGGATCGACGAATACGGCCAATCAACGGGCCGCTGCACCAACCCATGCTTGACCGGATTGCCTCAGCAATACCGGACATGGGCCGCATAATCCGCCTCATCCCGGATATGGTGTTCCCAAAACCGTGGTTGCCAAAGCCCGACCTCTCCCTTGCGCCGTAGGGCGGGGTTCACCCCGCCATTCTTGCGCCCCACAGGCGGCGGCGGGGTGAACCCCCGCGACTTGCGCATGCTCATCGAGAACCGCGCCTTGATCGCCCCCCACCGCACCGCAAAATCCCCATCCCCCGCCGGCATCTGCCAGACGCAATGCAGATGATCCGGCAGCACCACCCAAGCCGCGATCTGAAAGGGCCGCTCGGCGCGCGTCTGCGCCACTGCGCGACGCAGGGCGACCACCTCCCGCTGCAACAGATCACTGCCACGCAGCGCAAGGCACAGGGTAAAGAACACCCGCGCGCCGTATGATCTGGGGCGGTGATACTGTGGCATCGGGCAACGATGACAGAGCGCGGTTAACACCGCGTTGCCGCACCCGCGCGCATCCCGCCGGGACCGCACAAACGTCATGACGTAAACCCGACGCCCGCCATACCCGGACCAGACGCAGCGCATATCTGAAGAAATGCAAGTTTTCAGGCGCTTACGACTTTTCCACTCGAATGCGGAACCATCACCCCGCTCTTGCGTTCGTTTTTCGAACCCACCTGAAAGGACGACCCCATGAAAGGCGCATTGGCTTGGCTGATCGGCATCCCGATCCCGATCATCATCATCCTTTACCTGCTCGACGTATTCTGAACACCCGGCAGGCAAAGCTGCGACCCCCATTCGCAGCCAGACCCTCACCTTTCCCCAAGGTGGGGGTCTTTTCTATGTGCAACGACACAGCTGAAAGCGCCAATAAAGGGATTGAAGCCGCCCTGTCAGGCCGTTGAAACCAAATGGCAATTCAGCTCGAAACGCATATGGCGCAAAAAACATGATGTATGGTGAACCCGGAGCGATTCGAACGCCCGACCCTCAGATTCGTAGTCTGATGCTCTATCCAGCTGAGCTACGGGTCCACTATGGGGGCGGATTTAGCGACCCCCGCCGGGGTTTGCAAGGGCAAAAGTCACGGATGGGCCAGACTGTTTTCAGAAACTGCTTTGGGCAGGTGAATCAGAAACTCCGTCCCCTCATCATCGCTGCGCCCCAGTTCCAGCCGACCACCATGGCCCCGGATCAACTCTGCCGCAATCGCCAGCCCCAGCCCGATCCCCCCTTTGCGGGCACCGCCCTGAAAGGCTGCAAACAAATGCTCGCGGGCCTTTGGTGGCAGGCCCGGCCCTGTGTCGCCAACACGCAACCACCACGCCGCGTCATCCTCTCCCGCAGAGATCTCGACGGTGCCACCCTGCCCTGTCGCCTCCATCGCCTGACGGGCATTGCGAACCAGATTGGACAGCACGCGGTACAACTGTTCACCATCGGCGCGCAGGGTAAAGCCCGCCGGAATGTCGATCAGTGCGGTGATTGCGCTCTCGCCCAACAGACCCTCGGCCTCAGCCACTTCTTCGGCCAATGGGCGCAGCTTCAATTTCTCCAACCGCGGTGGCGGTTCTTCCGCTTTACCAAAGGCAAGCGTTGATTCGCACAAGCTGACCGCCCGGCTGATCGAGCCTACCAGCTTTGGCGCGGCACGGGCCACCATAGGGTCGGCGCTGCCCTCGATCCTGTCGGCGAACAGTTGTGCTGTGGTCAGGATGTTGCGCAGATCATGGCTGATCTTGGCCACCGCCCCGCCCAACTGGGCCAGCCGTTCCTTTTGCCGAAGCGCCCCGGTCAACTGCTTTTGCATGCTTTCCAACGCATCCTCTGCCGCGCGCAATTCCACCACGGGAGAGGTGGGCGCGATCACCCGGCGCGCATCTTCGGGGGCCTCGGCATAGGCTTGCATGTGGTTCACCACACGGCGGATCGGCGCCACGATCATCCTCTGCACCGAGATGAACAACAATACCGCCGTCACCGCTGAAATCAGCACAGACAGCACCAGAATGCGCAGACCATAATCGATCATCGCCGCCCGTAGCGGCCCGGTTTCCATCGTGACCTCTATCAGCAGCCCGGCTTGCTGAACCGGGTTGCCGATCACCCGGATCACCCGGTTCATCGGGTCGCCCAAAACGCCAAAGGCATCGCGGATCAACTCCCACGGGCCCGAGGCGCGCAGGTCATATGTGCCTGAAATCGCGGCGGGAATCGGAGAGGACAGAACCAGTTGCCGCACCTCATCACGCCGCAGCACCACGTTGAACACGCCCGCATTGACCAAAAGCTCGGCCTCCAGAGCTGGGGCGATCACCTCATCAGTGGTCAGCAGGGCCAATGACGCGATCTGTGCCTTCTCAAGCCGCAGCAGCAGATAGTCAGCCCGGAACCGCGCAATCGAGGGCACAAGGATCAGCACCTCGGCCAGCATGACAAAGGCGATTGTCAGCAGCAAGAAACGCCCCGAAAGCGTCTTGAAAAACCCGCCGTGCCCCGCCTTCACCCTGCTTCACCCCTCCGCCGCCTTGGGTCAGGGCAAAACCCTTTGCACCAACCGCACCACACGCTTGAGCATAGGATTATCAAAGAGTTTAGGGGAAAAATAGGCTCCTGCCGCACGTTTCGAGATTTCGCCCAAGGTAGGATAGGGCGCGACCATTCCGGCGATGGCGCTGATCTTCGCCCGCGAGGCGATGGCAAAGGCCCAAAGCCCGATCAATTCGCCCGCCACTGGTCCGGCAATGGAAACGCCGATCGGGCGCCCCTTGACCACCATCACCTTCAGCAGCCCCTGCGCTTTGCCTTCGGCCTGCGCGCGGTCATTGTGGTGGAACTCTTGCCGCAGCACGGTCAGGGCCGCGCCGTGCGCCTTGCGCGCCTCGGCCTCGGTCAGGCCGACCTGCGCCAGTTCGGGGTCGGTATAGGTGACCCAAGGGATGTGCCGGGTGGTCGCTTTTGCGGGCAGACCCAGCACGATCTGGCGAATGACGATGCCCGCATGATATCCCGCAACATGGGTAAATTGCAGCCCGCCTGCCGCATCGCCCACCGCATAGACCCGGCGGTTGGTGCTGCGCAGATCAGGGCCAACGGTGACACCCTTTCGGTCATGCTTGATGCCTGCCGCGTCAAGGTTCAGCCCTTCCAGATGCACTTTGCGCCCCACGGCCATCAGCAGATGGCTGCCCTGCACGGCGCGCCCGTCTTGCAGCGTGACCGTGATGGCCCCCGCCCGACCCGACAGGGCAGTCACAGGCGCGTCTTCCAAAATCTCCACGCCCTCGGCCCGCAGATTGGCCAGCACCACGGCTGCCATTTCCGGATCATCCCGACCAAACGCCTTTGCACCCTCGATCACCGTGACCTTGCAACCCAACCGCCGATGCGCCTGCGCCATTTCCATACCAATCGGGCCACCGCCGATGACCAGCAGATGGTCCGGGCGGTCGCGCAGGGCAAAGATCGTCTCGTTGGTCAGGTAGGGCACAGTATCAACGCCCGGTATTGGCGGCACAAAGGGGCGGCTGCCAGTGGCCACGACAAAGCGGCGCGCTTTGATGACCTGCCCCCCGGCCTCGACCTCATCCGGCCCAGTGAACCGCGCCCATGCCCGGATCACCTGCACGCCCAGGCCCTCAAACCGTTCCTGACTGTCCACAGGCGCGATGGTCTCAATGACCTTGGCGACGTGATCTTTGACCGCGCCAAAATCCACCTGCGGCTCTGACGGCGTGATCCCGAACTTGGCCCCGTCGCGCATCGCTTGTGCCGCCTTGGCCGCCGCAATCAGCGCCTTTGACGGGATGCAGCCCGCGTTCAGGCAGTCGCCGCCCATCTCGCCGCCCTCAATCAACACCACGCGCGCGCCCATCTGCACCGCCCCCGCAGCGATAGATAAGCCGCCAGAGCCCGCGCCGATTATACAGATGTCTGTCTCGATCCGGTTCATGTCAGACCTCTTTCTTGAAACGCTTGAGGATGATCGGCAAAGCCGAAAGGGCAGCCAGACCCAGAATCGGGCCAAGGATATGCGGCGCAAAGATTATCGACAGGTCGGGGGTATCGCCGCGTGCAAATACCTCACCCAGACCCGCACCGACCGAGGTGAACACGAATGTCCCCGGAATGATCCCGACAAAGGTCGTCAGCGCAAAGCGAAACAGCGAGGTGCCGACAAAGGCGGGCAGCAGGTTGGCAATGAAAAACGGCACCGCAGGCACCAGTCGCATGATCAGCAGCGCCGACCATTCATTTTCGCGCAATCCCTGTTGCAGACGGGCGGCGGCACCGCCCTTTTCTTCGATCCGCGCGGCCACATCCGCACCAAAGCCGGCCCGCGCGGCAAGGAAAACCGCCGCCGCACCCACCGTGGCGCCACCCACATTGTAAAGCACCCCCGGAAACAGGCCGAATAAAAAGCCGCCCGCCAGCGTGGCGATGGTCGCGCCCGGCAGGCTGAACCCGACGATGATCACATAGGCCGCCACAAACACCAGACTGGCCAGTATGAAATTGCTGTCCCGAAACGCCAGCAAAGTATCCCGGTGCTGGGCCAGTGCATCAAAACTGATCTGGTCACGCAACAAGAACGCCCCCAGCAAGGCCACCAAAACTATGGCAAGGAACGGCAGGCGTTTCAGCCATGGATTTGCAGGTCTGGTCATCTGGTCCTCGGTCTTGGTGTGCATCTTGGTCCTCGTGGCGTGGTCAGTTTCACTACGCGCGGGTGGGTCCAACCGTTTCTCGAAAGCCACTTTGCAACAGGCTCATCACGCGGCCTTGATCGCAACCGCTGCTTTGAGGCAAGGCTAGCCGGATTTTGCAACAAACGACGGGACGGTGTGATCGTATCGGTAAGCCATATGTGATTTGTTGCGCGAAATCCTTGCGGCTTGCGTTGACTTGGGCGCCAAGCCTGCGTAAAGGACGGGCTTGAAGTTCCCTGCCCTCGAATCCTTTGGGGTTCGGGCAAGCCGTCTGATGGAGAGCCGCGATGAAGCGCACATACCAACCGTCCAACCTGGTCCGCAAGCGCCGCCATGGTTTCCGCGCCCGCATGGCCACCAAAGGTGGTCGTCTGGTGTTGGCAGCCCGCCGCGCCAAGGGCCGTCACAAGCTGTCGGCATAAGTCCTTCGGCCCTGTTAAGGGCCGGATATGGAGTGGCAAGACATGACGCCGCCGGAGGAAATGAGCCAAGGCATCGCTGCCAAAACGCTCATAGCGCCTCCGGCGGTTTCGTTTTGCATAACAACCATGCGCCACCGCCCTGAATTTCTGCGTGCTGCTTCAGCCCGCAGGCATGGGGCTGGTGGTTTTTTGGTGCAGGCCCGGTTTAGGGATGATGGCAAACCGGGGGTGCAAGTCGGCTTTACCGCATCCAAGAAAATCGGAAATGCGGTGTTTCGTAACCGCGCCAAGCGCCGCTTGCGTGAAGTGGCGCGCGCCGTGCTGCCTGTTTTGGCGCAGCCCGGCTGGGATTACGTGCTGGTTGCCCGCCCCGGTGTGACCGTAGACCGGCCCTATGCTCAACTGTTGCTGGATCTGGAAACCGCCCTGCGCGCCATTCACGGGGCGCGGGCGTGACGCCGCTGGCGCAACTGGTGGCGTTGCCTGTGCGCGCTTACCGCCTGCTGCTGTCGCCTTGGGTTGGCCATGGTTGCCGCTATCAACCCACATGCTCGGTCTATGCGCTTGAGGCGCTGCAGCGCCATGGTGGCATCAAGGGCGGCTATCTGACCGCGCACCGCCTGTGCCGCTGCCACCCTTGGGGCGGGCATGGCTATGACCCGGTGCCGGGGGCTGACCCCGCGCACGACGCCTCACTCCAGCGTGGCGATGATCGCGCGTAGGGTCTCGATCCCCTCACCCTTTTCCGAACTGGTGATAACGATTTCAGGATAGGCCGCCGGGTGCTTGGTCAACGCCTCTTGGACCTGTGCGATATTGGCGTCCCGCGTGGCGGTGTTCACCTTATCCGCTTTGGTCATCACCACCTGAAACGTCACTGCGGATTTGTCCAGAAGCGACAGGATTTCCTGATCCACTGCTTTGATCCCGTGGCGGGTATCAACCAGCACAAAGGCCCGCCGCAGGGTCTGGCGTCCTTGCAGATAAGACCGCAGCAACGCCTGCCACTTTTCAACCACCGCCAACGGTGCCTCGGCATAGCCATAGCCGGGAAGGTCGACCATATAGCGGTGATCCCCCAGTGCAAAATAGTTGATCTCTTGCGTCCGGCCTGGCGTGTTAGACGCCCGCGCCAAAGTCTTGCGCCCAGTCAACGCGTTAATCAGGCTGGATTTCCCAACATTTGAGCGCCCTGCAAAACACACCTCCAGCCGGTCAGCCGGGGGCAGACCGGGCATGGCGACCACGCCTTTGACAAAATCAACCGGCCCGGCAAACAGCAGACGGCCCTTTTCACGGGTAAAGTCATCTGGCTGATCTGCCATGGGAAACCGCAAAGCGCTCATAGCACCTCCACTTGGTCGCCACGCACGATGGGACCGGATTTTGTGACCACGGCATAGGTGCCAAAGTCCTGATGGCCGAAGCCGCTTTGCAACGCGACAAGTGTGTCTGCATCAACGGACCCGGTATCGGGGTTCACCGTCGTGGCTTTGCAGCGGGTGATGCGCTGCTCGATCCGCAGCTCTGCCCTGCCAATACGCAAGGTGCGGCCCAACAGATCCCACTCGGCCCAAGGTGCAAGGCCGTCCAGCCAAAGATTCCCGCGCCAGCGGTGAATTGACAGATCGCGGCCCATGCGTTGCCCAAGATCAGCGTTGGACGCTGTGTTCAGCACCGCGAGGAACGGCTCTGGCACATCGGTCATTGCCTGTCCCGGCACATGGGTCACCCGCGCAGGAGCGGGCCTGTCAACGGGCCACAGCGGCCTTAACCAAGACACCAGCGCGGCGCTGTCGGTATCGGGGGTGATCGTTATGTCCCCCGCCACCGGGTGGGTCAGCGCAACCCGGCGCGCGCCTTCATCCAAGCGCGCACGAATGGCCATCAACTCTGGCCCGGCCACTCCGCGCAGAAAGTTCATCTTGGGAACCCACTCGGTCAGATCAGTGACCTTTGCCGCGTTATGCAGCACCGCCCATTCCCTGTCGAACGGCAAAGCGCGCCCCTGTGTCAGGGGCGCGCTTGCCAGTTCCTCAAAGCCAATGGATTTGATCGGATGGCGACAAATCTGGGCCAGCCGAATCATTTCTTCTTTGGCTTCGCGCTCTTGTCAGCCACTGCGGGGGCAACGGGTGGCTTTTTCTTGAAGCCCGATTTGATGTTCCCGAACAAGTCCGGCTTGTGCCCATGGCTGCGCATGATCGCGTATTGCTGGCTAAAGGTGATCACATTGTTGGTGATCCAGTAGACGACCAGACCGCTGGCAAAGCCGCCCAGCATGAACATGAACACCCATGGCATCCAGGCAAAGATCATCTGCTGTGTCGGATCCGTCGGCGCGGGGTTCAGCTTTTGCTGCAACCACATGCTGACGCCCAGCAGGATCGGCAGGATACCGATAAAGATCAGCGCAAGGATAGAGCTTGGCTCTGGCGCGGCCCAAGGCAGCAAACCGAACAGATTGAAGATCGACGAGCTATCAGGTGCCGACAGGTCATTCAGCCAGCCAAAGAACGGCGCGTGGCGCAATTCGATGGTGACAAAAATCACCTTGTAGAGGGCAAAGAAGATCGGAATCTGGATCAGGATCGGCAAACAGCCCGCGGCAGGGTTCACCTTTTTGTCCTTGTACAGCTTCATCATTTCGCGCTGCATCATCTGCTTGTCGTCGCCCGCACGCTCTTTGAGCGCCTCCATCTCGGGCTGCAACTCTTTCATGCGGGCCATGCTGACATAGGACTTATAGGCCAGCGGCAGAACCAGCAGCTTGAGAATGAACGTCAATGCGATAATTGCCAGCCCCATGTTGCCGATATTGGCATTCAGCCAGTGCAGCAGGGCAAAGATCGGCTTGGTCAGAAAGAAGAACCAGCCCCAGTCGATAGCGTCGATAAAGCCGGGGATGGGCTGCGCGGCAGTACCAACAGCGCCCTCGTTCTGATAGGCGCGAATGGTCTCCCACCGCTTCGCCCCAGCAAACAAGCGCTGGGTCGAGGTCACGGTTTCGCCCGGTGCAACGGCAACAACGGCCTGCCGAGTCTCGGTCTGGTAGATATTGGCTTGCGGCACGAACTTGGTGACAGAGGTAAAGGGCTTGCCCTGTTCCGGCACCAGCACCGTCATCCAGTATTTATCGGTAAAGCCGATCCAGCCGTCGGTTGTTGATTCGACGACCCGGGCCTGCGCGCCCTCACGCTCGACCAGCGGCAGATCAGCCACATCGTCGTAATCCGTCTCAGTCAGCTTGCCATCAGCGCGGGCGACCACGCCTTCGTGGCTGACAAAGAAATTCTCAAGGTTGGTCGGCTTGCCGTGACGGGCAACGATGCCATAGGGGAACAGCCGGGCCTCAACCGTGCCAGAGTTTTGCACGCTTTCGGTCACGGTGAACATGAAATGCTCATCCACGGCGATCTGGCGGGTGAAGGCCAGACCGTTGCCATTGTCCCAGCGCAGCGTGACCGGCTGGCCGGGCGACAGGGTGCCGCCGCCTGCGGGCATCCATTCGGTGTTCGCACCGGGCACGTCTTCAAAATTCAGCGCCCCGGCAGGGCCCCAGCCGAACAGCGCGTAATATGCGTTTGGTTGACCCACCGGCGCAAGCAGGCGCACGATGCCGGAAGTTTCATCCAGCGTCTGTCTGTAGGCTTTCAGCTCAAGATCGTCGATCCGCCCACCCAGCAACGAGATAGAGCCGGTCAGCTCTGGCGTGTCGATGGTCAGGCGCGGCGCTTGTGTGGTCGGAGCGGCGCCATCCGCAGTCGCAGTTGCACCCGGCACGGCAGCCGCCGGAGGTGTGGTTGCGTCGGTCACAGAGACCGTGGGCGCATTCGGGTCGATCACCGGTTCGGGCGGTGGAAACATCACGAACCAGACCATGATGACCACGAAGGACAGCACAGTTGCGAGGATAAGGTTCTTATTCTGATCGTCCATCGGGACTACCGCCACCATTGTTCAGGTCAGCGGTCGTTCAACAGAAGGGGGCGGGAAAGGTCAAGCGGTTTTCCCGCTTTGGGGGCGAGTATTGATCCCACAGCCGCTTTACTGACAAGAAAAGACCTGTGCCGCGTCGACAATTTGCCAGCCCTGCCACAGCGACCTGTTTTGGCACCGCACTTCGCCTAGCGCAGCTGACCAAAGCGGATGGCCCCCTGCCGCCCCGCTTCATGCCGGGCGATCCAACCGAAGGTTTCCTCGACTGCCATCGGGCGGGCAATGCCGAACCCTTGGACATGATCGCAACCAAGTTGGGCCACGGTTGCGTGTTCGCCGGGTGTTTCAATACCTTCCGCAACTGTGGACAAGCCCAGTTGTTCACACAATGAGAGGATTGCGGCGACCATGCGCTTTTGATCCGGGTCCGTATCGCAGCGCATGACAAAGCAACGGTCAACCTTGATCCGGCGCACCGCAAATCGGCGGATGTTGACAATCGAAGCCTGCCCCGTGCCAAAATCATCCAGATCAATCCCACAGCCAAGCTTTGCAAGCTGCGCCAGATTTGTCACGATCACATCATCATCAGAGCGCGCCACCACGGTTTCCAGCACCTCGATGGTCAGACGGTCAGGGGTCAAGGAAAAGCGATCCAGTTCCCATTTCAGTTTATAGGGAAGATGGGGATTGCGCAGTTCACTGGCCGAGAAATTCACTGAAACGCGGGCGATGCGATGCCCTGCATTGTCCCAGCGGGTCAGCGCCGACAACGCGCCGTACAGAATTACCTCTCCCAGCCGTTCAGACAGACCTGTGTCTTCGACCAGTGGCAGAAACTCTGACGGAGCGATGATCCCGCGTTCGGGGTGATGCCACCGGGCCAAGGCCTCAAACCCGCTGACCTCACCGGTATCTGTTGAAAGTTGTGGCTGAAACCATGGACGGATCTGGCCACAATCCAGCGCAGCCTCCAGCCCTGCGCGCAGTTCAGCACGGTCAGCACGGCGCCGGGACATCTCTGGCTGATAGGCGCGAATTGCACAGGGACCGTTACGCAACGCCTCATCGGCCGCGCAGCGAGCTGCGTCAAGCAAGGACGCACCCAGCAAGGCCGGCGCACGGTCAGCCAAACAAAACCCAACCGAAACAGAGGGATGCACCGTCATATCGTCCACGGGCAGCGGGGCAGAGACGGATGACTGCAAGCGCGCGGCCATTTGCACAGCATTTTCCAGATCAAACCGCCGGATTGGCGCAAAACTGATGGCAAAGCCATGGCTTGGCAAACGCGCCACGACATCACCCGCGCGCAACGATACGCCCAACCTTTCACCCGTGCGCATCAAGACCCGATCAAGCGCGAGGCGGCCATGCCGGTCGGCAAGCATCTCCAGATCATCAAACACCACGACAAAACAGGCAGTTGTGCCGCCATGAACCGCCACATCATTCAGAACCGTGTCAAGATTTTCCACCAACTGCGTTTCGGTCGCGAACCCAGTCAAGCCTGCGGAAGGGATTGACGCGCGCCGCACACGTTTGCCCCATCCGATCAGGGCAAAAGCAACGGGCGCGGCTATCGCAAGTGTCAGCAAAGCGACTTCACCACCCAGCCAGAAGGCCGCAACAGAGACGGCGGGCAACAGCACCAGTGCTTCACCATCGACCAGACGCGAAAGCAAGGCCGAGGCCGTTGGCCTGATAGAACTGTCCCGCTTCATGACGCCCCCGAAACCGCAAGCCACTTGATCCGCTTTGCGTGACGCTAGAATCGCGAGGTGAGTGAATGCTTAATCCACGTCCCGAAGTTGCAGAGGATTTTCTACATTTGTTCCAATTTTCTGCATCAGCCCTGCAAAGTCAAACAAGGCCGGATCCGCCAGATGCGACGGGCGCACGTTCATCAGCGAACGGAACATGATCTGTCGCCGCCCCGGAACCCGTGCCTCCCAGTCATCCAGCAGCTTTTTCACCTGCGCGCGCTGCAAGCCTTCTTGAGAGCCACACAGATCGCAGGGAATGATCGGATAACCCATCACGCGGGCAAAACGGTCACAATCGGCCTCGGCCACGAAAGCCAGTGGGCGGGCTACGAACAGATCACCGTCCTCGTTCAGCAGACGCGGTGGCATCGAGGCCAGACGCCCGCCATGAAACAGGTTCATGAAAAACGTCTCTAGAATATCATCGCGGTGATGCCCCAGAACGACCGTGGAACAGCCCTCTTCCCGGGCGATGCGGTATAGATTTCCGCGCCGTAGCCGCGAACAAAGCGAACACATCGTTCCACCGGGTTTGATCTTGTCGATCACCACCGAATAGGTGTCCTGATACTCAATCCGGTGTTCCACCCTCATGCGGGTCAAAAACTCGGGTAGCACCGTCGCGGGAAAACCGGGCTGGCCCTGATCGAGGTTGCAAGCCAGAATATCCACCGGCAGCAAGCCACGCCATTTCAGCTCGTGCAAAACGGCCAGCAGCGTGTAACTGTCTTTACCGCCCGACAGACAGACCAGCCACCGTTCGCCGGGCTTGGCCATGCCATAGGTGTCAATCGCCTCACGCGCTTGTTGCACCAGCCGCTTGCGCAACTTGCGAAACTCCAGCCCCTTGGGCGCGCCGTGAAACAGGGGGTGAATGTCGTCGGCATCGTCAAGCATGGGGGCCTCCGCAGGGTCAGGCGGATATGCGACCAAGGCGGGCGCGCGTCAAGCTTTCCTACTGTCTGCGCCGGACACGGGCGGCGCGTCAGACGTGCTGCGCGCCGTTTACCTCAATCTCGGCCCCGGAAATATAGCTCGACTGGTCCGAGCACAGGAACCAGATCACATCGGCCACTTCCTTGGGCTGGCCCAACCGCTGCATTGGCAACTTTTCCACTATCTTATCGGTTCCGGGCGACAGGATTGCGGTTTCCACTTCACCCGGCGCAATCGCGTTGACCCGGACACCCAGGGGGCCGAAATCATGCGCCATCTCGCGCGTCAGCGCCGCAAGCGCCGCCTTGGACGTAGCATAAGCCGCACCCGCAAAGGGATGCACCCGCACCCCGGCGATTGAGGTCACGTTAACCACAGACCCTTTGGCCGCCGCCAACTCATCCTTCAACCCGCGAGCCATGATGACACTTGAGAAGAAATTGACATGAAACACCTGACCCCATGTCCGCAAATCGGTATCAAGTGTGCTGAGCCGCGCACCATCAGGGCCCTTCGGACTGATCCCGGCATTGTTGACCAGCGCATCCAGACGGCCGCCTATCTTTTGCTTGATAGTCTCGATCGCGGCGATGGTCTTGGTGGGATCTGCCAGATCAATCTGAATATGGTTTTCCTCTCCGCCGGGCCATGGGCAGCGAGGATCGAAGGGCTGGCGCGAACAGGTCAGCACGCGCCAGCCCTCGGCTGAAAACCGCTTGACCGTGGCATGACCGATCCCCCGCGAAGCACCTGTCAGGACAATGGTTTTCTGGTCAGTCATTGATGCCTCCTTGGATCGGGCAAACCCTACGCTTACGCGTCGGAAAGACAAGCTCGGACACACCGCTTGGCAGACCCGACCAAAGGCGCTACCACCCTACCAACGCCGGAGGCCCTCATGAAACAGCAGACCCTGACCATGCAAGATGCCCTGAACACCGCCAAGATGTTGTCCGAAGCCCTGCCCTATCTGCAACGCTACGCCGACTCGGTCGTGGTGGTAAAGTTTGGCGGCAACGCCATGGGGGACGATGCCGCCATGGCGGAGTTTGCCCGCGACATCGTCTTGATGCGCCAAGTCGGGGTGAACCCGGTTGTCGTGCATGGCGGCGGGCCGATGATCAACGACATGCTAAACAAGCTGGGGATCAAAAGCGAATTTGTGCGCGGCAAACGGGTGACCGACAAGGCCACCGTGCAAGTGGTTGAGATGATCCTGTCCGGTCTGGTCAACAAGCGCATCGTGCAGGCAATCATGGATGCGGGCGGGCGGGCGGTTGGCATCTCGGGCAAGGACGACGACCTGATGGTCTGCGAGGCCGATGACCCGGAGCTTGGCTTTGTCGGTCGTCCGGTCGAGATGAACGTGCAGGTGCTGCGAGACCTCTATGCCGCTGGAATCATTCCCGTGATCGCGCCCGTCGGCACCGGTATGGCAGATAACGAGACATTCAACGTCAACGGCGACACCGCAGCGGGGGCCATCGCAGGGGCGTTGCAGGCAGACCGACTTCTGCTTTTGACCGATGTTGCGGGTGTAAAAAACGCCAATGGCGAGGTGATGACCCAAATCACCCCCGACGAAATCCGGCAGATGACGGCAGATGGCATTATTTCGGGGGGAATGATTCCCAAGACCGAAACCGCATTGCTGGCGATCGAACAAGGCACACGGGCGGTGACGATTCTGGATGGGCGCATTCCCAATGCCTGTTTGCTGGAGCTGTTCACCGACCATGGCGCAGGCAGCCAGATCCGATCAACCGAACCACGGGTGAAACCGTCGGTGCGGCGCTGATCAGAAGGGCGCTCTGGGGGCTTTCGAAGACGCCTCCGGCGGGAGTATTTGGAAAGCAGCAAATGCCAGAGCTTAGTCTTGACCGTCTGAACAAGCTGCTGGAGCCGAACTGTCTGGAGGTTCTGGGCGGGTTTGATTGCGCCGGAGAGCCGGAGTTTCCGGACTGGGCGCACTGTCTGGTGCTGCTGGGGCCAAGCGAGCCGGGGTTCTGGCCGCATTTAAAAGCACAGCCGGAATGGGGTGGGCCAGATCCAGTGGACAGTTGGTCGCGGCGAGTGATCGGGCGGCTGGCCTGCGATCTTGGGGGAAAGGCGCGCTTTCCCTTTGGCGGGCCGCCGTATCATCCGTTTTACGGCTGGGCACTGCGGACGGGCCGGATATGGGACAGCCCGGTCAAATTGCTGGTTCACGACACCCAAGGGTTGATGGTCAGCATTCGGGGTGCGCTGATCCTGCGGGAGGTGCTGGAGTTCCCTGCCGCATCAAAGCCCTGTGAGACATGCGTGGCCCCCTGCCTCTCGGCCTGCCCCGTCGGGGCGCTGACAGGCGCGCGTTATGATGTTGGCGCGTGCCATCAGCTTCTTGACTTGCCCGAGGGCGCAGACTGCCTTGGGGCTGGCTGTCAGGTTCGCCGCGCTTGCCCGGTGTCCCAAGGCTATGCAAGACTTGCAGAACAGTCGGCCTACCACATGGGCCGATTCCACAGGGCGGGGTAACCGCCCGTATTTGGGGGGAGTGGGAATGAAGCGCCTGATCTTGACGCGACATGCAAAATCGAGCTGGGATGATCCTTTGACGCCGGACCACGACCGTCCGCTGAACGAGCGGGGCCGGGCAGCGGCGGCGGATCTGGGGCAATGGCTGGCAAGCCGGGGGTATGTGCCGGGGCAAGTGCTGTGTTCTGACGCGCTGCGGACCCGCAAGACATGGGCCGGGATCGCCCCCGCCCTGCCAGCGACGCCGGTGCTGGAGCTGAAGCCTTCGCTTTATCATGCCGGGCCGGACGTGATGCTGGCAGTGCTGCGGCATGCTACGGCTGACACAGTCATGATGGTCGGGCATAACCCCGGCATTGCGGAATTTGCGGCCCGGCTGGTGGCACATACCCCCGTCAACCCAGAGTTCACGCGTTATCCGACCGGAGCGACGCTGGTGGTGGATTTTACCGCCGACTCTTGGGCCGATGTTGGGTTTGGGCAGGGTGTTGTGGATGATTTCATCGTTCCGCGTGAGATCATGGCCTGACGTTCCCCCCGCGATACAAGGTGCAAAACCACGCGCAATCAATCGTTTGATGGCGTGGCTCTTGTCAAATCTTGACGATTGCCTCCAAAGGGGCAATCCTTGCGGTTGGCCCCGGTTTCGGGCATGACGCATGATCAGGATATAGGATAAGGCGACAGGCCATGGATTACGCAAAATCAGGCAACCCGAAACTGAGCAAGGATCAGGGCCGCCAGAAAGACCCCAGCGCCAAGCCGGGCAAGGAACTGAAGGCCAAAGCGCCGACCAAAACGCCAAACCTGCGCCCCAGCAAGGAAGAACTTCTGGAGCGGATGAAGGCCAAGGCGGCGGATAAGACCGGGGAGTAAGCACCGCCGGAAGGCGGCCAGACAGGCTGATCTCTGCGCTTTGGACTCAACCATTGGCCAAGGGCGCACTGAGGGCAAACCCACGGAACTTCCGCTCTGCGGCGCCGGGTTTTAACCGCCCTTGTTAGCCCGTTTGTCGTCGCGGCTCGGTTCGTTTGGGTCGTTGGAAAACAAGGCAATTTTGTTGCCCTGAGGGTCGCGAAGGTAGCCTACGTAAAAGTGAGGCCCATACGCGTCACGAAATCCGGGCTGACCCTCATCAGATCCGCCTGCAGCAAGCGCGGCTGCGTGGAGTAAATGAACTTGGGTTTGACTGCGAACGTCGAACGCGATCATGGTGCCGTTCCCTGCCGACGCCGGACGCCCATCAAAGGTCGGCTTGACGTAGAAATCAGGCAGAGCGGTTTGTTGTCCCGGCTCTGACGCTAACGCGTAGCTTAGACCCTCTGGGCCTTCCTTCAGCGAGTAGTCAAGGACTGGCAGGAAAGCAGAGTAAAACCGCTTTGCGCGCGCGAGGTCATCAGCACCGACAGTGACATAGCCGATCATGCCAAGCATCTTTTTGCAAAAAAGAGGCCCCATGGGGCCTCTTTTGTCGTCTTGTCTGTTCCCTTCAATGCCCCAGAATCTGCGACAGGAACAGCTTTGTCCGCTCGCTCTGCGGGTTGTTGAAGAACTCTTTCGGCGCGTTTTGTTCCACGATCTGGCCCTGGTCCATGAAGATAACCCGGTTTGCCACGGCTTGGGCGAAGCCCATTTCGTGGGTGACGCAGAGCATGGTCATGCCCTCCTCCGCCAGTTCGATCATGGTGTCGAGCACCTCTTTGATCATCTCGGGGTCGAGTGCCGATGTGGGTTCGTCAAACAACATGATGCGAGGCTTCATGCACAAAGACCGCGCAATGGCCACGCGCTGTTGCTGGCCGCCTGACAACTGGCCGGGGTATTTGTTTGCCTGTTCCGGGATTTTCACCTTGCGCAGATAGTGCATCGCAACTTCCTCGGCTTCTTTGCGCGGGGTCTTGCGGACCCAGATCGGCGCGAGCGTCAGATTTTCAAGAATGGTTAGATGCGGGAACAGGTTGAAATGCTGAAACACCATCCCGACCTCGGACCGGACCTTGTCGATGTTTTTCAGGTCTGAGGTCAGTTCGGTGCCGTCAACGATGATCTGACCCTGCTGGTGTTCTTCCAGCCGGTTGATGCAGCGGATAAGGGTGGATTTACCCGAACCGGACGGGCCGCAGATCACGATCCGTTCCCCCCGGTTAACGGTCATGTTGATGTCACGCAGAACGTGGAATGTGCCATACCACTTGTTCATCTGGGTGATCTGGATAGCAACTTCGTCGCTGACCTGCATATGGCTGTGGTCAATTTCGCGGGCGATGGCTTCGGACATGTTTCCGGCTCCCTTAGCGATGATCGGTTTTCAGCTTGCCTTCGAGATACATCGAGTACCGCGACATGGCGAAGCAGAAGAGAAAGAAGATAGCGCCGACAAAGATGTAAGGTTCCCAATAGATCCCCTTCCAGTCGGTGGAGGCGCGGACGGCGTCTGTGATGCCTTTTAGCGGGTCCAGCAGGCCGACGAAGACCACCAGCGTGGTGTCTTTGAAAAGGCCGATAAAGGTGGACACGATGCCGGGTATCGATATTTTCAGCGCCTGCGGCATGATGATCAGGCGTTGCGCCTTCCAGTAATCAAGGCCAAGCGCATCCGCCGCTTCATATTGGCCGCGTGGCAGGGCGGCGAGACCGCCGCGCACCACTTCGGCGATATAGGCGGCCGCGAACAGCACCACCATGATGATGACACGCAGGATGATGTCAAAATCGGTGCCCGGCGGCAGGAAGTAGTTGAGCAACAATGAGGCCGTGAACAGCAGGGTGATCAGCGGCACGCCCCGGATGAACTCGATAAACCCGACCGACAGTTTGTTGACGATGAACATGTCGGACTGACGGCCAAGCGCAAGCATCACGCCCAAGGGCAGCGAAAAGGCAATGCCGGTAAAGCCAATTGTGAAGGCAAGGACAAAGCCGCCAAATTCACGTGATCGCACACCTTGGAGCGCAATCGGCAGGATGGATTGCATCGCGTCAGCAGCAGGGCCAGCAAGGAACAACCACCACAGGACCGGAGCCAAAACGGCGGCGATGGTGGCGACGATGGTGCCTGCAAGGGGTTGCACGATCTTTGCAGCGGCATAGCCGATGGCAAAACCTGCGAGCGCCATCACGGGCACCCAGACCGACCCGCCCCACAAAAGCCAGAAGCCGACAGCGGGGTAAACCAGCGAGAACCAGAGCATCTGGCGTGGCAACTTATCAAACAACACTGGAGCAACAGCGACGCAGAGCAGTGCAAAGGTCAGAACCGGGCGCCAATACAGATGCGACGGGTAGAAGCCGAACAGATACTGCGGCCAACGTTCGCGGATAACCGCCCAGCAGGCGCCGGTAGCGCCTTCACCATACCGATCAGCGATGATCTGACGGCATTCGGACAGACTGCTGGCAACCCAGACCGAGCGGGAGAGCCAAGGTGCTATCTGCAGAGTGATGTAGACGACAACCGCGACACCCAGAACGGTCAGAATGCCGTTCAGGACGGACGAGAACAGGTTCTCGCGCACCCATTTCACAGCCCCTGCCTCGGTGATTGGAGGTGTTTGCTGGGGCAGCATTTCGGTGCGCACGAAGGTGCTTGTGCTGGTGTTCATCTCAGCGCTCCTTCAGCTTGACGGAATTGTTGTAGACGTTCATCGCCGATGAAATCAGCAAACTGATGATCAGGTAAATCAGCATCAGAAGCATCATCGCCTCTAGCCCGCGCCCCGTCTGATTCAGCGTGATGCCACCTAGCGTGCCGCGCAGGTCCATGTAACCGACGGCGATGGCAAGCGACGAGTTCTTGGTCAGGTTCAGGTATTGCGAGATCAGCGGCGGAATGATGACCCGAAGCGCCTGTGGCAAAATGATCAGGTTCATCGTGCGACCAGGGCGCAGGCCAAGGGCAAAGGCCGCCTCGGATTGCCCGCGAGAGATGGCGTTGATCCCGGCGCGGACGATTTCGGCGATGAAGGCCGCCGTGTAGAGCGTCAGGGCAAGCCACAGCGCCACGAGCGAGTTCGACACCTGCAATCCGCCGGTGAAGTTAAAGCCTTGCAAGCTGGGGTTATCAAGATGGGTGCCAAGGAACAGGAAGACCAGAATGATCGGACCGAACAGCGCAAGAATCGACTGCCACCATGTGGTGGGCCGAAGGCCGGTGGCCTCTTGAATGCGGGTCGCACGACGCAGGATCGTGCGGTTGATCAGGAAGCCACCGACCAGCGCGGCAACGATCAGCGCAAGGTCAAGGTTCAGCCAGATCGGCCCCAAGGACAGCCAGCCCATCGAATTGTCAAACACCAGCCACGGAACAGCAGTGTAGCGGTTGGTAAAAGCCACCGTGTCGAACAGGACCATCGACGCCGCCGGGTTTTCACCACGGAACGCATTTGGCGCAGGCAATGCCTCGGTGAACACGGTATAGACCATCAAAATCCACAGCAAAAGTGGGATGTTGCGGAATATCTCCACATAAACCGTCATCAATCGGGCAATCACCCAGTTGTTAGACAGGCGCAGAACCCCTGCGATCACCCCAACAACCGTTGCCGCGATACAGCCCAAAAAGGCAATCAGCAGCGTGTTGAGCAGACCAACCAAGGTTGCGCGGGCGTGGCTGCTGTCATTGGTGTATTCTACAAGCGTCTGGTTGATATCGTAGCCCGCACGGTTCCACAAAAATCCGAACGAGATGCCCCGGCCCAGCGCATCAAGATTGCGCAAAAGGTTGTCTATCAGCCAAGCGGCCCCCAACATGACAAGCATGAGCACAACGATCTGAATGGTGATGGAGCGATAGCGGGTGTCGTATATGAGCATCCCGAGCCGAAAGCTGGCTTTCGGTTCTTCCGTGACTACGGCCATTTATTTTCCCCTGAAGTCCGCACGCCCCTGGGCTTTGCCCTTGTGTTTGGGGGCTGCCCCCCGACGCTGCGGATAACCCTGTTCTCACTGTTAGAAAGGGCGCGCCATGAAAGCGCGCCCTTGATTGTCAGTCGATCAACGGAACGGCGGGGTGTAGAGCAGACCGCCTTGGGTCCACTGTGCGTTCAGACCACGCGCCAGACCGATCGGAGTCGACTCGCCGATGGTTGCCGCAAAGATCTCGCCATAGTTGCCGCTGGCCTTGATCGCGTTTTTCGCCCATTCGACGTCAAGACCGATCATCGCCCCCAAGTTGTCCGAACTGCCCAGCAAACGCTGAACTTCTGGATTCTGGGACGATGTTGCCAGTTCGTCGATGTTGGCCGAAGTGATGCCGAACTCTTCGGCAGCAACCAGCGCGTTCATCGTCCAGCGAATCACGTCACCCCAAGCGCTGTCACCATGACGCACGGCAGGCCCAAGCGGTTCTTTGGAGATGATTTCAGGCAGGATGATGTGGTTATCAGGGTCTGCAAAAGCAGCGCGGGTGGCTGCAAGGCCCGATGCATCGGTGGTGTAAGCATCGCAGGCACCAGCCAGATACTGCTGTTCGCCTTCAGCGTTGGTTTCGATCGGAACCGCTGTGTAAGCCATATTGTTGGCTTTGAAGTAGTCAGCCAGGTTCAGTTCAGTGGTGGTGCCGGTCTGGATACAGATCGTTGCGCCGTTCAGCTCTTTTGCGGAAGACACGCCCAGATCCTTGCGAACCATGAAGCCCTGACCGTCATAGTAGTTCACGCCAACGAAATCCATTTTCAGATCCGTATCGCGCGAGAAGGTCCAAGTGGTGTTGCGGACAAGAAAGTCGATCTTGCCCGAAGTCAGCTGTTCAAACCGGTCCGACGAGGTGGTCGGGATATAGACCACTTTCGACGCATCGCCGAAGATTGCAGCGGCGACGGCTTTACAAACAGCTACATCAAAGCCCTGCCAGTTACCGCTTGCATCCGGAGCGGCAAAGCCGACCAGACCGGTATTGACGCCGCAGTTCAGTTCGCCACGGGCCTTGACGGTATCAAGCGTCGAGGTGCCCTGCGCCATTGCCACACCTGCGAAAAGGGTGGCTGCGGCGAGGGTGCCGAGGAATACGGATTGTTTCATTCTTACCTCATCCTGAGTAGTCGGCCTTGGGCCGACGTTTTTATATGCCCCGAGGCCGGTTGATGGGCGGACGGGGACGGAACTAGTGGAGGTGAGCCTCTCCCAGTGGAGCTAGTTTCCTCCGAAGCGGTTTGAAAGGTCAAGCGTGTCGCGGGAATTTGCCTAAATTCTTTGCATTCAGGCGGTTTCAAAGCGGCATCGGGCAAGATGGCGTCGTCGCGCCCGTCATTTGGGCAGGATTGTTACCCGCACAAAGTATAGAATCGCTCTGCGGTCAGGAAAGCCTCCTGCCGCAACGCCTCCAGCGCGGCGGCATCCTCGTCTTCGCCCCAAAGCTCGCTCTGCCATTTCTCATCGATTCGGCTCAGACCAAAAGCCTGATCACCCGTCAGCCTTTGGTGGGCAACGGCAAGACCCAGAACGAGCGATCCGGAAATCGCCACTAGGTCATGCAGCGCCGCCAGATGAAACGGGCTGTGCCCTGCTACATGGTCGCGCAGACGGGCAAGGCTGGCTGCTGGCTGCGAAATGGGAATCACGCCATAAGTGACAGCCAGCGGAGCGCCCAACGCATCGCGCGCCCAGTCCAGAAGCGGGCCCCAGCCTGCGGCCTGACGGTCGATCAGCGGTTGCGGATCGGTGGCGCGATAGCACAACAGGTCGGTGGTGCCATAATTGGCAATCTCGCCCACCACGCCGTCAAACTGCGGGGCAACCTTGTCGATGGCGGAATTGGCGGCACGCGTCAGCGGCATGGTGTCCGGCTTGATCAGGCCATGCTGTGCATCCCATTCAGTGGCGACGGCCTGCGCCATGGCAAGGCTGGGCAGAACCAGCGGTTGCTTGGCCGGGGTCTTTACGGGCCGCGCATCAAGACGGACGGTAAAGCCACCATCACAGGGTTCCGCGGAGGCCGCCTGCCAGAACCGCTTGGCCGCCCAAGCGCTCACCGCAGCCCCTCAAACGGGTCAGCGGGCACGTCCTTTTCATTCCAGTCCAGAAGCTTCCAGGTCCGAGCCATATGTTCGGGCAAGGGGGCGGTAAAGGTCATCATTTCCTTGGTGATCGGGTGCTGAACCGACAGACTGCGGGCGTGCAGATGCATCTTTTTCGACATCTCGCCCCCTGCCTGCGCCCCCCAGCCATCGCCCATGTTTTCCTGCGCAGAGGTGCCGTACTTTCCATCCCCGATGATAGGGTGGCCCAATTCGGCAAGATGTGCGCGCAACTGGTGCGTGCGGCCCGTCACCGGCTCCATTGCCATCCACGACATCCGGGTGCCAAGGAACCACAGCGTGAAATAGTCGGTGTGTGCGCGCTTGGCGTCGGGAAAATCACCCATTTTGGCTGGATGGATGCAGATCATCTTTTCGCCTTCGCCACCGCGCCCATGGCCCGGCGCTTTCATCAGCCCGTATTTGATCGACCCCTGACGCGGATGCGGGACGCCTGCCACCAGCGCCCAGTAGATCTTGCGCGTGTTGCGATGGCGCAAGGCTTCGGACAACGCGCGCGCCACCCGGTCGGTACGCGCCAGCATCAACAGGCCCGAGGTATCCTTGTCCAGCCGGTGGACCAGCTTGGGCTTTTCCTTGTAGCCGAATTTCAGCGCTTCGGCCAATCCATCGACATGCCGGTCACCCTGCCCCGACCCACCCTGCGACGGCAGACCGGCGGGCTTGTTGAGGATGATGATATGCTCATCTTTCCACAAAACCGCGTTCTGGATCATCTTGGCGTCCGCCGCATTCACCCGCCCCTCAGCCGGACGACTGGGCGCTTCGGTGTCGGGCAAGGGCGGCACGCGAATGGTCTGACCCGGTGCCACCCGGTCGGCGGCTTTCGCCCGCGCTCCATCCACCCGGATCTGCCCGGTGCGGCACATCTTTTCGACATGGCCTTGCGTCAGTTGCGGAAAGCGCCGCTTGAACCACTTGTCCAGCCGCTGCTCGCCCTCATCTTCGGACACCGTCAATGTTTTCACGCCGCTCATATCATGGACCTTGCAAGTTGGAGGCCCGCCACACGCGCAGCAAGCAAGAAAAGAACCAGCCCCCGGTCACCCGCTGTCGGGCAATCAGTATCAGAAAGTGCAACGTCGCACGAATGGACCCACAAAAAGCGGGCTGAGGCACGGTCAGGATCATGCCCCGGTCTTTGCGTCTGTTGTGCGGAATTGTCAACGTGCGCTCATCGCTCGGGCGAAGCTCTGCGCATTTGGTGCCCCATTCATCTTGGCAAAAATACTCCCGCGCGGAGCGCACTCGGGCGAAGACGCGCGCAAAGCTGGATGAGCGTCCCTATCCGCCCTGACGCTTCGCCCGCAGCTTGGCAAAATACTCCACCCGCTTTTTCAACTCGCGCTCGAACCCGCGTTCGGGGGGCAGATAGAACACCGGGCGCTTCATGCCTTCGGGGAAATAATCCTGCCCGGAAAAGCCATCTTCGGCCTCATGGTCATAGGCATATCCAGATCCATACCCGATCTCTTTCATCAGCTTGGTCGGTGCATTCAGGATATGACGCGGCGGCATCTGGCTGCCGGTTTCCCGCGCACTTGCCCGCGCAGCCTTATACGCCACATAGACCGCGTTCGATTTTGGCGCGAGCGCAAGATACACCACCGCATTGGCCAGCGCCAATTCCCCCTCGGGGCTGCCAAGGCGTTCATAGGTATTCCACGCATCCAGACAGACCGATTGCGCCTGCGGATCCGCCAGACAAATATCCTCAACCGCCATCCGCACCAGACGCCGCGCCAGAAAGCGGGGGTCTTCGCCACCCTCCAGCATCCGGGCAAACCAATACAGTGCGGCGTCGGGGTCTGATCCGCGTACCGATTTATGCAAGGCGCTGATAAGGTTGTAATGTTCCTCACCCGACTTGTCGTATTTCGCTGCGCGGCGCATCAGCCGGGTCGCCAGCTGGTCGCGGTCAATCGGTTTATCCAGCCGCCATGCCGCCACCTGTTCGGTCAGGTTCAAAAGCGCACGCCCGTCACCATCAGCCATTTCCAGCAGCGCCTCGCGCGCTTCGCCGTTCAGTGGCAAAACGCGGCCAAGCTCCATCTCGGCGCGCTGCATCATCCGCTCCAGATCCGTAAGGTTCAGGCGTTCCAGCACAATCACCTGCGCGCGGCTCAGCAACGCCGCGTTCAGCTCAAAACTGGGATTTTCAGTGGTGGCGCCGACCAGAAGGATGGTGCCATCTTCCATATGCGGCAGAAAGCCATCCTGCTGCGCTTTGTTGAAGCGGTGGATTTCATCAACAAACAGCAAGGTACCCTGCCCGTTCTGTCGCCGAATTTTAGCAGAGTCGAACACTTTGCGCAGGTCAGGCACGCCGGTAAAGATCGCTGAAATCTGCACAAAGGCCATATCGGTTTCGCGTGCCAAAAGCCGTGCGATGGTGGTTTTACCCACACCAGGCGGCCCCCACAGGATCAGCGACGACAGACTGTTTGCCGCCAGCATCGCACCCAGCGGGCCCTCTGACCCCAGCACATGCGCCTGCCCGATCACCTGCGCCAACGATTGCGGGCGCAGGCGATCCGCCAAAGGGCGCGGACCTTCGGCTTTCGGGATCGCGGCTGCGGAGTCAAACAGATCTGCCATAGCGCACGATACGCCGCCACGCGCGCAAGGGCTAGAGCCGGAAACGCAGACGCAAGAGCTGCCCGCCCCGGTTCACATCGATGGCCCAGCGGCGGGTTTGCTCTGTTGCTGCGTCAGCCACATCCTGCGGTTGGGCAATGCTGCGGCCGTTGATCGACAGCAGCACGTCGCCGGGGCGCAGTCCTACCTGCGCTGCAACATCCTGCGCGTGTGTCACCACCACGCCAGACGCATCGGTTGGCAGCGCAATCTCGGCAGCAAGCGCAGGATTGATTCGCGCCACCGTAAGCCCGCGCAATGCCACCGCGCCCGCTATCGTCACCGGATCGCGCGGCGGCGACTCGGGTGGAGCTATTAGTGCGACATCCATGGTCGAGATACCATTCTCATGCAGATAGGTCACAAGTGCGGTGCCGCCGATCCCAAGCGCGGACAGGCGGAAAATCATTTCTTGTGGGGTGTTCGTCGGCTCTCCCGCGATGGAGAGCACCACATCGCCGGGGCGTAATCCTGCTGCAGCAAAGGGGCTGTCGGGATGCAGATCTGACAGCAGCACACCATCGGGGCGCGGCAGGTTCATGGCCGCAGCCAGCCCCGCGTCCACCGCTTGCCCCTGCACTCCCGCCCATGGCCGGGCAAAGCGGCTGTTGCCCGCCAACGCCTGCGCCACGACCGTTTGCACCAGATTGGCTGGTATCGCAAAGCCGATGCCGTTGGACCCGCCAGACCGGGTCAGGATCGCGGTATTGATCCCCACCAAACGCCCCTTCATATCCACCAGCGCGCCACCCGAATTGCCGGGGTTGATCGCCGCATCAGTCTGTATGAAATACCCGCGACCCAACTCGACCGAGCTGCGCGCAAGACCAGACACGATGCCCGAAGATACCGTCTGCCCCACGCCAAACGGGTTGCCAATGGCCAGCACCAGATCGCCAACCTCGACCTCATCCGAATTGCGAAAATCCAGCGCGGGCAGGCCCTCGGCATCTTGTAGCCGCAGGATCGCCAGATCGCTTTCCTCATCGCCAAGGATCAGATCGGCCGCATATTCGCGGCGGTCATTCAGCACAACCCTGATCTCTGTTGCCTGTCCCACAACATGGTAATTCGACACCACAATGCCATCGCCAGACACAATCACCCCCGAACCAAGCGAGTTCTGCATGCGCGGCTGGGTCTGGCCGTAGCCGCTGAAGAACTGGTCAAAGAACGGATCGCCTGCAAAGGGTGACAACCGCTCCTCGACCACGCGACTGGCATAGATGTTGACCACGGCAGGGGCGGTGGATTTCACCACCGGGGCAAAGCTGAGGCTGATTTCCACGGCAGAGGCCGGAGGTCGGCTGTCGGTTTGTGCGGCAAGTGGGACGGTACAGAACAGGATAAGTGCGACGAGGCGGAGCATGGTGCATCCTTTCTTGCTTTGCACAGGGATATGGCAAGACCTGTTGCGCATTCAACCAACCACACATGACAAAGCCCGCCCCTGTTGCCAAGGACAGGCTTTGCGAAACTATTGGCCGATGGCCGGGCGCTTATTCCGCCTCGGCTGCCTCGGTGCGGGCGTGGTCAGCAGCACCCTTGGCGTTCGGATCGCGATCCACGAATTCGATGATCGCCATCGGTGCCATATCGCCGTAGCGGAAGCCAGCCTTCAGCACTCGCACATAACCGCCGGCGCGGTCCTTGTAACGGGGGCCGAGGATCTCGAACAGACGTGCGGTGTGAATGTCCTGCTTTAGCTGCGAATGCGCCTGACGGCGAGCGTGCAGATCGCCGCGCTTTGCCAGTGTGATCAGCTTTTCAATGATCGGGCGCAGTTCTTTTGCTTTCGGCAGAGTGGTTTTGATCTGCTCGTGTTCAATCAGCGAACCAGCCATGTTAGCGAACATCGCTTTGCGGTGTTCATGGGTCCGGTTCAGTTTGCGGTAGCCGTTAGAGTGACGCATGGAAATTCTCCTGATCGCGTGTTTTGCTTTGTCCGGTGCGGCCTACGTGCGGCTACACTCACCTTGGGGCCTTGTGACCCATGTTTTCCCCGGCAGTCCGGGCATTTTTAGCGGTAGGGCGGGGTTCACCCCGCCCTTTTTGTTATCAGAACTGGTCCTCAAAACGCTTGGCCAGATCCTCAATGTTCTCTGGTGGCCAGTCTTCGACTTCCATGCCCAGATGCAGACCCATGCCGGACAGCACTTCCTTGATTTCGTTCAAGGACTTGCGGCCAAAGTTCGGGGTGCGCAGCATTTCTGCTTCGGTTTTCTGGATCAGATCGCCGATATAGACGATGTTGTCGTTCTTCAGGCAGTTGGCTGAGCGCACGGAAAGTTCCAGCTCGTCCACTTTCTTCAGAAGCAGCGGGTTGAATTCCAGACCCGCATCGACTTCGCCCAGTTTTGCCGATTCCGGCTCGTCGAAGTTGACGAAGATCGACAACTGGTCTTGCAGGATGCGCGCGGCATAGGCCACAGCGTCATCGGGCGTCAGCGAGCCGTCAGTTTCCACCTTCATCGTCAGCTTGTCATAGTCCAGCACCTGGCCCTCGCGGGTTGGCTGCACTTCGTAGCTGACCTTTTTCACCGGCGAATAGATCGCATCAATCGGGATCAACCCGATCGGCGCATCTTCAGGGCGGTTCTTGTCGGCCGAGACATAGCCTTTGCCGGTGTTTACAGTGAGTTCCATGAACACATCAGCGCCATCATCCAGGTGGCAGATCACATGTTCACGGTTCAGAATCTCGATGCCGTTCGACTCCGAGATATCGGCCGCCGTCACAACGCCCGGACCCTTGGCCGAGATCGACAGGCGCTTTGGCCCCTCGACGTCCATCTTAATGGACACGCCTTTCAAGTTCAGCACGATGTCGGTCACGTCTTCGCGCACGCCAGCGACGCTGGAAAACTCGTGCAGCACATTGTCGATCTGCACGCTCGTGATGGCAGCGCCTTGCAGCGACGACATCAGCACGCGGCGCAGGGCGTTGCCCAGCGTCAGACCAAAGCCGCGCTCCAGCGGTTCGGCGATCACGGTCGCCACACGCGCCGCATCCGAGCCCGGTTTCACAACCAGTTGGGTCGGTTTGATCAGTTCTTGCCAGTTCTTATGGATCATGCTGTCGCCTCCATTCTTGTCCCATTGCCCATGTCCAGCAAGCGGTGGGACGCCCGAGGGTCCTAAAATGCCGAAATCGGGCCGTGCGACATCGCACGGCCCGACAGTATTTCAATCAATCAGACGCGACGACGCTTTGGCGGGCGGCAGCCGTTGTGCGCCAGCGGGGTCACGTCGCGGATCGAAGTGATGTTCAGACCAACAGCGGCCAGCGCGCGCAGCGCCGACTCGCGGCCCGAACCCGGACCCTGCACTTCAACCTCAACGGTCTTCATGCCATGTTCCTGGGCCTTGCGGGCCGCATCTTCGGCAGCCATCTGGGCCGCATAAGGCGTCGACTTACGCGAGCCTTTGAAACCCATGGTGCCCGAGGACGACCAAGAAATCGCATTGCCCTGAACGTCAGAGATCAGGATTTTGGTGTTGTTGAACGAAGAGTTCACATGAACCACGCCAGCGGCGATGTTCTTGCGCTCTTTTTTCTTGGTGCGGGATGCTTTGGTATCGCGTGCCATATCTGTCTGCTCCCCTTATTTCTTCTTGCCAGCGATGGCTTTTGCGGGGCCCTTGCGGGTACGAGCATTGGTATGGGTGCGCTGACCACGGACCGGAAGGCCCTTGCGGTGACGCAGGCCGCGATAGCAGCCCAGATCCATCAGACGCTTGATGTTCATCGACGTTTCACGACGCAGATCACCTTCAACGGTGAAGTTCGCATCGATGAATTCGCGGATTGCCAGAATTTCGGCATCCGAGAGCTGATTTACGCGGCGAGCGCGATCAATCTTGAGCGACTCGCAGATGGCTTCAGCATTGGTCGAGCCAATACCGGTGATGTAGGTCAGGGCGATCGGAACCCGCTTTTGGGTCGGAATGTTAACGCCAGCAATACGTGCCAAACGTGTGTCCTTTTCAATGTTGCGGTTCCGTGGTGCCAGAACCTTTTTTCACAACTCCGTCAGGGCAATGCCCTTCTGGGTCTAATCCCGATTGAGGGAGACCCCGGCACGATTCCATACCGGGACGCTGTGCTTTATGGGCAAATGCTGCGCCCGTCAAGGGCAGCGGCGGTGTTTTCATGGTTTGTCAAGAATTTTCGCTATATCCGCGCTGACACTGTCCATGGCGGCCAGACCATCCACGGACCGTAGCGCGCCCTTGGCATAGTAATAGCCGATCAGGGGGGCAGTATTCTTGTAATACTCGCGCAGACGCACCTCAAAAACCTCGGGCGTGTCATCCCGGCGAACCGGCTGGCCCTGCGCTGCAGCCTCGGCGGCACGCTTGACGATGCGGCCAACCAAGGCAGCATCATCCACGGCCAGTTCGATCACAGCATCCAGCGCCAGACCCTTTTGCGACAAAAGCGCGGCTAAGGCATCGGCTTGCTTCAGGGTGCGTGGAAAGCCGTCAAATATGAACCCGCCGGGCGCGCCCTGGGTCAGCTTTTCCTCGATCAGCCCGATCACGATGTCATCTGTGACAAGCGCGCCGCGCTCCATCACGTCGGCAACCTTGCGGCCCATTTCTGTGCCGCTGGTCTTTGCTTCGCGCAGCATATCGCCAGTCGACAGCTGCACCATCCCACGCGTATCGACCAGACGCTTGGCCTGCGTGCCCTTACCGGCCCCAGGAGGCCCCAAAAGAATGATGTTTGCCATGGGTCAGCGCCGTGTAGGGGCTTTGGGCGTTGTCTTTTTACGCCCACGCAGTTGCGATTTTTCGATCAGACCTTCGTACTGATGCGCCAGCAGATGCGACTGCACCTGATTGATCGTATCCATCGTCACCGACACCACGATCAAAACCGACGTACCACCAAAGTAGAACGGAATCGCGAACTGGTTGCGCAGCACTTCAGGTAGAAGGCAAACGGCGGCGAGATAGGCCGACCCAAGCACCAGAACACGCGTTACCACGTATTCCAGATATTCTTCTGTCTTCTTGCCGGGACGGATGCCGGGGATAAAGCCGTTCTGGTTCTTCAGATTTTCGGCAACATCCTCAACCTTGAAGGCAACGTTGTAGGTGTAGAAAAAGCTGAAAAACACGATCATGCCGGTGAAGAACAGCAGATACAGCGGCTGACCCGGACCAAAATAGGCCAGAATGGTAGACATGACCGGCCCGGTCTGCTGACCCGAAAAGGTTGAAATCGTGACCGGCAGCAAGAGCAGCGACGAGGCAAAAATCGCCGGGATCACGCCAGCGGGGTTCACCTTGACGGGCAGATGCGATGACCCGCCGTCATAGACCTTCATCCCGACCTGGCGGCGGGGATACTGAATGTGGATTTTGCGCAGTGCGCGCTCCATGAAGACCACAAAGGCAATGGTGGCGATCACGAGCGCGATGACCCCGATGATCACTGCCGGCGAAATCGCCCCAGACCGACCTTGGCTCAGGAACTGCGCGATGGCCGCCGGGATCTCTGCGACAATGCCGACAAAGATGATCAGAGAGATGCCGTTACCAATGCCGCGTGCGGTGATCTGCTCACCCAGCCACATCAGGAACATGGTGCCACCGACCAGCGTGATCATGCAGGCTGCCTTGAAGAACAGGCCCGGATCATGCGCCAGACCACCCGCTTCCAGACTTGCGGCAATGCCCCAGGCCTGAAATGTCGCCAGAAACACCGTGCCGTAGCGGGTGTACTGGTTGATCTTCTTGCGGCCCTGCTCGCCCTCTTTCTTCAACTGCTCCAGCGCCGGCACCATGGCCGTCATCAGCTGCACGATGATCGAAGCAGAGATATAGGGCATGATGCCAAGGGCAAAGATGCCCATACGGCTGATCGCGCCACCGGTGAACATGTTAAGCATGCCGCCGATGCCTGCACCCGCATCATCCATGAAGGCGCGCAGTTGCACGCCATCAATGCCCGGCACCGGAATATAGGTGCCAAGCCGATACACGATCAGCAGGCCGATGGTAAAAAAGATGCGTTGGCGCAAGTCGGTTGCCTTGCCAAGGGCGCCCCAGCTGAGGTTCGCCGCCATTTGCTCTGCAGCAGATGCCATATCCGGTCTCTTTCAAAGACAGCGCCGCCAAACCGTTCTCCGGTCGGCGGCGCGGGAAAACTAAAGGTGATGTAAGCGACCTGAGGGCCGCTCACAACTCCTATTTGGCTTACTCAGCCGCTGCCGCCGGAAGGGTGATCGACCCGCCAGCCGCTTTTATGGCCTCAACAGCCGCAGCCGACGCACCCGAGACAACCAGTTTCACAGCCGATTTGATCTCACCCTTGTTCAGGATGCGGATGCCGTCGCGCTTGTGGTTGGTCAGGCCAGCGGCCACCAGCATGTCTTCGGTCAGGTCAAGCTTGATGTCCAGCTTGCCGGCCTCGACAAATTTCTCAATCAGGCCAAGGTTGACGACGGCATACTCCTTGCGGTTCGGCTTGGTGAAGCCGCGCTTTGGAAGGCGACGGTACAGCGGCATCTGGCCGCCTTCGTATCCGCCAATCGCCACGCCCGAACGCGATTTCTGGCCCTTGATACCGCGGCCAGCGGTCTTGCCCTTGCCCGAACCGGGGCCACGGGCGACGCGCTTTTGCTTCTTGTTCGCGCCATCATTGTCACGAAGTTCATTCAGTTTCATGTCGCACTCTCCATCGCCGGAACATCCCCGCCTGCGACGGGAGGGGACAACACGGCATTTCTTGTTGATTCTGTAGCCACAGAGGGCCACTCGGGGCATATAATGGCTGTGGGGATGTTAGGCAAGCGGATTGGGGATTGGCAGGGTGAACCCCGCCCTACCCATGCCCCAAGAATACGCCCAAAGCAAACCGGGCGTAGGGCGGGGTTCACCCCGCCGCCGGATAGCTCCCCGAGGCGTCGTGTTTTTCCTGCCCGGTCAACGCAGGGGTGAAAACGCAGATGATCCGCATATCACCACGCTGTGCGCGTAGTATATGTTCTTCGTGCCGGTCCAGCACATAGACCGTGCCCGGCGACAGCGCGAACACCTCGCCACTCGCCACATTCTGCACCTCGCCCTCTCCTTCGATGACGTAATTCGTCTCGACGTGGTTCTTGTAGTGCAACACCTGCTCGGACCCCTCCTTGCAGATCGTGTCATGCAAGGAATAGCCGAGGCCATCAGCGGCCAGCAAAATGCGGCGGCTCTCAAACGCGTCGCCCTTCACATGAGCAGAGGTGTTGAGGATGGCGGCGAGGGAGCGGACGATCATGATGCGGCCTTTGGCAAATGCTTCACGGCCACCTTAGCCACCTTCGCGCAAAAGAAAACGCCCCAAGGTTTCCCTCGGGGCGCAATTCAAACGGCAGGGCGGGGTTCGCCCCGCCATCCCTTAGCCGCGCTCTTCGATGATCTTCACAAGATGCGAGATCTTGTTGACCATGCCGCGCACGGAAGGTGTGTCTTCCAGCTCGCGGGTGCGGTTCATCTTGTTCAGGCCCAGACCCTTGAGGGTCGCGGTTTGAATGGCCGGGCGGCGGGCGGCAGAAGCCACCTGCTGCACAACAATGGTTTTCTTCTCGGTCATGATCAGGCCTCCTGCACTTCAGCTTCGGGCTTCTTCAGGATCTCGGCCACCTTTTTACCGCGACGTGCGGCAACCTGGCGGGGCGAAGTCTCTGCTCTTAGACCGTCGATGGTGGCGCGGATCATGTTGTAGGGGTTCTGCGAGCCGATCGACTTCGCAACAACGTCCTGGATCCCCAGCATCTCGAAGACGGCGCGCATTGGGCCACCGGCGATGATGCCGGTACCTGCAACGGCCGTGCGCATCACGACTTTTCCAGCGCCGTGGCGGCCTTCCATGTCGTGGTGCAGGGTCCGGCTGTCCTTCAGCGGCACACGGATCATCTGGCGCTTTGCCTGTTCCGTAGCCTTGCGGATTGCCTCCGGCACCTCTTTCGCTTTGCCCTTGCCGAAGCCTACGCGACCACGCTGGTCACCGACGACGACGAGTGCTGCAAAGCCAAAGCGCTTGCCGCCCTTGACGGTTTTCGAAACACGGTTGATCGCGACCAGACGGTCAGCGAATTCGGGCGTTTCCTCACGGGAGTCCTGACGACGATCGCCGCCGCGGCCCCGATTTTCACGTTCTGCCATATCCAAACTCCTCAGAACTTCAGGCCGCCTTCACGGGCAGCGTCGGCCAAAGCCTTGATCTTACCGTGAAAGAGGAAACCACCACGATCGAAATAGACGTCTTCGACCCCTGCCTTCTTCGCCCGCTCTGCAATCGCAGCGCCGATTTTGGCCGCAGCCTCGACGTTGTTCTTGCCCATCAGACCCAGATCTTTCTCCAACGTGGAGGCGGACGCAACGGTCACGCCTTTCACATCATCGATCAACTGGACGCTGATGTTCTTGGACGAACGATGAACCGAAAGGCGCAAGCGCCCGTTCGACATCGCCTTGATTTTGTTCCGGACGCGCAGGCGGCGCTTGAGGAACAGCTCTCTTTTGTTCAAAGCCATTTTGCCACCCTTACTTCTTCTTACCTTCTTTGCGGAAGATGTATTCATCCTTATAGCGGATGCCCTTGCCTTTATACGGCTCGGGCTTGCGCCATTCGCGGATGTTTGCTGCGACCTGACCAACAAGCTGCTGATCGATCCCTTCCACAACGATTTCGGTTTGCTTCGGAGACGTGACGGTCACGCCTGCCGGAACGGCGAAGTTGACTTCGTGGCTATAGCCAAGCGACAGCTTCAGAATGTTGCCGTTAACTGCAGCACGGTAACCAACGCCCTGAATCTCAAGCTCTTTCTTGAAGCCGGTCGAAACGCCCTGAACCAGGTTGTCCACCATGGACCGCGCCATGCCCCACTGTTGACGGGCGCGCTTCGAGGTGCCGCGTGGCGTCACCTTGATCTCTGCGCCGTCGATGGTGATGGTCACATCGTCGGTAGCGGTAAAGCTGCGGGTGCCTTTCGGCCCCTTCACTTCGATGGTCTGGCCGGACACCGACGCCGAGACGCCACTGACCAAAGAGACGGGTTTCTTGCCGATACGAGACATTGCACCCTCCTCAGAATACGGTGCAGAGCACTTCGCCACCAACATTGGCGGAGCGTGCAGCTGCATCGGACATGACGCCTTTTGGCGTCGACACAATCGAAACACCGAGGCCGTTACGGACCGACGGGATTTCCTTGACGCCCATATACACACGGCGGCCCGGCTTCGATACGCGCTTGATTTCGCGGATCACAGGGGTGCCTTCGTAGTATTTGAGCGAGATCACGAATTCGCCCTGACCGTTTGCGGTCGGGTTCTTTTCGTAACCGCGGATGTAACCTTCAGACAAAAGCACATCCAGCACACGGCCACGCAGCGTAGAGGCTGGGGTCGAAACAGTGGATTTGCCGCGCATCTGAGAGTTGCGGATACGGGTCAGCATATCGCCGATAGGATCATTCACAGGCATATCTGCTCTCCTTACCAGCTTGACTTGACCATGCCCGGGATCTGGCCAAACGAGGCCAGTTCACGCAGCATGATCCGCGACAGTTTCAGCTTACGATAGTAAGCATGCGGACGACCCGTCAGCTGGCAGCGGTTGTGCAACCGGACAGCAGACGAATTGCGGGGCAGTTGTGCCAGCTTCAGGGTCGCGCCGAAACGCTCTTCCATCGGCTTGGATTGGTCTTCGATCACCGCTTTGAGCGTCGCACGCTTGGAAGCATATTGCTTCACCAGCTTTGCGCGCTTCACTTCGCGGTTCACCATGGATTTCTTTGCCATAACTCTGGTTCCTCGCGCTTACGACGTGAAGGGCATGTTGAAATGCTTCAACAGCGCCTTGGCTTCCGCATCGGTTTTCGCGTTCGTGCAGATGATGATGTCCATACCCAGAACTTCATCAACTTTATCGAAGTTGATTTCCGGGAACACGATGTGTTCCTTCAGGCCCATGGCGTAGTTGCCACGGCCATCGAACGACGAGCCCTTGACGCCGCGGAAGTCGCGGACGCGGGGCAGAGCCACGTTGACCAGACGGTCTAGGAATTCGTACATCTTGTCGCCACGCAGGGTGACTTTGCACCCCAGAGGCATCAGTTCCCGTACACGAAAGCCCGCGATGGACTTTTTGGCGTGGGTGATGACAGCTTTCTGACCGGCGATCAGGGACAGCTCTTCAGCAGCCTGTTTCACCTTTTTGGTGTCTTTGACAGCTTCGCCGACACCCATGTTGAGAACGATTTTCTCAAGCTTGGGGATCTGCATGTCGTTCTTGTACGAAAACTCTTCTTTCATCGCAGCGCGAATCTTGGAGCCGTACTCGCCTTTGAGGCGGGGTGTGTAGGTCGCTACGTCCAACATCAGATCGCATCCCCTGTCGTCTTGGCAAAACGCACCTTCTTGTCGCCATCCATACGGAAGCCAACGCGGGTGGGTTTGCCGTCTTTGTCCACGATCGCCAAGTTCGACAGGTCGATCGGCATGGACTTAGCCACACGACCACCTTGCGACCCAGCGGATTGCTTGGTGTGGCGGATGGAGACATTCAGACCTTCGACGACGGCCTTGTTGGCAGTCGGGTTTACAGAGGCGATTTCGCCCTTTTTGCCCTTGTCCTTGCCGGTCAGCACGATGACGTTGTCACCCTTTTTGAGTTTCGCAGCCATCAGAGCACCTCCGGAGCCAGCGAGATGATCTTCATGAAGTTCTTGGCGCGCAATTCACGGACAACCGGCCCGAAGATACGCGTGCCCACTGGTTCACCCTGGTTGTTCAGGATGACAGCGGCGTTGCGGTCAAAACGGATAGCGGTGCCGTCTTCACGACGAACCTCTTTGGCGGTGCGTACGACAACAGCTTTACGCACGTCGCCTTTTTTAACGCGGCCTTTTGGAATAGCTTCCTTGACCGACACCACGATGATGTCGCCCACGGATGCATAGCGGCGGTGTGAACCGCCCAGAACCTTGATGCACTGAACTCGGCGAGCGCCGGAGTTATCAGCAACATCCAGATTGGTCTGCATCTGGATCATTTGGTTTCTCCCGACCTTTGGGGACTGTCATGCAGATGACGCCCCAGGGTTTCGATTATCGCAAAACGAAAGTTGCCCGGCCTTAAGCCGAGACAACCACCGTCCAACGCTTGGTTTTCGAAATCGGCGCACATTCCTCGATACGGACGGCATCGCCAATCTTGAATTTGTTCTCTGCATCATGTGCGCGGTATTTTTTCGACTTACGCACAGTCTTTTGCAGCAGCGGGTGCTTGAAGCGACGCTCGACCAGAACCGTGATGGTCTGTTCGTTCTTGTCCGAGGTCACGACGCCTGAAAGGATACGCTTGGGCATGATAAACCTCTTACTTCGCCGCTTCGGCGGCTTTTTGGTTGAGAATGGTCAGCACGCGCGCTGCGTCACGACGGACGACGCGCATACGCGCGGTGTTCTCAAGCTGGTTCGTGGCGGCTTGGAAGCGCAGGTTAAACGCTTCCTTTTTCAGTGCAACGAGCTGGTCGCGCAGCTGATCAGGGGACTTGCCCCGGAGTTCGTCGGCTTTCATGCCGTTTTCCTTTATTCAATCACCAGAAGGCCCCAGCAGATGCAGGGTAACCTTGAACCCGGTGGATCAATGATAAACCGGCGATTCCGAGTCGCCTCAGAACCGCTGATGGGCCCGTATAAGAGCGGCGCGCCGAATTGGCAAGCGCGAAGTCTCATTAGGCCCAACCATAGTTGAAGCTGACCGAAACCCGATCTTGTTCTGACATGTTCATCGGCACTTCATGGCGCAGCCAGCTTTCCCACATCAGCACATCGCCTACGACCGGGGCCACATAAACGAACTGGCGCAGTTCTTCGGGGGCATCCTTGCGGCGCAAGGGCGACATCATCATCATCGGCAGGCGCGGGTCTTCCAGTTTCAGCGAGCTGGTGCCTTCGGGCATCTGCACATAGGTCGTGCCGGAAATCACCGAATGCGGGTGGATGTGGCTGGCATGCGTGCCGCCTTCGGGCAGGATGTTGATCCACAACCCGTTCAGTTTCAGCTTTTTGCCTCCCAAATCAAAGGCCAGATCGTCGCAAAACGCTGTTACGTGCCTATCCAATGCGGCCTCCAGTCCCTTGAAAATCGGAAACCGCCACGGCAGATCGTCCAGCGAGGCGTAAGAGGTATAGCCCGGATAGCCATTCGCCTCACACCACTCCTGCCCGGCCTCATCATCCTCGGCAATCGCGTTGCACGATGCCGCCAATTCGGCGTAGTCGACCTTTTTCTTGGCCAGATCATTCAGATTGGCGCGATAGAGACGGGTGACGAACAGGGATGTCGTGGGCATTTTTCTGACCTCGGATTTGAAAAGGCCCCCGCCGTGTCCGGCAGGGGCCAATCTTTGGGTAGGGCGGGGTTCACCCCGCCGCACGCAGGTTGCGCCAAAGCGCGAACCCTTACCAGTCTTCGCGGGCGACCACGCGGGTCAGGACCGGAAGTTTCATCGCACCAAGGCGCAGGGCCTCACGTGCAATAACGTCCGACACGCCGTCGATCTCGAACATGATGCGGCCAGGTTTCACCTTGGCTGCCCAGTAATCGACCGAACCTTTACCTTTACCCATACGCACTTCTGTCGGCTTCGACGTCACGGGCACATCAGGGAAAATGCGGATCCAGACACGGCCCTGACGCTTCATGTGGCGGGTGATCGCGCGGCGGGCCGCTTCGATCTGACGCGCCGTTACACGCTCTGGCTCGGTCGCCTTCAGCGCATAAGAGCCAAAGTTCAACAGGAAGCCGCCCTTGGCTTCGCCGTGAATACGACCCTTGTGCTGTTTGCGGAACTTAGTCCGTTTTGGTTGCAGCATCTTTCAATACTCCCTTACGCGCGTTCGCGGTCGCGACGAGGTTGACGCGGTGCTGCGCCTTCCTGTGCTTCTGCGTGACGGCGGTCATGCGCTTGCGGATCATGCTCAAGGATTTCGCCTTTGAAGATCCAGACCTTCACACCGATGATCCCGTAGGGGGTCGTTGCTTCGGACAGGGCATAGTCAATATCGGCGCGCAGCGTATGCAACGGAACGCGACCTTCGCGGTACCATTCGGTCCGTGCGATTTCGGCGCCACCCAGACGGCCGGCGACGTTCACACGAATACCCAACGCACCGATCCGCATAGCGTTTTGCACGCCGCGCTTCATGGCGCGACGGAAAGAAACCCGGCGTTCCATTTGCTGGGCGATCGACTCGGCCACCAACTGCGCGTCGAGTTCCGGCTTGCGGACTTCGACGATATTCAGGTGTAGTTCCGACTTCGTGAACGCGGTCAGTTTCTTGCGCAGCGTTTCGATGTCGGCACCTTTTTTGCCGATGATCACACCCGGACGAGCAGCGTGAATCGTGACGCGGCACTTTTTGTGCGGACGTTCGATGATCACCTTGCTGATGCCGGCTTGCTTCGCTTCTTCGTGAATGAATTCACGCATCCGCAGGTCTTCAAGCAACAGGTTGCCATAGTCTTTCGACTCTGCAAACCAACGGCTGTCCCAGGTGCGGTTGACCTGGAGGCGCATCCCGATTGGATTAACCTTCTGTCCCATTATGCCGACTCCCCGGACTGACGAACCTTGATGGTGATTTCAGAGAACGGCTTCATGATCTTGCCGAAACGGCCACGCGCCCGCGGACGGCCACGCTTCATCACAAGGTTCTTGCCACACCAGGCTTCCGCAACAATCAGGCTGTCGACGTCAAGACCGTGGTTGTTTTCGGCATTCGCAATCGCGGACTGCAGGCATTTCTTCACGTCAGCCGCGATGCGGCGCTTCGAGAAGGTCAGGTCTGCGAGTGCCTTTTCAACCTTTTTGCCACGAATCAGACCGGCTACCAGGTTGAGTTTCTGCGGCGAGGTGCGCAGCATACGGCTGATCGCCATAGCTTCGTTGTCCGCCACGCGGCGCGGATTCTTTTCCTTACCCATGGCTTACTTCCTCTTGGCTTTTTTATCGGCGGCGTGACCGTAATAGGTCCGCGTCGGCGAATATTCACCGAACTTCTGGCCGATCATTTCTTCGGTGATCGCAACCGGAATGTGCTTGTGGCCGTTATACACGCCAAAAGTCAGACCGACAAACTGCGGCAGGATGGTGGAGCGGCGCGACCAGATCTTGATCACTTCGCTTTTGCCCGACTCGCGCGACTTTTCTGCCTTTTTCAAGACATAGCCATCGACGAACGGGCCTTTCCAAATGGAACGTGACATGGATTAGCGGCCCTTTTTCTTGGCGTGACGCGAGCGGAGGATATACTTGTCCGTCTCTTTGTTCGACCGGGTGCGGTTGCCCTTGGTGCCTTTGCCCCACGGCGTGACCGGGTGACGACCACCAGAGGTCCGGCCTTCACCACCACCGTGCGGGTGGTCGATTGGGTTCATTGCAACGCCGCGAACGGTAGGACGCACACCCATGTGGCGTTTACGACCGGCTTTGCCGAGGTTCTGGTTCGAATGGTCAGCGTTCGACACGGCCCCGATGGTGGCCATGCATTCCTGACGCACCAGACGCAGTTCGCCCGAAGACAAACGGATCTGGGCATAGCCACCGTCACGACCGACGAACTGGGCATAGGTGCCAGCTGCACGCGCGATCTGACCACCCTTGCCGGGCTTCATCTCGACGTTGTGCACGATCGTACCGATCGGCATGCCGGAAAACGGCATGGCGTTGCCCGGCTTTACGTCGGTCTTGGCGCCAGCGATCACACTGTCACCAACAGCCAAACGCTGCGGAGCGAGGATGTAGGACAATTCGCCGTCCGCGTATTTCACGAGGGCGATGAACGCGGTGCGGTTCGGATCGTATTCGATCCGCTCGACGACCGCTGCAATGTCGAATTTACGACGCTTGAAATCCACAATGCGGTACAGACGCTTTGCGCCGCCGCCCTTGTGCCACATCGTAATACGTCCGGTGTTGTTCCGTCCACCCGTCTTGGTCAAGCCTTCTACAAGGCCCTTGACCGGGCGTCCTTTCCACAGCTCCGAACGGTCGATCAGAACCAACCCGCGTTGGCCAGGCGTCGTCGGTTTGTACGACTTGAGTGCCATGCTTTCTGTCTTCCGTCAGCTAGAGGGCCTGATGTTCCAGACCCGAGTTATAGGGCCCCGAAGGTCCCCGGTGGTTTGATCTGCCCGTGGAAAACGCCACAAAACAGACCGATTCTGCAAAATATCCACGGCCCCGGAATATCCGGGGCCGTAAGATTCGGCGCCTTCTATCAGAGGCCGGTAGAGACGTCGATAGTGTTACCCTCTTCGAGCGTAACATAGGCCTTTTTCTTGTCGGAACGCACGCCGGGACGACCTTTGAAACGTTTGGTCTTGCCCTTGGTGATGGTGGTGTTGACCGCCTTCACCTTGACGCCAAAGACGGCCTCGATGGCCTCTTTGATCATCGGCTTGGTTGCGTCCATATCAACCTGAAACACAACTGCACCATTTTCCGATGCCAATGTGGCTTTCTCGGTAATGATCGGCTTTTTGATCAGGTCGTAGTGCTGGGGTTTCGCGCTCATTTCAGACGAGCCTCCAATGCTTCGAGTCCTGCTTTGGTGATCACGAGTTGATCACGCTTCAGGATGTCATAGACGTTGGCACCCATCGTCGGCAGCACATCGATCCCTTCGATGTTGCGCGCAGCCAGAGCAAAGCCCTGATCCACAGCAACACCATCGATGATCAGCACGCGCTTCCAGCCGAGCTCCTTCGCCTGTTTTGCCAGGATCGCGGTTTTGGCTTCCACCATTGCCAGCGTATCCAGGATGATCAGCTCGCCTGCTTTGGCCTTGGCCGACAGCGCGTGACGCAGACCCAAGGCGCGAACCTTTTTCGGCAGGTCATGTGCATGACTGCGCGGCTTTGGGCCCTTGACGACACCACCCTTGCGGAAGATCGGCGCCTTGCGCGACCCGTGGCGAGCCCCACCGGTGCCTTTTTGGCGGTAAATCTTCTTGGTCGAGTAGGACACTTCGGCGCGGGTCAGCGTCGAATGTGTGCCAGCTTGTGCTTTCGCACGCTGCCAGCGCACTACGCGATGCAGGATGTCTGCGCGCGGGTCCAGACCAAACAGATCATCGTTCAGATCAATCGAACCGGCTTTGCCGCCGTCGAGCTTCAGAACATCAAGTTTCATGCTTCACCGCCTTCGGACTTGGTGGTGCCCTCATCAGCGCCTTCGGCAGATGTGTCATCTGCGTTCGACGTATCTTCAAGCGCCTTGGCCTCCAAAGCGGCCTGTTCGGCAGCTTGTGCAGCCAGACGCGCCTCTTCAGCCGCGGCAGCTTCTGCAGCGGCAGCAGCGGCGGCGGCTTCAGCAGCAGCGGCAGCGGCCTTGGCAGCCGAACGCAAGCCAGCCGGCATGATCACGGTATCCGGAACCGGCTTCTTCACCGCGTCCTTAACCGTCACCCAGCCACCCTTCGATCCGGGGACGGCGCCCTTGACCATGATCAGACCACGGTCAGCGTCGGTACGGATGACCTGCAGGTTCTGCGTGGTCACGCGAACGGCACCCAGATGGCCCGCCATTTTCTTGCCCTTGAACACCTTGCCGGGGTCCTGACACTGGCCGGTCGAACCGTGCGAACGGTGAGACACCGACACACCGTGCGAGGCGCGCAAACCGCCAAAGTTGTGGCGCTTCATCGCACCGGCAAAACCTTTGCCGATCGAGGTGCCAGCAATGTCAACGAACTGACCGGGGAAGTAATGATCCGCGGTAATTTCTTCGCCAACGTCGATCATGCAATCATCGGTGACACGGAATTCGGCGACCTTACGCTTTGGCTCCACGTTCGCCTTGGCGAAGTGACCGCGCATCGCAGCCGTGGTCCGCTTGGCTTTGGCAGCGCCGGCGCCGAGCTGAACAGCCGTATAGCCATCCTTGTCAGCGGTGCGTTGTGCCACAACCTGCAGATTGTCGAGGTGCAGAACCGTAACCGGAACCTGCTTGCCATCTTCGAGGAACAACCGGGTCATGCCCAGCTTCTTTGCAATAATACCAGAGCGCATCTGTTCTATGCCCCCTTACACTTTGATTTCGACGTCAACGCCGGCAGCGAGGTCGAGCTTCATCAGCGCGTCCACGGTCTGCGGGGTCGGATCGACGATATCAAGAAGACGCTTGTGCGTGCGGATTTCCCACTGGTCACGCGACTTCTTGTCGATGTGCGGACCACGGAGAACCGTGAATTTCTCAATCTTGTTCGGCAGCGGGATGGGCCCGCGGACCTGTGCGCCTGTGCGTTTGGCCGTATTGACGATTTCCTGGGTGCTGGCGTCCAGCACGCGGTAATCGAAGGCCTTCAGGCGAATGCGAATGGTCTGACCTTGCATTTCTTGTTCCTTCGGAACGTAGACGGGGCAACATGCCCGGCCCATAGGTTCACATTTGTGGATGGTCTGCGGCGCGCCCAAAAAGATTGGGCGCGCCGCGTGTCGTTATACTGTCATCTCCCCTTTGAAAAGGGGATTCGCGCAGCTTAGGCGAGGATCTTGGATACCACGCCTGCGCCGACGGTGCGGCCGCCTTCGCGGATGGCGAAGCGCAGTTTTTCTTCCATCGCGATCGGGGCGATCAGTTCGACGTTGAACTTCAGGTTGTCGCCCGGCATCAC
>NZ_JAUXOV010000032.1 GCF_030684215.1 Pseudotabrizicola sp.
GAGATCATGTTCGGAAGGCTCAAGGACTGGCGACGAGTGGCAACGCGCTACGACAGATGCCCGAAGGTCTTCCTCTCCGCTGTCGCCATGGCCGCAACCGTCCTCTTCTGGCTTTGATCATCAATGAGTCTGGAGCCTAGCATGTCACAAGTGATACATTGGACCGGACGGTAAGTCAAGTCAAAAACCAAGCGTTTCCAACAGCTTACAGTGCGCGTCGTTTACGCCTTGTTAACCAGACCGGACCAGAGGCCTATTCCCCCTGCACCCCGGTCTGACCTTCCTGCCCCTGCGCGCGCTCAATCTCGCGCCAGCGGGCGACATTGCGGTTATGATCTTCCAGCGTGACGGCAAAGGCATGTCCCCCGGTGCCATCGGCGACAAAGAAGATGTAATCGGTCGTATCCGGGTTCAGCGCGGCCTGAATGCTCAACCGCCCCGGATTGGCAATCGGCGTCGGCGGCAGGCCAGAGATGACATAGGTGTTATAGGGCGTCTCACGCCGCAGTTCACTTTGCCGGATACCACGTCCCAGCACGCCCTGCCCCATCGTGACCCCGTAGATCACAGTCGGGTCGGTCTGCAACCGCATGCCGCGTTCAAGACGGTTTACGAACACGCTCGCCACCTGCGGGCGCTCATCCGCAACCCCGGTTTCCTTTTCCACGATAGACGCCATGATCAGCGCCTCCTCGGGCGAGGCATAGGGCAACCCATCTGCCCGGCTCGCCCATAGTGCCGCAAGAATCTGCTCTTGTGCCACCGTCATCCGTGCCAAAAGCGCGGCCCGATCAGACCCTTTGTCCACCTCATAGCTGTCGGGCGCAAGGCTCCCCTCAGGTGGCACGGCAGCAACCTCTCCGGTCATGAAATCCGCGCGTTTCAATGCTTCAACCACCTGCCAGCTGGTCACGCCCTCGGCCAAAGTCACCCGGAACCGCAGGTCTGCTTCCTGGGCGACATCCACATAGGCTTGCGGCAGGGCCTCTACCGTGGGGTCAAACTTTACCACCTCGACATAGCGGTTGGTCGCCGCGTCAAGCTCGCGCAGGATCACATCGGCACTGTTCACTCCGATCCTGAAATTCAGCTCACGCCCACAGGTCGATTGCCCGCCTTCGGTCAATGACTTCAGCACATCCACCATCGAGGCAGAGGGCGGGATCAGATAGCTGCCGAATTTCAACAGCTGTGCCTTGTCGGAATAATCCGCACCAATGCGGAAAATGCGCGCATCAGACACCGCGCCCTGCGCCTCAAGCGCCCGGCTGACCGAGCTCAATGATGCCCCACGCTCCACCCGGAAACAGATCGCATCTGTCAGCGGCCCCGGCCCCTTATAGGCCTCGCGTCCCCAAGCCAGCACACCAGCAGCCACCACCAGCAGCACAATGAACAGGGTCAGCGCATTGGATGCAATCGAGCGCCACATCGCTCAGCGCACCTTGCCGACGACAAGGCTGGCATTGGTGCCGCCAAAGCCAAAGGAATTGGACAAAGCCACATCAATCTTGCGATACCGCGCCGCATTCGGCGCGAGATCCAGCTTTGGCGCGACCGCCGGATTGTCCAGATTGATCGTCGGCGGGGCAACCTGATCGCGAATGGCAAGAATACAGAAAATCGCCTCGACCGCGCCCGCCGCCCCCAGCAGATGCCCGATGCTCGACTTGGTGGATGACATCGTCGCCGCTGCCGCCGCATCGCCCATCAGGCGCTCGACCGCGCCAAGTTCAATCGTGTCGGCCATCGTGCTGGTGCCATGCGCGTTGATGTAATCAACGTCGGCGGGAGTCAGCCCGGCCCGCTTAAGCGCTGCCGCCATGCTGCGATAACCGCCATCACCATCCTCGGATGGCGCGGTGATGTGATACGCGTCGCCCGACAGACCATAGCCCAGCACCTCGGCGTAAATCTTCGCCCCGCGCGCCTTCGCATGCTCGTATTCCTCCAGCACCACACAGCCCGCACCCTCACCCATGACAAAACCATCCCGGTCGGCATCATAGGGACGGCTGGCGCGTGTCGGATCATCGGCGCGCTTGGTGGACAGCGCCTTGCAGGCATTGAACCCGGCAATCCCGATTTCCGAGATCGGGCTTTCCGCACCCCCTGCGACCATCACATCAGCATCGTCAAGCATGATCAGCCGCGCCGCATCGCCAACGGCATGAGCCCCTGTCGAGCAGGCCGTCACCACCGCATGGTTCGGCCCCTTGAAGCCGAAACGGATACTGACCTGCCCCGACACCAGATTGATCAGCGCGCCGGGAATAAAGAAGGGCGAAACCCGCTTGGGGCCCTTCTCCTTGATCAGAACAGCGGTTTCGGCAATCGACGACAAGCCGCCAATACCAGACCCGATCATCACACCCGTGCGCTCTTTGTCTTCATCCGTCTGCGGAACCCAACCGGAATCGCGCACCGCCTGTGTTGCTGCCGCCATGCCGTAAAGAATAAAATCATCCACCTTGCGGCGGTCTTTCGGCTCCATCCAGTCATCGGGGTTGAAGGTGCCGTTACTACCGTCGCCCAGCGGGATTTCGCAGGCGTATTGCGTGACAACGTTCGATGCATCAAACCGCGTGATCGGTCCGGCCCCGGACTGACCCGCCAACAGACGGCTCCAGGTTTCCTCAACTCCGCAGGCAAGCGGCGTCACCATCCCCAAACCCGTCACAACGACACGACGCATACGATGTCTCCTAAGCTCATTGAGGCTTTTTTGCCTGATACACGCGGGGCAGAGCCAGCGCAACCGCCGGGGCGGTCACGCCTTATCAACCGGCAAAAAAGAGGGGGGCCAGCCCCCCTCACCCCCCGGGATATTTTTGAACAGAAAATGGTCAGACCGGCAGAACAAGCCCGGCCTGCGCAGCACTCTGCTCTGCCCGGTCCAGAAGGCGCTGCAACATCACGCCGCGCGCGAAATCAGGGGTCGCCGGTGACTGCCCCCGGATCGCCGCGACAAAGCGTTCATAAATAGAGGGCGTCGGCGGGCAATCGATGTCTGCCCAGGTTGCGGTCAGACGATCTTCACCAATACAGGCGCGCAGATGGCTGATGTTGTTCTCGAACCCAACCTCCAGCCCACCCAGATCGCCGAAGATCCGCAGCCGCAGGTCATTCAGGTGCCCGGTGGCAAAGCGGGTGGCATGCACCACGCCCAACGCCCCGCCCTCCAGCCGGATCTGCATGGTGACAGAGTCGTTGGCATCCAGTGTGTAGTCGCCGATCACGCCCCCCGGCGCTTTGTCAAACGTAGCCAGCCGCGCCGAAACATCTGCCGCCGCCTCACCCGCGATGAAGGTCGCAAAATCCAGAATGTGAATCCCCACATCGCCCAGCACACCCTTTGAACCATGGGCAGTGGACAGCCGCCACAACCATTGCGGCTGCTCGGACCATTCCCCCCATGCGGGCTGGGTCAGCCAACTTTGCAAGTAAGAGGCCTCAAAATGCCGGACCTTGCCGATCGCCCCCTGCGCCACCATCTGCGCCGCCTGTTGCAGGGCCGCCCCGTTGCGGTAGCTGAGGTTGACCATGTTGACCACGCCAGCGGTTTGCGCCGCCACCATCATCGCCTCAGCATCCGCCGCGCTGGTGGCCAGTGGCTTTTCACACAACACATGTTTGCCTGCCGCCAGAACGGGAATGGTGGTGACAAAATGAACCGCATCGGGCGTGACATTGGTCACCGCATCAAACTGGCCCCAGCTGATCGCCTCTGCAATTGTCGCAAACCTGTTGGCAATGCTGTGCTTTTCGCAAAAGGCTGCCAGCTGGTCAGGTCGGGTGTCTACCCCGGCCACCAGGTCCACCCCATCAATCCGGGCAAAGCTCTCGGCATGGGTATTCGCCATACCGCCCGTTCCGATGATCAAAATCCGTATGGTCACCGGAACCCCTCCTCGCCATCATGGTGCAGCCTTGGCCCACGTTCTTCAATCGGCTCCAAGGCCTTATCCACCGGCACATTCGGCGCGGCCGACGCATCCACCAGCCGCGGCGCCGGGTTATGCGCCCATTTTACCGCGTTCAGGATAACCCGCTGCACATGGGCGTTGTGATAGGTCGGATAGGTTTCATGCCCCGGACGGAAGTAAAACACGGACCCCGCCCCGCGCTTGTAGGTCAGGCCAGAGCGGAAAACTTCACCGCCCTGAAACCACGAGACAAACACTGTCTCCATCGGGTCAGGCACGCCAAAAGGCTCGCCATACATTTCCTCATTTTCCAGCTCAAAGTGATCTGGCAACCCGGCAGCAATCGGGTGGCTGCGGCTGGTCAGCCAGATCCGCTCGCGCTCACCGGCCTCGCGCCATGTCAGGTTGCAGGGGCTTCCCATCAACCGCTTGAACGGTTTGGCGAAATGCGCCGAATGCAGGAAAATCGCCCCCATGCCGGACCAGACCGCGTCGCAGACCCTCTCCACCACCGTATCCGCCACGTCGCCATGGGCCGCATGGCCCCACCAGATCAACACATCGGTTTGAGCCAACTTTTCCGCAGTCATCCCATGTTCGGGGTCTTGCAGCGTAACCGTCGAGGCAGCAACCCCCGGATCCCTGTTCAGCGCATCGGCAATCGTGCTGTGCATTCCATTGGGGTAGATCCCCGCGACCACTTTGTTCTCTCGTTCGTGAACATTCTCGCCCCAGACGGTTACCCGGATTGCCATGGCGATTCCCTCCTCTTGCTTGCGCTAACACAAGAGGCATATCACGTTCCAAACCGCTTTGGCAGAGCCATCACCCCAACAGTCTGGGAACGATCGTGACAATCCATGGCGCAAGATACAACAGCAGCAAGGTTGCCATCTGAATGCCGACAAAGGGCATTACCCCGGTATAGATATGCCGCGTCGTCACCTCCTTTGGGGCCACCCCACGCAGATAGAACAGCGCAAAGCCAAAGGGCGGGGTCAGAAAACTGGTCTGCAGATTCACCGTGATCATGATGGTGACCCAGCTTGGGTCAAACGTGCCGCCATAAATCACCGGCCCGACAATCGGCACAACGATGTAGATGATCTCAAGGAAATCCAGCACGAAGCCAAGAATGAACAACACCAGCATCACGATCAGAAACGCCGTTAGTTCATTGTCAAAACTGCGCAGGAAACTTTGGATGTAATGCTCACCGCCAAAGGAGATCAGCACCAGATTAAGGATCTGGCTGCCGATCAGGATGGCAAAGACCATGCTGGTGATCTTGGCGGTTTCGCGCACCACCGACGTCAGCACCGCCGACCGCCACAGCACCCAGCAGGCATACAGAATGCCAAACATGGTAAAGCTATAGGCCGCCATCGCCACCCAGAACGCGATGATTTGTTCAGTCGTTGTGGTGCCCAGACCAAGCCTCAAATCGAAGTTGACCCCCACCAGCAGCATCACCACCAGCGCGAATGACGCGCCCGTGATGATGCGCGAATTTCGCTGCTCATCCTCAAGCCGGCGATACGCCGCAAGCAAAAGCGCGCCCCCGGCCCCAAGTGCGGCCGCCGGGGTCGGGTTTGTTATCCCGCCAAGGATGGACCCAAGCACCGCCACCACCAGCACCAGCGGCGGGAACACCACGCGCAAAATATCGTTTTGAGTCAGCATCGGCATCGCGGCCCAAACCGCATAGATGATCATGGCAAAGGGCAGCCCCAGCCACAGCAGACTGACCCCCGGTGACATCAGCGGCCCGATGAACAGCGCATCCACCGTCAGTCCCAGCGCCACCCCGGCCAGCCCGATCCAGACCGGACGATGCTCCGCCATGGGCGCCAGACCGCGCGCGGTGGTCAGCGTCAGCGCCGCCAGCAGTAGCAAGACCGCAACCCCGGTGCCAACCGGCGCACGGCTTTTCTCACGCGCCAACCGCGCAGCCTCACGCTCCTCTGCCGTCAGCGCCCGCGCCTGAGCCACGCCCCCCGCCTCGGCAATCGCCGCCTGCTCGGTCACTGCCTCATCCCAGCGCTCTTGCCCATGCAGGGCGATCATGCTGGCCTGACACTGCGCGGAGACGTTGGTGCGCAACGTGGCGCTCCGGCCTGCATCGCTGAAGCTGTCCACCGTCATGTCCTGCGATCCGATCAGGTTCATCTGTGACAGCATCAGAAACCCGCCGATCAGCGCCACCGGCACGAAAAGAAACCACCGCGTCGCCTCGCTTCGGGTGATGATCTGCCCGCTGCCTTCGGTCAGCTGAATCGCGGGTGCCTTTGACGGGTTCGCCAGCGCAAATCCAAAGGCGTAAGCCGCATACAAAAACGCCAGCAGCAGCCCCGGCAAGATCGCCGCCTGAAACAGCGTCCCCACCGACACCACTGCCGCGCGGCCCAGAAAGGTCAGCGCATCCGAACAGCCCGCCGTCTGCGCCCGCACTTCCTGACCCGAGGCATAGAGATCGCCCGCCATAGTCCCCAAAAGCACAATCACAATGGATGGCGGAATGATCTGGCCCAGCGTACCACTGGCCGCAATCACACCTGTCGCCAGTTGCGGGCTGTATCCGGCGCGCAGCATGGTGGGCAGGCTCAGCAAGCCCATCGTGACCACGGTCGCGCCCACAATCCCGGTGGATGCCGCCAGAAACGCGCCCACCACCACGACCGATACTGCCAAGCCCCCCGGCAGCGGCCCAAACACCCGCGCCATTGTAGTCAATAGATCATTGGCAATCTTCGACCGCTCCAGCACAATCCCCATCATCACGAACATCAAGACCGCCAGCAGCGTCTCAATCGACGCGCCCGCAATGACCCGCTCATTCATCCGGTTGACGATGAACGACAAGTTCCGGTCCATCGCGGTTTCCCAGCCGCCCGGAAACAGCGCAACCTCAATCCGCGGCAGCTCAGGATAGCGAAATGTGGTGATATCAATCCCCGGCACCCCTTGCGCCTGCAACGCGCGATACGCCGCTGACCCGGTATCAATCGCCTGATGAATCAACACCCCCGCCGAATCCAACGCCGCAATGATACCAAAGGCGATGATCCCCGCCCCACCAATCGCAAAGGCCACCGGAAACCCGGAAATGATCCCGCCAAACAGGCACAGGAACACGATAATCAGACCGACCTCAACGCCGTCCAGACCAAAAAGCATGGTAATATCCGTCCCTTATCGCGTTTGCAGGTCTTGGGCGCTGCCGCCCGGCGCATCCCGATCCAAAAAGCGCCCCTCAGAGTCGGGACCCTCCACGAACTCCAGATATGACCGCCAGAAAAACGCCCAAGCGTGAATGAACACCAAAGCGCAAAAACCGATCAGCAGCAGCTTGAACAGGAAATAGGCGTCAAATCCGTTGGGCGAAAACGCAATCGTCTCGACATTCCATTTGAATATCCGCGCCTTGGCCAGCAACGATTCCAGCTTGTCACTGGCCGACACCTTGGGAGTGACCAAAGACCGCCACATGAAAAACCATGAATAAAGCCAGGTCAGCACCGCCGCCGGCATCATGAACAGCATTGACCCCAGCATGTCGATCACCCGACGCGTGCGGAACCGTACATTTGCATAGACCAGATCGACCCGCACATGCCCGCCCTGCACAAAGGTGTAGGTGATGCACAGACAGACGATCATCGCGTTATACAGCTTCAGCTCTTCCGACCACCACGACAGATCGCGCATGAACGACGGCCCCGGCAGCAGCGGATAGCCAAAGGGTGCAAACGGCCCGAACTCCAGCGTCGCCACCCGGAAGATGCGTTGCAAAAAGATGATCACAATCTGCTGCAAAACCATCAGTAACCCAAACCAAGCCACAAACCGCCCGACCCCGTTGGCAAAGCCCTCCAGCCCCCGCACCATCCCCCACATGAAGCCGCGCCGCAGCATCCCGATCCCGGTCAGCACCAGAAACGCGGTGAACACCACAAAGAAAAACTCGACCGATGCGCCATAATAGATGAACCGTGCCAGCGCCTCACGGTTTGCCCAATCCAGCCACAACCCCGGATTTGCCAGCGCCACGCCAAAGTTCACAAAGGCCATGCCGATATTGCTGATCACCCACCAAATGCCGTCCAGCACGTCGCCCCCCACCCCATTCAAACGCCCATCCGACCAACAAAGCCGGAACCAACCGCCCCCATTTTCTGTTCACAAATATCCCAGAGGGGTCCGGGGGGAGGATCCCCCCGGGGTCAGCCAAAAAGCGAGGCGGCAGCAGGTCTGAACCCACCAGCGCGCCCCCCGTCCCTTACCCCAAAACGCGGTCGCGCTGCGCCGTATAGGTGCCATCCGAGATTTTCAGCCAGGACGAAGACGATTTCATCGACGCCATTGCGCTGTCATGGATCTTTTTATAAATATCATCACCCAGATTTTCGTCATGCACTGCCTTACTCGCCGCGCCAAAGGCATCCCAGACTGTATCCGGGAATTCCATGGTCTTGACGCCCGCCGCCTGCAAACGCGACAAAGCCGCGCCGTTCTGGGTCAGGAATTGCGCCAGATTCCACTGGTGCCCGTCACCAGAGACGATCTCGATGATCTTTTGCTGCACCGGGGTCAGGCTCTCGAACACGTCGCGGTTGGTTGCCAGCGAAAGACCAGCACCCGGCTCATGGAAACCTGCGGGGTAATAGATCTTGGTGATCTCTTGCAGACCCAGCTTTTCATCGGCCCAAGGTCCGATCCATTCGGTGCCATCAATCGCGCCAGACGACAGCGCCTGATACACTTCCGACCCCGGAATGTTCTGCACTGACGCACCCATCTTGCCCAGCGCCAGACCGCCCAGACCCGGCATCCGGAACTTCAGACCCTGAAAATCCTCCGGCCCGTTGATTTCCTTGCGGAACCAGCCACCACCCTGGCCGCCGGTGTTGCCCGCAAGAAACGACTTGAGGCCAAAAATCTGGCCCAGTTCGTCATGAAGCTCCATCCCGCCATCATGGTGATACCAGTTGGTCAGCTCCTGCGCGGTCATGCCAAAAGGCACAGCCGTAAAGAAGGCATAGGCCGGGTGCTGGCCGACGAAATAGTAATCCGCCCCATGATACATATCCGCCTGACCCGAGGTCACAGCGTCAAATACCTCAAACGCACCCACCAGTTCGCCCGCCGCCTTCAGGTCCACCGTCAGCTGGCCATCGGTCAGCGCGGTGATCATATCGGCGCAGCGTTGCGCGCTGTCATGCACGCCGGCAAGCCCACGACCCCATGTCGTGACCAGCGTCAGCGTGCGGTTGCCTTGTGCATACATTGGTGCGGCCAGCGTGGCAGCAGCAGCAGCGGTCGCGCCCCCAAGCGCGGCCTTCGTCATAAAGGAACGACGGTCCATCGGCACTCTCCTCCCGTTTTAAGAATTTATCCTTGGACGGCCTCCACCATCCCAGTTTGATGACATTATCGTCATCATTTTCTTGCGAAAATACCGACTACTACGCATACGCCGGGCAAAACCCGGCAAAATTTCGCACCGCGAAAAGATCCCATTGAAAAGGCACAGAAAAAAAATCCGGCCACGCCCGTTGACCCGGCCCGCATCCCCCAGCACTCTGCCTGCCAAGTTTGGGAGACCAGCATGGCCACAGGCCACGGCAACAGACGCAGGCTCAGCTATGGCCAAAAGGTCTTTCTTCTGGCCACGCTTCCTCTTGTGCTGGCCATGGCCATCCTGTCGGTTCTGGTCACGCGTGAGGCGCGACAGATGTCCGAGCGTGAGATCGCTATGCTGGAGGCGCAACTGATCGCCACCAAACAAGCCGAGCTGCGCAACTACCTGTCCATCGCCCGAACGGCCTTTGGCCCGATCTATGGCAACGCTTTGCCCGATGACAAGATCGCCAAAACCCGCGTGGCGCAAATTCTGGCCGCAATGACCTACGGCACCGACGGGTTCTTCTTTGTCTACGACTACGATGGGCGCAACATCGTCAGTCCGCGTCAGACATGGCTGATCGAGCAGAACTGGGCCGGTCTACGCGACACAGAAGGCACACCCGTGGTTGACCGCCTGATTGAGCTGGCACGCCAGGGCGCGGGGTATCACAGCTATGTCTGGTCAAAACCCTCAACCAAGCGCGAGGGGCGGATGATCACCTATGTCATCGGGCTGCAAGACTGGCGCTGGGCCATAGGCACCGGGGTTTTCATCGACGACGTGCTGACCTCGGTTGCCGCCGCCCGCGCCGAGACCAGGGCAAGGGTCACCCGCACTTTCCTTTATATCGGCGCGATCACCGTTGCCTCTGTCTTCGTCGTCTTTCTGTCGGGTCTGTTTCTGAACCTGCGCGAGCGCCGTCTGGCCGACCAGAAACTAAAGGCCCTGACCCAGCGCATCTTTGATACTCAGGAAGAAGAACGCGGCCGCGTCGCGCGCGAACTCCACGACAGCATCAGCCAGATCCTTGTTGGCGTGCGATACACCCTCGAACTCGCCCGCCGCAGACTGACCACAGGCGACGCCCGCGCGGGCGAAAGCCTTGGGCAGGGCATCGAAAACCTGAACGGCGCCATCCAGGAGGTGCGCCGCATCAGCCGTGATCTGCGTCCCGGTGTGCTGGATGACCTTGGCCTTGGTCCTGCCCTGCAATCTCTGGCCGAAGAATTTGGCCGCCGCACCGGCATCACGGTCGATTATGCCACCAACCCCTTTCGCAACCGTCTGGACCCCGACGCCAAAATCGCTCTCTACCGCATCGCCCAAGAGGCGCTGACCAACATAGAGCGCCACTCCGGTGCCACCCACGTCAAGATGCTGGTGCGCGGAACCAAGGATGGCGCAGTCGTCAGGATCGAGGACAACGGCAACGGCATGCCCCAAAACCGCCGAGACGGGCTTGGCCTGCGCAATATGGCCGAACGGATGGAACGGCTTGACGGCACGTTGCGCATCCTGTCAACCCGCACGGGCACCTTGATCGAGGCGCAGGTGCCGCTGTCACACATGCTTCCCCCCACCGGAACCGCAGAGGCCCAAGGATGACCCCACGATGACTCACGCCCCAAAGACCCGTGTTCTGATCGTTGATGATCACCCCATGGTGGCCGAAGGCATCCGCGCCATTCTGGAAACCTACGACGATATTCTTGTTGTCGGCACCCTGTCGAATGGCCGCGACGCCATCGACCGCGTGGCAGAATTTGATCCCGATGTAATGCTGCTGGATCTGAACATGCCGCAGATCAGCGGCCTGACCGCAACCGAGATCATTCTGGAACGCCGCCCCGACACCCGCATCCTGATCCTTTCAATGCACGACAGTCCGGAATACATCACCACCGCGCTCAGCCATGGTGCCATGGGCTATCTGCTCAAAGACGTGCCGACCGAGGAAGTAAAACTGGCCATAGACACCGTGATGCAGGGCCATCGCTACCTGTGCACCGGGGCCAGCCAAAGCCTGAAGCCCGCAGGTGACGGCGCACGCGAACCGTTGACCAGCCGAGAGCAAACCATCCTTTTGGAACTGGCGCAGGGCCGGTCCAACAAAGAGGTGGCCATCGTGCTGGATATCTCTGTCCGCACGGTGGAAACCCACCGCAAGAACATCAAACGCAAACTGGGCATCGCCTCTACCGCAGGCCTGACCCGCTACGCCATGGAACACGGCGTTTTGCAGGGCACCGGGCAGGGAAGATGACACCCCCGCCCGCCGTGCTGGGACTGATCCCCCGGCGTCGCCTGACGGGCGGGCACCGCAATACGGTATGGCTTTGCGACGGACCCGGTGGCGCGGTCGTCGCCAAATCCACCCGCAGGACCGAAGCGCAATTGCGCTGGCTTTTCCCCCTGCAAGCAGCCGCGCGTGCCGCAGGCTTTCAAGTGCCCGTGCTGCAGCAAGACCCATCCGGCAACCTGCTGCATCAGGGCTGGACGATCGAGCCTTGGGTCGAAGGCACCCACCCCGCAGACATGACAGACCTTGCGCCACGCATCCGTGCGTTTCTCGCGGCATGTCCGCTTTTGCCGCAACGCCCCGGCTTTTGCGCCTTGGCCGACCTGCTTACGCAGACCCGCAGCGGCGATATTGACCTCGCCACCCTGCCCGCCGATCTCCTGCCCCGCTTGCGCAAGGCCTGGAAGGCTGTTGCCAAAAGCCAGACCCAACCGATCCATGGCGATCTAGGCGCAGCAAATCTGATCCTGTCAAATGACGGCCCCTGCCTGATCGACTGGGACGAGTCTCGTGTTGATCTGCCCTGTCTCGACCTGATCCATGCCACCGAACAAAGCACTGCCGCCCAAAACGCCCATCTGGCGCTGGAAATAGCCTCTTGCTGGCAAACCGAACCTGATCACGCGCGAAAGCTGCTGGCTGCGTCATGCTTTCAGGGCAACGTTGCCCCTTAATTGCAAAACACGCGGCGGAACCCACCCTGCCCCCCTTGCATTTTATCCGGTCGCACCAAAGTCATGCCCACATCAGCCCAGCAAATTGCGCTTTGGGCCAACAATAACCACCGGGGAAGCTATCTTGACCTACATCCTGTTTTGCATCGGCCTTGTCGCCTTGTTCCTTGGCGGTGAATATCTGGTGCGCGGCGCGTCCAACATCGCGCGGCACTTCAACCTGTCACCCATGGTGATCGGTTTGACCATCGTGGGCTTTGGCACCTCGGCCCCGGAACTGCTGGTTTCGGTTCAGGCCGCCCTTGCAGGCCAGCCCGCCATTGCCATCGGCAATGTGCTGGGGTCAAACATCGCCAACATTCTGCTGATCCTCGGCACCTCGGCCGTCATCGCGGCTTTGATGATCCCCATTCGCAAGGTCTGGCGTGACCTTGGCATCATGATCGTGGCCACCGCTGCGCTTTGGGTCATGCTGCTGGATGGTGTGATCTCGCGGATGGATGGTGTGATCCTGCTGATCGGGCTGGCGGTGTTCATGATCATGGCCTTTGTGCTGGGTAGAGAGGAGCCCGATCTTGACGCTCTCCCCCCCGCTGCCATGCCCATATCCGTCGCCCAGACCGTGGGCGGGCTGATCGTTTTGGTCATCGGCGCACGCCTGCTGGTCGACAGCGCGACCATCATCGCGCAGTCTTTCGGCGTGTCCGAAGCCGTGATCGCCCTCACCGTGGTCGCGGTCGGCACCAGCCTGCCTGAACTCGCCACTAGCGTGATTGCGGCGTTTCGCAAGCAAACCGAGATCGCGGTCGGCAATGTGATCGGGTCGAACATCTTCAACATCTTTTCGATCCTCGGCATCACCGCGCTGATCACCCCCATTCCAGCCGATCCGCGCTTTGCCAGCGCTGACATGCCATGGGTCGCCGGAACCGCAATCGTGCTGGTGCTGTTCGCGGTGCTGCTCAAAGGCATTCCCCGTCTTGCCGGTGTGGCTCTGCTGGCAGTCTATGCCGGATACGTAGTCCTGATAATGACCTGACGATCAAACGCGGCCCGGCAGGTGGCGACTCACCACCTGCCGGGTGCACTGTCAGCTCGGTCATTTTCCATTAGTTTCCTTGATCTGCGACAAAACGTAACATAAAACCAAAAATAGCCGGTCTCTGCGACAGATTATTCGCTTTTTTGGTGTTGACGCCCCCAATCCGTCACCATAGTTTGCCCGGCGTAAGGCAGAGGGGGCGGCGATGCTGCATATTCTCGTACTTGGGGGTTTTTGGCGCATGGGCCGGTAACGGTTGACCATAACAGGTTCCCATGCGCCCCCGGAAACCCCGGGGGCTTTTTGTTGCGACAGATACAGACGACCAAACACTGACGACCAAACACGGACTGGCACAGACGGAGAGACGGACGATGACAAAGTCAATGACGGGCGCACGGATGGTGGTGCAGGCGCTGAAGGATCAGGGCGTCGAAGTGGTCTTTGGCTACCCCGGCGGCGCAGTCCTGCCGATCTATGACGAGATTTTTCAGCAAAACGACATCCGCCATATCCTTGTGCGGCACGAACAGGGTGCGATCCACATGGCCGAAGGCTATGCGCGGTCAACCGGCAAGGTGGGCGTGGCGCTGGTAACCTCTGGGCCCGGTGCAACCAATGCGGTGACCGGTCTGGTTGATGCGCTGATGGACAGTATCCCGATTGTGGTGCTGACCGGTCAGGTGCCCACCTTTGCAATCGGCACCGATGCCTTTCAAGAAGCCGACACCGTGGGCATCACCCGCCCCTGCACCAAGATGAACTGGCTGGTAAAAGACACAGCAAAGCTGTCTGAAACCATCCACAAGGCGTTTCACGTCGCCCGCTCCGGTCGCCCCGGTCCGGTGCTGATCGACATCCCCAAGGATGTGCAATTCGCTGACGCCGAATATGTGCCTGTCGAAAAGATCAAACCCATCCATTATCAGCCAAAGGTAAAAGGCGACATTGACCAGATCACCCGTCTGGTTGAAATGATTGAGACCGCTGAACGTCCGGTGTTCTACACTGGCGGCGGCGTGATCAACTCTGGCCCCGCCGCCAGCCAGCTCTTGCGCGAACTGGCCGAGGCGACAGGCTTTCCCGTGACCTCGACCCTGATGGGTCTGGGCGCCTATCCGGCATCGGGCAAGAACTGGCTGGGCATGCTTGGCATGCATGGGCTTTATGAAGCGAACCTTGCCATGCATGGCTGCGATCTGATGATCAACATCGGCGCGCGCTTTGACGACCGCATCACCGGCCGGATCAAGGATTTCAGCCCGCATTCACGCAAGGCGCATATCGACATCGACGCGTCATCAATCAACAAGGTCGTGCGTGTTGATGTGCCGATCCTTGGCGATGTCGGCCATGTGCTGGAAGACCTGCTGCGGATCTGGAAATCACGCGGCCGCAAGGTCAACAAGGCGGGCCTTGCGACATGGTGGAAGCAGATCAACGAATGGCGGGCGGTGAAATGCCTGACCTACAACAACAGCGCCACCATCATCAAACCGCAATATGCGCTGGAACGGCTGGAAGCCCTGACCAAGGGCATGGACCGCTATATCACCACCGAAGTGGGCCAGCATCAGATGTGGGCCGCTCAGTTCCTTGGGTTTGAAGGCCCAAATCGCTGGATGACCTCTGGTGGTCTGGGAACGATGGGCTATGGCCTGCCCGCATCCATCGGCGTGCAGATCGCGCACCCCGACGCGCTGGTGATCAACGTGGCGGGCGAGGCGTCATGGCTGATGAACATGCAAGAAATGGGCACCGCAATGCAGTTCCGCGCCCCGGTCAAGCAGTTCATCCTGAACAACGAACGCCTTGGAATGGTGCGTCAGTGGCAGGAATTGCTGCATGGCGAGCGCTATTCGCAGTCGTGGTCGGAATCCCTGCCCGATTTCGTGAAACTGGCCGAAGCCTTTGGTTGCAAGGGCATCAAATGCAGCGACCCCAAAGATCTGGATGACGCCATCATGGAGATGCTGCGCTACGACGGCCCGGTAATCTTTGATTGCCTTGTCGAGAAGCATGAAAACTGCTTCCCGATGATCCCGTCGGGCAAACCGCACAACGAGATGCTGCTGGGCGATGCCGATACCCAAGGCGTGATCGAAGCCAAAGGCGCGGTGTTGGTGTGATGGTTTGCTGCGCACAGTTCCGGTGCGTGTTTTCTTGCTGAGAACCCCGGGGGCCTTGCCCCCGGACCCCCAGAGTATTTTTGCCAAGATGAAAGGGCAGGCCCATGTCGCCGCTCAATATCAAGACAGGCTCGACCAGCCATTCCGCCTATGACCTGCGCGACCCTCATGCCGAGGTGATCGAGGCCCACACTTTGGCCGTGATCGTCGACAACGAGGCCGGGGTGCTGGCCCGTGTGATCGGGTTGTTTTCAGGGCGCGGGTATAACATTGACAGCCTGACCGTGGCCGAGGTGGATCATACCGGGCATCTGAGCCGGATCACCATTGTCACCCGTGGTACGCCGCAGGTGATCGCTCAGATCAAGGCGCAGCTGGGTCGTATGGTTCCGGTGCATGATGTGCATGACCTCACCGAAGAAGGCCCTTCGGTGCAGCGTGAGCTTGCGTTGTTCAAGGTCGCGGGCCGTGGCGAGCACCGGATCGAGGCGCTGCGTCTGGCCGAGATCTTCCGCGCGCATGTGGTGGATTCGACGCTGGAGTCTTTTGTGTTCGAGATGACCGGCACGCCGGAAAAGATCGACAGCTTTGCCGAGCTGATGCGCCCGCTTGGTCTGCGCGAGATTGCGCGGACCGGCGTGGCGGCCCTGTCACGCGGGGTCTGAGGTGCCGGGGTTTGGGCGTTTATCGGGATACAGATAATCGCGCGTGCGCGGCACCGCATCCGGGTGCCGCGCAATCTGCATCTGGAACAGCACCATGCCCATATGGGTAAAGCTGACCTCGGCCGCGACCAGATACCACCACCACATGCGGATGAACCGGTCATCGAACATGGCGCGCACCTGTGGGTCATGCGCGCGGAACCTTGCCTGCCACTGGCGCAGTGTGCGTTCGTAGTGGCCGCGCCAAACCTCCAGATCCGTGACCACCAGCCCCGCGCGTTCAACGCGGGGGATCACTTCGGAATAGGCGGGAGCGTAGCCGCCCGGAAAGATGTATTTCTGAAACCACGGTGACAGCACACGCGGCGGGGTATGACGGCCGATGAAGTGGATCAACCCGATGCCATCTGGTTCAAGTATGGCGTTAATCTTGTTGAAGTAGCTTTGATACTGCGGAACGCCGACATGTTCCATCATGCCGACGCTGACCACTCGGTCAAAGCGGTCGGGCACATGGCGATAGTCTTGCAAGCGAAACGACACCCGGTCTGACAGGCCCATGCTGGCCGCGCTGCTTTGCGCCGCAGCCAGTTGCACCGCTGACAGGGTGATCCCAGTCACCTGCACCCCATGATGGCGCGCCAGATACAGAGCAAGCCCCCCCCAGCCGCAGCCGATATCCAACACCCGCAAGCCCGGCCGCAGGCACAGCTTGGCCGCGATATGCGCCATCTTGGCTGCCTGCGCCTGCTCCAGTGTCGCGTGCTCGTCGCGGTAATAGGCACAGGTGTATTGCAGGTCTTCTTCCATAAACAGCCGGTAGAACCCGTCGGGAATATCGTAATGGTGCTGCACCCGCCGCCGCGACGCCCCCAGCGTGTTCCACTGCATCAGCCCTTTGGTCCGCACCCGCAGCCGATGCGCCAGCCGCATCGGCAGGGGCAGTTGCCCGGCCAGAGCCGAAGCCGCTGCGATCTGCAAAAACTGCCGCAGGTCATCGTCGGATGCAAAGCGCAAACCCCCCGCCATGTAGCCTTCGCCCAAGGCCATCTGTGGGTTCAGCAGGATGCGGCGTGGCAAAGCCGGGTCAAGGATCTCCACCTGCGCTTGCGGCCCAGAGCCGGGGCCGTAGCTGCGCTGCGTGCCATCTGGAAAGCGGACATGCAGACGACCGTGCCGGATGCCCCGGTGCAGCACAGCCTGCAATGTCCTGATCCACATACGCTGCCCCCGCACGCACCTATGTCTTGTGACACCAGCGTAGTAAGACGGGGGTGGTTTAGGAAAGCAATTTCAGCGGCCTTCAAACTCTGCCGGGCGTTTGTCAAGAAAAGCCACAACGCCCTCCATGAAATCGCGGGTCTGCCCACATGCGCCTTGCAGCCGCGCCTCCAACGCCAGTTGCGCCTCCAGATCATTGGCATAGCTTTGGCGCAGCGCCTGTTTCACGCCGCGGTAGGCCACTGTTGGCCCCTGGGCCAAGGCCCCTGCCCGCCTGGCGATATGAGCAGCAAAATCGGCATCCGGCACCGCTTCCCAGATCATGCCCCAGTCGGCTGCCTGCTGCGCGCTGATCTTGTCCGCAAACAGCATCGCGCCCATGGCTCGTGCAAAACCCATCTGGCGTGGCAACCAATAGGTGCCGCCCGCATCAGGCATCAGGCCGATGCGGGTAAACGCCTGAATAAAGCTGGCACTATGCGCCGCGATCACCACATCGCAAGCCAAGGCCAGATTGGCCCCCGCCCCAGCCGCCGCCCCGTTCACCGCCGCGATTGTCGGCACCGGGCAATCCATGATCGCGCGCAACAAAGGCTCGTATTCGTCGCGCAGTGTGCGTTCCAGATCAATCTCGGCGATCTTGGCCCGGTCGCCCAGATCCTGACCCGAGCAAAAGGCGCGGCCCTGCCCGGTCAGCACGATCACCCGCGCCGATTTTCCGGCATAACGGAAAGCGTCCAGCAGTTCCGCCCGCATCTGGGTAGACAGCGCATTCATCACCTCGGGCCGGTTCAGGGCAAGCGTGGCGATGCCTCTGTCTTCGGTCACGGTGATCGTCTGGTATTCCATCTGGGCCCCCTTGCGTTTGCGCAACAGACTAACCGCCCATGCGCGCAAGAAAAGGTCAAACGCCGCGTCACTTATCAACGCGTCACTTTTCCAGCAGGTCTCGCAGCCGCGATTGTTCATCAGCCGATAGGGCCTCTGCAGGGACCACACCCCGACCACGCTTGCGGATATAGGCGAAGGCCCCGATCCCACCCACCAGCAAAAGACCCGGCCCGGCCAGCCACAAGATCAGGTTGGCACCTTCGGCCTTTGGGCTGAACAGCACAAATTCGCCATAGCGGCTGACAACAAAATCGACCACCTGCGCATCGGTGTCGCCTGCCATGATACGTTCGCGCACCACCAGCCGCAGATCTCGGCTGATCGGCGCGTTGGAATCGTCGATCGATTCCCCCTGACAGACCGGGCAGCGCAGATTGCGGCTGATGGCGCGCGCCCGCGCCTCCAGCCCCGCGTCGGCCAGCACCTCATCGGGCTGCACCGCAAAGACCGGCGACAGCGGGGCAAAGGCCAGCAGCAACGCAAGAGCCATGCGTTTCATTGCCATCACTCCGCCGGAACCGCGCCTGCGCGGCGCGAAGCCCCCGCAGCCACCCGATAGCGCCTGTCAGTCAGGCTGAGCAACCCGCCAAAGGCCATGATCAGGCAGCCCGCCCACAACCAATTGGCAAAAGGTTCGATATAAGACCGCACCGCATAGCCACCACCCACCTGCGGATCACCGATCACCAGATAGATGTCGCGCCAGAAACCATAGTCGATCGCGGCTTCGGTCGTTGGCATCCCCTGCACCGGATACATCCGCTTTTCCGGGGTCAGCGTCGCCACCATCGCACCATCACGCCGCACCTCCATTGTGGCCATGGTGCTGAAATAATTCGGCCCCCGCACTTCGTCGACCGAGGTCAGCGTGACCTCATAGGGCCCAAGCGCATAGGTGCCGCCCTCTTGGACAATGCGGATGTCTTCGGTCTTCCACGCCAGCATCGCGCAAACGGCAAACATCGTGATCCCCATGCCCGCATGCGCCGTGGCCTTGCCCCAATCGGCGCGCGGCAAACGGCCCAGCCGGGCAAATCGGCCCGCCACTGGCCCGCGCCCGGTCCGGCTCCACAGATCAACGACGGCGCCCAGCACAACCCAGATCCCCAGCGCCACACCTACAGGCCCGAGTGCCGTGCGCCCGGTCTGCATCGCCCAGACCAAAGACCCCGCAGCAAAGGCCAGCAGCATCGCCGGTATCAATGGCCGGAAGCCGCGCATGATCTCGCCGCGTTTCCAGGGCATCATTGCGCCGATGGGCAGGATCACCGCCAAGGCGACCGCAAAGGGCGAAAAGGCCGCGTTAAAAAACGGCTCTCCAACGCTGAGCGTGCGGCCAAAGAACAGCTCGGCCAAAAGCGGCCAGATCGTGCCGATAAACACCACAAATGCCGCCACTGACAGCAAAAGGTTGTTAGCCACCAGCGCAGATTCGCGGCTGACCATGGCAAACAATCCCTTGGCCTCCATCGAGCCCGCACGGAACGCAAAGAGCGTCAGCGCGCCGCCCATGAACACCGCCAAAATCATCAAGATGAATACCCCACGCTCGGGGTCATTGGCGAAAGAGTGGACCGAGGTGATCACGCCCGAACGCACGATAAACGTGCCGATCAGCGAAAAGCCAAACGCCATGATCGCCAAGAGGATTGTCCACGCCTTCAGACTCTCGCGCTTTTCCACCACGATCGCAGAGTGCAACAGCGCGATGGCCAAAAGCCACGGCATGAATGATGCGTTCTCGACCGGGTCCCAGAACCAGAACCCACCCCAGCCCAGCTCATAATAGGCCCACCAAGACCCCAAAGCGATGCCGATGGTCAGGAAAATCCATGCGGCAAGGGTCCATGGCCGCACCCACCGCCCCCATGCCGCATCCACCCGCCCCTCAATCAGGGCGGCCACAGCGAAGGAAAACGCCATGCTCAGGCCGACATAGCCCAAATACAGAAACGGCGGATGAAATGCCAAACCGGGGTCTTGCAGCAGCGGGTTCAGGTCAAGCCCGTCGAGAGGCGGCACCGCAAGGCGCAAGAACGGGTTCGAGGTGAACAGCATGAACATCAAAAACGCCACACCGATCGAGCCTTGCACCGCAATCACGCGGGCCTTCAGCGTCGGCGGCAGATTGTCGCCAAACCACGCAGCACAGGCCCCGAACAGCGCCAAAATCAGCGCCCACAGCAGCAAAGACCCTTCATGGTTGCCCCACACCCCCGAGATCTTGTACAGCATCGGCTTAAGCGTATGTGAATTCTGCACCACCAGAACCAGCGAAAAGTCTGATGTGACAAAAGCATAGGTGAGCGCCGCGAAACTTGCCGCGATCAGCACAAACTGGATCATCGCCGCCGGTTCCGCCACCGCCATCAGCGCGGCATTGCGCCGATACGCGCCCCACATCGGCACCACCGTCTGCACGACAGCAACCGCCAGCGCCAGAACCAACGCAAAGTGACCAAATTCAACGATCATGCGATCCTCCCAATATTCCAACCACCTTAGGCCGAAACCTGCCCACACACCATGGGATGTGCGCCCGTGTCGCGGTCACAGTTGCGCGGGCTGACCGCCCAACCCAGATCCAGCACTCCGGCGCGACGGATGGTGGGCGGACGGGAAATGACGACGTCCGGCGCCCCCCAATAAGCGTTGGGCACACCAGAGGGCAAAAAAGCACCAGATGACCACGGACAGAGCATCAATTTACTCGCGGCTGCCTATGGAATATTTATCATAGCATAGCGCGTCTGGCCAATTCTCTGAAGGAGCAATCGCTTTATGCTCGCCGCCCCTGACACCGCTAACCAAGAAGACTATCAAACAATTCGTTCCGTGCATGATCGGGACGCGGCGCATGTCGTGGCCAACCTTGCGTCGACGTATCAGGGGTTAAGTTCCAGCGAATCCGAGCGCAGATTTCGACAGCATGGGCCCAATTCCATACCGACCGGCACCCGGCGTCACCCGGTCCTTCGGTTCCTTGGGCATTTCAACAACGCGCTGATCTACTTCCTTCTCGCCGGGGCCGCGGCAGCAGCGGCATTGGGGCATGTCATCGACACCGGCGTGATTCTTGCGGTCGTTCTGGTCAATGCCGTCGTGGGCTTCCTGCAAGAGGGCAAGGCCGAAGATGCCCTTGCAGCAATCCGCAACATGATCGCGCCAAAGGCCAGTGTGCTGCGCGACGGCAAGCGCGTCAGTGTCCCGCAGGCCAACCTTGTTCCCGGCGATGTTGTGCTGATCGAGGCGGGCGACCGGGTTCCCGCAGACCTGCGCCTTTTGCGTGCCCGCAGTCTGCGGATCGACGAGGCGATCCTGACCGGAGAGTCCGTGGCCGCGACCAAGCATACCGACCCCGTTGACACGAACGCAGCCCTTGGCGACCGCCGGTCGCTTGCCTTTTCCGGCACTTTGGTGGCCACCGGGCAGGGAACGGGCATCGTCTATGCCACGGGTTTGCAAACCGAGATCGGTCGCATCAGCGAGTTGCTGGGCGGTGTCGAGGAACTGACGACCCCACTTCTGCGACAGATCAACCGATTTGGTCAGCGGTTCACCCGCTTCGCTTTTGCGGGCGCGGCGGTGCTGTTTGTGTTTGCGGTCACGCTGCGCGGCTACCAATGGGACGAGGCGCTGATGGCTGTCGTCGCGTTGGCGGTCAGTCTGGTGCCAGAAGGCTTACCTGCCGTCATCACCATCACGCTGGCCATCGGCGTGCAGCGGATGGCATCACGCAACGCCGTAATCCGGCGCCTTCCGGCGGTAGAGACGCTGGGGGCGACCTCGGTCATCTGTTCCGACAAGACCGGGACGCTGACCCGCAACGAAATGACCGCCCGTCGTGTCGTGACGGTGGGCGAGACGCTGATCGTCGAAGGGTCGGGCTATGCGCCCGGTGCCGACCTTCTGTTCCCCGACACGGATCCGGTGGACAATGCGGTGCTGCTGCTGATCCGCGCCGGACTGTTGTGCAACGACGCCCGGCTGCGCACTGACGCGACAGCGTGGCATGTCGAGGGCGACCCGATGGAAGGGGCCCTTGTCACGCTGGCGATGAAGGCCGCATTCGATCCTGAAACCGAGCGCGCGGACTGGGCGCGCAGCGACGAGATCCCCTTTGATGCCGCGCATCGGTTCATGGCCACTTTGCACAGTGTGTCGCCAGCCGAGCATGTGGTGCTGGTCAAGGGGGCGCCAGAGGCCGTTCTGGCCATGTGCGCGCGGCAAGAGGCGTCTGATGGGGCGACGGCGCTGGACTCGGGTTACTGGTCGGACCAGATCGCACAAGCCGCCGCACAGGGCGAGCGGGTGCTTGGCTTTGCCATGCGCCACATGCCCGAGGGAACGGCGCGCATCGATTTCCCCGATGTCGAAACCGGGCTCACCTTTCTTGGCATCGTCGGCTTCATCGACCCGCCACGCGAAGACGCGATCGCTGCCATCGCGGAATGCGCCTCGGCGGGGATCGGCGTGCGGATGATCACGGGCGACCATGCCGCCACCGCCAAGGCCATCGCGCGCCAGCTTGGCCTGGGCGACGATCCTGCCGTGCTGACGGGTCATGATCTTGACCAGTTGTCTGGCGATGACTTTGCGCAGGCCGTCCGCGACACCATCGTGTTTGCGCGCACCAGCCCCGAGCACAAGCTACGCATCGTGCAGGCGCTTCAGGCCGAGGGGCGGGTTGTCGCCATGACTGGCGACGGGGTGAACGACGCACCCTCGCTGAAACAGGCGGATGTGGGCATCGCGATGGGTGTCAAGGGCACCGAGGCCGCCAAGGAAGCCTCGGAGATGGTGCTGATGGACGACAATTTCACCTCCATCGTCGCCGCTGTGCACGAAGGCCGCACGGTTCATGACAATATCCGCAAGGTGGTCGGCTGGACGCTGCCCACCAACGGCGGCGAGGCGCTGACGGTGATCCTGGCGATCCTGTTCAGCTTTGCGATGCCGATGACCCCGGTGCAAATTCTCTGGGTGAACCTGATCCTTGCCGCCACGCTGGGCCTTGCGCTGGCCTTCGAGCCGTCCGAACCGGAGGTCATGCGCCGCGCGCCGCGCCGTCCGGATGCGGGGCTGCTGACGCCTTTCATCCTGTGGCGGGTGATCATCGTGTCGATCATGTTCGCCGCGATCTCGCTGGGCGTGTTCTTCTGGGCGCTGGAACAGGGGCGCGATCTGGAAACCGCCCGCACCATGGTGGTGAATACGCTGGTAATCTTGGAAATCTTCTATCTGTTCAGCGTGCGCTTTCTGCACATGACGTCCTTCACCTTCACCGGGGTGAAGGGCACGACGCCGGTGTGGATCGCGCTGGCGGTCGTCGTGACAGGCCAGCTTGCCTTTACCTATCTGCCGATCATGAACACGATCTTCGGATCTCGCCCGCTGACATTTGCAGAGGGGGCGTTGATCGTTTCGCTTGGGGCGGCAAGTTTTGTTCTTTTGGAGTTCGAGAAGCGATTTGTCCGCGACAGGTTTCCTGACGAGTAGAAGTCGCCAACGCCATCATCCCACTGGCGGCACGGCAAGGATGTCGATCTCGAGACTGCTCATCAGTTCCTGCGCGACGCTGCCGAGAAGCAGTCTCTTGACTCCGGCGAGCCTCCGGGTGCCGATTACAAGCAGGTCCGGTTTTGCCCGTTCGACGATGTCGGCCAGCGCGCCTGCGCCAAGGCCCTCGACGATGCGGGCATTGTAGCTCAGGTCTCCTCACCCGAGATCCTGAATGAAGGGTGCCACGTCGCGTCGCGTGTCTTGGAACTCACGTTCCGCTACCTCGGCGACTCGGTCCTGAGTGATGCCCATGTAGATCATCATCGGTCGGACAATCGGTGCGTAAGCATGGACAAAAGTCACCTCGGCGCCGTCAAGAAAGCCGAGAGCATGCGCCGTGCGCGCCAAGAACGATGAGGTCAGCGTCGCAGACCTGCGCCACTTCGCTGATGACCTGAAACGCATCGCCCGCCCGGGTGAAAACATCGCAAGCCTTTGGCTTTCCGAAGGCAGCCAGCTGCCCGTCAGGGTACTTCTGAACGCTCCGCATCTCCTCCTGCAGGCGGGCTTCAGTTTGATCGTCCTCTACTACATGCAACACTGCATGGCGGGCCTGCGCTGCCTCGGCAAACAGAAGCGCGCGCCAGACTGCGGGTTTGGATCCGCTCGACAGGTCAGAGGCGGCAAGCAGCGATGTCAGCACGACGACAGTACCTTCCTGTGTTCTCCTGTCCCACGTCGTTCACCTGTCCCACGTCATCGTGACAAGCAACTTTCATCTATGGTATAAAGGTATTGCGGAAGATGCCTGAGCTGGTTGCCCGGTTGGCTTTCCAAATTTCGTGTACCGAGTGCCCGCGATCAAACGCACCTTGACCCTACCACGCCAGTCATCGCCCCCGATCTGATCTGCATCAAGGCCACCAATCTTTGGTTCAGCCAGACTGCAAGGCGTGGGGATGCCTGCTTTGGGGCCGCCAATCGTGCCCGGCACAGTTTTGATTGGGATGCGACATGG
>NZ_JAUXOV010000019.1 GCF_030684215.1 Pseudotabrizicola sp.
TGGGTGAGGCGATCGAGCAGCGCGGTGGTCATTTTGGCGCCCCCAAAGACCGTGGCCCACTCGGCGAAGCTCAGGTTGGTGGTGATGATGACGCTGGTGCGCTCGTAAAGCTTGCTCAGGAGGTGGAAGAGCAAGGCACCGCCAGAGGCGCTGAACGGCAAGTATCCCAACTCGTCTACGACCACCAAGTCGGTTTTCACCAGCGCCGCTGCAATCTTGCCAGCCTTTCCTTGGGCCTTTTCCTGCTCCAGGGCGTTGACCAGTTCGACCGTTGAGAAGAAACGCACGCGTTTGCGGTGATGCTCGATGGCCTGAATGCCGAGGGCGGTGGCAACATGCGATTTCCCTGTGCCGGGCCCCCCGATCAACACCACATTCTCAGCCCCATCTAGGAACTCGCATCGATGGAGTTGGCGAACTAGAGCTTCGCGTATTTCACTGGCCGCGAAGTCGAAGGCGGACAAATCCTTGTAGGCCGGGAAGCGGGTAGCTTTCATTTGATACGCGATCGAGTGAACCTCGCGCTCGGCCATTTCGGCCTTGAGCAGCCGCGACAGGATCGGCATGGCAGCCTCGAATGCGGGCGACCGTTGCTCATGCAAGTCCTGCACGGCCTGCGCCATGCCTAGCATTTTAAGGCTGCGCAACATGATGATCAGCGCAGCACCCGCAGGATCATGACGCATGACGGGCTCCTTTCTGGGTCCGCAAACCATCATGGCGGGCGACATTGGCCTCGGGCTCCTTGCTCAGCGACAAGGCGGATGGAGGGTTCACATCCGCCTTGTCGGTCGGTGTGCCATCCAGCAGCCTGTGGAGCAGGTTCAGCACATGGGATTTGGTCGGCACGCCTGTTGATTTTCACCCAGAACTGAGCCGGTTAGGCGGATAATTTTCACTGAGAACTGAGCCATGTGAATCTTTTCCCGAAGCTGTGAGCGGCAGGGGCAACGGAGTGATCCACATGGGACTTTTGAATATCATTCGTCGGATGCATAAGCGGCAGAAGTTGTCGATCCGCGAGATTGCGCGGCTGACGGGCGTGTCGCGCAATACCGTGACCAAGCATTTGGCGGCGAACACGATCGAGCCAAAGTTCGCGACACCAGAACGGCAAAGCAAGATTGATCCCTTTGCCGATAAGCTGGCGGGTTGGCTGAAGACCGAGGCCGGGAAGTCGCGCAAGCAGCGACGGACCGTAAAGCAGTTGCACGCCGATCTCGTGGCGCTTGGCTTCACGGGTTCCTATGCCCGGGTCGCAGCTTTTGCGCGACACTGGCGGGCAGATCGGCAGCGCGAACAGCAGACGACGGGGCGCGGGACCTTTGTGCCGCTGCATTTTGACCCGGGTGATGCCTTCCAGTTTGACTGGAGCGAGGATTTTGCGGTTCTGGGCGGTGAACGCACCAAGTTGCAGATGGCGCATATCAAGCTGTCGCACAGCCGCGCTTTTTTGTTGCGTGCCTATCCGTTGCAGACCCACGAGATGCTGTTCGCTGCCCATTGGCACGGCTTCCGCGTATTTGGCGGCGTACCTGCGCGTGGCATCTACGACAACATGAAGACGGCGGTGGATCGTGTCGGCCGGGGCAAGGAGCGGCAGATCAACATGCGCTTCCTGGCCATGACAAACCACTACGTCTATGAGCCGCCGTCCAATGGGCTCGGATCAATGGCGCTTCAATGAACGGCTTCTGCAATCCCGCCGCAGGATGGGTCGAGATATTGGTTCAAGCCCAAAGGCGAGGGGGGCAGGTCGAGAAGAACGTTCGAGATTGTCGTCATCAGATGCTGCAAGGAATGCCGGGCTTTGCCGACCTTGCCGCGCTGAATGCTTGGCTGGAAGAGCGCTGCCTCGCGTTGTGGCGGGAGACCCCGCATGGCAAACAGCCCCCTCTCACGCATGCGAGCATGCGTTGCCGGCCAACGGGCACCATCGCCGATGTCTGAACCGCTTGACTGGGACGACCCCGTTACCGAAGTCTGGACCCTAGGCGAGGCCTGCGGGTCAGGAAGTCTATGACCTCAGATTTTGACGCGGCGTTTTATGCAACCGTTTCGGGCGTGACGTTGCCCCCTCCACCTAATCCAGTTTGAGGTAGACTCTGGCCCAACCGAAAGGACCAGAGCTGAAGCGCAGCAGGTTCACCGAAGACCAGATTGTCGGCATTCTGCAAGAGCATGGGGCGGGGGTTTCCGTCGCCGATCTGTGCCGCGAGCACG